>NZ_FOEH01000009.1 GCF_900110695.1 Virgibacillus subterraneus | reverse complement strand
AGAAAACGAAGAAGAAAACGAAGAAGAAAGTGAAGAAGAACAAGAAGAAGCACCAAAACAAAAAACATATGATTTCAACATTGACGCAGAGCGAATCTATGCGTCTTTTTTAATGGACTATAATCTCGATTTATTCAAAGAACAAGGAAAGCTGCACTGGAAGAAGTTCATGGCTTTGTTTAGTGGATTGAGTGAGAAAACCCCTTTTATGCAAGTGGTGAACATTCGCACGATGGAAGTGCCAAAGGAAACAAAGCACAACAAAAAAGACCGACAACGAATTCAAAAATTAAAACGTCAATATGCGCTTGATAAAGAAGATAAGAACGCTGATGACGTGTTCGAGGATATGATAACAGCTTTTGGTGGGAAAGGCAGGTGATTAAATGGCTGATGGAAAGATAAGTATTGATACGAGGATAAATCAAAAAGGCATTGATACAGGCATTAAGACGATGCAAACCAAATTGAATAAAACGGGTGCCAAACTAAAGAGCGCAGGCATGAAAATGTCAGCAGGGTTCACAGCTCCGATTTTAGCATTAGGCGGTGTGGCTTTTGCTGCAGCTGATGATATCGATAAAGCGTATCGAAACATACGAGTTGGTACTGGTAAAGTAGGCGAAGATCTAGACGAACTAAAAGAGCAGTTTGATGAAGTTTTCACTAATGTTCCAGATAGTGCTGATACTGTATCGAATGCATTAGCAACTATGAACACATTAACGGGTGCTACTGGTGATGTTTTAAGTGACTTAACCCAAAGTACACTAGATGCTTCAAGAACGTTAGGTGAAGATGGTGTCGCTAACTCACAAGCGTTCGGTAAAGCAATGTCACAATGGCAAATACCTGCTAAAAATGGTGTAGATGAACTAGATAACCTTTACAAGTTAACACAGGATTATGGCGTTGGATTAGGCGAAATATCCAGTCACTTAACTGAATATGGTTCTGTTCTACAAAACGCAGGCTTTGATATGGGTGAATCAGCTGAGTTAATGTCCAAGCTTGAAGCAGGCGGTCTTTCTGTATCACGAGTTATGCCTGGTCTAAATATGGCTTTCCGTAACTGGTCAAGTGAAGGGAAGAATTCACGGAAAGAGTTTGAAAAGACAATAAGTAAAATGCAAGATGCTGAGACAGAAACAGAAGCACTTTCTATAGCGACAGAACAATTCGGGGCAGAAGGGGCGCAACGATTAACAACAGCTATCCGAAATGGTGCGATTCCTGCTCTTGATGAATTAGGTAAATCGTCAGGAGATTCAAAAGGCCTTATTGAAGAGACTACAGAAGCAACACTTACCATTGGTGAGGAATTCGGAATACTGAAGAATGAAGCAATGAGTAAATTGCAACCCCTCGGGCAAATTCTTTTAGATTTAGGTAAAGATGCATTACCGCCTTTAATTGACGGGATAACCAAAATGGCTGAATGGTTTAAAAACCTATCGCCAACAGCTCAAAAAGTAGTATTGATTGTTACAGCTTTAGCAGCTGCAATTGGCCCACTTCTAATTTTCGTCGGTATGATGGTAACTGCGTTTACAACACTCATGCCAATTTTAACAGCAATTGGTGGAGCATTGATGCTCTTATTAAGTCCAATCCCTATGATCATTCTAGGTGTCGGCGCTTTAGTCGTATTAATCATTGGATACTGGGATCAGATTAAAGCAGTTACTATCACCGTTTTTACAGCTATCTGGGACTTCCTAAAAATGATATGGAATGGAATAAAGACTTATTTCATTACAATGTTCGCAGTATTTAAAGTCATTTTTACAACCGCCTTTAACATGATGAAAACCATTATAATGACAGTGCTTAACTTTATATGGGGGTTTATCAAAGGTGTGTGGAACGGCATTAAATCAGTATTCAACACCGTAATAACAGCTATTGTTAATTTTGTTAAATCACGATGGGAACGAATGAAGAGGAATGTAACAACAGTTTTCAACATAATCAGAAACGTTATATCTGCTGTTTGGAATACAATCAAATCCGTAACGTCAAGCGTTTGGAATGGCATAACTGGAACATTAGGCGGTATATGGAATGGATTAAAAAACACAGTGTCCAAAGCATTTAACTGGATAAAGGACACAATTAGCGGTGTGTGGGATAGTGTTAAAAGTTCCACTGATGCAATATGGGACGGCATTACTGGTTCTATTAAAGGAGCAATCAATGGTGTTATTGGAGCAATTAACGGAATGATCAATGCGTTAAACGGATTAAGTATTAGCCTTCCTACCATTCCGGATTGGGTGCCTGGTTTCGGTGGTAAAGGTGGAGGATCTATAAGCTTCCCGAACATACCTAAAATACCTAGCTTAGATGTTGGTACGAACTTTGTCGCTCAAGATGGACTAGCAATGTTACATGCTGGCGAGGCGGTTGTGCCTAAAGAGTATAATCCAGCGCTTGGTAATGAAAAAGAGAAGAAACAACCAGCGCATTTAACTTTTGTTTTGGGTGGAACAGAATATAATGCATTCGTTGACGATATATCTGAAACTCAAGAACGCAAAAGTTATCGTTTGAGGAAGGGGTGAGCAGGTGCTGTTTAATGGAGTGGACTTAACGCCATATTTAAAAATAAAAACTATTACTGGTCGTGGAATAGTTAATCGTGATGTAGAAATGATAGAAGTTCCTGGGATTGACGGTGCACACTATAAACGAAAGAAAAGACCTCCAAGACCTTTAGGGATTGAATCAAACATAATCGCTAAAGGGCGGACGGATTTACGCTTAATGATTGACGAGTTGAATGGGATATTAGCTGTCGACGAGCCTAAATCTATAATTTTTCCTGACGAACCCAATATCGAGTATTTTGGAATTCCTGCTCAAACGGGTGAAAACGATGAATTCTTTTTTATGCACCAAGGGCAAATGACTATCATATGTCCAAATCCGGATAAATACGGCTCTGAAAAAGTATATAACTTTACCAGTGGAGCAATCGCTTTAACCAATAACGGTACCGCTGATGCAAAGCCTATAATCGACGTCACAATGGACGTTGCTTCATCAGATCTAGTTATATCAAATGGTGAAAAGACATTGCGTGTTATATATGACCTGGTTATCGGTGATGCATTACAAATTGATTTTCAAAAAAGGAAAGTATTTATAAACGGTGTCCTGCAAATGACAGCTGTAGATTTAAATAATCCGCACTTTTTTGCGTTGAAACCTGGTGAGAATAATTTAACCATTACACCAGCAACCACTGCATCATTAACATATAGGGAGATGTGGAAGTAATGGAAAAAGAGCCCATTTATATATTCGATAGCGCTGATAAGTTATTAACCATCTTAACCGAATACACTGAAGCCCCTTTTGATGAATCAACCGAAAAAGAAGTGTCCTTTGAAATTGCATTACCGTCTGATGTCGAAGGCACTGAACACATAATTGGTGGTAACCAGGTAGCCTTTCGTGATTTAGAAGGTCGTTTTCGTTTATTCGATATAAAAGAAACGGATGATGAGGATGGTTCTAACTTTGAAAAGCGTGCATTTTGTTCACCTGCTATAAATGAATTGAACGATACCATAGTTGAAGATGTTCGTCCGGAAAATGCTACTGCTGAACAAGCAACTACTTCTGTTTTATCTGGTACTAGATTCTTAGTTGGTAATATTGCTAGTCTTGGTACACAAACGACTAATTTTTACTACATTACTGCTAAACAATCACTAAAGAAGATCGTTAATGTCTGGGGCGGTGAACTTGTTGATCGTATTAAAATCGATGACACAGGCATAGCTGGTCGTTATATAGATATAGTGTATCGTCGTGGTGCTGATAAAGGTAAGCGTTTTGAAATTGATAAGGATATTCAAAGCATAGTTCGAACAGTGCTGCATTATCCTAAAACAGCCTTATATGGTCGTGGGTCATCAATTGAAAGTGGAGATGGTTACAGTCGTAAGATTACGTTTGCAGATATTGAGTGGTCAACAGCAAATGGCGATCCAGTCGATAAGCCACTTGGTCAGGAATGGGTTGGTGATCCGGAAGCGTTACAGGAACACGGTATTATTCAGAAAGACGGAAGTAAGAAGCACCGTGAAGGTTCATTTGAAGATGGCCAAGAAAAAGATAAAAGTTTACTCCTTCAAAAAACATGGGATGCACTACAGCAGCAAAAATCACCAAAAGCACGTTATAAAATGTCCGTTAATACATTCTATGGAATTGCAGGGTATGAACATGAACAGGTATTACTAGGTGATACAGGTGCGATAATTGACGATAAGATTAAACCACCTATCGTACTTGAATCCAGAGTGATTAGGCTTAAATATGATGTTGGTAATCCGACTGATGGTGAAGTAACTATCGGTAATTTTTTGGAACTAAATAAAGATAGAGATAGGTTAAATCAGTTAGAGGAAACAGTTAATGACAAATCCGGACTCTGGGAACAAAGTGAAACAATAACTGATGATAGTTTTCCTGATGACATACCACCAGTACCGACTAACTTTAATGCAAACGGACTGTTCAAGATTATTCAGCTTATGTGGGATTATGACCCATCTTCTTATATTGCAGCATACGAGGTCTATGCTTCACAAACAGCCGGTTTTGTACCCGATTCTACTAATTTAGTTTGGAAGGGTAAAACGGGTGGCTATAATCATGAAGCAGCTGTTAACCAGCAATGGTATTTCAGAATAAGAGCTGTTAATACACATGGAACTGCATCAGCCTATAGTGCTGAAATAAGTGCTCAGACGTTGCAAATAAATGCTAGTACTGAAATAGCTGAGGAAACAATCACTAAAAAGTTACTGGCTAGGGAAGCGCTTATTGATAGTATTCATATCGGTAATGCAGTTATTACTGATGCGAAACTTGATAGAGCAAGTGCAAATAAAATAAAAATTAAAAGTGCTGATATTGTTGATTTAGTAGCAGAAAAAATAACAGGTGGAGACTTTACTGGTAAAACGTTTACAGGTGGTATGTTTGAAGGTTCGTCAATAAAATCTGTTTCATCAAGTAATGCCGGATACTATACTGAATTAATTAACGGTACGTTTGTAATTAACCGTAATGATGGCAACTTACAATATAGAACAGAGACAAACCAGTACGGAGAGATGCTATTTGGCACAGGGTCGTCGGCTCTTACTAGCCCAGGAGTTACCATAAGCCCATTAGGGGAAATAGCAGTTACAAACAGGGTTACGGTTGCAGGTGGAACGCAACTATCTGAAGGACGGCTAAGGATGGAAAGTAGCAATGGAACCTTTGCATCTTTAGAAATACCAACGAGCCGTTATGCTTTTAGGTTTAATGATATTGTAGAATTTCGTAATGGTGTAGAATTTTATGAGCCATCAAAAGTACATGTATCAGTTAATCCACCCACAGGAGACCCTTTATTTCGAGTCTTAAGCTCAGGTAATTCAGAACGCCTTAGGGTAGAACATAACGGAGTAACTTCAACATCGAACAGTTTTCATGCGGATGGGCAGATAAGCGGTAACTCAATATCTATTGGTAATGGAGGTATTACCTCACAAGGATATATAGAAACAAATGTGGTTGACCATAATGGAATAGGCAGCCATTTATACACACGACCTGCATCAGATGGAGCAGTGAGAGTTACAGCAAAAGGCACTACATCAACATACAGACCTATCTCAGCATCGGATTTTAGAACAGCGTCGTTAGCTGAATATAAAACAAACATCGAACTATACAACGGAAATGCTCTTGACATACTGAAAAATTACTCTGAAATACATGAATATGATTTAAAAAATGATATTGCTAACGGAGTAAATAAACGACACTTAGGTTTTGTAATCGGCCAAGGGTATAAAACACCAAATGAAGTAATTTCAGAGGATGGGGTATCTGTTTCCGGCTACTCGCACCGTAGTTTGAACACAAAGGCAATTCAAGAATTATTCTTTAAACACCTTAACCATGAAGAGAGAATCAGTTCTTTAGAATCAAGAATTGAACAGTTAGAACAAGCTGCATAGGAGGAATGTTAATGAAGTTAACTGTTGAAAACGTAAAATTAATACCAACAATTAACCTGCTTTCAGAGTTAAGCCTGAAAGGTAAAGAATCAAGGCATCGATCTAAAATAATAAATGAGTTAAAAGGTCGAGCTCAAGAAGTAACAGAGCAAGAAGCTGAACTAATCAAGGAACACTCTTATCTAGATGATGAAGGTAATCCTAAAAAGACTGATGATGGGAAAGGTTATAACATTAAGGACATGGATGCCTTTGTAAAGGACACCAATGAATTGTATTCTGAAGTATTTGTTTTGGAAGGGGGAAACTTTACAGATCCACTCAAGACAATAAAGCAGGTACTGCTAAATTCTGATAAAGAATGGAAAGGGCAAGAAGCTGAGATATATGATTATTTATGTGAACAGCTTGAACAGGAGGATAATGATGAAGCGTAAAATACTTTCTATTACAATGATCTTGTTATTGATTGGCGCAGGAACAGTTAGCGCATTGGTATACCATATCAATGATGCAGCTGATAATCTAAAGAATGAATACAAAGAAGAAGTTGAAGTTTATCAGTCTGAAAAGGATATTAAGATTAAAAATGACGTTTCTCACATAACCCAGCAGGAAATTGAGCGAATGCAAACCGAAACAAGGGATTATTTAAACCAACGTTTGGGCGACGATTATCAAGATTCATTAAATGAAAAATCAGATGAAATACAGAAGGTTACCGATGAAAAAATTGAAGAAATTAAGCAGTATATTGATGAGTTGTTGAGCGCCGAATAGGCGTTATTTTTATGTCGCAATGTTAGGGGGTCACGAATGAGTGAGGAGATGGACAACGTGGATGTTTGGAAAGAAAGCATACAGCAAGATATCAGTGATTTGAAGCAAGATCAAAAACAGTTGAGAAGTGATGTAGACAGTCTAAAATTTAATGATATTAAACAGGATGAAAAAATCACATCCTTACAAACTACTCTCACATCAATACAAGACGACACGAAATGGATTAGAAGGATGATTACAAAAGCTATTGTATCTGCCGTTATCACTGGGGTGATTGGTGGTGCGATTGCTTTATTTTTTACTAAATTTTAAAGAGGTGTTAATTATGTTTAAATCAAAGCGAGTGAAAAAGCTTGAACAACGTGTAGCGGATTTAGAAAAGAAGGTCGCCGCGGCAACGACGACCCGCAGTCATCCATTTGGTGATAGCGATAATGGATTTTCCACCGAAGATAGACTTAAGTCAGATTAAATAGAATGTCCGATATGGTCATGGATCCAATCCCAAGCCTCTTGTGGCAACCAACCTTGATAGTCATTCGTAACTTTAATAATTAAATAACTGTCACCTTTATCGGTGGCACTTTCCAATTTATCGCCAATTTGGTTTGAACTATAACTTGTATCAACCAACCACGTTGAATCGAGGTAATGGCACCATGCACCTAGCGATTTAATTGTTTCATAGAGATTATCATAGTCTTGGCCCGGCTTATTAAGGTCATAAGTTATTAAGTAAACTGCCATGATTCACACCCCCTTCCACTTACACCATTCGACAGGAAGGGGCAAATATCCTTGAAGGAGGAAAAAACATGAAAAGCAAAGCAAAAGATTTATCAATATTAATTGTAGGTTTCCTATCAACATTAATGGGATTTCTAGCTACGCTTAATATCAAATTTGAATGGTTAACGGAACAAAGCATCAATGCATTTGGTGCTTTTTTTGTTGCAGCTGTAATGCTTGGTAGTGGAGTTTATGCCGTATGGAAAAACACGTATGTAAGTAAGAATGCAGGGTTACAAAAGAAAGCATTACAGTCTCAAAAATTAATGAAAAAATAAGAGGAGTGTTTTATTATGACAACATTTATTAATCCAACTGATACTAAACGGGTAACAAGTGATTTCAGGACAAGCCACCGTCCAGACCATAATGGGACAGATTTTGCAGATAGTGGTTATCATCCGATTTATGCTGCAGCTACAGGTAAGGTTACTAGGTCATATCTTTCTTCTAGTTATGGCGAGTGCATCATGATTGAACATAATGAGGGAGGAGATGTTTGGGAAACAGTATATGCTCACATGCAAAGTGGCACACGTAGAGTTAATGTTGGGGACCATGTTAAGCAAGGTGATCAAATCGGTGTCATGGGTAATACGGGGCATTCTACTGGTCAGCATCTTCATTTTGAGTTGCATAAAAATGGGAACTGGAACATTGATAAGACGAATGCTGTGGATCCGTTAGATTACATTGGAAAAGATTTGTACCCAAGTAAAGCAACAAGTAATGAAGCTATTGTACCTTATCCAGGGCATTATATCGGACAAGAGTATGTAGATACTGGTATTGACGTTGAACGCATTCAGCGAGCTGTAAATGTGAAGCCAGATGGTATTTATGGACCAATTACAGAAGCAGCAGTTCGAGATTATCAGCGCAGACATGTTTTACAGGTTGACGGCATTGTTGGACCTGAAACATGGAATGTAATGTTTTAAATAAAAAAGACCCCACCAATAAAGGGTGAGGTGCGAAGAGAGGGGAGAGGCTATATGTAAGCCCGCTTCCGTTAATTACTATTTACAGTTTAAGTGAAAATATACAGTTAAATTAAACCCTCTACCTTAATTGGTGGAGGGGTCTTTTTTGGGTATTCGCTTCTTAATCCTATATTTTTGAAATCTTTCCTCGACAAACCCTATTTGTATTAGGTTATTTATGTTTTCTCTTACTTGTCCATCGTTAGTTACTTCTTCAATTTCTATTGTTTGGGGATAATTCTTATTAAGTTCAACCAGGATGCCGACTTCGATTAGGTTAAGATTATTTTCCTGGGCCACTTCTAATATGTTTTTCATATTATCGATCATCCTCCCTTGTTGGATTATTTTGATTACAGAAAATTTTACCAAAGATTAAAGACAAATTAAAAGCCATAGCATAAAACTATGGCTTAACTGTTAGGAGTAACAACAACTTAAGTTGAGGTATGGTTGTTACAGTTTTAAATTATTACATTTTACACATTATGTATCAATATTTTTCCATCGACTTTCGTGACGAAATTGTGACAAACAAATGAATAGAATAATAATTAATTATTAATATTGTATAATATGATCACTGGAGTTGATTATTATGAAATGGGAAAATCCACCGCATGATGGTAAATATAAACTAGTGGTTACAAAGAAGTTTAAGAATGATATTGGACTTGTTGTGTTGTGTCCAGATCGTAGGGAATATATCTGGCGAAATGTACCTAGCTTACATAATGAAGAGTTGAAAAAATACCTATTGTCACTTCGTGAAGGAATTGAAAAAGGTGTGTATGATCTAGAGCTTCTAACTAAGGAATTAGATGGACAATAAAGGCTCACAGTTTGGTAGAAATCATTTATTATCAAAAAAAAGTATAACTAATCAACAAAAGTTTGTTGATTAGTAGGACAACATATGTTATATTAAATATAGTAAAAATATATTTAGGAGGGAGGAGCAGTCCATGTTAACTTTATTCGGCAAGTTCAGTAGAAAGCTTAGAATCGATAATGGTGAACTGTTAAAGGATATGGCTGGTAAGTTAGGAGTGACCTCTTCTTATTTATCCGCCGTAGAAAATGGTAAGAGAAATGTTCCTCAGAACTGGGTTGGCAAATTAACTAAATTATATTCACTAACTACAGATCAACATTATGAATTAAGAAATGCCGCAGAAGAATCAAAGATTAATAATAAGGTTGATTTAAAAGGTTTTAACAATGAAGATAAAGATTTAGTGATGGCCTTAGCAAGAAAAATTGATGATATGGATGAAGCCCAAAAAGTTACGTTAAAGAATCTTCTTAACAAAAATAAATAAAAGGAGGGGGATTGCATGAGTTCTTACGTTGCAGAACCTACATCTAGAAAGAAAATAAGACAAGTTGTTAGTATTTTTAGAGATACATTTGGATTAGTAGATGATATGCTTTTCCCTGTTGTTCATTTTTTGGAAATTGGTTTATCCGAAATAAATAAAAAGTTTAATTACGAGGTCGTGTCGATAGAAGAAATGCCTGACGATTATGCAGTAACTTATCCTGAAGAACATAAGATTGTAATTAGGGAAGACGTTTATGATAGAGCGGTCTCGGGGGTAGCAAGAGACAGATTCACCATTGCTCACGAGATAGGACACTACATAATGCACAGACCTGATTTCATCGCTCTTGCACGTAATGATGGCAAACAAAAAGTACCTGCATACAAGGATCCTGAATGGCAGGCGAATACTTTTGCTGGCGAGCTACTAGCTCCACCGAACATTATAAGCGGATTGTCAGCATCAGAAATATCCAAAAAGTGCGGAGTATCAAGTGCGGTTGCGGAAATACAATTAAATAATCTATAAAACTAAAAAAATATAAAGGTAAAGGGGGATTAAAAATGGATGAAAATAAAAAAAGCCCTTGCAGAGGGCCTACGGTTGGGTAACGATCGTACTTAAGGTAATGAGTAGTCGCTACATTTAATTTAAATAGTTTCGCCAAAAACTTAATTTAAATGTATCATTATCTTACCTCTTCTGCAAGGTTTTTATACCAAAATGAAGAGGAGTAGTGATAAAAATGGTTATATGTAGACCGTTTATTACGGTAAAAGGAAGAAGAATTTTCGCTAAGGATGTTGGTAAAAAGGCCTTTTGTTTTGAGGTCACACCAGAACAACATAAAGAATATATGAAGAAGAAAAAAGAAAAGGAATAAATAATTATTTAAAGATTCTCGCGACGGGACCTTTAAAATGTCAACACAGAAGTGCTCTATCTATTAGAGAGCTTCTGTGTTTTTTATTTAGTAAGGAATATTTTTACCTCTCCAGAAAACTCTGCACACAACTTATCACACTCGTCCTTACTAGGCGTATCATCATAAGCATTGTATCTTCTCTCCGACATTGCTCCACCTAGATAAATCCAATCCTCATACTCCTCCATCTCCTGAAGAGTTCCAAAACCAACTAAGTGACCTTCAAGTTTCTTTTCCTTTTCCAATATAAATCCCCTCCTCACAACCACTATCGTTTGTGGAGGTGAAAAGGTGGCATCCAAAGTGTAAAATAATTTAATTTATTTTTGACGTTCTCTTTTTTTATGCTATAATACGAACAAGCGTTCTTGTTATGGAGGTTATTTCATGAAGAATATGCTTCAACGTTCTGTCCAGACAAAACAAAATCTCGAAATGATTAACTTAGATAATTATAACCAGGTATCTCAAAGAGTAGTAAGAGTTATAAAAATAAATGATGGGTTGGTCCTGGCTTATTGCTTCACTCGTATGAAAGTCAGAACGTTTAAGTTAGGAGATATCTTATCGGTAGAACCAGTAAGAAAACGAATGGGGGCATAATGATGAGTGAAGCTAATGATCGCGGGACTAAGAAATGGACTGCAATGATGATGCCAGAACATGAACGGATGCTTAAACAATTGAGGTCTGAGGATGAATATAAGGAAAAGCCTATATTATCCGAATATCAGAAGGCTGAAATTGATACGGTGCTGCAGCTTGCTTTAAAAGATGATCTGACTGTTGAGCTGGAACATTTCAAGAATAAAGACTATCATAAGATTAAAGGAAAATTATTAACAGTAGACGTACTTAATAAATGTTTGAAAATAGATGAAGCAATAATCCCACTTGATAATATTACTGGCGCATGGATTGATTAACTCCCAAGAGTGTCTAGTGACACAAAAGTGTTGTCTTTACATTATCGTATTCTTTACTATGGTTTCCGAAAAATTGACATCCAAGAATTTTAATAGGAACCTGTATATTTGAATTCTTAGTTTGAAACATTCTTAGACAATCGCGCCCTATTGCAGAACATATTTTTTGTAAAAGGAACGACTTTACTGTAGCGGAAAAATCAAAAGGGTTACACGTAGACACCCTCTTTTTCAAGAAGGGCGTCCTATAAGAGAATAAATCGGTTTTCGGATAAACAAAACGGATTTTACTGTTTACAACTAGTCATTTTTTTAACTTTTTAAAAATTGCACGTAACTTCTTGGCTAAGTTGCTTAAAATCACCGATAAACGCAAGAATAATTCTATAAATTGTTTTACAAAGACTATTAATAACAAAAAAATGAAAGCTGTGTTAAATATTATGTAAATAAATATGGAGTTTTGTTCAACACCAATCTCCTCGGAAATTTGCTTGATCGTTGGGAATGATAATATTAGTGTCAAAATAATGGTGATAATGGGTCCCAAGATAGATAAAGTCGAGACAAATTGTTCACGTTTTAATTTAATTAGATCCTCTATTTCTCTGGACCACTGGTTGGCAATTGCTGATTTAGTGTAGTCTTCACATTTGTAATGCATAAATTCTTGAAGTTCTGTCAAACTCCCATAGCTATAATAATATCTTTTTAAATCTAATAGTGAATCATTCTTGCTCTTTATCTTTAACTTTAGTAATTGACTCATTGATGTTTTAGTATTCAAATTTGAAAGTACATAATTGTCATTAATAAATTTTCTAAAAAGAAGGGCTTCAATAACATTTATTACTCCGGTTAAAGACACTAAATATATGTGTGAATCTGCTAATTCACCTCCCTCTCCGTTTGGATAAATTGAATTAAATTCATCTTTAATACGTTTTGTATAGACTGAAATTATTCTATTATTGTTACCATAATATCTATGGAAGTAAGATGTTTCGAAATACCTCGTCTTTATAAACTCCCTAACTGGTTTGTCATGTTTTTCAGTGAATTCACTAACGGGAGCATTTAGAAGATTATATAAACTCCGGTTAAATGAAATATTATCTTCAGAAAAACACTCATCAGGTCGGTTTTTATAATCAATAAGTGTTATAAAATTAAATGGCATAGAGAAGTTATTAGTATTGAAAAGATCCCCTAAATATTTTTTGTAAACACCCTCTACTTCTCTTAATGAATTGCATCGACCTTTCTTTTTATAATTATTGTTACTAGATTCTGAAAACAAGAATTCTGGTAGAAAGACATTTTCCAAAGAAAGATCATAAATGCTATCGGATAGTTCATTTAAATCCCTACCATCAATATTGATTTTAGAATTTAATGTTGCTAACCCATTTTTATAAATCATAAGAAAAAAACTTATGTATAAAACCTTTTCACCTATGTATGCTTTACAAGGATATAGTAAAAACACGTTTTTAAAATCATGACTATTAAATCCAGTGTACTTTTTTTCGTAGTTATACAAATTTGCTATTCTTCCCAATTCATATTCTTGAGAGGCAACAAGGTTATCAATAAGGTTATTCTCTGCATCTATTGCTATACCATTTTGAATTGGTTTAATTGTAACTTCTGGCTTATCTTTAGTTTGAAAAATATCTCCTCTTATTTCTCTAGGTTGAAGTTTACCTTTTTCTTTTGATTCCCTAAATAATTTTAGTCTTCTTTCGCGAAGTTTCATAAATTGGTTATTAAAATCAATACTTCCTTCATTTTCATAACGTGTTTCACCAGAAATAATTAAATTTGATTTTATTAGTTTCTTGAGTGCTTTTACAAAGTTATTCCGATTATTTACTTCAAATACTCTGAAGGTTGTAAAGGAATCATAAACACCACTTTTTATTAACTTCTTGGTCATAATAAAATTCCCTCGTTTAATTACACTATTTTTTGGTCATTGTATAGACATTTAATAATAGATTGGTAGCAAGTTATTTCTATTGTTCTTTTCTTCGCCCCATAGATAAAGGTATTTTAGTATTTCATAGAATTCTAAATTAGACTGTTAGACTTTTTGGGTTAAATTGGTAAATGTATTTAATTTGAATATATACTTTTTTGACTAATGGCTTGAAATTCCTTTAATACCAACATTTTATTGTGGTCAATTCTGTTTATCTGGAAGGAAGATAATTATTCTGCTGAAAAATATAAATAATAAAATTAGTTCTACAACGATATGGCCAGTTTAACTCGATTTCAAGATGACTGCATATAAACATAATTATAACAGACATGTAAAGATATCACTTTTGTATCCAGATATGTAAGACACAAAAGTGATGTTTTTAATGTTATAATTACTCAGGGACAACATATTTGTGTCATTAGTTAGAGAATGAAGGGTTTTTATTTATATTTGTTTTTTTAATGGTCACACTATTGGTAACGAAGTGGTCGAAACAAATTAAAATAGTCTGAAATGAATTTCAAATCTACAATGCTAGAAATCTTGTATTTCAACATTTCAAAATGAGGAAAAACCTCTTAAAATGCCCCTTGTCGGTTTCCTAAACCATGTGTCGCAGGTTCGAATCCTGCCGGGGGCATCAAGCGTTAATATGTCGGTATTTATAGTGTTCATTCATTTCGCTGTTATTTGGTAAGCACATGATCTAACTTAATATGTACGGTAAGTAAACCTCTTTCTGATCGGGAAGAGGTTTTTTTGCAGTTAAGCCAGGTTTTGTATGGAATCAACAGAATAATCTCTAATGGAGCTGGAACTTGCTAGTCACAAAAAAGCTAATTTTAGTAAAGGATGCATAAAAGTCATACAGAAGGAAATAAATTTAAATAAAACAATAGGTTCCGGCCGAAGTATTATGATAAGCGCAATTATGGAAAGGGTTCTCATTCCCTTATCTATGCTTGCGTTTTATTATTTTAAGTAAAATACTTTTAAATTGTCACAGAATGTTCTAAAATAGAAATTAGTTACCGAAATGTTTAAACAATTTATATAATTGCATATTTACTGTGATTAAATCGTAATCCTAGTATAGGGATTTGAAAACGATTTCAAAATTTTATGACGAGGTGATAATATGGACATGCAGCGTATACCCGCTCAAGACGGTATTTACAACTTACAAAACTTTGACAAAACACGTGAAACATTTTCATGGGAAGATGTAAAAAAGAATTTCAGCTGGAATGAAACTGGAAAAGTTAATATTGCTTACGAGGCGATTGATCGTCACGCAGAAGATACAGATAAAAAAGATAAGACTGCTTTACTTTACTCTTCACCTGATCGTGAGGAGAAGTTGACTTTTGATGAGTTAAGTAAGAAAAGCAACCAGTTTGCAAACGTATTAAAAAAATATGATGTTGAAAAAGGGGATCGTGTATTTCTATTCCTTCCAAGAAGTCCTGAGTTTTACGCGGCATTTTTTGGGATATTAAAAACGGGAGCAATTGCTGGTCCGTTATTTGAAGCATTTATGGAGCAAGCAGTGCGCGATCGGTTGCAGGACAGTGAAGCAAAAATGCTAATTACGACACCAGATCTACTTGGACGTGTCCCACAAGAGGATCTACCTGATCTTGAGAAAATCGTATTGGTTGGCGACCATAATGAGTCGTCTGATAAATATATTGATTTTCAAAAGGAAATGAAAGAGGCATCTACTGATTTTGATATTGAGTGGGTTGATTTAGAGGATGGAATGTTAATCCATTATACATCTGGATCAACCGGGAAGCCTAAAGGTGTTTACCACGTTCACAATGCGATGATTCAACACTATGCAACTGCTGAGTGGGTTCTTGATTTGAATGAAGATGATGTATATTGGTGTACAGCTGATCCGGGTTGGGTTACAGGTACAAGTTATGGCATATTTGCCCCTTGGCTAAAAGGTGTTACGAATGTTATACGCGGAGGGCGGTTTTCCCCAGAAAATTGGTACGGAACCTTGGATAAATTTAACGTAACCATTTGGTACACAGCACCGACCGCATTACGCAAGCTTGTCAGTGCTGGTGAAGATGCTGTGAAGAAACACGACTTGTCATCATTGCGTCATATTATGAGTGTTGGTGAACCATTAAACCCAGAAGTTATTACCTGGGGAATGAAAGCCTTTGATTTAAGAATTCATGATACATGGTGGATGACAGAAACTGGTGCACAGCTTATTGTTAACATACCATCAGAAGAAATTCGTCCTGGATCAATGGGTAAACCAATCCCAGGTGTTGAAGCATCAATTGTTGATAATGAAGGAAATGAGCTCCCGCCAAACCAAATGGGAAATTTGGCAATTAAAAAAGGCTGGCCTTCAATGATGCGTAAGATATGGAACCGTCCGGAAAAATTTGAAAGTTACTTTGTTAATGGCTGGTATGTATCTGGAGATAGTGCATATAAAGATGAAGATGGCTATTTCTGGTTCCAGGGCCGCTTGGATGATGTTATTAACACATCTGGTGAGCGTGTTGGACCATTTGAAGTTGAAAGTAAGCTGATTGAGCACCCTGCTGTTGCAGAAGCTGGCGTAATTGGGAAACCAGATCCAGAGCGTGGCGAGATTATTAAGGCGTTTATCACGTTAAATGATGGTTACAAAGATTCACCAGAATTACTTGAAGAGATACGTCAATTCATTAAAACTGGCCTAAGTGCACATGCTGCACCTCGCGAGCTAGAAGTGAAGGATGCCATTCCAAAAACGCGCAGTGGTAAGATCATGCGTCGTCTTCTGAAGTCATGGGAGTTAGGGTTGCCGACAGGAGATACATCGACATTAGAAGAATAGAAAGTAAGGGTGCCTATTTGGCACCCTTTTTTAGCAAGTGAGAAAGTATTTACTCTTTCTTACTGCATAAGGCATTTTCTAATTAATCTTTTATTTCTTCCGATGGCCCAAAGAATTCATAGTTTATATCTTTGTCTTCTACCTCAAATTGAGATAGACTTTTATAGATTGATTGCATAAACCCCTTCGGACCGCAAAAGTAGAATGCAGCATTATTGGTAGGCAGTATAGTGGATAAATAGTTATAATCAATATAGCCCACTTTATCATAAAATTTAACGTCATTATCGGTCGGGTTGTCATAAACGGTGTACGTATGCACCTGATCATGCTTTTTATCTATATTTTGTATAGCCTCTCTCATTGCGTGTACTTTGCCATTCTGCGTTGCATGAATATAATAGATTTCACGTTCCGGCTGATTTTTAATCGTACTTTCCAGCATGCTCAAGAGTGGCGTTAATCCAACCCCTCCACTTATTAACACTAAAGGTCTAATATCTTGGGAATCAAGCGTGAAATACCCTGATGGCACTGTGATTGGTAAAATACTTCCTTTATTGATATCTGAATGCAAATAATTAGAAACGATGCCTGGTGGGTGGCCATTAAGAGCATCTTCTCGTTTAACGCTAATCCGGTAAGCTCCACCACCAGGTGCACATGATAGGCTATACTGCCGTAAATAGTTATATGGCGCTCCTTCAATTTCCGCTTTAACAGTGATATATTGTCCAGGTTGATGGATGGCAAACGGTTCTCCATCCGCAGCTTCAAGATAAAGTGAGGTGATTACATCACTCTCTACCACCTTGTCTACAACCATGAAATTACGAAACCCAGACCAGCCACCGATAGTTTTCTCTGCTTCCTGATACATCTCTTTTTCAGTAGAAATAAATACGTCAGCAATTACCGAGTAAGCTTTTTCCCATGCAATAAGGACCTCCTCATCAGCTGATTCACCCAATACCTCCTTAATGGCTGCCAATAGATTTTCGCCTACTATTGGATAATGTTCAGGCTGGATATTTAGACTTTTATGTTTGTGCGCAATCTGTTTTACTTGCGGCATTATTCTTTCAAGTTCATCAATATAGAATGCAGCAGAATACACTGCATTTGCCAGTGCTTTAGACTGGTTACCTTTTCGCTGATTGGTCTGATTGAAGATGTTTTTCAGCTCGGGGTTATTTTTAAATAGTAGCTGATAGAAACGTTTGGTGATGTCTTCCCCTCTCTCTTGCAAAAGTGGTACAGTAGATTTTACAATATCCTTTGTTTGACTATCTAACCCTGTTGTTATACTTGTTACCAACACAAAGCACTCCCTTTATTAAATTTAAAGATGTATTTTAAATACATCTTTAATTGTAAGATACTGTTTACACTGTCTCAATAGGGGAAAAGTCCTTCATTAGATGACAAATTTGTGAAGTTAGTGATAAGGAGACTAAAAATGAACCTCAAAAAATATACCGATTATGGAATCCGTGTATTAATATATACAGGGATGAAGCCTAAAAATGAGTTGGCCAGTATCAAAGAAATCTCGGAAACTTTTACAATCTCAAAGCATCATCTGGGTAAAATTGTTTTTGAGTTAAGTAAACTTGGCCTTGTCGATACTGTACGTGGAAGGAATGGAGGAATCCAGTTAGCGATGCCTCCGGAGGAAATCAATATTGGGCATACGGTTCGAAATCTGGAAAATGATGCAGTGGTCGTTGAGTGCTTTGATAAAGGAACTGACCAATGTGTCATCTCACCAGCCTGCAATTTAAAACATGTTTTCGGTGAAGCACTAAATGCCTTTTTTCAAGTACTTGATCAGTATACGTTGAAGGATATGATAGTCAATGATAAACGACTTCGTGAACTGATGGGTATGAGGTAAACGGGTTCACTTCAAAGGTGTAAACACAATAAAATACACACGAGGTTTCGCTTGTTTTACTGTGATTTCAGCGGAATGTGAATCACAAACCAGTGAAGTGGATCGTGGTTCCGCTAAATGGGTAAGAAAGCTGTTCTACAAGGTTGAAACGGTTCCTGGTTCCGTTATTTAGTTAATAACAATGAAAAATGTGGCTGAAAAGATTAATTAGTGGAATGAGGATTACATAACACAATCAAAATAGACGTTTTTAAGGAAATAACGGAATGAGGATCCGCCAAATCAGTGGGTGCCAGCCTGTCTAGTGAATAAATACACTTAAACTCGGCTGCTAAGAGGTATTAGAAAGGCTTGGAGAATTATCCAAGCTATTTTTCACGGTAAATTTAACGGTGAAAATTATGTGATTATAGGTGAGACTTCACTTGTGATGTTGCACCTCACAAGTGATTCCGTTAGTATGAGGCGGGGTAGTTTTAATTTGTATAAAATGGGAATACTCATTTATGAATCATCTTCTTAAAAGGAGCGGATCACAAATGGGTAAAAAAATAGCAGCAGTATTAACAAATATGTTTGAGGATGTAGAATATACAGGTCCAGCAAAAGAATTTAAGGATGCTGGACATGAAGTGGTAACCATAGAAAAGGAAAAAGGAAAACAAGTAACCGGTAAAAATAACGAGGCAACTGTCATCATTGATGAATCGATTGATGATGTGAATCCTGAAGAATTTGATGCATTATTTATTCCTGGTGGATTTTCACCTGATCAATTACGTGCCGATGAACGGTTCGTGACCTTTGCCAAGCATTTTATGGATGTGAAAAAACCGGTATTAGCAATTTGCCACGGTCCTCAGCTATTAATTACAGCTAAAACATTAGAAGGACGCAAAGCTACAGGTTTTAAATCTATTCAAGTGGATATGGATTACGCTGGTGCAAATGTAAAAGATGAAGAAGTTGTTGTTTGTGACAACCAGCTGGTTACAAGCAGGCAGCCAGATGACATTCCTGCATTTAATCGGGAGTCATTAAAGCTTTTAGATAAATAATAAAACGAACAAGAGGGCTAGGACAAAACTGTTTTAGTCGAAGTGAAATCCGAACTATGATTCGAAATTCTTGAAATAGAATTCGAATTAGTTCGGATTTATTTTTCTTTATATCTTTATTCCAGTTTTTCAATTGTAAAGTTATCCTGCAGCAGGAGCCAGTTTTGTGGAAATGCCAACCCTAGTTTCCAATAACTGATTCCACGCAATCCTAATTGTTTTATCAAATCAAATTTCGCCTGTATTGACCTGGCATCTTCAAACCATACCTCATGCTGATTACCCTGGTCATCTGTATACGTATAAAATGGTGCCTGTGCTTCTGTATCGTATTCAATAGCTACGTTCTGTTCTCTGGCTCTGGCGATTGCTTGTTGCGGGCTGAGTGCTTCAGCAGGTTCACCACCTTCTTCATAAGGTAGTGTCCAGTCATAGCCGTATAGATTTTGCCCTAATAATATTTTGTTTGCAGGCATTACACTTAAGGCAAAGTTAACGACTTTGCGGACTTCGTTTATTGGTGATACAGCTCTTGCTGGTCCGCCGCTATAGCCCCATTCATAGGTCATTAACACTACAAAATCGGCTAATTCACCATGTACCGCATAGTCATGGGCTTCGTACCATGCGCCCTCTTGTTCTGCACTGGTTTTTGGAGCTAGTGCAGTCGACATTAATAAACCGGCTTCTGAAAGCCGCTGCTTTGCTTTACGTAAAAAATTATTATACGCTTCTCTATCATCTGGCGGCAAGAATTCAAAGTCGAAGTGAACATCACTAAATCCAACTTCATTTGCTACATTGACGATGTTGTCCAGCAGCGTATTTTGTACTGCTTGAACGGTTACGATAATATGACCTAGATCTCTACTGAAAGATCCTTCTTCCAAGGTAGTTACTACGAGCATTAGTGAAACATTCTGAGCATCTGCAATTTGCTTAAAGTTATCAAGTGGTGGTGCTGTAAGGGTTCCATCACGACCCACCCGATAGCTAAAAGGGGCAAGATACGTAAGGTATGGAGCATTTTTTGTTGCGGAGTTAACTAATGTTTCTGAAACTTCATCACCTGTAGGCTCAATATAAGCATTAACAGTAATTTCGCGTTTTTGTCTGGCGGGTATATATAAGCGTTGGCCAACAGATAATATGTTTCCTACCTGTAAGTTATTTATTTGAGCTAATTGCTGATATGACATACCAAACTTTTGAGAAATAGAATACAAGCTATCACCGGGTTGAACAACATAAAACTCACCAACGATAGGAATTACTAGCGATTGACCTACAACAAGGTTATCTGGTGTATCCAGTTCATTGGCATCGATGACATCACTAGGGTTGGCCCCGTATGTATTTGCAATTGCATTTAGTGTATCCCCTTGTTGTACAACATAAATTTGCACAAGAATCCCTCCCACGATTTCGTCCTACTTACACTTTATGAGGGGGAGGGGGCAGATATACCTTTAGATTGGTTTAGTATTTGCATCCATAACGGAACGCATTAAATATAGCGCATATTCATTACCTTCTTTTTCTTCAGATGCCATACAATTTTCAGGGATATGCATGGAGTATTGATACATATAGGCATCTTTTGCAGTAAACAAAATACATATATCTCCAGCAATCCCTGCCAGGATTAAATGGGTTTTGCCTAAGTCGTTTAGCAAGGCATGAAGTGGAGTTTGGAAAAAGGCTGAATGTTGTGGTTTAATTAGAAAATAATCGTCATCATCTGGCTTCAAATCTTGAATAACGTGCTTGCTAAAGTCATTCTCGCAATGATCAATAATTTTACGAAAGTCTGCCTGCCACAAGCCATAATGATCATTTACATAGATAATTGGTATATTACTTTCTTTGCCAAAAGTTCTTAAACGCTTTAAATGTGGTAAAATTTCATTAGTGTTTTTGAGAAGTTTTTCACTGCCATCGAAATTAAAATGGTTAATGATATCAATAAATATAATTGCACTATTATCAATGTAAGTTTTCATAGGGAGACTCCTTTCTTTTTTTCATTATTACCTATATTGATGATTTCAAACTTAGCGGGGTGTTTGGATTTGGATGATGTAATATATATGCGTGATGCAATAAATCAAGCGATAAAAGCAAGAGAAATTGGTGAGGTTCCAATAGGAGCTGTAATTGTATTCAAGGGTGAAATTATTGCGGCAGGATACAATTTACGTGAAACTTCACAGGAAACTTTATCCCATGCTGAGCTGATTGCTATAAAAAAAGCGAACGAAAAAATCGGCAGTTGGAGGCTTGAGGACTGTACGTTATATGTGACGCTCGAACCTTGTCCAATGTGTGCTGGTGCAATTGTGCAATCACGAATTAAGCGTGTCGTATTTGGAGCAATTGATCAAAAGGCAGGCTGTGCAGGCACGTTGATGAATTTATTGGATGATGAACGTTTTAATCATCAGGTTGAAGTTACAAGTGGTATTTTGGAAGAGGAATGCGGAAATCTGCTGACTGATTTTTTTAAGGTTTTGCGAAAAAGGAAAAAGGAATAACTTCCAAATAATCTCATCAATTTCTGATTGCATTATTACTGTAAAATCGTTATAATTGTTATTGCCGTGCTAAGTGGGGAGGTAGCGGTGCCCTGTACTCGCAATCCGCTATAGCGAGGCTGAATTCCCATTCGAGGTAAGACGACTTTAGGGTCTGCCTTAAGGGATTGGTGTTGACGCCGAGGTCCTGCGCAACAGAGACCCATGAATTCTGTCAGATCCGGAAGGAAGCAGCAGTAAGTGGTTATCTCAGTGTGCCGCGGGGAAGCCTAGGCCGAGCCATGAACTTGAGTAACGCTTAGGGGCGCCTTATCGACAATGGGTGCACGGTATACATATTTAAAGGCTGTATCAATATCCACTGTGATGTTTGATACAGCCTTTTTTAGTCGTAACATGTTTATCAATGAAGATGAACGATTTAGCACTTTATTATTACCAAATAAAATGAATTATACGTTAAGGTTCACATTCACCCCCATAATCGAGTATAATTTAGATAGAATTCACAAAGGGGAACGTTCATTATGAGCTATCAAGCTTTATATCGTGTATGGCGTCCGAGAAACTTCCAGGATGTTGTGGGACAATCACATATTACTAGAACTTTGCAAAATGCTATAGTACAGGAGAAGTTCTCGCATGCGTATATATTTTCCGGACCACGTGGAACGGGGAAAACAAGTGCTGCTAAGATTTTCGCAAAAACGATAAACTGTGAAAATGCCCCTGTGAAAGAACCATGTAATGAATGTGCTTCATGCCGTGGAATTCAGGATGGTTCCATTTCTGATATAATTGAGATGGATGCTGCATCACATACAAGTGTTGAAGATATTCGTGATATTCGTGATAAGGTTAGATATGCATCAAGCTCGGTGCCTTACAAGGTATACATTATTGATGAGGTTCATATGATCTCGACGAATGCATTTAATGCATTGCTGAAGACATTGGAGGAACCTCCAAAGCATGTTGTCTTTATTTTGGCAACAACCGAACCGCATAAAATACCACTGACAATTGTTTCGAGGTGCCAGCGCTTTGATTTTAAACCGATTTCGAGTCAGTCGATTGTCGAACGAATGCAGTCAATTATTGAGGCAGAGGGGATAACAGTATCACCGGAAGCTTTAGAAACGATTGCGTTAGCTGCAGAGGGTGGCATGCGTGATGCTTTAAGTATTCTCGATCAGGCAATCTCCTATAGTGAGGAAGGGGTTGAGCTGGAAGATGTCCTTGCAGTTACTGGTGGCGTCTCGCAGGAAATATTAACGGATATTGTTAAAGCAATGCATGAAAAAGATGTACAAGGTGCTTTATCATTACTGGATGAGTTAATTCAACACGGAAAAGACCCAGCACGATTTGTATATGACCTCATTTATTTTTCACGCGATTTATTGCTTTACAAAAGTGCGCCAAACTTAGAAGGTATTCTGGAACGGGCGATCATCGATGATAGTTTTAAACAACTTGCCGAGAATGTTTCAATTGAATGGATTCAAGATGCAATCATGCAGCTCAATCAATGTCAGCAGGAAATAAAATGGACAAACAGCCCGAAAGTATTTATCGAAATTGCTTTACTTACGATTACGAATAAAGGCTATAGGGAAAATGAATCAAATAACGCTGCTGATTCCGATGCCATTACAAAACTATTAAGCAGGCTGGAGCATTTAGAAAAAGAACTGACAACATTAAAAGAATCCCCTGCAAATACAGGTCGTCAAGCCCCATCAAACGAGCCAAGGCGATCACAGCCAAGAACAACAAAGAATAGTTTTAAAGTTCCATATGAAAAAATCCGACATGTACTTCAGGAAGCGCAAAAACCAGCGTTAAAAGAAGTGCAATCACAATGGGCTTCATTTTTAAATAAACTGAAGACCACTAGTGCCCCTGCACATGCAACTATACAGGATAGTAAGCCTGCAGCAGCATCAGATCAGGCACTTGTAGTTCAATTTAAGTACGAAATTCATTGTTCTTTATTTATGGATAATCGTGAAACAATTGAATCTGTGCTGACTAGTGCTACGGGTAAAAAATTAACAATTATTCCAATCCCAGCTAATAATTGGCAGGAATTACGCAATGAATATATAAGTAAGCAAGAACAAGCAGCAACCACTGAGGAAGGCCAGCAAGAGGACCCGTTAGTTGAAGAAGCAAGGAAACTTGTTGGTGATGACTTATTGGAAGTTCACGATTAATAAATTTTGAGGAGGCGATTTCCATGAAAGGTGGAAATATGGGTAACATGATGAAGCAAATGCAAAAAATGCAAAAGAAAATGATGGCGGCACAGGAAGAATTACATGAAATGAGTTTTGAGTCATCTGCAGGTGGCGGTATGGTTACTGTAGTTGCAAACGGAAAAAAAGAAATTACTGATGTTCAAATCAAGGAAGATGTGGTCGATCCAGATGATGTGGAAATGTTACAAGACCTGATTCTTACAGCAACAAATGATGTTATAAAGCAAATTGATGATAAAACAAATGAAACTATGGGACAATTCACACAAGGAATGAATATGCCTGGAATGTTCTAGGAGGCACTTTGATGTATTATCCAGAACCGATTTCCAAATTGATTGACAGTTTTACAAAATTGCCAGGTATCGGACCTAAAACAGCTGTTCGTCTGGCGTTTTTTGTGTTAAATATGAAAGATGATGATGTACTGGATTTCGCAAAATCACTAGTTAATGCAAAGCGTGAACTAACACATTGTTCGACTTGTGGTCATATAACGGATCAGGATCCATGTTCCATTTGCCAGGATACTTCAAGAGACCAGTCGATTATTTGTGTTGTTCAAGATCCTAAAGATGTTATTGCAATGGAAAAAATGAAAGAATTTCATGGCAAATATCATGTACTTCATGGTGCAATATCACCGATGGATGGTATCGGGCCAGAAGATATAAATGTGCCTGATTTGATTAATAGGTTAAAGGATGAAGAAGTGGAAGAAATAATTCTCGCAACAAATCCGAACATCGAAGGGGAAGCAACAGCAATGTATATTTCAAGGCTTGTTAAACCATCAGGAATCAAGACAAGCCGAATAGCACACGGGTTGCCTGTCGGTGGAGATTTAGAATATGCTGATGAAGTAACCTTATCAAAAGCATTAGAAGGAAGAAGAGATTTGTAGCACTATCAGCTATAAAATTCCAACAAGCAGAAAGAGAACGAGACTTTCGCCAAACCAGGTGATAAGTCAAGTTTTCTAAAAGTTAGGTGACAACATGGCTAAAAAAAGCAAAAAGCTGAAGCGCACAGTTGATGAGCAATTATTAGGTTCTATTTTCACACTAGAGCGAGAATGGAAACAAATCCAGTCGCTTGTCGAAAAAAGTATTGAGCCAACAGTAGATGGTTATTATAGGGAAAATATTTCACAGGTAAAGTACTTGTTTTTATTACGTGAAGCACGACGAAGAAAAATTAGTGCAATTCGATATAATAAATAGTTTTAAGTTCTTTTTCTTGATTCCTTTTCATATGTAAGTAGAAAGGGACAAGTAAAAGGAGTGTTTTGACTTGGGTTCAACAATAGTTATATCGATTATGGTTGCTTTAATAGTAATCCTATTATTCGTAGGTGCTCCTGTGAAACCAATGCGCTTTATTGGAAGCAGTACCATTAAATTGGGAATTGGCATTTTGTTTTTATTTTTCTTTAATGTATTTGGAGGGGCTATCGGGTTGCATATTCCTATCAATCTATTTACCGTAGTTATATCTGGGTTTTTAGGCTTGTTTGGTGTAACCTCTCTCGCCGCTATTCATCTATTTGTTATATAACCAATAAGCGTTAAATGCATGTGGAATCTATATGAATCCACATGCGTTTTTAATTGTTTAGGAAACTATAAAATTTAAGTGCTGTGTATAACTGGACTCCCGAATCAGCCACGTCCAGCTCCGACGTACAGGACGTACTAGTGCCGGTGACGCCACAGGACGGGCGTTCTCACCGGCCAGTGCCTAGTGGACTTCCCTCCCCGTGTCTACGATAAGAAATAAAGGATGTTCGACTAAAACCACCACATCCTGCGGCAACGTCGACCTACCCGCAGCGCTGAGCACAGTCCATACGGCACTGAACAGGCGCTTGCGCCTTTGTTCTTTGTGGTCTGTATTTTACTAAAGGATTGTTGTTGTTTCAGTATGGGATCTTGTATCATTTCATAACGGCTAAAAAGATATAAACTGCGAATTAAAGGTGAAAGAAAAATGTAAGAAATATTTTCTGAAATGTGGAAACATACAGGCTAACAGCACATATAGTTATGAATAAGAAGTTTCGTTGTTTCAAAGATTTTATGTATATATTTCGTTAGATTAGGAGATACTAAGCTAACGGAGGTGGGGAGATGAAACAAGTAATTTTAAACGAACGCTGTGGCATTTGTGAAGAGGAGAAAGAAAGAGGAATTCATTTATACAAACTATTTATCTGTTGTGAATGCGAAAGAAATATGATTCACACGGAGCCAAGAGAAGAAAAATATCATTATTATCTACAAAAATTAAAAAATATGAATCAACCAACATTATATTCATAAATAGTAAGGTCTTTGCAGTTATACTTGCAGAGGCCTTTTTTGTTAGGATAGAAGAAGATGAAAAAAGAGGATGGAATGTCATATGAAACAAAAAGCAACACCGTTATTTGATGCACTTCAACAGTTTTCTGAGATGAACCCTATTTCCTTCCATGTGCCAGGTCATAAGAACGGAGAAATCTTCCCGGAAAATGTCCAAACCTATTTCAGTTCTATTTTAAAGCTGGACATGACTGAACTTTCAGGCCTTGATGATTTACATTCCCCACATGGCACAATAGCGGAAGCACAGAGTCTTGCCGCTGAATATTTCGGGGCCGATGCCACTTATTTTCTTGTAGGTGGAAGCACTGCTGGAAATCTTGCAATGATTTTAGCAACATGTTCGACTAATGAAAAAGTAATTGTACAGCGCAATAGTCATAAATCAATATTCAATGGATTGGAATTAAGTGGAGCGAGACCCATTTTTATTACACCTGAATTTGATAATTCAGTAGATCGATATACGGCTCCAAACATCAAAACGCTAAAAGGTGCGCTAGAACAGCATCCCGATGCAAAAGCTGTTGTATTGACCTATCCGGATTATTTCGGCAAAACATTTCCGATTAAAGAATCGATTGAACTTGCACATGAATATAATATACCAGTACTTGTTGATGAGGCTCATGGTGTACATTTTTCAATTGATAAAGCTTTTCCGCAGTCAGCACTCGATCTAGGAGCAGATGTAGTAATCCACTCCGCACATAAAATGGCACCAGCAATGACAATGGGTTCTTTTTTACATTTTCGTTCAAGGCTTGTATCAAAAGATAAAATTACGCATTATTTGCAGTTAATTCAATCGAGCAGCCCATCCTATCCGTTAATGGCATCATTGGATATTGCTCGTTCGTTTCTGGCAACAATGAAAGCAGAAGATATAGATAACATTATGGAAAGTGTTGCAATGGTTCGAGATATACTTGAGGTTCCGGAGTTATGGGATATACTTCCAGCGAACGATCCATTAAAAATAACCCTACAGTTGAAAGATGGGGTTTCTGCAAAGGGTGTAGCAAGTCTTCTTGAAAATCAGCATGTTTATCCGGAACTTGTTACGCATAATCAGGTATTATTAATTCATGGTCTCGCACCATTTGAAAACATCAATCATCTAAAAAAAGCAGTAAAACGAATAAAGGAACAATTAAAAATTTGCCCAAATCATGCTACAATAGAGATAGACAATCTATTTACAGATATTCATGAGCTTACTGTTTCCTATCAAACATTACAGCAACGAGATACATTAAAAGTTCCACTTAATAAATCATCCGGATATGTTGCAGCAGAAGCGATTATCCCATATCCACCTGGAATACCGCTTATTTTAAAGGGTGAACGGATTACAGATAAACATATTAATATAATTAGACATCTAACAGAACAAGGCGTTGAGATACAGCATCGTGATAAAATGAATGGAATTAGCGTTCTTAATACAAAGGAGCAAATTACGTGAGCGGATATTTTATAACAGTTGAGGGTGGCGAGGGTGCAGGCAAGTCATCTATTCTCCAAACTCTAGGAAAAAAACTAACAGCTATGGGCTATGATGTTCTAACTACACGTGAACCTGGTGGAATTGATATAGCGGAGAAGATACGAAAAATAATTCTTGATCCAACACATACAACTATGGACGGAAGAACCGAAGCTCTACTCTATGCAGCCGCACGCCGACAACATTTGGCTGAAAAGGTATTACCAGCCTTAGAAAGTGGGAGAATCGTATTATGTGACCGTTTTATTGATAGCAGTTTAGCCTATCAAGGTTACGCAAGGGGTCTTGGGATGGATGAAGTTTTTACGATTAACCAATTTGCCATTCAAGATTGTATGCCCGATATGACAATATTTTTTGATATTGAACCAAAAAAAGGGTTAGAGCGAATTTCGGCGAATAAAGATAGAGAGAGAAACCGTTTGGATTTGGAAAATATTCATTTCCATGAACAAGTTTATCAGGCATATCAAAAGCTTGTGCTTAAATTCCCTGAGCGTATCCAAGTCATAAATGCTAATCAGCCTTTCGAACAAGTTGAAGCAGATGCAATGAATCTTATAGTTTCCCGTTTAACAAATAAAGCGTAAGGGAGGTAAGAATAATGAAGTTAATTATTGCTGTTATTCAGGATAAAGATACTAACCGTCTTACTGATGCTTTAGGCGGGGAAAACTTCAAGACAACAAAGCTTGCAACAACTGGAGGGTTTTTAAAAGAAGGCAATACCACTTTAATGATTGGCTGTGAGGATGAATATGTCGATGAAGCCTTAAATATAATCCGGGATAATTGCTCTCAACGCGAACAGATGGTTGCACCTATTTCTCCAATGGGTGGGAATGCAGATTCGTATATTCCAAAGCCTGTAAAAGTTGAAGTCGGTGGTGCAACAGTATTTATCCTGCCAATTGAATCATTTATGCAGTTCTAACATTTGGCTCTTATAGTAAAGATTGTTGCTTTGAGAGAATAGATATAAACTATGAAGATGAAAAAGCACCAATGCGTACTGAAAACAGCCTGAAATCTATAGTAACTCAATAAACAGAAAGGGGCTGATCCTGTGAAAATTAATCAGGAACTTCCATCACAAATGGACACGACAACTAAAAACCAGAAAGCTGCTGCCGATGGTCGCCCATCCTTTAATGGAATGGTTCAGTCCCAAACACATAAATTAAAGCAGCAAGAAGTTCAGCAATTAATGAAGAACATTACGATTCAAGGAGATAAGCTTGCTCGTTTTCGTTCTTTTAGGGATTTGGTAAAGTTTAAACGGATGGTCAAAGGATTTTTACAAGAAACAGTCTATAATGGACTCGATTTACAGAAGTCACATAGTTTTAGTATGGAAGGTAACAACAGCAAACTGGCAATCGTTAAGGAAGTCGACGATAAGTTAATTGAATTAACCGAAGATATAATGAATCAGGAAAAAAAGACAGTAGATCTGCTTGGCCTTATTGGAGAGATAAAGGGTTTACTGGTTAATTTATATACGTAAAGGATCGATCTAAAGTAAGGGCGGGGAATTATGAAAACGTGGTCTGAAGTAGCAGAAATCCAGCCATTAGCGAGTAAGATAATCACCAATAGCATTAAAAAAGACCGCATATCGCATGCCTACTTAATTCAAGGCGAACGAGGAACAGGAAAAGAATCAATTGGTTTATTATTAGCAAAGGTTCTGTTTTGTACCCATAGGACTGATGTGGAACCTTGCCAGGAATGTAATGAGTGTAAACGAATAGATTCAGGGAATCATCCAGATTTGCATTGGATCGAACCTGACGGACAATCGATTAAAAAAGAACAAATTGAACATCTGCAAAAAGAATTTACGTATTCAGGACTAGAATCCAGTCAGAAAGTATATGTGATCAAAGGTGCTGATACGTTAACAACAAATGCAGCGAATCGTATATTAAAGTTTTTGGAAGAACCCAGCAAGAAGACTACTGCAATTATGATGACTGAGAATAGCCAGTCAATTATTTCCACTATTCGTTCACGCTGTCAGGTAATTGATTTACAGCCGTTAAATCCGCAAGCTTTTCAAAAGCAACTACTAGATTCTGGTATGTCTGAGAGAAATTCAATTCTAATGAGCGCTATGACGAATAATTTGGATGATGCAATCGCCTTGAATGGAGATGAGTGGTTTGCGCAGTCGCGAAAATTAATGGTACAATTAATAGAAATGTTTTCAAAGAATCCAGATGAGGTTTTTTTATTTATTCATAATCACTGGATGCCACATTTTAAGGATAGAAAACAACAAGAACAAGGGCTGGATTTATTAATGCTAGCTTTTAAGGATATTCTTTATTTTCATATCGGTAGAGAAGAAGCGATGGTAGTCTTCGCGAAGGATGATGAAAAAGTAGAAGGGCTTGTGATGTTCTTTTCACAGGAAAAATTACTAGCCATCTTAAATAAGCTTCTTGATGCTAAACGCAAATTGAAGCAGAATGTTAACCCAACACTGGTAATGGAACAACTTACCGTTCAAATACAGAGGTGATTTAATGATTGAAGTTATAGGAGTCCGTTTTAAAAAAGCGGGTAAAATATATTATTTTGACCCAGGAGATAGCAACATAGAAGTAGATAGTTATGTTGTTGTGGAAACGGTTCGCGGAATTGAATTTGGAAAAGTTGTTATCAAGAACAAGCAAGTCGATGAGGAGGATGTTGTTCTCCCTTTGAAGAAAGTTATTCGAATAGCTGATGAGAAAGATAAACGTACCGTTGTTGAAAATCAAGAGCTTGCTGATAAAGCTTTAAAAACTGGTACGGAAAAAATCATCGAGCATAATCTAGATATGAATCTAGTGGAAGTAGAGTTTACGTTTGATCGTAATAAGATAATTTTCTATTTTACGGCTGACGGTCGAGTTGACTTCCGTAACTTAGTAAAAGATCTTGCTGCGCAGTTCAAAACCCGAATTGAACTTAGACAGATTGGTGTGCGTGACGAGGCAAAAATGTTAGGTGGTATTGGACCGTGTGGCAGAATGCTTTGTTGCTCCACGTTTTTAGGGGACTTTGAGCCAGTATCTATTAAAATGGCTAAAGATCAAAACCTTTCATTAAACCCTGCAAAGATTTCTGGGTTATGTGGGCGGCTTATGTGCTGTTTGAAGTATGAAAATGATGATTATGAAACAGCAAAGCGTGATTTACCTGATATTGGGCAGGCTATTACCACACCATATGGTACTGGTAAAGTAGTTGGCCTAAACATCTTAGAACGAATCGTTCACATAGAAATGCCTGAAGCGGAACGTGTCATTGAATATACATTAGATGAACTAATTGATGAAGGAATAATTGCGCAAGCCACAGACTAGTGGGGTGAAGAGGCGTGAAGAAACGGGAAATTTTTGATCAGGTATCTGATATGGAAAAGCAGATAGGTGAGTTATACGAACAGCTAGGAGATTTAAAAGGCAGGTTGAGTGATCTTTTAGAAGAAAATCATCGTCTTGCAATGGAGAATCATCATTTACGTAATCGTTTAGAAAGTACGGATGAAGATTTTAAAGAAGATGAGATAGTCGATCATTCAAAAGATATTCCTGGTGAGGGCTATGATAACCTGGCGAGACTTTATGAAGAGGGTTTTCATATTTGTAACGTTCATTTTGGAAGTCCGCGTCAGGATGAGGATTGTTTGTTCTGTCTGTTATTTCTGAACAAAACGAAATAGGAAATAGTTGGAATAGCTGTCTCTAGCAATTAGGGGCAGCTATTCTAAGCATTTAAGAAAGTATAAATACTTTCTTACTGCATAAATGAAACTAAGGCATGCACTCCTAAGCATAAGGTTCTATGAAATAAGATTATCTTTAACAATAAGTTTCTAACATAGTAAGGATGGAAATCAAAATGGTACCATTATATGACGATGAACGACATGATTATTTATTAGCGAACGAGAAGATGCATATTATTCAGAGTCCTACTGTGTTTTCCTTTTCACTTGATGCTGTTCTACTTGCGCATTTTGCATACGTACCGATTAAGAAAGGAAATATCTTGGATCTGTGTACAGGGAATGGGGTCATTCCTCTTTTGCTGTCCCAGCGAACAAACGCATCAATAATTGGTGTGGAAATTCAGGAAAGAATAATTGATATGGCAATGCGCAATGTTACTCTAAATGAATTAGGTGAACAAATCTCGATGGTTCAAGGTGATTTAAAGGAAATGCAAGCTGAATTCGGTCATAGTAAATTTGATGTGGTGACATGCAATCCGCCATATTTTCGTACACCAGAAAAAACCGAGCACAATAAAAACGAATTCCTTACGATCGCACGACATGAAGTTTATTGTACATTGGAAGATGTAGTCAAGGCTTGCAAGTTACATGTACGCCCTGGCGGGAAAGTCGCAATGGTACATCGGCCAGGAAGGCTAGTGGATATTATTGCTTTATTCCGTAAATACAGGCTGGAGCCAAAACGCATTCAATTTGTTTCTCCTAAACAGGGGCGCGATGCGAATATGCTTTTAATTGAGGGCACACGAGATGGGAAAGCAGACTTAACTATTCTGCCTCCATTATTTATTTATCATGATGACAATACGTATACGAAGGAAGCAGAGGATATTATTTATGGACGTCAATGAACATACAGTTTATATTTTAAAATGTAAAGATAAAACACTATATACTGGCTACACAAATGATTTGGAGCACAGAGTAGCGATGCATGAACAAGGTAAAGGTGCTAAATACACACGTGGTCGCGGACCTTTTCAAGTGGTTTTTGTGGAAAGATTTTCGACAAAAGAGGAAGCTTTACAAAAGGAATATCAGGTTAAACAGCTTTCACGTAAGGAAAAATTTCAACTAATTCGGGACAAGCTGAAAGAAGTGATTCAATATGAAAATACAGAAAAGCTTTAATAACCAGGTTGAAGGTGCTGTTTACGTAGTTCCAACCCCAATTGGAAATTTAGAAGACATTACCTTTCGGGCATTAAAAATATTGAAAAGTGCTGCTGTAATTGCAGCAGAAGATACAAGAAATACGAGAAAATTGCTCAGCCATTTTGAAATATCAACTCCGCTTGTCAGCTATCATGAACATAATAAAGAAAATCGTGAAAAAGAGTTGCTTGATCGTATTGAAAATGGCGAGTTGGTTGCGGTTGTAAGTGACGCTGGTATGCCGGCTATTTCAGATCCAGGATATGAATTGATTCAAGCAGCGATTAAGGCGGATCAATCAGTTATAGTATTACCTGGAGCGAACGCAGCTTTGTGCGCGCTGGTTGGATCAGGATTACCTTCGGCTGAATTTCATTTTTATGGTTTTTTACCACGGAAAAAGAAAGATAAGGCAACTGAGCTGGAACGGTTAAATTCCTTACAGGCAACGTTACTTTTTTATGAATCTCCATATCGATTAAAGGATACCCTGAAAGTAATGCATGAGCAGCTCGGTAACAGGCAAATAGTTGTAGCACGTGAACTTACCAAAAAGTTTGAAGAATATGCACGAGGAACAGTGGAGGAACTCCTGTTATGGGCTGAAGAGAAAGAGCTTAAAGGTGAGTTCTGTCTGGTTGTAGAGGGAACAAGTGAGGTATCTATCGTTGAAAATGAACTTTGGTGGAGTCACCTTTCCATTACTGATCATGTAACACATTATATAGACGAAGAAGGCCTATCAAGTAAGGATGCAATTAAACGAGCAGCGGTAGACAGGAATATGGCAAAACGTGATGTATATCAAGCTTTTCATGTTGATAATAATTAATAAGGCTGCTTTCTAAAAGGATTGTTTCCTTTTCCAAGCAAAGAATCTTAACGTAGTTAAAATAAACTGTGACGTAATGTTGAAAAATAATTTAAGCGCTATGAGACTGCTCCGGAAATACACTTCGCTCTCCGCAGGCTTGCGCTGAACCTCTTTGCAAAGAACGCTGCGTGGTCAGAGAGTCAAACTACTTACTCGAATCGGTTGCCCTTAGTCAGTGTCGCAGTTTATTTATAATTGCAACAAACCTTTAAAAAACAGCATTAAAAAAGTGGCTGACGATTTGATTCGCGTCAGCCACTTTTGTCACATATTATTTATTTAGTCGTGATTGAATTTCATTAATAAGGTCTTGTGCTCCTTCAGGACTAAGAACGACTTTACCATTTGCTAATGATAAATTCTCATCGGAAGTGTCTCCAGTTACTTGGCAAGTCATATTCGGCTTGTATTTTTGTAATACAATTTTGTCGTTGTCAACATAAATTTCCAGAGCGTCTTTTACATGAATATCGAGTGTGCGGCGCAATTCAATAGGAATAACTACTCGTCCTAATTCGTCAACCTTTCGTACAATTCCTGTGGACTTCAAATTCCATTCTCCCCCTCTAACGGATAGAAAAACGTGACACACCACCTATTTATAGGGATGCTGCTTAGCTTTTCTACTACTAACATTAATAAATTTTTTTCGGCATGTTTCGACATGTATATTAAATATATAGTACCAACCATTGCCAGTAGTGTCAACTGATTTTTAGTCTAAATTAAAACAAATGAGAAAATTTCGTTAACTGTGTAATTAGTTAATAATTTAGTCAACTATCGTTTATCGAAAATAATTCAATTGGCAATACTAATTAGATATGAAACGTTTATGTCACGTGAGTGGAAAACTTATGATAAAATCGCTACAATAGAATTAGTGATTGAGGAGGTAAGAGAACAATGCCAAATGAGCAAAATACATTTTATATAACCACACCAATTTATTATCCAAGTGGCAATTTACATATTGGACATGCTTATTCAACTGTGGCGGGAGATGCGATTGCCCGTTATAAACGATTACGCGGCTATGATGTTATGTACTTGACAGGAACTGATGAGCACGGACAAAAAATCCAGCGTAAAGCTAAAGAAAAAAATATGGAGCCACAAGCATACGTGGATGAAATTGTAAGTGGTATTCAGGATCTTTGGAAAAAATTAAAAATAACAAATGATGATTTCATCCGTACTACCGAGGAGCGTCATAAAAAAGTTGTAGCACAAATATTTGATCAGCTTTTAAAACAAGGTGATATTTATTTGGATGAATATGAAGGCTGGTATTGTACATCTTGTGAGTCATTCTTTACTGAGCGTCAATTGGATGATGGTCATTGTCCAGATTGTGGCGGTCCTGTCGAAAAAGTAAAAGAGGAATCATACTTTTTCAAGATGAGTAAGTATGTTGACCGACTTCTTGCATTTTATGAAGAAAATCCGCAATTCATTCAGCCGGAGAGCCGCAAAAATGAAATGCTGAATAACTTTATTAAGCCGGGGTTAGAGGATCTGGCGGTATCCAGAACTACTTTTGATTGGGGCATAAAAGTTCCCGGTGATCCGAAGCACGTTATTTATGTATGGATTGATGCACTTACAAATTATATCACGGCACTTGGCTATGGCACGGATGATGATGGTTTATATCAGAAATTCTGGCCTGCCGATGTTCACCTGATGAGTAAGGAAATTGTTCGTTTCCATACGATCTATTGGCCTATTATGTTAATGGCATTGGATCTGCCATTACCGACAAAAGTTTTTTCCCACGGTTGGATTTTAATGAAAGATGGTAAGATGTCCAAGTCAAAAGGGAACGTTGTTGATCCGATTAAATTAACGGATCGTTATGGCCTCGATGCATTACGTTATTATTTACTTCGTGAAGTTCCATTTGGATCTGATGGTGTGTTTACACCTGAAGGGTTTGTGGATCGCACAAATTATGATTTAGCAAATGATCTTGGTAATTTACTAAATCGCACGGTAGCAATGATTGAGAAATATTTCAATGGGGAAATCCCTGCATACAAGGCATCGGAGACAGATATTGAACAATCACTTGAAGAGTTACAGAAAGACACAATTGAAAAAGTGGAAGATTCAATGGAAAATATGCAGTTCTCAGTTGCGTTAGCTTCCTTGTGGCAGCTTATAAGCCGTACGAATAAATATATTGATGAAACTGAACCATGGATATTAGCTAAAGATCAATCGAAACAAGAACGTTTAGGAAATGTTATGGCCCACCTTACTGAGTCATTACGTAAAGTGGCAATTATGCTTCAGCCATTCTTGACAGAAGCCCCTACAGAAATTTTCAAACAGCTAGGTGTAACAGATGATTCGCTGAAAGAGTGGGACAGTGTTCATTTAAATGGAGAAATTAGAACAGGAACACTTGTCAAAAAAGGGGAACCTATCTTTCCTCGCTTAGAAGTAGAAAAAGAAGTAGAAACGATTAAGGCAATGATGCAAAAACCGGCCCAAGAAGAAAAGAAGGCTGTAAAACAAGCACCAGAGCAAAAAGAGGAAATTGCTTTTGATGAATTTATGAAGCTTGATATGCGTGTTGCTGAAGTTCTTAAAGCGGATACGATAAAAAAGGCCGATAAACTATTAAAGCTACAGCTGGATATAGGAACTGAAAAACGTCAAGTAGTATCTGGAATTGCAGAGCATTATAAACCTGAAGATCTAGTTGGGAAAAAAGTAATCTGTGTAACGAACCTGAAAGCCGTTAAACTGCGTGGAGAAATGTCAGAAGGTATGATTCTCTGTGGTGAAGATAATGCAGGGAAATTAGTACTTGCTTCTGTAGAACAAACGCTGCCGAATGGTTCTGTAGTGAAGTAAAGCTTAGGAAAAGGTCAGCTCAATGAGTATGGCCTTTTCTACTATTTGCAGTTAAGAAATTATAAATCCTTTCTTACTGCTTAAAAGCAACTAAGGCTTGGCGATAAGCCAAGTTTTCTAAATGAAGGAGTGATTAATGTGCTATTTGATACACATGTCCATGTGAATGCAGCACAGTTTTCAGAGGATCGTGATGAAACTATCCAGCGTGCATTTGATGCTGGGGTAAAATATATGGTAGTGGTCGGGTTTGATCGTGAAACAATTCCGCCAGCGATTAAAATAGCTGAACAATACGAAACAATCTATGCAGCAGTCGGCTGGCACCCAGTGGATGCAGTTGATATGACAGATGAAGACTTGGCCTGGATTGAAGAATTATCTGCACATCCAAAAGTAGTTGCTATAGGCGAGATGGGCTTAGACTATCATTGGGACAAGTCTCCGAAAAAAGTTCAAAAAGACGTCTTTCGCAAGCAAATTCAACTAGCTAAAAAATTAAATATGCCGATTATTATTCATAACCGTGAAGCAACCGAAGATATTATCGAAATTTTACAGGAAGAAAATGCAAAAGAGATCGGTGGGATAATGCATTGCTATAATGATTCAGTTGATTATGTACAAGCATGCCTGGATATGAATTTCCATATATCGCTTGGAGGTCCTGTAACATTTAAAAATGCGACAATGCCAAAAGAGGTGGCTGTAGAAGTACCTTCAGACCGGCTATTGATAGAAACAGATGCACCATTCCTCGCTCCGCATCCAAACAGAGGGAAACGAAACGAACCATCATATGTTAAATTGGTGGCGGAGAAAATAGCTGAACTAAGGGAAGTTCCTTTTGATGAACTTAGTCAAATAACGACAGAAAACGCCTTTTCTTTGTTTAAAATTGGAAAAAATACATGAAATTTGATGAAATATAAATGTAATAATTGAATATGAAAATGGATATTCTTTTGAGACTAGCACGAATGTTAGTCTCTTTTTTTTAGTGAAAAAAGCAAGTCATACCAAGGTTTGGGGGTTGATTGTTATACAGTGGTAATTATTTGTAACTTGAATGTAAACAAACCGTAAACGGATTATCGTTGAAATTGCATACAAGTATTAATATAATCAAAGTCGCGGTAGAAGGAGGCAAAAAGCATGAAGATTTTTTCAAAGCTGTTGCCGGCGTCTAAAATGAAGCTGGTTATTTCTGTTGTTGGTGTATTGGCACTGCTTGTATTTTCTGGAGTTACACTATTCGAAGCAACGAAGGCAGAAGTGGTAATAACAGAAAATGGTGAAAAACAAAAGGTCAAGACACACGCAAATACAGTTGATGAACTATTGGCTGAATTAGGGATTACGTTTAGTAAACATGACAAACTATCACATGATATGGATGCAAAAATAGACGATGAAATGAACATTACATACAAAGAAGCTAATAAAATAACGGTAACAATAGATGGCAAAGAACACATATATCATACAACGGTAGATACAGTCGGAGAATTCCTAAAGGAAAATAATATGACATTATCGGAACATGATGAAGTTTCACATGGTAAGTCAGACGCTGTTAGTGAAGGACTTGAGCTTTCCATTGATAAAGCTTTTCAAATCACCATTAATGATGGTGGAAAGAATAAGAAAGTTTGGACTAACGGCGGAACAGTCGATCAAGTATTAGAGGAAAGCGAGATTTCCTACGATAAGTCAGATAAGATTAAAGTAAACACAGATGGTAAGGTCACCGAAAACACCACTATTAAGGTAGTCCGTGTTGATAAAGAAACTGTTGAAGTAAAGGAAAAAATTGATTATAAAACAGAAAAACGCGAAGATAATAACCTTGAAAAAGGGAAAAAACGCGTTATTGAAGAAGGTAATGAAGGCTTACTAGTTAAAACGTTTGAAGTTATTAAAGAAAATGGAGAAGAAGTTGAACGCAAACTTATTAGTGAAGAGATAAAGCAGGAAAGTGAAAACCGTGTTGTTGCTTTTGGAACGAAAGAAGAAAAGGAATTGGTAACAGTTTCAAGCAGTAATGATTCTGGTGGAAAAGTATATTCGATGCGGGTAACTGCATACAGTGCTGATTGTGTCGGATGTTCAGGTTATACTGCTACAGGAATTAATTTAAATGCTAATCCAAACAAAAAGGTCATTTCTGTTGACCCAAGTGTTATTCCGTTAGGGACAAAAGTATGGGTAGAAGGATATGGAAATGCAATCGCTGCAGATACTGGTGGTGGCATTAATGGTAATCATATTGATATCCATTTGCCGACAAGAGCTGATGCATTCGCCTATGGAACAAGAAGTAATGTCAAAGTTAAAGTTTTAGATTAATACATGATATAATGCTCTTACCATGGTAAAGTGGTAGGAGCATTATTTATTATTGAAACGAGGATATTACGTTGAATATTAAGGAAATTATCGTTGTTGAGGGTCGTGATGATACAGCTAAGATCCGTCAAGCTGTTGAGGCAGATACGATCGAGACAAATGGATCAGCTATTGATAACATAATTATAAAACAAATACAGCATGCTAAGGCTAAACGAGGCGTTATAATTTTTACCGATCCGGATTATCCAGGTGAAAGAATTCGTCAAATCATTGATAAGGCTGTTCCCGGCTGTAAACATGCTTTTTTAACACGTGATAAAGCACGTGCAAAACAATCTAATAAAAGTCTTGGAATTGAACATGCATCTATTGCAGCAATCCGACAGTCATTACAAGACGTTTATGAACTAAAGGATTTGGAAGAAAGTGAAATAACGAGAGAGGATCTAATTACATATGGATTAATTGGGAGTCCTCAAGCTAGTTACAGAAGAGACCGTCTTGGTGAATTACTTCAAATTGGACATACGAATGGAAAACAGCTGCTTAAGCGTCTTACCATGTTTCAAATAACGAAAGACCAATTTGAGCAATCGATAAACCAAGTACTGCAGGAGGAAAAGGATGACAACTAAAAAGATTGCTACCCCTAAACGAACACAGGAAATACTGAAAAAATATGGATTTTCCTTTAAAAAGAGCTTGGGACAAAATTTTCTGATTGATGTAAATATCCTTGAAAATATTATTAAAGAGGTTGGTATCGATAAATCCACTCTAGCGATTGAAATAGGCCCAGGCATTGGAGCGTTGACAGAGCAGTTGGCACTTCACGCGGACCAAGTTATTGCATATGAAATTGATCAGCGTTTATTGCCAATTTTGGAAGATACATTAAAGGAATATGAAAATGTCCAGGTTGTTCATCAGGATATATTGGATGCAAATGTTGATGAAATAATTAAGAATCATCTTAAACCAGATCAACCGGTTCATGTTGTAGCAAATTTGCCGTATTATATTACAACTCCCATTTTAACGAAATTGTTACGCGACAAACTACCTGTAACAAGTTTTACAGTAATGATTCAAAAAGAAGTTGCCGAACGAATGGCTGCGAAACCAAACAATAAAAGCTATGGATCATTAACTATTGCTGTTCAATATTATACAAATGCTGAAGTGTTGATGAATGTCCCAAAAAGTGTTTTTATGCCACAGCCAAATGTTGATTCAAGTGTCCTAAGACTGACAACCAGGGATGAGCCTCCTGTCCAAGTAAATGACGAAGATTATTTTTTTTCAATTGTACAGGCTTGTTTTGCGCAAAGGCGGAAAACATTACGGAACAACCTGGTGCGTTATTTTAATGATACATATGACAAAGAAATGATTTCTGTGATACTGGAACGCATTGGTATTGATGGAACAAGGCGTGGAGAATCATTGAATATGCAGGAATTCGCATTACTAGCTAATGCTTTTCATCAAGCTGCAGAAAAATAGTCAAAGCTATTGCTCTTTATTGCAATAGCTTTTTTATGCAGTAAAAAAGAATTTTATTATTGCATAAGATCAATTAAGGATTGCACTCAAAGTATAAGGGGTACTGGTTCAAAGAAAGTAAAATACACTTACATAAGAATTCCTTTAACGAATGAGAAGTTTTCTAAAATGGCACAGAAGAGCCCTTATTTTCATAGTCTATGATAGGAATGCTTTCATCCGAATGAAGGCTGTGAGGTGGCTTTATGAGCTTTTCAATAGGGGAATTAGTAACACGTATATCACATAAACATGATTTGTTATTTCGAATTGCATCGTTGTCAGAGGAAACTGCGGTTGTTCATGGCGAAGATATTCGCCTTATTGCAGATGCTTCTTTGGACGATTTAACGCATGTCCAGGAAAGAGATCTACAAAAAAGGAAGCAGAAAGAAAAGGAACAGGAGGAATTTTCCTACCGACTATTTAGGCAGGACTATCAGTTAATGAAAGAAAAACGTGATTATCAATCAAGTGATGGGTATCAGAACACATCCAGTTTTTTTCAATTACCTGCAAAAGTACTGCATATAGATGGAGATCGAACCTATTTAAGAAAGTGTATCGATTTATATAACCGGATGGGTTTACAGGTTCACGGAGTTTACGTTAATGAAAAAGAGATGCCATTTGAAATTGGGGGATTAGTGGAAAAAATTCAGCCCAATATCATTGTCATTACAGGTCATGATGCCTTTTCCAAGAATAAAGGACTAAAAAACGACCTTCGCGCCTATCGTCATTCAAAATATTTTGCCGAAACGGTTCGTGCGGCACGGCAGAAAACACCACATTTAGATCAGCTTGTTATATTCGCAGGTGCTTGCCAATCCCACTTTGAATCACTGATTAGAGCGGGAGCAAACTTTGCAAGTTCCCCATCACGTATAAATATTCATGCCTTGGATCCAGTCTATATTGCAGCGAAAATTGCTTATACCCCATTTATGGAAAAAGTGAGTGTATGGGATGCGTTGCGCAACACATTAACTGGTGAAAAAGGTATGGGTGGAGTGGAAACTAGAGGACTCCTCAGAACGGGAATGCCTTATATTGCGAACGATGAATCCGAAGAATGAAGCTGATGGAGGAGACCTCAGCTTCATTCTTGGCAGTATGTATAAATACTCTTTCTTGCTCATAAGTACAACTAGGGATTTCATTCTAAAGTATAAGGGTTCGATACGTTTTCATAAGAATTCCGCTACTTCAAGCTATGATATGTAACAAAATTTAATACATAATTTGTTAACATTTTGAAATAATAGGTTAAGAAGCTGAATTTACTTGTTGACATAGAAAATAACATACTGTTATAATGTTATGTTTTATTTGACGATTATACAAGCTTGTGATATTATAACAATAGTGAGGTGGAGTATAGTGGCTAAAACATTAATAGAAATTAAGCAAGGTCTTGAATGCCAAATTGGTAAGCGATTAAAACTCAAAGCCAATGGTGGTAGAAGAAAAACAATTGAACGATGCGGCATTTTGGCGGAAACATATCCTTCTGTTTTCATTGTTGAATTAGACCAAGATGAAAATTCATTCGAACGTGTTTCATACAGCTATGCAGACGTGTTAACAGAAACAGTAGAATTAAACTTTAATGAAGAGAGAGCGTTAATGGTAGAGCAGTAAACCCAAGTTTACTGCTTATATTTTTATCCAAAAAGGGGGAGCATAGATGGAATCATTGGAAAAGTCACCGGTTAAAGAGGTCTGGGACTTGATTGATCAGCTGTTGCAAGCCAACAAAGCTCCTTATGAAGATGTGAATGCAGTTTATCAGTTTCATTTAATAGATGAGGAAGATGGGCATTACCAATTAGAATTTAAAAACGGAGTAGCAATGATTTATTATACAAATGAAAAAGACCCGGACTGTATCTTGAAGATGAAAGTAAAACATTTCAAAAAATTTTTGCTCGGCAATTTAAATAGCACGACAGCTTTCATGACCGGAAAACTTAAAATTGATGGTAATATAAGTTTGGCATTAAAATTAGAAGCTATACTGAAGCAATACCAATTAGAAAGCTAAAATATTTCCTTTTTTGTATACATATAACGGGAGTATGTTGCAGATATATACATAAGCTACAAATGTCGTAGGAAGGAACTCTTATACGAAAGGGGATGTTCTTTCATGGCTAGACGTGGTGGAATGATGTCGGACCAATTGAAAGAAGAAATTGCCAAAGAGTTAGGCTTTTACGACACAGTAAAACAAGAAGGATGGGGCGGCATAAAGTCAAGAGATGCCGGGAATATGGTGAAACGTGCATTGGAAATGGCCGAGCAAAATATGAATCAAAATGGCAGACCCTAAAAGGGGTTTGCCATTTTTGTACACTAGTATTGAACGCATTCCATACCTCACAGTACAGTCTTCTCGTGTTTTTGTATCCAGGCTGGCTCCTTGGGTTCGAGATAGAAGCAAATAGACACTTCGAACGCAAAACCATCTGTTCTACGGTTTTTTTGCTTATGCATGTCACCCAAACCAGTCGCCTTCGCTTTTAATTTTATGATACAATTTGGTTAATTTTATAAAGTGGGTGACGGAGATGGTTTTATTTGAAAGAGCGCCAGCCAAAATAAATTTATCGCTTGACGTCCTTGGCAAACGTGACGATGGTTACCATGAGGTTGAAATGATAATGACAGCTGTAGATTTAGCTGATCGTGTTGAATTATATTCCGTTTACGGGGATATGATTGAGGTATCCGCTGATAATCAGTATGTTCCAAATGATGAGCGGAATCTTGCTTATAAAGCAGCACTTGCTTTTAAAAATAAATACCAGATAAATTACGGCGTTAGAATTGAAATAGAAAAGAATATTCCCGTTTCGGCTGGTCTTGGTGGTGGGAGCAGTGACGCTGCTGCTGTACTGCGTGGACTGAATCGTATGTGGTCTGTTGGTGCATCTTTAGAAGAATTAGCGGAGCTAGGAGCAAGTATCGGGTCTGATGTACCATTTTGTATTTATAGTACTACTGCACTTGGTACCGGTCATGGTGAAAAAATTCGTGAATTAGCCGCACCACCGCCTTGTTTCGTTATACTAGCAAAGCCGAATATTGGAATTTCCACGCGGAGTATCTTTCAAAAAATAAATATAGATGAAATTATGCATCCAGATACAAATGAAATCATTCGTGCTTTGGAAGAAAAAAACTTCTCCAATTTATGTGCGAATATTGGTAATGCATTGGAAACTGTGACATTTTCGTTATGTCCGAATGTACAACATATTAAGGAAAGAATGGTACAGGCCGGAGCATCTGGCGTCTTGATGAGCGGAAGTGGTCCAACTGTTGCTGGGCTTGTCGAGCACTATAGTAAAGCAAAACGTATCTATAACGGCTTAAGGGGATTTTGTGATGAGGTCTATATTGTTCAACTTCTTGATCGTCGTTAAGACTTGATTAAATACGTATAATAATGATATATTTAATAATAATTATTCGGTTTTAGAGGTGTGTTTATGAAAAGAAGTGATCGATTAGTCTCATTAACAAATTATTTTTTTGAAAATCCTAAGAAACATACGTCATTACCCTTTTTTTCTACTAAATATAATGCAGCCAAATCATCAATAAGTGAGGATTTGGTAATTGTTGACCGTGTGATGCGGGAGGAAGGAATAGGTCATTTGCAAACTCTTCCTGGTGCCTCAGGTGGTGTCAGGTATATTCCAAACCTTTCAAGGGAAAACAGCAAGCAATTTATACAGGATCTCTGTAATACGTTGGAGGACCCTGGGAGAATACTTCCTGGTGGCTACTTATATATGAGTGATATTTTAGGTGATCCAAACATGGTTAAGCAAATAGGGCGAGTTCTCGCTTCAGCCTTCTCAGACATGGAAATTAATGTTGTGGTAACAGTTGCAACGAAAGGAATTCCGCTTGCGTATGCAGTAGCATCTTTTCTGAATGTACCTGTTGTAATTGTCAGAAGGGATCCAAAAGTAACAGAAGGGTCTTCTGTAAGCATTAATTATGTTTCCGGATCATCCCGCAAGATTCAGACGATGGTGCTCCCTAAGCGAAGTTTACAGGATAATGCCAATGTTTGTATTATTGACGACTTTATGAAAGCCGGTGGCACAATTACAGGGATGACAAGCCTATTAGATGAATTTAATGCAAATGTAAAAGCTATTGGTGTTCTGGCAGAAGCGGATGATGAAGAAGATGAACGAGTAGTAGAAAATTATACTTCATTAGTTAAAATCACCAATGTAGATATTAAACAGAAAAATATTGAGGTTTTGCCTGGTAATCTGCATGCCTGAATCAAAAAAATCTTTCAATTTATGAAAGATTTTTTTTTGCAGTTTAAAAAGTATAAAAAATTTCCTACTGCATAAGTGCAACTAAGGCATTTTGCCTAAAGGATTGAACTCCAAAGTATAAGGGATTCTGAGAAAGCAACAATACGCTTTCATAAGAATTCCTTTAACGTATGCCAAGTTTTCTTAAGCTTTTTTAAGCTTTTTTAGTCTTTTTAAATTTTTTTTAAAAATAAGCAGGAATTCTCATTGTTTTGTTGAATTATTGATAATAAGTTCAAAAGGGAAAAGGTGGTGAAACATCATGGAAGTAACTGACGTAAGATTACGCCGCGTTAACACAGAGGGAAGAATGCGAGCAATTGCATCGATTACTTTGGATCAGGAGTTTGTTGTCCATGATATCCGTGTCATCGATGGGAATAATGGATTATTTGTAGCTATGCCATCCAAACGTACTCCTGACGGTGAATTCAGGGATATTGCGCATCCCATTAATTCCAATACTCGTGCAAAAATACAGGATGCGGTACTAGAAGAATACCGTCGTGCTGGTGAAGAAGAAGTGCGATATGAAGAAGCTGGCGCTTCCTAATAACATGATCAACGAGAGGTCTAATCTGCAACCAGGTTAGCCTTCTTTTTTTGTAATTAAATATGACGGAGTGTATTTCTAAGGCTCTTTTCGTAAATTTAACCCTTGCAGATGATATAAACTGCTTCACGGTGAAAAATTTCATTAATGTTGTTTTCTCTTATTCTAATGATAGTTGAGTTCTTTGAATCGTTCAGTCAGAATACTTCGTTCTCACCGCTTCGGTATCATTGCGACATCTGTCGCGTATTTTTCCATACCTAGAATAAAAAAGAACTGCGAGTTTCTTGGCAGTTAAGAAAGCATAAATCCTCTCTGAAGATTTAAATGTCTTATTTTAATCCATCACAATATACATTTGTTAACTTCCAGGATATAGTGTACGTAATCCAGCGTAGGAGATACACGGAGACTCCTGTGGGGCACCGGCTAAAAAAGGTCACGTCCTGTGACCAACGCCGGTACTAGAACGTCCTGTTGGTCGCAGCAACAGCTGAAGATCCCGCAGGAAGTGGTTTTTGCTTCCGAGGAAGCTGAAGCGTTGCCCTAAGGTGCGCGAAGTGTATTTCCGAAGCGGTGTCGTAGCACTCAAGTATTTTTTTACAGTGCTTTTTCCAAAAATTATTAATCTCCATCCGCTTGTATCTGTTGAAATCATCTCTTTTTTGAGATATATTCATAATGGATAATTAGAATGGAGGATTCTTCATGGTGAACCGTTATGCTATCATTCTTGCAGCTGGACAAGGCACAAGAATGAAGTCAAAACTATATAAAGTACTTCATCCTGTATTAGGCCGTCCAATGCTGCAGCATGTAATAGGACAATTAAATGCTGTACAGCTGGATGAAATGGTTACGATTGTGGGTCATGGTGCTGAAGAGGTGTCTGATCATATTGGAGACCAAAGCAAGTTTGTCATTCAGGAAGAACAATTAGGAACTGGACATGCAGTATTACAGGCAGAGGAATTATTAAAAGATAAAGAGGGAACAACTATTGTAGTGTGTGGAGATACTCCATTAATTACAAGCACAACATACCGGGCGCTCTTTGATCACCATGAACGAGAAGGTGCTAAGGCGACAATTTTAACAACAAAAGTTCTAAACCCTACAGGTTACGGTAGGGTTATTCGTAATGAAAATAATGAAGTAGAGCGGATTGTTGAACACAAAGATGCAGATGATCAGGAACTGTTAGTTGATGAAATCAATACGGGTACATACTGTTTTGATAACAAGGCACTATTTCAGGCTCTGCAAAAAGTTTCAAATGATAATGTGCAAGGTGAATATTATTTGCCGGATGTAATTGAAATTTTGCGAAGTCAGGACGAGAAGGTTAGTGCTTCAATCACACCAGATTTTGAAGAAACACTTGGTGTTAATGACCGTGTAGCATTAGCTAAGGCCGAAGCAACAATGAAGAAGCGTATCAATGAAAAACATATGCGAAATGGGGTTACAATTTTAGACCCTGATAACACATATATAAGTCCAGATGTTACAATTGAACAGGATGTCTTGATACATCCTGGATCGCTTATAAAGGGTAAATCGATTATAAGAACCGATGCTGAAATAGGTCCGCATAGTGAAATTATCGATTGTTCTGTTGGTGAAGCAAGTATTGTCAAACAAAGCGTTGCCAAAGATAGTAAAATAGGTAGTCGTGTACAAATTGGACCATATGCTCATATCCGACCAGAAGCATCAATCGGTGATGACGCAAAAATCGGGAACTTTGTTGAAGTGAAAAAGACAGTCATCGGAGATAAAAGTAAAGTTTCCCACTTAAGTTACATTGGTGACGCAGAAGTTGGAAGTAATGTAAATATCGGTTGTGGAACGATTACGGTTAACTATGATGGGAAAAATAAATATTTAACCACAATTGAAGATGATTCCTTTATTGGCTGCAATTCCAATCTTATTGCCCCAGTTACAGTAGGGAAAGGTTCTTATGTTGCTGCAGGATCAACGATTACGAAGGATGTGCCTGAAGATTCATTATCTGTTGCACGTGCAAGACAAACGAATAAAGAAGGCTATGCATCAAGGATAAAAAACAGAAATAAAAACTAACGGAGGGTTATCTCATGGCATCTAGCTACAAGGATCGGTCTTTGAAAGTCTTTTCACTGAATTCAAATCGTCAATTAGCTGAGGACATCGCTAGCCATATTGGTACAACATTAGGTGAGTGTACGGTTTCTGCTTTTAGCGATGGTGAAATTCAAATTAATATTGAGGAAAGTATTCGCGGGTGTGATGTGTATGTCGTTCAATCAACTTGTGCTCCAGTTAACACACACATTATGGAGCTATTAATTATGATTGATGCACTAAAACGAGCTTCAGCAAGATCAATTAATATTGTTATGCCATACTACGGTTATGCTAGACAAGACCGTAAAGCAAGGTCAAGAGAACCAATTGCTGCTAAGCTTGTAGCTGATTTGCTTGAGACAGCTGGCGCTAGTCGTGTAATTACACTTGATTTACATGCACCACAAATTCAGGGTTTCTTTAATGTTCCGATCGATCACTTGCAAGGTGTGCCAATTTTATCTAATTACTTTGAAACGAAAAGTTTTGAGGACTTAGTTATCGTCTCACCCGATCATGGTGGTGTAACACGTGCACGAAAAATGGCCGATCGCTTAAAAGCACCAATTGGTATAATCGATAAACGGCGTCCTCGTCCAAATGTTGCAGAAGTTATGAATATCGTTGGTAATATTGAAGGCAAGACAGCTATTCTTATAGATGATATTATCGATACTGCAGGTACAATTACATTGGCAGCAAATGCATTAATTGAAAATGGTGCTAAAGAAGTTTACGCCTGCTGTACACATCCTGTTTTATCAGGCCCAGCGATTGAGCGAATTGATAATTCGAAAATAAAGGAACTGATTATTACGAACTCAATTCCACTTCCTGAAGATAAACAAAGTGAAAAAATTACCGAATTGTCGGTTGCACCGTTAATTGGTGAAGCAATTATTCGTATACATGAATTGCAATCAGTAAGTATTCTATTCGATTAAACGTTTAAGATGATAAAAATACGGGAATAAAAAATGCGTAGAAATTTTGTCTATTACTAAAATTATGTTTTAATAGTAAGAGATGATTAGCAAACTTGGGCTTATCACTACCTAATGGTAAGCTTTAGTTGCTAGGAAAGATTTTTGCCATATAAACTTGGTCAAGTACCAAGTTTTTAAATAATGGAGGGTGATAAACATGGCAGTAAAACTAAAAGCAACAAAACGGGAAGATCATTCAAAATCTGCAACAAAACAAATCCGTGAAAGTGGAGATGTTCCATCTGTTGTATACGGGAAAGATAAGGAAGCTAAAGCGATTGCTGTAAATAGCATTGACTTAGTAAAAACTGTTCGTGACGAAGGCAGAAACGCAATAATTTCACTTGAAATTGAGGGTGATAAAGCCGAAGATGTAATGCTGCACGAATATCAAATGGATTCAATTAAAGATGAATTAATTCATGCTGATTTCTATATCGTGAATATGGCTGAAGAAATGGACGTAGAAGTACCATTAAATCTCGAGGGCGAGGCATATGGCGCTAAAGAAGGCGGTGTCCTGCAGCAGCCATTGTTTGAATTACAGGTAAGAGCGAAACCAGCAGATATTCCAGAGCAAATCTCTGTTGATGTTTCAGAACTTGGAATCGGTGATACGATTGCAATTGCCGATTTACCAAAAGCAAGTAAATATGAATTTCTAGAAGATGCAGATACCACTGTTGCAACGGTAGTACCACCAGATACACTGGATGAAACTGAAGAGGAAGCAGATGAAAATGCTGAACCTGAACTAGTTGGTGCGAAGGACGATGAAGAAGAGTAAATAATTTTGACTATAAGCATATGAACCCTCCTATTCTGTATAGGAGGGTTTTGCTTTATTTTCTGACATAAAGACAGTACAATATAAAAAGTTAGATAAACTAGTCCATAAAGGAAGTAGCAAAATGAAATGTATCGTTGGGTTAGGAAATCCAGGAAGAAAATTTAAAAAAACACGCCATAATATTGGATTTATGGTAATTGATGAATTAGTGGATCGCCACAATTGGAAACTAAAGAAGGACAAGTTCAATGGAAAATCAACGGTTGAGTTTCTTGGAAATGAAAAAGTTATTCTCCTGCAGCCACAAACATATATGAACCTCTCGGGTGGATCTATTCGTCCGTTAATTGACTTTTATAATATTGCTGTTGATGATGTTCTTGTGATTTATGATGACCTCGACCTTCCAACAGGTAAAATCCGGTTACGTCAAAAAGGCAGTCACGGCGGTCATAATGGAATTCGTTCCACTATTGAACATTTAGGTACCAAAGAATTTAAACGGCTTAGAATTGGTATTGGACGTCCTTCAGGTCAAATGCAAGTAGTTGATTATGTACTTGGATCATTTCCAAAAGAAAAACATGAAGCGGTTGATTCCGGTATTCAAAAAGCAGCAGACGCATGTGAAGCATGGTTAGAAAAGTCGTTTTCTGAAGTAATGAATGAATTTAATAATTAAAACCACATATAGTATAAAAAGATGCTTTTCGGATAAACTTTATTGTACCCCATGTTTATTCGAGGAGGTTTTTTGTATGTCTATTGTCTATAAATGCAGACATTGTGGACATGAAATTGGTAAATTAAATCAGCAAGTAATAGATACGTCGATGCTGGGATGGAATAAATTATCAACTGAGGATAAACAAGAAATGATTCACTATCAGAATAATGGTGATGTTCATATTCAAACCATTTGTGAAAACTGTGAAGAATCGCTTGGCAGCCATCCACAGTATCATGAGTTAGACTATTTCATACAATAACATACGCAAGATAGCTTTGGTTATTTCATAAACGTTAGTGATCGCTTAGCAATGTAAGTACAGGAAAGAAATACTACTAGTTGCTATGCGATACAACTCAACGCTAGCCAAGGCATTTTTGCACTTAAGCAGGTGGGGAAAAATGAAAGGGATTAATGATTATCTACGTTCAAAAGAAGATGTTGAATCAATAATTAACGGAATTTCTGGAGGGATGAAAGAACAGCTTGTTGCGGGGTTGTCAGGTTCTGCAAGAAGTTTACTTGTATCTATTATTAATGAATCATTACATAAACCAGTCTTACTTATCACACATCAACTTGTACAAGCGCAGCAGTTGTATGATGATTTGGCAGAGTTTATGGGTGATGAACAAATACATTTGTATCCTGTCAATGAATTGATTGCATCAGAGATTGCTGTTGCCAGTCCTGAATTAAGAAGCCAGCGAATAGATGCGTTGACTGAGTGGTCACAGAAAAAATCAGGTATTTTAATTGCTCCGGTAGCTGCCTTAAAACGTATTTTGCCGCCAGCAAGTTATTGGCGTGATTATCAGTTACGTTTTACCTTTGGCGAGGATATTGATGTTGAAAAATACCTATCATCTTTGGTAGATATGGGATATGAACGGACAACTATGGTCACAGCACCTGGAGAATTCAGTCGCCGAGGCGGTATTATAGATATATATCCTGTAACGGAATTGAACCCAGTCCGTATTGAGTTATTTGACGACGAAATAGACTCCATACGTTTTTTTGATGTGGACTCACAGCGGTCCTTGGAAAAAAAGAAGGAAATAACAATTGGCCCCGCTACTGAGCTTCTGTTAAGTGAACAAGATATGGTAACGGGAGCACAACGTGTAGAAAGGGCGCTATCGGAATCGCTGAAGAAATTAAAAAAACCGGAAGCGAAAGAAACCCTGATTGAAGTAATGGAACACGATATTGAACGATTAAAGAATCTTGAACGATTCCAGGAAATGTATAAATATATTGGCTTTCTGTATAATAATCCTGCTAGTTTGTTAGATTATTTACCTGCAGACGGTATGGTAATTATGGATGAAATGAGCAGAATCCAAGAAACAGCAACACATTTGGATTCAGAGGAAGCAGAATGGTACAGCAACCTATTAGAGACGAACAAAATGGTGCGAGGTAGTAGGTTTTCCTTTGACTGGCATACGGTATGGGAAAACATGACGCAACAGCGTCTTTATATGTCGGTTTTTTTACGGCATATACCGAATACACAACCGCAAAATATTATAAATTTGTCCTCTCGAGCTATGCAGGAGTTTCATGGGCAAATGAATTTGTTTCAGAATGAATTAAAACGTTGGGAAAAAGGTGATTTTTCTGTTGTCGTTTTGGCGCCAAACGAAAAAAGGGCTGAAAAAATTCATTCCATTTTTTTAGACTATGATATTGATTCAGTTGTTTCAAGTAAGCTGGAGCTTCCTGTTACTAAACCAACGATAGCTGTTGGTAATATCAGCAGTGGTATTGAAATGCCGATGCACAAATTGGTGTTAATTACGGAAAATGAATTATTTAAAAAGAAAATGAAACGTACACGTAAGAAGCAAAAGATCTCTAATGCTGAACGTATTAAGGACTATCAGGAGTTGAAAGTTGGAGACTATGTTGTTCATGCTAACCATGGAATTGGAAAGTATTTAGGTATCGAAACACTTGAGGTTAGTGACATGCATAAGGATTATATGCTGATTAAATACTCTGGTGATGATAAACTCTTCGTTCCGATTGATCAGATAGATTTAGTACAGAAATTCGTTGGCTCAGAAGGTAAGGAACCGAGATTATATAAACTAGGTGGAAGTGAATGGACGAAAGTAAAACGTAAAGTACAATCGTCCGTGGAAGATATCGCTGATGACCTAATTAAGCTATATGCTGAACGTGAAGCACGAAAGGGTTATTCATTCAGTGAAGATACAGAAATGCAACGAGAATTTGAAGCTTCCTTTGCATACCAGGAAACCGAAGATCAGATAAGGTGTATTGAAGAAATCAAGCATGATATGGAAAGAGAACGTCCAATGGATCGGCTGCTTTGTGGTGATGTTGGTTATGGGAAAACGGAAGTAGCCATTCGTGCAGCCTTCAAAGCGGTGGCGGATGGAAAACAAGTGGCTATCTTAGTTCCAACGACAATATTGGCGCAGCAACATTTTGAAACCATTAGTGAGCGGTTCTTAGATCATGCGGTAAATATCGGTATATTAAGTAGATTTCGAACGAAAAAACAACAGAAGGAAACAATGGACGGGCTTCGAAAAGGGTTAGTCGACATTGTAATCGGAACACACCGATTACTATCAAAAGATGTACAATTTCGTGAGTTAGGACTGCTCGTTGTTGATGAAGAACAGCGCTTTGGTGTAAAACATAAAGAAAAAATTAAAGAACTTAAAACAAATGTTGATGTACTTACATTAACAGCAACACCGATTCCAAGAACACTTCACATGTCGATGCTTGGAGTCCGTGATTTATCTGTAATTGAAACACCACCGGAAAATCGTTTTCCGATCCAGACGTATGTAATGGAATATAATCCAATTTTCATTCGAGAGGCAATTGAACGGGAAATGTCACGAGGCGGACAAGTATTTTTCCTCTATAATCGTGTCGAAAATATTGATAGTGTAGCGCGTGACCTTGGTATGCTTGTTGATGATGCAAGAATAGCTGTTGCTCATGGCCAAATGAATGAGACAGAGTTGGAAAATGTTATATTTGCTTTTTTGGAAGGCGAGTATGATGTACTTGTTAGTACTACAATTATTGAGACAGGTGTTGATATTCCAAATGTTAATACATTAATTGTTAATGATGCTGATCGAATGGGCTTGAGCCAATTGTATCAGCTTAGAGGACGTGTAGGCAGGTCAAACCGAGTAGCATATGCATATTTCACCTACCAGAAGGATAAGGTACTTACTGAAATTGCTGAAAAACGTTTGCAAGCGATTAAAGAGTTTACGGAGCTTGGTTCTGGATTTAAAATCGCCATGCGTGATTTGTCAATACGTGGTGCTGGGAACTTATTAGGGTCACAACAACACGGCTTTATTGATTCGGTAGGATTTGATATGTATTCCCAAATGCTGAAAGATGCAATTGACGCACGTAAGTATGGAAAAGAACTCGATGATATTAAGGCATTTGAACCAGAATTAACACTTAATCTTGACGCTTATATTCCTGATACCTATATCAAGGATGAAAAACAAAAAATTGAAATGTATAAACAATTTCAAACAATCGATTCATCGGATGACATTGAAGATTTACGAGATGAATTAATCGATCGATTTGGTGATTATCCAGAAGAAGTGGAGCATTTATTCGTAGTATCATCGTTAAAAAGGTTAGCGAAGCAACAACGAGTCGAAACGATAAGTGAAAAGAATAAAAAAATTGAATTGCTTGTAGATGATGACCGCAGTCAGCAGATTGATGGATCGAAATTATTCGAGCTTGCCAATAGTTTCGGTCGCGACGTCCAGCTTGGGACGGAAGGAAGTAAATTAAAGGTGATATTCAAATGGACACGTGATACACATCACCAACGTTATGAATTAGTCGAAAACTTTATCACACAATTATCTGAGGTCAATAGGGAAGATTAGAAAATCCCACTGTATGATGTATAGTTCTTAGAAGTTGATTTATACTATAGGCACAACTGGTGTTTTTTTCACATTGAGGTAAACATTGAAATTACATACACCAGAGACAATCATCATAGGAAAGTGAGGCTTCATAATGAAGGCAACAGGAATTGTACGTCGAATTGATGATTTAGGCAGAGTAGTTATCCCAAAAGAAATCAGACGAACATTGCGTATTCGTGAAGGAGATCCATTAGAAATATTTGTTGATCGTGAAGGTGAAGTAATTTTAAAGAAATATTCACCTATTAATGAACTGGGGAGTTTTGCAAAGGAATACGCAGAAGCATTATTTGACTCATTGCACTATCCTGTTTTAATTTGTGATCGCGATGAAGTTATAGCTGTAGCTGGTGAATCAAAAAAAGATTACTTAAATAAAAGTATAGGGAAACAACTCGAAAAGACGATGGAAGATCGGTTACTCGTATTTGAAACAGAACAAGCTACACTAGAAATCACCCAAGGAAAAGATGAAGAAATTGATTCGTATTGCATTAGCCCTATTATAGCAAATGGTGACCCGATTGGCTGTGTCATGATGTTTTCAAGAGATGGCAAAAAGCTTAGTAATGTCGAACAAAAAAGTACTGAAACGGCTTCAAGCTTTTTGGCCAAGCAAATGGAATAGTTGTAGGTAAGAACAAAGGCCAGTTAGCAAAATTACTGGTTTTTGTTCTTTTTTTACGGCTGTTTTTTGTTGTAATTGTATAAACTGCATCACAGTAGAAATTTTCCCTTGTGCTAATTTCCATTGTTCTAATTATGGTTGAGTGCTCAACAGTCACTCATCAAGCTTATGAGAACGCGAATGCTTTTCAAAAAGCGGGAACCGTGTCTTCATCAGGGTTATGAGAACCGGAATGCTGTTCAAATAGCGTATAATGGTCACTCTCAGGGATGAGATTCACTACTTGGAAATACAACAATGTATTTGAAGCTAATAGGTCCCCTCCACCTACTATCGTTTGTGAATGAACAAAAAGTGGCATTGTTAGATAAAAAATATTTTTTGCAGGTGCCACTTTTCACACGCGAGGCTCGATTGTACTAGTAAGAATGGTAGGATAGCTGGTATGCTATAATAGTTTAAAAATGGTTAGAAAACTTGGCTTATCGCCTAGTCTTTATATAGATAAGCCTTAGTTGTACTTATGCAGTAAGAAAGTATTTATACTTTCTTAACTGCCATAGAAAGGCGTTTTTCATGGACGGGAATGAGACCAACAAATTAGTAAAAGGTGCATTGCTTCTTACATTGGCAGGATTAATAAGTAAGGTACTGAGTGCCGGCTATCGGATTCCACTGCAGAATCTGACAGGGGATATGGGTTTTTATATCTATCAACAAGTTTATCCGTTCCTTGGTATTGCTTTTATTTTGTCATTATACGGATTTCCTTCAGCTATATCGAAAATTACTGTGGATTTAAAAGCACAGGGGATGGGGCCGTCGTTTGCCCGTTTTTATGTACCCATATTTTTGCTTTTATTTTCCATTAGCAGTGGTATTTTTTTATTCCTATTTTTTAATGCACAGGAAATTGCTGTGTGGGTGGGCGATGCAAATTTAAAAGATACATATGAATTAGCTGCTTTTGCCTTCTTGCTCATTCCTTTTTCAGCTCTGTTACGAGGTGTGTTTCAAGGAATGAAGCAAATGAAGCCCACAGCATATTCGCAGGTTGGCGAACAATTCATTCGTGTATTTCTAATTATTTTAGCAGCGGTATTCATTTTTATTAAATCAGGTGATATATATAGCATTGGACAAGCTGCAGCAATTGCTTCATTGTTTGGAGCATTAGCTGCAATTTTCATACTTGGTTTCTTTTTTATAAGAATGAAGCCTACAGTGAATCAGCATTTTGATATTCCATGGAATTACTATATCAGTACATTATTAATCTTTGGCATGATAGCTGCGTTAAACCACATGCTATTAATTATTATTCAATTTGCCGATACGTTTACGCTTGTTCCTGGTCTTATGGAGCATGGATTGTCAGATGTTGATGCAATGGAGGCAAAAGGAGTGTTTGATCGAGGCCAGCCTTTGATACAGCTTGGAACTGTTTTAGGATCTTCATTTGCTCTAGCATTGATACCAACGATTTCCAGGCGTAAGCTTGATAGTGATCCCAAAGCATTTCACGCATATATTGAAAGTGCACTAGTCGTAAGTTTTTACTTAGCTATTGGTGCGACAATTGGGTTAATTATTATTTTTCCAGAAGCGAATACACTGTTATTTCAGAACGGAAAGGGTACGGCAAGTTTACAGATTCTAGTCATTTCTATTTTTTTAAGTTCAATCGCAATTACTGCTGCATCTATTCTTCAAGGATTAGGGTATATTAAAAGGACAGCGGGATTTATACTTGTTGCCTTTTTCATAAAATGGATTACCAATCAGGCTCTTGTGCCATTGTTTGGAATAATGGGCAGTGCCATTGCTACGGTGTTCAGTCTGACAATACTTGCTGTACTTATGCTGTTGGCATTGAAAAGAAAGCTGCCAAATCTGAAGGTAGAAAAGCATATCAATTGGCGTGCATTTACCATAGCTGCAACAGGAATGATTATCTATATATTTTTAATAGATAATCTCTTGCCTGGCAGTTCATCACGTTTTGGTTTACTGCTATATGTATTATTTGTCGTAATAACTGGAGCGCTTCTCTACATTATTTTGTTATTAAGGTTTAGGGCGTTTACTAACCAAGAAATATCGATGCTCCCATTAGTACCGATATTGACCAGAATCCATAGAGGGAGGGAAACTTAGTGGGAAATACAATTGAAATTATCGGCCTTGGGTCAGGAGACCTTGACCAGATGCCGCTTGGAATTTATAAAAAATTATCGAATACAAGCAATTCTATTTTTGCGCGAACTATCAATCACCCGGTGATAAATACCTTGCAGGATGAGGGGGTAAAATTTACATCGTTTGATGAAATCTATCAAACAACGGAACAATTCGATGAAGTATATCGTCGTATTGTGGATTCATTAATTGAAGAGTCCCACCAATCACCCGTTATCTACGCAGTGCCCGGCCATCCTATGCTTGCTGAAAAAACTGTTCAACTGTTGCTGGATCAGGATGAAGTATTGGTGGAAGTCATTGGTGGACAAAGCTATCTGGATGATTTGTTTACATCATTACGAATTGATCCAATCGAAGGATTTCAGTTTATTGATGGAACAGGGTTTAACCGCAGCCAGTTAAATTACCGGCAGCATATCATTTTTTGTCAGGTCTATGATCAGTTTATCGCGTCAAATGTAAAATTGGAGTTGCTTGAGGATTTGCCTGCAAGCTATCAAGTAACGATAGTTGAAGCGGCTGGCAGTAACCAGGAAAAAATTACGAAAGTCCCTTTAGAGGAACTTGATTATTCATTGAAAGTTAATAATTTAACTTCCGTTTATATCCCTCCAGCCCCTGCATATATGCTTAACCATACGTTTTCAAGATTGCGGGAAGTAATTGCTGTATTGCGTGGACCTAATGGATGCCCATGGGATAAAAAACAAACACATGAAACACTACGTGAGTATGCAATCGAGGAAGTATACGAAGTAATAGAAGCAATTGATAATCAGGATGATGAAGGCATTGTGGAAGAGTTAGGTGATCTTCTATTGCAAGTATTGCTTCATAGTCAAATTGGCGAGGATGACGGATATTTTACAGTTGATGACGTTATTCGTTCGATTACGGATAAAATGATTCATCGCCATCCACATATTTTTGCTGACAAAACAGTCGAATCTATTGAGGATGTATACAAGACATGGGATGCAATAAAGCAGGAAGAAAAAGGAGACTATCGTAAATCGGTGCTGGATGGTATTCCCGCTGGTTTACCAGCATTAGCAAGAGCATTCAAACTTCAGAAAAAAGCAGCTAAAACAGGGTTTGATTGGGTTGATATAAAGGATATATGGAAGAAGCTACAGGAAGAGCTGGATGAGGTTGATGAAGCCATTGTAAGCCAAGACAAATCAGAAATAGAAAAAGAACTAGGCGATGTTCTATTTGTACTTGCAAACATATCAAGGTATTATAAAGTAAATCCGGAAATTGCTTTAAATCTAACGAACCAGAAGTTTCATTCACGATTCTCCTACATTGAGGAACAATTGGAGAGCCAGGGGAAAGACCTTTATGAAACAACCTTGGAAGAAATGGACTACTACTGGAACCAAGCAAAAAGAAGAGAGTGATAGAATTGCGTTTAGACAAATTTTTAAAGGTTACAAGACTAATTAAACGCCGTACAATGGCAAAAGAAGTAGCTGATCAAGGCCGGATTACCATTAACGGTAACAAGGCTAAGGCATCATCAATTGTATCTGTTGGCGATGAACTGGTCATTAAGTTCGGGCAAAAGTTGGTAACACTCGAAGTGAATGCCTTAAAAGAGGCTGTGAAAAAAGACGAAGCAGAAATGCTCTATAAAGTAATTAAGGAAGAGAAAGTTAATTAGAATAGTTCTACACTTGTCCTTCTAATCATACAGTAATAATGATAAGGAGGGCGATATGTATGAATTACTATGAAAAAGATAGTGTTACACGTGTCCAGCAGGAACATGTTGTGAAAGTTAATAATCGAAAAGAATTGGAAATAACCGGTGTTAAAGAAGTTGATAGTTTTGATAATGAAGAGTTTTTATTAGAAACTGTTTTGGGGTACTTGATTGTTCGAGGACAGAATTTACAATTGAAAAATCTGGACGTTGGGGAAGGTTTAGTCTCAATCAAAGGTAAAATATATGAGCTTTCCTATGTGGATGAACATCAGCAGGAGAAAGCTAAAGGATTCTTTAGCAAGCTATTCAAATGACACTTAGCGTTCAATTCCTGACCATGCTTTCTATGGTTTTAGGTGGCTTCTATTTGGGTATAATAAACGATACCTATCGCAGGTTTTCAATCCACTGGAAGCAAAATAAAATTCTTTCTTATTTCATGGAAATTAGTTTCTGGCTAACTCAGACTATGTTATTATACTACCTGTTATTCCGAGTAAATAGTGGAGAGCTACGCTTTTATGTGTTTATTGCCTGTTTACTCGGCTTTTCTGTCTACCAGGTGACAACTGCAGGTGCGTATAAGCAACTGCTGGAACATATAATTCGAATTGGGTTGAAGATTTATCAATTTATTGAAAAATTGGTACAAGTACTCTTTATTACGCCAATAAAGTTTATTGTTCACTTGCTGATAGTATCTCTTTTGTTCATCGGAAATGTGCTATTCACCATCATTCGATATACGTTTAAGTTGATTTATATTCCATTATCTTGGGTATTTCAGACTCTTTTCCGTTTGCTGCCAAAAAATATCCAAAATAATTTACACAAAATTGCAGGGTTTTATAGTACAATAGAGAATATATTTAAGAAATGGATGAAAAATATTTTGTTTAAGAGGAGGTAGTTGCCTATGCCTACAAAAAAGAAAACAGTAACAAGATTGGATTCGAATTACGTTGAACAGTACGATGCATACATAGAAAGACAAAAGAGAAAAAAACAGCGTCTTATTCGCCGTCTAGTATTATTTTCTGTTGTCGTATTAGTTGTGATTGGAAGCATGGCAACATACCACTTTAAACAAGTTTCGCTTCAGGAAAAAAAAGAAGAACAATATAATCAAATGGAAGAGAAATTAGCTACTATGGAAAATGAGGAAGAAAACCTTCGTGAAGAAATTAAGTTGCTGAATAATGAAGAGTATATACTAGAGATTGCTCGAACGAACTATTTCCTATCAAAAGAAGGGGAATTAATATTTAAAATTCCTGATGAGGAGCCATCTTATTGACACACTTTTACAAGCTTAGCTATAATATATAAGAACTATATTTTTTAAACTTTTAAGGAGGAGCATTTTTTTTATGTCAATCGAAGTAGGCAGCAAGCTGCAGGGAAAGGTAACTGGTATTACTAATTTTGGGGCTTTTGTTGAACTTGGTGAAGGTAAAACTGGCCTAGTCCATATTAGTGAGGTTGCCGACAACTATGTTAAAGACATTAATGAACATTTAACTGTTGGTGATGAGGTAACAGTGAAGGTTATTAATGTTGAAAAGGATGGTAAAATTGGCTTATCCATTAAGAAAGCAAAGGATAAACCAGTGCGCCCAAAAAATAATCGTGATCGCGGTGAAAACTTTGAATCTAAAATGAATAAATTTCTTAAGGATTCAGAAGACCGTTTAGCCTCTTTGAAAAAGCACACAGAATCCAAACGTGGAGGTCGAGGTGCTAAAAGAGGATAGCAACTGCTGTCTATGATAATGCTCTATGATATAAATGAACTGAACAGGAATCGCTTTTAGAAGCGGTTCCTGTTTTTTTGCAGTTAAGAAAGCATAAATCCTTACAACGGTACGTATTTGATATAACTTCGAACTAACTGTTGGAATAATCTCTATAAACTCTCGCCCGCCGTCCGGGGTCGCTACGGGCGGATGCGCACCTTAGGGCACGGCCTTAGCCTCCGTTGCGAAAACCACTCTGCGGGGTCTTCGGACACGTGCTATTCCCGCAGGAGTCACCGCCCTCCGCTCACCCGGACTAGTGTAGTGCTGTTACACATTTATACTATAGCGATTCATACTCGAGTCAACAGCGGAGGAAATACACGTAGACTCCTGTGGGAGCTGAGGCCTAGATGAGACTACGCAGCGACGTAGGAGCAAGGAGGCTCATCAGCCGCCCTAGGTGCGCGAAGTGTATTTCCGGAGCGGTATAATAGCACTCAAACTTTTTAAAAAGTACTTCGCAGTTTATATTTTTATGTGTACAAACTTTTATCAATGTTGTCAAGGCAACAATTAAAAATGGTCTGGGATTATCAAGATAGCTGTTTGAGCTTATTCTATAGATGTGAAAGAAATTCAACTCAAGTAGTGTATCTTCAGCCTTTCTTATTCCTTCAAGGTTTTTGCGTTCAATTTATGTTGCGAAATTTGAAAGAGTTAATATAAGCTTCATTGCCTGAAAATTCAACAATAATTTACGAAACGAGCCTAACAAATAAAGACCTGCAGTTAAGTGTTTTTAACACTTCTGCAGGTCTTTATTATTAAGGATAGCGGCGGAGGGGATCGAACCCACGACCTCACGGGTATGAACCGTACGCTCTCGCCAGCTGAGCTACGCCGCCAAAATGAATCACAAGTGATATAATACAACAGGGTTATATATGTGTCAATGAGTAATTTTGGAAAAAGGGAGGAGTTTGTCGTTTTTTATTAAGAATTATTAAGTAAATACGTGATAAGGTGATTTTATTGAGAAACGACACGAGATACTGTTAAACCAACTGGAAACATATAGACAAAGGATCTTATATTTTATGGACAGTTAATAAAGTATAAATACTTTCTTCGTGCATATGTGCAACTAAGGCTTGGCGATAAGCTAAGTTTTCTAATCTTTAGACAATAGTAAACAGAATACGGAAGGTTATGTAGAATACCGCTTGTCCATATAGAATACAGTCGAACGATTTTTTAAACTTGCTCTCTTATTTTGACAAAAAAACAATGCATAGTGTGATTTAATGTTTGAAAGAGGGAGTGGTATTCTATGATGGATTCAATTCCAAGGTTGGAATCCGACGCAATCGGCGTAAATAAAAACCTGCTACAAAGGTTTCGTAAGTGGATGTCTTCGCATGCTACATCATTATTATTCGAAAAAGGATGGCTGTTCTATATAGTTGGTTTTTTATTGGGACGAGCTATCATATTATCAGTTGTCTCACCATTTGCTGTTGCTTTTTTGGCAACCATTTGGTTTATACATAAGGACAAGGCAGCGAAAGTAATGCTTGCAGTCCTGGCTGGATCATTAAGCTTTTCACTTGTTCATGGGGTTTTTATTGCGTTAGCAATGATTGTTTTTATTTTTTTGGCAGCATTATTTAAACATGCCAAAAAACAGCAAGTCTATATTCCGCTATTTGTGTTCTTCTCCACTTTAGGTCCAAGGCTTTTTGTGTATTCTGCTACAGATCAGCTTTCATCGTATGAATGGATGCTCATAGTTGTTGAAGGAGTACTTGGAGCTGTCCTTGTACTAATCTTTATGCAGAGTATTCCATTATTATCACCAAATAGATATAAACCTGCGTTAAAAAATGAAGAAATTGTTTGCATGATTATCTTGCTTGCATCGATATTGACAGGAACAATAGGATGGTCATTTTATGACGCCTCAGTTGAGCAAATATTTTCCCGTTACTTTGTATTGTTACTCGCATTTGTTGGAGGTGCGGCAATTGGGTCAACAGTAGGGGTAGTAGCTGGGCTTATCTTGTCGCTGGCAAATGTAGCAAATCTCTACCAAATGAGCTTGCTTGCCTTTTCAGGGTTGTTAGGCGGATTATTGAAAGAAGGAAATAAGATTGGGGTAAGCATTGGACTTTTAGTTGGGACATTTCTAGTGGGCATTTATGTAGATGTTGGGACAATAGTACCTTCTCTTATCGAAACATCCATTGCAATTTTATTCTTTATTTTGACACCGGCAAGCTGGTTTAAGAAACTATCACGTTATATTCCGGGAACTGAAGAACATACAAATGAACAAGAACAATACTTGCAAAAAGTTCGTAATGTTACCGCTAAGCGGGTTGAGCAATTCTCTGATGTATTTGAAGCGCTTTCAAAAAGTTTTACCTCATCTGAGGAATTTAAGGAAGAAGATATTCAAGACAAGCGTGAGACAGATTATTTTTTAAGTCAGGTTACCGAGAAAACGTGTCAGTCCTGCTTTATGAAAGATCGCTGCTGGGAGAAGCAGTTTGATAAGACTTACTCTCTAATGGAAAATCTGAAGGATGATCTTGCAGAAGGTAAAGAACCAAGTCATAAATCAACTCGGGAATTTGAAAACCATTGTGTAAAATCAAAAAAAGTAATTGACGTAATGAAAGAAGAAATATCATCGTTTGAAGCAAATAAAAAATTAAAGAAACAGGTGATTGAAAGCAAGCGCTTTGTCGCTGACCAGCTTCAAGGGGTTTCGGAAGTCATGGAGGATTTTGCTAACGAAATCCTTAAGGAACGTCAGCATCATGAAAAACAGGAAATGCAAATCATCCATACGCTCAAGCATATGGGTATTGATTTAGAGAAGCTGGATATTTATCAGTTGGATAAAGGAAATGTAGATATTGAAATGACGCTATCTTTTTATGATTATCATGGTGAAGGGGCAAAAATAATTGCGCCTGTATTATCCGATATATTAAACGAAATGATTATTGTTAAGCAAGAAGAGGTTTCACCATTCCCAAATGGCTACTGCTATCTGGCATTTGGATCTGCCAAAGAATATGTAATTGATACTGGCATTGCCAATGCTGCCAAAGGTGGAGGGCTTATTTCAGGAGATAGCTATACAACTATAGAACTTGGTGCCGGAAAATATGCAATGGCTATTAGCGATGGTATGGGTAATGGCCAACGTGCAAGTGAAGAAAGTAAAGAAACGTTACGGCTCCTCCAGCAAATTTTACAAACTGGAATTCCGGAAAAAGTTGCGATCAAATCAATCAACTCAATCCTTGCACTGCGAACTACCGATGAGATGTTTGCAACATTAGATTTGGCTGTTATAAATATGCACAATGCATTTGTTCGTTTCTTAAAAATTGGCTCGACTCCAAGTTTTATCAAACGTGGGGAAGAAATGATCAAGGTGGAAGCGAGTAATCTGCCAATGGGGATTATACAGGAATTTGACGTTGATATCGTTGGTGAGCAATTAAAATCTGAAGATATTTTAATTATGATGAGCGACGGTATATTTGATGGGCCAAAACATATTGAAAATACGGATGTTTGGTTGAAGCGGAAAATTCGTGAAATGAAGACGGATGATCCTCAGGAAATAGCAGATTTACTACTTGAGGAGGTTGTCCGAACAAGGTCGGGAGCAATTGAAGATGATATGACGGTGGTTGCTGCTAAAATAGTTAAAAATACACCACAATGGGCTTCGATACCAACTTACACCGAAAAAGCGCAATAACGGATGCTAAAAAAACTGGTACTCTAATGGAGTATCAGTTTTTTAGCAGTTAAGAAGGTAGCATGTTTGCAAAGTGCATTGCGAAATACAAATAAAAGTCAGCAATGTGAATCCTCGTTCCACTAAACGGCAGATTTAGTGTTCTAAGGGGGGTGAAACGGATCCTCATTCCGCTAATAGCGAAAAATCAACGAAATATAAGGTTAAAAAGACAAATAACGGAATGAGGATCCTAAAACATGCCCTAAATGAGGGATTTGTAATGAATAACGGAATGAGGATCCGCCTGGTCAGCAGTATCCCCATTTCAAGGAGTAAACGTATATTTTTAAACGATGTTGGCGATGATGGTAGTGGATTAGCTAGGAGGTATGTTAAGTGAAAAAAGGAACACTAAAACAGATTCTATTGATAACGGATGGTTGCTCTAATAAGGGTGAGGATCCAGCCGCAACTGCTGCACTGGCACATCAGCAAGGTGTGACGGTTAATGTGATTGGTATTTTAGATGATGATCAGACTGAGCAGCCAGAAGGATTGGAGGAAGTTGAAGATATTGCGCTTTCTGGTGGCGGTGTAAGTCAACTCGTCTATAAACAGTCACTATCACAGACAGTACAAATGGTTACAAAACAAGCAATGACACAAACTTTACAAGGATTTGTTAATCAGGAATTAAAGCAAATTTTAGGTCCAAATCAGAATCTCGAGGATATCGAACCGGAAAAACGCGGGGAGATTATGGAGGTTGTGGAGGATATGGGTGAAACGTGTGATTTGGAAGTTCTCGTGTTAGTTGATACAAGTGCGAGCATGCATGATAAGCTTCCAACAGTAAAAGAGGCTCTAATTGACCTTTCGATAAGTTTAAATGCACGAATTGGAAGGAATCGATTCTGTATTTTTAGTTTTCCAGGCAAACGAAAGGATATTCAAAAAGTATTCGACTGGTCGCCAAAGCTTGATTCAATATCGACAGTATTTCCAAAGCTAAGCAGTGGAGGAATTACGCCTACTGGACCTGCTATACGTGAAGCGATGTATCAGTTTGGAAAGAAAGGATTGCTAAGGAGCTTGAGGGATGAAGATGAACCAGGCATGGAAGAAGCATGGAATTGATATTAAGCCAGGAACAATTATAAGTGGAAAGTGGCATAAGCATCGTTATGTAATTAAAAAGAAGCTTGGTCAAGGTGCAGTTGGATCAGTTTATCTCTGTGATAGGAATGGTAAGCAAGTTGCATTGAAAATAAGTGATAAAAGCACATCAATGACAATGGAAGTAAACGTTTTGAAATCGTTGAAGAAGGTCCAAGGGAATCGTCTTGGGCCTTGTTTATTGGATGTGGATGATTGGGAGTTTGCGCAAAATACAAAGTATGCTTTTTATGTTATGGAATATTTACATGGAGAAACCCTGTCAAGCTTTATTAACCGTAATGGCGATGAATGGATCGGTGTGTTTATGCTGCAATTACTAGACGATTTAGAGCGCCTGCATCAGGCAGGATGGGTATTTGGGGATTTTAAAACAGAGAATCTTATTGTCCTATCATCGCCGCCAAAGGTTCGCTGGATTGATGTTGGCGGCACAACACAAATCGGCAGAGCGATTAAGGAATATACAGAGTTTTATGACCGGGGTTACTGGGGGTTTGGTTCAAGACGTGCGGAACCAAGCTATGATTTATTTGCTTTTGTTATGGTATTTTTAAACATATACTATCCCAAAAGATTTGATAAGGGCTCACAGCCAAAATCAACACTTTTTAAAAGGCTAGATGATGTAAAGCAGTTACGTATGTATCGAAATTGTCTTAAAGATGCACTACTTGGCAAATACAAGACAAGCGGACAGATGAAGAACGAAATAACAAAGACATTACAGGCTATAAAAAGCTCAAGAAAATCTAAAAGAAGAGCGGGTAAATCAGTATCTAAAGGCACCTCTTTCGTAGAAGCTGGTGGAATTTTTCTAATTGCATTATTTTATTACCTTTCATCGATACTATTACTTTGAGGTACGTAGTATTGCTCTTTGTTAGGATGCGTTTTTATGGTAGGATAAAAGGGGTATTAAATTAGTTTATTCATGGAGATGGGCAAGCAATGATTAGTAAAGTTAATGCATTTATAAAAAAAAATCAATTGCTTAAAAATAATTCGACCGTCCTGCTTGGTGTTTCCGGTGGCCCTGACTCGATGGCACTTCTACACTATTTTCAGTCAATCCAGGAAAAATGGAATTTGAAACTTATTGTATTGTCTGTTGATCATCAGCTAAGAGGCGACGAATCGAGAGATGACCTTGATTTTGTTAAACATATTTGTGAAAAATGGGGCGTACAATTTATTGGGGCTTCTTTGAATGTTCCGTTGTATAAACTGGAGAAACAGGTTGGAACTCAGGTTGCCGCTCGGGAGGTACGATATGAATTCTTTGCGAAACAAATGAGTGAGTTTAATGCTGATTACTTAGCACTGGGGCACCACGGTGATGATCAAGTTGAAACGATGCTGATGGGATTAGTACGGTCAGCCACTACAAAGTCATTGGCAGGTATTCCGTTAAACCGGTCATTTGTGACAGGTGAGATTATTCGCCCTTTCTTGTGTGTTACGAAAGATGAAATTGAAGACTACTGTAGCAAAAACAGGATTGACCCACGTAGAGATCCATCTAACGAACAAACAGCCTATACTAGGAATTATTTCAGAAAAGAATTGCTCCCAATACTAAAAGAGAAAAACAGTAATATACATACAACAACACAGTACCTAAGTCAGTCACTTCAAGAGGATGAACAATTTCTGGCAGGTGAAGCAGCCAAATTGGTCAATGATCTTGTTGTGTTTACGGATTCGGATAAAGAGGCATCCTTTACTATTGACTCATTTAAAACAAGCCCGCGTTCTTTACAAAGGCGAGCCTTTCATCTAATATTAAACTATCTATATAAAGAATTGCCTAAAAATTTATCATATGTGCACGAGGAACAATTTTTTGCGTTGTTGGAAAGTGATAGTGGTAATGTCCAGATTGATTTTCCCGACAGTTTAAAGCTCAGGAAAATATATCAAAAAGCGGTATTTTGCTTCTCAAATGACCAATCCCATCCTGTTTCTTATCATAAAATTGTAGATATTCCAGGTGAAGTAAAGTTACCAAATGGTATAACGGTAACTGCCAATTATACGGGTTGCCCCGATTCGAATAGCGACACTGAATACATATGTAATAAAGCTAGTGTCGCATTGCCCTTACATATAAGGACACGTCAAAATGGTGATCGAATGAGCTGGAGAGGGTTAGAAGGAAGTAAAAAGGTTAAAGATATTTTTATTGATGCTAAAATCCCGCTTGGTAAACGAGATACATGGCCAGTGTTAACTGATGATGATGGAGAAATATTATGGCTGATTGGCTTAAAAAAAGGACAACCACCAATACAAGCAAAAGAAGGCACATATATTCAATTAAATTACGATACAGGTAATGTGTAGGAGGGGCAACATGCATAACGATATTGAAAAAGTATTGATTACAGAAGAAGAAATCTCGGTAAAATGCGCAGAACTTGGTAAACAGCTTACTGAAGAATATGACGGTAAGTTTCCGTTAGCCATCGGCGTTTTAAAAGGTGCTATGCCATTTATGTCAGATATTCTGCGCCGTACAGAAACACACCTGGAAATGGACTTTATGGATGTATCAAGCTATGGTGGCAAAATGCGTTCATCCGGTGAGGTGAAAATTGAAAAAGATTTAAATACGAAGGTAGAAGGTCGGGATTTATTAATTATAGAAGATATTATCGATAGTGGCCTTACACTAAGTTATTTAGTCGATTTATTTAAATATCGTAAAGCTAAATCAATTAAAATTGTCACTTTACTTGATAAGCCTTCTGGTAGAACCGCACATATTAAAGCAGATATTATTGGATTTGAAGTACCAAATGAATTTGTAGTAGGCTATGGATTGGATTATGAAGAGAAATATCGCAACTTACCGTATATTGGGGTGTTAAAACCGAAAATATATGGAGGAGAAGAATCATAAAAATAATGCCAGGCACAATAGGGATATATTCTTCACAAAAATGTAATAAATTCCGTATATGCTACACGGTATGGAATATGGAAGAAGCAGGCTTAAATTAATATTAAAACGTAAGTGGAATTAGTTGTATTAGCACTTTTTCCTATGGTAATATTGTTTGTAGTTTTTCCCGCTTGGGAGGAGGTAAGTAATGAATCGGATATTTCGTAATGTGATCTTTTATTTACTCATATTCTTAGTCGTTATAGGCGTTATAGGGGTATTTAATGGACAAAATGATGAAGCAACAGAATATGATGTGCAAGAATTTACAAATGTATTAAATAGTGGTGACATCGAAGAAATGACGATGCAGCCATCAAATGGAATAATACGCATTACTGGTGAATTGGGTGGAGGAGAACAGTTTGTCGCTCAAATTCCTGATAATACGGAAATTGTCTCGAATATTACACAACAAGCCACTGAGCAAAGTGTACTTAATGTGAAAGAAGAGGAACAGCCAAGCGGATGGGTAACTTTTCTAACGACGATGATTCCATTTCTAATATTAGGGTTATTTTTCTTCTTTATTCTAAGCCAGGCTCAAGGTGGCGGCGGTGGACGCGTCATGAACTTTGGTAAGAGTAAAGCGAAAATGTATACTGAAGATAAGAAAAAAGTCCGCTTTAAAGACGTAGCCGGTGCAGATGAAGAAAAGCAAGAACTTGTTGAAGTTGTTGACTTTCTGAAGGATCCGCGTAAATTTACAGCTGTCGGTGCACGTATTCCTAAAGGTGTACTACTGGTAGGACCTCCAGGTACAGGTAAAACATTACTTGCACGTGCAGTTGCGGGTGAAGCGGGGACACCATTCTTCTCAATCAGTGGTTCTGATTTCGTTGAGATGTTTGTAGGTGTAGGTGCTTCACGTGTACGTGACTTGTTTGAAAATGCGAAGAAAAATGCACCATGTATTATATTTATCGATGAGATTGATGCAGTTGGACGTCAGCGTGGTGCTGGTCTTGGTGGTGGACACGATGAACGTGAACAAACCTTGAACCAGTTATTAGTTGAAATGGATGGTTTTGGAGCAAATGAAGGAATTATCATGATTGCTGCAACAAACCGCCCAGACATTCTTGACCCGGCATTGTTACGTCCGGGACGATTTGACCGTCAAATAACGGTAGACCGCCCAGATGTTAAAGGCCGTGAAGAAGTGTTAGAAGTACACGCTAAAGATAAACCATTGGATAGTACGGTGGATCTTAAAACAATTGCAATGCGCACACCAGGATTTTCTGGTGCTGATTTGGAAAATCTATTAAACGAAGCTGCATTAGTTGCAGCTCGTCATGACCAAACTAAAATTGACATGTTGGCTGTTGATGAAGCTATCGACCGTGTTATTGCCGGTCCAGCTAAGAAGAGCAGAGTTATTTCACCTAAAGAGCGAAATATTGTTGCTTACCATGAGAGTGGACACACAATAATCGGAATGGTATTAGACGATGCAGACTTGGTACACAAGGTTACGATAGTACCACGTGGGCAAGCTGGCGGATACGCAGTTATGCTGCCAAAAGAGGATCGTTACTTTATGACGAAGCCGGAGTTATTTGATAAGATTACCGGCCTCTTAGGTGGTCGTGTATCAGAAGAAATTATCTTTGGTGAGGTAAGTACTGGTGCGTCAAATGACTTCCAGCGTGCAACAGCTATTGCTCGTAAAATGATTACTGAATATGGTATGAGTGATAAAATTGGTCCACTTCAATTTACAAGTGGCGGTGGTGAAGTATTCCTTGGCCGTGATATTCAAAACGATCAGAATTATAGTGATGCGATCGCACATGAAATCGACCAGGAAATGCAAAACTTTATCAATTATTGCTATGACCGTGCAAAAACAATTCTAACTGAAAATAAAGATAAGCTTGAGCTAGTTGCTAAAACACTTCTTGATGTAGAAACCCTGGATGCAAAACAAATCAAAGGACTATTTGAAGATGGTGTACTTCCTGAACCTGAAGAGGATGACAATGAAGCTAAGACAGTTGAAGTTAAAGAAGCAGATGAAACAAAGTCCCCAGAAGAAGATAGCGATATGAAAGTAAATATCCAATCTAAAAACGATGACGATGTAACACCAGAGACTTTTGAAGAAGCTAAACAAAAAGCAGAAGAAAAGAAAAAAAGTGAACGCGAAGAAGAAAAAGAAGATAATGATACAAATACTTCTTCGGATGATAAAAAACAATAAGTTCTCTATCATACAGCCTCTCATGAAAATGAGAGGCTGTTTTTTGCAGTTAACAAGTATAAAATCTTTCTTACTGCATAAGTGCAACTAAGGCTTGGCGATATGCCCAAGTTTTCTAAGCTGTTTAGCATACTGAAAAAGGTGGATGAAGATTGAATAGGTTAGGCGGTAACTGAATTAGTCCAATCACATCCTGCCAATGTTTTGAATATAAGTTCGTAGGCTTTTTATTGCATTACAGAATTATGGTATATTAATAAGATAGAAAATAACTGCAGCGGGAAGGTTTGGTTGGAAATGCTTTTTGTGCTCGACGTAGGAAACACAAACACTGTTTTAGGTGTCTTTGAGAACGATAAATTAATACACGAGTGGCGTATCAAGACAGATCGTTATAAGACGGAAGATGAGTTTGGTATGCTTATTAAATCTTTACTGGAACACGAAAGTATTTCATTAACAGATGTAGATGGAGTAATCATTTCTTCTGTTGTACCCCCAATTATGTTCGCGCTTGAAAAAATGTGTAAAAAGTATTTTAAGCTGCAGCCATTAGTGCTCGGAAAAGAATCGGTACACACAGTTTTAGATATGGCTTACCCAAACCCTGAAGAAATTGGCGCAGATCGAATTGTAAATGCGGTAGGTGCAATCCAAGAATACGGTTCACCATTAGTAATAATCGATTTCGGTACAGCAACGACGTATTGTTATATCAATGAAGATAAAGCGTATCAGGGTGGTTTGATTGCACCAGGTATACATATATCAATGGAGGCATTATACAGCAAGGCGTCGAAGCTCCCTAAAATTGAAATTCAGGCCCCGCATAATGTGGTCGGAAGCTCGACTGTTGAAGCTATGCAATCAGGTGTCTTTTATGGATATGTTTCACAGGTTGATGGCATAGTAAATCGTATGAAGCAAGAGAATAAAGCAGAGCCAAAGGTGATTGCTACAGGAGGATTGGCCACTTTGATTTCAGATGCATCTGAGACAATCGATTACGTTGATAAGCATTTGACATTAAAAGGCTTGTATTTAATTTATAAGAGAAATATCCAAAAGGAAAATTCCTAAAAGGAGACTGAATACAACATGAAGGACTATTTAGTGAAAGCGACAACTTACAATGGAATGGTGCGCGCGTACGCAGTAACCTCAACCAATACGGTGGAGGAAGCGCGCAGACGACAGGATACATGGGCTACTGCATCTGCGGCGTTAGGGCGTACTATTACTGTTACTGCAATGATGAGTGCAATGCTGAAAGGTGATGATTCAATTACGGTAAAAGTCGAGGGAGATGGACCGCTTGGGGTCATGGTTGCTGATGGTAATGCGAATGGAGATGTCCGTGGATATGTCACAAATCCCCATGTTGACTTTGATTTAAATGAACAAGGTAAACTGGATGTTGCGCGCGCTGTTGGAATACAAGGGAACATAAGTGTTGTAAAAGATTTAGGGTTGAAAGATAATTTTACCGGGCAAGTTCCTATTATTTCTGGTGAGATTAGTGAAGACTTCACTTATTATTTCGCAAACTCTGAACAAGTTCCTTCTGCTGTAGGGGCAGGTGTATTAGTAAATCCAGACCATACAATATTAGCTTCAGGTGGTTTCATCATTCAGGTTATGCCAGGAGCTGATGAAGAAATGATTACTCGGCTTGAGGAAAAAATTCAGACATTCCCAGATATCTCGAAGTTGATTAGGGAAGGAAATTCTCCAGAGCAAATTTTGGAGCGTCTTTTTGATGATCAAGAAGTCAAGGTTCATGAGCAACTTCCAATCTCGTTTCAATGTAAATGTTCAAAGGATCGCGTGCAACGGGCTATTATTGGATTAGGAAGTGAAGAAATCCAAAATATGATTGATGAAGATCAAGGTGCAGAAGCGACATGTCATTTCTGTAATGAAGTTTATCAATTTTCAGAGCAGGAATTAGAAACACTTAAACAATCAACAAAGATATAGTTGAAAGGAGTTACCGATGAAGAAAAAATTTCTACTGGCAGTAATAGTGGTATTGCTCATCACAAATGTTGCTACTTTGCTTATTTGGAATAATGATGAGAATGTGATCCTCGACAATAATGATACAAAAATAGACCAAAAAAAACCTGTTGCTACTGTTAATGGTGAGGAAATTCCATACGAACAATGGATGAAATCCTTGCGAGGAAATTATGGGGAAGAACAACTAAAGGGAATGATTAATCAAGCGGTTGTAAAACAGCTAGCTGATGAAAAAAATATTAAAATAAATGATAAAGTTATTGCCAGGGAAATAGCACTGCTTACATCTATGCAAAGTCCCATGTCTGCTGAGGAAATGAAACAGAAAGAAGACGAGTGGCGTGAGGATATCTTATATCGTTATCAATTAGGTGCACTTTTAACAGCTGATTCTTCAATACCAGAAGAAGAGATTAAAGCACACTTTGACGAGTACGGTGATCAATATAATTTTCAAGCTTCACTGCAAATTTCTCATATTATAGTGCCGAATTTTGAAACGGCTGAAAAGGTTAAAAAGGAACTTGATAACGGTGCATCATTTGATCTACTGGCCCAAGAATATTCAACGGATGAAGAAACTAAAGCTAGCGGAGGATATTTAGGACTATTCGTGAATGAAAGCAAGTTCTTACCTGGGGGCTACTTGGAAGCAGCCTCTTCAATGGATGAGCAGACATATAGTGATCCTTTTCAGAGTGATACAGGTGTAGCTATTATTTATCTTCATCAAAAACTGCCATCTATAACATTTGAATACGATGAAATAAAACCATATATTAAACGCGAGCTTGCTTTAGGAGAATCTAATCAAACGCTGACTGCCGATCCGCTTTGGGATAAATTAGACATTGATTGGGTATATGAAGAATAAGCTAAATTAGATGTAGGTATTTTACCGATTTCCTTACGTTTCAGTTGACATTTTTTTGATTTAAACGTACATTATAATTAAATCCTACAAAAACACTAGGAATTAGGAGGAATTGTAATGAGAGTGGCTGACAATATAACTGGCTTGATTGGGGAAACCCCGATAGTAAAATTGAATCGTACCGTAGATGATAATAGTGCAGATGTGTATTTAAAATTGGAATTTATGAATCCAGGAAGTTCTGTAAAAGACCGTATTGCTTTATCAATGGTTGAAGCAGCAGAAAAAGAAGGCGTTTTAAAAGAAGGCGACACAATCATTGAGCCAACGAGCGGAAATACAGGAATTGGTTTAGCAATGGTGGCTGCTGCAAAAGGATATAAATCTGTACTTGTAATGCCCGATACAATGAGTAAAGAGCGTCGTAACTTATTAAGAGCTTATGGGGCGGAGCTAGTTTTAACACCTGGGGCCGATGGTATGAAAGGTGCTATTAAAAAAGCTGAAGAATTAAAAGACGCAAATGGCTATTTCATGCCTCAACAATTTAACAATGAAGCAAATACAGAGGTCCACGAACGAACAACTGGTAAAGAAATTGTAAGCCAGATGAGTGAGGGTCTCGATGCATTTGTGTCTGGTATTGGTACAGGTGGGACAATTACTGGTGCTGGTAAAGTATTAAAGGAAAACTTTAATGACGTAAAAGTTTATGCAGTTGAACCAGATGATTCCGCTATTCTATCTGGTGGATCTCCGGGTCCGCATAAAATCCAAGGTCTTGGAGCCGGCTTTGTACCTAAGATCCTAAATACTGAAATATACGATGAAGTTATACGAATCTCAAATGATGAGGCTTTTGCTACATCACGAGAAGTCGCAAAACGTGAGGGTATTTTAGGTGGCATTTCAGCTGGTGCAGCAGTTGCAGCGGCAAAAAGGGTTGCTAAACAACTAGGTAAAGGCAAAAAAGTACTTGCGGTAATTCCTGATAATGGTGAACGTTATCTATCAACACCATTGTACCAATACGATACAGAAGATGAATAATTTTTCGTGATTTAGAAGAAAGGGTTAGCATCCGTAAATAGGTGCTAGTCCTTTTTTCTATTTAGCAGTATAAATACTTTCTTACTGCATAAGTGCGACTAAGGCTGTCGACATCAAGGGTCGGCGAAAAGCCAAGTTTTAAACATTCTTAACATTTTATTAAGGGAATTTAATGCCCTGCACCTAATCGAACAGACACTTGCGCTTTTGTTCTGCTATGATACGATAGTAACCGAAATAATCAGATGTGAAAGAAGGTTGTGCTTTGAATTTAAAAACGAACTTAATAACATATGATTTAGCTAATCGCACACATGTTATGGGGATACTGAATGTAACTCCTGATTCTTTTTCAGATGGTGGAAGTTATACATCTATAGACCGGGCAGTCGAACAAGCTGTTGCAATGGAGAAGCAAGGTGCAGATATTATAGATATAGGTGGGGAATCCACACGCCCAAACCATCAACCGGTATCAGCCGATGAAGAACTTGAACGTGTCTTGCCGGTTATTCGTAAGGTAAAAGAAGTGGTAAGTATTCCGATTTCAATTGACACATATAAGGCAGAAACAGCAAGACAAGCAGTTAAGGCAGGTGCAGATATTATAAACGATGTTTGGGGAGCTAAAAGAGAGCCTGAAATAGCTGGAGTTGCAGCAGAATACAATGTCCCAATTATTTTGATGCACAATAGAATAAACAAGGATTATACGTCACTTATTGATGATATGAAGCAGGACTTACAAGAGAGCATCGATATTGCTTTAAAAGCTGGCGTCACAAATGAAAATATTATTCTTGATCCGGGAGTCGGATTTGCTAAAACTGCAGCAGATAATTTGGTCGTTATGAACAATCTGGAGAAATTTGCTGTTCTAGGATATCCGATATTATTGGGAACATCACGTAAAACATTTATTGGTGAAATTTTAGATGTACCACCAGAAGAACGTGATAATGGTACAGGAGCAACAACGTGCCTTGGCATCACCAAAGGTACCCAGATTATCCGAGTTCACAATGTAAAACTGCATGTTGAACTTGCTAAGATGATGGATGCAATGCTCGGAAAAGGGGGGACGGAAACCCTTGGATAAAATTTTAATTAATCAAATGGCTTTCTATGGCTATCACGGCCTTTTTCCGGAAGAAAATAAACTTGGTCAAAGATTTTATGTTGATGTGCAACTAATGCTTAACCTGAAAAAATCAAGTAAATCTGATGATATGAATGACTCAATCAATTATGGAGATGTATATGAACTTGTAAAAGGAATAATGGAAGGGAAGCCTAAAAATCTGATTGAAGCTGTTGCTGAAGATATTGCCAAGGATTTATTTCATGAATTTAATTTACTTAAAGCTTGCACAGTGAAAGTTACTAAGCCTGACCCTCCTATACCAGGTCATTATCAATCAGTAGCAGTAGAAATCACTCGGGAGCGAGCGGAATGAAGACTGCATACATTGCCTTGGGGACAAATATTGAACCTAGGGAAGAATATCTAACATCAGCGCTAGAAATACTGCGAAAAGACAATAAAATTCATATTAATCAACAATCATCTATATATGAAACGGCACCAGTTGGTTATGCTGACCAAGCTGATTTTTTGAATATGGTGATTGAATTGGAGACATTTTTATCAGCTTTCGATCTGCTGGAACTTTGTCAAACCATTGAAAGGCAATTAGGGAGAAAAAAGCTAATACGCTTCGGACCCCGAACAATTGACCTTGACATTTTAGTCTATAATCAAGAAAATAGAAAAACAGACGTTTTAACAATTCCGCACCCTAGAATGCATGAACGCGCATTCGTGCTTATTCCGTTACATGAGATAGCACCTGGATTGTTGTTGTACAAAGGTGGTAAGACAGTGTCGGATTATATAAAAGCACTCTCGGAAAGCGACATAAAGGATGTAACGCGATGGACAAACAAAGGCTTGGCAGAAGAATAAAAGCATTTCGCAAATTAAAAGGATATACACAAGTGGAGTTAGCTTATAAATTAGATCTCCCTATTATTACACTAGGTAGCATTGAGCGAGGTAAGCAAGAGGCTTCGGAGAAATTATTGGATCACATAGCTGATACATTATCTGTAACTAAAAAAGAATTGACTAAAGCGGATGAAACCACCAAGGAGGAATAATTCATATTTCAAATTGGTGATATAACGATACCGAATAGAGTTGTCTAAGCTCCCATGGCAGTTTTTTCAAATTATGCCTTCCGTCTGATAGTTAAGGATTTCGGAGCGAGCAAAGCTTTTAATATTGGAAGCTTAAAAGCATCTACGAAAGAACTGCCAGTTGCTTGCTGGCGTTTTTTGTTGGTGGTTAATAAAGTAAAATACGCTTTCATGAGAATCCCTTTAAAGAATACTAAGGTTTCTATAGATGAAAGAAATTTTGTTTTTCTATATACTTGTATATAATGTGGGATATTGAGGTCGGTATTCAGTCGATAAAAAATATTGGAGTGATAGTTGTGTCAGAAGAATTAAATGATCATATGAAAGTTCGTCGTGAAAAATTACAGTCCTATAAGGAACAAGGTGTTGACCCTTTTGGTGGGAAATTTGAACGAACAGATTCAGCAGAAGATTTAATTTCGAAGTACGACCAATTTTCTAAAGAAGAGCTAGAAGAAAAGACAGATAAAGTTACAATTGCCGGGCGTGTGATGACAAAACGCGGAAAAGGAAAAGCTGGTTTCGCACACCTTCAGGATTTAAGTGGACAAATCCAAATTTACGTTCGCAAAGATATGATTGGTGAAGAGGCATATGAAGTGTTTAATTCAACCGATATGGGAGATATTGTTGGAGTTACCGGTGTTATGTTTAAAACAAAAGTAGGTGAGATTTCAGTAAAAGCTTCAGAGTTCACCTTACTAACGAAATCCTTACGCCCGCTCCCAGAAAAGTATCATGGGCTAAAGGATATTGAACAACGTTATCGTCAACGTTATCTTGACTTAATAACAAATCCTGATAGCAGAGAAACGTTTGTGTTGCGCAGTAAGATCATCCAATCGATGCGCCATTACTTAGATGGACAAGGATTTCTTGAAGTGGAGACTCCAATGATGCATGGTATCCCAGGTGGCGCTTCTGCTCGTCCATTTGAGACGCACCATAATGCACTGGATATCCCATTATACATGCGTATTGCCATTGAGTTACATCTAAAACGATTAATTGTTGGCGGATTAGAAAAAGTATATGAAGTTGGTCGAGTATTTCGTAACGAAGGAGTTTCTACACGGCACAACCCTGAATTTACGATGATGGAACTTTATGAAGCATATGCAGATTTTCATGATGTCATGTCCTTAACAGAGAATTTAATTGCACATATTACAAAAGAAGTATTAGGTGACACAACTTTAATGTATGGGGACTATGAAGTAAGTCTTGAACCTGAATGGAAAAGACTTCATATGGTTGATGCTGTAAAAGAATATACAGGGGCGGACTTCTGGAAAAACATGAGTGATGAAGACGCAAGGGTATTAGCTAAAGAACACGGTATTCAAATTAAGGATACCATGACATTCGGCCATATCCTTAATGAATTCTTTGAACAAAAAGTAGAAGAGGAGTTAATCCAGCCGACATTTATTTATGGACACCCGGTTGAAATTTCCCCGCTTGCTAAAAGAAATGAGGAAGACGAACGGTTTACTGATCGCTTTGAATTATTCATTGTCGGTCGTGAGCACGCAAATGCCTTTAGTGAATTGAACGACCCTATTGATCAACGGGAAAGATTTGAATCACAAGTTAAAGAAAGAGACGAAGGAAATGATGAAGCACACTTAATGGATGAAGACTTTCTGGAAGCGTTGGAATATGGTATGCCACCAACAGGCGGGCTAGGTATTGGCATTGATCGCCTTGTTATGCTATTAACCAACTCACAATCAATTCGGGATGTACTTCTATTCCCGCAAATGCGTAATAAACAATAAGCTTATTCAGTTGAACAACTTGGCATAACTGTAATTTCTGTGCGAGTTGTTCTTCTTTTTTAATTTTAAATCACTGTTGTGACGGGATTGGATAAAATCCCCAATAATTTTTATGTATTTCCTATTGATTTAGGGTAATAATCATGGTAAATTATTAAACGTTGCTTAAATAACTGCAACAAAAACTTATCACTTTTTAGCGAGTTCTTCTTGCATTTTTCTTAAAAACAAGATTAAAAAATTATTGACTTTTCTATTGGAAGATGGTATATTAATTAAGTCGCCATTTTGAGAGGCGGAAATGAAATTTGCTCCTTGAAAACTGAACAAAACAACCAGTATGTCAAGAAAACAGGTTAAAAGTTAAACTTTTAAACCCTGATTTCAATTTTTAAAGCTAAGACAATAGATGATTGATTGGTGTCAATCATATTCAAACTAACTTTTATGGAGAGTTTGATCTTGGCTCAGGACGAACGCTGGCGGCGTGCCTAATACATGCAAGTCGAGCGCGGGAAGCAGACGGATCCCTTCGGGGTGAAGTTTGTGGAACGAGCGGCGGACGGGTGAGTAACACGTGGGCAACCTACCTGTAAGACTGGGATAACCCCGGGAAACCGGGGCTA
>NZ_FOEH01000007.1 GCF_900110695.1 Virgibacillus subterraneus | reverse complement strand
GTCTGGTAGCATTAGCGGAGAGGACACACCTGTTTCCATGCCGAACACAGTAGTTAAGCTCTCCAGCGCCGATGGTAGTTGGGGCTTTGCCCCTGCAAGAGTAGGACGCCGCCAGGCAAATCCCATTCCATAGCAATTTGGCCAAAACATCTTTTAAAAACTTAAAGATGGGTCATTTAAGGAGTGAGGCTACTCCGGATAAGCATGCAATATGACAAACATTGTCTGAGCATCGATATCCTGTATTTGGATTATTCCACAGTAGCTCAGCGGTAGAGCAATCGGCTGTTAACCGATCGGTCGTAGGTTCGATTCCTACCTGTGGAGCCATGGAGAGCTGTCCGAGTGGCCGAAGGAGCACGATTGGAAATCGTGTAGGCCGTTATCGCGGCCTCGAGGGTTCGAATCCCTCGCTCTCCGCCATTTATATTTTTGGCCCGTTGGTCAAGCGGTTAAGACACCGCCCTTTCACGGCGGTAACACGGGTTCGAGTCCCGTACGGGTCACCACTAATATGGAGGATTAGCTCAGCTGGGAGAGCACCTGCCTTACAAGCAGGGGGTCGCAGGTTCGAGCCCTGCATCCTCCACCATTTTAGACGAAAGTTCAAAGTTAATACTATCTCATATCGCGGGGTGGAGCAGTCTGGTAGCTCGTTGGGCTCATAACCCAAAGGTCGCAAGTTCAAATCTTGCCCCCGCAACCAATGTTATTCAGATTACTACGTCGAATTTACTTCGTTGCTAATTGAAAGTAATAGTGTGCTTTGACTGCCAACAATTTAAGCATATCTGCATTTTACATATTTGGTCCGGTAGTTCAGTTGGTTAGAATGCCTGCCTGTCACGCAGGAGGTCGCGGGTTCGAGTCCCGTCCGGACCGCCATTTAAATCTATAGCAATAGCATATATATATTGGCTCTGTAGCTCAGTCGGTAGAGCAAAGGACTGAAAATCCTTGTGTCGGCGGTTCGATTCCGTCCGGAGCCACCATTTTTGCATTTACATTTATATGGAGGGGTAGCGAAGTGGCTAAACGCGGCGGACTGTAAATCCGCTCCCTCAGGGTTCGGGAGTTCGAATCTCTCCCCCTCCACCATATATTTTTTTAACAAGTAGGGGTATAGTTTAATGGTAAAACGAAGGTCTCCAAAACCTTTGATGTGGGTTCGATTCCTACTACCCCTGCCATTATTTTATTATGGCGGTCGTGGCGAAGTGGTTAACGCACCGGATTGTGGCTCCGGCATTCGTGGGTTCGATCCCCACCGGTCGCCCCATAAATTTCAATCTTATTGGGCTATAGCCAAGCGGTAAGGCATCGGGTTTTGATCCCGTGATTCCCAGGTTCGAATCCTGGTAGCCCAGCCATTATGCGGAAGTAGTTCAGTGGTAGAACACCACCTTGCCAAGGTGGGGGTCGCGGGTTCGAATCCCGTCTTCCGCTCCATTACTTCGTTTTGGCGGTATAGCCAAGTGGTAAGGCAGAGGTCTGCAAAACCTTTATCACCGGTTCAAATCCGGTTACCGCCTCCAACATATGCCGGTGTGGCGGAATTGGCAGACGCGCATGACTCAAAATCATGTTCCCTCTGGGAGTGTCGGTTCGAACCCGACCACCGGTATCTATAAGAAATATATAATTGAATTAAAAAATGATAGGAATACCTATAAATGTTGAAACACCAATGTTTGTAGGTGTTTTTTTGTTTTGGAATAAAGGGTAGAAAGGTATGTTTTGAAATTATTTTAAACAATTTTAACACAGTAGCATCTGTTACTAAGATTGTTGCCCAGGGTTTCTGAGTGTAAAAAAATTATAGGGGATCAGACTCTTCATTTGGACAGTTGTCCGCTGAATGATTTGATCCCCTATTTACACTTTCTTAAAGAACTATCGATTATTTCGGTTCATCAGTTTGTCATGAAGAACCTTTAACTGACTCATCAATTGTTCGTATTCATATAACTCGATATTGCATGTATTTACTTCGCTTGCAATGGATTGATTGATGGCATCTTTTTCTTCTATAGCTTTTGGCTGAACAAAAACATAAACTTTTCGCTCATCGCTATTGGTACGCTCTTTTTTAACCCAACCATTTGCTTCCATTCTTTTGATCAGGGGGGTTAATGTTCCAGTACCTAAATTTAAACGTTCACCCATTTCCTTGACTGTAGGCCCGTCTTTCTCCCATAGCGCTAATAAGACTAAGTATTGAGGATAGGTAATACCAAAGGGATGAAGTACTTTTGAATATAACTTAGTAAATTGACTACTTGTCTCATAAATTGCAAAACAAAGCTGATTATCTAGTGTTAAAAAATCCTCCAAATAACTCATCCCCTTTGAAATTATAATTGTTTCATAATATCTTTTTCTATTTTCCCTGGTTTTGTTGTAGGTGCATAGCGCTCAACTACGTGTCCATTTCGATCGATTAGGAATTTTGTGAAGTTCCATTTGATATCTTTTGAAAGGAGGCCACCTTTTTCTGATTTTAAGTACCTGTATAAAGTATCCTCATTTTCACCGTTAACATCAATCTTGCCAAACATTGGAAACGTTACTCCAAAATTTAGTTGGCAGAACTCCGTAGTTTCCTCAATATTATCAAATTCCTGGTTGTTAAATTGGCCGCATGGAAATCCTAATATCTCTAACCCCTGATCCTTATAATTGTCATACATTTCTTGAATCTCCTTAAATTGATTATTTAATCCACATTTACTAGCAGTATTCACAATAAGTAGAGGCTTTCCTTCTAATTCCTTTAAAGATTGCTCGGATCCATTTGTCTTCTTAACGGTGAAGTCATAAACTGTTGTCATCATGATTCCTCCTATTTTTAAATTAATCGTGTACGATTTAATCATCCACGATTAATATTCGAAACTCAATGATGTGTCTTTAAGGAGAGAAAGCATTTTATTCCAAGGCTCTTTTTGTTTAGCTTTGTGTCCTATTTTGATAAATTCGACGTAACTACATTTGATTATCACTTTGAACTGTCAAGAAAACGCGTTCACTCTCAACGTACGATTATAAGAGTGATAACAGATCCGAAAATAATTGTTTTTATTTATATAGGGAATTAGGGTAGGCATTATTATGGTTTAAGTAAATGAAGTGCTGAAGGGTGTATTAGACATCTGCATTTCTAGTAGTTAAGGGAGAAATGAGTAGGCGGAAACAAGTACATCTATGATAAAATGAAAGAATGTGTGCATAATGCTGCACATGCTGATAATGAACATAGGAGTGGAATAAGATTGAACAAACAAGACATAGCAAGTATTCGTAAACAATTCAAATTAAATAATGACTTATTAAAAATTAACGAAATCTTTAATGTGTATATAATGAAAGAGTCTAGTGAAATATATCATCATCAAAGTTTATCATTTGAACTATTGGAAGATGAACAGAAAGAGTTGTTTATGGATAACTTTAAAAAAGTACTATCAGGCCAGTTGGATGAAAAATTATTCGAATTAAAGTTCCAGCGCGATGTGGAAAATAACAGTCAGCTAATTCTTCACCAGGGTTTATTAAGTAATGATACAGAGGAATGGAAGGGTCAAATGCTTCATATTGTAGAAAAAATGCTGAAGGATAAGCAATATGAAATGGATATTGTCGTAACCTTTATTCGAGGAGAATATATGAAACCGATGAAGAACATGAGCGACGAGTCAGAAGAAAGTGAACGTGATACGGTATATTCCCATCCTTTTATTTTATGCAGTATGAATAAAACGCAAGATCCAAAAAAGGAATTACTGTTTGACTATGTCGAAAAGGAGTTTAAGTATAATATTGTCTTAGATCCGATTATCAATCTGAAGGCTCCAATATCAGGATTCCTATTCCCTTCAATTACGGATAATGCTGCTGATGTTAACCACGTGCTGTATTCGGCAGGGAAGAAAAATGAACTTAATTATCATTTCATCGAGGAAGTTTTAAATGCGGAAGAAAAAATGACTGCTGCACAGGATAAAATTGTTTTTGAGGAAATTGTAAAAAATGTAGCTGGTGATCAAAAAATCAACACTTCCACACTTTCAAATGTATACGATGAGATTCATCGTGTCGTGGAAGAGAATGAAGAGGAAGAGATACCGAAATTAGACTACAAAGATGTCGAAAAAGTTTTGAAAAGCAGTGGGATAGAAGATGTTAATTCGGATAAAGTAGAAACTGCTTTTAAAACTGTGACTGATGATGAATCATATGAGTTTAAAGCGAATAACATTGTACCTAAATATAATTCAAAGTCTATTAAAATAGAGACGAAACTAGCTAATATCTCCATCAGTCCACAAGACTTAAGATATGTACGTCAAGTTCATTTCAGCGGAAAGCGTTTCTTAATGATGGAAGTGGAGGAAAACACGGTGATTGAAGGCTTTGAAATGATTCCGGAAGCTTTATTTGAAAAAGCAAAAGATAATACAGAGTGACTTCTGGAAAAGAGATAATAATGATCTTTAAATTTGACTTTTATTTTGTATTTTACTCCTGAAAATAGGAAACCTATTACGGAAATAATATTTTTTGCAGTTTTTCCAAGGCAACTATTATCACATCATTTGTAATAATACTCATAACATGATAATTTTTAAAAGGATAGATATGCTTGCGAAAACTGTTTTGGTATGATTATTCTATCGTTACCTGAATATAGAAGTAGGAGCATACAACATACGAATACTTTAAAAAGAGGAGAAAATCTTATGAAAATTATAGTAGCTGGAGGAGATGGCTTTTGTGGCTGGCCGACCGCCTTGTATTTATCAAAACAGGGGCATGATGTAGCCATTATTGATAATATGGTCAGAAGAAAGTGGGATAATGAACTGCACTCGAACTCCATTACTCCTATTGCAACACTTGAAGAACGAGTAGCAAAATGGAAAGAGCTTACCGGCAAAGAAATTCGGGTATATGATGGAGACTTGACGCATTATGATTTTTTACGTGAAGTTTTAAAAAAGGAGCAGCCTGATGCGTTTGCTCATTTTGCTGAACAGCGGTCTGCACCATATTCTATGATCGATAGGGAACATGCTGTGTTTACGCAAAACAATAATGTAACAGGAACGTTAAACGTATTGTATGGTATAAAAGAAATTGTTCCTGATTGCCATTTAATTAAATTGGGTACAATGGGTGAATATGGTACACCTAATATTGAAATAGAAGAAGGGTATATCGAGATAGAACATAAAGGAAGAAAAGATGTTCTTCCTTTCCCGAAACAGCCAGGTTCTTTTTATCACCTGTCGAAGGTTCATGACAGCCATAATATAACGTTCGCATGTAAAATTTGGGGAATAAGAGCAACTGATTTAAACCAGGGAGTTGTTTATGGATTAGATACAGATGAAACGCAAATGGATCCAGTTTTATCTAACCGCCTGGACTATGATGGGGTATTTGGTACTGCATTGAATCGTTTCATTATCCAGTCAACTATTGGCCATGATATTACAGTTTACGGAAAAGGCGGACAAACACGTGGCTTTTTAAACATTAAGGATACCGTACGCTGTATAGAGATCGCAGCGAATAATCCAGCTGATCGAGGAGAGTTCCGAGTGTTTAACCAATTTACAGAGGAGTTTTCTGTATTGGATCTGGCTAATAAAGTTGAGAAGGTTGCACAAGAAGAAGGCTTTGAAACAACAATTGCGCATCTTGACAACCCAAGAGTTGAATTGGAAGAGCATTTCTTCCATGCAGAAAATACAAAGCTTCGAGACCTTGGTTTGGAACCTAATTTACTGACTGATGATGTAATTCGTGGAATTCTTAAAACAGTAGTAAATCATAAAGAACGAGTAATTAAAGAAAACGTACTGCCACAAGTATCCTGGAAATAAACAAGGAAGTGTCACCTATGAAAATTGCTATCGTAACTGAAACTTTTCTGCCATCAACTGATGGAGTTGTTACCAGATTAAAAGCATGTATTCGCTACTTCTTAAAAGAAGGACATGATGTTAGAGTAATAGCACCAGATCTTGGTGTTTATGAATTTGAAGGAGCAAAAATAGATGGGGTGCCAGCGCGGACCCTTCCTTTTTATCGCTCCAAAAAATTTGCCCTTCCTAATCGAAAAGTTAGTGGTCTGTTGAAAGAATACGATCCTGATATTGTTCATGTGGTAAATCCGGCTATTCTTGGTTTATCTGGTGTATACTACTCTAAAAAGCTTGGATATCCAATGATTGCTTCTTATCACACAAATGTAGCGCAATATTTGGATTACTATAAAGTCTCTCTTTTCAAGGGATTAGTATGGTGGTACTTTCGAAAGCTGCATAATAAGGCGGAGTTAAATCTCTGTACTTCAAATACAGTTAAGGAAGAGTTAGTAGGACACGGATTTCAAAATGTACATGTCTGGAAGCGTGGTGTAGATACGGAGTTGTTTCATCCTAATAAGTATGACAATGAAATGCGGGACAGACTATCAAATGGCCATCCTGAGAAAAAGCTGTTATTGTATGTTGGCAGACTTGCTCCAGAGAAAGAAATAGAGAAAATAAAGTCAGTACTGAAAGCATCTGATGAATTTGTCCTTGCTATTGTAGGGGATGGTCCGCATAGGCGCGAGTTGGAAAAACATTTCGCTGGTACTAGTACAGTATTTACTGGTTTATTACATGGTGATGAACTTGCTAAGGCTTATGCTTCATCAGATGTCTTTGTATTTCCATCGACTACTGAAACGCTTGGTCTCGTAATTACGGAAGCAATGGCTTCTGGGCTGCCACTTGTAGCAGCTGAAAGTGGACCAACTTGTGAACAAATAGAAAATAATCATACCGGCTTGCTGTACAACCCTGATAAGCAAGATGATTTCACAACAACATTGCTTAAGTTTGAAGATGAAACATTAAGAAAGCGGTTGGCAAAAGCAGCTCATAAAGAAATTTCAGAAATGGGTTGGGAGGCTCAATCCAAACAAGTGCTTGATTACTATGAAGAAATAGTCAGTGTAGTTGAAGAAAAGAGTAATAAAGCAAACTGACATATAAATCTCCAATTCTTAAACCGCTTAAATAGAGGAGTCCCATGACACAGAACAAAAAAAATAAAGGCCCATTTCAATTTCTGCAGTTTAGTGTAATTGGGGTTTCGAATGCAGGGATTGATATTGGGACACTAAACTTATTGCTATTATTATTCCACACAGATGAAAGAGGCTTGCTTCTGCTTTTTAATACCATCGCCTACACACTAGCTGTAGCTAATAGCTATTTTTGGAATGCTAGCTTTACATTTCAACACTCAGCTAAAGGCAGTAATCGACAGCGAATTCTTTTCATTGTGCAAGGCATAGTGAGCTTAGGTGTTAATAACCTTGTGTTTATTGCATCCAATACCCTACTGGAAAGTTTCGGTGTCCCTAATTGGCTGCGATACAATGTTGCCAAGGGTCTGGCTATGCTCCTTTCATTTATTGCAAGCTTTTTTATGATTAAATATTTTGTGTTTAAGAAATCGAAAAAGAACTGAGCTACTAGAAATAGAGGCTCAGTTCTTTTTTGATTTCGTTTAATATATAGAAAATATAAATATCGATAAAATACAATCCACTAATTTCAGAATTTATGGGTGAAAATAATAAAAAATGTTAAAAAATAGTATAAAAGGACTAGAAAAATTTTATATAGAGTATATAATGAAATTAACATAATTAATTTAAATAATTAAATTTTACATAATAGTAATAATTCTGTGGAAAGGAGGAGATTAATATGAGCTATGATAAATCCTTATTTTTCAATAATGTTTTGATGAACGGAATTAAAGAGATGGTTTTTATTATTGCGATAGACAATAATCGTGATTTTTGTTATGAATTTCTTAATCACGCGGCAATTAAACAAACGATTCTTACGGATAAGGTTATTGGACGAACAATTCAGGATGTTTATCCCCAAAAGACAGCGAATTTTTTGATAGAGAAGTATACAACAGCTATCGAATTAAAAGATGGATTATCATACGAAGATTTTTACGAGGCGCCATCAGGTATTAAATATTCAGAAACGACATTGACTCCTTTATGCGATAATGATGGTATTTGCACACATATTGTTGCTCTGGTAAAGGATATTACCCGGCGAAGGATGACTGAGTTTGAAATTCAAAAGTCGAAAAACGATTTGTACCGCAATAAGCAAAAATATCGATCCCTTTATGATTATAATTTAGATGCTATATTTTCCCTCAGTCTTACAGGAAACATCCAAAATGGTAATAGTGCAGTAGAATCAGTTTTTGGCTACAATGCCAAAGAAATGAAGAACTCTCCTTTCACTGAATTATTTGCTTCAAAAGATAAAGATTTAGCTAGTAAAAATTTTCGTAATGTAATAAAAGGAATTCCACAGGAACATCAGTTGACTATACTTAATAAATCAAATGAAATGGTAGAGGTTATTGTTAAGCTTACTCCTATCATTATAAATGATGATATAGTTGGCATATATGGCATTTTTAAAGATATTAATGAACAAATACAACTGGGCAGAAAGTATAAAGAAAGCGAAGATCAATTTCGAATAATTACAGAGAACTCGAATGATTTAATAACAATGATTGATAATCAAGGTGAAATTGTATACGTCTCGCCTTCTTACAAAGAAGTCTTGGACTATGAAGAAAATGAATATATTAACAAACCTTTTTTGCATAATGTACACACAGATGATCGGGGACGATTGCAGGAATCGTTTATAGAATCAATTCGGAATAAAACAACGTGGAAGGAACAATTTAGACAGAAACATGGAGATGGTGATTACATCTGGTCGGAATTACTTGGCTCTCCTGTTTATGATGATGAAAATCAGTTTACACATATGGTAGTGGTATCAAGAAATATTACACTCCGAAAAGATTATGAACAGCAGTTACAGCATATGGCATATCATGATCCATTAACCGGATTGCCGAATCGCCGTTATTTTGTCAAACAATTAACAGAGCATATAGAGAGAATAAAAGATACTGATCAGCGACTGGCGTTAATTATGATGGATCTTGATAAATTTAAATTGATTAATGATAAAATGGGGCACAGTATTGGAGATCAGGTAATTCAGGAATTTGGATTGAGGATTAGTAAGGTAATTCGTGATGAGGATTTACTTGCACGCTTAGGTGGAGACGAATTCACTTTATTGGTACCTAATATCACTTCCACTAATGATGTTCTTGAAATAGCTAATCGAATTATCAACATAATGAACGAGCCTTGGTGTGTTGAAAAATATGATTTTGGGATAACAACAAGCCTAGGTATTGTTGTTTCATCATCGAAAGCTCCTGAAAATGCCAGTGAGATGCTAAAGTATGCGGATAAAGAGCTTTATGAAGCAAAAAAGGCAGGAAGAAATGACTATAGATTATATGATTTCATGCAGAATTCACTTGTGAACTAGAAAAGAAGCTTAACCAATACACTGGTTAAGCTTTTTTGTGGCCAAGTCTTTAATGAGGAGGCTGTGCCCATGCCCATGGATAATAAGACACTGCAAAAGCGCTAGCTTGAGCAGATGTCGCATTGGCACCCGGAGCGGTGAAAGCGAAGTATTCTGCCGGAACGAATCTAGGCACTCAATATCATCAGAACGAGACAATAGCACAAAAGAAAATCTCATTACGTTGCAGTTTATAGAAATAACGACAAATTGCTAGAGAACAGCAATAGTTTAGACGATGAAAATAATGTATAGAATTACTATATAATAAGCAACATAGATAATGATAAACATTCAGGAGGAACGAATATGGGATTTATGGAGCGTATGAAAAAAGGAAATACATCCTCTGGTCTGGCAGCTTTAGGTAATGCATTTTTAGCTCTAATAAAAGGTGTGGCTGCTTTTTTTAGTGGAAATGGTGCTATGTTTGCTACAACAATGCATTCACTGGCGGATTCCGTTAACCAGGGATTTGTTTTTTTTGGTAGTGTTCTTGCGGAATCACCTCCATCCGATCGATTTCCGACTGGGTTTGGAAGGGTAATCAATATATTTTGTATGGTTGCCGTCATTGTTGTTTCGGTATTGGCGTACGAAACACTAAAAGAAGGATGGCATCTTTTCCAACATCCGAAAGGGTCAGGAAACTTGTGGTTAAATATAGGAGTTCTAATAGCATCTCTTGTAATTGATGGTGCTATTTTAATTAAAGCTATGAAGGAAATTATTAAGGAATCTAAAGGAGAACAATCTGGCTGGTTAATAACTTCTGCATTTAAAAGTGCTGGAAAGGCATCTCCTGCTACACGTTTAGTGTTTTATGAGGACCTAGTTGCAACTTCTGGTGCAGTGTTTGCCATGATTGGTGTTTTACTATCACAGGTTTTTGGATTACTTACAGCTGATGGAATCTTTACAATGCTTATTGGAATATTAATGCTGTTTGTTGCGTTTCGTGTAGGATATGACAACATGGTAGGCTTAATTGGCGTATCAGCTCCTGCCGATGTAGAAAATAAACTTACTGATGTATTACTAGACGACGAAGCTGTTGTGGATATCTATAAGATAAGAACTATACAGGAAGGGCGCACATATCATGTCGAGGGCACTGTGGAACTCAAAAAAGGATTTTCACTAGCTGAAGCCGACGACATTAAATTTAGCCTAAGTGATAAACTGTTACGTCTGCCAGAAGTTGCTGATGTGGTGTTAGGTATAATTGAAGATAATGGTGAAAAAGACCAGAAGACAAGATAAGGACGCTATCATCTGATCCGATGAGGGTAGTTTTTTTGGTGACAATCTTGTATAATTCTTGAATATACAAGAAAGTATGGATAAGACATCAAAGAAAGAAGGGTGATTGCACTGGCTGCTATTCGATGGTCCTTTTTCGTCGTGGGGCTTATTTTTTTTAGCTTTGGGATTTCTGTAACAATCAATGTACAACACTTAGGTATTCACCCGTGGGATGTATTAAATGTTGGCCTCTTTGAAATATTTGGTTTTACGATTGGTACATGGAATATTGTATGTGGTATTACGTTAATTATAGTGTCCTGGATTTTGGATAAAAGTTATATAAAATTAGGTACATTTCTAAATGCATTTCTCGTTGGCATGTTTGTGGATCTCTTTTTATGGCTTGATTTTTTACCTGAAGCAAGTCATTCTTGGACAGATGCTATTTTAATGGGGATAGGGATTGTGGTAATGGGATTCGGAGGCGGTTTGTATAATGCTGCCAGGGTTGGATCAGGGCCACGTGATGGATTTATGTTATCTATTTCAGATAAATTAGGCGCGCCTATTGGAAGGGTTCGCATTATAACGGAGAGCTCAGTGCTGGTTTTAGGGTTAATATTGGGCGGACCTGTATTTATATTTACATTTATATTCACATTTATACAGAGCCCAATTTTTCAATTCACATTTCTGCGCTTTGAGAAACTTATCAATCAAATCCAAGCAAAGCACCACGAAAAGCACCTTACTTCTTCAAGAGCAAGTGGCTAAACAACTCTCAAGTCCCTAATCATGATTTCGATTCTCATTGTATCCTGACTACTTATAATTAGTGGATAAAATTAGAAAACTTGGCATTCGCCAAGCCTTAACTGCTAAAAAAGCCCGGAAGTGAATTTTAATTCACTTTTGGGCTTAAATATTTTTTCGGTTGAAAATGTATCTAAATGAATTTCCTGTTGGGATGTATCTTGGTCTATATCAAATTTAACAATAACATCTTTCAGAAAGAACCAGCCAAAAATTAATATGATTAGTGTTAAAGCAACAATAATTATAACAACAATCTTACTACTCACAGCAGTTTACCCCCTAATTATACTTAGTGTTAGATTAGCAAAACCAAATCCTGCTGTAAATAGTTGTGAGTCAAAAGTCATGCTTTAGTCAAAAATTGGTTCTTATGAAAATAGTGAAAGATATATTCCCTAGTAAAATAGTGAAACTAAGCGGAAATCAGAGCAATATTTCAATGTTTACGCTTTCTTGGCGTTTTGCCATTTACTGTTTCTATGGTATGATTCGTAGGTTGAAATCGGATTAAGCTTTATAGAGAGCTTAGCAACACTATACTATAGAAAGAGGTAAAAAATTGAGAATAGAACAGATAAAGCAAAAATGGTTTGGCAATGTTAAAGGCGATGTTTTGGCTGGAATGGTTGTCGCAATGGCGCTAATTCCAGAAGCAATTGCCTTTTCAATTATTGCAGGGGTAGACCCAATGGTGGGTCTTTATGCATCTTTTTGTATTGCTGTTGTAATTGCATTTGTCGGCGGCAGGCCTGGAATGATCTCAGCAGCTACAGGTGCAATGGCACTTCTAATGGTTAATCTAGTTGCTGACTATGGGTTACAATACTTACTAGCTGCTACGATTCTAACAGGAGTTATTCAGGTATTAGTAGGTGTATTCAAATTATCCAGTGTTATGAAATTCGTACCACGTTCGGTGATGGTTGGATTTGTAAATGCACTGGCAATATTAATTTTCACAGCTCAGCTGCAGCATTTTGTAGATGAGTCTTGGATCATGTATGCCCTTGTAGGGTTAACGCTTGTAATTATTTATCTTTTACCACGATTTACAAAAGCAGTACCATCAACACTAGTGGCAATTATCGCTATTACAGCATTCGTAATTTATGGTGATATCGGTGTGCGTACAGTTGGAGACATGGGTGCATTAACACAGCAATTGCCAGTGTTTTTAATCCCATCTATTCCGTTGACGTGGGAAACATTCATGATTATTCTCCCGTACTCAGCTGCGTTAGCAATTGTAGGGTTATTGGAATCACTGCTTACAGCTAATATTGTTGATGATATGACTGATACAGAAAGCAATAAAAATAAAGAAACACGCGGGCAAGGGTTTGCTAATGTTGTGACTGGCTTCTTTGGTGGTATGGCTGGCTGTGCGATGATTGGGCAGTCTGTTATCAATGTAAAATCAGGTGGAAATGGTCGTCTGTCTTCTCTGGTTGCAGGTGTATTTCTTATGTTTTTAATTATTGTGCTAGGTGGAGTGGTTGTTCAAATCCCAATGGCAGCATTAGTTGGAGTTATGTTTATGGTGGCGATTGGAACATTTGACTGGTCATCGATACGGACTCTGCATAAGCTTCCTAAATCAGATGCTGCCGTTATGGTAACCACTGTTGTCATTGTTGTCGTCACACATGATCTTTCAAAGGGTGTTCTTGCAGGTGTATTACTGAGTGCAATATTCTTTGCAGCAAAAATATCCAAAACAAAAGTAACAAAGGAACTTACACTAAATGGCGAGAAGAAAATTTATCACGTCCATGGGCAATTATTCTTTGCGTCGGTAACTGACTTTCCAAAGAAGTTTAATTTTACAGATACAGTTAAGGAAGTTGAAATTGACTTAACACATGCACATCTATGGGATGATTCAGCTATCGGTGCTCTTGACAAAATAGAAATGAAATTTGAACAGAATGATATAGAAGTCTACTACAGTGGATTGAATGAGGATAGTCAGCATTTGAAAAATCGCATGGGTGGACTTTCAAAAGCATCAGGACATTAAGGTTCCAAAATGTTAAGATGAGATTAAAGAGGTGAGGCTTGTGTTTAAAAAAATAATGTTGGCGACTGATGGTTCAGAACACTCAGCACGATCTGCAAAGTATGCTATTGAACTTGCCGAAAAATTCGATGGCAAAATTGAAATTGTTTATGCTGTTGATGGACAAACATCAAAATCTGATGTTTTGCATCATGCTAATAAATTCGAAGTTGATAAAAAGCGCAAGGAAAAGATAAAAGCTGTAAAGAACTTATTAGAATCATCAGGTGTAGAATACGAGACAAATATTTTACATGGTGAAGCAGGACCGACAATCGTAGAGCATGCAAATGAAAACGAATTTGACTGTGTTGTTATTGGAAGCAGGGGTCTTAATAACTTGCAAACTCTGATTCTAGGAAGTGTCAGTCACAAAGTTGCTAAACGCGCTGATTGTCCAGTACTAATAGTTAAATAGAAATTACAAGAGGCTGTCCCCAAAGTTGAGGGACAGCCTTTATTAATTGCATAGGAAACTATAAAATTTAAGTGCTGTGGATTACTCGACTTCCGAATCAGCCGCGTCTAGCTCCGACGTACAGGACATCTAGTGCCGGTGACGCCACAGGACGAAGCGTTCTCACCGGCCAACACTTAGTGCTTAGAGAATTAACCGCGTCATATCATAGTTGGCTAAATCGATTTCCAACTCTTTTTCTAAAGCAATATCTGCCAGTTGCTTTCCTACATAAGGCCCTATCGTAAGACCTGATGAACCGAGCCCATTTGCCAGCAATAAACCATTGTATCCAGGCAGATTGCCAATCACTGGAACAGATTCCGGTGTCATCGGTCGAAAACCGACACGTGTTTCAAGTATACTTGCATTTTCAAGCTCTGGTGCTATTTTAATCGCGTTCGAAAGTATATGATGAATCCCCCCTGCGGTCACACGGTTATCAAACCCAACGTTGTTCTCATGGGTCGAACCAACAATTACCCGGTCACCAAATGTAAGCATATATTGGTTAAATGGAGGTTTTACAACAGGCCAACTAGCTGGTGAAATTCCAGGGAGCTTTAAATGTATGATTTGTGCTCTCTGAGGCCTAATATCAAAGTGCATACCTAGAGGTTGAAGCAGTTGGCTCGTCCATGCACCAGTTGCTGCTATTACTTTATCAGCCTCAAAATTCTCACCGTTAACGGAGACACCTGTAATTTGTGTTCCTTCTACTAGCAGACGTGCATCACCGTTAATTACCTTTGCGCCATGTTTTTTAGCTCCCCTTATGAGCGCATTTCGTAATGCACGTCCATCTACCCGAGCTGCTCCACTGACATGAAGTGCTGTATATTCATCAGACACCAGTGGGAACATTTCTTTTGTTTGTTTTGAGTTAAGCTGTGTAATTTCACCGATTTCCGGGGCGTCTTCACGTCGTTTATATGCATGTTCCTTCATAGCAATTAGTTTCTCTTCATCAGTATGGAGATTGATTGCGCCCACTCGTGCATAGCCTGTATTTGGTTCTCCATCTTCAGCTAATTCTTGAATCAAGTCCTGGTAAATACGTGCTCCGCCTTTTGCAAGCTTATACCAAGCCTGATTTCGACGTTTCGAAAGCCATGGGGCTACAATGCCTGCAGCAGCATCTGTAGCTTGACCGGTGTCCTGGCCATCAATAATCACAACTTTAGCACCAGACTTGGAAAGCTGGTATGCTGTAGATGCACCAAGTATTCCTGCGCCTATTACAATAAACTTCTTCATAGAAAAATCCTTTCATATCATCTTCATACACTATAGGAATAATTACTGAAAAAATAAAGGAAAATGATTGTTCATAAAAGAATTAATAGGAAGAAAGGAGTTAGAATACATATGAATGAGAACATTGTAGCAAAAATATTATTTATTATTGGAATCGCGCAAATGTCAATTGGTTTAATAGTGGGTCTGATTTTGGGAAATGCTGATTATTATGGTGTTATGAATTGGTCAATCTTCTTTACATGGGCAGTTGGTGGTTTTGTAAGTGGTATGCTGTTCTTAGGTTTTTCTGAAATAATTAAATTACTCCATATGATTAATGAAAAAACACCATCTTTAAAGAACGAAGTATTCCATAGCATGAAAACGTTAGAAGGCGGTTCATCTGTATCTTGGACCATAGAAGAATTAGATAAGGAAAGAATTAAAGAAAAGTATATAGATGAAGCTATTTCTGAAATTGTTCCATCACCAAAAGAAGGTTTTTGTCTTGTCAAATTCAAAGGCGGTTCTGGGTATTATGTGAAAGTAGTAAATGTCGATGGATTTAGTATAGAAGAAGTTCACGATTCTGAAACAAAATATGCCATTATAGCGTGGTATAATAAGTTGGATTAAACAGAATGCAAGAAAATGTATAGGCGTTTTGATAAACTCGAGTATAGCATGAAAATAGTGAGGAGTGTCTTTTTGGCTAAAGAAAACCATGGTTCAAAGATGGGTTGGTTCGGCTGGACGATTTTAAGCGTTATTTTAGTTACAATTATCGGGTCTTTTTTATTCTTTTTTAATATATTTAACTTAGATATTAAGTCAATATTCAGCAGCGAAAAAAATGCAGATGGAAATGAAGAGCCTGTATCTGAGGAAACAATGGAAAAGGTTGAGGAAGTTCAGAAGACGGTTGGAAAAGACCACACAGATATTGGAAAGTTTGTTGCTGAAATGCATGATTTTTATAATGAAACAACAGGATATGGACGTATAGCTTCACTTGATTGGGAAGAGCAAAAGGATCAAGCTAATAACATACTAAGTACATTGGATGAGAAACTTTCAAATGTAAAGGATGATGCGCTGAGGGCTGACATAGAGCGAATAAAGGGATTGGCCAAAAGAGCAATTAATGAACAGGAAACAGAACATGTGAGAAACCTGCATCGTATGTTCCATGACTTGGATATTGCGTTGAACAACTATAATGGGTATGATACTATTTGGAAAGTTACCGAAACATTGAAAACTGCAAATTAGTGTCCATAATCTAATTAATTATGGTAATCTAATAGGTGGAGAAATAAAGATTACAAAGTTTTAAAGGAGAAATGAACATGGACAAGACACTAATTTTTGGTCATAAAAATCCGGATACTGATACTATTTGCTCTGCATTAGCATATGCAGATTTGAAAAATAAGCTTGGGTTTGATGCAGAACCCGCAAGACTTGGTTCTGTCAGCAAAGAAACGCAATTTGCGCTCGATTATTTTTCAGTTGACGCACCTCAGTTTATTGAAAAAGTAGACGAGGATGTAAAAAATGTTATTTTAGTTGATCATAATGAATTTCAGCAAAGTGTGGAAAACATTAAGGATGTGCGCATCACTGAAGTAATTGATCATCATCGTATTTCAAATTTTGAAACGAAAGAACCGTTATATTTCCGTGCTGAGCCAGTTGGCTGTACAGCAACGATTTTGAGTAAAATGTACAAAGAAAATGGTGTAGCTGTGACCAAAGATATCGCTGGGTTATTACTTTCAGCAATTATTTCTGATTCATTATTATTAAAATCACCAACATGTACAAAAGTAGATGTCGAAGCAGCTTATGAATTAGCCGAAATCGCGGGTGTAAATCTGGAAACATACGGTTTTGAAATGCTTCAAGCTGGTGCAGATTTGAGTGACAAGTCAGTACTTGACCTTATCACGATGGATGCTAAGGAATTTTCCATGGGTGATGCAAAGGTTGAAATAGCTCAAGTAAACGCAATCGATACGAAGAAGATCTATCAATTCCAAACAGATTTGGAAACAGAGATCGCCCAGATTATAAAGGATAAAAACCTTGATTTATTCTTATTCGTTGTTACAGATATTTTAAACAACGACTCAGAAGTGCTTGCATTAGGTGAAGCGAAAGATAATGTCAATAAAGCGTTTAATGTAACGTTGGATGACAATAACCGCGCATTGCTTAAAGGCGTTGTATCACGTAAAAAACAAATCGTAACCAATTTGACTGAAGAATTTACAAAATAGCGTGATCAAGGAGGCCCTCCAGTTTTTGACTGGGAGGTCTTTTTTTCCGGTCGATATCCAAGCTAACAAGTTGATAAAACCACATTCCAGTTGATAACTGTCCCAGCGGGTTGATAAAACAGTGCTTCGGTCGATATCCAAGCTAACAAGTTGATAAAACCACACTCCGGTTGATAACTGTCTTAACGGGTTGATAAAACCATATTTCGGTTGATATCCATGCTAACAAGTTGATAAAGACACATTCCGGTTGATAGCTGTCTTAACGGGTTGATAAAACCATATTTCGGTCGATATCCATGCTAACAAGTTGATAAAGACACATTCCGGTTGATAACTGTCTTAACAAGTTGATAAAACCACACTCCAGTTGATATCCACGCCTTTTAAGATGATATCCGCCCCCCTCCGACCTAGTCAAAAAAACCCCACACGGTCCAAAAACCATGCGGGGTTCTCCTCAATTTCTATCCATTACTGCTGTTTGCTTCATCAACAGCAACTTCTTCATCTTTTTTAAAGAATATCTTGTATACACCTATTGTTAACAGCGGGATGGCAAATACTGCAATCATCGCATATGCCATTGCTGTATAGCCTGTTGAAATTAAGTCGATGATTCCTACCTGTGATAGAATCATAGCTAAGATTAGTGTACCAACTGCGATTAAGCCTCTTTGTGAGGAAGTAAGCGACTTGTTAGCGTGTTCTTCCATTTGTGCCTCCATACGGTCAACAAACGCATGAATCATTCCAGAAGATGTTTCAACTAATGTCCAGCCGACAACAATACCGAATATCACAATAACAATCGTAGGGAAATCCTGCAGCATGACAAGCCATGGTACGGAAGCTCCGAATACCTCTTCTGAAGGATAGAATCCCATAAGACTGAAGTATGTTAAGAACCACGGGAAGGTCATAAGCACGCCGGCTATAATACCAGAAATTACAGATTCCTTTCGTGATTTCTGGCGTTCAATGGTAAATAACGCTGCCGGAAATACAGCCAAGTTATAGCCAACATACAATATGCCGGTCCACAACACAGCAAATATTGATACTTCTCCAGGCATATAACTCGTATCTCCAGAAGACAATACTGCCATGGCGTCATCCCATGTAGTTCCAATAACAAGAGCAGCAAAAACCAGGTAGCCAATCATTAATGCTAATGTACCGAATGTTTTAAAGCGTTCAATAAGTCCTTTTCCATAAAAGTTCAACACACCCACAATAACTGTTATCAGGATGACACCAACCCAGTAATTTAGTCCAAGCGTGTTGTTCAGAATTTCTCCGGTTGCTGAAGCCATGATGGCAATGATTAAGATTGCAAGCAACAAGTATACAATATCAAATAAAAACCAGAATGGTCCGATAAGTTCTTTTAATAATTTGCGATATTCGAATGCCTTGTATTTACGTGCAAATTCGAACATCAGGACAGCCATAACTATAAAACCAAATAAGATACCGATACCGCCAAGCCATCCTAGCGCTCCAAATTTAGCGCCATATTGAACAATCTCTCTTCCTGTTGCAAACCCACCCCCGATCAATACAGATTGAATAATGATTGCTGGTAGCAAATACCTTCCAAATGCTCCCTCAAACAAATTCTTCATCTAAAAACCCCTCCAAATTTATATTTATCAAACAGGAAATCACAAATGGAATACTTCTTCTTCGACTGTGAAATTTTCTAATGCTTGCTCATCAATTTCATAGCCGATACCAGGCCGGTCTGGGACTGAAATGACACCATTTTCTACCACAACTTCGGGCTTTATAATGTCTTTTTTCCAATAAAGAGCGGAAGCGGCTGTATCCCCTGGTAAAACAAATTGTGGCAGGGTAGTTAGTGCGATATTATGCGCTCGGCCAATTCCAGCCTCCAGCATCCCGCCACACCAGACATCAATGCCGTTCTGTTTGCATACATCATGAATACGTTTCGCTTCCGAAAGCCCACCGACTCTGCCAATTTTAATGTTAATGATTTTACAGCTTTGTAGCTGAATTGCTTTTTGTGTGTCTTCAAGTGAATGAATACTTTCATCCAAGCAAATTGGCGTGTGCATAGCTGCCTGTAGCTTCGAATGGTCAACAATGTCATCATGTGCTAATGGCTGTTCAATCATTAGTAAATCCAGTTCGTCTAACTTTTGCAGATGATCTATATCTTTCAGTGTATATGCTGAATTAGCATCCGCCATGATTGGTACAGTTGGAAAATGTGACTTAACTTCACGAAGAACTTCATAATCCCAACCTGGCTTAATTTTGATTTTGATGCGTTTATATCCTTCTTTCACATAGTAATTAATCGTTTGTAACAGTTTCTCTACACTTGGCTGGATACCAATGCTGATTCCGACGTCAATTTCTTTCTTGGTTCCACCAAGCGCTTCATATAGAGGTATATTTAGGCGTTTGGCATAAAGGTCCCAGATTGCACCTTCTAGTGCTGACTTCGCCATGTTATTCCCTCTGATCGGTTTAAAAACTTCCAACAGATCATCTGGATGACTGATTTTGTTTTCTTGTATTAGTTTTATTAAAAAATCCTTAATCATATGCTGGGTTGTTTGAACTGTTTCTTCGTTATACCACGGGCTTGTAAAAGCAACAGATTCACCAAAACCACGATTTCCTTCTTCATCAATAGCTTCAGTAACAAAGAATTCTTTTTCCTGTATTGTTCCAAAACTTGTCGTAAAAGGATTATTTAACATCATTCTGAGTCGTCGAAGTTTAAATTGTTTGATAGGGATTGTCATGTTAGTGGCCTCCAGTGTTTGTTAATAGCTATTTTTTGGTAAAGTAATAGTAACTGTGCTTTTTGGAATGATTGCGTATAAAATTATTTGCTATAAAACCGTTATTAAATAATAACTGGAATGCTTCTCTCGTTTTTTGCCGCCATTCCTTTGCAAGATTAATATCCTTTTTCTTAATAGATTGGAAATTATCAGGTACGGCAACAAACCAGCCATCATTTATTGGGTTAAAAATATCCAAGTTAGCTTTCGGTACCCCATTCTCGGTTACATCAATCATCAGTTTATTTTCATCAAATGTAATTTTTGGGGCGGGTGTAGCCATATATATGTCCCATTCGATTTGAATTCGGTCTGTAGGTAACCCTTCATTCAGTTCATCATTCATGGAACCATAGTGATCTTTTTTGTAAAAGGCTCCAGTTGCTCCAAGTTTATGCAAATTTAGATATGCATTCAAACTTTCAAGTGGATCAAACGTCCATGTAATCATGGAGTAGCCCAATTCCTGTGCAACTTCAGCCTGCTTTAATTTCATTCGTTCACCAAGACCATCCTTACGATAACCAGGCAATATCCCAAGCATGTGGGAACATAAATAGGCTTGACTGCCATCAAATCCTGCAAAGCTGTATAAAAAGCCAACCATTTCTTGTCCATCAAATGCACCTAGAATAACACCACCATGATTTAATGCTGTATAAGTTTGATGCACCGGGTTCGGAGACATTTGCCATACTGCTTCTTCCACTTCCTGCATCTTATGTAGTTCTTTCATACTTGACAGCCGGTGGATTTCTACCTTACTGTTCATCCTGATGGCTCCTTTCAGCAGTTTTGACTAAGGCATTGGTTAAAATCTCAACAGCTTCGGGAATTATTGCATGATTAAATGTCATGTTTGGATGGTGGAGACCTGGTTGTAAATCACATCCTATTGCAAGCATCGTTGCTTTTAAGTGTGGTTTTTTAATTGTATAAAAATGAAAATCATCGCCGCCAGTTGTTGTAATCATCGGTTGCAGTTTATCGACACCAACGCTATCTTTTATAGCATCTTCCATAATCGAAGTAGCTTCCTGATTAATGACTGATGCAGCAATATTTGCGCCTATTTTCAACTCAATGGAAATGTTATGGTAATCGGCAAGCATTGCTGTAATTCGTTTAACGTTTATCATCAGTTCATCCATAACCGCATTGGTTTGCGCACGTAGATCCACTGAAAATGTTGCATTGCCGGGAATAATGTTTTTACTATCACCACCAGCCTGAAAAGCTGTCATCTTAACGGAATGGGGAATCATCGGATTTATGTCGATATTTTTCAGATGCTGGATAAGCTCGGCACCAACATGAATAGCATTTGTATTTAAATGTGGTCTGGCACCATGTGCATCTTCACCTTGAATGACTCCATCAATAAAACAAGCTGCTCCGTGGCGGATAGCTGGTGCAAACTGATTATGTCCTAATTCTTCTATTGGTCGTAAATGCATTCCATATAAATAATCAACATCATCAACAATCCCTTTATCAACTAAGGATAATGCGCCTGTCCCTTTTTCTTCTGAAGGCTGAAAAATAAACCGGAATGTTCCTTTATCAGGGTAGCCATCCTCAAGAAGCGTTAACAGTGAGCCGATGGCAATTGTCATATGTGCATCGTGTCCGCACGAATGATTTGCCTGAAATTCACCGTTCACCTCTTGCGATAAGGCATCAATATCAGCTCGCATAGCAACTACTGGTGATCCTTGGCCAATTTCGATAACAAGACCTGGTGAATCATCCAGTGTCGTTATTTTACAGTCATAGTTTTTAAAAAGCTGTCTGATGTATGATGTAGTGTCATGCTCATTCCAGCTTATTTCTGGATGTTCATGTAAATGGGAGAAGATTGTTTTAAGCTGTGGGGTTATCTTTTCAATAGTTGGTTTCATGGATATGCTCCTCTAAACTATTTTGCAAAAAATTTACTTGCTTCTATTCCATCAAATCGTGCTGCACGCTGCTGAAACATCTCCGGTGCTCTTAAAGTTATTGTTGCAATAATACTGTTCATCAGGGAAAACACGGCAGGTACCAAATCAAGTGTCGATAGTTCCTCCAATTGAATCGCTAATGTTATATCTGAATACTCGGTGATGGGCGAATAAGGATTATCTGTAAAAGCAATAATTGTCGCCCCTTGTTTTTTGGCCAATTCAGCCAGTCTTATCGTGTTAATTCCATACCTATGAAATGAAAAAGCAACAAACACACTATTTTCATGTAATTCACTTAGTTGTACCAAAATATCATCATCAGGAGTATGATGCCGTACATTGCCGACCACAAGATTTAGGGCATAGGCAAACCAGCTTGCTAAAGCGTAAGATGAGCGCACACCTGCAATGTAGATATTTTCAGCAGATAACAGCTTCGTAACGGTTTGGTCTAAGTCCGTTTCCGAAATTTGCTCGATTACTGTCTGAATTGTACGTATATCATTGAACATTAGATTTTTAACAGTATTATTTTCTGAATGGTTGGATACCTTTCTGTTTCGAAAATCAGACAGACTGCTCTTTTCAAAAATGCGCTGCTGGTATGTCTGCTGTAAAGATTTATATCCATCATATCCAAGCGTGCGTGCAAAACGTATAATAGTAGTTTCGCTAACACCGATTTTTCTGCCTGCTTCCTGAGCTGAATTCATTGCGAAAATAGATGGATCACTATAAATGTACGATGCTATTTTTTTAAAGCTTTTTGAAAAGCTCGCTTGATGTTCCTTAATTTTCTTGTACAGACTTTCCATGTAAATTCTCCGTGTAGTTTGTCATCTGTTATAATAAAGGAATTACTTTTTCTTTCAATATAGAAAAAGTAATTCCTTTATTATAGGTAACATACCATATTAATTGAATTTACTCAATATGTAATCTTGGGAATTATTAAAAAATTTAGTATGAATAAAATTATTGGCCAGTAGATGACTATGAAGGTAATTAATTATAACTGATAAAAGTGCTAAACATCCGTTGTCATACATAAAAATTAGAACAAGCCTAACCAAAAGGGTGAGTACTTTTGTGGTCAGATTTTAAAGCATTCGCATTAAAAGGAAACGTCCTGGACTTGGCTGTTGCTGTTATTATCGGAACAGCCTTTGGAAAAATAGTAACGTCACTTGTTGAAAATATTATGATGCCACTAGCAGGGATCTTAGTAAGTGGTGTTGACTTCACAAATTTAAAGTATACGGTCAGAAAAGCAGATGTATTGTATGGCGAGTTTATCCAGTCGGTTTTTGACTTCATCGTTATTGCGGTATCCATCTTTATTTTTATTCGCATCATAGCAAAGGTTAGAGGTGAAAAAAATTCGGAAAAAGAATCGAAGCCTGATGAAAAAGTTGAATTGCTCAAAGAGATACGTGACCTTTTGAAAAAAGAGGATAAGCTAATGCCTAAACAGAAAAAGAAAATTAATATTAATATTTCATCACAGTCGAAGAATGATAAAACTTGAAAAATACATGAAGCTGTGGCATAGTGAATTTGATAGATTAATTGAATAATAAGTTGTAGGGGGACCAGTGTATGCTGGTTGAGATTGCATCCGATAGATGCTGACCCTTGGAACCTGATTTGGTTGAGACCAGCGTAGGGAACAAAGTAAAACAATAGTAATATTGTTCGAATGCGCTCAGGGACTAACCTGGCGTTATTTTTTTGTGCTTTTAAGGAAAATTCCTTTCGTTTCCAATGCCAATCATACTTCCAGAAGTGAACAAAAAAGAGAAAGGGAGATGGAAAATGAAAAAATGGTTGTTCGTAGTATTAATAGCCGTTTTACTAACAGCATGTAATAACGATGCAGGAGAAACTGACGATAAAAGTCAGGAGACAGAACAAGCTAAAGTAGTGCTCGATTGGACCCCCAATACGAATCACACAGGGCTATATGTTGCCCAGGAAAAAGGATATTTTGCTGATGAAGGGTTAGATGTAGAAATTATAATGCCAGGTGAGGCTGGAGCAGATCAGCTTGTAGCATCAGGCAAGGCCGACTTCGGTGTCAGTGCGCAGGAAGCTGTTACAGAGGCACGTATTCAGGATATTCCGATCGTATCGATTGCAGCGGTTATCCAGCATAATACATCCGGGTTCGCATCACCAAAAGACAAAAAAATTACTTCACCAAAAGACTTTGAAGGAAAAACATACGGCGGGTGGGGAGCACCGGTTGAAAAAGCGGTTCTCTCATCACTTATGAAGCAGGAAAATGGCGATGTCGAGAAAGTGGATATTGTCAATATGGGCAATACAGATTTCTTCACAGCGGTGAAGCGGGATATTGATTTTGCCTGGATTTACTATGGTTGGACTGGTGTCGAAGCAGAAATGCGCGGTGAGGAACTAAATATGATTTATTTAACCGATTACTCCAAAAAGCTTGATTACTATACGCCTGTACTCACAACGAACGAAAAAATGATTGCTGACAATCCGGAAAAAGTTGAGAAATTTTTAGCCGCGGTTTCAAAAGGGTATAACTTTGCAATAGATAATCCAAGTGAAGCAGCAGAAATCCTCAGCGGGGCTGTTCCAGATCTTGACCCGGAACTTGTTAAGAAAAGTCAGGAATGGTTATCACCGAAATATCAGGATGACGCAGCACAGTGGGGAGTTCAGAAGCAAGAAGTTTGGGAGAATTATTCCAGTTGGATGTATGATAACGGACTTCTTGAAGAAGAATTGAAAGCTGAAGATGCATTTACCAACGAATTTTTGCCAGAATAGGAGTGGAAATATGAACAATTCATTAGTAAGTATTCAAATTATCCCAAAGACAAAAAATGGAGAAGATGTCATTCCATATGTGGATGCTGCAATAGAAGTGATCGAAAAAGCTGGAGTGAAATATGAGGTCCATCCTCTGGAAACAACAATGGAAGGAGATCTAGCTGAGTTATTCACCGTTATTGAAAAAATGAATGAACGAATGGTTGAGCTTGGAAGTTCTAGCATTATATCTCAAGTGAAAGTCCTCTATAATCCGAGTGGTGCATCTATGGATAAATTGACGGAGAAGTATCGTTGATGAAAAAGTTCATGAAAAAAGGATGGAAACCTGCTGCGGTTATCCTCCTTTTATTCATTATTTGGGAGGCCTCCAGTAAGTTATTCGAGATACCTGGATGGCTGCTGCCAGCTCCCTCGCAAATTTTCCAAACAGGTGTTGAAGGTTGGGCATCCTATCAGCATCATATCTTCTCAACCGTTCAATTAACGATCATTGGATTTTTAATTGGCAGCAGTGTAGGTATTCTGATTGCGATTAGTCTGCATCTTGTACCACAGCTTCGAGAAGCGTTGTATCCATTAATTATTATTTCGCAAAATATACCAATAATTGTTCTGGCACCATTGCTCGTTATATGGTTTGGTTTTGGCATGCTGCCTAAGATTATTGTGATTACGCTGGTCTGTTTTTTTCCAATTGCAGTGTCAGCCTTGGATGGATTCAGGCAAACGGACCACGACCTGAAGCATTATATGCAAATGGCCGGTGCAAATAAGAAGCAGATTTTTTGGAAACTGGAATGGCCAAATGCATTGCCATACGTATTTGCCGGGCTGAAAATATCTGCAACATATAGTGTCATGGGAGCCGTTATATCGGAGTGGCTCGGTGCGAACAAAGGGATCGGCGTGTATATGACATTAGCATCGTCTTCATTCCGGACTGATCGTGTTTTCGTATCTATTTTTCTTGTGATGGTTCTTAGTTTATTATTTTTTGCAATCATTATTTTGGTCGAAAAAAGCTTGATCAGATGGAAGCCAAAAGGAGAAGGAAATTGATATGGGCAACCTAGCTGTGAAAGATATAACAAAATCATACGGAAATCATAACATTTTACAGGGAGTTAATTTCACTGTTAATGACGGAGAATTTGTTTCCATTTTAGGACCATCAGGAAGCGGAAAAAGTACATTATTTCACCTGATTGGCGGGATTCGTTTGCCTGATTCAGGACAAATTTTTCTGGAGGATAAACAGATAAATGGTCTGAAGGGATCAATTAGCTATACCCCGCAGTCTCCATCACTCATGCCTTGGCGTACGGTTCTGAAAAATGTCTTGCTTGGTGGCGAAATCGTCGGTAAGCATGATGAAAAAAGGGCGCTGGAATTAATTGAACGTGCTGGTTTGCAAGGATATGAAAATGCGTATCCACATGAATTGTCAGGCGGAATGAAACAACGTGTTGCGTTCGTACGAAGTTTGCTGAGTCCACAGCCACTTATCTGTCTGGATGAGCCCTTTTCCGCACTGGATGAATTTACCCGCTTGGAAATGCAGAAATGGCTCATGTCCATCTGGCAGGAAAATAAGCGGTCAATCCTATTTGTCACACATAATATTGATGAAGCAATGTTTCTTTCCGATCGGGTTATCGTCCTGTCTCAAAAACCAGCAACTGTCAAAAGAGAGTTTACGATTCCATTTGAGAGACCACGCCAAGAAAGTATTCTGTTGACAGAGGAATTTTTAGATTGGAAAAAAGCAATCTATCGGGAGTTGAGTGAAGATGTCTGATAGAATAATTGATTCGCATATTCACTTGGATATGTATCGTCAGAAGGAGCAGCTGGAAATTTTGAGTGAACTTGAGTTGGCTCAGGTGGAGGCACTAATTTGCGTGTCGAACCATTTGAAGTCGTCCAAGGAAGCCCTGCGACTGGCTCATGAAGACAGTCGTATTAAGCCGGCATTTGGTTTTCATCCCGAACAAGCACTGCCTACTGATTATGAGGCTGCTGAGCTACTAACGTTTATTGAGCAAAATCAGCATGAAATGATAGCTATTGGAGAGGTTGGGTTGCCCTATTACTTGCGGCAGGATAACAAAGGAGTATCATCGGACGGCTATGTTGAACTACTGGAAACGTTTGTCCAAAAGGCTGCAGCGCTAGGTAAACCGATAATTCTCCACGCTATATATGAAGATGCACCGATTGCGTGCGACCTGCTTGAAAAGTATTCTGTACCTGAAGCGCATTTTCATTGGTTTAAGGGGGATTCGCAGACGATAGAGCGTATGGCGAAAAATAGTTACTCTATATCGGTGACACCTGATGTATTATATGAAAAGGAAATTCAGGATTTAGTTAGAGCCTATCCGTTATCCCGTATGATGGTGGAAACAGATGGTCCATGGCCATTTGAAGGAATTTTTAAAGGGAGCATGACACATCCTGGAATGATCCATAAGAGTTTGGAAAAGATTGCTGAGCTGAAGAAGGTTTCGGCTGCGTATGTTTATAGCAAGATTTATGAAAATACATGTCGCTTTTATAAGCTGTGAAAAATTTCTCATGAAAATGTTATTATAAATAGGTAAGTTTAATGAGCCGGGAGTGACAGACACCAATGAAGGTACTAGCAGTTACAGGATATAAACCGATGGAGCTGAATATATTTAAGCCGGATGATCAGCGTGTTTCCTATGTTAAAGCAGCAATCGAAAAGCGGTTAATTGGTTTTATTGAAGAAGGGCTGGAGTGGGTTATTATTTCTGGTCAGATGGGAGTGGAATTATGGGCTGGTGAAGTCGTACTCGATTTGAAAGAACGGTATGATATTAAACTCGCAATCATCCCCCCCTTTGAGAATCAAGAAACTCGCTGGCCTGAGGCGATCCAGCAAGTTTATCAAGAGCTAACAATGACCGCCGACTTCTATCAGCCTCTCTATAAAGGAGACTATAAAGGTGCATATCAATTCAAAGCGAAGAACAAATGGCTGGTGGACAAAAGCGATGCATGCCTTATCCTGTTAGATGATGAATATCCAGGCAGCAATCGGTTTTTTCATGAAGAAGCTAGTCAGAGCGTAGAAGAATACCCGATTTTTGTAATCACTCCAAGTGATCTCGAGGATATAGTGGAAGAATTGCGGATGACGGACTCGGATTATTGGGAGTGACATCGCTGATTGGCTCAAATGGACACAGTTTCGGCTTAAGTTCACTGTGATTCGGCTCAAATGGACACAAATTTGGCTCAAGTTCACATACATTCGGCTCAAAAGTTCACAATTTATTAAAATTTTAAACAGGATTTTTAAAATAAAGGTAGAATATTAAGTCATGTAATAGAAATTAATAAAGAAAGGTAGTGACTAATTGTTTGTAAAACCCTTTAAGGTCCCCAAACATATTCTACAAGCAGAAGCTCTTGCTAAAAGAACACCGCTATTACACCCCAGTAAGGAAAAAATTAGAGCAAAAGCAAAAAACCTCCGAACCGGATATAGAGGAGAACAGTCATTAGACTTTCTACTAAGCTTTCTCCCTGAACAAGAATTTTTAATCTTTCATTATATCAGAATCCCCGACAAGCAAGGCCATTTCCAAATAGATATTCTTCTTCTTTCTCTTAAGTTTTTTCTCATTATTGAAGTCAAAAATATATATGATAATATGCATTTTGACGGCATGGGTCAGGCGATCCGTTATAAAAATGATGAGATAGAGGTTTTTACAAATCCTCTTGATCAGGTTAATCTACAGCATAGAAGATTTCTTGAATGGCTTCGCAAACATGACTTTCCACCAATTCCCATTGAAAAAATTGTAGTATACAGTCAGGATGATACCTTCCTCAAAAATATCATCAACGACCAGATTATTTCCGAAATTGTCATGCATAAAGAAAAAGTACTTCAGAAAATTGAGAAATTATCTGATACACATCGGACCAGCTGCTTTGATGAAGATCAACTAATGGAGTTGTCATTTCGTCTATTAGAGGAACACGAACCTGAGGAGTACGAGGGGATGAAAAGAAATAATATTTCGTCTGAGGAATTAGTGAAAGGTGTGTTTTGTCCAGAATGCGGCACGGTACCAATGAAATGTAAAGCCGGGAAATGGCGGTGTATAAGTTGTGACGCTGTATCAAGGAATGCGTATCTTCAGGAATTGGCTGATTATGCTTTATTGATAAGAGAGTATATTAATAATCGAGAAGCCAGGGAGTTTTTGCAGATTGAATCAGGCAGTATTACGAGAAAACTATTGCAAAAGGAGGACTTTGAAAAAGTTGGTAAAGGGAGTGGTATGCGATACAAGATCAACGTTGAAAAATTGTTAGAATGATCGTGATCGGCTCAAATCGCCACAAATTCGGCTTAAGTTCACAATCAAAATGCCGTATTTCAAATTTTTCGCTCGCTAAACTGCTTAACAGCTAACAGCGCAACTCAAAAAAAGCAACTTAGCATTACGCCAAGTTGCTTCCTCATCAATATCAATATTACACTGTTTTCGCTACTTGTCCGAAGCAGCGTTTGTAGATCCATTGATAGTCTTTTTCTGTTAGATCGCGTGGGTTGCCGACTGTTTGTGGATCTTTCATTGCTTCTTTAGATAGACGTTCTGTCATGTCTGGTGATACGCCTTGCTCTTCCAAGTTAGGAATATCCAGGTCCTCTGCTAAGCGGTACATTTCTTTAACAGATGCTTTTGCAGCTTCTTCTGTTGTCATGTGGAATGTGTCTACGCCTAGTGCTTGTGCGATGCGTGCGAATTTGTCTGGATGACCTTTCCAGTTGTATTCCATAACTGGTCCCATCATAGTTGCGACACATTGTCCGTGTGCTACTGGGATGATTCCACCAAGCGTTTGGGACATCGCGTGTGCTGCACCAGCTGATTCACTTCCATATGAAAGACCTGCCAGCATTGCTGCTTGTGACATGCCATAGCGGGCTTCGATATCTCCACCGTCCGCATATGCGCGGCGGATGTATTTTCCAACATACTCGATGGCCATTAGTGCTACTGCGTCTGTTACAGGCTGTGCGAAATGCATTGTATAGCATTCGATTGCGTGTGCAAGAGCATCGATACCAGTCATTGCAGTTACATGCGGAGGCATGGATACGTGCAATTCCGGATCAAGAATAGTTAGATATGCTGCGATTAATGGTCCGCCTGTGTTAAATTTGAATTCACGTTCTTCGTCAGTAATAACCGCCCATTGTGTTACTTCGGAGCCAGTTCCAGCTGTTGTTGGAACAGTTGTTAATGGTGGGATGCGGTTTTCCAATGGTTTTTTACCCTCTGCAGCTTCGTAATCCAATACGCTGCCTTCGTGAGTAGCTTCAACACCAATTCCTTTAGCAGTATCCATTGAGCTTCCGCCACCAACAGCTACTAGACCATCACAATTTTCTTCTTTGAAAATCTTTGCTCCTTCACCAATCAAACGTACTGGTGGGTTTGGTTCTACCTTGTTGAAAACAACTACTTCAACTCCAGCTTCTTTCAAATGTTTTTCAACTGGAGCGGTAACGCCAGCGTTGTAGATTCCTGGGTCTGTTACAAGAAGCACTTTTGATGCTCCAAGATTTTTAACTTCTTCGCCAATGTGCTTGATTGATCCAATACCATGCTTAATAGTTGTTGGGATCTCGAATGTGTGGAAATTGTGCATGTGTTCTACTTTCATATTTAAACTCATAATTGTGTTCCTCCTAGTAGTATAATCTTAGAACCAGTTCATAGACTCAGGTTTTAAGTTGTGGAAAATGTGCTTTGTTTCCTGGTATTCATCAAGGCCTGGTTTACCTAGCTCACGGCCAATTCCGGACTGTTTAAACCCGCCCCATGGTGCATGTGGGAAGTATAAATTAAATTCGTTAATCCAAACAGTTCCCATGCGCATTTTAGCAACAGCGCGTTCAGCTTTAGCAATGTCTTTCGTCCAAACACCGCCAGCAAGCCCGTAAATAGAATCGTTTGCTAGGTTAATAGCCTCTTCTTCTGTCGTGAATTTTTCCACCGTAATGACAGGACCGAATCCTTCATCCTGTACGACACTCATATCTGTTGTACAGTCAGTTATAACAGTTGGAAGATAGAAGAAACCATCCTGCAGCTTAGGATCTTCAGGGCGTTCGCCGCCAATAGCAATAGTTGCGCCTTCTTTTTTGCCTTTTTCTACATAATTAATTACTTTATTTAAATGTTCTTCTGAAATGAGTGGTCCCATTTGTGTTGCTTCGTCAAAACCATTGCCTAGTGTAATGTTCTTCACGCGATCAACTAAAGCACTAACAAATTCATCGTGAATGCTTTCTTCGATAATCAATCGTGTGCCTGCTGAGCAAATTTGACCTGCATGGAAAAATACGGCATTCATAGCCTGGTCGACAGCTGTTTCAAAATCAGCGTCAGCAAAAACAACGTTAGGGTTTTTACCGCCAAGCTCTAGCGCAATTTTTTTCACGTTAACACTTGCCGCCTGCATGATTTTTTTCCCGGTTTCAATTCCACCTGTAAAAGAAATCAAATCAACGTCTGTGTTGACAGATAGCTCTGCGCCTACAGTGTTTCCAGCCCCAAGTACAAGGTTTGCTACTCCGCTTGGGACGCCAGCTTCTTCTATTAATTCAAATACTTTAATGGAAGTAAGTGGTGTAATTTCACTAGGCTTCATGATCAGTGTATTGCCTGCTGCCAATGCTGGAGCGAGTTTCCATGATGCCTGTAATAGTGGATAATTCCACGGTGTAATTTGTCCGCATACACCAACAGGCTCTCGAACTACTTTACTCACTGAATTTGGAATAGGGGAGTCAATAATTTCTCCACCATCTTTATCAGCAGCCTCGGCATAATAGCGGAATACGCCAGCGATATCATCCATATCTCCACGGCTTTCTTCCATTGTTTTACCAGTGTCAAGTGACTCCAGTTCTGCTAATTCCTCTCTGTCTCGTGCAATGAAATCGGCAATCTTGTATACGATTTGTCCGCGTTCAGTTGCAGGTGTTGATGACCAAACACCTTGATCAAAAGCTTTTCTTGCAGCAGTAATAGCAGATTTTGCATCACTTTCATCACTTTCTGTTACTTGTGCAATAACTTCTTGATTAAATGGATTAATAATATTTCTAACTTTATTTGAGTTGGAATGTACCCATTTTCCATCAATAAATTGTTGTTTAATGGTCAACGTAGTCCCTCCTTTTATACTTCGTTAAGTTTGTTAAGAAAAAATTTAACGTTTCGAACAAAATAAATGTAACACGACCATATTTTTTTGTCAAAAAGAAAAAACCATAGATTTTATTCAGAACTACCGGTACAGACTAAGTCGTAAATTCTTTTATCATTTTCATTTGACATATATTTTTAAAACGTTAACATTAAGTTTGTAAAATAATTATTTAACGTATTTAATAAATTTAAAGTGAGGTGAAGCAATGACGAACTCCAAAGATGAAATCGCCAGGGAAAAAATAGAACATGCAAAGGATCAAGTGATTGGCGCAATTGCGGAAACAATGGATCTGTATGGTGTTACACCATCTGCCGGTAATTTGTATGCAACGATGTATTTCAAAGATCAAATGAATCTGGACGAAATGCGTGAGGAACTTGGTATGAGTAAGCCAAGCATGAGTACAAGTGTCCGAAAACTGCAGGAAAATGAAATGGTTAAAAAGAAGTTTCAGCGTGGTACCAGAAAGCATACGTATGTGGCAGAAAAAGATTTTTTTCATTCTTTTATGGCGTTTTATTGTCAGATGTGGGATCGCGAAGTAAAGATGAACATGGACGCGATCAAGCAGGCTGAATTCGAGTTGGATGAAATTATTGAAGATGATCAGGTTTCACCTGAATTACATGAGGAAGCAAGATCCAACTACGAATTGCTTGAAAAATCTAAGGTTTACTATCGGTGGCTGGAACGATTAGTTGCCAGCATCCGTTCCGAAGAAATTTTTGATTATTTACCTAAAAATCCATGAGTTAAATAGAAAATACATTATAAGAGAGGGTCAACTATGAAGTTCAAAAAAATTACAGTACTAATTCTAAGTTTAATACTACTTGCTGCATTAACAGCTTGTGGTGAGGATTCAAATAAATCCGAAAATTCTTCAGGGAATAAATCTCCAAAAGACAGACCAATTGAAATGGCGCAGATAAACTGGGCTGAGAATATCGCAGTATCAAATATGTGGAAAGTTATTTTAGAAGAAAAAGGGTACAAGGTTAACTTAAATTTGCTTGATATGGGAACAATTATGAAAGCATTATCGGAAGACGAATTGGATATCAACCTTGAAGTATGGCTGCCTGTACAGGATAAGAACTATCTGAAGGAATATAAGGATCAAGTCTTCTTTTCTGAGGCAACTTGGTATGATGATGCAAAAGTTGGTTTGGTAGTACCTTCTTATATGGAAGATGTTAATAGTATTGCCGATTTGAATGAGCATAAAAAGAAATTCGATGGTGAAATTACTGGATTTGATCCAGGCGCAGGTACAATGGAAGTTACTGAAGAGATGATCAAACAATATGAACTGGAATATGAACTGCTTCCAAGTTCAGAACCAGCAATGTTATCGGCTATGAACGAGGCAATTAAAGAAGAGGAGCCAATTGTCGTTCCACTTTGGAAGCCGCACAGAGTATTTGCAAAACATGATTTGAAATTTCTTGAAGATCCGAAAAAGTCATTCGGAGGCGTAGAAAAAATCCACCATGCTACACGCCAAGGATTTGCTGAAGACTATCCAGAAGTAAGCAAATGGATGAAAAACTGGCAAATGGATGATGATTCAGTTGGTCAGCTAATGACTTATGTAAATGAAGCAGAAGAACCAATTGAAGGTGCAAGAAAATGGGTAGAAGAAAACCAGGATCTTGTTAATGAGTGGGTTAAAGAATAAACGAACCAAAAATGAATTTGTGCATTTAGTAAAGGAAGCCTATTTAAAGTAGGCTTCCTTTTTTGGCAGTTAAGTAGTATAAATGCATTCTTACAAGGGTTGGCGATAAGCTAAGTTTTCTAATGTTTCAGCTTTTCGTCCTGAAATAAATTAGAAGCGGTGTAACTAGAAGAGTCGACACCTCAATATATTTCCTGAACATATTGCGCTCCATCTGATTGAATCAGTTTGGTCGAATGGAGCTGCTCAGGAAGAGAGAACATGTATAGCAAGCTAACTGAACTAGTAAAAAAAGGCGATAGAATATGTTACACTTTCATTCCGAGGTAGTGGAAGTTTCACTCGAGGATGTGCTTCCAAAATTTTAAAAGGAGTGATTATCATGCGGCTAATCCGTGCTGGAATTCATTTTTATCTTATTGGTATTTTTATATTAACACTTGGAATAGCACTTACAATCCAATCAGCACTAGGAGCATCACCGTTTGATGCACTTCTTGTCGGACTGCACAGGACATTTGGATTAACAATTGGAAGCTGGGAAATTGTAGTCGGATTATCAATGGTTCTTTGTAATGCAGTTGCTGAGAAAAAAAGACCAGAGTATTTTGCCATATTGACATCACTTGTCACTGGTATTGGCATTGACACTTGGTTATTTATACTGGGAGACTTTATTGTTCCAGGTACATGGTTTGGACAGTCAATTGCTTTAGGACTTGGTATTATTTTAATTGGGCTGGGTGTGGCGTTCTACCTGCAATCTGATATTGCTCCGAACCCAATGGACCGTTCTATGTTGATTGTCTCAAATCTGACCGGATGGAAAGTTACGTATTCACGGGCATTTATAAGCGGTGGTCTTGTTATATTAGCATTCTTTTTTAATGGTGCGATTGGAATTGGAACACTGATTAATGCACTTATCTCAGGCGTGGTCATCAGTTTCTTCTTGCCATATGTGAAGGTATTAAAATTCCACGAACGGAGGCATGGGAAGGATCTTGCTTCCTAAAATGTAAATTAGCCTGTTGTAAAAAGACTAAATTGTATAAATTGCAATTCCTCTTCAAAAACTATGCTTGTACATGTAAAGGAGGAATTGAAAATGGGTGGAAAACCAAAAGGTCCAAAACAGCAGGAGCAGCCAAGTTTGCCCAAGAGTCCAAAGCAACCATACGGAGAACCGTTAGAAGGATCGCATAAAGTAAAACAAAAAAATCATTCACGGCAAAAGCATAATCCTCATCATGACATGTAGAATTTTCAAGTCAAATAACACCTTAAATCAGGCCGATTAAGGTGTTATTTTTTATGGAGATAAGAAAGCTTTCTTGCTGCATAAGTGCAACTAAAGCTTTATTTTTCTATCCTTTGGTACATGGAAATCGAATAATCAGCATATTATTTAAAGAGATTACTTCTGAAGGGCGGAATGTATATGTATTATCGAGTGATGACTGTTAATGGGGTATCAAATTTGTCTGTCGAGCCTAATATCGTTGAGGTTCAATTGGATGTAGTTACTGAGGGTATGTCGTTAAGTCAGGTACAACAGGAGAATGCCAACATCATGAATCAAGTTATTCAGGCATTATTACAGCTAGGGATAGCGAGGGAAAATATCCAGACAACTGCTTACACTATTAATCCGAAATATGATTATGTTGATGGCACTCAAGTCTTCAGAGGGTATGAAGTGACAAATGCAATAACAGTAAAAATCAAAGACATTGACCAGGCTGGAAATGTCATTGATGTTGCTGTGCAAAATGGTATTAACAGAGTATCAAATATACAGTTTACAGTTGAAAATAAGGATGTATATTACAAGCAAGCGCTTAGTTCCGCGTTAAAGGATGCATACGCAAAAGCACAAACACTAGCTAACACAATGCAAATTGGTATAGCGCCTTATCCAATTAAAATTACTGAAAAAATAAGCGAAGCACCAATCACCTATAAAGCTTATGCCACAATGGAAGCTTCCACACCAATCGAGCCGGGGCAGATAGTTATTGGTGCAACAGTTGAGGCTCAATTTCATTACTAGTAATGGAACTTCTGCCCAGTAGTGGCGGGCTATTCTTATGGCATTTTTGCGGAATCGATAATGTTCGACATCGTATCGATAAACATCGACATGCAACCGATAAAGTAAGAGGTGAAATAGATAAACATCGACAACAAATCGATAAAGTTCACAATTTCGTCACATCTATAAACCCAAATCAGGCAGGAATCCCCGGCAAAATAGCGAATAAATATAAAAACTAAATAATAAAGGAAGTGCTCCATTGATTGGTAAGCCCCTCGAAGTCCCCGCATTAATGCTACAAACCGAAGCACTCAGCTGGCGTTTGGCAGAACGCCACTTTAAGAGTAAGGAAGTAAACAAACATGCAAAAAATCTTCGTGCTGGTTATAATGGCGAAAAGTCACTTGAGTTTACGTTAGGTTTTCTTCCAGAATATCCATATATAATTCTTCACAATCTACGTATCCATGATGAAAATGGATTTTTCCAAATTGATACATTGATCCTTTCACCCCAATTTATCCTAATTGTAGAGGTTAAAAATATAGCCGGAACAGTCGTGTATGACGAATTTGGGCAAGCTATTCGGATCACAAAAAAAGGTGAAGAGGAGAACCTCGGTAATCACATTGAGCAAATAAACCTTCAACATTTCAGGCTTTTACGCTGGGTGAGAGAACATGATTTCCCAGTTACTCCAATTGAGAAACTAATCGCATACAGCAACCCCACGACAATCATCAAAAATATCACTAACAATACAGCAATTTCTGAAACAGTCATTCATAAAGAAAGCCTGCTGACAAAAATAGACGGTTATGCTTCCACACACAAGAATGTAAGTTCGAGCGAGCAGCAACTTCATTTTCTTTCCACATTCCTAATTACCGCACACACAACAAATAAGGTAGATATCTTAAAAAAATATCAGGTTGTGAATGCGGATATTCTGCGTGGCGTTTTTTGTCCTGTCTGTGGTTCCCGTCCAATGAATCGCAAAAAAGCTATATGGATTTGCCATCATTGTGGAGCTACGTCCAAGAATGCTCACTTTGAAGCGTTACGGCACTACAGTTTGCTGATAGGTAACACAATAAATAATCGACAGGCACGAGATTTTTTGCAAGTTGATGGTATTCAAATCGCTCATAGACTACTGGTGAAAGAACAATTTAAACAGATTGGAAATACGAGTGGTAGAAGGTACATATTAACCTTTTAAGTCAAAATAGATAAACATCGACATCAAATAGATAAACTTCGACCAAGAATGATTAAAATATTGCCACCAAATAGATAAACATCGACAGCTAATCGATAAAGTCCACCATATCGGAATTCCTGCAGCCAAAATAAGAATCCGCACATTATGTCAGGTTTTCTAATGTTATAATCTACATAGGGAGGGATTTCATGACGGCTGAGGCTATAAAAGATATGAGGAAGAAGCAATTTTTCTTTTTAAATATAACGTTATTGATCAGTATGACAGTTTATGTAGCTATTATAAATTACACTGGGTTGAATATGTCCTACATACTGTTTACGCTCGGGGCTTTCTTGATCGTTCAGTCTGTTTCTAATATCTTTAAAAAGGATTTAACGAAGTCTTGGGTGCCGATTATTGAGCAGGTTAATAGGTATGAAAAAGAGATTATGGGCAGTGAGTGGAAAAAGCAGAATAAAACTGCACATGTAATCAACCTTGTTGTGGGCTGCATGATCATGATTCAGGCCTATTTCATGCACGACATTAATAGTCAGTACCCCATAAGCATAGGGTTCTTTGTTTTTCTTATCATTTTTTTATTGCTTGCTATCAATATAACAATGCTCATACATACATCCAAAGTTGATAATTCGAATAACACATCTGATTTTAATGGCTACACATGGAAATTCAACTTAATTGGATTCGTGGCTGTAATGGTTATTTCCGTTGTTATTTTTATACTTGCGATTTTGTTTGTTTTATCAAGGAATTAACGAGGAGGAGAATAATGGAAGATGCATCAATCAAACTAACTAATCTGGCTAAATCATACAGAGGTCAGGATGCTGTACATAATTTGAATGTGGACGTAAAAAAAGGCGAGTTGTTTGGATTTCTAGGTCCAAACGGTGCCGGAAAAACGACAACAATAAAGATGCTTACTGGACTTTTGGAGCCAACAAGTGGTTCCGCCCATATAAATGACGTTGATATTTGGAAAAATCCAATTGAGGCAAAGAAGAAAATTGCCTATGTACCGGACCAGCCGAACTTGTATCCGAAATTGACCGGCTGGGATTATCTTGAGTTTATTGCGTCTGTCTTCCAGGTTCCACAGGAAAAATTTCAATCAAAAGCAAAAGAGCTGCTGCAAATTTTCAGTTTAACGGAGCAAGCGAATGATCTAATCGAAAGTTACTCACATGGGATGAAACAAAAGATTGCCATTTGCGGGGCACTAGTTCATGAGCCAGAAGTACTGTTTCTTGATGAACCGACAGTGGGCCTGGATCCTAAGAGTGCACGCAGCCTGAAAAACCTGCTTCGCGAACTCTGTGACAATGGTATGACGGCTTTTGTGTCAACTCATATCCTTGAAATTGCTGAGCAAATGTGTGATCGTGTGGGAATTATTTTGGATGGCAAAATTATTGCACTCGGCACGATGGATGAACTAAGAAGCAGTGGCGGTAATTTAGATCAAAGCCTTGAGGATATCTTTCTTGAATTAACCGGCGGCGAGGATCATCAAGCATTGATCAGTGAAATTACCGATCAAGGTGATCCAAAATGATTAAAGTTCTTTTAAATAATCAACGGAAAATTCTCGTCAACATGTTCCGCACACAGCCTAAGAAAAATTACATAAGTTACTTTTTCACTCTTGGCATACTCACAGTGCTATTATATTTTTTATCCAAAGGGGTTTGGGCGGTAGGAGAGTCCATCTCGGAGCCAGTATTAAATGGAATTTTATCATATGGATTCTTAATAATTATTGGAATTATAATCTTGCTCGGCTTGCCACAAGTATTTAAACATCTGTACTCAGCTACGGATTTGGGATTTCTTTTTACATTACCCATCCCAACACGACATATTTTTTGGGTGAAATATCTGCAAAGTTTTATTGGGATACCACTATTGGTTTTCGTCTTTTTTGTTGTGCCAATGGTTATTTACGGTATCTTAATTGAGGCGAACCTGCTGTATTATCCAGTTATGATTCTAGTATTGATTTCATTAAACATTATTGGGCTCTCACTTGCCTACTTATTTAATTTGGTTCTGATCCAGGTTGTTCCAGCAAGCAAGGCTAATGAATTCATGACGGCAATGAGTGTGTTGTCGGGGATATTTGTCTATTTAATGTTTATGATTCCGAATTTGGCAAATGAACGGCCGCTAGTTGAGGTGCTATTATCTGGATTACCATTATTCCCAGATTGGGTACCGGTCAGATGGGCCAGTGCTGCTGTCATAAATGTTGCAAGTGGTTCAATGGATTTCTTATTACCATTTGCACTGATACTGTTGCTTGCTCTATTAAGTGTTCTATTAACTTCATCATTAGTCGAAAAAGGTTTCCGAACTGGTTGGATTCGATTAAGTGAAGGTGGAGGTAAAAAGAAGAAGAAGTCAGCAATTAAAAAATCAGGACCCAAATTGCATCATCCGGTAATCGCAGTTGGAAAAAAAGAATGGTTCGCAATTAAACGTGATATGCGTGAATGGCTAGTATTTTTACCGCTTATATTCTTTTTCATATTTGGAATTGCCGGATTTATGACGGGTGGTGCAAGTTTATGTGATTTACGAGGGCCAAACGAAATTTCATGGCCAATTGCTCAGGCTGCCTTCCTCTTTACTTTTGCAATTTTTAATGGCCAACTCGCTGCCTCATCTATTGCACGGGAGGCTTCATCACTGTGGGTTTTGCGTGTGCTTCCATTGTCAGGGAAAAATATTGCATTTGGAAAACTTTGGATCAGCTGGCTGATACCTTTCGCACTGCTAACAGTACTTGAAGTTGCAGTTGGAGCTTTTCTAGGGTGGACCATTTTACAATTCGCCATTGGAATTGCCATGAAAGCTGTCATAACTGTCGGAATTAGTGCAATTGGATTATGGCTTGGAACAATTGGAGCAAAATACAATCCAGCCAATCCACAGAACAGACTTAGATTTGGTACAGCATTTATTTTGTTTATTGCCTCGTATATCTATCTGTTCCTGGCGTTAATCCCATACGTTTTATTGATTGTCCCAGTAGATGCAATTGGATTTTTACAGGATATAATTCAGGATACAGACGGATTTATTGGTGCGATTGCTAGTGTTGTTGTGACATTATTATCCTGGAAGGCCTCAAGTCCATTAATAGCAGGGATAGCTGGTGGTACACTGATGCTTGTTATTTCATTAGGTGTTGCTTATATGGTTACAATTGCAAGTGCCCGGAAATTTAATAAGGGAATTGAAATTGAAATGGTCCAGGAAACAAATACCAAATCATTATTTAAAAATAAGAAATCCGGCAGTCTTTATTAGCAGTTAACATCAGAAAAGAAGGTGGCTTAGTTCTCCTTTTTTAAAAATCCTGAATTGTGAAATCTTTGTGTTATGATAAGATTTACAAGGAGGAATAATTATGGGAATAATTATGTCAATAATATTTTATGCACTAACACTTTACATAGCTTATCTTGTCATTACTGTAGCGGTCAGGCACGGTATTGATAGTTCAGAAGTTGGTAAAGCTCTGAAAGAAAAACAGGAAGAAAAATTTTATCCGAAGAATGACCTGGATAAGGAGTAGCATGACTTATAAAGCTAAAACACAATATATATCAGGAACTATTCTGTTTTTGATGGCTCTTGCTTTTACCGCATTCAATATTTATTATTTGTTCTTGTTACTTGGCAGTTAAGAAAGTATAAATACTTTCTTACTGCATAAGTGCAACTAAGGCTTATCTATATAAAGGCTTGGAGATAAGCCTAGTTTTCTAATAATATTTTTATTGATTTTTATGAGTTCTCAATTAACTATTGATGACGAAAAAATAACATATAAAACGTATATCTTCGCTGTACCTATTTATAAAAAAGAGGTAGCTCCTGCACGGATTACTGAACTAAAACTAAAGCGAGTTAGCTGGGCAAAAAAATGTGCAGTTATAAAAGTGATAAAAGGTTTGAATATCAGAGTAATCAACTTTCACCCTGAGACTATTTATCAGGATCTAATTCGTTATGCTAAGGACAATGATGTTAAAGTTATCAAAACAAAGGATTATAAGATCTTGGAGAAAATGCACTAACTATAAACCATTTTTTAACAGGAGGCTATAATTCTATGAAAATAAGAAAAGCAACCCAACAGGACGCACCACATATAGCAAAGGTACATGTTGATAGCTGGCGTTCTACATACAGAAATATCGTCCCTGATACTTACTTGGAAAAATTGGATTATGATCATCGCACCAAGTTATGGAAACGAAACATGACTAGTAACAGTGTGTTTGTAGCGGAAAACAACGATGGCGAAATTGTTGGGTTTTCAACAGGTGGTAAGGAGAGGGAAGGGAAATACGAAGGGTATGACGGAGAACTCTATGCAATCTATATATTTGAGGAATACCAGGGCAAAGGTATTGGCAGGTTACTTCTCCAGCCAGTTGCAGAAGAACTGGTGCAAGCGGGTATGACCACCATGTTAGTATGGGTTTTGGAGGACAATGGTGCAAAATATTTTTATGAAGCCTTGGGTGGCAAAAAACTGGGACATGCAGAATTAGAAATTGATGGAGAAAAGCTCAAAGAAACAGCATACGGATGGCCCTATCTCAGCCAATTCGTGAAAGAGGGATAAAATGAATTTCAAGGAATTTGGTACGATATTATTTGTCGAACAATACGAAGCGTGTATCAACTTTTATAAAAATGTACTTCAACTAAATGTGAATTTTGAAAAAGCGGACTTAGTATCATTTAATGTTTCTGATGGATATCTTATGGTCGAAAGAGGCGGATTCAGTTCTGAAAATGAAAAAAGCAGGCAGCAAAATCCGGTTGTACTGCGGCTTGACGTGAATGACGTGGACGAAGAAGTTTCAATATTGGAAAAGCATGGAGTTGCTTTCTTAAATAAACGTCTTGAATTTGAATGGGGAATTATTGCAGTATTCCTGGACCCAGATGGAAACAGAATAGAGTTGGGACAAATAAAGGAGCGATAGGATGGAGTTCAATGATTTTTCAGCAGCGCAAATTAGAATTGCACGGCCAACAGACAAATTTGATGAAGTAATCGATTTTTATGAGCAAGGTCTTGGTTTAGAACGGTTAACCGACTTTGCGAATCCAGACGGATATACAGGTGTTATATTAGGGTTGCCAAATGCAGGTTATCATCTTGAATTCACTAAACATGCTGATGGGAGTCCTTGTCCTGCACCAACAGAAGATAATCTGCTAGTCTTCTATATTCCGGAAAAAAGTAAGATTGATCATGTAGCGAATCGATTACATAGTATGGGTTATCCTGGTGTCCTACCTGAAAATGATTATTGGAAGGAAAGAAGAGTAACGATTGAAGACCCGGACGGTTGGCGAATTGTTTTAATGAATACGAAAGGTATATAGGTGAAATTTTAAACCATGCGGGGGACCTTCTATCAGGCCCCACATAAATTACTCAAGTTTAAAAATCTCCATAATGCACTGTCCCATTCGACGATTTCGTCATTATGAATCGAATGTAAAAGTTCATGAAAAACAGGTTGCAATCCATAGAAACTTTCTACTCTTTCAAAGATAGACTCTTTTGATTCAATACCCTCGTAATAAGACAATACTTTTTTCGTGAATTCAGGCCCAAATTCCCAATAGAAACCCGCAAAGTCAAAAGCTGGATCGCCAATTTGTGCATCGGTAAAATCGATAATTCCTGTAACTTCACCCTCATTCCAGATGATGTTCGAAGTTGAAAGGTCACCATGAATTACAGTTGTTGGATATGAAAGGGTAGGAAGTGTATCTAAAAATCTGGTAAATACGCAAGTGATTGTTTGCTGTTGGAATTCGCTTAACTCTGGATAAACATTCTCCCTTACAGATGTAAATAAGTCGTTCCAGTAATCGTATGTATGGAGAGTGCTTAACTTCGGATGATTCATTCTGTGCAACTTGGTTAAAAAATCACCAAGCAGCATTGCGTTTCTATCATTAATTTGTTGTTGCTCTAGTGGCTGCCCCTCAATGTATTCATAATAAACACATCTTAGTTTATTATTTTCATCATATAACAGTGTGTAATCTGGAATTGTCACGAAGGGCTTATGCCTATTTAATTTCTTCAAAAGCAAGGCTTCGGACATGACTCTGTCAGCAACTTTGTCATTCTTGGGAAAACGAAAAACAGTATTTTCGTTTACAATAATTATATCGTTATCCCATCCATGTGTATTGCGCCTATAACCATGGATTTTCAATTTTGGTAGTGCTTTACTAATAAAATAGATCATTTCTTGTTCCATACTCAGTTTCCCCCTATTTTGGTTAGGTTTAATTTTAGCATAATTAGAGGGAAATCAATGTCGGAAATCGAAATAATATAAAGGATAAGGAATAGGTGATCATAATGGAAATTCAAAAATTAAAATCAAGTGAAGCGGCACCAATGAATTTACTTCTTTTAGCGGATCCATCTGAAGATCTTATCCAGGAGTACCTAGAGCAGGGGCAGTGTTATGTAGCAAAAATTGATAATAGATTGATAGGAGTATATATACTTCTGCCAATCAATTCGAACATAATTGAAATTAAAAATATAGCGGTTGAAGAGGGTGAACAAGGGAAAGGTGTCGGCAAACAACTAGTAACACATGCTATAGCAAACGCACGGTTTCAAGGGTTTACCCATATTGAAGTTGGAACTGGCAACTCGAGTATAAATCAGTTGGCCCTTTATCAGAAGTGCGGATTCAGAATTACTGGAATTGAAAAGGATTTTTTTACAAAAAATTATGAGGAAGAAATTATCGAGGATGGGATTAGATGCACCGATATGATCCGATTAGAGATTAGCTTGATGAAATAGGAGAATTTTACAATGCCGTTTTATATACGAGGCACAATTGTCTTAGGAATTTTGTTCTTTATTTTTAGCAGATAAAAAAGTATAAATACTTTCTTACTGCATAAGTGCAACTAAGGCTTATTAAGGCATGGCAATAAGCCAAGTTTTCTAATATTTACTGAGAGCTTCAATCTAATAGGTATACTTCCGATTTTTGAATGGGTTACCTGGTATATTTTACCGTGGATTGCACTTTACTGGTTTATTGAATTTGTGAAAATTAAAAGGGTGAAAACTTAAATAATGGATTATGTTAAAGAGTTAAGAGAATTAGTTGGGCACAGACCACTAATATTGCCAGGGGCAGTCGTATTAATTTTAAATGACAAAAATGAATTATTATTGCAGCATAGATCAGATGGCGGCTGGGGATTGCCAGGTGGCCTTATGGAATTGGGAGAAAGTATGGAAGATACTGCGCGAAGAGAGGTCAAAGAAGAGACCAATTTGACTATTGGCAATCTAAAGTTACTAGGTATTTTTTCAGGTGAAGAATACTATTTAAAGGTTGCTAATGGCGATGAATTTTACTCCGTAACTGCAGTCTATACAACGGATGAAGTTCGAGGCGATATTAAAATAGATAGAACAGAATCTGTAGATGTTCAGTTTTTTCAATTAAACCATCTCCCAAACGATTTACTTGATGTTTACCGAAATTTCATAACCCCTTATATGGACATTTTAAATGTGGGTAACTAGTAGGATGAAATAGAGAAGATGACAAGCTAAACAAAATCAATATCAAGGAGATTATCAAATGAGAGTTAAAATTTTAGATGCAATGACTTCAGGAAGATTAGAAGATAAAGTGAATCAGTTTATAAATGAAAAGCAAACTAAGGTCTTAAACATACAAATAACAGCTGGATTTGGGAATGTTGTGGCATTAATTGAGTATGAAGAAGAATAGGTATGAGAAGGAGACAAAGGAATGCTTAACTATACGATTTGCTTCATAAAAAGAAGAGATGAGATTCTATTGCTGAACAGAGAGTCTCCTGCTTGGATGGGGATGTGGAATGGCGTAGGTGGAAAGGTAGAAGATAATGAAACTGCCCTTGATTGCATCCTGCGCGAGATAGACGAAGAAACAGGTATAAGTGAACCCAAAAATATTATGTACAAAGGAAATGTATGTTGGGAAGCAGATGGCAAGGACCTTGGTGGTATGTATGTGTTCATTGCAGAGGTACCAGAATCATATACATATACTACACCGAAGAGCACTGATGAAGGTATATTGGATTGGAAAAAACTTTCATGGGTACTGCATGATGAAAATTTTGGTGTGATCGAAAACATAAAATATTTTTTACCGAAAATGCTTGATGAGCGGAATACTTATAGTTATCGATTTGTATATAAAGATACGGAAATCATTGATGTCATATCGGAACCATTGGCACAATCTGTAACATAGGCTGGAGATGTGTTCCTTTTGTTCGGCAAAAATAAATAAGGAGCGAGTACAATGTTTACGTTAATCTTCTACGGGTTTGTACTGATCACATTGATATCAGTCGTTTTGGCTATTAAAGGCAAGCCTAAAATGTATTGGGTTTCTGCCTTATGCACTTATATTTTCAGTTTTTTGGGCGGCTTTTCAATCGGTCAGCTAACAGTCGGATTGACGTTCGTATTCATCGTTTTGGCTTTGGCGTATTCATTTAACTGGGTAAAAAGTGGACTTCACTATGTTGCATTTCTAGTCCTTGGATTCGTAATCGGCGGGATAATGGTAGTCTATGTTGACGATGCGTGGCTATTTTTTCCGTTTAGTATATTAAGTTAACCAACAAACTTGTTTGATTTCTTCTATTAAAAGGAATACTACCTGTGAATGATTACTTAATGGAGGAATTGAAAATGGGAAAGCTTATAAGAAGATTGATAAAATACGGGCCAATTATTTATCCAATGGTTAGAAAATTTATGAACAAGCGGAAAAATAAGAGTTATAGTCGTTGAAATTAACATGGGCTGCCTTCCATTGAGGCGGCTTTTTTTAATGAGAGCTAATCAGTATGTTATTCTGTAATTTAGAAGAATTAAAATGAATATGGTTCCAATAATCATATTTATTGTAGGTAAGGGGGTTTGCGAGATGATATTAGAACACGATAAAGGCTTGCTTCTCATGCGTCATGATAGTTTGGGGGAGCGTAATTGGAGAAGTGACGAATGCTATAAGCTGATTTTTTCACCATATGGAAAAGGACTTTATCAAACAGGTCAGCGAGATATATCAATTGATGCTGGTAATTCTTTAATTTTAAATCCAGGCCAGCAGCATAAACAGCTTCATGTCACCGAAGAGAAGTTTCTGGTGGAGGTTGAGCAATCCTTATTACGGGAAGTAGCGGAACAGCTAGGTTTTAAACTAACTGACCCGGAATTCGCATTATTACCTTCTATAAACCCGCAAATCGTGAACTGGATATCCTTTATTCGTGAATACATAACTGTTTCGTCCAATGAATTATTTATTGAAAATAGTCTTACCCAGCTTGCCATACTTATGTTGCAAAATAGTCCTGGTTCACACTCTAATGATTTACCGGTAGTGTCTGGTGAACTAGAGAATGTAACCAATGCTTTAAAGGAGGGCTATGATGAGAACTGGACACTTGCTGAAATGGCTGAGCAGTCTGGGATAAATAAATATCAGTTTGCACATATGTTTAAAAAACAAACAGGCTTATCGCCATATTCGTGGCTCCAGCTTTACCGTCTGATAAAGAGTCAGCAACTTCTTATTCAAACGGGAGAATCTATTCTGACAATTGCTTTCAAAGTCGGATTCAAAAATATCTCTTCCTATAATAATCTATTTAAGAAAGTTTATGGGAGAACGCCAACTGAGTTTCGTATGTTTTATCGTAATAATAAATAGTAATGCAATGCTTACTATTAAAATTATTATGCCACTTCCAATCATTAGCCATTGAATCGGAACAAAGGATACAAGCATCCCATAAAACAGGAGTGAGAAAGTATTTGCCAGGTAAAGCAGGAATGCATTAGAACTGAATGCACGTCCAAGTTTATTTTCAGGGACAAGTGACTGAATCAGATATACTCTGGCAAGACTGGAAATTGGTAGCCCGATGCCAACGAGGATTGCACCGATAAAGAAATGTTCAATCTGATAAAATACACCGTAGTATGTGATGCCAGCTCCCCAGACGAAAGCCCCTGTCAGATAGATTTTCATCGTCATTTTTTTAATGAAATATGGAATTGTAATGTTTGTTAAAATAACTGCCCCGCCAAATACCCCTTGAAGAATAGCGTACAATTCCTCACTTTTACCACTCATTTCTGATAGTGCAAGCAACAGCCCAACTTCCCATACCCAAGTGTTAAAGAATACGATTAGAAAAGTAATAGTAAATAGTTGTCTAATCGTGATGTTTCTTTTAGCCCACGTAAAGAATTCCGCTATAGCAAGGAAGACACCTTTGACAGACTTGTTCACTTCTTGTTTCGTTTCCGTGAAATGTACTTGAAGCAGGCAAATGACACTGATTAAATAGGTTAGCGCATCGATAATGAAAAAATAAATAGTACCATATGTTAACAGCCAAACTGAAATGACTGGACTTAGAACCGTAACACCACGGCTCAGGGTATCGTTTAAACTGTTCGTTAGCGAGCGTTCCTCAGGCTCAGTGATAATTGGCAAAATAGCCCGGTGTGTCGGATTGAAAAAGCAGCCGATCGTTTGAATGGCAAAGCTAACAATGAGTAAATAATAATAATCCAACAAATTGAAATGATGTAATAGAAATATCGAAAAGATAAGTGGAATACGTAATAGGTCAAGCATAATTAATAGTTTTTTCTTCGGCAGCCAATCAGCAATCACTCCTCCAATTAAGCCAAATAAAAGATATGGTGCTGTCTCTGCGATTGCCATTGCCGTAGTATAAATGGTTGATTCTGTAATCTCATACGCGAGAAAAAGAAACGCCATCCCAGATAATACATCACCCAAACGAGATATCCCACCACCAATTAGATAGTACCGAATATTTTTGTTTTGCAGCAGTTCTGTATACATGTTTTTCACCTCTAATAGTACTTTATCAACAGCAGAGGAACACGTCTTATTACATATTGCTAAAAAAACAAGCAATATTCTACTATAATAATCGTTACCAAAAGCAAAAAAGTGGCATCAATTATTTTTAAAATTGATGCCACTTTTTGTGGTTGGATTTCGATAGTACTATAAAGAAACACACTTAATGTAGGAAATTGCGAACCACGAAAACATCAGTCTTCTAATAAAAACCAGAATGCTGAAGCCCGTTATAATCCCAAATCCTCAATTTGATTTTTAAGCTTTGTGATATTATCGATGATCTTATAAATTTCGGATTGCTTCAGCTGTTCGATTGTTACTTCCCCGTCCTGTAAAATCTTGTTTGTGGCATCAAGCAGCACTTGACTCTTGTTTTCTAATTCTTTATGAATATCTTCGGCAATTGATGGAGCTTCTAACTTCATAAAGTCCTTAATCGAATCCTTTAAAGATTCTAATCTGGACTTAAGTTCTGGACCTTCAAGATTAGGTGCTTCTTCTGCAAAAGTGCTAAGCTCATTTATATACTCGGTTGTTTCTGTTGCATAGTTCAACGAATCATTTGCTTCCTGGAGAAAAGAACATCCGCTAAGTATTAGGGTTGTTACCATGATTAGCGAAATAATTGATTTTTTTCATATAACTCTCCTTTCAATTATTCTGCTAATAACATAACATGGAATATATGTTATATCTCGTTATTGGAGTTGGACCCTAATGAAAATAAATCATCTGCTGTTTTCCGTTTCAGATCTGAATCGGTCGATAGGATTTTACGAAGAGGTTTTGAACGCTAAACTTTTAGTGAAAGGGGAAAATACAGCCTACTTTGATCTGGATGGATTATGGCTGGCTTTGAATGTTGAAGCAGACATCCCGCGAAACGAAATACATGAATCCTATACACATATGGCATTTTCGATTGAGGAAAATGAATTCGATGAAATGTATGCAAAGCTGGAGCGGCTTAATGTAACTATTTTATCGGGCCGTCCAAGAGACGAGCGGGACAAGAAGTCTATTTATTTTACCGACCCAGATGGGCACAAGTTCGAGTTTCATACAGGAAGTTTGCAGGATAGAATCAATTATTATAGACAGGAAAAACCACACATGGAATTTTTTGATTAGAGCAGAAGGAAAGAGGTTACAAAGATGCAATTATTTATAAAAAATATGAACGAAGAACGGGCCGTCGAAGCACTCAATTGGAGATATGCTGAACCGTATGATCTTTATAACAATGAGTTGACTAATGACACTTTGCAGGAATTCCTGGGAGGATCATACCACGCAATAGTTGATCAGGATAACGAATTATTTGGTTATTTTTGTATAGGTGAATCAGCTCAAGTACCTCCTGGCAGGAAATTTGGTGCATACAATGAAGATATGATGGATGTAGGGTTTGGGATGAAGCCCAGTCGCACTGGACAAGGGAATGGCTTTGAGTTTTGCTCATTCACATTTTCATACATTCATGAAAACTATAATGATTCACATCATCGATTAACAGTAGCAACATTTAACGAACGAGCTATTCATCTTTATGAAAAACTGGGATTTGTAAAACGAACAGAATTTGACACTGATACCACAGGCTTTATAACGATGGTGAGGGAAGCTTAATTGACTGACCAGACGCGATGTCGGAAAACTTATTTTAACAAACAGGCGTGGTGACCATAATTGACCATGACTATTCAGAATGCAACTAAAAATTAAGGGTGATGCATTATGAAAACAACTACCGAAGTAAATTTCACAAAAGTTACCGAACAACAACAGGGTGCAGCCAAAGACATAATTCTAGAAGGATTCAAGGAACACTTTGGTTTTATAGATCACACAATGAATCCTGATCTGAACAACATATATAGACACTTTAACAAGAATGGCAATGCCTTTTATGTAGGAGAAATTGAGGATTGTATTATTTGCACTGGGGCCATAACAAAGGAAAGCGAGTCGACAGCAAGAATTGAACGAATGTCCGTAAAAAAGGAATACCGCCGACAAGGCGTCGCCCAAAAAATGCTGTTCCATCTGGAAAGACAGGCTGAAAAAATGGGTTATTCAAAAATAGTTATTGAAACTAACAGGGAATGGCCAAGCGCTATTAATCTATATAAAACTAACGGATATACTCCATTTAAACGAGATAGTCAACGGATTCATATGCTGAAGCAATTATGAATTGTGAAGTTAACCCAATTATTTAAAAAATAGCTTTACAATATACTTCGACTCTGATAATCTATCTTTTAACTAAATCGGAAAAACGCGTTGACGAGAAGAGTAGATATGTTTCATTCTTTAAAGAGAGCTCCAGTCGCTGAAAAGGAGCAGGAATGACCATGTTGAAGCAAGACTCTGAGTATCACATTGGAACCAGATGGGGATAGTGTGACAGGTGCTCCTGTTATAGGGCTAGGGTATACGTAAGTTCATACCGTACCTGATAAGTTTGATATGGTGACATATTGATAAACTGGGGTGGCACCGCGATGCGCGTTAACTCGTCCTCAAGATTAATTTCTTGAGGGCGAGTTTTTTTACTATTTAGGAAACTATAAAATTTAAGTGCAGTGGATAACTGGACTCCCGAATAAGCGACGTCCAGCTCCAGCGCCTAGCGCCTAGTGGACTTCCCTCCCCGTGTCTACGATAAGTCAACATCGAATCGCTTACGCTCTTCGTGTATCCTTTATCTCAGGGAAAAGGGAGATCGACTAAGACCGCCGCTTTGCGCGGCAACGTCGACCCACCCGCGATGCGCGGGCGCAGTCCATACGGCGCTGAACAGGCGCTTGTGCTTTTGTTCTTTGGGAAAGGAGTGAGGATTGATGAAACTGGAGAAATGGAAATATACCGCAATCCTATTATTCGGTATAGGTGTATCTAATATAGGAGAATGGATTTTCTTAATCGCATTAAATTTAATAGTACTAGATATGACAGGATCCCCATTAGCTGTGGCTGCATTATATATTCTGAAACCAGTGGCAACAATTTGCACAAATAGTTGGTCTGGCAGTTTAATAGATCGTCTTAACAAAAGAAACCTAATGATATTTTTGGATATCTTTCGTGCTGTGGTTATCGCCATATTACCTGCTTTTTCAACGATTTGGCTCATTTATTTTTGTGTGTTTTTTATCAATATGGCTAGTTCCATATTTGAGCCAACATCAATGACATACATAACAAAATTGATTCCAATTGAACAACGAAAACGGTTCAATTCGTTGCGCAGCCTGATTGATTCAGGAGGTTTCCTTATTGGTCCAGCGATAGCCGGTCTGTTGTTTATCATTGGAACTCCCCACTTCGCCATTTTTATCAATGCAATTGCGCTGTTTTTGTCAGGTCTTATCACATTGCTCATGCCTAACCTTGAAGAAAATAGAATCATCCATCAGGAAAAGTTTTCTATGACAGTACTAAAAAAAGACTGGCATGCAGTGTTGCACTTCAGTCGTCGGAATGTCTCGGTCATGATTATTTACTTTCTGTTTAGCAGCATGATGGTGATGGCTACGGCGATAGATTCACTCGAGGCAGCATTTGCGAAAGAGGTTCTGGGTTTAACGGATGGAAAATACGGGTTTCTTGTGAGCATTGCCGGAGCAGGAATTGTTGTGGGAGCAATAATAAATGCCGTTTCTGTAAAGAAAATTTCAGTTGCGTTGTTAATTGGGGCAGGATCCTTGTTTGTTTCCATTGGCTATATTATCTATGCGTTCTCCGGTGGGTTTCTTGTAGCGGCAGTAGGATTCTTTATCCTGTCCTTTTCACTGGCATTCGCCAATACAGGCTTCTATACATTTTATCAAAATAATATTCCAGTCGAAGTCATGGGCAGAATTGGCAGTGTTTATGGGCTTGCCGAGGCAATATTAATTATCGTAATGACTTCAGTAATGGGTGTTGCAGCGCAATTAATTTCGATTCAAGTTGTTGTGATTGTCGGGGCATTTATTATGTTGGTGGTGACAGGACTTTTGTTTATGTATAATTTAGGCTCTTTTCGTAGTTTTACTGCTTTTAATCTTCGCAGTTGATATAAACTGCGAATTAACATGGAAAAATGGCTGAGTGCTATGATACCGCTTCGGAAATACACTTCGCGCACCTTAGGGCAACGCTTCAGCTTCCTCTGAAGCAAAAGCCGCTTCCTGCGGGATCTTCAGCTGTTGCTCTTTCCGCAGGGGTCTTTGTGTATTTCCTCCGCTAGGGTTTGCTCTTTAGAACTTGATAAAAACAAGATTTTAAACCACTAAACTAGCAGCTGGAATATGCGAGACTCCTGTGGGACAGCGAGGCTAAGAGACCCCACAGTGGGCGTTTTTTGCGAATGAGGAGGCTCGTGGTGAGCCCGCGGAAAGCGAGTATATTCCAGTTGCGTGGTTAGAGATTCTCACTAAATAATTCTAATCGTATCGACGTCGCATTTTATATCAACCGCGTCTAAGACTCAATGCTTGGTATAAGCAATAATCTTTTAGAAAACAGCGAAACCGATCAGTTCCCAAAATAATAGATACTAAGTTTACAAGGTATTCTGAAAATTTGTGTTAAACTATATCTAGAAATTGTGACAGTAATAAAGAAGGTGGTTTTTATTAATGGGAAAATATCATTCTGTGATAATTGGCCAAGGGAAACCTTTAATTTTTCTTCCTGCATTAGGATTTTCGGGAAATGAGGGTTTGAATATAGCAGAATCATTGGCAGGAAGTTATGAATGCCATTTGTTGGATCTACCAGGATTAGGTAAGAGTGATGGATTAAAAGGCAGAGTATCAATGCCTGAAATCGCTTCCTGGGTAAAACAGTACTCTGATCAAAACAAGTTAGAGGATGTTACTCTTATCGGACATTCAATGGGAGGCGGCATTGCAATGTGTTTTGCTTCTGTTTACCCAGAGTATGTAAACAGAATAGTATTGTTAGATCAAGGGCACCTAAAATTACCCAGATTTCCGACTAGTGAGTTTGGCCTTTTTGGCTATGTAATACCAGTTATCAGTTTAATGGAAAGACTACTTGGAGACAAACTAATTAAACGGATTAAGAAGTTTTTTATTTCGGATGATGATAATAATTCATCAAATGCAAATACAAATGAAAAACAACTAAGGGAATTTTGTGAAAGGTTTAAACTAGAAGAATCTGACTATATAAACAAAGCCTTGATGGAAGAAGTGCCTTTTACTGGTGAAGGTCTACGTCTTATGTTCGGTTATTATCGTCTAAATTTGCCCAAAATACTCCAGAAAATTAGCCACCCCTGTCTTTTAATATACGCATCCTTTAAAGATATTGATGAAGAAAGAGCACGTATGACAGATAATGAAGTTAACAAAATTAACCCAACTAGTAATCTAAAACTATTCAAAATAGACAGTCATCATTACGTACATTGGGCAGATGAAAAATGCTTAGATGAGATAAGAGAATTTTTAGGTTATCCTCAAAACGAAATATTAGAAGGCTAAATAATAAAACAAGCAGTTTGAGAATGTGTGGGAGAGTGGGGAAAATGATTAAGGCTGCCCTATTTGATTTAGATGGGACTCTGCTGAATCGTGATGAATCAGTAAAAACATTTGTTGATAAGCAATACGAACGATTAGATAAATGGCTAAGCCATGTACCAAAAGACAAATACATAGCAAGATTCATAGAGCTTGATAATCAAGGATACGTTTGGAAAGATGCCGTATATCAACAGTTAGTTGATGATTTTAATATTACAGGAATAACGTGGGAAGAGTTGCTTCAAGATTATATCAGCCAATTTAAAAACTGCTGTATCCCTTTCCCTAATCTCATTAATATGTTAGGAAAATTGAGAAGCAGCAACCTTGTTCTTGGCATGATTACAAATGGCAAAGGGCAATTTCAAATGGATAATATAAGGGCATTGGGTATTGAAAACTACTTTGAAACAATTCTTATATCCGAATGGGAAGGCATGAAAAAGCCTGATCCTCAAATTTTCAATAAAGCCCTGGATAAACTTAATGTTTCATCCGCTGAAGCTATTTTTATTGGCGACAATCCAGAGAAAGATGTAAAAGCTGCTCAAAATGCAGGCATGAAAGGTATTTGGAAAAGAGATGATCTAGGGTCTGATACTGTGGCGGATTTTAAAGTTGATGATTTGGAGGAAATACCTTTAATTATACGTGAATTAAATAACAATAGTTTATCTGATTTAGCCAGTAAAGTGTTGAAATAAACCGCTTATCCCAGTTCCATGTTAACCAAATCATAAAGAAATTAAGTCTATTAGGCTATTGATTAAAAATTTTTAGGAAAAGGTGTTCATAATGAGTTATAAATGGTTAGAATGGGCAAAGAAAATCCAATCAATATCCCAATCAGGGCTATCGTTTTCAAACGATATGTACGATATTGAAAGATATGAAGAACTGCGAAAGATTAGTGCTGAGATAATTGAGCAATATACTGATTTGGAAATGGAAAAAATAGAGGAGTTGTTCACAAATGAAACAGGGTATCAAACCCCTAAAGTAGATGTACGTGGGGCTGTTTTTAATGACGATAAAATTTTAATGGTACGGGAAAAGATTGATGATAAATGGTCGTTACCGGGAGGCTTTTGTGATATTGGATTATCACCTTCTGAAAATATTATTAAAGAGGTGGAAGAGGAGTCAGGTTATGATGTCGTCGCCAAAAAATTAGTTGCACTGCTGGATATGAATAAACATTCTCATCCACCTCAACCTTATCATTATTACAAAATATTTATTCAATGCGACCTAATTGGAGGGCAAGCAGATACTGGGATAGAAACGAAAGATGTACAATTTTTTTCTGAGAACAATCTCCCTAAACTTTCAACTGGGAGAAATACAGAAAACCAGATAAAAATGCTTTTTGGTTATTTAAGAAATCCTAGTAAATTATCACTAGTTGATTAGATTTTCTGTACTTCATGGTGATGCTATAGAAAATAAAAAAGCAAATAGTAATTATTGAAATAAAGTAATAGATGGGGAAAAGAAAAATGAATTGGCCAGTATTAAGAGATTTAAAATCAATGATCGGTTTCTCCATATCAAAAATATTAGGAGTAATTGCAATAGTATTAGCTGCAAACAGTAATAACTACTGGGTGTTATTTGTTGTTGCATTAAGTGTAATGTTCATTAGTGTAGCTAGAGCTGACAAAATATATAAGCAAAATCTATAGCAATGTAAAAATATTAGAGAGATTCCTTTTAACTTACTGTTAGTCTAGTATATATAAATGGAGGGTCATTCGTTTTGAAAAATGAATCTTTAAACTCAATTGAAAGGACACAGGGGTTTATAGGGAGTGAAAATTGTAAGACTTACTATGAAGTTCATACCCCTCGTCACCCTAACTCTGAATTAACACCCATTATACTGTTGGCTGGTGGTCCTGGACTTTCATGTAAAACTCTAACTCCTCTTTTAAACGTAGCTGAAACAAGACCAGTCATTGCTTATGACCAAATAGGTAGTGGCAAGTCAACTAGGTCAGAACAGTTCACATCTTTGGATATTAAGGATTTTATAAAACAATTCAATAATGTGGTGACCGAGCTGAACTTAAGCCGGTTTCACATTCTTGGTCATTCTTGGGGAACTATTTTAGGAGTAAATATTGCTTTACAATATCCAGAAAATACTCGAAGCTTAATTTTACATAGTGGTATTGCAGATTGGAAGAAATGTCTGAAGCTAGACTAAATTTTGAAGAAGAATATTTTCCAAAGGAATTAAAAAGAGTCCTTAAGAAATATAACGATGGGGTAAAAGTTTCATCCGATGAAATGGAAGAAGCTATTAATAAGTACAATAGCTTGTTTTATTGTAGAGCCGAGTATCCCAAATATTTATCCGAAGCATTAAATGGCAAGGATTTTGAAACCAATCAATTAATTTGGAATCCCGTTAAAAATAAAGAAATGGCTAGTTATAATATTTGTGACAGGTTAAATGAAATAAAGTGTCCAACACTTATTATGAGTGGTAAGTATGATGGGATATCGGTTGGGCAAGCCGAACTTTTTAATACTGGTATAAAAAATAGTAGGCATGTAGAATTTATAAATTCGGCTCACTATTCTCATATAGAGCAAGAAATGGAATTTATAACACAGGTAAAAGGTTTCCTGAAAGGATTTGTATAAAAGGGGGAGGTAATCACATTGGTTCCGGTTATTTTAACGATAATTCTTCTGATTGGTCTTGTTTGTTCCATATATATTGTGGTTCAAAAAAGAAAAAAATCCGGTATTACAGGGATGAAAAGTGCTCTAACCTCAATATGTTTGTATCTTGTTGCGATTACAAACATTTTGGCATACTGGTATAACTTTATAGGAGTATTAAGCTGGTCTATTGGTGTTTTCCTGTTGCTTTTAGGTGCTTATTTCACGAAATATTTGCCGATGCCTGAAAAGCGATTCTAAAATAGATTAATTAAACTAAAGAGGAATAGAGTTAAACAGCAGTGAAGGCTGATTGTGATGAAATTTGAAGATTTGGTAAAGGACAGAGGTTATGATATTTCATTTGAAGGTATCCTGGAACCAAGAACAAACGAAGTGATGTTGAGGATAATTGTAAATACAAGTGAGGATTTAACTGACTTACTTATACATCCTCATCCTGATAGCGAAGTGACAACCTTACAGATTGACTTTCCAAATTATGTTACATATTCCGTAATTTACGATGATTTTACCATCTGGAACCATGATGAAGTATATATAGGTGAGGCATTTCGAATTTATGATAAATCAAGTTATTTTGATTTTATAAGAAAGGAATCAACGTTGCCAGACAAAAGTTTGAGGCATTTTTCATTGGCTTGTATAGAACATAAGGTAGATATAATTTCCGAGTATGAACCAATAATTTCTAAAATAAATTAAATAGAAAAGTGGGAATGGATATGATATTACATACTGAAGTTTTTGGGGATGGAGAACCTATTGTATTTCTCCATACGGGTTTGCAGACAGGTTTAACAGATTTTGAGTACCAGAGAGAATATTTTAAGGATACATTTAAAATAATTCTTCCCGATTTAAGAGGCCACGGCAAATCAATTGAAAACGACTTTTCCAATTTTTTCAATGATTCAGCTTCAGACGTTGCTGAGACACTTAACGATCTGGGTGTGGAATCTGCACATATTGTGGGCTGCTCACTAGGTGCTTTGGTTAGTTTATGCTTTGCGAAAAAATATCCGAATAAGGTAAGGAGTTTGACCATTTCAGGTGTTCTGGCGGAAAAACCAGATAACTGGCTTGAAATGCATAAACAAGATGCAGAACATCAGGCTCAATTATTATTAGATGACGATACGGTAAATTACTTTGACAATCTACATAGTTCTGATTGGAAGCAGTTTTTGTATATGGCTAAGGATGAAGAATGGTATCCATTTCAGCAGACAAAAGATTTGGTTGGTATTGAATCACCCGTTCTGTATATGGTTGGTGAAGGGAATAAAGGTGAAACAAACAGTGCTATATTATATCAGTTAATGAAAGAGGATGTTCACGTATCTATAATTCCGTTTGCATCGCACCTAGTTCATTCCGAACAGCCAGAATTATATACAAAAATATTAGAAATGTTCCTTCATGACGTAGATCAGAATATCGAACATGGCATTAGGTGATCATATGGAAATGATACTTTTCATTATCTTTTATATAGTGGCAACCCCATTGTCTGTCTTACTTCATGAAGTCGGTCATGCAGTTGGAATTATTGCTTTCACACGCGAAAATGCAAGAGTTTTCCTCGGGCCTGCGAATAAGAGTAATAAAGAAGTGTTTAAAATTGGTAGAATGCATTTCCATATTACTTTAGCTTTTTTCGGATATTGTAATTTTTCAAAAGGAGATGAAAAGCAAACGAACTTTCAAAGAGGAATTATTGCGGCAGGCGGTCCAATAATGTCACTCCTTTTATCAATCCTGTTTTATATTATTTCCATATATACAACTCAGCCAGAGATAGGGAAGTTTGCTGCCGGTATTTCACTGTTTAACATGTTAAATTTTCTTCTCACGATTATACCAATAAAATATCCAAAATGGTGGGGGCCATATAAGGGTTTTCCTTCTGATGGATACAGAATATATATGGCTGTGAAAAAGTAAAAGACGCGGCACCCCAATAGTCGTTAAAGAGTATTTTTCGCTTAAGTCATTCCAAGGGTAAATAAATTGTGATAAAATTCAGTTAGATTGTAGTCTAACTCGATAGGCAGGGCATTTAAATTGAAATTTTTCACGAAAAAGAAGTTACTACTCGTACTGGCAATAATTGTTTTCGCAATTGCGCTCTCCTATCATCAAAATAACGTTTGAACGACAACGGAATTAGATGTTCACTCTGATGAACTGCCAGAAGGCTTTGATGGTTACAGGATTGTTCATCTGTCTGACTTACACAGTAAATCCTTTGGAGAAAATCAAAAGAGATTAGTAGAACGTGTTAAAAATGAAAATCCTGATTTAATAGTTTTTACCGGAGATATAGTCGATCAGAAAGACTTTAATAAAAAACCGGGTATTATATTAATGGAAAATATCGCTACAATTGCACCTGTATATTTCGTAACCGGGAATCATGAATGGTGGTCAGAGGAATATAGTTCCCTGGAGAATGACTTAGAAGGTGCGGGAGTCAGTGTGCTTCGGAATTCAAGTGAACTAATTCAGGTAAAAGGTAGTAGTATAGCAATTTCGGGTATTGATGACCCTGCAAGAGCTGAAGATTCCTATGCTGAGAAAGGTATCGTAAGTGAATCGATAGACAGCCTAAAGATTAAGATGAGTGCTGAATTCTCAATTCTTTTATCACATCGGCCAGAAATGTTTTCCGTATACCAGGATCATAAGATAGATCTTACCTTTTCCGGTCATGCACATGGTGGTCAGTTTAGGTTACCGTTTATTGGTGGAAATTGCTCCTGACCAAGGCCTATTTCCAAATTATACAGCAGGAAAATATGTTGAAAACGGCTCTGCAATGATTGTTAGCAGAGGTCTTGGTAATAGTATTATTCCTCAGAGAATCTTTAACCGCCCGGAAGTTGTAAGTGTTACGCTGCATGCAAATGATCAATAGCCCAGAGATAAATAGTCTTTAAGATGAGGAGGGGGAGATTTGAAAGTAATCATCTACATAGCCCTGTGCCTCTTGTTAGGCATTCTGGCAACCCTAGCCTTAACTAATACATTTCCATTCAATTCTGGTGGTATAGGCAACCACACCGCAAGGGATATTTTAAAAGGAAACCCTGATGCGGATATCCTTAAGTTAGATGGGTTAATCTATTCAAATGTCTCGGATAGGGAATGGCTTGATGATAATCAATATACCAAGGGAGAAGAGATTGGTGAAATAAAAAAGCAGACAACAGCTACTTGGTGGTATAGGAACTTTTTTGGCAGTTAAGAAAGTATAAATACTTTCTTACTGCATAAGTGCAACTAGGGCTTTCGACATTAAGGCTTGGCGATAAGCCAAGTTTTCTAACTACCAAACTTCCAAAAGGAACTAAAATTTTTATGTCGAATGGTAAGGATTATGGTGAGTATCCCCCTTCATCAGTAATAGTAGAAATAAATGATGAAGAATTAGTATACCAAGCCATGGTGGAGGGATAATTTTAGTGAAAGTTATGGGGGTGATAGAGTGATTTCAAATGTCTTATGGGGAATATTCTTGGTTATATTTATTTTTTTTATGATTTTTCTCGACAAACGTAAGAAGAAAAAGCGTAGTAAAAATCCACATCGTGAAAAGACAGAACAGGAAAAAGAAACGGAAATTGCAGTTGAAAAAGAAAGAGGGAGACGTCCGTTCGGTGGTGGAGGGGCTATGTAACTGAAAATCGACAAAGGAGAACTTATGGATATTAGACTATTAGATGCATCAGATGCAAAAAAATACTGGGATTTAAGATTAGAAGCATTAGAACAAAATCCAGAGGCGTTTGCTACAAGCTATGAAGAGGCTATGAGCAGAGAAAATCCAGTCGAAGGTGTAGCAAAGAACCTATCAAAAGAGGGGAGCTTCACATTTGGAGCATTCCATAATAATGATCTAATTGGTGTTGTTACTTTAATGCAGGAAGCGCCGTTGAAACTAAGACATAAAGCAAACATATTTGCAATGTATGTAAGTCCTAAAATGCGTGGATTAGGTGTTGGTAATGAAATTCTATTAGAAGCAATCAACCACGCAAAATCAATGAAAACAATAGAAAATCTTAATTTAACGGTCGTAACAACGAACGAAAGTGCAAAGAAACTTTATAGTAAACTAGGCTTTAAAGTATTCGGCACGGAAATACGTGCACTCATTATCAATGATATCTATTATGATGAAGAGTATAGGGTATTGTATCTTAAACAATAAAAGCAGGTGCAGAAAGTATGGAAACCAAAAACCTTCCTAATAAGATACATATTTTAGTTTCAGTTGGAAGTGGAAAGACGACATTAGCAAAAAAATTAGCATCTAGGTTAGAAGTTCCTTTTCATGAATTGGATAATGTTGTATGGAAAAGACACAAAGCTGGAGACATAAGACGATCTGAAAAAGAAAGAGAAGAATATTTAAATACTTTAATCGATTCTGATGCTTGGGTAATTGAAGGTGTTCATAACGAAGAATGGGTATCGAAAAGTTTTGATAATGCAGACATGATTATCTTTTTAGATACAAGATATGCGATCAGGAACTATCGAATTTTGAAGCGGTTTATCTTACAGAAAATTGGCTTAGAAAAATCAAATTATACGCCCACGCTTAAAATATTTTTCAAAATGTTTAAATGGAACAGACGATTTGAAGAAAAAGGAAAGCCCAACTTCTTTGAAAAGTATGGAATGTATTCTAATAAGACAATCGTTGTTACAAATAAAAAACAGCTTGAAGATATATTTTTATAGAAGGATCTGATAATGGGCTTTATAATAGCAGTTTTAGCTATTCTGTCATCAGCAGGTTTTCTATACTTTCTGGGGAAATCAGATTATGATTGGGGTTCCGAGGACAAAGATAATTAATCTGCTTTTTTTGGCTGAATTATGGATAAAATAAATCTTAGAGCAAATAAAAAATCACTGGAGGTAATAGCTTTGGCAACAATTGAAGATTTTATGGAACTGGATATACGAATTGGAACAGTAGTGAAAGCAGCACCCTTCCCTGAAGCACGAAAACCGGCAATTAAGTTGGAGGTTGATTTTGGCGAAATAGGCATAAAGCAATCTTCTGCTCAAATCACACATCGTTATGAACCTGAACAGCTAGTTGGACGTCAAGTAGCAGGAGTAGTGAACTTTCCTCCAATGCGTGTGGCTGGCTTTAAGTCTGAGGTCCTGGTGATAGGCGGTGTACCGGGTGAAGATGATGTAGTGCTTCTGAGGCCGGACGAACCTGTCGAGAATGGCACGCGTGTATCTTAATGAGAAAGGTAGAAGTCACACCACATAATGATCAGTGGCCATTGATGTTTAAAGAAGAAGCGGAAAAATTAAGGGCAATTCTTGGCCAAGAGGTATTAGAAATTCATCATATTGGAAGTACGTCAATACAGGGACTTGAAGCAAAACCAGTAATTGACATCATGCCAGTTGTTAAAAACATCATTGAAGTTGATTCTTACAACAGATCAATGGAAGGCATCGGATATGAGGCAAAGGGTGAGTATGGAATAGTAGGTCGCCGTTATTTTCAGAAGGGTGGAGATAATCGAACACACCATATTCATGTCTTTGAATCAGGGAGTCCACACATTGACCGACATCTTGCATTTAGGGATTATTTACGTGCTCACCAAGACGTGGCAAAAGAGTATGGTACCTTAAAGCGTAATCTTATGGATCAGCATCCCTATGATATGGAGTCCTACATAAATGGAAAAGCAGAATTTGTCATGAAAACAGAAAGAAGTGCTTTGGCATGGTATAACATGCAATAATTTTATTAGAAAACTTGGCTTATCTCCATCTTTAATATAGATAAGCCTTAGTTGCACTTATGCAGTAGAAAGTATTTATACTTTGTATGAAAATACCTCTACAACTTGATTTTAGCGGACACAGGAGACGCTATTTCTATATAAAAGTAACTTTCTCGAAGTTATCTGGACACAGAAGCCCTTATTATACAAATATCATGGTTATTTGACTGTATTTGTGTGAAATAAGGTCCTTGGTGGTCCGCAAACACCACCATTTTTGTGGATTTTTGCCAAATAAGGTCCCTGGTGTCCGCTAAACTCAAATTTGCTATATGAAAAATTAGATGGTGGCTGCGCATTCAGCAGCCATGGTGGTTTCTTAATTGCCGAAAAAAGAGAACCTTTATAAACTAAAGGTTCTCGATAATAATCAATTTTCCATTATTCGCTGTTTACGCTGATCTTCTTCTGTTAAGAAGGTTAAAAAGGTATGGAACCCGAATTTGGGTTTAGCCTTAATGTTCTGAACGTATTGATTCTTAGCATAATCATTCATATGCTCACTTTTATTGATTCTTTCAATGATATGCTCCATGCTTATCTGCTGCATTTCTTTTTTTACATGTTTCGATTCTTTATATAATGCAATACCAACTGCCCCCATTAAAGCGTATAACGCTAGATAAAGCATATTGTCCATATTCCATCCGCCTACGATTAATAACAAAATCAAATTCGTAAATGAAATTGCTAGTAAAGGTATCGCAATTAAAAGGTATCTTGAACTCTTTTTCAACTGTGGCTTAACTATATCGGTAATTGTCTGTATTTCCTTTTCAATAAAGGCAGGCATATTATTCATCATGAAATTATTCATAACCAAACATCTCTCCTTACATTTTGGTTTTATTAGAAAACTTGGCTTATCGCCAAGCCTTAATGGCGAAAGCCTTAGTTGCACTTATGCAGTAAGAAAGTATTTATACTTTCTTATCTGCTAAGAAAACTTCTTAACTGCTAAAAATAGACCTAACCATCATATATGGTAAGGTCTTGCTAATAACATCGTTGGCAACAAAGAGTGACCATTTCACGAATTTTGAATAGAGTCGTGTACTCATAACTCGCGTAAATCTCGAACTCTGTAATGACGACTTTGCTGTTAAAAGTTATTCCCAAGAGTATTATATAATTTTATTCTTATATTGTCATAAATTTTGCTCATAAATTTTGTTAAATAATTATTACGGATCGCTATGTTAAAGGTTAAACCATATTTAGTCAAGGATATGCCAAAGAAGCAATAACTCTCTTTACATCGCTGATGGAAGAATCAGAAATAACTAGAATTACGCGTTGTGGAGCCAATATGTTATGCAAGTTCAAGCTACATTCTTACTAAAGGAACAATAATTTGTACTTTAAGAACAAATTAATCAAATATTGAAACTTTATACAGGTGTAATCGTACTGTAATATAGCCATTTTTAATAGTGGATTGAATCATAAATATTTATAAGGGAGCGGATTTTTCACATGTTTCAAGATGCATTATTTTTAATGATTTTAGCAATTATTGGTGTCGTAGCAATAATTGGGGGAGCAATAGCGTTTTTCATTTTTAGACTGCGCTATAAAACAGCAAGTTCTAATGAGGCACTGATTGTAACAGGGCCAAAGCTTGGAGATCCTGAGCAGGATACAAATGTATTCCAGGATGAAAATGGACGTTCGGTTAAAATTATACGTGGCGGTGGCTATCGTTTGCGTATGTTCCAAACCGCTACACCAATTGATTTAACGTCATTCCAGCTGAAAGTTGACTCTGAGAAAGCATACACAAAGGAAGGTATTCCAGTTCGAGTAGTCAGCACAGCTGTTATCAGTATTGGAAGTGAGTTAGCGATTATGGCTAACTTTGCTGAAAAATTCCTTGGTAAAAAGCAAAATGAACGTGAATCTGAATTAAGAGATGTATTAAACGGGCATTTGCGTGCGATTATCGCTTCACTTTCGATTGAGAAGATTTACAACGATTTTAAAGAAGTAAATACACAGGTGAAGAAAATTGCGGAAGCAGACCTTAAAGGTATGGGTTTTGAAATTACATCTTTTGCCTTGAATGATGTTGAGGATGTTGATGTTGAGAATGGTTATATTGATGCCTTAGGGCGCCCGCATATAGCGGAAGTACAGAAGCTTGCAGATCAGGCAGAATCTGATGCGGAGAAAGAAACACGCATTTATCAGGCACAAAATGATCAGGAAGCACAGGATGAAGAAAATCGCCGTTTAACAGCGATTGCCCAATCCAAGAACGACAAAGATATTAAGGAAGCTGAATTTGAAAAAGAAACCAATCGTGCAAGAGCAAATGCAGAGCAAGCTGGTGAGCTGGAACGTCAAAAATTAGCCCAGCAGGTAAAAGATGAAGAACTTAAAGTACAATATATTGAAAAACAGCGTGCCGTTGAGCTTGAGGAAGAAGAAAACAAACGTCGCCGCTCAATAGCAGATGCTGAAGCATATAAAACGACGAAAGCAGCTGAAGCAGAAGCAGAAAAGGGCCGCATTAAAGGTGAGTCAGAAGCAGAAGTTATTCGTCAGCGTGGTATTGCCGAAGCTGAATCGAAAGAACGCATGGCAAAAGCGATGGAGCAATATGGGGAAGCAGCTATTGTAGAAATGCTTATCAATGTGCTGCCTGATTACGCTGAAAAAGTTGCCGCTCCACTATCACAGATTCAGGATATGAAAGTGATTGATATGGGCGGAGAAAATTCACAGGGTGGTACATCAAAAATAACAAACAGTGTGACGTCAACGATGCTCGGTATTCAGGAATCATTAAAAGAAACAACGGGAATGGATTTGAAGGCAATGCTTGAGAGTTATGTATCCCGTGGAAATGCTGATCATTTTGGTTCTCAAAGAGAAAAGTATTATCATGAAGCTTCAGCAGCTAAAGGTTCAAATGAGGAAACACCGTCAACTGCTGAAGAAGCTACAGGCAATCAATAGATATAGATATAAATATAAATCTCGGCGCAATTCTTAAAAAGAGAATTGCGCTATTTTTTTGGATTGTGACTCCCGGTGAAGTTTGAACCCATTCTTTAAAATTTACGTAATATGGTATATTCCTCTTCATTTTGGGCATTAATCGAAGTAGCGAACTACCATTTAAAGGATGATATATTTGACTAAAGAAGATAAAAATTTATTCATTGCAGCTGTTATTCTTGGATTGGGATTATTGGGAGCTGTTGACGGAATTGTTTTTCATCAGCTGTTGCAATGGCATCATATGGTACTTAATCCTAACATTAAGCTTGAGATTATTACCGATGGGTTATTTACTGCTGCATTTTCGGCTTTGCTTATTTGGGGTGGGGTTAAAATTTTTCAGGATGCACGACATAATAAACTGGGGCATAGCTGGATGATTTTCAGCAGTGGCGTCTTTATAGGTGGTGGAGTATTCAATATTGTCGAAGGAATAATTGATCATCATATATTGCAAGTTCATCGTGTTAGACCAGCAGCTGAAAATCCTCTGTTATACGACTTAGTTTTTTTAGCAATAGGAGTTGTACTTGTAATTATTGGTTTTCTTATAAAGCGCAGGTATCAAAGCGGATGACTAGTATGTATAATTTATCTAATCAAAAAGGAATAAGGATGAAAAAGATAAGGAGTTTTACTGGCTTTACAGTAATCTTTTTAGTATTATTTTTTTATTTTGTAAATCAGAACTCGCACTTAATCAATAGTGAGGGGCATATAACCCATAAACCAGTTGAGATACCAGAAGGATATACGGTACCTTCTGTGGAGGTTAAAGTTTCACAAGATCGTCCGAATACATGGCTTTTACACCTCAAAACAAAACATTTTACGTTTGCACCTGATAAGGTAGGGTCTGATATTCCAAGCTATAATGAAGGCCATGTTCATTTATACATAAATGGTGAAAAGATAAACCGTCTATATGGAAATTATTTTAATTTAGGTGATTTGGAGGAAGGAAAAACTAAAATAAGAGTATCACTGCATTCTAATAATCATGGGGCTTTAGTTTATAAGGGGAAGCCGATTGAAAATAGTGAAATTGTGGAAGTTTCATCATATACTTGGTAAGTTGCAAAAAGCACCGCAAATGCGGTGCTTTAAATTTATTATTATTGACTGTCCAAGGATTCCGCGTTTCTATCTGCGATAATCCAGTCACCTTCTTGATATTGATAGGTAACGGTCAAACGGATATTCCCTGTAAATTCGCTTTCTTGTGTTTGTGTTAATTCGTACTCCTTATCACTAATTTTGGTTAAGTTATATTCTGTATCGAAATCAATTAGCGCTGGTCCTCCTGACTCACTGACAAATAGTTCTCCATTGTTTACACGGAAAAATTGATCTGCACTTTGTATTGCTAAGTCCTGACTCATTATTTCGGTAAAGGCATCAGTCAGCTCCTGTTTCGTGTCATAATTTACTACCTCTAGTTGTTCATTATATTCTTGCACAACCATGCTTTCATACTGATTATCCAAGTCTTCGAGTGGTGGTTTTTCTGGTTCAACTGTCTGTACCTCAGAATCTTCACTTGGCCCAGATAGATTTTCGTTCGGATCTGTTGCATCATCCTGTAATGAGTTAAAGGTGATATAGGCTGGAACCATTAATAAAAGCAAGAGTGTTGCTGCGCTCAATATTCTTTTGTTCCACATTGAAAATACATTTACTTTACTTTTCTTTGAGATCTGTTGCATCACCTGTTCACGGCTCTCTTCAGAAAAATCAATGTTGTTTAAGGTGGATTTTTTTGAGAATTCGTTTAGTCTTTCCTTCATTTATGGTCCCCCCCCAGTTTTTCTTTCAGCATTAGACGAGCTCTTCTTAATCTTGACGAGACTGTTGGCACTTTTACATTCAGCAGTTCACTGGTTTCATTGATAGACAGCTCTTGAAAGTGATAACAGATGATTACTTCCCGGTATTTAACAGGAAGGGAAAGGACTTCTTTAGTAAGATCGTCATGCTGATCCTTTTTTGCCATCTCGGCTTCTGGAGATGGAGCCGTGCTTTTAATAAATTTAGAAAAGTCTACATTGAGACGCAGATGTTTTACCCATCCACTTCGAAAGTGATCCTTGCACTTGTTGATAGTGATACTGTTGATCCACGGTCTAATAGCTGAACCTTTTTTAAGATGATGCATCTTTTTATAACATTTAATGAATACATCCTGTGCGATATTTTCAGCAGTCTGTACATCTTTGACATAGGAGTAGGCCAATCTTGTGACCTGTGACCCGTAATGTGTCATCAATTCTTGAATTAATTGGTCTTTATCAATTTCGTTGTTCCGGTATTGCTCGACAAACTTATCCAACGAGGCACCATCCTCCCATTTGATAATTTTTTCTATATATAAGACGAATTATATCTACAAAAAATTCATTTTAAAAATATAATATTTATTTAATTTTAATGGTGCCCAACTATTGGAACAATCCAATTGTTTAAAGGAATTTGGACATATTTGGCGAAATATATATATAGTAGGGAGTTCTTCAACTTTGGGGGTTGATGACGCTGAGAATATTTTTATTTACTATGATTATGGTCTTCATAGTATCAGGCTGTAGCAAGCAGGCTACAACTCAAACCGTTCAGGATCAGATTAATTATGAGGTCAAATATAATGTCGAAATTCCAAAATTTCAAGGCTTTGTTATGAACTTTGCTAGTATTGAATATCCTCCTGTTGGTGAGAAGAAGAGAGTTCGGTTTGGGTATACCATTGAAAAAGACAATTTACCTGAGCTAACTAGGGAAGAAAAAGAGCTTTTAAGAAAAGGGCATAAAATGAATGTTTTATTCGGGAACCCTGACAGCAGGAATGACTTTTATATTGAGGTAAGTAACTCTGAAACTAAAATAGTTAACTCTGAAGTTACAACTATTTCAGGAGAAAAAGTTCAAACTTTAGCTGACGATAAGCATGCAATATTTACAATTAATACTGGAGAAGGTTCGTACAATTTAAATGTGATATTTAATGATGAAATAAATAAGCAGGATTCTCTTAATATTGCAGAACAGCTTGTTAAACAAATAGTACACTAACAAAGCTCTGTATAAAAAATAAGTATGTTTTCCCAGAGGATGAGGACGCTTGAAACCCAGATATTTAATGATTTACAGCCTGTAATCAGCAGCCAATTATCGATGTGAGCGAAAAACTATTGAAGTTTACAAATCCAGGATAGGGGAGCGGGTAAGAATGATAAAAACAAAGTGCTTTTTCTGTAAAAAGAGTTATACAATTGATTATTCAGATTCTCAGTACCAAAAAATTAAAGCAAATCCAAAAGCATACTATGTCTGTAAAAAATGTAACGAATCAATGCAAAGGGAAGCTCAATCAACTACTGGGTTAGATATGGATGTAATTGATAAATACGATAAATTTTTACGATGACGTCGGGTCGATACTTCATTTAGTGAAACAGGAGGGGTTAATTTTGAAATTGAAGATAACAAAGAGTTACTATAGATGTAAAATAGAGTTAATTTGAATTTAGTAATTGGTTTCTAATTTTTTATTATGGGGGTAGAGATTTGTCAAAACAAAACATAATTTATAGTATAGCAATTGGTATTCTTATAATCTTTAGTCTATTAAACTACGTTAAAATTAGTAATGTAGAGGACAGAATACAGACGTTAGATAATATGCAAGGTGAAGTCCAAAATGTAAACAATTCTGTACGAAATATATCTTCGCAAGTAAATTCACAGATGGATAAATTCTTACGAGAGCAATTATGGATACCAGAAAAAGAATATAAAATTACTAATGTCGATTTAGAGGAAAATAAAATTGACGTGATTTTAGAATGGAGTTTACGAGACCTGCTTGATGAAGAGAAGTTAGCTTTCTTATATCGAGAAGAAGGTACTCAGGAGTGGACGGAGCTTGAAGTTAATAATAAAGGTGGGCTAAACTATTCTCTAGAGCATACTTTTCCATTGAAAGGAAATTATGAAACACAAGTAATAGCGACTTCAGCGGATGGTAAGAGAAGTGAGGACTTGTTAAACCTGAAATTTAAAGAACAGTTAGACAATCGGATCATGATTGATGCTTTTTTACATCCAAGAGGTAATGGGCAATTTGAAGTGAACATAAGCATTCATAATCGCTTAGAGCAGGAGTTTATGCTTGCAGAAAATAAAGATGATTTAAAAGTGAAAAGCGCCAAGGCCTTGCTATATGTAGATGGAGAACCCATCAAGGAAATGGATATATTAGAGAGGAATCAGGGTATGCACTCCGATTCTTTTACTGAAAATATCAACTATCATAACTCCTACAATCTTGAAGATGAGATAGGCGAGGAAGCTAATGTTGAACTCCGTGTCACTGTTGAAGATGGGTTGGGGTTGAAATATGAAACAATTGCGGATACCACGTATTAAGATTACTTGCAGGTCAGGCCGTACAAGCAAAACTAACATGCAACGACTAGGAATAATCATTGCATATACAAAGGCGAATTGGGAGAAGAGGTTCAATGATTAATAACAATATGATTACTCCGTTTGGTAAAAAGGATGAAGATTTACATAGCGTTGCAGGACTTTACTGTAAAACGTTTATAGGAGATAACTATACTTCCATGGACTTTGAGAATACTGTTGAAAATATCAATAAACATACTAGCTATGAAGGTTTCAAGGGATTAAAGGCCAAAGATGAAAGTGGAACGTTAATTGGATTTTCATATGGATATACAAGCTTGCTTGATCAATTTTATCGTGAAAAACTGGCAGCACAATTGACAGACCAACAACAAATCGAATGGTTAAGCGATTGTTTCGAGTTTGTTGAATTAGCCGTAGACACCAATGTTAGGCGCATGGGTGTCGGTCGAAAATTGCATGATAGACTACTAAGCGAGATTGATCATGATACATCCGTTTTAACAACTTCGGTAGAAAACAACCCTGCGATAAATTTATACATAAGCAAGGGGCGGGAAGTTATTAAGGAAAATGCTGCAGTTATATCAATGGATGATGTTCAGGTTATAATGGGAAAAAGGATTTACCTATGAGGTATTTATTAAAACCAGGAAATAAGGGAGGATGTAATCATCACTACTATATGCTTAATAAGACATGGAGAAACAGATTGGAACGCATCCCAAAAGCTGCAGGGAGCGACGGATATACCTTTAAATACAACAGGTATTTTGCAGGCTGAGGAATGCGCTGCATTTTTAGAGTCCTCGCAATGGGATGTAATAATTACAAGTCCATTGACAAGAGCGAAGCAAACGGCTGAGATTATAAATGAAAAATTGAATATCCCTTTTGCTGAAATGGCTGCTTTTAAGGAAAAATCTTTTGGTGATGCTGAAGGAACGACACCACAAGAGAGGTTAGAAAGATTTCCGGATAAAATATTTCCAAATCAGGAGGACGAGCAGTCATTTAAAGAACGAATTATCACAGGCATTCATGAAATAAACCAAACTTACCAGGGCAGTATGCTGTTGCTTGTAGCACATGGTGCAGTTATAAATTCTATCCTCGGCACTATTTCAAATGGTGAGATAGGTGCAGGAAAAACCAAACTAGTTAACGCCTGTATAAGCAATATTTATTTCCAAGAAGAAAAGTGGAATGTAAGAGATTTTAACCAGGTTTCACATCTTTCAGGTTAAAGGTCACTAAAAGAATCCATAAAAGAAGTGAGCTATCCAGTTTGCTTTTGTTGATTATGCTCATTTCTTTTTAGCTGATTCACGACATAAGCCATCAAAAACACTCCTGTCATACCCGCTAACAGGAAACCGCTGCTTATAATATATCCCGGCAAGATTCCTCCAATTGTGATGACGGCACCTGCTAAAATCATTGTCCCTTGATCCATGAAACTATTCAGCGCAAGGTAGGAGCTGCGATGGGATTCGTCTGCCAAATCAGCAAGCAAACTTTGACGAACTGGAGCATACATTAGTTCACCAATTGAAATGAATACCATCAATCCAATCAGCAGTAATGGGGCAGAAGTGTAACTTAAAATGGCGTAGCTGCACACGTAGATTGCCATTCCGTAGATAAGCCGCGTGTAATCAGATGTTTTTTTAATTAACCAGCTTACCAGGCCAACTGCTAATACGATAAGTAATGTGTTTTCTGCGTGCAAAATTCCTATCATATTTATCCCATCGATTGTAATGAACCCGAACAAGGAAGTTTCCTCAACTGTATTTTGTAAATGAACTGCTATATAATTAGTTAGATGACTTTCAAGCGAGACTACACACAATGTTCCAATCAGAAAAATGATATAAATACGGTCTTTTAAAACATGTTGATAATTGGACCATATGGATGGTGATTTTACTACCTTGTCAGATTCTCCAACTTTTTTGGTGAATGTCTCACTGATGTATAAGTATGTAATGACTGAAGAAAGAAGTGCTATGGAAGCGACAAAAATAAATAAATAAAAATGATATTCCTCAAACAGGAATGCCCCTGTTATAGTCCCGAGCGCTGTTCCCAAGTTTGCAATCCAATATATTGCAGTAAAAACAAATGTACGATCTTCTTTTTGTACCAAATCGTAAATCATGGAAGTTGAAACAGGAATATATATCCCATTACTGAACATGTTTATTAAAAAGAATGCAAAACTGACATAAGGCATTACCGTCCATGGAGAATTAACGAAAGCAATTGCTAAAAAGGAGATACCAAGACCCAATTCAGCGAGGACGAGCAGCTTTTTTCGTCCAATCTGATCCGACCAATATCCGCCGAGTAATCCACCTATGATACCGGAGCAAATGACAAGTACTACAAGCAGTCCGGTTATTTTGGGGCCAACTAATCCGGTGAAATAAACCGCGATGTAAGGCATGATGGTGGCAGTTGCCAAGACAGTAGCAAATTGCAAATACAGGCGTATTTTAATAGATTTATGTAAAGAGTTGAATCGTTTCATTTAACTTCCCCCTAAATACCAATTCCGAACAATCGATAGGCCTGTTTTTCTAAAGCATTGGTTAATTGTACTCCTGGGTAATCGGTGAATGTCAGCCGAGCCCCCATAAGAAAAGCGAGGTAACCATATCCAACTTCTTCAGGATTACTTTCTGGTAGAACACCTTTTTCCATGCCTGTTTTGACAACATTCTGAACGAATGACATGAATTCATCTGAAAACAGATCCAATTCTTCCATCATCTTAGAGAATCTTTCCGGCTGCCCAATTACATATTGAATCACCCGTAAGTAATCTTCTTTCTCTAAAAAATACGCAACATGTTCGTTAATCATTTCTTTTAACTTATCTATGGAAAAGTATTCCAGGATCCCACTTGTTTCAAGCAGATGATGCCGAAATTCTTCAATTGGTTCTGTTACGCATAGATGGAAAAGTTCCTCCTTGTTCTCGAAGTAGGTAAATACAGTGCCAAAGCTGACATTGGATTCTGCAGCAATGTCTTTGATAGTTGTCTTTGAGTATCCGTTTTGAGCAAAAAGTCGGAGTGCAGTCCGAAAAATCTTAGTGCGCTTTTCACCAGATCTTGGTTTAGCCAAGGTAACGCCTCCTTTAAATGATTGATTAATCAATTATTTATTATTGTACAATAATTTAGGTGAGATAACAAGTAAAAATTATAACGCTTTATCTCAAGGGTGAAACTATCAATATACACACGTCATTTCCATGTAAAGGGATACTTAAAAATGCTGCGTTTATGAAAAAATGGACTTGTGAAATGCAGACCACTTCAGCAAGAGGTGAAGTGGATCCTCATTCCGCTAAAATGACAAAAGCTGGTCTAAGAGGGGTGAAGCGGATCCTGGTTCCGCTAAAAGTACAAAATCAATGGAATATGGGGTTAAAAAAGGCAAATAACGGAATGACGATCCGAAGCTAAGCTCGAAACAAGGGATTTGTCACAAATAACGGAATGAGGATCCGTCTGGTCAGCTATGTGTGTGCTGGTTCCGCTTAGTGTTCCTTTCTGTAATATACTAATCCAGTTGTCTGGAATAGCGTAAGGAAACTTGTTTCTCTCCGGTGTCGGTAATTGAATTTTTTTCCTTTTGATACAGAAAGCCTCTTGCCTCATAAAAAGGGATACCCCGCTGATTTTCGTCCTGCACCGATACCCATTGCTCAGTTGCGCCACTGTCAATTTGCTGTTTCGTAAATACTTCCAGAAGACGTTTTCCTATTCCTTTATATCGATACGTCTCATCTACATAAAGGACAAATATCTCTCCCACATTAGGACCGGTCATAGCGCCACCAATTACTCCGACAGCTTCTGAGTTGAATAGTGCTACATGTGAATAAAGCCCGGCTTTTATGTCATGATAAACTTTTTCATGGTTATACCAAAAATCAACATTTTTCGTTTGGTACTCTTCGCTTAACTTTCCTTCTACTGTCTGTTTCCATCCCGCTGCACATATATCAGCAATTGCCACTGTATACGTTGTATTTGCTTTTACGATTGATTGATTCAATATTCTACACCTCGATATTTAACATAAAATTATTCTAACATATAGCCCATAACAAATTATCAAAGAATTAATCGATTTTTTAAACATTTATTTATCTATAATTCTAGATAAGGAGGATGGAAGGAGGGAGTCGTCATATTGCCGCGCGGTTTCTTAAGATTGCAGCAGTATACTCTGTCTTAGGAGTTTGTTTAGGGCTTACAATGGGCATTACAGAAAATTTTAGTTTCACTTCTGTTCATGCACATTTAAATTTGTTAGGTTGGGTGTCACTCGCTTTATTCGGCAGTTAAGAAAGTATAAATACTTTCTTACTGCATAAGTGCAACTAAGGCTTGGCGATAAGCCAAGTTTTCTAAGAATTATTTATTATTGTTTTCCAAAGGCTGGTGAGACGAAGTTAGCAATGCTATTAACATCTAACCATTCAATCGTAGTTTTAACGATAATTGGATCTATTATGATTGTAGTTGGTGCGATTCTGTTTTTAATTAACGTATTTAAAAATGTAGGCTAACAAAATATAAAAATTGCTCATTTATTAGTAAATAATCGTTCTTTTATTGAACGATTATTTTTTATAGAAAAAATTACAGAATTTCTTATTTACTTTCCTGTATAATACAGTTTATTATCATATAAAGTTGTCTTTTAAAATGCAAGGAGACTTTCTAATGAATAAATTTTCAAAATTATTTAAAGTAAGTTACCTATCTACAATTAGACTAATCGTCTTGTTCTATTTGATAGCAGTTATATTTTCGATGTTATTACTGAGTATTCCTTTCTTTCATAATGAAGGTGTGGATTTAACGTTTATTGATATTTTGTTTACTTCTGTAAGTGCTGTCAGTGTTACAGGGCTCACAGTTGTTTCAACTGCGGATACGTTTAATGCTGCTGGAAGTATTGCGCTTTCTGTAGTATTGCAGTTTGGCGGGATTGGGATAATGACCTTAGGAACTTTTATTTGGATTCTTCTCGGGAAAAAAGTTGGCCTAAGAGGTAGACAACTCATTCAAATTGACCAAAACCAAACAACTTTAGGAGGGCTCGTTCAATTATTGTTAAAAATCCTGAAGATTGTTTTACTAATTGAATTAATAGGTACTATTATATTAAGTACATACTTTTTATCTTACTTTGACACATGGCAAGAAGCATTATTACAAGGATTTTTCGGGGCAGTTAGTGCTACGACGAATGCTGGTTTTGATATAACTGGCTCATCGCTTGTTCCTTTTGCTAATGACTATTTCGTTCAATTTATCAATATTATTTTATTAACCTTAGGGGCAATTGGATTCCCGGTATTACTGGAACTACAGGATTTTATAAGAGGAGATTATCATGAACGTAACCCAAAACATAGTTTCTCTTTATTTTCAAAACTTACCACGGTAACGTTTTTTGCACTTATCTTAGCCGGGTGGCTATTAATTTTAATTTTAGAACATAATTCATTGTTCTTTGCTGATAAAAGCTGGCATGAAAGAATATTTTATAGTCTATTTCAGTCAGTTACGACCAGAAATGGTGGTCTGGCAACAATGGATGTAAATGAATTTACTTCCCCGACGCTTATAATGATGTGTGTGTTAATGTTTATTGGTGCATCTCCAAGTAGTGTAGGAGGAGGTATTCGAACAACGACATTCGCTATAATGCTGTTAGCAATTTATAATTACGCTAAAGGAAGAACTAGTATTAAGGTGTTTGGACGGGAACTTGATAATGAAGAGGTCATCCGTTCATTTATTGTTATAACAACTGCAGCAATGTTATGTATAACTGCAATTATAGTATTGAATTATGTTGAACCCTTTCCATTGCTTTCAATTGCTTTTGAGGTTTCCTCAGCATTTGGAACTACCGGACTGTCAATGGGAATTACATCTGATTTAAGTAATGCTGGTAAGGGTATAATTATTTTTCTAATGTTTGTAGGTAGGATTGGTATATTCTCATTTTTATTCCTTATTAGAGGTAAGGTAACTAAAGATAAATTCCATTATCCTAAGGAGAAAGTGATAATAGGATAGACTTATTAAAAATCCTGGCAAAATCAAGGTAGAATTGATAGCGCCAGTTTCACTAAAACAAATATGTAACCTTTTTCATTTAAATACCGTCTGTGTTTAAAAGAGAAAAGGGGGTAGTCAATATTAGATATTTACTCCGCGTTATCATGATTATTAGTATTAGTATCCTCATTACTGCCTGCAGCAATGAGGCGGGGGACAGTGAATCGAGTAGTGATCGAGCCAATGTGAATACGGAAGAGAAATCGTCCCAGGAAAATAGCAGTGTTTCAAGTGGCGGTGATGATGCTGTAAGTGAGGATGGCGAATCTCAAGAGGAAGATGCGACATCCCAAAATGGGGAAGTTAGCGATGTAAATCGAAAAATAATTTATACAGCTAATCTCCGTATCGAAGTGAAGAATTATCAACAGGCAATAAATGATATTCAGAACCAGGTATCAGATCGTGGTGGTTATATTGTGGAATCAAACATGCATGGTGGCTCTGAAGATGGATCAACAAATGGACGGATAACAGCACGGATTCCCCAGGAGCAGTTTCGAGAATTTGTTCAATTAGTGGAAGACGGTAGCAATGAGGTTTTGGAAAGTTCTATTTCCGGGCAGGACGTGACTGAGGAATACATAGACTTGGAGTCACGATTAAAATCAAAACGAGTTGTCGAGAAACGGTTACTTTCATTTATGGAGAAAGCAGAAAAGACAGAAGACCTCTTAACTATTTCAGGTGATCTGGCTAAAACTCAAGGAGAGATTGAAGAGATAACAGGTCGAATGAATTACCTGGAAAATAAAGCCGACTTAGCAACGGTAACGATCCATATTCAAGAAAAAAATGTAACCATTTCAAGTATAAATAAGGAAGATTTAAATACCTGGGAAAAAACAAAACAACAATTCATGAAAAGTATCAACGTACTTATATCAGCCTTTTCAAGTTTGTTCGTCTTCTTTATAGGAAATTTACCAGTACTCATCATCCTTGGTGCTGTTGGACTGGCAGTATTTTTTATTATTAAGAGAAGAAAGAGAAGCAGTCGGGAATAATCAGTTTTTCCCAAGGTGCAATTCTAATTGAATTGTACCTTTTTTAATCGTATTGTTATTCTATAAGGGTGGTGGTCAATTGGTTAATTTAGAAGAAAAAATCTCATATTTAAAAAATGCTAAAGCTATTGTGGAACTGAATAAAGGATTCTCGCATGACAAAAAATATGTAGTTGATAATAAATATCTTATCAGGATTTTTCCAATTAAGGATCAAGAAAGTAGAAAGATAGAATTTAATACATTAAATAAGCTAGCAGGATTTTCTAATTATGTGCCAAAAGGCTTCGAATTTGAATCCCTTATAAATGAAGGAATCGCATACATGGTCCTTGACTACCTGCCAGGTGCAGATGCTGAGGTGATACTGAAATACTTAACGGAACAGGAGCAATACGCTGCGGGATTTCACGCAGGTGAAGAATTATCTAAACTGCATCAATTTTCAGCGCCTGTAAATTATCCGTCCTGGTATTCTGTTAAAAGAGAAAAGAACAATAGATACCTCGAGCAGCTAAAGGAAATTAATCTAGATGAAAATATCATGGAAATGCTTACAATATATATAGAGAAGAATGAATATTTGTTGAAGGACAGACCCAATACATTTCAGCATGATGATTTCCACCCTGCAAATCTCTTAATACAGGGTAAAACTTTTTCCGGAATTATCGATTTTCAACGGATGGATTGGGGAGACCCGATTCATGACTTACATAAGCTAGGATTTTTTTCAAAAAGAATTAGTATCGCGTTTACCAGAGGAATTATTGACGGGTACCGTACCAATACTGGCATTAATGAATCATTCTGGCAGTTATATGCTTTGTATAGTGCAATGCATATTGTCTCAGCGCTTGTTTGGGGGAAGAAACTTGGCAGTGAAAACTATGAAAGAATGCTGGCTTACTCATTAGATGTGATAGAAGATCATGATCATTTCAGACAATGTATTCCAAATTGGTATAAGTGAATTAAAATTTTGAAAAATAAATGGTACAATTGAAATAATAGTTTACTACTGGAGGGTAACGATGAAAATAAAAATAACGAGTGTTTTTGTGGAGGATCAGGAGAAAGCGTTGAGGTTTTATACGGATGTTTTGGGTTTTGTGAAAAAAACAGATACGCCAGCCGGAGATTTTAAATGGATTACTGTTGTTTCACCAGAAGAACCAGACTCAGTTGAACTGTTTTTAGAACCAAATGATAATCCAGCTGCAAAAACATACCAAAAAGCGATTTATAATGAGGGAATACCAACGACATCCTTTGCGGTAGATGATATTCAGCAAGAATACCAACGGTTGAAAAAACGCGGTGTAGAATTCACAGCAGAACCAACAGAAATGGGACCTGTAACTTTTGCGATTTTTGATGATACATGCGGAAACCTAATTCAGATTTCTCAAGAAAAATAATACAAAACGGATGCGAGGAGAATTTATTATGAAGCTTTTTGAAGAACTACAGCAGGTGCTGGCGGCTGACCGAGTTACCATGAATGATACAATTTTGGATCAACACAGTTCAGATGAATCTTACCATAAACCACATTCACCTGAACTTGTCGTTTTTCCGGAAAGTGCCGATGAAATGAGTAATATTATGAAACTAGCAAACAAGTATAAAAAGCCTGTCACCCCATTTGGACTGGGTTCAAGCCTGGAAGGTAATGCTATCCCATATGAGGGTGGAATAAGCGTTGACTTCTCATTAATGAACAAAGTCCTTGAAGTACGACAAGATGACTTTCTAGTAAAGGTACAGCCTGGTGTTACAAGGTCCCAGCTTGATAAAGAGCTGAAAAAGTATGGACTGTTTTTCTCAGTTGACCCAGGTGCAGATGCTACATTAGGCGGAATGGCAGCAACAAATGCCAGCGGTACAACTGCAGTTAGATATGGGATCATGCGGGATCAGGTTCGTGATATGGAAGTTGTGCTTGCTGACGGAACAGTGATCCATACAGGAAACATGGCTGCAAAATCATCGTCAGGTTATCATTTGAATGGTCTATTTGTTGGTTCGGAAGGGACACTAGGATGTTTTACCGAATTAACGTTAAAAGTTATCGGTATTCCCGAGCATATTATGGCTGCCCGAGCAGAATTTGGGAGTGTCGATGATGCTGTTAACGGGGTGATTGCTATATTACAGGCAGGAATTCCTGTTGCAAGAGTTGAACTGGTCGATGAGCAGTCAATTAAACAGATGAATCATTTTAGTGACACCAATTACAATGAAGTACCTACTTTATTCCTGGAGTTTCACGGTAACGAGGCAGGCTTACAGCAAGATGTTGAATTTATGAAGGAAATTGTTGAGGATATTAACTGTCAAAAAATAGAGTTTGAGTCAGATACAGCTGCTAGAAATCAGCTATGGGAAGCCCGCCATAATGCTGCATACGCATATATTCATGGTCATCCGGGTAGAAAGCAGATGGTAACGGATGTCTGTGTTCCAATCTCTGAACTGGCCGGAGCTGTTAAAGATGCCAGAGAAGCCGTCGATGAATCCGGTCTTTCTGGCGGTATCGTTGGGCATGTCGGGGATGGGAATTATCATATTCTATTAATGATAGATGTCGATGATCCGGCAGAAATTGAAAAGGCTAATGTCGTAAATGAACGAATTGTTGATTATGCACTTACAAGAGGTGGGACATGTACCGGTGAGCACGGTGTCGGCACAGGCAAACATAAATACCAGGCAAGAGAACATGGTGAATCACTCGTTGTCATGCAAAAAATCAAACAAGCTCTTGATCCTGGTGGAGTGTTGAATCCTGGTAAAATAGTATAACGATATAGCTGTTTTATCGACTGGATATGGAGGATATCCCCTTATCCAATCAATCAAAAATTACCCGCTTCGACCTGAACATGAGTCGAGGCGGTTTTTTAGATATTTGGCGCCAATCATCCAAAATGCAGTTGCAGACTGAAATGGATCCGTATCTTATGCAGCAGATTATCGAGCGACAACGGACCCACTCGAGCGAAAAGGCCTCAAAGTCGAGCGGAAACGGACCAAAGTCGAGCGGAAAGGCCCCAAAGTCGAGCGGAAAGGCCCCAAAGTCGAGCGGAGATTAGACAATCGGAATCATAGCTATATGTACTGTGTTTTAGATGTACAGCTTCTTTTTAAGTGGAAAGGATTTTTGATAAGCTTAAGGCTAACTTAATAATTAGCGAGTGATTCTATGATTTATCCTTACTTAATGATGGTTTTTGTTGTCATCTTCTATGCAGGAAATATTCTTCTGGGGAAAGCTATTAATGAACTGCCACCTTTCACAATTGCGTTTTTTCGGTTGATAGTAGCTTTTATGATCATTTTACCTTTTGGTTTAAAGAAGACTTGGAAGTATCGCTTTAAAATGTGGGAATATAAAAAGCCATTTGTAATTATGACTTTAACAGGAATTACGTTCTTCAATACATTTATCTATGGCGCATTACAATTTACCACGTCAACAAATGTATCAGTGCTTGAAACGGTTATACCAGTTGTGACGGTCGTATTAAGTGCTGTACTTTTAAAAGAAAAGCTGTGGAACATACAAAAGGCTGGAGTCATATTATCCCTTGTCGGTGCTGTTTGGGTAGTTATGGACGGGAAGATATTTCAGTTGGCTGAAATGAGCTGGAATGTTGGAGACGGCATCATGATTGGAGCAATTGGCTGCTGGGCAGTCTATTCAATTACTGTAAAAGAATACATGCATCTATTTCCACAAAATGCTGCACTTCTAGTAATGAGTGGAATATCAATTATAGTCCTGTTCCCTTTTGTTGTTGCAGAGTGGATTATAACAGGGATACCTTCTTCCTTGTTGACACCTATGAATCTAAGCAGTCTAGTGTATCTTGGTATATTTCCATCTTTCTTCGCATTAATTTTCTATAATCGTGCAGTAAGAATACTTGGCGCATCACAGGCTTCCGTATTTTGAACTTTTTGCCGATTGTTACCATGATTGGTGCCTATTTTTGGCTAGGTGAATCCATTACAATAATGAAAATTATTGGAGCTGTGGCGGTAATAAGTGGTGTAATTCTGACAACAAAAAGCAAATGATCTACTTCAACATGTCAATGATTAAGGAAATACTGTGTCCCATTACGATGTATATTTAAAAGTTTATCTAGTTGCTGGCTGCATTTTATTGTTTTATAATGTGCCAATCCATATTTCATACCAAGCTGAATCATTTCATCCTTTTTCATTGATATTGCTTCGATTAAATTATAGCGGAGTACTTCTTCTACCTGAATCATTATATTTACTTCCTTTCATTTATATTACAACTATATAGTAAATTAGTCTCGAACACATAAAAATTATTATGCCAATTTCCCTATCGGATATCAATAGTTTCAACAAAAGAAGTCATAACCTTACAAAATACGACATAATTATTATTTTATAGTAAAATAAAGATAATAAATTTAACCATTAGGAGGAATTTGGATGACATTACTAGATGAAATTTTGACACATAATGAAAAGTTTGTAGAAAACAAAGAATATGAAAAATATCAAAAAGGAAAGTTTCCCAACAAAAAACTCGTTATACTCTCGTGTATGGATACACGTTTGGTTGAACTGCTTCCGAAGTCGATGAATGTAGGCAACGGTGATGTGAAGATAGTTAAAAATGCTGGTGCGCTTATATCACATCCGTTTGGGAGCATCATGAGAAGTATTCTTGTTGGGGTTTATGAGCTTAAGGCTGATGAGGTATGTGTTGTGGGTCACCATGATTGCGGCATGTCCAGTTTGAAATCAGAGAGTATTATGAGCAAGATGACTGAGCGTGGCATAAGTGAAGAAAGATTGGACACACTGCAAAATGCCGGAGTGGATTTGAAACAATTTTTAAAGGGGTTTGATAGTGTCGAGGACAGTGTAAGGCAAAGTGTCTCAACAATTCAGAACCATCCTTTAATACCTAAGGATGTACCTGTTCACGGATTAGTAATTAATCCTGACACAGGGAAATTAGACGTTGTTTCTAAGGGTTATTAAATTGATAATTAACAAAAGAGTGTGGTGTACCTATTGGGTATGCCACATTTTTAAGTTCACTTACAAAAAATGAGCTTTTTGGGGCAAACTATAAATAACAGGACTTTTTGACAGGGGGTGAAATCATGATCTTAAATGGAAACATAATTTCTGGCGAGTTTGATGATTTAACAAATGAGTTTGTTTTACAAAGAATTAAACATTTTTCAACGGAGTCAATTATTAAAGAAAATCAATTAAACGACCTTTCTGAATATCTGAATAACCATAAACATGAAGCTAATGGACAAATTCTTACATTATATGACCAAATGCTTGTTCCGTTGAGTCGGAAGGAAATCATACACTTCCTAGAGGATCTGGATAAAGTAAGAGCTTTATATCATTAGATTTATAAGACAATTTTATTACATTTATTTACGAGTATTGGAGAAAATATTAACGAGGAGGTGTGAATTATGTCTAATCCATTTGAAGCAGTTTGGAACACACTGAAAACGTCAATGGATAATATGAATGAACCAAAATCCCCTCTGAATATAGTTGAAGCAGGTGACTGCTGGAAATACCTTACAATTATGGAAGAATTCATTCGTTATGAAGAATCTGGGTTAAACACAACAGCAGATGATGAGGTAAAAGAAATGCTCCAGGATGTCATTAAATTGTGTGAATCCCAGGTGAAAAAATTAAGTAAGTTTATGAAAGAAGAGGGAATTCCGTTACCTGATGTGACGTCATCAAAACCAAATTCAGAACCGAACGAAATTCCTCTAGGAGTGAAGTTGACAGATAATGAAATTACAAATGGCGTTGCATTTAAGCTAGTAACATGTATGCAATCCTGTGCTAAAGGACAAGCGGATTCACTTAGAAGTGATATTGGTATGATATGGCTTGATTTTTATACAGATTGGATAACGTTTGGAACAACTTTAAAGACACTTATGCGTAAGCGTGGATGGATTAAAGTACCACCTTATTATTATCCACCAGGTTCTCCAAAACAATAGGGTTAAAAACCAACTCGAATGTATTAATTGAAATAATCATTGAGAGTGATTGAGGTTTAAATCAGTCCTCAATCAATAGGTATAGAAACTATCAAGCAGTATAGTAGGACTGTTTGACATTAAAATGTTCATTTAATAGATCATCAAGTTGTTGGCTGCATTCTATAGTGCGTTTATTAGCCAGTCCGTATTTCATACCTAATTCAATCATCTCTTTCTTTTTCATTAAAATCTCCTTAGGCAAATTATTTCGAGTTGGTTCAACTAATGCAATCATTTATCTTCTCCCTCTCTAGCGATTAAATAGTTAGGTCAAAAGTCTTAACACACAACGAAATCTATTATGACTACTTTTATAAAAATATTCAATAGATTCTACAAAGGAAGTCAAAAGTTTACATAATACGACAAAAAGAATAGATTAATAGAATATTTTTCGAGTAGGGGTGCTACTCGAATGTTAATGATCATCCTTCTTCCAGGTTGTCTCATCACCACTGACAGGACAGGCCGGGAAATTCTCATCCTCATTTAATTTTGCCTTTTCCCCGGATTGACATATATACTCCCCTTTTTCAGGTACACCTTGACCAGTTCGATACTCGCGATAATTTTTATCCATTGTCTATACCTCCAATACACTTTTCCTTTATCCTTAATATGTACGAAAGTTATATCATTAATCACCATCCTGAAACTATTTTAAATTGGCATCCGTCAAATGTTCGAATTACAGAGGCAGATTGGAGAAGCGGGGATTATGGATGAAAACAGAAATGAAATCATACTAGAGGAAATTATGGTTGAGTATGGAAATGACTTGGTACGACTGGCATTCAACTATGTAAAAGATAAAGAAACCGCTAAGGATGTTGTTCAAAACAGCTTCATTAAGTGTTATAAAAATCTGGATGATTTTCGTAATGAATCATCGCTAAAAACATGGCTATACCGTATTACTATTAATGAATCAAAGGATTACTTAAGAAGTTGGCATCATCGAAAGGTTCAAGCAAAAAGCTTTGTACAAGAAACTGCAAAATCAATCTTGCCGTCAGCTGAGGATAAAGTAATCAAGGAATCTGAAAATCAGGAAATTAGGCAACTTATTTTTTCTCTTCCCAAAAGTTATCGTGAAGTCATTTTTCTTTATTACTATAAGTCCCTAATTATGGACGAAATAGTGGAAGTTACTGGTCTTAACATAAGTACTGTAAAGACAAGGCTTAGAAGAGGAAAGCAAAAACTTAAAATAATGATGGAGGAGGCAAGTATTTATGAAGAATAAGAAGTTCGTTAAAGAACTGTTTGCCTACTTGGATGACGAAGAACTGAACTTTACGAAACAGGATCGGGAGGAAACTATAACCAAAATCCAAAAGAAGCATAATAGGAAAAGCAATTTCAAAGGCCTTTTTCAATCGATTGGACCAGTAACAGCAACTTTTCTAGTTATTATATTATCCATAGGTGTGTTATTACCCATTATCTATTCTGGGGATGAAAATGGTGATAACCAATTAGCATCACAGCAAAATAATAACTCTTTTTCTGTTTTACTGATGGGAGAAGAACCAAGAAGTAGAACTAGTTTAAACATACTACTAGCTTACAATAGCGATGATGAGAGTATGAAGGTTGTACCTGTCCCACGTGATACGTATGTCTCAATACTGGATGCGCAAGGCGAAACAATTAAAAAGGATAAATTATTACACGCAGGGGCATATGGTGCAGGACCTAAAACAGTAATGGCAACAGTTTCTCAGTTATTTGACATTCCTATTAATTATTATGCGACTATTCCAGCAGAAAACCTTGCCAAATCATTAGGCCTCACTAAAAATGACACCAATAGGAATAACTTCATGCACGAAGTAAAGGAAAATTTATCAATTTCCAAAATCAAAGAACTTGTGAAACAAAGCGAAACGAACATGACCAAAGATCAATTCAACATACTCGATAGTGATTCCACATCAGTTGAAATTATTGATTTGAGAGAAGGTTATAATGAAAAAATGATTGATGAAACTTATTATGTGGAGATTGAGGAAGAAAAGTTAGCCGAAACATCTAACGTGTTGCAAGAACACTTAGAATAACTGGAGGGTCAAAAAATCCTCCCATTTTAGTACAATAAAGAAAGCAAGCCTGTTAAAACAGACTTGCTTTTATCTATAAATCACAGCAGATTATCCGCGTCTTCCGCCTCTGCCACCTCGTTTTGATTCGGTACTGCGTTTTAGTGTATATAAATTTTCTTCACTACTCTTTAAAAAACGAGCCATTTTATCTTCAAAATTATCTTTTGATTTGAAATTTCCTTTTGGACCGGAATTTCTGTTACTTCCCTGGCGTGATGGGCGCTTAGAGTAAGATGAGGTTTGTCCTTCGGGTTTATCTATTGCTTTTTTGATGGACAAGGCAGTCTTTCCGTCCTTCTCACTAATCACTTTTACTTCAATTTGGTCTCCTACTGTGAGGTGGTCGTGAACATCTTTTACATAGCTATCCGCTACCTCACTAATATGCACGAGACCTGTTGTACCTCCAGGAATTTCTACAAATGCTCCAAAATTGGTGATGCCTGTTACTTTACCTTGTACCTTGCTGCCTACTTCAATTGACAAAAAAGTTCCCCCTAAATATTATTAAAACCAACTAATTATAACAAATTAAAGAAATAATAGCAATAAGCGTGTATAATGAACATAGTCAGATTTTGAATATGATAGCTCTCCTTAGAGAATCCTATATATAAGTCGGATAATACGAAAAAACGAGGGTTAGTACATGAGTAAACGTAATTTTGAGGATTATAATTTAAGTGACACAATTAAACGAGCGCTAGATGTTCTTAAATACGAAAATCCTACTGAAGTCCAACGTGAAGTAATACCAAGAGCAATGGAAAATGAAGATCTTGTCGTGAAATCACAAACAGGCACTGGTAAAACCGCATCCTTTGGTATACCTATTTGCCAAATGATTGAATGGGAAGAAAAAAATCCACAAGCCATTATTCTTACACCAACCAGGGAACTTGCAGTGCAGGTTCGCGAAGACGTAACAAACATAGGAAGGTTCAAACGGATCAAAGCTGCAGCGGTTTATGGAAAAGAACCTTTTGCCAGACAAAAAGAGGAATTGAAACAAAAAACACATGTAGTGGTTGGTACACCCGGACGAGTAATGGATCATATCGAAAGAGGGACACTTGCTTTAGATCAAATAAATTACCTCATAATAGATGAAGCAGATGAAATGCTAAATATGGGTTTTATTAACGAAGTAGAATCGATTATAAAAGAACTTCCTGCAAATAGAGCGACGATGGTGTTTTCAGCTACATTGCCAAAAGATGTTGAGAATCTTTGCTATAAATATATGAAGAATCCTACTCATATTGATATTGAAGATACCGGTATAACAACGAGTACTATTCAGCATAAACTAATTGAAGTGAAAAATGAAGAAAAAATTCCACTGTTAAAAGATGTAACGGTTGTTGAGAACCCAGATAGCTGCATCATTTTTTGCAGAACAAAAGAACACGTTGATATTGTCTTTACTGAATTAGATCAGGCCAATTATCCCTGTCAAAGACTTCATGGTGGGTTAGAACAAGACGATCGATTTGCAGTAATGGAAGGTTTCAAAACGGGCGAATTCCGATATCTTGTGGCAACTGATGTAGCTGCTAGGGGAATCGATATCGACAATGTGACGCTTGTGATTAACTATGATGTCCCAATGGAAAAAGAGAGCTACGTTCATCGAACAGGAAGAACAGGTCGTGTCGGTAATAAAGGAAAAGCGATTACGTTTGCAACTCCTAATGAAGGAAAAAAACTTAATTCTATTGAAAGATACATTGGATTTGAGATACCTGTAATAGAGGCACCTAACCGTCAGGAAGTTGCAAGCAAACAAGCCACTTTCGATGAGAAACTTAGTGGTCGCCGGATTGTTAAAAATAATAAAACAGAACGAATCAACAAAGATATCATGAAGCTTCACTTTAACGGTGGCAAAAAGAAGAAGATTCGTGCGGTAGATTTCGTAGGAACAATAGCTAAAATTCCTGGTGTATCAGCAGATGACATCGGGATTATAACAATTAAGGATAGTTTATCATATGTTGATATTCTTAATGGCAAAGGTTCAGTTGTTCTGCAAGCCATGGAGAATACGACAATTAAAGGGAAAAAGTTAAAAGTTAGCAAGGCAATCAAATAAAGTGCTAAATGAAAAAGTAATTGCTTATCATTAAATGAGGGCAGTTACTTTTTTTATTAAGGCAGGCACAATTTCATCGCCGATACAAGAACGTCCTGTTCGTCGAAGGAACAGTCTGAAGATCCCACGTACTGAGTACATTTTGCTCGCAAGAAGGCCGGGGCGTTCACCATGGAAAATTTCTGCTCAAATAGCGTGAAACAGTCACTCATCGAGGTTATGAGAACGTGAACGCTATTCAAATAGCGTGAAAAGTGTCTTCATCGAGGTTATGAGAACGCGAACGCTGTTCAAATAGCATGAAAAGTGTCTTCATCGAGGTTATGAGAACGCGGTAAAGTATTTTTCCGCATTGTGTCACAGTATTTCACGCAGTTATGAAATTAAACCAACTTTCATCCTGGATAAGTGTAACTATGATATCCACCACAAGTCTTGAAGAGTGCCAAGTTTCTAATCAACATCAATCTTTTTGAATACAGCCATTATTAAAAAGCTTATCTATACAATCAATTAGTTGTCTGTCATTATTAATGTCAGGAGTAAACTAAGGAGTTAATCAACATGTATTTGTCGAGAATACTAAGGCTATCAATTTTCTTGTATGGCATATTACACTTTGTCACGTTTTTTGTGGACAGCGAATTATTGGCTGATTTGCAGGCATTAAGCGGACTTCTAATATTGGTGTTTGCAGGGATAAATCTGACATTAAAACAATTTAAATTACCACTATTTCTTTTTCTGACAGGCTTAATCACCATTACGCTTGCCGGAGATTCGTTCTTTGAAAATATACAGAATGGTCTACTACAAATGAGCAGTATTATTGGACTATTAATTATTGTGCCAATGATTGGCTGGGTATTACGAGAAGAGCCATATATTGAAGAAATCATTGGTTTAGCACACAGAATGCTTGATACAAGTCGTAAATTTTACTTTGGAATGATCTTCTTCACTCATATTATTTCATATTTTTTATTATTTGGGTCAATCCCGCTTATGTATCGATTCGTTGATGACATTCTGAAAAATCAACAGGGCGAAGCATGGGAAAATTTTAAAGGGACAGCACTTTTGCGTGCTTTTGCACTGTCAACGTTATGGATAATCAGCATCCCAAGTTTCACTTTTGCTGTCGAGGCGTTGAACGCTTCGTTATGGGTAACCATTTTGCAAGGATTCGTGGTGACGGTTTGCGCCATTGCGATGGCTGTGATTTTTTCATATTTCGATGAGAAACGTTATGGTGTGAATTTAACATCTGATATAAAAACAGAAATTGATAAGGTAGTCAGCCATTCTTCTAATAGAAAACAGCAAATTCGTAATTCTTTAGAATTCGCTTTTCTGTTCATAACATTATTTGGCTCAATTTTTATATTATATGAAGTTCTTTCAATCCCGCTGATGGTACTTATTCCACTGGTTATTATTGTATGGACCAGTATTTATTTCATGATTAAAAAAAGCCCGATGAAACTGTTTAGGCAAACAACTGAATATTATAGAGAGGGGCTTGTTAGCCAGGGGTATCAATTCAGTATAATGCTGGCTGCTGGCGTAATGATATTGGGGATAAATCAAACCGGTCTTGGGGCGAATTTTATCGAAATGATCTATAACCTGCAGGAAATTATACCATTCTTTAATATGTTATATTTCCTTCCGTTTATCGTTATAATTCTTGGATTTATGGGGCTTGGTCCATTGACCGTAATGGTTTTAGTTGCAGGGATATTGGAAAGTATCTCACTTCCTTATCCGCCAGAATTGGTTGTCCTGTCGATAACTTCCGGAAGTGCTATTTCGATACTTCTTTCACCGTTAATTATGCCAGTTATTATATTGAGTGGTACGAATGGATTAAGCGGTTATAAAAATGGAATTAAGTTTAATCTGAAGTATGCAATTGCTTTATATGTGATGGTGCAGATTTATGTACAATTTGTCGTATATAATCTTTAGAATGGAGATCTGTAAATGAAAATTATTGTAGTAGCGGATACGCATATGCCCGGAAAAGGTAAACAGCTGCCATCCCGGCTTATTAAAGAATTAGAAAGTGCTGAATTGATTATTCATGCTGGCGATTGGAAATCGATGGAGGTTCACAGCATGCTCACTAAGTATGCAGAGGTGGAAGGTGTTTATGGAAATGTCGATGGTGACGATATAAAAGAAAACTTTGCTCTCAAGGAAATAATTGACGTGGCCGGACATAAAATCGGAGTAACCCACGGGCATGGGGATAAAAAGTCAACAGAAAAGCGGGCTATTGAAGCCTTTGAAGGTGAGGCTATGGATGTCATCATTTATGGCCATTCGCATATTCCAATGCTGAAGTACTTTAAGAAGACGCTATTATTCAATCCTGGATCGCCAACGGATAAACGGACACTCCCATATTATTCATTTGGAATCCTTGAAATCGATCAGGAGGTACGGTCTGAGATTATTTTTTTCAGTGATAAAAGCTAGTATATTATTTTGTTAAGATTATGGACAGTTAAATGGCTGTGAAGGAGGTCAAATGATGAAATGGATTCGACGTCTATTTATCGTTATTGCACTAATTATTCTTATTCCTGATATTATCATGTTAACAGCATCGACGTTTGATCGTGACATCCCAAAAGATATTCAAAAGCAGGTAGATAGTGGAGATGCAAAAATGATTGACCTGGACGAAGAAGTAACAATAGGTCAGGATGAAATTAGATTTAAACATCTTATACTTTCAGATGATGAAACAACATTAATATATGAAGTACATACGGAGGAATCAGGTTGGTCTTTTCCGAGTGGGGCCATCGATTTAATGGATGGGAAAGGAAACAGCTATAACGCTAGCAGCGGTTCATCGTCCGGTCAATCATGGGGAGAATTTATAATACATACATATAAGCCTTTAAAAGATGATGTCGATACGATTATAGCTGATTTTAGATGGTACGATAAATCTTTCCAAACGGAGTTTTCGTTAAACCAGGAGGATCATTAATATGACAAAAATTAACAAAAAGGCAATCACCGAATGGATTCTCGCTGCTCTTTTGATTTTCCTCATAGTTAGTGAATCTCGGTATCTAAACTACTATCATCTTTCTCCCATAAAAGCACATGAGCAGTCTGAGCGAACCTATTACTATGGACCATCCAAAGTTGTAGAAGATATCGACCTTGGAGATGTTCATATTTATCTTGGAAAATATAAAGATTGGTTTTCAGCGAATATGGTTGTGAGGCATGCCGGAATCTTCTGGCGCCCTGGTAGTGGAGTCGGAGGTGATGAAATTAAACAGGATCAGGACATAACCCATTCATGGCAGGCTCAACGATTAAAGAAGATTATATGCTAATGAGATTTTATGGGATAGTAACAAATCCAGAAATTGCCGAGGTTGAGTTAGACGTTGTGGAAGGATATGACCGAGCAGAAAAAGTTAGTGAAGATCAAATTCGAACGTTTTCATATGAATTAGAGAATCATCGCATGTTCTTATTTCATTGGAATGAGCAGAAACATGAATATAGAAGGCTTTCGCTAAGAGGAATAGATGAGAGTGGTAATGTTGTTTATGAGAAGGATTTGAATTGATAGATTGTGAGAGACTCTGTTGAGAGAGGGATTTTATGAGGAGATTGTTGCTAGCTTTATTACTATTAAGCATCCCAGTTTTAATGGTGGGATGTAATAGTGATTCGGATGAAAGTACAGACGGAAATGACATAGGAAATCCTGATGCTGAACAGTTATTAGCTGCTAACAAGGATGCTGATATCTTTGCGACAATTGATGTTGTTTATATAAACGCTGAAAACGTTAGCTGGGTTAATGAACTGGAATTAAGTTTAGGTGATGAATACTTTGAAATTACAAAGCAATCGACAACTCCAAAGGAATTTGAAAGTGGTACAGCATCAAAGCTGCCGGTAGGAACAAAAATATATAACCCCGCAAAGGAAAATGGACCAATATTAATTGCGGTGATTAAGGGTAAGAAGATACCGTATTTAGGTGTTATTGAAGGTTAATATTTTTCCATTTGTAAGCCAATAAATTAATGGAAGAGGTTATGTTAGCTTTCAATTATGCTATGCTTTAATTCAATAAAAAATTGGAGGTTTTAGCAATGATAATATTCGTATAATTAGGAATACAGTTTGATATTATTTGTTATGTTCAAGCGATTCCTATTCTTAACTAGTAATAACATTAAAAATATACGTAATTTTGGAGGAATAGCTATGAACATAAATTTAAATTTAAAAAAGGTAATCTCAGATTTTCAAAGTAAGGTTGATTTCTCAGGAGCGGTATATGTTAAGGACAAGGATAAGGTTTTAGTTGATGAAAGCTATGGGTTCGCTAATCGATCTGATCAATTAGAAAATAACTCCATGACTCGCTTTGGTATAGCATCTGGATGTAAGCTCTTTACTGCAATAGCGATTTGTCAACTAGTCGAAGAAGGTAAACTTTCATTTAAATCTAAGTTAAGCGATTGTCTTGCTATAGACTTTAAGCATTTCGATGATAAAGTTACAGTCCACCATATACTGACCCATACTTCGGGAATACCGGACTATTTTGATGAGGAAGTAATGGAGGACTTTGATGAGTTGTGGGTTAAAAATCCTATGTATCACATACGTAAGTTAAGCGATTTTTTGCCGTTATTTCAAAATGAGTCAATGAAATTTCCAGCAGGAGAAAAATTTCATTACAATAATGCGGGTTATATTTTGTTAGGATTGATAGTGGAACAGGCTAGTAAACTGGAATTCTCTGAATATGTTCAGAAATACATTTTCAGTAAAGTTAACATGAAGAACTCAGGATATTTTTCCTTTGATTCTCTACCATCAAACACTGCCTTAGGCTATATCGATAACCCTGATGGAACCTGGAAAACAAATATTTATTCCCTGCCTGTAAAAGGTGGTTCAGATGGTGGCGCATATGTGACGGTTGATGATATGACTAAGCTATGGGAAGCGCTTCTGAATTATCAACTATTAAATGAATCGAACACAAAAAAGCTTTTATCAGCTCATGCACAAGTCAATGAAAGTAGCTTCTATGGTTATGGAACATGGATTAAACGGGCGGAAAACAATGTCATTAAGTACCATGTGATGGGCTATGACCCTGGTGTCAGCTTTCATTCTGCCTATTATCCTGACTCATCAGTTAAGGTTGTTGTTTGTTCTAATAAGTCAGATGGGGCATTTGATATAATGAGTGGAATTGAAGAAGCATTACAAAGCACTAATACCTTGTAAACACAGAAATTCCTGCTAAGTGAGTAGGGGGTCATTTTTGGGAGAAAAAGCTTAAGGGGTTCAGAACCTGGATCCTCGTTCCGTTATTTGTCTTATTAACCCACATAATCCATTGATTTTGTACCTTTAGCGGAACCAGGATCCGATTTATTCCTTTTGGAACAGTTTTCTTCCATTTAACGGAATGAGGATCCACATTGCTTAGCCTGCCGGATCCTCATTCCTCTATTCCCTGCAATCCCTCGTTTGTAAATTCTGTACCCTTAACTCGTATGCGATTTTCTACCTCCTGCTGAAACCGCTACTATCGGCAAGGGTCTTTTTTTAAGCAGTTAAGAAAGCATAATACTTTACTCTTTCACCGCCATAAAGGTTTAACGAAGGCCAAGTTCCCTAATAATCTGGGAGATTTTATTCAGGAAGGAAGGTTATTCAATTATTTTGTCGAAATCTAATTTGATGAATCTTATAGAAAGGAGAAAAGTTATTGAGCTTTAATCCAAAATTGGAACTAACTCAAAATGAAAAAGTCCAACTTAGAAGAGCAAAAATAAATATAAGTGAAGTACATACGTATAGTGGAGAAGAATTAGCGCAAATTTTAGGTATTTCAGATGATAGAGCGCGAACTGTTAAAGCATTGGCTGAATTTCAGAAAGTGCCTTCTATTGGTTATGAACTAGCTGAGAAACTAGTACACCGCTTAGACATTTATTCCTTAAAAGAATTAAAAGATCAAAATGGTGCTGAGCTATTGGATGAATTGGAACAACGATTAGGTGTATGGACGGATCCTTGTGTCGAAGATCAAATTCGCTGTGTTGTATACTTTGCGAATGATCCAAGCAGTAGTAAGAAATGGTTTGATTTTACAAAAGAAAGAAAGGATTATCGTACAAAGATTGGGTATCCAGAAAATAGACCAAAGAAAGCATGGTATGAATAGAGGAGGAGGGAGATTAATGAAAACAAAACTAGCACATGTCAGAGCCAATGTTAAAGATTTAGACGAAGCAATTGATTGGTATAAGTCTACACTTGGGTTTAAAGTAGTTGCAACATGGCCACCTGAAAAACCTAATTACGCGCATTTTGAAGCGGATAATGGAGCAACCTTCGCTATAATGGAACATGAAAACTACCCATCTCTCGGCAGACTTAATTTTAATACAAACAATGTTGAACAATTATGGATAGAACTAAAAGATAACGTTAATGTCATTGAAGAATTGTTTTCAACACCGTATGGTACCCGAAAATTCACGATTACTGACTTAGATGGTAACGAATTAGGTTTTGTTCAAGACTGATAGTTATTCAGATATTAATAATTAAGGAGGCAGCTATGGCTTACGATAAAAATTGTCCGTTTTGCAATCCAATGGATGATGATGAGCAGAATATAGTATTTGAAAATGAGACGTGCTATTTTTTACAGCACAATAGGGAACAGAATGTATTCTAAGGCTGCGGTCTCATAGTCCCAAAAAAGCACCATGCTAATGCGTTAGAATTAACAAAAGAAGAGTGGAATGATACATATGAACTTTTACAAGCTGCAACTAAGTATCTTGAATCGGAATATTCTCCTGATGGATACACACTCGGATGGAATGTCGGCGAAGTATCAGGTCAGTTTATATTTCATAGTCATTTTCACGTGATACCAAGGTATAATGATGAGACACATGCTGGAAAAGGTGTTCGTTACTGGTTGAAGCAGCCTGAAAATAAGAGGAAAATTCTAGAATAATAATAATAGAAAAGGAATGTTAAGAATTGCCGTACATAAATACTGACAGACTAACCCTAGTTACATTTACAGTTGAGATGATGAAGGCGACTTTGATTGGTCAAAATCAATTGGGAAAAATAACAGACTATAAAGCGGCTGACGAATATCCGTTGGAGGATTATAAACAATTGCTTTCCTATAAAATAGATCGGTTTACACAGTACCCAGAAGAAAATGAATGGGAAGGTATTATCATTCATAAGAAAGATAATACGATTATGGGTGACATGGGATTTAAGGGTGGACCGAATGAAAAAGGAGAAATGGACTTGGGATATAGCATTGTTCCCAGTTATCAAGGTGAAGGATATGCGACAGAAATGACAATTGCTATGGTGAACTGGGGATTACAGCAACAGAATGTAAACAAAATCACAGCCAGTTGCTCAGAAAGTAATATTCCGTCTATCCGCGTTCTGGAAAAGACAGGATTTGAACAAATCAGAACGGAAGATAAAGAAATTTACTGGTCAATTTAGTAGTAAGAGGGGGAGTAACCTTATGAAATTTGTTCTAATCTTTGGAGCGCAAGCAGTGGGTAAAATGACTGTTGGACAGGAACTGGCAAAAATTACGGACTTAAAGCTATTACATAATCATATGACGATTGATCTTCTTGAACCATTTTACGGATTTACGCCGGAAATGTGGAGACTATCAAACCTGTTTCGAGAAGAAATATTCAAGTCATTTTCAAAAAGTGATAAGTATGGCATGATATTTACTTTTGTATGGGCTTTTAATGAAAAGGAAGATTGGGATGCTGTCGATAAGATGGCTAATATCTTTAGTTCTGAAGGTGAAATTTATTTCGTTGAATTAGAAGCTGATGTAGAAGAAAGGCTTAAACGGAATAAAACCCCCCATCGACTTGACCAAAAGCCAACGAAAAGAAACGTCGAACAATCGGAACAAGATTTACTAAGCACTTTAGACACGCTTAGATTAAATTCATACGAAGGCGAAATCGAGATGGAGAATTATATAAAAATAAATAACACAAATTTGAGTGCTGAAGAGGTAGCTCAAATGATAAAAAAAGCGTTTCAATTATAGGCTTTTAGGAGGTTTTTTAATGGATAATTCATTCCGTAAGTTTCTTGATAACTTTTTAGACATTTGGAAAAGATCATCTTTAGAAGAGCTTAAATACATAATTTCAAATGACTATAAAGCCAGAGAAATATCAGGCGGCGAAGTAGTAGATTTCGGTTATGAAGAAGCAATAAATGGGTGGGAGCAGGGCTTTAATTTCGTGAAGGAAAACGATGCCCAATGGGAATTAAATGAAATTTCAATTCTGCCTTTACGCGATGATGAAACGATGGCGATAATGTCAGCTACTTTAGTTATTGAAGGGAAAAGTCTGGAAACCGTAAATTTATTTTTTGAAACATTCAAGAGAAATGAAGACAATAGTTGGATGTTGGTAAGAAGTTATATAGAAGCAGGAGTTGTTAAGGAGGAAATTGATGGGAAATTATTCTAATCCTATAAAGAGTCAGATTGGAACAGTATTCATTCATGTTGAAGATCTAAAAAAATCAGTGGAGTGGTACAGCAATATTTTTGGATTTGATTACGATTGGAATAGTGTAGAATCCCCCGTTTTTAACATTCCGATCGATGGTGCAACTGGGTTAACATTGGATGACCATAAATTTGATAAAAATTTTATACATAAACCTAGTCCTAACCCAGTTTGCAACCTTCTTGTGGAGGACATTGATGAAGCATACAATTTTATGGAAAATAATAATGTGGAAATTGTAAGGGAAATAGAAAGGATTGGAGAAGACTTTGCCTGGTTTAACTTTGTTGATCCTGACGGTAATGTACTGATGGCTTGTACTTGCTGATGCTTGAAAATCAAGGTGACTTCAAATTCTGCTTTAAGGAGTGAAATTTTGAAAAATAGACATCTATTTATATTTGGTGGGAGTCCACCGTTCAGTAAAAAATTTGGCGAAAAGTTTGCTGACCTTGCGCTTAGTAACAAAGGTAAGGTTGCTATCCTATTCATCGAGAGGGATGGCTGGGAAGAGTATATGCAAATATACACTAGTATACTGGAAGAATATTATGTAGAGAGATTTGTTTATTTACCGCTCTCGCCAAATACCAATCATTCTACTCTAGAGGAGTTAAGTTCTTGTACAGGAGTAATTATTTCGGGTGGAGAAACGGAGCTTTACCGTGACTATATAGTTGATACACCAATAGGCCAACATATCATAGAACTGTATGAAAATGGAGCCCCAGTTGCAGGGTTTTCAGCAGGAGCTTTAATTAGTCCTTCGAATTGCGTCATACCACCTATAGATAATTCCAGGAATGAGCATCTCTTCCTCAACGGATTGGGACTTATAAAAGATTGTGTAATAAGTGTTCACTTCTCTAAATGGGAAGAAGAAGAAAATTTAAAGGCAGCGTTAGCAAGAGTGAATGCTCCAATTGGTTACGGAATTGATGACGATGAAGGATTATATTTTGAAAATGAAGTCCTTTCAGAAACAGCAGGAGATAATTTCTATATTTTTAAGCAAGAAAAATAGAGTTTTGTTAATAAGCTAGCAGTAAAGGGAGGAACATAAAATCGGTAATGTAGAATTGTCCTTAATAATAATTACAGGAATACTTATTCTTTTACTTAGTCTGCTATACTCCAGATATTTTCTAATAAATACTTTGGTTGTCTTCATCATCTTATCTGTAGAATTTGCCTTTGCCGTGTTTGTAGGTAATCGCCTGAGTTATATTTTTGGTGCGGAGGGCTCTGGTTTAATTTTATTCCCAGCATTTGTTCTGATTATCTTCTGCTTATTACTTATCTTGAACATATTTTTCTTTCAGCCAAAAAATAAACATTAGTTTAATTATGACGTGTAGAGGGATGTTCATCTCTTTAACAAAAATTTAAAGTTGATCATCATATCTTCCTTAATAGTCTTATTTCTTGTTCTATATTTTTCAATGTCTTTTTCCAATCAATTAGTCATTCGTCGTACTATCTTTTTTAATGGCTATCCAATTAGTGCTATTACTGCTGATATACAAAATGAACATGACTCTCAAGATAAAACATATGGTGATTGTTACGTTATCCATAACCCTGAAGTGAGCGACGGTCCCGAAAAATCAGTGCCTAGTGTTTGTATGAAGAAAAGTAAGTTTGGATTCTATTATGACGTTATAATTGGCGTTCACTAAATTAGCCGTAATTAGGAATTCGTTACTTTCGAAATTAGAGTATATGTAAGAGGTGTGGACAATGGGAGAACTAAAAAAGCTAAGTCCAATTAAAGCGGCACAGACGTTTATAAATATGCAATTTCCAAATTGTGATGGAGGTTTATTGGCTGGCAGTGTGGTTCGTGGTGAAGCAACAGAAACATCAGATCTTGACATTGTAATATTTGATGATAACTTCAGTTCTTCATATAGAGAATCGCTAATTGATTTAGGCTGGAAAATAGAAATATTTGCTCATAACCTAATCTCTTATAAAGCGTTTTTTAAAAGTGACTATGAAAGAGCTAGACCTTCCATGCCTAGAATGGTATCAGAAGGTATTGTTTTAAAAGATAATGGGGTAGTCGAGGCCATAAAAAACGAGGCAAATGAATTAATAGCTAAAGGTCCAGAACAATGGTTAACAGAAACAATAGAGACGAAACGATACTTTATTACTGATACACTCGATGATTTTATCGGTTGCGATAGTAGAGCAGAAGGAATATTTATAGCCAATACGCTTGCTGAATTGGTAAGCGAATTTGTACTTAGGACAAATCATAGGTGGATTGGTGCGTCTAAATGGATTGTACGTTCATTAAGAGATTATGATGTTGAGTTTGCAGAACGTTTTGTTAAGGCATTTGATGATTTTTATAAAACTGGTGAAAAAAAGCAACTAATCCAGTTTGTTGACATTGTGCTATTACCTTACGGCGGACGTCTGTTTGATGGCTTTTCATTAGGAAAGAATGATCCTTGTCCATAATTTATTTTTGCTGTCATAATCTGTTCTAGTTATTGTTTCATTATTTATTATGTTTTTTAAAAGAAACAAGCGATGAAGCAGAGTAGAAGAAAAACTAGATAAGTTACTGTCCGAAAAAGAAAAGTAAACTTATTAAAAATTAATGTAAAGGAGCTAATTTATATGACTAAACCACTATTAGGAGGCATGGAGGGAGTATTCATTCCAGTAAAAGACCCGAAATTATCAGCCAAATGGTATGAAGAAAAACTAGGCCTTACACTTAACTACATTGAAGAAGAAGCCGCTGTTATGAATATTTCAGCAGCGTCTCAAACAGTAATATGTCTTGTAAGAACATTAGATTATCAGCCAATGAAGTTTCCTGATAATAATTTTGGTGTAGGTAAATATTATAATTTCATTTCTAATGGAGATATTGAAGAAACCTATCAATTGTTGTGTGAAAAGAATGTCAACGTTAATGACATTGGCGGAGAAGGAAACACTAAATATTTTACTTTTTTTGATTTAGATGGCAATCCACTAGGCGTTTGCCAATAGTGAGTAAGGGCTATATGTTATGTTATTTCAGAATGATAGCTTAAGAGTTCGCGAAATAGAAGAAAAAGATAAACATATATTAGCAAAGTGGCTTTCCGACCCACAAGTTCTTGAGTTTTATGAGGGACGGGATAAACCTTTTGATTTAGACAAAATTAAGAAAGAGTTTTATAACTCAGAAAATGATGCTGTTAAATGTATTGTAGAGTTTAAAGGAACTAGAATTGGATATATTCAATTTTATCAACTGGATGGTGAAACGAAAAAGATCTATGGCTATCATAATGAAGAGGAGAATATTTACGGGATAGACCAGTTCATAGGCGAAGTAGACTACTGGAATAAGGGAATCGGGACGTTACTTGTTTCGTCTATGGTTACCTATTTAGTCAAGGATAAAAAGGCGGTCCGAGTAGTAATGGACCCTCAAACAAGAAATGTTAGAGCTATAAAGTGTTATGAAAAATGTGGCTTTAAAAAAGTTAAAGTTCTCCCTAAGCGTGAATTTCATGAGGGAGTACATCAGGATTGCTGGCTGATGGAAATTGAATGTTGTTAGGGGGGGGGTGACTTTATGAAAATACAAAATAAAATGCCAGAGGCTGATGAACAATTACATTTAAACCTAGTCAATAACGACTGGATTCCCATGAAAGAACCTAAGAGTGTTTGGGCTGCTACAGTATTATCTATTCCTTTCATGCTTTTAAATGCCATAATTAGCATTAGTATATTAAATGTCTTTTCAACTATTACCTTGAGCGAATTTGGGTTGTCATCAGATTCCATATCAATAACAATCAATTTAGATGTAATTATATGGATATTTTCACTTATCATCTTACACGAACTGCTTCATTTGACGTTCATACCGAACTTTATTAAATCTCAGAAAACGTTTATTGGACTTACACCGTTTGGTGGTTATGTACTAACCGAAGAAGAAATATTAAAATCAAGATATATAGTAGTCACTATTGCCCCATTCGTTTTAATTTCAATCATTTTGCCAATTGTTTTAAGTCTAATCGGAATTTTAACACCTACAATAAAAATTCTTATATTGTTAAATGCTATGGCATCTTCAGTGGATATACTTAATGTCGTTCTTTTATTAACTCAAGTGCCAAGAAAAACAATTTTAACAAATAACGGAACAAAGACTTATTGGAAAAAGACGACGTAATTTGATAGAAGGAGCTCAATTATGAATAAAACTGAAAAAGAGAAGATGTTGAGTGGCGAACTTTATAACCCCGATGATTCTGAATTAGTAAGAGAAAGATTGAATGCCAGAAGGTTAACAAGGTTATATAATGAATCAATTGAAACGGATGACAACAGAAGAACCGAATTATTAAAAGAGCTGTTTGGTAAAACAGGAAACAAATTTTACATAGAGCCAACGTTTCGTTGTGATTATGGTTACAATATACATGTTGGCGAAAATTTTTATGCTAACTTTAACTGTGTATTGTTGGATGTCTGTGAAATTCGAATAGGTGAAAACTGCTTTATTGCGCCGGGTGTACATATATATACAGCGACACATCCATTAAATGCCTATGAGAGAATATCAGGTGTAGAATATGGAATACCTGTTATTATCGGTCACAATGTCTGGATTGGTGGAGGAGCTATTATAAATCCTGGAGTTAAAATAGGTGATAATGTTGTTGTCGCTTCAGGCGCAGTTGTTACAAAAGATGTGCCAGATAACGTTGTGACAGGTGGAAATCCTGCGAAAATAATAAAGGAAATTGAAAATGGATGACTGTTAATTATCAATAAAGCATACTCTGATCCTACTAAGGAGGTTATTTTATTAGTTATAAAGACACGTTCATTATAATTTCTGAGGATTCAACAGTTGATTCTGCTATTATACCTCTCCCAAGAAACGGAAAGCCTACTGTCGCTTCCATCGAATATGATTTAATCAAAAATAATCCTTACAAATATACTCAAGAAGATGTACAATTTAAAACTTATTTGATCAAGAAACAAATCGGATTAACTAATCTAGATGAACTACGTAAGCAATTTTTTCAAAACCTAAAGCCTGTTTCAGAGCTTCTCCATTAGTAAAAAAATATGGATGGGGAATACATTATGACGGTCAAGGGAAAATCGCGATGTTTGAAGTGAATAGTTATAAATATAATGAACTTCTTAATTCGAATAATATTTCTTTGTTAAAAGGAATGCGTTCAAAAAGAAAATAAACAATTCTTTTAGCGGAATGAGATTCTTTGCTTACTTGCCGGAACCTCATTCCGCTAAATGTTTTTTTAATCCCAATATTCTACTGATTTTAAAGGTTCCGCTTCCTCCCTCTTGGAACAGCCTTCCTCTCTCTAGCGGAATAAGGATTCACATTGCTTACTTTGCGCGCGTCTTAAACTTATTCCAGGTTAATTCATTATTCACGAGTCATTATTCTTTTGTCACCACTTTGTCATAGACTTATTGCATCAAAAATCCTTACTTTCATCAAACTTTCACATAGAAATTGTAATCTGTGATTAGAAAGATTCAAATTCATCATGTATCGGCTGGGTAAATAAGCATGACAAAGCGATTCAGATGCTAATATGAAGTGAAACCATACATAGAAGGATTAACTTTTTTATTTCCTTATATCTAAATCGTAACTAGCAATTATATTATTGGATCTTAACTTATTGTTGTTTCACTATAAGTTTCTAAATAAACATTCTTAAACACAGAAAGAGGGATTTTAATGCTGGGAATTGAAGCTGACACAATGTTAATCGCAGGAATGTTTTTAGCGATAGGAGCAGGAGCACTATCTTTTTTGTCACCTTGTGTTTTACCAATTTTTCCTGCTTATCTATCGTATATCACCGGGATAAGTGTTAAAGAGTTACAAGGAAATCAGAACACTAAAATACGTCGTCAGTTATTGAGTCATTCTGCTTTCTTTTTACTAGGGGTTTCGTTAGTATTTATCAGCTTGGGTGCAGGCGCTTCATTTTTGGGTCAATGGATTCAAGATTTACTACTAGGTGATTCTGGATTGTTTCTTCAACGTATTGCAGGGGTTTTCATTATTATAATGGGATTATTTATTGCAGGGTGGATTAGTCCAACTGCATTAATGAAGGAAAGGCGTTTTAATTATTCCAAAAAGCCGGCTGGATATTTGGGGACTTTCTTTGTTGGTCTTGGGTTCGCTGCTGGGTGGACGCCGTGTATAGGTCCAATTTTTGGATCAATTCTGCTATTAGCTGCAAGTAACCCTGGTCAAGGTGTATTCTACACTGTTATGTATGTTATAGGCTTTGCGTTACCATTTATTATTCTAACTTTCTTCCTTGGGTCCACAAAATGGATCGTCCGTCATAGTCAAGTGATTATGAAAGTAGGCGGGGTGATTATGATCATCATGGGCTTGGTCTTATTTTTTGGTCTAATGCCACGTATTACAGGATTTCTACTTGATTTAATACAAGGAACATGGTTATCAAAATTAGGATAATAGGAGGTGCATTCAAATGAAAAAATTGATTGTTATCGTACTTGCAATAGGAATGATTGGGTGGGCCGTTTATGATTTTGCAATTGCAAATGATGATACATCCGTTCAAGAAGAAGATGGTAATATCTCTGGAAATTCTATCTCAGCACCGATGGATGAAGAGGAAAATGCGGAAGAAGAGGTTGTTAATTCTGATGAAGTTGGGCTTGAAGAAGGACAGATTGCCCCTGATTTTGAATTGAAAACACTTGAAGGGAAAACAGTAAAATTATCTGACTTCAGAGGAGAACGAGTCTTAGTAAATTTCTGGGCTACATGGTGTCCTCCATGCAGAGAGGAAATGCCGGATATGCAAAAATTTTATGAAAATAAAGATTTAGAGATTTTAGCCGTTAATTTAACAGAAACTGAAAATAGTGAAGAAGATGTCACAGAATTTGTAGAAGACTTTGAGCTGACATTCCCAATATTGATGGATGAAAATTCTGATGTAGCTAATGCTTATCAAGTTCGAGCATATCCAACTTCCTACATGATTGATTCAAATGGTCGTATACAGTTTATTGCGATGGGGGCAATGAATTACGAAATGATGGTAGAAGAATTGGCAAAAATGGAATAACATTTTTCTCTTGGGTTAAACAATACATGTATCGTGAATAATGAATGTATAAACCTTTTGGTAGTAAAGGAGATGCAAGTGATGTCAGATAAACGATTTAACCCGAATAAAGCAGATAAACTCTTAAGTGAGGAAAGAAAAGAAAGTCTAAAACCTAATAAAATCATTGATAAGATTGGTATTCGTGAACGGGATAGAGTTGCCGATCTTGGCGCTGGTAATGGATTTTTTACCATCCCAATAGCAGAAAGAACAAATGAAGTGGTTTATGCTGTCGATATCGAGTCCCAAATGCTTAAATTGCTGGAAAAACGTGCAGATGAACAACAAATTGAAAATATTCAATACATCGTTAGTGATTTAGAAGGCATTAATTTGAAAGATGATTCAGTGAACAAGGTTTTGGTGGCATTTGTTATTCATGAAGTTGAGCGTATTAAAAATGCACTTAATGAAATTAAACGAATTTTAAAGCCTGGTGGAGAAATCATGATTATTGAATGGGAGGCCATTGAAACCAAATCAGGTCCGCCTCTTAATCATCGTATTTCTTCTACTAAAATGATGGATATACTACGGAATAATGACTTTAAGGCAGATCTTATTCCTTTAAATGATACTAATTATGCTGTTAAAGCTGCTCTTGCATAATCAAATTTCATGACTTGAAAAAAGAGGGAAATGGAAATCTTTTGGAAGTTTTGAAAGTATAACTACTTTCTTACCGGCGATAAGCCAGTTTTCTAAAATAGATTCCGCTTCCCTCTTTTTTAGCAGATAAGAAAGAATAACTACTTCCTTACTGCATAAGAAGGCACTCGCCATTAAGGCTTGGCGAATGCCAAGTTTTCTAATAATTTTTATATAGCGCAGCGATTTGGACCAACTTCCATTTCGCGCCTTTCATCATGATCTGGATTCTTTTTGCCCATGTTAGTGTATCGAATTTCTTCATGGCTGTTTGGCTGTGGTGGTAAATTATCTGTTACAAGGTGCCGGAACTCTTCTTCACTTTCTACATTTAAGCGATCATTCTTCTGATATAGTTCTTCTAGCTTTGCTTGAACCGTGCCATCCTCATTAATTTCTTCCATTGCTCCAAAATGAGCTGGTAACACAATTAAATCTTGTGATAAGCTTTGGTAGCGTTCATATAATGTCTTTCGTAAATCATCTACCCAATCCTCTGCTTTTCCTGCCAAATCCGGACGACCAATGGATTCTATGAATAAGATATCCCCTGTCATCAAGTATTTATTGTCTACAATAAAACTAGTACTACCAATAGTGTGTCCAGGAGAATAGAAGGAAGAAATTGCAATGGAATCACCAACTGTGATCTTTGTGCCATCTTCTAGTTTATTATAATCAAACGTCAGGCCTTCATCATCTTTTGTTGGGAAATAATATTGGGCTTTTGTATGTTTTGCTAAAGTCTTTCCACCTGAAATATGGTCTGCATGAAGATGCGTATCCAAAACATATTTTATGGCTGCATTTTTTTCCTCGGCAAAGTTTTTGTATGTTTCAGTCATCCTTGTAGCGTCAATAACTGTCGCTTCACCATCGGCAATGACCATGTAAGAAAGGCAGCCTTTTCCGATTCGAAGGAATTGATAAAGCTCTCCACCATTAGAGAGGTCGCCAATCTTCATTGGCTCCATATGTTCACTCCATGCTGTCATACCACCCTTTAAATAGGTGATATTTTTCACTCCGGCATCTTCCAGCACTTCGACACCTTTTTGAGAAGAGATTCCTTTTGCACAAACAACGTAAATCGTTTGATCCTCTGGAAGTTGCTCTTTTACATCCTCAGCTCCATTTTCTAGCTGTTTATATGGGATGTTCAGACTTTGAACATTTCGTCCTTGAATAGCCCAATCGTTATAATCTTCTTCTTTTCGAATATCTAGTAAGAAGACTTTTTCATTTGCAAGAATTTTTTGAGCTAGCTCTCTTACTGTTATTGCTTGTAATGCCAATTTAACCACTCCATTCTTATGAAGAATATTTTGTAAGCCTGAGATTTCTTTTCGGTTAGGCGCTACTTGCTATAAGTTTTCCACTAATTTTTCCTTTTACACTTCCTGTTTATACAATTACCCCTATGTGTATTTTTCTAAACTGGTCGTGAAGGTAGCAACATTTCAGATAGAACAAAGGCGCGGGAGCTGGACGTGGCTGATTCTGGAGTCCAGTTATCCACAGCACTTAAATTTTATAGTTTCCTAAACAGTAAAAAAGAAGGACTACCCTTATATCAGTGGGTAGTCCTTCTACTTTATTAAAATACTTTAGTTGTCCAGTCTTCACAATTCCAAACGTCTGTGACGATGTCCTGGTAAAATTCTGGTTCGTGTGAGATCAATAGAACACTGCCTTTGTAATCTTTCAAGGCACGTTTCAGCTCTGCTTTGGCATCAACGTCCAAGTGATTTGTGGGCTCGTCGAGTATAAGCAGGTTAGTCTCTTTATTAATTAATTTACATAGACGAACTTTTGCCTTTTCGCCTCCACTTAATACACGAACTTTACTTTCAATATGCTTTTTGGTAAGTCCGCATCTGGCTAGAGAGCTGCGTACTTCATGTTGTGTGAAATGAGGGAATTCATCCCATATTTCATCGATACATGTTTTATCGGTAGTTTCTTTTAATTCTTGTTCAAAATACCCGATATGAAGATGATCTCCTAATTGGACAGAGCCGGAAACAGGTGTGATTTCTCCTAAAATACTTCGTAATAGCGTTGTTTTCCCGATTCCGTTTGCTCCTGATAATGCTAACTTCTGACCACGTTCCATTTCCAGACTAAGAGGTCTTGAGAGAGGTTCATCGTAACCAATGACAAGTTCATTTGTTTCGAACAAGTATCTTCCAGCTGTCCGTGCTTCTTTAAAATGGAACTTCGGTTTTGGTTTTTCAGAATCCAACTCAATAACATCCATCTTATCGAGTTTCTTTTGCCGTGATGTTGCCAGTTTACTTGTTGCTGCATTTGCTTTGTTTTTCGCTACAAAGGTTTTTAAACTGGAAATTTCTTTTTGTTGCTTATTATAAGCAGATTCTAGCTGCTGTTTTCTCATTTCATACACGCGAAGAAATTCATTGTAATCTCCCGGATAACGCGTAAGCTGTTGATTTTCCATGTGATAAATCAAGTTAACGACACTATTTAAAAATGTAATGTCATGTGAAATTAAAATGAATGCATGGTCATATTCCAGCAAGTACTTTCTTAGCCATTCGATATGCTCAACGTCTAGAAAATTCGTAGGCTCATCAAGCAATAATATATCTGGTTTTTCTAGGAGAAGCTTTGCAAGCAAAACTTTAGTCCGCTGGCCGCCACTCAATTCATCAACGCCGCGGTCTAAACCAATTTCATCTAGACCAAGGCCATTGGCGACTTCTTCAACTTTGGCATCAATGATGTAAAAATCGTTACTCGTTAGAGAATCTTGAAGTCGACCGGTTTCTTCAAGCAATTCTTCCAGCTCATCTGTACCAACTTCACCCATTTTGGCAAAAAGTCCATTCATCTCTGCTTCCATATCAAACAGATATTGAAAAGCCGTCCTGAGTACATCACGCATTGTCATTCCTTCACTTAAATCTGCGTTCTGGTCTAAATAGCCAATGCGAGCATGCTTGGACCAGGTGATTGTTCCTGCGTCAGGTTCTAATTTACCTGTAATTATATTCATAAAGGAGGACTTACCTTCACCATTGGCACCAATAAGGCCAATATGTTCTCCTTTTAATAAACGAAATGAAACGTCTTCAAATATAGCACGGTCTCCGAAACCGTGAGTCAAATCTTTAACTGTGAGTAAACTCATGTAAAACACCTTTTCCTTCTATAAGTTCCGCTTACCTATTATAAAGGTCTTTGGCCAAAAGTGATAGGGGTTAATAGCGGATTTCAAAAATGATTTAAATTTAGGGTAAACACATAGATATTTTTAATCAATTATTCGCCTATGAATGAATAGTCTATTAAAAAGATGGGGGGTTAAATATATGATTCAAATAGCAGGGAAGCCATTTCAGCAGAGTGATATATGGCATACAGGTAATGATGAAAAAATGATTATTCATGTAATGAATGAGTCCCCGACAGTTTATTCCTATCAAACCCCAGATGAATTAGCATTTGAACTAAAGCTGCGCAAGAACATCATGTTAGGTGCGAGGGCAATGAATCAAAGCAGGGCACGATTCGCAGTATTTGAAGATTCCCGCTGTAATCCTCAATATTGGATATTAACACAAGTAGGAGGATTTCAGCTCAGGCAAGGTGTAGAACCCTCTGAAGCAATTAGAGACATTTACAGGAATAGTTCTTTATATGCGTTTGAATGTGCAGGGGCAATGCTTATTATATACTATCATTCGGTCTTAAATGTAATCGGTGAATTATCCTTCAATAAATTATTCTCAAACATCTATATTTACAGCTGGCATGCTGACACAGACCTTGGGTTAACAAATTTTTATTCCGAAGAATTCATACCTGGAGATGTTGTCTATTTTAACAATCCGGACTTTGATCCAAGAGCCTCTTATTCAAGAGGAGAAAATGCAGTATTTCTTGGGAATGGTCTTTATTTTGGACATGGACCAGGAATCCTGACCGAAGGAAAAATGATTCGAAAATTGAACAGTCGAAGAAAGCGAGGAGCTTCACAATCAGCTTATTTGATGAATTTAATTATAAGACCATCATTTAAAAAGTTGGCAGAGTACGCAATGCCATCGCGAGATCACTTTGTTCGTAAGCTACAATCTGTTATTATTGAGCACAATGAAAGTTCAATTCCATTTGATCGATACAGATATTTACTGAACGGATTCTAACGAATAAGCAGAGCTTCAGCAGCTCTGCTTTATTAATTTACCACGGTATTTTTATATTGAGCTTTATATTTATACATTCTGTCATCGGCAATTTTTAAGTAATGCTCAATGTTCAGTTTTTCAGGTTGTTCAACCAAAGGCAAGTTTATGATTCCATATGATAATGAAACCTTGGAATTAAATTTGCTTATTTCACTATTCAATCTCATTCCAATTTCCTCGGCGTTTTCCTCATTACAATTAGGTGCGATTATAACGAATTCATCCCCACCAAAACGGAAGACACTATCAAAGTTAGATCTGACTTTCGTAACGCTTTGAGCAAAGTGCTCTAACAACTTGTCTCCTTCATTATGTCCATATTCATCATTTATTTCTTTAAGGTTGTTTAAGTCAATTAGCATTAAGGTAATAGGGTGGCAGGTTCGATAAGCTTTTGTCATTTCTTTTACGATACATTTATAAAAATATCTACGGTTATAAAGGCCTGTAAGCGGGTCAGTAATACTTTGATTTTTTAGCATGTCATTTTGTTTATATATATAGCCTTCAGAAAAGGAATTTTGTCTGGTGTTCGTTAATTCAAAGAACCGTTCAATAATCATGGATGTGTTTGGCTGTATTTTGAATTCATTTAGAGCATTAAGCATGTGACGAATACAACACATTCGAGTGCTATGGGTCAGTTGTAAAATTAGTTCGACAGTAAAATAATTTGTTTCTGCAAATGCTATTCCTAATTTGAATGCTGTTGTATTAGACGCTTTTATGAAGTTTTGATATTCAACTTCTGGTAAAAAGAATGCTTCACAATGTCTGGTGAATGTATCAGCTAATTCATTTAAATAGTTTGGGTTGTTCTGAAAATACAAGTTAAACTCATCAATAGATTTCATTTCATCATGGTGCTCTTCAACTATTGCTGGTATAACACTTAATAAAAGTGGGTAGTATTCATCTTTTAACGAACTATAATTCATGAATTATTCACCATCATTTCTCGAGAAGTTTATAATAAAATTATACTATATTAAATGGAATTATTTTGCAATAATTAGAAATTGGACAGCTAAGTATTTTGGAAAAAGATATTGACTTTTATTTTTTATACCACTAGAATTCATTAAGAATTTGTTTCAATTGGATTGGAGTGTCATGCCAATGTATCAATTATATAAATATACTGTGCTGTTTGTATTTTCAATTGTATTAGGATTCTCATTTAATATGTTTTTGCTCCCCCATGAAGTGTTGTCAGGTGGAGTTACAGGTCTTGCTATGATTTTTGGACTTCTTTCCCCAATAAACTCTGGGATTTGGCTGGTCATTTTGAACATTCCTGTTTTCATTATTGGCTGGATGAGGTTAGGGAAGCAATTTATTCTGAACAGTGTATTTTCTGTTTTTATCACCTCAGTTTCGATGCAGTATATCCCGGTTGTAAAGGTAACTGATGACGCATTACTCTCTGCGGTCTTTGGTGGTGTCATTGTAGGTGTAGGAATTGGATTTATTGTTCGCTTTTATGGATCAACCGGAGGGGCTGATATCATTGGACTTGTTGTCACCCAAAAACACGATATTCCTTTGGGTGGGTTAATTTTCGGTTTAAATAGTATTGTTGTGTTTGTCTCCGGGTTTTTCTTTTCTTGGGATCTCGCATTATATACAATGGCTTCGATATACATTACCGGAATCGTTATCGACCGCATTCATACCCGCCATATAAAATTAAATCTGATGGTGGTAACAAGTCAGGGAGATGCGCTTAAGAATGAGCTTATTGCAAATTTGATCCGTGGTATTACCGTTATGAACGGGTATGGGGCCTATTCTAATAATGAAAATAAAGTACTCTATACAGTTATTACCCGTTATGAACTGGCATTAGTAAAATCACTAATTAAAAAAGTTGACCCGCAAGCGTTTGTTAGTATCAGTGAAACGGCTGAGGTGTTGGGGAACTTCAGGAGATCGTAGCGTAAAAAACGGCAATAGTATATGTGAAGTGACTATCAAATTAGTTGATAGTCATTTTTTTATTGAATGGGGAATTCTGAATATTTTGTGTTAAAATGTACCCAGAGATTTTGAAAAAGTATACGTGAAGTGATGGAGCTCCATCGATATGAATCCTCGTTCCGTTAAATGGGAGAAAAGCGGCTCAAAGAGGGGTGAAGCGGATCCTCGTTCCGTTAATAGCACAAAATTAATGGAATATAGGGTCTAAACAGACATATAGCGGAATGAGGATCCGTCAACAAGCCCAAACGAGCAATTTATATGAAATAACGGAACGAGGATCCGCCAACAAGTATTGACTAAAGGAAACAAGGAGTTTGAACTGTAAGAAGTCTCTCTTTTCGTTACAAGAGGTTGGAAATGCCATATTCAGTTGATCTATGTGCATCTATAAAAGAAAGAAGCAAGAGATAGAATACAAAAAAGCTGCTAATAGACTAATTAGATTTATTAAATTTTACCTGGTGATTTATTCAAAAATTGATATAAATCCGCTAAAGGAACGGGGTTTAGGAATGAATTTGTACGAAAACTCCCTTTTTTTATTACTAACTAGTCCTAATAAAATTGTAGCGAATTAATTGTTAATTTTTTTTAATAAACTGCCACCAGTTACTTTAAAGTCGTGCTTTATAGTAAGGACAAGCATTATTATACTAAAAATTGATGATAAAATGGTACTTGCTATAAGTAAGGCGATTATAACATCTAACTTATTTTTCATATAAACACTCCTAGAATTACTTTGAAGATAGTTTATGCAGATTGTATATAATTAATTCAGTAGCATTGTAAAATTGCTCACCATTCAAATGATGGTTTTTAAGAAACCTTTTTTTGCTCATGACCGTAGTTAGGGTGTAAACGTTTTGAAAAACATTATGGGAGACCCAAAATATGCGTAAGGGATTAAAGATCTACGGATGTGATTACAGGCAAGGATATTGAATTATACTCATATACTGCTGTTTAGTTAGCAATAATGTGCCTTTAAAAGGCTTACATGAACTGAAGAATACATTCGCGGGAGGAGAATAGTGGTAACAAGTCAGGGAGATGCGCTTAAGAATGAGCTTATTGCAAATTTGATCCGTGGTATTACCGTTATGAACGGGTATGGGGCCTATTCTAATAATGAAAATAAAGTACTCTATACAGTTTATTACCCGTTATGAACTGGCATTAGTAAAATCACTAATTAAAAAAGTTGACCCGCAAGCGTTTGTTAGTATCAGTGAAACGGCTGAGGTGTTGGGGAACTTCAGGAGATCGTAACATGAAGTTAGCTTAGGAAAAACGTCAAAAAGTGACTATCAATTAGTATTGGTAGTCCTTTTTATTAGGAGTTGGAAAATGAATAGCTTTGCTTGTTAAATGAGGAATTCTGAATATTTTGTGTTAAAATGTACGCAGGGATTGTGAAAAAGTATACGTGAAGTGATGGAGCCAGCGATATGAATTCTCGTTCCGCTAAATGGAAGAAAAGCGGCCCAAAGAGGGGTGAGGCGGATCCTCATTCCGTTAAAAGCACAAAATCAATGGAATTTAAGTCTAAATAGACATATAGTGGAACGAGGATCCGCCAATAGGTTTTAGTGAAAGAAAACAAAGGTTCCGCCAGTATTTCGGAGGTTTGTAGATACCACAACAGATATGCTGGAGACTTTGAAAAAGATTACTAGCCTTCTTGCAATTTTAATTGGTATTATATTAGACACTCATAAACTTTATGGAGCTGTATTATGGATGAGGACACCCATTTGAGTATCCAATAATTATATTATTATTTTTAACCGTCTAACAGTTCTAAAGCATTTGCAGTTTTTCGTGCAAATACTAATGGGGGTTCGATTGACTGAAAATGGACATACATTAACCTTGGGTCATCGAATAACCAGTGGTTGTGAAATGCAGTAAATTGAATATTTTGTTCTACTAATCTTTCAACAAATGAATTAATTTCATGTTGCAAAATGACTGTTTCTCCTAAATTGAGAGTATTTCCTTCATCATCAAAGTTCTCAAATGAAAAAAACTGTGGAAATACTAGAGGTGAATTGGTTTCACGACCCATAATGCTTGCTTCAAGGTCCCTAACACGAGAAGCAACACAAACCCCATTTGTAACGTCAGGTTCTGCATCTAAAATTTCGGCAAAACGTTCACAAATACTCTCTATATCATTTGTCTGATCATTCATATGCCTTTGTTTGTTTTTTTGTCTAGCGTTTCTAACATCATTATAGCTTCGAAGTCTATCCCGTGACCTGTCTTTATTTGACATATTATAGCACCTCCTTTTTTCTCTTATTTCAACAGTATGTAAGTTAAATTAGTTTCGAATGAGTTAATACCTATTATGAGAACAATTGGTTGAATAGCTGCTGTTTGTTTTTAAGAAAATCAATCGAAAAGATGGACTGGTATAATTGAAAAACAGTATGGCAAGGAAAAGATATTAATCTTAATAACAAATGAAACAGGTGTAATTATGCAAAAATCTAGTTTGCTGGAAACATGTTTATTTTTACCTACATATTTAAACAAAGAGAATCTCAGAAACGAACTTAAAGGAAGGACTATCCTGATTACTGGTGCGAGTTCTGGTATTGGCGAAGCGTTAGCCTATTACCTAGCAAATCAAGATAGTCATTTGATTTTAGTGGCCAGAAGAGAGGAAAAGCTTTTGGCTATGAAACGTGAAATCGAAAATAAAGCTGCTAGCGTAAGTATTTATAGTGCAGACCTTCGAAATGAGAAAGAAATGGATGGCTTACTAACATTTGTACACCAACTGCCGGGTGGGTTGGATATACTTGTCAGTAATGCTGGACTATCTATCAGACGTTCGATCCAGGATTCGCTGGATCGTTATCATGATTTCACCCGAACAATGGCGATCAATTATTTTGTGCCGGTGAGGCTGTTGTTATCACTCATTCCTCTTCTTGAAAAAAATCATGGACAAGTCATTAATATATCTACAGTAAACGCATTGCTAGCACCAGTACCATACTTTGCTGCGTATCAAGCATCTAAGTCAGCTTTTGATGTGTGGCTACGATCAGCAGCCCCGGAATTGAAAAAAGCAGGAGTGTCAACATCAACATTGTATCTCCCATTAGTAAGAACTCCAATGATTCGACCAACAGCTTCTTATCGTAATGTCCCTGCTATGTCAGCCGAACAAATCGCCAGTATCATCAGCAAGCTCATGTATACAAAGAGGAAAAAATATCAGCCCTGGTGGTTAATATTTGGGCAATTAGCGTCGGTCTTTCTCAGAAGTCTGCCGGATTTATCAGCTAAAAGAAAAAGAGGGAAGTAACTTGAGGATAATAAAACTAGTTTATGTATTACATAAAATTAAATTGCTATCACCTCTAGGGTTGTATAGGTTGATTGTTGCCACATTTAATTGTGGAATAAATCTGATGACCCTTCTCTATTTTGCGGAAAAGAAGTATTCTGACAAAATTGCGCTAGTTGATGACAATCAGGAAATAAGTTATAAGCAGCTCCTGGCACAATCCACAAGGCTTGCTTTGGATTTGAAGGAAAATGTTCATCTTGAAAGTGGGCAAAAGGCAGCTTTATTATGTAAAAACCATGCATCGATGGTGAAGTCTCTTTTTGCTGTTTCCAGGTTAGGAGCAGATGTATACTTACTAAATGCTGAAATAAGTAAGAGCCAATTTAATGAACTGATTGACCGCCATGATTTTGATGTTCTTATCTATGACGCTGAATTAAATTCCCTTGTTGAACAATCCCATTATTCTAATGATAAGATTTTAAGCTATCATGATCACTTACCGGCCATTAATAACCTCCTTCATTCAAATGGTCATGAAAAACAAGGACTACCCAGAACTTCCACGAGTAAAATTGTGCTGCAAACAAGTGGCACCACTGGAGTTTCCAAAGATGCAGCGCATAAGCCATCATTATTTAATTATTTGAATCCATTTGTAGCTTTTATCAGTAGGTTAAGGCTTTTAGACTATAATACTGCCTATATTGGGACTCCAATCTACCATGGTTATGGATTAGCAGTATTGCTTTTATTCATTCCTTTAGGGAAGAAAGCAGTAATAAGCAGTGGATTTAATGCTAAAAAAGCCTGCAATTTGATTCGTGAACATCAAGTTGAAGTAGTCACAGTTGTTCCGCTAATGCTGCAGCGAATGTTAAAAACGAATGCAGAAGATTTGAGGAGCCTCCACTGTATTGCATCAGGAGGTGCAAAGCTCAGTACAAAACTTGTAGATGAGACATATAATCAACTGGGGGATGTCTTGTACAACCTATACGGGACCTCGGAAGCTGGTTTGAATTTCATCGCAACACCACAGGATTTAAACTATTCAGCATCTACCGTTGGCAAAAAAATAAATGGCATGCGATTAAAGGTTCTGGATGAACGTATGAATGAAGTTGAGACTGGTGAAATTGGACAATTTTGTGTCAGGAATGACTGGTCGATGAATAACAGAAACAGCTCCTGGATTGAAACAGGTGATTTAGGATACAGAGATGAAAATGGGTACTATTTTTTGTGTGGCAGAAAGGACGATATGGTCATTTCAGGAGGAGAAAATGTTTACCCAATAGAAGTTGAACAGATACTAATCAAGCATTCCGCGGTTGAAGATGTGGCTGTTATTGGAATAAATGACGAACAATTTGGCCAACGATTAACAGCATTTGTGCAGTTAGTGGAAAATGCTAGTGTAACAGAAGAGGAGCTTCTTGAATGGCTAAGTTCTAAGGTTGCTAGATACCAGGTGCCAAAAGAAATAACATTAGTTACACATATGCCATATACATCTATAGGCAAACTTGATAAAAAGCAGCTTGATAAAGTGTAATCGTTCCACTAACTAAGTGGAACGATTATTTTTTTGGCAGTTAATAAACCAACATGGCTGCCAAGTGTACAGCCACCATCTATCATGAAAATTTGAGATTTTTGCGGACACCAGAGACCTTATTTGACTGAAATAGAGGAGAATGATGATGTTTTCGGACACCAGAGACCTTATTTGTTACAAATACCATCTATTAACCATGATATATGTGAAATAAGGGCTTCTGTGGCCGGATAACTTCGAAAAGACGACTTTTCTATAGAAATAGCGTCTCCTGTGTCCGCTAAAAAATAAAAGGCTTAGAAAGAATTTATTTCGTTAAGCCTTTTATTAGCAGTTAAACCTCCGTGGCTCCGAAATGTGCAGTCACCATCTATCATGAAAATGAATTTGTAATCGAGCTAGAGAGGTATTTTCATACAAAAGTATAAATCCTTTCTTATTGCATAACTGCAACTAAGGCATGGCGATATACCAAGTTTTCTAATAAATAATTCTATTATGTATAAATAGTCTGAAAATAGGTGATGCTAGTGACGAAAATTAAAAGAAGTTGAGGTGGTTTTTTTGAATAAAACTATATATCTTAGTTTACTAGGAATAATCTTTTTGGGAGGACTTGTATTTGCATTAAATACAGGTCAAGACAACAATGAATTACAGGATCAGGAGAATCAAGATCCTTTCCAACAAGAGGCAGTTGAAGTAACAGAGGAGACGGTTGAAGTCGTAGCTTCGGATGATGGAAGTATCAATGCGAATAACTTGTTCATACCGTGGACAATCAACAAGAGTGGCAATAATTTTTTCTTAAGTCAACGTGATGGGTCCGTGATTCAAATTGATGGAGATCTTGGTTTAGTAGAAGTTCAGGATGTTGAAGTATCAGAAGATATTCTCCATGAGGGTCAAGGCGGATTTCTTGGCTTTACTTTAGCGCCAGATTTTAATACTTCTAAAATGGCATTTGCTTACCATACTTATCAGGAAGATGGTGAAATCCTTAATAGAATTATCTCGATGTCACTCAAAAATAATATTTGGACGGAAGAGGATGTTCTCCTTGAGGGCATACCAGGTGGCGAAATAAATACTGGTGGCAGAATTCAAATCGGTCCAGATGAGATGCTATATGCAACTACAGGTGATACTGGTCAAGCTGAAAAAGCTCAAGAACTTGATAGTTTAGCGGGTAAGATTTTAAGAATGGAATTAAATGGCGAAGTTCCAGAGGACAACCCTTTTGATAATTCCTACATTTACTCGTTTGGTCATCGAAATCCACAGGGGTTAGCTTGGGACTACGAAGGAAATCTTTATAGTTCGGAGCATGGTGAGTCCGGTCATGATGAGATCAATCTTATCAAAGCAGGGCAGAACTATGGTTGGCCTGTAATCGAGGGTGACGAAGAAGCATCTGACATGATTGAGCCTATTCATCATTCTGGTGATGACACTTGGGCACCGTCTGGAATGGCCTTTAATGATGGACAATTATTTGTAGCGTCATTAGCCGGTTCCAATATTTTCACTTATGATATAGCGAGCAGTGAAGTCAGTGAATTTTTTGGAGATGCAGGAAGGTTAAGAGATATTATGATTGAGGACGAGGCATTGTTTACGATCACCAATAATCATGATGATCGTGGCGAGCCAAGTGAAAAGGATGATCGGTTAATTCAAATTCCATTAACAGAAAAAGCATCCACAGATTAACATAAAAAGGTAGTTGTCCTGGAAAATGGACAACTACCTTTTTAATTTTTATCCTTCTTCTTCAGAAAGGCTCCTGATGTATTCTGTTACAGCTTTAATTTCTTCTTCTGTTAACGTACCTTCAAATCCAGGCATGTTGCCGCCTCCGTTTTTAATCTGTTGAATAATTTGTTCTGTATTCATGTTGATGTTTTGTAAATTTGGTCCATTGTGACCGCCTGCACCTTCTGCACCATGGCAGGATAAGCAATTGTTTTCATACACTTTTAGTCCTTCGTCCACGGAAACTTCATTTTTGTCTTCCTGTTTGCCTTGATTGAAGTCCATTTCTTCTTTTGCAGGTGATACCGTAACGTCGTCCTCAGGAATATCTTCCAGGGATTCATATTTTCCTTCTAATGAGAAAGTGTAGATCTTATCTCCATGCTGTGTTCCGGCAAGTGAATTTCCGGCTGAGAATATGGAGATATATTGCTTCCCATCGACTTTATAAGTGATTGGTGGGGCATTTGCTCCTGCGTCCGTTTTGAATTGCCACACTTTCTCCCCATTGGTGGCATCATACGCGATAATTCTTCCGTCATTATGTCCAGTGAAGATCAGGTTCCCGGCAGTTGTTAAAATTCCACTATATGCAATAGTATCCCAGTCATTCTGCCAAACAATTTTATTCGTTTTAATATCGATTGCAGTTACCGTGCCTCGACTAGGTGACTTTTCTACAGGCTGCCAGATACTTCCCAGCCATTCTTTACCCACTTCAAATTTATTCTCCTCATCTTCTGCATAATGGGCATATGAAAAATAATTATCATTACCCAGCACATAAAAAAGTTCTGTGTTTGGGTTGTAGGCAGAAGGTGGCCAATTTGCTCCACCTTGAGGTGACGGCTTCACGGTTACTGGTTCATCCCAAAATGGTGTGAATATATTTCCGAACTTTCCATCAAATTCCTTAGGTAAGTCTCGTTCTATATCTTCTTTCGTAATTTTTTGCGGTACAAAGGAATCCCCAATTGGGAACGGCTGAGTAGGTGATGTTTTTTGATTTTTATTTTGTGGTACAGGTTTTTCCTCAATACCAACGAGAGGCTCCCCGTTTGTTCTATCCAGTAGATATACCCATCCAGTCTTACCGGCTTGAGCTATCCCCTTTTTCGTTTCGCCATTCATTTTGACATCATATAAAACAACCGGATTAGCTGGGTCATAATCCCAAATATCGTGATGTACTTCCTGGAAATGCCATTCATATTCGCCTGTATCCGCATTTAAAGCCATTACAGAGTCTGTATATAGGTTATCTCCTTTACGATTACTTCCATCTAAATCAGGTGACGAATTCCCAGTTGCAAAATAAATGAGCCCTAATTCCGGATCAACTGCAGGTGTTTGCCAGACAGGTGCTCCACCTGTTAACCAGTTTTCACTATCCTCCGGCCATGTTTCTGATCCCTTTGCACCTGGCTCTGGGAGAGTGTAGGTTCTCCAGACTTGTCTGCCAATGTCTGCATCATATGCCGCAACGTAACCTCTTATTCCGTATTCCCCACCTGCAATACCGGTATAAACCTTTCCATCATAAAAGAGTGGAGCACTTGTGATGGTATATCCCTTTTCCCATTCATCAACTACCGTTTCCCATAATACTTCACCGGTTTTCTGGTCCAAGGCAACTAGTCTTGCGTCCAGCAAACCAATAAACACCTTACCATCTCCTAGTGCAACACCACGGTTTGCCCATCCGCAACAAAGCGTATCCAATCCTTTCGGGAGTTTAGGCTTATACTCCCAAATGAATTCTCCTGTTGTTGCATCGATTGCTGCAACATGGTTTTCTCCAGTTACATTAAACATCACGCCATCATACACAAGTGGGGTAGATTCCCCGGAGTATTTGAATTCGTGGCCAGTTCCCATACTAGTAATCCATTCTGCTTTTAGATCACTGACATTGGAAGTATCAATTTTGTTTAATGGGGAGTACCGACCATTATATATATTTCCACCGTTCGTTAACCAATTACCTGAAGGAGGCTTTATTAGTTCTTCAGGAGAAAAATCGGGCGTAACCTCTCCCGGATATTCCTTATGTTGGACTGAGAAGTGTTCTTTACCAATAGGATTTTTTTGCTTTTCGACGTTAGTTTCATCTTGGTTGTCGTTCTGTAAACCTTGTTCAGGATCCGCCGTGTCACTATCAGGATTTTCGTATTGAAATGAGAAAATACCAACACCTATTAACAGTAAAATTCCCAGTGTTACTAACCATACATTTTTATTTCGCATGCAAAACACCTTTCTTTCACGATAGTTATGGTCTAATTATTTTGTAATTTGCCCGTAAACTTGGGAAATAGTCTTTTGGGAAGAAAAAGTTGGGTGGGAAATATAGGTAAAATTGGTTGAAAAATAAAAAGCATGAAAACGAGCGTTTCCATGCCTTAAGTGTAATTATTTTTTTATCATAAAAAATACGCTTTTACATTTCATTCATCTTTATTTCATATACTTTATCCGTTCCATCTTTAAAAGTAACTTGTAATACGGCTTTTAAGAAATTGTCAGGTATACTAAACGCCTTAAGAGATGTTGCAATAGCTTCTTCATCTGTCATGTCTTGCTTCAGTTCCAGGTCTTTCACAATTGGAAATATGGCATCAAAAGCATCTGCCCCGCGTTCATCTACACTGTTAAATGGATCATAAAACTCGGATTCCACTAAATTATTATCTTTCTCGATTTCACCTTCAAATTCTTGATCATCATATATGACATCAAAGTCAATTGAAGTATAGTCAAGCTCTTCCATTCTTTTAACCATGTCATTCATCGTACTCATAGCTTCTTGGCTTTTAACATCTTCATTAGATTGGTTAGAATTTTCCTTTGAGTTTTCATCTTCACCTCCACAAGCAGTCATCACCATAGCTGAAACAAGTAATATAGTTAATAATACTAGTTTCTTCATATATATCACCTCCATAATTTTTCATTATAGTTGGCATTATGCCCAAAATCTTAAATATATATTCGCGATTTTCATAGAGAAGCTGCTATTTTCACAGATTCATGCTCAAGAAAATTCAATCGAGTACTTAGGTTGGTTATGAATAATTTCATTATTCATAACTATTATCGTTTCTAGAGGTGTAAAAGTGGCATCAATTTGATATGTTATCAAGATTTAATATATCCTATTGGGTTTCCAAAACTTCTATAAAATGTAATTTTGTAGTAGCATTGTAAAATATGACAAAATGCTGGGAATTATGGGGGAACTACTATGGAAATAATTAATCATTGGACAAAAGAAACTAGCGAATTTATAAAAAAGAAGGTAATAGACCACAACATGGAGCAGTTGCCAGACCATCTTAAAACTCCTAATAAGAACATTGGTTTTACACTAAAAGATGATATTGGAAATATTAAGGGTGGCATTACCGGAAACATGTTTTGGAATCATATAATAATTGATTTTCTGTGGGTTGATGAAAGTTATAGAAAAGAGGGATATGGAAGTATTTTGCTGAAGAAATTAGAGAAGTATGCGCAAGAGAATGATTGCAGATTGATATACTTGGATACATTTAGCTTTCAGGCTCCTGAGTTTTATCAAAAAAACGGGTACGAAATTTTTGGCGTCATTGAAGATCATCCCAAAGGTTTTGATCAATACTTTTTGCAAAAGAGATTTATGTGATTTAATTAAGTTTCTTTTAGCACGAGGACTGTATCCTAAGGGGGGTCTTATTTTTGCCAGTTAAGAAAGAAATACTTACTGCATAAGCGCAACTAAGGCATTCGCTATTAAAGCTTGGCCATAAGCCAAGTTCTCTAGATTAAACTATTCGAAAAATTAAAATATATAAATGTTATTTTATGTTAAAATAATTACAAATGTATAATCGTAAAATTAAAGATGAAATCGCTCTCTTAATAAGTGGTTATCTCGAAGTTAAAATCCTTATCTTCGACGAGACGCGGTGAGATAGTTTGACAAGATAAGCCTATTACTTATTGGATAAATTTTATTAGAAAGGCTGTGGATTATGTGTTTTGGTTTTTGGTCCAGCTTGGTATAGCATCAATCCTGCTGTTGTTTTCCACTGCTGCAACTTGGTACGAAGGTAGTGCGATTCTAAATGACCCTTGGGAGTGGAAGCATTCAACACCATTTTCTCAATTGTTCTATGACGAAGTTCAAAGCAGTAATCAAATATCACAACTTGACCATTTTATATATGCTGCTAAATTTCTACCCACTTTTCCCGTAATTATGGTAATAAGTAGTATATATTTGTTAATTCTTATTGGATACCACTTTTTTAGGAGACGACATAAATGGTTTGCGTATTATCTCTCTTTTTTAGGTGGAGGATTATTTCTACTTAGTTATTTTATCTATAACTCCCCCACTACAGGAGGAAAGATCTTTTTTTATATTTGGTTATTAAGCGGTGTTTGTTGCGCTGTAGCTGCAATAATAAGTTATTTTCAAACCTTAGATCGTAATACAAATGAAGTTATAAATTAAGTTTTAAGTTAAAGGGTACACATCATCTATAAGTTAGTTGCTTACTTTCTTATTTTGTACTAAAAAGGTGGAAAATGTGTACGTTAATAAACTTTAAATCTATTTTAAAATTTCTACAATACTCGCTTCACTTGCAACAATAATATTATTTCTGTTGGGAAATCAAACAGGTATAAAACCTACTCAAGCACGATTTTAACTATAGGAGGAGAAAATTGAAAAATTTATTATTATTTTTAATTACATTGCTGGGTTTAAGTATTATTGTGATTGGCTGTACATCCAATGATGCTAAAAATAGTGTGGAAAACTATTACACTGCTTTAGTTAATGAAAATTTTGACGAGGCTTTTAATCAGTTACTGATTTTCGATGAGCATTACGATAAGGAGACAACGCTAAGTGAATCGGAAGCCAAGGAGAGATTTACGGAAAAAATAAGTTATTTAGAAGAAAAAGGATATCAACTAAATGATTTTGAGATTCAGGATGTTCGAACCGACGATGGTGGCCCTCCACTGGTGGAAAGTGTTTTAACAATTGAAGTTAATGGTGATGAAAAAAAGGTGAAAGAACTTATTCAAGTTACGGAAGACGGTCTTTTTATAGATTTATCTGAAGAAGATAAATATGCTCATTACCGTGATGGGAAGATGAGTATTAGTATTAAAGACTAGATACAGTCATAATATGTTAAACATGATTTCGTACGGGAGAGAATTACAGTGATAGTAAGAGAAATTAAGACTTCAGATGCAGAAAAGCTTTCACATCTTACGCAGCAAGTTGAGGGAAATTCAGAATATATGCTGTGGGAGGCTGGCGAGAGAAATAGTCTGCCAGCACAACAACGAAAGATGATAGAGAGTATTGAAGAAGAGGGGAACTCTACTATACTTGTTGCTGAAACAGGCAACAAATTAGTTGGTTTTTTAATGGCTTTTGGCGGTAAGGCGAGAAGAAATAAACATTCCGCTTATATTGTTATTGGAATATTAAAGGAATATAGGGGACAGGGAATAGGTTCAAAGCTATTTGAAGAGTTGGAACGATGGGCACTCTGTAACAATATTCATCGCCTGGAACTTACAGTAGTGACACAAAACGAATCAGGTTTATCTCTGTATCGAAAAATGGGCTTTACAACAGAAGGAACTAAAAAACACTTATTGTTTATCGATGGTGATTTTGTTGACGAATACTACATGTCAAAGCTTTTATAATACCTAATAGTACTGTTGTTAAGTCTGAAGATGAATCAGTCAGCATAGGGAATAAGTGAATAAATAATTCGTAAAAGTGCATTTAACTTATAGAGTAATGCACTTTTTCATTTGGAACATTCTTTATTTTTTAGAACCAATTTCCATAGTGTCGTCTAAATAGGATATTATCTGAGGAAGGGAAGTACCTATGGGGAATCAGTATGAACAATGCAAAGATGAATTACTGGAGTTTTTAATGAATGAATATGGTCAGAGTATAACTAGACTAGCATTTACTTATATTAAGGAGAAACAATTAGCTGAAGATACTGCCCAAATTGTTTTAGGTGAAAATTACGCTTACTTAATGCTAATGTTAAGGTGAAATCAGAGTTTAAAAGTCCTTTGTATGTTAGAGCTTCATATAAACAGTGATTAAAAAAAGGAGTGAGGATATGTCGTGTTTAAACAACCATGCAATTCTTGTCAACGGGGCTAATTGAGGACAGGGGAAAGCTATTGCTCAGCATCTTGCCACGTTGGGGGCTATGGTAGGGGTTGGTGCCAGAAACTATGATGAGGCTAAGGTGTGGCTAGGATGATTGGCGAAGACCACGCCATTCCAGTTCAGTTAGATGTCACAAAAGAATTAGAGTGGAAATCAGCGGTTGATAAGGTCATACATAAATTCGGTAAGCTTGATATGTTAGTGAATAATGCTGGAGCTCTAAAACGTAAACCATTTACAGAGACGACCATAGATGATTATCAACAGTTGATTAATGTTAATCAACTTGGTGTTTTTATGGGGATGCAGGCAGTTATTCCACAAATGGAAAAGCAGCAAAAAGGCTCCATTATAAACAATGTGTCGATCTCTGCATTTGCTCCAATTAGCCAATCCTCTGTTTATGCTGCGACTAAAGCATCTGTGGTTGCAATGTCAAAAGCTGCAGCTATTGAATTAGGACCAAAAGGAATTCGAGTAAATATGGTTCATCATGGTGGAGTCGAAACTGAAATGGCTACTCATGGCAAACATGTTCCTACTTATTATGATTCAGTACCTTTAGGACGTATTGGACAACCAATTGAAATTGCTCGAACTGTAGCATTCCTTGCCTCTGATGAAAGCTCTTATTGTACGGGTACAGAAATTGTTGTAGACGGTGGAATGACACTGGGTACTTCAGTTGAGTAAATAAAATTATTAGTAGATAGATTTTAAGATATGAATTAGTACACTTTAATTAAAGGCTGCGTTAATTGAAGAAGTAAAAAAGGTTTCCGAAAGGGAGAGGTTATGTGAATTTAAAAATATTGGCATCAGATATAGCAAATATCTATGAACAAAATCCAAAAGTTGAAGCCGTTTTATTAGGAGGTTCCGTATCACGAAATTGGCATGATGAATATTCGGATATTGAACTATTTGTTTTTTGGAAGGGAGCCCCTTCTGACGAGGAAAGGAAGGGTCCAATCGTAGAATTAAATGGTAATATTATTGACTTTCACCCATATGAAGATGAGGAATGGTCAGAAACATACATAACTCAGGGTGTAAAATTAGAAATAAGCAATTTTCTAACAGAAACAATTAACAAAGTTATAAGTGACGTGATCATATCTTATGATACGGATTTAGATAAGCAATGTATTGTAGCTGCGGTTTATAACGGAGTTACACTCAGCGGTGATTTAGTTATTAATAGTTTGAAAGAGAAAGTAAGTAAATACCCTTATGAATTAAGTGTGGCTATGGTAAAGGAGAACATTTTTTTAGGAAACAGATGGAATAATCGTGAGGCTTTACTTGAGCGAAAAGATTGGTTAATGCTTTATAAAGTGATAGTAGCCGTTCAAACCAATTTAATGGGAGTATTGTTCGGTTTAAACCGTCAATTCGTACACCATCCAGCCTTTAAGTGGCAAAAATATACACTTAGTTCAATGGAAATCACTCCTGAAAATATATCAAATCGCTTAGAGTCTATTTTTCTTGATGACCCAAAGGTTTCTATAAGAGAATTAGAGGTAATAATTGAGGAAATGTACGAACTAATACAACGTGAACTTCCACAAATAGACTTATCTTTAGTTCTTGATAAATCGTTATTCTTAAGACCAAAAAATAAAATAAATTAGAAATCTTGTTCTGGTACAATTGTCCAACTATAGGAGCAGCTTAGTGAAAGAATCCTTATACTAAGTAAAGGATTTCGATTCAAATGAAAAGAATGTGTATAATAATGAAAAACAAGAAAGGAAGGTTGATTTTACAATGGATACACAGGTAACTACAAAAATGAAAATACGTAAGTCAGTTAATGAGGTATTTGAAGCTATAGTAGACCCTGTAAAAATCGGGAACTATTGGTTTTCATCAAGTTCTGAAAGATGGGAACAAGGCAAGTCGGTTACATTGAGATATGATGAATACGAAGCAGAAGGGGTTATAAATATATTAGAAGTGGAGGAAAGTAAGAAAATCGTGTTTTCATGGGGAGCGGAACATGGTGAAGAATCGGTTGTTACAATTACACTAAAAAAGTTGGATGATAAGAGTACAATTATTGAAGTAACAGAATCAGGTTTGAGAGAAGATGACCCTGAAATAGTAAACAAAATGATCGGTCAAAAAGAAGGTTGGGTCTATATGTTATCTTGTTTAAAGGGTTATTTGGAATATGGCGTTAAAGATTTGAGAGCTTCTTTAATACATTAGTTATAATACTTCATTTTGAAAACAAGAACCTTCATTATTTCTTTTAGAAAAAAACGTTATCTTGTACATTTAACGGGTGCAATAGTTAAATAAGCAGACTGACTCAAGGTCGGTCTTTTCTTTTATTGTCCAGAAATTTTCGATTATGAATTGGAATATTATGTTAAGGTTAGAAGAGAGAGTAAGTTATTGACCTAATATCAGAATTATTGAATAAGAGAAATGGCAATTCTAATGAAGGGAAGAGGAAAAGTGACAACAAAATATGTGAATTGGGGAGACGCAAAAGTAAAATTAACTTGGAAGCCTGATACACAACTTCCTCCAAGAGAATTGATTACAAGCGTTCACGGATTTTGTTTTAGAGATGATAAGCTACTCTTAGTTAATCTAAACCATAGAGGGTGGGATTTTCCTGGTGGTCATATTAAATATGAAGAGACTCCTGAACAATGTATGAAGCGTGAAGCATATGAGGAGGGTTATGTTACGGGGAAATCACTTCTTTTAGGTCATATAGTAGTTGACCACAATGAGAACCCGGAATGGCACGAAAGTAGTGCTTATCCAAAAGTAGGCTATCAGGTGATCTATCGTATGGAAATTGACCAATTACATGACTTTGAAGCCAAGTATGAGGCGGAAGAAAGAGTTCTCATAAATCCAGGTGAAGTAATAGAATATTATCACGACTGGAACGAACTTTATCAAGAAATACTTGATTATTCTACAAGATAACAGTAACTTATTTCTTCAGTTAAAAGGGTTCTTTAGTTCAATAGGTTCAACGAAGAGGGTTTGTTGAATAGTAAGTTAGTATTGGAAGAAGCTAACGCTGAGGTGAGTATAGTGAAAAAGTTGACTATAACCAGCATTTGCTTAATTCTATTTCTTGGTCTAACACCGAATGAATATAATGCCCAAACTGGAGACGATACTGAAGATGATCTTTTAGAGTCTTATGCTGCGGCAGAAGAGATTATATTATACATAATTAAGCCCGACGTTGAGCAAATATTACGTGATAAGTATAGTGAGAGATTTATTCTTTGGCATTATGCTAATAAGGAAATAGTTAATTTAAAGCTAGTACACAAGAAGCTTGACCCTAGATGGTTTGAGATTACTGTATCAGTTATATATAATTTCAAGAATACTGAAGGTGAAATTACTGATGGTCAAGCTCATATAAAATTAAAAGTGTTACCGACGGTCTTTTCCCGTCATAATAAAGAAACAGAAATTAAATTAATTAACATATTCAACATAGCCGAAAGAGTTATGTAGAATTAACTATATATGTCTCTTTCCATTAACGAGTCTAAGATTGGTCAAGAAGGTCGACATTATAATCGGTCTTTTTATTTTGTTAAATATTTCAGAAAATTATGATATTAGATAACTTCAAATTGAAACTTTAAAATATGTGTAACCGTATGTATATTGTATAAGAAAAATTATTTAAAAATTCTGGAGGATTACTTTGAAAAAACTATTGTTATCTTTAAGTGTAGTATTTGTTCTATTCGGTTGTACAACCGATGAAAATAATGATAACGAAGGAAGTGAAAATGCAACACAAGAAAATCAATCCTTAGAAGAACAAATTAAAAACATCGTAAAAGAAAATAGTTATAATCCAAAAGATATTGTTGATTATGACCTTAAAGGAAATTACATTTATGTATATTCTTATAGCACTAGGAACGGCTTAACTTCTATGCTGATAAAAAATAACTCAAATGGGCTGGAATGGGTTACTAGTTGGGTATCCATACAAACCAGTTCTCTTGGTCATAAAGGGACGGCCCCTATTGTTACGATTATTCAACCAGAAGACACTGATGTTAAAGATGTTCGAGTGTTTGGAAAACCCGCAAAACTAACTCAAACTACAATTGAATTTACGGAGGATTTTTCACAGGAAGTAAAGTTTTGGGTTTACTATTCTGATAACAAAGAGGAAGTTCTTGATGGTTTTGATGAAGATATAGAATACATTAAATAGTAAAATTTTTTACGTTTACGGGTGTTTTTCTTGAATAAGGAATTGCGCTTCTGGTTCCACTAATAGCTGGAAATTGTAAGAACGGTAGTTGTTTATTGCAATCGGATCATTTTGTTCAATAGTTTATGTCAAAATTGAATTAGGTATTAAGCTTTTTAGGGGGTTAATGTGTTGGAAGGTGGATGAAGGAAAATGCTGATAATACCGTAGAAATCTTTGCTATATGGGAATATGACAGTTATGAGGAATACTTAGAAGTTGAATCAAAAGTTAGAAGCGACATGGCTCACGTCAAACGAGTTCAGGACTGGTATCAGAAAAATGGTGGGAAAGAACATGTGTATGAGAATTATATATTAGAAGTCAGAAATGAAGAACTGAAATCAACTGTTAATTAAAAACAGCCTTACGAGGTAACTTGCTATAATGAATCTTTTTATTTGAGAAAAACGTAAGAGGATTAACTGGTTTAATCAAACAAGCAGTTGGGGATAGGAGGTGGCTAGTGGATGAGATTACTTTTGCACATAGAAGGTGCTGCAGTTTTAGCACTAAGCCTTTTCTTTTATGGGTATAGCGAATTTAGCTGGATATTGTTTTTAATCCTGTTATTAGTACCTGATATTTCAATGCTTGGGTATCTATTAAATAATAAGGTTGGTTCATTTCTTTATAATTTTTTTCATACATATACTATACCGATAGCTATTATTACCTGTGGTTTCATAGTATCTAATCAGACTGTTCTGGCAATTGGTTTAATATGGTCAGCCCATATTGGAATGGATAGGATGGTTGGATATGGATTAAAGTATCCAACAGAATTTAAGGATACTCATTTGAATCGTGTCTAATTCTGTGTTCCGGGTTCTAGTACGAAGTGAAACGAAGGGTTGGTTTGGTAAAACATTACACCGAACGTTCACTACTTTATTATTCCAGAGTAACAGGGATTTTGTTTCTGCTTATGGCTGTGCTTGCCAGAAAAACCAGAAATAGAAAACTTTAATTGCGGACAAGATAAATTAGTTAGGATTATTCAAATCTCGAACCTGCAGGCTTGATCCAGGCATCCACTATTTTCTCAGGAAGGTCTTATGGAGGAAAAAGGGTGCACTGAATCATTATATAGGTGGTAGCAACAACTGAGAGAGTTCCTGGAAGTAATTAACCCTTGGGCATTTAAACCGCATGTAACGGTCGGTAAGCTTATGCGGTGGAGATCATTTCCTTATTCGTTCGTTAGTAAGATGTGTAATGGAATGAATAAAAAATGTTGTTATGTGCAAAATTTCTCGACATTTTTCAGTTACAATGACAGTACAGCAGATGAAAAGGGGTGATGACATGCATGTTATAGGATATGAAATTTTACTGACCAGTGGGTATTATGGTCATCATATGGATAAAATTAGTTGTTTTGGCGTTCGTAAATGCTAAGCTAATTATTTTTTTAACTTTATAAATACCCCTAATGGTATAAAATTTAAGGAGATGATTGTATGATGGGCAATATGACGGGTGGCGGTGGCTTTTATGGATTTGGGTTCTTTACAATTCTGATTATCCTGGCTATTATTATCATTTCTGTATGGATGTTCAAAGGTTCGGATAATGGATCTTTCCGTTCATCTGGTGATAAGTCACTGGGGACCCTGAAAGAAAGATTGGCAAAGGGCGAGATATCAGAAGAGGAGTATGACAGACTTAAACGGAAACTGAAAGAGTGAATAGATAAAAAACAGAAAGGTGACAAATTGTGTACAGAAAAATAATTGGTTTAATTTTAATAGGTGCGCTTGCTGTTATTTGGAGTGGCTTTTATTTCAATTCTGATTTTGGTATTTTTCAGAGTGAGACATCAGATGATGACATTGACGGGCGCACAAGTATCCTGGAAGTTAGTGCGCAAGAAGCGGGTGACCGCCCTGTCCGAACTTTTGATCTAACCGCCCAGGAAACGGAGTGGGAGATCGATCAGGAAAAGACAGTTGATGCCTGGACCTATAACGGGAGTGTCCCGGGTGAGGCACTACGTGTCAAGGAAGGCGATTTCGTCCGTGTTCATCTAAAGAATGAACTGAATGTCCCTGTCACCATTCATTGGCATGGGATGATACTGCCCAACAGAATGGATGGTGTTCCTGGTCTGACACAGGATGCGGTTCAACCTGGGGAATCATTCACGTATGAATTCATTGCTAACGACGCTGGCACCTATTGGTATCACTCGCATCAGCACAGCTCAGAACAGGTTGACAAAGGATTGTATGGATCGCTGATTATTGAAGAGAAGCAGACTGAGAAACAAAATGACTTTGATCAAGACAAAGTTTTCATATTGGATGAATGGACAACTGACCAAGCCCAAAATCAGGGAATGGGTGGAATGATGGGAGCTGTATCTGGTGATGCTGAGGTTGATACAAAACAGGCATACGATACATTCACAATCAATGGTAAATCTGGTCAAGCAATCGAATCTCTAGTTATGACCGAGGGCCAGACTGCACGTATGCGATTTGTCAATGCAGGCTATCAGCAGCACCAACTTGTTTTTCCGAAAGGATCCATGGAGGTGATTGCCAACGATGGAGAAGAAGTCGATGGCTCAAAAGGTTCGTCAAATGTACTGGAGATTGCCCCGGGTGAAAGAATTGATATTGCCTTCACAAAACCGGACTCAGGATCAGTTGTCATCGGTGAGAATCCAGATGTTGAAAACGCAGAAGATATGCAGATTCCTGTAGTCTCCCGGGAAGACAGTGATGATACTAGAGACAATGATCTGGCGGCTATTTCAGGACAATCAGTTGCCAAGGGGACTTCATATGGAAGTGAAAATCTAATTTTCGAAGAGCCCCCTGAACCTGATGTTACGTATAATATGGACTTAAGTATGGGTATGAACATGGGGGAAGGCATGACATTTCAGATTAACCAGAAGGTATTCCCGGATACACCACCCATTCAGGTGGAAGAAGGCGATATTGTGAAAGTCAATATCCAAAACAGCGGGCGGATGAATCACCCAATGCATCTGCATGGTCACCGGTTTCAGGTGATGTCCAAAAATGGCAATCAGTATGATGAACCTATTGTCAAAGATCTGATTCACGTCAAACCCGGTGAAGAATACGAGATTTATTTCAAGGCCAATAACAAGGGTGAGTGGCTGTTCCATTGTCATGATAATAACCATGCGGATCAGGGCATGGTAACGATTGTCGATTATAAAGATGTTTATTCGCCGTTTAAGATTGGCGGCGATCATCAGAATCAACCGTAAGTATGTGGAATACACCAGAAGAAAACTAGCTTTAAATCAGGGAACTTCTTCCTTCGTGATACTAAGTATCAAGGATGAAGTTCTCTTTTTTGGTGTTTTAAAGAAATCCTTCACAAATTTATTGGTCTTATAAAAATATCAGTCTAAAGGTTGAGTGAAGTTCATGCTCATAGCCGTTTTGGAAGGCTTAATTTTTACTTATACTTAGAGTATCAAAGAAACAAGGAGAGGTTCAGATGACTAACATATACGAAATGGAATTAGAAATCGCAAGTCGACGTACGAAGTAAAGATTAAATTGAGATCGTAAATCATAAAGGAAATAAGGAGGGATTCAAAGATTAACATATATGAAGTGGAAACAGAAGTTGCGGATCGTCGTACGAAGTAAGCAATTAAACCGAGATTGTAAAATTAAAAGGAGGGATTCAGATGATTAACATATATGAAGTGCAATCAGAAATCATAAGTCGCCGTACCAAATAAAAATAATGAAATTGTCAATATCCTGTTCAGCCTAATACCGCATTGTAAAATATCCTCTTTTAGAAATACACTTCATTGATTGAACTCATCCTATAATAACCTCATTAAAATTTTAGGCGCAGACACTCCAATTTGGGTGTCTGTTTTATTTATATAAAATACATTCCATTTATATTGAATTAATTATACTATATGTATAGAATATAACTAGGAGGAGATAAAATGGATATATTTTCTATGAGAACTAAAGAAAGAGAAACATATAGCGTTCAAATAAAATATTCACTTTTATGGGAATGCGCACTAGGTATAGCGGCTATTACGAATCATTCCCTTGTTGAGACCCTTGATCTACCGAAGCAAAACAGGGAGAGGATTAAGGAATCCATGACTAAGGAAATGACTGAGCCCCTGGAGTATGTACAAACACATAATACTTGGAAGACACTTCTTCAACTTTTGCATCAGGAAGATTTTGAGAATATAGCGGATTTTACTTCCTTTGTAAAAAAACTATCATCGGAGGAATTAAGAACTATAGCAATTCCATATCTGGGAAAAGAACAAAAAGAACTAATCAATCAGTTAATCCAAGGGTCGAATGATGCTCTTAAGAAACTTCAGCATATTACAAAAGAGAATACTTTCCTGCCTTCTTATCTGAAGTTCATTAGTAAAGTCGATACGGAAACATTAAAAAGCCATTTGATTGAAGTAATGTCTGGTTGGTATAAGGCAGTGATTGAACCTGATGAAGAAGAATTGGAGTCTATACTGATCAGAGATATGGTAGCAAAAGAAAAGATGATTGAAAAATTGGGACCAGAGGAGTTTGTGGAATGGGCTACAGATGGTACGCGTTATTATCCGGAACCAAGTGTATTTCAAGTTATTCTCATACCTCAATACATTTACCGTCCCTGGAACGTGGAAGCAGACTTAGAAGGTGTTAAAGTATTCTACTATGCGGTCGCCAATGAAAGCATTTCTAGTGACAATAAATATGTTCCGAATAAAATGCTGGTGCAAAGGTATAAAGCACTTGGAGATGAAAACCGCTTAAAGATTTTGAAGATAATTAAGGAGAAAAGCTTATCCCTACAAGAGTTAACTGATGAGTTGGAGATGGGTAAGACAACAGTTCATCACCATTTGAAAATACTAAAATCAGCAAGATTAGTAGCGTCAATTTCACATAAATATGAGATTAATGAAAAAGCGTTGACTGCTGTACCTAAAGAACTGCAGCTATATTTGGAAGATAATTAATCTAAGCCAGGGAGGAATGAGATGGAATCTTCGGTCGGACAAGTCTATTCAGACGAAAAAACACCGGAATTTAAACGTAATTATCAGGTTTTCAGGTTTATCGGGGGAAATTTAATTTCTTTTTTTGGTGATCAAATATATCTAATTGCCCTTCCGCTAATTGTTTTAGCTTTAACAGGTTCTCCATTGAGTATGGGAATCGTTGCAGCTTTAGAAAGATTACCAATTATAATACAGCCATTTACTGGAGTTTTGGCGGACCGATTTAATCGTAAGAGAATCTTGATGGTTTGTGATTTAGGCAGATTTGTGACGATAGGTTTGTTGGGGCTATTACATATGATGAACTCGCTTTATATTTGGGAAGTTTACGCGGGAGCATTATTAGTAGGTGTTTTAACGCAAGTTTATAATACATCCCAGTTTGCATCAGTACCTAAATTGGTGCAGAAGAAAGACTTGCAATTAGTTAATTCTATCAATACAGGCATATTTCAAACGGCAGTTTTTATTGCACCAGGGTTAGGTGGAATAATTATTAGTATTTTTAATCCTGGAGTTGGTCTATTAATAAACAGCATAAGTTTCTTTATCGGTTTCTTAATCGTATTAAGTTTAAAGATTGATAGTCCCGATCGAAATGAGAATACTAGAGGTTCGAAAATCTTTGCAGATATTAAGGAAGGATTTGTCTTTGTTTTAAAGCAGAAGCCTATTTTGTACACCAATATTGCTATGCTTTTTTCTATTTTTGGAACGACTCTTTTTTTAACCATGCTGGTGATACACTTAAAGTCTTCAGTAGAATTAGATACAGTACATATAGGTTATCTGTTATCTATTGGAGGGGTTGCTGCAGTAGGCGGTGCTTTAGTTACAAATTTACTTAAGCGCTATTTTTCCTATAGAAGGATCTTATTTTTATCAGGAACAATCGGTGGAATTTCGATTATAGTGTTCAGCTTTTCGGATACGTTCATGTGGTTAGCATTGATGAATGCAGTAGGCACAATATCTGCTGCCATTATGAGTCCGTGCATTGTAACCATTCGTCAAACCTTAAGCCCTGATCATTTGTTAGGCCGTGTGCAAGCAACTAGTCGCTTTATGACATGGATATTAATGCCTGTTGCAGCTTTGGCAGCCGGGATAATTGCTGAACAATTTGGAACAGAAATTACGATACTGGTTGGCGGCATTATAGCGACAATTGCTTCGTTTATTTATTTACATCCTTCTCTTAAAAAAACTAATGTTATACTAAATAATATTGAAAATTAGAGGGGGGAAGTATATGACAACACCGAAGCATATAGTTTCTGCGGCAACCATTGTTTTAAATGAACAGCAAGAAATTTTATTAATTAAAGGACCAAAAAGAGGATGGGAAATGCCTGGTGGACAGGTTGAAGAGGGAGAATCACTGAGGGATGCTGCAATTAGAGAAACAAAAGAAGAATCGGGGATTGATATTGAGATAACCAAATTTTGTGGTATATTTCAGAATGTGAATGGCTCGATATGCAATAACCTATTTTTGGGTAACCCAATTGGTGGAGAACCAACAACAAGTTCTGAGAGTTTAGAAGTTGGATATTTTCCAATTAAACAAGCAATAGAAATGGTAACTTGGAATAATTTTCGGCAAAGAATCCAGTATTGTTTAAACCAAAATATGCATCCTTTCTTGGTTGAGTTTTAAGGTATTATTGAAAATAAAGGAGAGTACATATATGTCTGTAAAATTAGCTCGTATGAATGAAGAGGCTTTTAATCAGTATTATAATAGCGCAATACAAGAATATGCTAATGAACATGTGAAAGCAGGAAACTGGGGTGAAGAAGAGGCTTTTGATAAAGCCAAGAAACAGTTTGAGCAGCTGTTACCGGATGGGTTAGAAACGAACGCTCATGTACTTTTTTCTATTATGTATGGCAATGAAACGATCGGGACATTATGGCTGAACATAAAATCAAAACAGCATGAAAAACACGGGTTTATTTATGACATTAAGTTGGATGATGATCAACGTGGCAAAGGGTATGGAAAAGCAACGATGATAGCTCTTGAAGAGTATGCGAAGTCAGAAAACATCAATCAAATAAGCTTACACGTGTTTGCACATAATGAAAGAGCATTCGCGCTATACGAGAAAATGGGTTATAAAGCTAAAAGCTATAACATGTCCAAAAGGCTCTCGTGATATAAGTGGTAAATTACAGGGTTGTTTAGGAGGCTGATTGAATATGAATCGCATCATGGTGATGGGAGTGTCGGCTGGTGTGGGGAAGTCTACCTTTGCGGCAAAACTTGGAGAGCAACTGGATATAAACGTCTATCATCTTGATGTCCTGCACTGGAAACCAAATTGGGTAGAAACTCCAAAAGAAGAATTTAGAGCAAGCCAAAAGGAGATTGTTGCCCAGGATAACTGGATAATCGAGGGCAATTATAATAGTACATATGATATTAGAGCCCAAAAAGCTGATACAATTATTTATCTCGAACTCCCTTTGATCGTTTGTCTGTATCGAGTTATTAAGCGATGGATCCTAAATATAGGGAATACCCGGCCAGACATGGGAGAAGGATGCAAGGAAAAGTTAGACTATGAATTTCTGAAATTCATCGTTACTACTTATTCTTCTCGCAAGAAAAAGATGGAAGGTAGATTTGAAGCATTCAGGAAAACAGGCCCTGAAAAAACCATTATTAGGCTTAAGAGTAAGAAAGAAATTAAATCATATTTGGATTTAAACGAAAAAGGAAAATTTGGTCGGAAGTAGGAGTGGGATATAGACTTGAATTGCGGTAAATCAACTTCCACGGCAGGATATCGACTTGGAGCAGGGTATATCGACCTTCGCGGTGGGATATCGACTTGAGTTAGGATATATCAACCTCCGCATTAGGTTATCGACTTGAGATAGTATATATCAACCCCAGCATCAGGATATCGACCGAAATATTGTATTGGAAGGTAAGAAAATCTTTGTAAGTGGGGAAGGTAATGTGTTGATTGGCTATAATTTATTCAAAAGGATGGAAACTGGCAATGAAATTCAACAAACAGCGTACAAAGCAGTTAATGAACTGGGCACTTTTAATGAATTGAGTATGTATAATCCAGTATTATGTGGAACGTTGCCGATCGGAATTGATGTCGAGGGTTCAGACCTGGACGTTATTATGGAAGTGCAAGAATTGAATGATTTCAAAGATCGTCTTCAAAGTCTATATTCCAGCAAAGAAAGCTTTAAAATCAATACAACAACTATAAGAAATAAAGAGGTCATTAAAGCAAATTTCATCTTCAACAATTTTGAGTTCGAGTTATTTGGTCAAGATCAACCTGTACACAAACAACACGCCTATCTTCATATGGTTATTGAACTTGAACTGTTACAACAAGATAGTAAATTAAGAAAGAATGTAGTTAAACTTAAACAACAAGGATACAAAACCGAACCAGCATTTTGTACAATTTTAGGTATTACCGGAGATCCCTATGCAGGTCTCATCCAATTTGGAGTTGAAAAAGGAATTATAACAGACGTATTATGAATGACAGGGACCACTGTAAAATAAGGCTGAGGACCAAAAGGAGCATAGAACCAAGGATGGAAAATGAAAAAGGAATAAAAGAGAAACTACATAATCTATTAAATAAAACCCATATAGTCTCAGATGATACAGATGAATATAAAACAGTTTTAGAAGTGGTTAGTGTATTAGGGTCTACTGATGCAGAATTACGGGATGAACTAGGCTATCAGGCACTCATAAAATTATTGATACATAATAACTACCTTACAAACAATGAATTAAAGGAATTGTTAGCCTATGCGAGTTCAGGTGAAATGTTGTTTTATAAGCTAGGCGAGGTAGAATCAGATAGTGTCTTTCTCAGGTCTTTCTCTTCTTTATTAATCACTTTGTTGTTATATCGCGATAATCAAGATAAATTTCTTTCTAAGTCTGAGTATAATAGTGTTGTAGAACTTGTTGTTAGTTATTGTAGACTTGAGAAGGATTATCGGGATTTTGTTGAAGGAAAGGGCTGGGCACATGCCCCGGCACATGCTTCTGATGCAATCGATGAACTCGTAAAAAATCGTCATGCTGATATTGATTCGTGTATGCTGTTGTGGGAAGGGATCACGGAATTAGTAGTAAACGCACCATGTGTTTTTGCTGCTGAAGAAGATGAGAGAATTGCAACTCCTGTGTTGGCGATGATTGAATATGAAAAGGTTCCGTTATCGACACTTAGAACCTGGATGAAAGAAATTCCTGTTTCAGAAGAAAAGTTGCATGAGAAGATTAATGTTAAGAACTTTTCCAGATGTTTTAGTAATCGATTAATTGTGAACGATTCATCGACTAACTATGACCATCTAGTAAAGGAGCTTGAACTTCAATTTAACTCATCATTTGTGTGAGCAATAGGGAGGCTTTGATATGGGTGGTGTTTTATATCCAGTGAATTGGAATTTAGATTCTCTTTTTAATGCAGGGAGTAATTCCATTCAGTTACAGGACCAAATCGAATACATAAAAAAAGACGTAAACAATTTTGAAGAAAAGGTAGTCAATTTAAAAGCTCTAAAAGATAGTGATGGTGCAAAGATTGTTGCAGAACTCATTCAGGATATAGAGAATATCAAGTTACATCTATCGCAAATTTCATCTTTCATAACTTGCTTACTTGCAGAAGATGTAAGTGATATAAATGCAGCAACCTGGAAAGAGAGAGTCTCATCTCATCGTGCCCATTTTAATTCCTTGGTACGAAGATTTCAATTGGCGCTTGCTCTAACGAACGATACAAATTGGATAGATATAATAGAAAGTAAAGAATTAACAAACTATCAATTTCTGTTAGGAGAATGGCGAAAAGAAGCAAATACACTGCTATCAGACCAAGAGGAAAATACTATCTCCTCTTTAATGGTAGATGGCTATCATGGCTGGGGGGACTTGTATCATTCGTCAGTTGCCGAAATGAGAATTGATATTCCTGTTGAAGGAAAGGTTAAAGAACTCGCTGTCGGACAAGCAAGAAATTTACGCTCCCATGAGAACGGTGAAGTACGAAGACAATCCGCTGCTCTTCTGGAGAAAGCCTGGGCACAAAAATCTGATACTTTCGCAACCATATTAAATCGGATCGCAGGTTTCCGGTTGCAAGTATACAACAGAAAAGGTATTCAAAATGTTTTATATGAACCTTTAAAAGACAACCGAATGAAAGAAGAAACGTTAGGTGCAATGTGGAAAGTGGTGAACCAGCATAAACAACCCTTTGCCAACTATTTAAACAACAAGGCTAAAATGTTGGGGAAAGAAAAACTGCCGTCATTTGATTTTTGGGCTCCTGCCAACAAATCAATGCAAACAATAGATTATCAAGATGGTGTAGATTTTATATTGAATCATTTCAGCCGGTTTGGGTCTGAATTAGAGAATTTCACACGTTACGCTTTCAATAAGAAGTGGGTTGAAGCAGAAGATCGATCGAATAAATCAGCAATCGCTTTTTGTGCTGGATTTCCACTTTCTGAAGAATCGAGAGTATTCATGACGTATGGTGGTCATATAACGGATGTGTTAACCCTGGCTCATGAATTAGGTCATGCCTTCCATAATCATGCTATGAATGCTGTGGATCATATTAATAGACAATATCCAATGAGTATAGCTGAAACGGCTTCAACATTTGCAGAAATGATCGTATTAGATGCAGCCATGGAAGAAGCGGATTCACCTGAGGAGAGATTGTTTTTACTAGATGAGAAATTAAAGCGAAGTGTAATGAATTTTATGAATATACATTCCAGATTCTTATTTGAAACAAGGTTTTATGAGGAAAGAAAAAAGGGTATGGTTTCACCCTCCAATTTAAATCAACTTATGGACCAGGCGATAGATGAAGCCTATGATGGAGCCTTAGAAGATATCCCTGCATACACTTGGGCTTCTACACCACATTTTTATATCACAGATAAACCCTTTTACAATTTCCCTTATACATTTGGTTATCTATTTGCATTAAGTGTATATGCAAAAGGCAAAGAAGAAGGAAATGAATTTGAGACGCGATATATGGCACTGCTAAGAGATTCAGGAAGCATGTCCATTGAAGATTTAGCAATGAAGCATTTAGAAGAAGATATAACGCAAGAAGGATTCTGGGAAAAAGGAATGCAGTTATGTATAAAAGATGCAGAAGATTTTATACAGTTAGCAGCGGAATTTAGATAGGTAAAAAAAGAGTAAGCTACCAAAACTTTGGCAGCTTACTCTTTTATTTAGTTTGAATATCCTTAAGGGTCCTTCTGGTTAGTTCTATAAAAGATTGCAATGGTATCGTCATTAACTTATCTTTATGCCAGGCAATTTGAGTAAAAAAAGGTGAGGCAGGCTGTTTCCATTTAATCTCTTTCATTAATCCTCCTTTAATATCTTTTTCTACAGCCATTTCAGGTAAAATAGCTATTCCAAGTCCAGCTATTACACATTGTTTAATTGCCTCAATACTAACAAATTCAAATTTGTTAGTAGGGTAAATTTCGGACTCTCGCAAAGTATTTTCCAAATACGTACGATAGGAGCACCCTGTTTCAGTAAGCAGAAGGGTTTCCTGTTCTAGATCTTTTGGGAAGACCTCTGATTTGTTTAATAATGTGTGCTCAGGAGCAGCTACCAGCTTCATCCTATCTTGTGTAAGAGATTCAATTGTTAAAGAATCTCCTGGCTTGAGTGTATCCATAATAAAAGCAACATCCAGATTTCCCTCAAGCAGTTTTTCTTTAGCCATTTCATCTGAGTGGGCTGGTTTAAAGATGAGTTTAACGTTTGGAAACTGATCTTTGAAATCTTTAAGTATTGGTGGTAAACGATACGTGCATTGGCTCTCTTGTGCCCCAATAACAAGCGTTCCTGATGGCTCATCTAATCCACTCGTGGCCATTCGAGCTTCTTCGGTTAGTACAAGCATTTTATCAGCATAAATTTTAAATTGCCGACCGGATTCTGTAAGATATAATCGCTTACCAAGTCGTTCAAACAAAGGTGTATCCAGTTCTTTTTCAAGTGCCTTAATCTGGGCTGTCACACTTGATTGTGCAAAATTTAATATCTTTGCTGTTTGAGTGAAATTTAAGGTTTCTGCAGCTGTTTTAAATGTAATTAATTGTTTAGTTTCCATTCTTTCACCGCCATCAATCGTTATTTTCGATTGTATTGATTAAAATAATCATCTTTATTGATTTGTGTTTTTATCATAAGCTAAAAGTAATCAAACAGCAAGTTAAAAATATTAAATGAAAAGGAGCATGTGCTTTATGTCTATTGCAGTTATTTATGGGGGTACCCGTGAAAATGGTAATACGGAAACTCTAACTGAGCAAGCTGTCCAGGGATTATCTGTAGAAAAAATTTATCTGAGAAATTATGATATTCATTCTATTGAAGATCTGCGCCATACCCAAGGAGGATTTTATGAAGTTGATGATGATTATAATTCAATCATTGATCGAATTATACCGCATGACATTTTTGTGTTTGCTACTCCGATCTATTGGTTCGGCATGTCGGGAACACTGAAGAACTTTATTGATCGCTGGTCTCAAACAATGAGGGATGCAAGCTATCCTGACTTTAAAAATAGTATGGCTGCTAAAAAAGCCTATGTCATTACGGTAGGAGGAGATAACCCCTACTTAAAAGGGTTACCTCTAATTCAGCAATTTCAATATATCTTTGATTTTATAGGCACTTCATTTGAGGACTATATTATTGGAGAAGCAAACAGACCCGGCGATATTTTTCAAGATAAAAAAGCTTTATTCTCAGCTAATCAATTACTGCGGAAATAAAACGGGGAGGATTCTTATTTTCTCCTGGCGTAGGTCTTATTCCTTGAGTGGATTAATGCTTCTAGGTTTATTATAAGTATGTAAGCCTAGGGTGAATAACTAATTTAATAAAAGAGACAACATCATTTTATTTGTCATGGTGTTGTCTTTTTATTTATTCAATAATTAAAGTGGAGCACAAATATAAACGAGACAAATGATATAATGAGAGTGTTGTGGAGTTAGAAATATATTAATCACATACGCAGGTGAAAACTCTACATTAATAGTTAAAAGGAGATTCCCATGAATACTTATTTCATCAAATTAAAGGAACCTACACCAACCATAGTGAAAATGTTTAACCAGTGGGAAAACGACCCCAACTTGGTCCCGTTGACTCGACCCAATCGAAATAAAGTCGACGTAGAGCGACAAGTAATAACTATAGATGACATTACACAAAGACTCGAACACCATCACATCTACTTAATTTATCTAGATGACAAGTTAATCGGGGAAATGAACTATATGGTTGATCCCCCACACCTTTACCAAAAAAAGCCTGGGACTGCCTGGATAGGAATTACGATTGGTGAACCCGAAGCAAGGGGGAAAGGGGTTGGGTATAGGGCAATCCAATTTTTAGAGGAACAAGTCAAGCAGAAAGGTCTGAAGCGAATTGAACTGGGTGTGTTTGAATTTAACATGCAGGCACACAAGCTGTATAAGAAATTGGGCTACCAGGAAATTGGCTCGATCCATGATTTTACTTTTTGGCAAAATAGAATGTGGTCTGATATTCGTATGGAGAAGGTTTTGGGTTGAGAATGGATTTATAACGAGTTCCGTAAACTATCGTACTTAATAAAACATGTATACTGATGAACTGGAGGATCCTCTTCCGTTATTTTCCTTTTTAATCCTTATATTCGATGATTTTGTGCTTTTAACGGAATGAGGATTCACATTGATGACCTCGTTTGTATTTTGCATTGTAAAATTGACATTTTTTGTTTACTATTTCAGAAAATTGAGATATTAATAACGAACAGCTGGGATATTATGTTAAAATTACTGAATAGGAGGCAAATAGATATGAAAAATATTTGTTCTTATTTATTGATATCTTTCGTTATATTGTTAGTAGGCTGTTCAATTGGTAATACAAAAGAAAATAGAGAAATTACTTTCAAAAATGAAGAAGGAGAAGTATTGGCATCCACTTCTGATTTTGCAAAAGCAAGTGTAGAGCAAAGAGATCAAGATGAACAAAAAATCATCCAGTTAACTTTCAAAGAAGAAGGTAAGTCAGAGAAAATAACTGAACCACATATTGGTGAAACGATTTATGTTTATTATTGGAGAAGAAGTGATTAGTTCACCTAGAATATCAGTTGCTATTCCTGGAAAAGAAATTGTGATAGAAGGGGACTATAAAAAAGAAACAGCCAACCAATTCGTAGACAGAATTAATAGTCAATAGGAGAGGGGGGGATTATATGGCCGAAAAGGCAGCAACAAACGGTGATTCGATAACTTCATTAACACTAGGAATTCTTTCAATTATAATCCCTTTTATTGGGTTATTTCTTGGTATCATAGGAGTTGTCGTTTCAAGAAAGGCGACAAAACAAATTGTAAAAACAAATGAGGATGGCAGAGGGTTAGCAACGTCAGGTTTGATTTGTAGTGTGGTAGGAATCCTTATGCAACTCTTTATGGTAATGGGTTATATCATATATCGTTTTTTTACTACTGCAGGTTAGGCTTTACAAACTATGACGATAAAGGGAATGAAAGCGTCTTGTACAGAATTGCAATAATTACAGATGTTCACGGAAATATTTATGCACTGAATGCTGTTATGAAAGAAATCAAAGAAAAGTCAGTCGATTTCATCTATTGTCTTGGTGATATGATTGGAATAGGACCTTTTTCAAATGAGGTTCTGGATACTTTACTGGAAACAGATAATCTTAAAATGATTTCAGGAAATCACGATGAAGCTGTCTTAGCACTCCTTAACAATGAACCATACCCTGAAAGCAGGGTTGATGTTATTCCACACCACGAGTGGATTGCTGAAAGACTTAATAAGCAGCATAAATCTGTGTTGGAAAAACTTCCTCGTATAATAAACCCTACTATCTATGAACAAAGCCTACATCTAATTCATTATCCGATGAAGCAATCATTTCATAATGCTCATATATGTAGAGATCCTTTTGATCTTACTGGTATTCCTAATCAAAAAAATTTCACTTCCCTAGACGGGTTAGATGGTTTTTCGTTGGTTTGTTTTGGGCACGAGCATAGTCGTCATAGGTTTACTTGTAATTCTACAACGTTTTTTAACCCTGGTTCCGTCGGTTGCTTTAATAAACCTTTTGCTCGCTATGGAATTATTGATGTGAACCAAAATGGATATAACCTAATGCAACAGTGCGTTCCTTATGAACTTGATAAATATATTAAAGAGTTAAGAAAAACATCCATCCCACGAAAAAAGATCATACTTAATATTTATAATTGAATTCTAAAAGTTATTGCTCATGTGAGTAAAATGAGGAGGGGTACTAAATTAAGTCAGATAAACATGTAAGTAAACCTGTTTCGATACTTAGCATTAGCCTTATAACTTTAGCAATAATATGTTTTATCTTAATGTTTCTGGACCGCCAAAACTATGAGATCTACGGTGAAATGATCTTTTTTATAGCGTTTCTTTTCTTTTTGGTAAGGGGAGCTCTTTCCGTTAAGTCCGGTGATTATTGTTTTTTGCGGTTGTAATAATATATATGGTAGCGGAGGGAATGAAAGTATTAATGTTAGGTGGTGCGCTTTAGATTATATCGAAAATGAAAAGATATAAGAGGGGGGGCTTTATGAAAGTTAGATTAACAGATTTTAATGAAAACTGGGCAAAAATGTTTCAAATGGAAGCTCAATTTTTAAAAACCATATTTGGCGACGAAGTGATTAAATTTGAACATTTTGGGAGCACCGCAGTTCCTGGCCTTAAGGCTAAACCCGTAATTGATATGATGTGTATTGTAAAAGACATTAAGAAAATTGATTTGTTCAATGACAAAATGCATACACTTGGATATGATGTTGCTGGCGAATGGGGCATTGAAGGAAGAAGATTATTTCGAAAAGGCGGGGAAAACAGAACGCACCATATTCATTTTTATCAAGTGGATAATCCTCAGATTAAACGGCATTTAATATTTAGGGATTACCTGCGAACCCACCCAGCAGAAGTAGATCGATACAGCAATTTTAAAGAAGAGCTGGCTCAACGTTTTGATAGCACAAGTGACTATAGCCCTGCAAAAAAAGAATTCGTAAAGGAAATGGAAAAGCAAGCACTGCTTTGGTTTGAAAAAAATCAGCATAATTAAAGGGGGGAGATTTAAATTAAGCGCTTTTTTTACTATCTTGTTTGGACAATTACTATTGGACTTATAATCTACTGGGGAATGAAGTATCAAGTTCAATTAAATGAAGAAGCAAAAATGAAGTTTGAATTATTTCCTGTCGTACGATTTGCTACCTTATTCCCTATCGTTATTGGATTGTTGCTGCGATTTCCAAAATTGATAATTGAAATCTATAATAAGAAGCAGTGGACGTTTGATTGGGTTAAATTCATAGCAATTGGATTGCCATGTTTCTATGTAATAACAATGTCTATTTTACCATACTCACCATTGGGTCAAGGCTCTATTCCCATACCAGATATAATTATAACTGGCAGTCCGACAGTTACAACAATTGCTGGCATTGTTTTTGGATTCGTCTTTTTAGATAGCTTAAAAAAATAACAGCACTACTACTTAATTAAAAGAATTTGCATCAGTACTTGACAGGAACTACTTTCACTGTTATGATAAAAGTTAATTATTCTTGTTCGGTTGTCAATGAAAGAGAAAAGTAACTAGTAAGTCACTTTCGTCTGGAATGAATATGCAGAGCATTAATAGTAATACATTGTGGATAATATCCACGCAGGAGGTAACAATTTATGTTACAAGGTAATGTTAAATGGTTTAACGCAGAAAAAGGTTTCGGTTTTATTGAAGTAGAAGGGCAAGACGATGTATTCGTTCATTTCTCTGCTATTCAAGACGAAGGTTTCAAAACACTAGAAGAAAACCAAACAGTTACATTCGAAATTGTTGAAGGTAACCGTGGACCACAAGCTGCTAACGTTCAAAAATAAGCGTTATTAGTAAAAAGAGATTTCCTTAGTTGGAAATCTCTTTTTTATTATCCCTGATCACTTCTGCTTTAACGTAGTTATTTTTTCACAAAATAAGTTTCTCCCATAATTTCCTTTGATTGGTAAGTAGTTCAAGGAAGCTCTTTTTCAACAAACGCGTGAATATCCTTTTTTTCAACATCGTACATTACTTCAATCTCTTTTGAAAACAGTAATTTTTCTTTTTCTAGCAATCCAGAAAGTGCTGGTTGCTGCTTTGGTTGGAGCTCCTCTATGTTCAGAACTTGCTTTAGCCCTGATATATAATATTCCAATGGGCGACCACCAACAATTTTCACACCTTTATTTTCCTCATTTACCATTATAATGGTAGGAAATCCTGTAGCGCTTAGACTTGCTGCAAGTCCAAAATCTTCATTTAATGATTGCTGTCCACTTGGTAGTTCAGCTTCTTTTACAATTTTCTCTCCATCAAGTCCAAGTTTATTCACGATTTCAATCAGAACGGTTCCTTCTGAAATATTTTGATTGAACGCGAAAACCGCTTCTCTAGCACGGCGTAAAAAGATATTAGCCAAGGCTTTGTTCTCATTTTGAATAACTTTAAATACCCGAGATGGGGGATAAGATGATTGAACAGGGTTGTCATACATAAGCGAGCCATCAATTGGCATGCGCGTTTGTTCACCAACTTCTCTCCAATGTCCAGCAACATCTGCAGGTCCTGAAATTCCGTTTGCCGGATCGACTGGTTCATCACCCCATTTTTCCAGCAATCCTCCCATTACCGTATGGAAGTTAAAATAATCCCCATACTGCTCTTCAAAACGGCGGAGAACTGGTTCAAGTGCCCAGCAATGAGAGCAGATAGGGTCCGTCACATAATAAAGGTCAATCGTTTTTTGGGGTTTATTTAAATCAATTACCTCCAGTTCTTCTTCTCCAGATACGCCGCATACGCCTGTTTCTGAGTCACAAATCATATTATTGTTTTTTGTCAATTTCCTCTCCCTCGCTTTCTTTTGGAGTATTTACATTCATATAGTTTTGTGCCCACTCCTGAATTGGCTTAAGACTATCGGAGAGGGATCTTCCTTTTTCTGTTAATTGATAAGAAATGGTGACTGGTGAACCATTTTCCACTATTTTTTCGACTAGTTCTTCTTCTGCAAGTTCAGAAAGTTTCAGTGATAGTGCTCTGGATGTAATTCCTCTCAAATCATGCTTTATATCAGAAAAATGTGCTGTACCGTTATCACACAAGGACAAATAATGGATAAGTTGCCCATTCCACTTTTTCCCTAAGATTTGAAAGGAAGCTTCAATATAAGGACAAACCTTCATGTTTAACACCTCTTTATAAATAGTATATCTGATATAAAAAGTATATCAAGTATAAAATATACACTTAGAGTTTAACTAAAACGTTCATTGATAATCGTTCTTTTAATCCTGAGCAAAAAGATAGACTTAGTTGTATTAATAGATTATACTAGCGATTGTCTTGAATTAAGGATAATAAACATAGTAGGAGAGATATAAATGGTAAAGATAGGAATTGTTCTAGGAAGTGTTCGTCAAGGTCGTAATGGGGAAGCAGTTGCAAACTGGATCAATGATCTCGCGACAAAGCGTAACGATAAGGCAGAATATGAGATTGTAGATCTAGCAGAATATAAATTGCCGTTTTTGGGTGCAGCAGTACCAGAAACTGAACAACAAGAAGCTGAGGAAGCAATTAAAGCTTGGTCCGAAAAAATAGCTTCTTTTGATGGCTATATTTTCATTGCACCAGAATATAACCACGCAATAGGCGGAGCATTTAAAAATGCATTGGATTATTTAAATCCAGAAGTCAACAACAAGGCAGCAGGCTTTGTCGGTTATGGCAGCTTAGGCGGTACGCGGGCACATGAAAATCTGCGCCTTATTTTAGGGGAATTACAAGTGGCAGATGTACGCACAGCAGTTACATTCTCACTAATGACTGACTTTGAAGACTTTAGTAAGTTCAAACCAGCAGACTACCATGAAAACAATGCGAATGAAATGCTTGATCAACTTCTATCATGGAGCGGAGCATTGCAAACAGTAAGACAGTAAAAGGTAAAATTCATTTGGGTATTTTGAAATATAATAGCCTAGCATTCATAATGATATGCTAGGCTATTTCTGTATTATTTCACTAAAGCCCTCATTCATTGAGCAATTCGAATAATTCTTTGAATAACAGATTCAACTTCTTCATTGTCTTCTACTACAAATAAATGATCTGCTTCTCCTTCTTTTGGATCTGACACCTCTTCTTTCAGAGTATCAGTCTGTTGCCGATTAAGCACTTCCTCAAAATTAGAAGCACTCCTGAGTATATTTGTACTGCGCTGACTTTCAGTAACTCGTGTTTGAAGGATATGGTCTGGGAAATTAAAGTGAACAAGAATGCTGATAAATCCTTTTTCGTGAAACTGTTTGAGTAGTTCAAAGCGATCCTTTCGTTTACGATTTGAGTTGCTGATAATAAGGTGTAAATTAGTCTGATTAACAGCATAATCAACAATTGTTTGAGATACAGCATACTTGAGAGTATTAGGGTGCTGTTTTGGCTGCAGGGTATTATAAAAAGTGTTGATAAATTCTGCGTGATTATCCTGGTCTATCATAAGAGAGTTGGGCAGACCCTGTTCTAAAGTTCGAGCAAATATAGTTTTTCCGCTATGTGTTTTTCCAACTGTAATAACCGCTAACCTCATGTCTTTAACACCTTTCACGTAGAAATCCGTAAATTATAATATAGCCAACGTAATGTAATTGGTCTTGAAAATTCATTTTCTGTAATCTCTTTTACGCTATTGCATCATTATTTAAGTGCCTAAATATGTTGCCCTAGGTGATGTTATTAACGTTACCAATGACAAAATCATAGGATTTAAAAATAAACAACAAACATAATCTAGTATATTGATATCTATTTACAACTTCTATTAATTCAATAAAATGCCTTCTTATATCTCGAACTCTACATAAGTATATGCACGACTATTTATAATATTTTCTTACTCGAATAGCTAAAACTACCTACGTTTGAAGTGTCCTATTTGATTCACTTGTCCTTTCTTTAGAAATTTTTCTTTTAAAAAAACCCTCCAGGGATACCGGAGGGTTTAGTTATCAATTTTGCTTCAACTTATTTAACAAGTTGTCTAACTTTTGGGAGATGCTAACGAGGATTTTGTACTCTTGATGGGTTTCATAGGCGTGATACATCTCATGTCTTAGTTTTTCGATTTCAAGCTTCAAGTCTTCGTTACTATCTGACAAATTACCTGCTCCTTTTTAGTCAGTCAACATTAGCATTTCGACCAGTAGTAAAAAATTATGAGGGTATCTAACAGATGACTTTTATATTTGATCGACCTTTGTGCAAAATTAAATCATTTAGATTATTTACCCCAGTTATATGGTTATATAACAATCAAATGGTGACTCGGTTACTTGTAGGTTATTCAGGTCATAATGTATGATAATATATTCACAAGGAATTGGTTATTCTATGCACAGTTCGAAATAGAGTAAGCAAGTATAAAAAATACTAGAATACAAAGCGAGGAATAAAAATGGAATGGATGGAAGTGGCACTACCTATTATTAAAAACATTGCGCTGGCAATTATTGTCCTGATTGTCGGGTTAATTGTGATCAAAGCAATCACGAACATAATTGGGAAAAGAATTGAACGCTCTAAAACGGATGATACCTTAAAGCCGTTTTTACTTTCGTTAATCGGAACTATACTTAAAATTTTACTGATCTTGTCTATTATAAAAATATTAGGGGTAGACATCACTTCATTTGTAGCAATTATTGCTGCAGCAGGTTTTGCAATTGGTCTAGCATTTCAAGGGTCACTCGCCAATTTCGCGGGTGGAATATTGTTATTAACACTGCGTCCTTTTAGAGTGGGAGACTATGTAGAGGGTGCTGGATACAGCGGTACTGTAAAAGGAATTCAAATTCTTTACACAGAGTTAATTACACCAGACAATAAAGTCATCTATATTCCAAATGGCATTTTGTCTAACTCAGGTATTGTGAACTATTCAGTCAATGATACTAGACGTGTGGATTTCCAATTCAGGACAGGATATGAGTCAGATACGAATCATGTTCTTGAAACTTTAAATGATGTTGTTCAAAAACCATTCATTAGTTCTGCAAGATCCTGAGCCATTTGTCCGATTATCAGACCAAGGGGAAAGCGGAGTGGTTTATACTGTGAGAGTCTGGGTAAATGCAGATGATTACTGGACAGTACATTTTGATATATTAGAAGAAGTGAAAAAGCGTTTTGATGAAGAAAAAATCTTAATTCCATATCCACAAATGAATGTTCATGTAAATAATTAGGTGAAAAACCCATCGCATTTTAGTGAGGGTTTTTTATTGTTTACGAGGTAACTATAAAGCTGAAGGAAACCGGACTTCTGAATTAGCCACGTCCAGATCCGACCTACAGGACATACTAGCGCCTAGTGGACTTACCTCCCCGTGGTCAAGATCGAATCTTCGTGTATCTTTTATCTCACACGTCATTCCAGTCCATAACGCGCTGAAGGGTCAAACAAGTATTCCATATTTACAAAAGAACCAGCATATTCAAGGTTACCTTTGATTCGCTTAATGTTAATCTTGTCACCTTGAATCCACTTGGTAAAGTCAAAAATCACCGGTTCTCGATTCGGACCAATTACGAACCAAGCTTTCAATTCTTTCGGAAAATAAGTAGACGTGTGAATAGTCCCGGCAGCTGCATCGTATTTTTTTGAAAATACACTGTGAGCGGGATCGTTCATAACTTTGAAAGCTTGATAAGGGTTCGTTGCCTGAAGTTGCTTTTGTTGTATGGTTTTCTCCCGATGGCGTGATTCTTCAAGACGGTAGCGATTTTCTTCATCAAGCAACTGGAAATGATTTGTACATACATTAGATTTCCGCACTACTACTTTTCTTGGCGAAGCTTCGACGACATAGGATTCTCCGGAGGAATCCAGAAGAACATAACTGAACGAATGTCTGTGTGGAATCTCTTTCAGTAAAGAGATTGCCTCATCCACACTTGCACATGTCTCTAAAATTAGGCGGCCAATCATATTACATAGAAACCCATCTCCTGATTTTTTGCTATGAGTAAAATTATAACCCATTACGAGTCCTTTTTCGTTCATTCCATCAATCCGCCCAGTAATTTGCATAGACGGTCCGATAACGGCAAGCCCCTGATCGGTCGGCTCGTATAGCATATAACGTCCTTCATAACCTTTAGGGTTACTGTCGTAATTCCGGACCATAAAATTAGAATCGGTAAAAATGGAACAGCCGCTTCTGGTATATTCCAAATAATATCCGCCAAACAGACGGAATGCCTTTTCCATATTCATGTGAAGGGCATCAGCAAGTCCGCGAATTTCATCAAGTATGGCTGGTGCAAATTTTGACATGATATTTTTATACTCTTCCGGATTAATCAAAAAGTGCCGATTTTTCTTAGGCCCCCATTGTTTTTCACGGTTAGGCAAAATAGTCGAATCTTTGAGAAGTTCACCTTGGAAATAACCGTAGTCATAATGGGTCCCTTTATATTGGATTACGTCACTGTAAAACTGTTTTAACATATTAATTCCTCTTTTGATTTTGCAGTGTATGATATATAACTATTATTGAAAAAAATTAATACTAATATTCTTAAAGTGATTGTTGATGTGGAACAGGATAAAGAATAGTTATACCAAAATGGCAGACTCTTTTAAATACTAAAATGTGACACCTTTAGGGTACTTTTATATATAATACCAAAATATAGGAGAGGAGGCTGAATAGGGTATATGAGTTCAACTATATTGTTAACCTATTGGTATTGTGGTTTACAATAATTTAATCTATGTTTATAATCACTATAATGGATACTGTTTTTTGTGTCCTGTCTATGCAATTATTTTAAAGTTAAGGAGTTGAGAGAATTGGAACAACAAAGTGAGAAGCTCAGATTCATATTACATTGTGCAATCTTTGCTGCGATAACAGCTATTATGGCCCAAATTGAGATCCCACTTCCTCTTGTGCCGATAAGTGGCCAAACACTAGCAGTCGGAATTACGGCGACTATTCTCGGAAGTCGAAAAGGAGCTGTCGCCATGGTTTGCTATGCAGCAATTGGGGCTATAGGTCTTCCGGTGTTTGCAGGATTTAGTGGAGGCTCTCAAGTATTGGTAGGACCAACAGGAGGATACATATTCGGGTTTATTGCAGCTGCCTTTGTCACAGGATTTATCCTTGAAAAGTCTAGGTTTACTGTCCCTATGGCAATGATTGCAAATACTATAGGTATGGTGATTACGTTATTATTTGGGACTATTCAGCTTAAATATGTGGTTGAACTAACATGGGGTGAGGCACTAGCAGCAGGTGTCTATCCGTTCATAATCGTAGGATTAATTAAAGCATTTCTTGCCAGCTGGATTGGAATAACAGTTAGAAACCGTTTAGTCCAGGCGAATGTTAATATCACATCTTCAAAAAATGCTGCATAGTTTGTGAATATAAAACTGCGAAAGTATAATAAGTTACAAGTCCTTAAGAATAGGTGGAGTAGTTGACCAGTATTCTTAAGGAAGGCAGATATTTAAACTTGCTAAGTCTAATAAAGTATATCTATACAGTAGAATGATCTAATTAATTGGATCTTACAAAACAAGCATGGAAAATTGTATGCTGAACGGGTCCACGCTGGGTTGGTGGTTATGAATAATTATATTATTCATAAGTATTATCGTTTCTCGCGGTGAAAAAGTGGCATGGAAATTAAAAGTATCATGAAATTTTAATATAATGGTGTTATAATGTTTGAGATTAAATATCTGGTGACACAAATACATTGACAGTATAAATGAATAAAATTATACTTATAATAAGAATAAGGTAACGAGTAGCGCTAACTACCCGTTACCGACAACTACAGACCGCATAAAGAGGGTTTTGGCAAAAGAAGTAACTGCTTACCATTGGTCACGGGGCGGTTACTTCTTTTTGTTTATATAGGAAATAATAAAATTTAAGTGCTGTGGATAATTGGACTTCCGAATCAGCGACGTCCAGCTCCAGCGCTTTTGTTCTTAGGTAGACGACAATAGTTACAATTAGTGTCAGTGTCGCTATTAGTGAAATGCTAAATTGCGCTACTAGACTTAATGCTTCAAATGTCGTCATCCTACCACCTCCCTTCTCAAGGAAGATGGCCAACCGCCCACTATACTATGTAGTTGCTACATAAATTTTACCATAAGAGTTAAAAGATTAATAGTAATTTCACGAACAAAGGTTCGTTTTTATGTTCTTTAATCTAAAAATGATAATAAAAAACCCACACCCTTCGTGAGTTCTGTTATGGGTGTGGGTTCTTCGATTGAATATGGTCTTCCTATAGATGTTCTTACTTTAAATTTATATTTAAGTTTAGTATAAAGCTAATTATTTTCTGCCATTCGGCCAAGCGGACCGTTTTCATTGATAATATCCCGGATGGCGTAGACTGATATTGGAAACATCGGAAACCCGAAAACATACGGTGTGATTTCATAGAGTTGGAAGTAGATGACTAGTGCTTTATCAGCAATGTAAAAGTCCTGATCCGGCTGAATTTTAACCGTATCCTCAAATGTACCAATATCGCGCTCTTGAATCTGTGCATTAATAAGCTCAGAAAGCCGATCCACATAATTGCTTCCCTGTTTGAACAGGTCACTGAGACTGCAGCGGCTTTTGTTCTCCAAATCAAAAGTTAGTGATTTGATATAGGTCATTCCATGTGCTGCCTGATAATGGTACGCATAGTTGTAAAAGGATAAACTCAGGACATCACGCTGGTTGTTTTTAGTTTCGAATGAGCCGTCCATTTCAACGAGCGTGGTCGGCATTTCAGCTACCTGTATGTTGATAAGCTGCTGTGTTTCATCGACGATGTTCTGATTGATGAATCGCTCCATTCCCCGATCCCGCATACCAAAAACATGCGGATAGATTACTTGGATATCCGTACCATAGCTGACTCGCATTGGCTCAATATTAACTGGAAATGATTGTGGCACTTTTTTCACCCTTTACTGGTTTTGTGCCTATTGTATTCGGTGGTTAGATGAAGTGTGTTTGCCGGAGAATCCGATAGATTGTTGGAATGTTATGGTAAGATTGATTACAGAATCAGCTGTACGGGATATAGCTTAATTAAAAAAGATGGTAGAGAAGGCTGGGTAGCTAAAAGCAGTCTTAGATAAATTAAAAAAATATAGTAAACTTTATTGACTCTTGGGTTACCCAAGACATTATTATTAAATTAGACGGCAGAGGTGCACAGCTGTATAGTCTGTTTTTTCGAGGTGATTATATGTTTAAAATTGGTGATTTTTCAAAGTTGAGCGGGCTTTCCATAAATACGCTTTATCATTATGAAAATATAGGAATACTAGAACCCAGGTTCATAGATGGGAATACAAACTACCGCTATTATGAAGCTGATCAGCTTGTAACAATCAATAAAGTTTTAGCTTTAAAGGATGCCGGCCTATCACTTTCAGAAATTTCTTCTACCTTAATTGAAGGCTCTTTAAATAAAGAGATAATTACAATGCTGGAAGATAAGGCAGATTCCTTGGAAAAATCATTGGAACTGGAAACAAACAGACTGGAACGTCTCCGTACAAATATTTTTCTAATAAAGAACGGAGGAGTACCTTATATGAATGAAATATCAATTAAGCAAGTTGAACCCATCTTAGTGGCATCTGTAAGAAAGTCGATTCAGAAAGCAAACAGCCTATCATTTGATAATTTTTGTGAAAGTTTATGGTCAACGGTCAATAAACATATTAATAAAATGAACAGCAAACGGTCTGTACCTTGTTTGACGATGTATCATAGTGGTTTATTTATAAACACTGATTCTCGTCAGATAGATATGGAGGTTGTTGAACCGATAACAAATGTTATTCCAGAAAGTAATGACGTTAAGGTATATGAACTGCCTTTAGTTGAGAACATGGCAAGTATCGTTCATACCGGATCACTTTCCACTATCGGGGAAACGTCTAATACAATGCATAAATGGTCATCTGATAATGGCTATTCAACCAATGGACCGGTTCGGGAGATATACCACAAGGGTGACTGGCTGACAGATAATCCTGATGAATTTGTGACTGAGTTACAATTTCCAGTTAGAAAAGACTAGTTTAATATTGGAATGTATGGCAACTTTAGATAAGGATTCAATAGTTATGATCTTTTTGGTCTGAATGGTAAGAGAAGTAATCGCATTTTACAAAGTGCGGTTACTTCTTTTTTTGTAAAGGACGACAACAGTTAACTCTGGTGTACTAGGTTATTATTGGTTAGTTTCAGTACTATTTTGTCTGTTATAGCAGGAAGATAGCGATATATACATATATTGTGTTTGTTAAAAGTATTTATCTGGTACACTCTTGTCTTTTTGAACAATTAGGTTTACGATTAACTATCGAACTAACTAAGAGATGAAAGGCGTCATGAAATGAATAAGCGTGTTTACTTTTTAATGATAGTTGCATTTGTTGTCGGGATGGTTGAATTAATTATTGGTGGTTTATTGGACCTGATGGCAGCAGACCTGGATGTTAGTCTTGGTCAGGTTGGCTTCCTGATTACTATTTTTTCACTGATTTTTGCTGTTGGGGCACCGATTTTATTAATACTTACGTCGAATATCGAGCGAAAACGGCTGACACTTATTTCGCTGGCTATATTTCTATTGGGAAATATTGTCACAGTTTTCAGCCCGACATATTCGATTGTCTTTATAGGGAGAATTATTTCGGCATTGAGCGGATCACTACTAATTATTCTCTGTCTAACCATCGCGCCATCAATCGTTCATACAAGATATCGTGGCAGGGCAATCGGAATAGTATCCATGGGAGTTAGTGCCTCGATTGTTCTTGGGATTCCTGTCGGGATACTGTTGGGGAATGCTTTTGGATGGCGTGCACCATTTGTGCTGATTTCTGTTTTGACTGTCTTTTCCATAGCTGGTGTGTTCCTTTTGATGGAGCAGATTGATCCGAAGCCTTCCAACCCAATTAGAAAACAACTGGCAACTTTGAAAAGACGGAGAATATTTTTTGGGCAGGCCATAACATTTCTGTTCATAGCGGGCCATACAGTTCTTTATGCTTATTTGACTCCTTTTGTAAAAATGACCATGGAGATAGACGGGACTTGGCTCAGTGTTATCTACTTGATTTTCGGAATAGCAGCTGTAAGTGGTGGTGGAGTTGGTGGTACTTTATCAGACAAACTAGGGCCAGAGCGGACCATTATGTTAACGATCGTTCTGTTTACGCTGGTTATATTCTCCATACCATATACAACATTTGCACTCCCGGCATTTTTAACGATATTGGTGATCTGGGGGGTGCTCAGCTGGACGTTGGCTCCAGCAACACAGTCCTATCTCATTGGTTTATCACCTGAGACATCTGACATTCAGCAGAGTCTGAATAACTCGGCGCTTCATCTAGGTATCGCATTCGGATCACTGGTTGGCGGTCTGGTTATTGAGCGTGCCTCTATTGAACAAAATGCAACAGTCGGCGGATTTTTTGCTTTACTTTCAATCGGAGCGGCGTTAATTTCCATGTATCGTAAACAGGGGTCAGAAGCTGTGAGAAGTAAGAGCTGACCTGACGTTGGTTCAGCAGTAGACGAATATTGATCTATTGAAAATATTAAAAATGTAATGTAATGTAAAACGACCATTAATCTGCATGCTGATTGATGGTCGTTTTTTTGTTGGCATAATAGTATTTTCAGTAATAGCATCACTTAAAATTGCAGTGTGATTTTCACCTTAAGTTGTTAGGGTGTACACTTTGCCTGCAATCTCATATGTAAATTGGCAATTAGTCAGTTTTCCTATGACTTCACAAAATTTTGTGAATATTTATGTTAAAATAAACACAGATTTGTGAAGAATTACACTTAAACTAACGAAGCAGGATTATTCAAGAGAAAATTCTATTTAAGGGGGATTGAATATGGGGAAATTTGTAAGCATTTTCGTTTTTTTTTATATAAATTAGTGCTATTTTCTATTTCATATTTGGAAATGTATTTGATGGTGGAGACCCTGCTGAATCAGTAATTTATACCTTTGGAACAATAATTATAATTTTACTCTCATTTGTGGTTTCTCTAATTTACTATTTAATAGATGTAATTAAAAATAAGAATTAACTCTTTATTTCATTAACTGGTGCAATACTTTAAAAGGAAAAGCCAATGCTTATTGGCATTGTTCCACTAAAGTTGCAGGTGAATTATACAGAGATTTTAGAACATAAAGGTAAGATTGAAGTTAAATATAGGGGGATTAAAATGGAGAAAATAGTTACTTTATTATTAACAACATTATGTATTATTGTTTTCTTATCAGTATCAGGTTGTACGGATAAAAGTTCGATTCAAAATAATGACAAAACGAATGATGACAACGCTACGAAACAACTTATTGAAGATAAAGATGCCCAAATAAAAAAATTAGAAGAAAAGAATGAGGAACTAAAAAATACATTACAAAGTATTGAAACGGATTTTAACTATGCGAAAGAGGAAGCTGATTATTATAATCAGTTGATTGACGACCTTATAAATGAATACAGTGACGCTCAATTAAAGGATTTAGCAAAAGAATTATGGGATTATGAGTTAGAAGTAAATGGGTCACCTGTTCCGAAAGACGGTATAATAGAAGTGAAGAAAAACACAATTAAAGTTTCTGTGGTGCAAAGACAACCACCTTATGTAGTTTTACCAAAGGACATTTTTACGCAAGGGAAAATCAGCGGAAATTATAATGAGCATCTTATAAAATTTAACCCCAGCCCAACTAAAACATATGGTACTGATGGAACAATTGTTACGGGGACCCACCACCAATTTGTTGATGTTGAAAAAGGTGCTATAATTTCATTCTCTATCACAGGGGAGTTAAGGAAAAGGTTAGGATTAGATACTTCGGAGGTTACGATTAAGAAAAGATAATATTTCCTATTAAAACTAACGGGTGCAAAAGTGAAACAAGGAGTTGTCGATGAGGCAGTTCCTAATGATTTAGAAATAAAATGGCTAAGAAAAGCATAGGAGGTAGAAATGAAAAGAAAGAGAAGTTGGTCACAAGGTGTTTTGGTAGGACTCATTACTGGTCTATTTGCTTTTGCAGCAAGCATGTTCGTTCCAAATTCTAGTTATAGGGAAATTATAATTGGCTTAATTGCTGGTTTAGGTGCTTATATCGGCGCAAAATTAGCTGACAAATTCACCCGCAATGATAATGACTAAAAACTAGAAATTTATTTAACTATAGGGTGCAAAAGTTTAAGAAAGAATTCTTAGTGGATTGGTCGTAAAAGAGAATAAATAGAAAATTCAATTCTGGGGGGATTGGAAATGATTTTTGAAACTTTAACAGGACAGCTTTCGATAGTAATTACTATTGCGTTTGGAGTATTACTAATTGTTCTGTATCCAGTGATAAATAAGGAGAATAAATACTTCGCTTGGTTTAGTCTTGTAATGGGAATTATAGTTTTGTTGTTATTATTGTGGTTTACCTTTGGAAATGAAGTTATAAGGGATTTAATATTACACCACGGACTTCAGTAGATTGCTATTGAATTAACGGGTGCAGTAGTTGAACAAGGAGTTTGTAGGAAAGCTCCTTTTTTATTGTGCTAACTAGCAGTAATATTGAAGAAGAAAAATGCCGTTTTAGTTAAATTTTTTTATATGCATTTTCTATAAAAAAGGAATTTCCGAACATATATTGAACTAATTTAAGTACAGGATAAATCTAAACAGGGAAGGAAGATTAGATGAAAAAAACCTTAAATAAATTATAAACTTTTATTATTTTATTAGGTTTATATCATCCTCGAGCCCCTCCGTTGTAATTTTTATTCAAAAACTAACTATTTTAGGAGGGAAATAAATGAGGAATGAACAAGAAATGATGGACCTAATAATAAATTTTGCAAAGGCAGATGAGCGTATTCGAGCAGTTTATATGAATGGTTCAAGAACAAACCCTAATGTACCCAAAGATATTTTTCAGGATTATGATATTGTTTATGTTGTGACAGAAACAGCGTCTTTTATAGAAGATAAGACATGGATTAACGAGTTTGGAAGTTTAATAATGATGCAAGAACCTGACAAAAATGATTTTGGTAGGGAAATTGATTTCGATTTCACCAAGTCATATGGGTTCTTATTGCTTTTTACAGATGGAAATCGTATAGACCTTCGTATTCAAACAAAGGAAGTCATGTTTGAGGAGTATGGAAAAGATAAGCTCACTCTTCCCTTAATGGACAAAGATAATCTTTTGCGAGCAATACCTTGCCCTACCGATATTGATTACCATGTGAAAAAGCCATCCAAAGGTGAATACGATAGTTATGCAAACAATTTCTGGTGGTGTTTGCAAAACGTTGCAAAAGCCATTTGGCGTGATGAACTCCCATATGCAAAACTTATGTTTGAATATACGACGAGAGATTCCTTGGATAAAATGGTTACTTGGTGGATTGGGATACAACAAGACTTTCAAGTTTCCCCTGGAAATTTGGGGAAGTATTTTAAGGAATACCTCCCAGAATCATATTGGAAGATGTACAAAGAAACTTATTCTAATTCTGATTATACAAATATGTGGGAATCAATATTTATTACTTGTGACTTGTTTAGAATCTTATCTCAAGATGTCGCTGTACATTTTAACTTCACATATCCAATTGATGATGATAAAAACATGACTAAATACCTTAAAGATGTTAGAAATTTACCTTCTTATGCAACGAGAATATATTAAGTGAATGATATAGCACCCTGCAAAAAAAGTAGGGTGCTTGTTCAATTAACGGGTGCTAATCTTTAAAAAGGAATTGCGCCTTCTGTCAACCATGGCGACTGCAATTTTGAAAAGGGGTTTTACTTAATGATTTTTGTTTAATAGTGAAGATTTGAGGGGGGAAAGATGACCAATTTAAAAAAGGGATACACATTTAATTTATTATCAGTATTAATGATGGCAGTTGGTCCGTTATTATCAAAGTTTGGGCTTTTGCATATCTCACCATCCAAGGCTGCAATTATTAATACAATTGCAATTATTTCTGCCAGTTATTTGTGGGGGATAGTGACGAAAAAAACTGTTTCATTTCACTTTGAAAAAGAAATTATTTTATTGGCTGTATTTAATTCCTTGGGCGTAATTTTTTTGTTTATCAGTATGGATTTGCTATCACCAGTTCAGGTTGGGTTTCTTGGTAGATTTTATACTGTATTTGCTGTGATTTTATCCGTTCTAATATTAGGTGAGAGAATGTCAAAAAGTGAAATTGCATTTATCATTCTGGCAATCCTAGGTACTTTTATGTTTGTTAATAAAGGTGGGGTAGGTAACTCGACATTATTAGGAAGTCTATTTGCTCTTTTATATACCTTCTTTTTTGCATTGACTAACATTTTTATTAAGAAAACTCTCTCTAAAGATAAGAACTCAAACTCTATATTATTTACAAACAATTCTATCACGCTAATTTTTGTCTTGATTTATGCAGTATTAGTTGGTGATTTATTTAATGGTAATTATTCGTATAAGGGCATATCATTAATTATTTTATCCTCAGTTATAACTGGATTTATTGGAACAATCTTATTATATGAAGCACTTAAATATTTGCGCTTTTCTATTGCCAACGTTACTAGGGCGTTTAGCCCTGTTATACTTGCAGTAATTTCATTTCCGTTTTTCCCTATCGAATTAACTGTCCTTAATATTATTGGAGGCATCCTCTTGATAGTATCTATTTTATTACTTTCATTGGGAGATAATAAAAAACATAGAGAAACTGAAAACCAACCATCTTGATTATATACTCTTCAACTAACGGGCCAGGATTGTTGAACAATTAAATAAATAAAATTAAATCTATAAGGGGGTATGTCAGTATGAAAAAGGCGTTATTTCTCATATTAGATGAGTATGCAGATTGGGAAGGTGCTTACTTATCATCGGCATTAAATCAAAGAGAAGATTGGTCTGTTAATACTATTTCTTTAGATCGTATTGTAAGTTCAATAGGAGGTTTTAAAACCTCTGTCGATTATATTATTGGGTCTGAACCTGAAGATTTTAATTTACTAGTAATGATTGGCGGAAATTCATGGAGTAACGATAATAAAAAGCTTTTACAGTTAATCAAAACTACATTTCAAAATAATATTCCTATAGCAGCAATATGCGGTGCTGTGGATTTTTTGGCAGAGAATGGTTTTCTGAATAATCATAACCACACCGGTAATTCAGTTTACATTTGGAATGATTATGAAGGTTATAATCCAAATAGTAGTTTTTTAGAGAAACAAGCAGTAAAAGATAGAAACTTGGTTACTGCAAATGGAACGGCTCCTATTGAATTTACCAATTTAGTTTTGGAATTGATTGAATTTGATACTCCTGAGAATATTGAAAAAATGATGTATATGAATCGACATGGGTTCTATAATTATTGTGATAAATATGGGAACCCGTATATTAGTTAATTTATAGCAATCAATTTTCCAGAATCGGGCGCCATTCTTGAATAAGAATCGGCGCTCTTTTCGTATCTAATAAGGATTAATTGAATAATATATTGGATTTATCTTGCGTAAAAAAGGAAAGGGAATTAGGGGGTTATTGTCGAATAACATTATGTGTAGATATTATTCGTTAGGAGTGGAACGTATGGGACTAGAACAAGAAGTATCAAATGAGGTATATAGGTTAATGGAGTTGCATCAGGAATTTGAGAGTGGGAATTATGAGGAGATGAACGATTTATATTCTGATGAATTTCAGGGGTGGCTTTACATGCCATCGTTGGGACAGGTAGAAAAATTCAATCTTAAAGATATTAAAGAAGGCAATGAAGAGGCCGCTAATCACTTTAAGTTAAAAAAATACAGTTCATTTTTTCAGGATTAAAAATCTTACCACAACACGAAAATCAGGCAACAACTTCTTATGAAATTACATATAGTGATGATGAAAATGAAAGAGTGGTAAGAGCCTTGAATCTTGAAGTTTGGCAAAAGGGTTCGGATGATAAATGGAGGATTATTCGTTGGTATCAGGAAAAAGGAGTATAAGGAATGGGTAAAGGCGTAGCAAACAATTAAACAAAAGGGCGCGATTGTTTAATAAGCTTTTCTTCTTCACCTAAAGGGTGCGTTTGTTTAATAAGAGCATTCGCTTCTTGTGCTAAAGCAGCAGAAGAGTTGAATAAGGGGGATTTAATATATGAAAAGCGTAAAACGTTTTGCGGTTTATTTCTCATTAACTATAGGTTTTCTCACTTTAGTTTTTTGGGGATACAAAATACCTTTAAATATTAAAGAAAAATTGATGTTTAACGCACCTTTAGAACTACTAACTATATATTCTATTGTTTTACCTATTTTAATTGGAATGATATTGCGTTTGCCTACACTGATAAAAGAAATTAAAGAAAAAAAGAAGTGGGCTATTGATTGGGTTAAATTATGTGCAATTGGAATTCCGACACTATATATATCGCAAGCCTCTTTCTTATACTTTTATCTCCCAAGTGTTACATTACCATTTAGTGTAATGCTTGTAAGAAATCCTGATATGCCATTAACAACAATATCTGGAATGATTTTTGGATATATAGTTCTGGATAGTCTAAAGAAAAGTTAAAGTAACGGGTGCAAGAGTTGAATAAGGAACAACATCCTTGTTCAACTATAGAAGCAGGATTGTTGAAGAAGAGGGTAGAATTTATTAGAAGCAAATATTTTAAGGAGGCAAGTGATGAAGATAATTATTTATGTATATAATGGAATGACTATGCTTGATGCTATTGGTC
>NZ_FOEH01000001.1 GCF_900110695.1 Virgibacillus subterraneus | reverse complement strand
CTGAAAAATGTTATCCGGTATTAGCCCCGGTTTCCCGGGGTTATCCCAGTCTTACAGGTAGGTTGCCCACGTGTTACTCACCCGTCCGCCGCTCGTTCCACAAACTTCACCCCGAAGGGATCCGTCTGCTTCCCGCGCTCGACTTGCATGTATTAGGCACGCCGCCAGCGTTCGTCCTGAGCCAAGATCAAACTCTCCATAAAAGTTAGTTTGAATATGATTGACACCAATCAATCATCTATTGTCTTAGCTTTAAAAATTGAAATCAGGGTTTAAAAGTTTAACTTTTATCCTGTTTTCTTGACATACTGGTTGTTTTGTTCAGTTTTCAAGGAGCAAATTACACTATTATATTATTTATTTCGACAGCATAAAAATTATATCATTGTTGACGATTATTGTCAATATTTAAAACTTAGCTTATCACATAGCATGAATGGCAAAAGCCTCAATTGCACTTATGCAGTAAGAAAGGGTTTGTACATTCTTAACTGCCAACAAAAATCAACATTTTGCTTGCTGTTTTTTTGACAGCAGAATCAATATTACTACCGCTAAACAAAAAAGTCAACGGTGTATTATAATTAATTTCCGAAAACAACATGGAAATATCATCCATTAAGTTGAAACACGAACTAGACTATAACTTCACCATTCCAATTCATCATTCCACCAGCCATATTTGATACTTTGAATCCATGTTCATCCATGAATGAAGCCGCGGTCATACTTCTATTACCTGAACGGCATACTAATACATAATCTTTACCTTTGTCTAAATCGTTCATAGAATGCGGAATTTTTTCAAGTGGAATATGCTTGGCATTTGGTATCTTTCCTTGTGCTACTTCTTCATCCTCCCGTACATCCAAAACGACTGTATCATTGTCCTTTTCAATTAAATTTTCCACTTCCTTTGGGGTTACTTCATTAATATGATCCATTTAAAACCATCCTTTTTATCAGTATATTATTCATCTTAACTCCACGTATGAATAGGTTGCAACTATCTAACACAAAATAAATCAACTAAACATCAGTGAGGTGATTTATATCAAACATTTCATCACAGCAGTTGGGTTGCTTTTTTTGCTTGTACCAATAAATACAAACGCAGCGGATCAGCAAAACAACGCACCGACGCCCAAAACAATTGCCAAATATGAAGAAGAAATAACAGGAGACTCTCAGAAAGATACAATACTACTAAAAGGAATTTTATTTTCAAATGATACAGATTACTTTAGAGATATCTGGACCGAAATAACAGCTGCCAATCAACAAAAATGGAAAATTCCATATGAAGGTGGATATGATCCTGAGTTACAATTTATTGACCTTAATCACGACAGGGTAAATGATATTTTTTATCAAAGTGCAACTGGCGGAAGTGGGGGGTTGTACTATTATCATTTACACACATTAAAGAATGACGAATTGAAAGAAATACCACTACCTGAACAGCCTTATGTGAAAGGTGAATTTAAAGAAAACTTTAAGGTAGAAATTCAAATCTCACCTGAACAAGAGCCATATATTGTTGATGTTGAAAATCGAGCTTCAGAATATATCCAGCTGGGAATATATAATAAAGAAGGTAAACTGATAGAAGAAAAATCATCAGCAATGGTTGATCCAATAGCTTTCTTTGACCCCGTGATAATCAGCAAGCGAAAAGGATACGGGTTAAAGAGTTATCAGCAAATAAGCGGCGCCTACCATGCAGATCAATTAGGAACTGTTGAAACGATTTGGTATTACGAAAATGGGAAATGGATAGTTTTACAAACAGAATGGGTACCATCTAATTAAAAACCAGGATCTCTTCTATATAAGTAGAAGAGATCCTTTAATTCTAATTGGCTACAATATTAACCAGCTTACCAGGTACTACAATAACTTTACGAATTGTTTTCCCTTCAAGCCAATCCTGTATCTTATCATGTTCCAATGCCTGTTTTTCAAGTTCATCTTTTGAGATATCTTTTGCTACTTGAATTTTAGCTCGAACTTTGCCCATAACTTGAATAACGACTTCTGTCTCTTCTTCTACCAGCTTAGATTCATCATAGGCAGGCCAATTCTCATAAGTTATTGTTTCAGTATGTCCCAGGCGGCTCCACAATTCTTCAGATAGATGTGGAGCAACTGGAGAAATCAATTTGACAAAACCTTCGACAAAATGTTTTGGAAGACTATCTGCCTTGTAGGATTCATTTATAAACACCATCATTTGTGAAATGCCAGTATTAAAATGCAGGTTCTCAAAATCCTCCGTTACTTTTTTAACCGTTTCATGATAGACCTTCTCCAACGAAGAATTTTCGCTGCTGTTACTGATCTTCTCAGAAAGACTTCCATCTTCATTTACTATCAAGCGCCAAACACGGTCAAGAAAACGACGTGAACCATCCAGACCATTTGTTGACCATGCAACCGCGGCATCCAATGGTCCCATAAACATTTCGTATAAACGTAGTGTATCTGCTCCGTGTGAAGCAATAATATCATCAGGGTTAACAACATTACCCTTGGATTTACTCATTTTCTCATTGCCTTCCCCGAGAATCATACCTTGGTTATATAACTTCATAAACGGTTCTTTCGTTGGAACAACTCCAATGTCATATAAAAATTTATGCCAGAAACGTGCGTATAACAGGTGAAGTACAGCATGCTCGGCTCCTCCAATATAGATATCAATTGGCAACCATTCTTTTAATGCATCTGAATCAGCAAGTTTGTCCGGGTTGTTCGGATCAATAAACCGCAAGAAGTACCAGCAGCTACCCGCCCATTGCGGCATTGTGTTTGTCTCACGACGACCCTTCATACCTGTATTTGGATCGACAACATTAATCCAATCACTACTATTAGCCAATGGGGATTCACCTGTTCCCGAAGGTTTGAATTCTTTCATTTTCGGCAGCTCAACTGGCAAATCCTCATCAGGAACAGCCGTCATTGTACCGTCTTCCCAATGTATAATTGGAATTGGCTCTCCCCAGTAACGCTGTCTGGCAAATAGCCAGTCACGAAGGCGATAGGTTACTTTTTTCTCACCTTTATCGTTGTCTTCAAGCCATTCGATCATGGTACTGATCGCTTCATCCTTATCCATTCCATTCAGTAAATCAGAATTGACATGTGCTCCATCACCAACATAAGCTTCCTTGGTGACGTCCCCACCTGCAACTACTTCAACAATTGGCAGCTCAAATTTCGTTGCAAATTCATAATCTCGTTCGTCGTGTGCTGGAACTGCCATAATGGCACCAGTTCCATAAGACATCAACACATAGTCCGCAACCCAGATTGGCATTTTTTTATTATTTGCCGGGTTAATTGCATATGCACCTGTAAATACGCCTGTTTTATCTTTAGCCAAATCAGTACGTTCCAAATCGGATTTTGTTTGGATTTCCTTCATATAAATATCAACTGCATCTTTTTGTTCTGCCGATACAATCGTTTCTACCAGTGGGTGTTCTGGTGCCAACACGGCGTACGTTGCGCCAAATAACGTGTCTGGTCGTGTAGTAAACGCTGTGAATTCTTTATCATACCCATCAATCCCAAATGTCACTTCTGCACCTTCTGATCGGCCAATCCAGTTTCGTTGCATATCTTTAATACTTTCCGGCCAATCCACTTCATCTAAATCTTCCAGTAGACGATCAGCATAGGCGGTGATTTTAAGCATCCACTGCTTCATTGGTTTCCGAACGACCGGGTGTCCCCCGCGTTCGCTTTTTCCATCAATTACTTCCTCATTGGCTAGAACTGTCCCTAGGGCTGGGCACCAGTTAACAGCCACTTCATCCATATAAGCAAGCCCATGTTCATACAGTTTTGTAAAAATCCATTGTGTCCATTTATAGTAATTAGGATCTGTCGTATTTATTTCACGGTCCCAATCATATGAAAATCCAAGCTCCTGGATCTGCCGTTTAAAAGTTGCGATGTTTTGTGCTGTGAATTCTGCTGGGCTGTTACCTGTATCAAGTGCATATTGTTCTGCAGGAAGACCAAATGCATCCCAGCCCATCGGATGAAGTACTTCATACCCCTGTAATCGCTTCATCCGCGAGAAGATGTCTGTCGCTGTATACCCTTCTGGATGTCCGACATGCAAACCTGCTCCTGATGGATACGGGAACATGTCTAACGCATATACCTTCTCTTTATTTGAATAAGTATTTGTTTGAAATGTTTTGTTCTCTTCCCAATAATTCTGCCACTTCTTTTCAATTTCCTGATGATTGAAACTCACTGTTATTTCCTCCTTTTTCCTTTAACAAAACGAATAAAAAAAGCTACTCATCCCAATCTAAAGGGACGAGAAGCTATTACTCCCGCGGTACCACCCAAATTAACGCAAAACTGCTGCGTTCACTTGTATCCTTAACGCAGATTTACGACAGAAACTACTTCCGTTCATTTCTGCAACTTAATAAAGGTGAGTTCATAAATCTTCAGGAGCAGTTTACACCAGCCACTGCCTCGCTATACCTGAATGAATTTATTAATAATCCTTCTCATCGTCGTTTGCTTATTTATATCGAATTCTAATGAAAGGAAACCGGTTTGTCAAGCACTTACACATATACTTCCGTTGACTCATGAACACGCTCCATCCAATCGACGACATCCATCCCATATTCCTCCCGAATCTCATCAATTGATTTATGTGCTATAATCATGCCTTCCTTTAAAAGGACTACTTCATCAAGAATAGGTTCCACTTCTGATACTTCATGCGTAGTCACGATAAGTGTCTGTTTCTGTAGGTCAACAAAATTGATTATACCTTTAATAATTGATTTTCTAACCATTGGATCAAGCCCTGAAAATGGTTCATCTAACACAATATATGAGGCCTTCCGTGAAAGAGTAACGGCAATCTTTACTCTGCTTAAATTGCCTTTTGATAAATGTTTTGTTTTCTGCTTTATGTTCAATTTCATAAAGTCAGCAATCTCTAAAGCTCTGTTTTTGTCAAAGTCTTTAAATTGACTGTGATAAAAATCAATCAGCTCCACTATCGTAAAATATGGATAAAAGTAATCCATATCAGTTAAATATGCTAACTTTTCACTAATACTTCTGTTAACTTTTTTGGAATCAATTAGGACTTTTCCCTTTGTTGGTCGAAGTAACCCAGCAAGCAACTTTAGTATTGTTGTCTTACCACTCCCGTTTTCACCAATAAGTCCAATTATTCTGCCTGGCTCAATTGTTAAAGTACACCGGTTTACCGCCTTACGGACAAGATATTTCTTTGTCACTTGGTCCAATTGCATCATTTACTTCCCCGCCCTTCGGATTTTATCCCCTCTATCATTTCTTCTGTACTGTATCCCATATCATTCATGTCACGGATGAACTGCTGAATAAATTCTAACTTCATTCCTTCACGTAAATCGCTTAATCTATTTAGGTTACATGTCACAAATGTCCCTTGACCTCGTTTTGTCTCGACGATTTCCATATTTTCCAGTTCACGATATACCCGTTGCACCGTATTGGCATTAACTCCCGCTTCCAAAGCATACTCTCGAACTGAAGGAAGTTTTCCGCCAACTGCTCTGTGTCCGCGAATAATTTCACTGGAAATTCGGTTAATTAGTTGTTGATATATTGGTTTGTTCCCATCAAAATCAATCCCCATATCTATACCTCCACTTTACGGTCAAGCAAATATGCAGAGACCCCATATAATAACAGGACTAATAAACCGTAAAATACATATGACCCAAAAAAGATTCTAGCATCTACACCTCCGCTAATTTCACCAAGCCCAAAAGATATTGATAAATAATCACCTGACCGTTCATCAGGAATAAAAATTACTCCCCATTTCGTTAATACCTCATAGAAAGTAGTAGATCGGAACAGGCTCATCAGCTGTATACCAACAATCAATAGGAGGACAACTGCTACAATGCTTAACCCATGTATATAGGTACGCCAGATTTGGTGCAACGTCCAGAGAAAGACAAGTATCACTGTTGGGTAAACAGAAACAACCATCATGTGAACAATTAGAAAAATTAATAATGAGAAAGAGTCTAAACCACTTTGAATGGATGCACCCCAAATCATTTCAAAGCAAACCGCAACTACAGCTAATATTATTAAAAAACTCAATGAAAAAAACAACCCATTTAAAAATTTGACGAAGAGCATTTTATGAATTGATTGTGGATTATGTAAAAATATTTCTAATTGATTCGACTCTGTATTCAAGCTGAATAATACTGCGCCAGGTAAAATAATAAAACCAAACGTCAGTAATCCTACAAGCGATTCAAAAATAGAAGCACCACTCATAGCATCAGCTGCTATCACGAAAATTAAAGCCACAATAAACTGACCAATATAGAACCCTTTCATCATTTTCCATTCTTTAATATACAAGCCTCTAAAGGCACTGCTGTCCATAAATATAACCTCCAATCGTATTAGTGTTATAGTTGGATAGTACACTATTACAATTTAAAAATCAACTTACTTCCCCCTCCATTTCGTGCTATGCTAAACTAATTACATCATCGAATTACTAAGGAGCTATCTATCTAAAATGCTAAAAGGTATATTAAATTTCACACATCATCTTCTAGAGGAATCCGTAGATAAAGGCGATACAGTTATTGATGCCACTTGCGGTAATGGTCACGACACCCTTTTCCTGACTAAACTAGTTGGAGAAAATGGTCATGTATTCGGATTTGATATTCAGGATCAAGCAATTACAAATACTAAAAATAGACTCGCACTAAATAAATCTAATAATGCGACCATAATAAAAGATAGTCACAGCAATTTTATCCATCATATGCCGGTTGATAAGCTAACCAGACTTGGTGGAGCTATTTTTAACCTTGGCTACTTGCCTGGGAGTGACAAATCAGTCATCACCAGAAGTGAATCAACTATATTAGCTGTTGAAGGTATACTATCCCATATGAAGCAGAACGGGATTGTTGTACTCGTTGTTTACCACGGACATGAAGGTGGAGAAACAGAAAAAGAACAATTGGTAAGATACATGCACTTGCTTGATCAAAAATTGTTCCATGTGCTTTACTATGGTTTTATTAACCAAAAAAATGACCCCCCATTTATCCTGGCGATTCAAAAGAGAAATTAACATCTGATTCTTTTGGGGAAGATAACTGCATGACTCCATAAAAATGGATTAAAATGCGGGGCTTGCCAGGAGGACATGTAATCCCTTTTTTCACATATATCAAAGTAAAACAGGGGTATTTTGCGAAATAACGTCTCTGATATCCGTTCACACCTTAATATTGTTTGCTTTTAACAGAATAACGTCCCTGGTGTCCGCCAAAGAGGTTATTTGGTTGTTTGCCCCCTTAAAATAACCCCCGGGAGATTAATCCCGGGGGTTTCTAAATTTATAATATAATTTTGTATTCCAATGAAAAAAACGAGCACTTCTACCACTTATATGCAACAGATCCTCAGTCATTTGCATTCCATCTTCAAGCTGTCTTACCTTAGGATCACCTAAATACAAACCAACTAGACCCTGATGAACCATCTCATGAAAACTCGAATCCGGAAGAGACTGGACGTGTCTATCGGCCTGTTCTATAAAATAGATAAAACGTTTCTTCATTTGTTCATGATTGTCATAGTAACTGCAGAAATTCAGATCCCCTTCAAGCTTATCTTCCTCTTGGTCAATGTAATAATCCAACAAAATATGTAAACCTTGGACATACGGGAAGTAACTATTATAAATATTGTCTGCAAGTTCATTGGTCATCTTCCCACCTAACGTATAGCTTACGAGACAGAAAATGCCTAAAGTAGATCCTGCTGATGCAGAAAATTCATACCAGCTTAGCGAATTTCCCCTATTTGCTTCATACCAATTCTTCAACCGGGAAATCCGCTCATCTTCCTTAACGTGTTTATGTACCTGAAGGTCACCATATAGTTGTTCCAGTTTCAAAATATACTCACCAATAACCTCATATTCATCCAGATTCCGAAAAATCTTTTGACAGGTTCGTACTAGATCGGCTAAGTATTCCCCGTCAACTTGGTCTGTGCGAAGTTCGTAATAATTTTTTATCGAATTCCCAGGACTTAAAGCATCAATCATGGCCTGGTGCAGCAAACGAAAGTCATCAGGGTCCATCGAGGTACTTCGATCACACAGATTGTCCAAATAATCACTAATCGTTTGATAAGCAACAATAAACCCTATAGCATCTTTCCATTTATACCCGGCTAACAATGCATAGACAGCTCCGCCCAAACAATGGAAACGTTTTGATTGAATACTTGCAAGCGCCTGTGTTCGTAACTCTTGATTCGGAATTTGATTTGCTCTTTCTTGCCAAAAAACTAACTCCGCATTTACTGCTGGGAAGATCTTTCGATAGACCATTGCCATTAAAGTTAATGGTGTTTTTGGTATTTTGTACCCCAACTAAGTTCCTCCGTTCCCAAGACAAACATTCGATAATTGTATAAAAATTTTGCTATACTACTTATATCACCATAAACTTTAGGGGGATTCAAATGATTCATTCTTATAAAAATTCTAAACCTGACATTCATGACTCCGTTTTTATTGCAAATAATGCTACTGTCATAGGTGACGTAATTATTGGTGAGCAATCAAATGTGTGGTTCAACACTGTTATTCGCGGAGATGTTGCCCCTACACGTATCGGCAAACGAGTTAGCATTCAGGATCTTTCTTTGATTCATCAAAGTCCTAACATGCCTGTTACAGTTGAAGATGATGTAACAGTTGGTCATCAGGTAACACTTCATGCTTGTAAGATCCGTAGCAATTCACTTATTGGAATGGGATCCGTGATACTTGATGGTGCAGAAATAGGCGAACACGCTTTTATCGGTGCTGGAAGTCTCGTACCACCGGGTAAAAAAATTCCGCCCCATTCATTGGCTTTAGGAAGACCAGCTAAAGTTGTTCGCACACTTACGGACGAGGACTATGATGAAATGGAACGTGTACGAACGTCATATGTTGAAAAAGGGCAATACTACAAAGAAAATACTGACCTTAATTTGGACTTCTGATATCTTTACATTTAACAACAATCAGCCGATATAATATAAAGTATATATTATTTTGTGTTCTATTGGAGTGTGTAAAAAATGCACCTCATTTTATTAATTCTTTCCTGTACCATAGCACTTATTTTTATCCTTTTAAGTAATAAAATTACGATAAAATGGGTAAAAAAATCATTCAAACTATATGGAATCGTTTTTACTATAACAGCTATATCCATTGGTACAGTGTATATAAATGAAAATAAGATGGTTTTGTTAACAGCAGCCAATGTGGTAATCAATCAACCTGCCGCAAAAATATCCCGGCCTTCTGATCCTTTACTATCTCAGTTCAGCGTTAACAGGAGTGCTCATCTTAAGGCACCACATCTAAAGCAATTACCAGAGCTTCCCCGTGGCTGTGAAGTTACAAGTCTTGCTATGCTTCTGCAATATAGCGATGTTAGCGTAAGTAAGCTTGAACTAGCAAAACAGGTCAAAAAAGATAAAACGCGATATAAACTAACTAATAAAGGAGTCTATTTTGGAAATCCCAATAATGGCTTTGTTGGAGATATGTATTCATTTATTAAGCCTGGGTTTGGGGTATATCATGGACCTATTGCCAACTTAGCCGCGCAATATATTGGCGCTGAGCGTGTTTATGATTTCACCGGTAAAGACTTCTCAATAATTATAAACCAGCTAAACCAAAACAGGCCAGTTTGGGTTATTATTAATACTTCTTATAAAAAGCTTCCCAAAAGCCAATTCACAACTTGGCAAACAAAAGACGGGCCTATTGATATCACCATGAAGGAACATTCTGTTTTAATTACAGGATATGACCAAGAATTTATTTATTTTAATGATCCATTAAATAGAACCGAAAAAGCTCCAATAGAAGAATTTAAAGCTGCGTGGAAACAAATGGGGAAACAGGCGATAACGGTTTACTAAACCAGACGCCTGCTTCCCTTTTTAGCCTAGCGATTTTGTTTTTGAAAGTAATTCAATAGCTTCATCGGGTTTACTTAACTCATTAATGTCAAATTTATTTTCTACAGTAATTTGATGCCAAAGCATGAACATTAGTACTGTCCATATTTTTCGACTGTAATCACCTTTCCCCTGACAATGAGCTTCAAGCAAGTTAAGTATATAGGACTTATACAACAAATGATCAGTTTGACTCTCCTGTATTAACTTTCTGGCCCAACCATTAAGCTCGTTTTTTAGCCAATGCCGAATAGGAACTGGGAAACCAAGCTTTTTACGATCTATAACATGGTCAGGAATAATTCCGCGGAAAGCTTCACGTAAAATGTTCTTCGTTGTTCCGTTTGCAATCTTCATAGCCACAGGTATTTCACTTGCGACCCGGTAAACTTCCTTATCCAAGAATGGTACACGAAGCTCCAGAGAATTTGCCATCGTCATTTTATCTGCTTTTAATAATATATCACCACGCATCCACGTATGAATATCAACATATTGCATTTGGTCCACAAGTGGAAAATCGCGCACACGGTCATATAGCTTTTCTGTAATCTTTTGATAAGATGTATTTTCGTTATACACTTTTAGAATCTGGTATTTTTCTTTATCCTCAAACATTTTCGCATTTCCAATATACCGTTCGCATAGTGGTGTTGTTCCACGTTCCAGAAAGCTTTTTCCACGTACACCCTCAGGCAATACATCCGCTACTCTTGCCAATAGACTTTTGGCCGGTGTTGGTATGGAATTGAACATTTTTAATGATTCAGGCTCACGATAAATATTGTATCCGCCAAATAATTCATCAGCACCTTCTCCTGATAATGTAACTGTAACATGTTTGCTTGCTTCACGAGCTAAGAAATACAACGGTACACATGATGGATCTGCTAATGGATCATCCATATGCCACATGATTTTTGGAAGTTTTTCAACATACTCTTCTGGTGAAATAATATAAGATATATTTTCAACGTCTAGTTTGTCAGCTGTTTCTTTAGCAACATCAATTTCAGAATAACCTTCACGTTCAAAACCGACAGAAAACGTCTTGATGTTTGGATTAATTCGTTTTGCCATTGCTACGATTATCGTTGAATCGATACCACCAGATAAAAAGGATCCTACTGGCACATCACTTCGCATATGCTTACTGACAGAGTCATACATGACATCCTGAATTCGTTTAATCCAATCCTCTTTCTCCATTAGTATAGGATTAAATGTAGCAGACCAATATTGTTTGAAAGCTATTGGATCATTAGGTTTTTTAATAAAGTAATGACCAGGTTCAACTTTATTAATCCCTACTGTCATTGTCATTGGCTCAGGTGCGAACTGGAAACTTAAATAGTGCTGTAATGCTTCACTATTTACCTTTTCATCTTCCATCATTAATGTAATACTCTTCTTCTCAGAAGCAAATACGATCCCCTCACCCATTTCATGGTAAAATAGCGGCTTGATACCAAATGGGTCCCTGGCACCATATAGTGTTCCTAGCTCTTTGTCCCAAATCAATATGGAGAACATGCCCCTAAGGAACTGAAATGCATCCTCCTTATGCTTCGAAAATAGTGCCGCAATTACTTCCGTATCAGACTCTGTTGTGAATTCATATCCTTCAGCCTGTAATTCGTTTCTTAATTCCAAATAATTGTATATCTCACCATTGAAAACAAGCCACATCTTTTCATCATCATAGCTTAAAGGCTGTGCCCCGTATTCTATATCAATTATACTTAACCTTCGAAAACCAAAAGAAACGAAGTCATCATGAAAATAACCTTCATCATCAGGACCTCTATGAGACATAATATTATTTTGTTCTCTAAATATATTTTTATATACATCGTTTGGTTTGCCAGGATTATTACGTAGAATACCGATAAATCCACACATTATTTATCCCTCTTTCTTATAAAAATTTCTTATGATAGTCTTTGCTGAATTTGAAATGTGTTTACTTTTCTTATTTATAGTTATTAAAAGCATTTCCATTTCTAAATTTATTAGACAGAATTGGTGTTAGTCAACAATCTCAAAGCTTTTCAGCATGTAATCAAATCTTGCACCATGACCTTCAGCTGCCTCTAAGAAATAACTTTGCTTAATAACAAACACCTGATTATTTTTTGTTTCTGTTATATAATATTTTTCAATTGGTGTGTCCCACTGCTGTCCTGTTTTGCCAGCCTCATTCGTATATCCTGGACCAATCCCCCTGATCACGACACCATTAATAGGGGTATTAACTTGTTCTTCCTGTCTCAATTCCATTTTGTTGTCAGCCAAGGAGTTCTTAATGGATTCGACCATCTCTTCAGTGGTTGCTTCCTTACGCATGATTTCCATTGAAACTTCCGGATACCTGTCTGCCAGTTCCTGCTCAGGTACAATGCGGTCACTGCTATCTCCTTCAATCATCCTATAGCGTGAATCATCAATATAGATAACATAACGGAGCTCTTCATTTGCTTCTAACTGTACGTCGCTATCCTCCTTATGCCCTTCAATTTCAATCTCCTGCTCCTTCTCCTCGACAAACATATCCTTCAGACTTTGTATCATGGCCTGACCTGGATCTGTCATGCCGAAAACAGCAATTGCGACGATTGCAGCAGCAGTTAGTCCAGAGATAATGCCTCTCTTTTTCACTTTCTTTTTATGGGAGTCTGGTGATTGAAATAGCTCTGTATTAATTTTATTCCATGTCTCATTCTTTAATTCCGAAGCCGAATTTGTATCTTTTTTTAATTCATCTTCTATTTTTTTGTCCAGCTCTTTTTCATTCATCCTTCATCCCTCCCATCGCAACTTTTAACCGTTGTCTTCCTTTATATAGCCTTGACTTAATCGTATTTACATTTGCTCCAAGCATTTTGGCAATTTCTTTTTCGGTAAAGCCATTTAAGTACTTTAATGTCAGGATAGTTCGGTCTTTATCATCTAGTTCATCGAGCCCCAGTTCCAACTCATCATATTGCAGCTCGTGCTTGGCATTACGGTGTAACTGGTCCAATAACCGGTCCGATTCAATATTTATTGCTTGTTTAGACCTTTTTGATAAATAACTCCTGCTTTCATTTATTAATATTTGATAAAACCACGGTTTAAATGGTCTCTTCATATCAAAAGATTCAATATTACGGTAAATTTTAATAAATGTCTCTTGAACAATGTCTGATGCATCGCTTCTGTTTTTCGTAATCGAGTAGGCGGTTCGAAGTGCATAGTCCGCGTGTTTTTCATATAAACACTTAAATGCTTCATGATCACCTTTCTTTATTTTTTTAATAAGTTTAGACTCATTCTCATTCAATGACTTATACACACCCTTCAAAACATTCCTACTATATATACGAGTGAAATCAAATAAAAGTTTTCGTCATATAAAAAAAGATATTGCATGAGCAATATCTTTTGAATAATATCTATTATTTTTTTACTAAAGCTTGCAATTCTTCTACTTTATCTGTTTTTTCCCAAGGGAAAAGGATGTCTGTTCTGCCAAAATGCCCGTATGCTGCAGTATTTCTAAATATTGGTCTCTGTAAATCAAGCATTCGAATGATACCAGCTGGACGCAAATCAAATAACTTGCGAACCGCTGTAACCAATACTTCTTCACTCACAACACCAGTTCCAAATGTATCGATTGCAATGGAAACCGGTTCAGCTACTCCGATTGCGTATGCTACTTGAACTTCACACGTTTTAGCAAGATCCGCTGCTACAATGTTTTTGGCTACATAACGAGCTGCATATGCGCCGGAACGATCTACCTTCGTGGAGTCCTTTCCGCTGAAAGCACCTCCACCATGGCGCGCATAGCCGCCATATGTGTCAACAATTATTTTACGACCTGTCAAGCCTGCATCCCCTTGTGGGCCTCCAATAACAAAGCGACCTGTCGGGTTAATAAAATACTTTGTTGATTCATCCAGTAGATTCGCTGGTACAACGGGGCGAATTACATGTTCGATCAAATCTTTCTCTATTTGTTCTGAAGCTTTATCCTGATGATGCTGTGTTGAAATAACAATAGTATCCACTTTTACGGGATTATCATGTTCATCATACTCAACAGTCACCTGTGTTTTGCCATCGGGACGCAGGTAATCCAATATATTCTCTTTACGCGCATCTGCTAATCTCTTTGCTAATTTATGGGCCAGCGAGATTGCTAAAGGCATTAATTCCTCTGTTTCATTACAGGCAAAGCCAAACATAAGCCCTTGGTCACCTGCTCCAATTGAAGCGATTTCCTCATCACTCATTTTACCTTGACGCGATTCTAAAGCATTGTCCACTCCACCAGCAATATCCGCAGATTGCTCATCGATTGCAGTAAGTACTGCACATGTATCAGCATCAAAGCCAAATTTTGCCCGCGTATACCCAATATCTTTAATTGTTTGACGTACAATAGCAGGAATATCTACGTATGTAGAAGTAGTAATTTCTCCTGACACTAAGACTAATCCTGTTGTCACAGTTGTTTCACATGCGACCCTGGCATTAGGGTCACTTGATAATATTTCATCTAAGATTGCATCTGAAATCTGATCACAAATTTTATCTGGATGCCCTTCGGTTACAGATTCAGATGTGAATAATCGACGATTCGAAGCCATTTGGCTAAATCCTCCCTAAAATTATGGTACGGAACTCTAACTTTTCAGTATTTGTTCATCATTAAATTATGTTTTATAAAAACAAAAAACCCTTCCTGCATCATGAGGAAAGGAATTGTGGCCTTTCGCTCTTATTGTTCAAGGATATATCCTTGCACCAGATTAGCACCTTTTCACTAAAGTGACGGTTGCCGGGCTTCACAGGGTCTGTCCCTCCACCAACTCTGAATAAGAGAGTGTCCGTTCGACAATTATCGTATCGAAATAGCCTTGCGATGTCAACTATTTGCTAGTTATATACACGATGGCCACTAAAAATTCATATAAATAATCATGTTATTAGTATGGACTATTTTAATTAATGTGTTATACTAATAAACAGATTTAGATAATCAGATAATTGAACGTTATCGCCTTTCCATACAAATCCATCAAAAAGGTAGGTATTACAAATGAAAACGGTGGAACAATCACTATTTTTAAAAGATTTACTTTCGCACAATAATTTACAAAAAAACCTTGCTGTACCTAAGTTAGTTGAAAAAATTTTATCGCGTAAAGAAGGTACTCTAACCGCAACAGGAGCGGTTTGTGCAACTACTGGTGAATATACTGGCCGTTCTCCCAAAGACAAATTCATTGTACGTGACGATATTTGTGAAGAATTTATCGATTGGGGTCTGGTGAATCAAGCAATAGATGAAGAGTCATTCGAAAGACTTTATGAGAAAGTTATCACCTATTTAAAGAACAAGGAAGAGCTATTTCAATTTAAGGGATATGCTGGTGCTGATGAAAAATACCGCCTGCCTATTGAAGTTATAAACGAATATGCATGGCATAATTTATTCGCTCGCCAATTATTTATTACACCGACAGATGAGGAATTAAAGACCCATCAATCCGAATTCACTGTTGTGTCTGCTCCTACATACAAAGCAGATCCAGAGGTGGATGGGACAAATTCCGAAACGTTTATACTGATATCGTTTAAAAAACGAATTATTTTAATTGGTGGTACCGAGTATGCTGGGGAAATCAAGAAATCCATTTTCTCGATAATGAATTACCTATTACCACAACGTGACATTTTATCCATGCATTGTTCAGCGAATGTTGGCCAGGAAGGTGATGTTGCATTGTTTTTCGGTCTATCCGGGACAGGTAAAACAACATTATCTGCTGATCCATACCGCCGTTTAATTGGCGATGATGAACATGGATGGAGCCCAAATGGTGTATTTAACATTGAAGGTGGCTGTTACGCAAAATGTATCAATCTGTCACAGGATAAAGAACCACAAATTTACAATGCCATCCGTTTTGGTTCAGTACTTGAAAATGTAATTCTTGAAGATGAGTCACGCTTACCTGATTATGATGACACATCATTAACTGAAAACACAAGGGCAGCATATCCGCTTGAAAATATTGATAATATTACTTCACCAAGTATTGCTGGTCACCCTAACTCAATAATTTTTCTAACAGCTGATGCATCTGGGACATTACCGCCAATAAGCAAATTAACAAAAGAACAGGCGATGTATCACTTTTTAAGTGGATATACGAGCAAACTGGCTGGAACAGAACGTGGCGTAACAGAGCCACAAGCAACTTTCTCAGCTTGTTTTGGCTCACCGTTTCTCCCATTAGCGCCATCAACATATGCAAAAATGCTTGGCGATAAAATAGACCAGTATAACTCTAGTGTATTTTTGGTTAACACCGGTTGGACTGGTGGTTCCTATGGAATTGGAAAACGCATGAAACTATCATACACAAGGGCAATGATACACGCTGCGTTGGAAGGTGAACTCAATACAGTTGAAACAACCCACGATGATGTTTTTGGACTTAAGATTCCAATGCATGTACCTGGAGTACCCGATGAAGTACTTGTACCAAAGAAGACCTGGGAAGATAAAGCAGCGTATGACATGGAAGCAAAAGCACTTGCAATGAAATTTCATGAAAACTTTAAGAAATTTAAGTTAGCAAGTAACGATATTAAGGAAGCAGGTCCTTTATACCGATCTGTATAACTATGGTTTCCTCATCCCAAAAGGATTTTAATATATGAAGGAAAAGTTTTGACAGCACATGCTGACAACCGTTCTCGATTTTTCGAGGGCGGTTTTTTTTGTTTTTTGTCTCTAACATATAGGCATTCACACAATTTTTTTAAATCGCATAGGCTATGATGACAAAATACAACCTGGAATATGCGAATAAAAAATGAATATACCGATGTATGTTAATGTTTTTTTGCTTATCTTTGGAAAACCAATGCACGAATAGCTGAGTTTAAATACTTCGAAATCAGCTTAGGAGGGAAGCCCATGACTTTTCTTACCTTAGATCGCGTTTCACACCATTACTTTTCAAAAAAAAATCATATAAAAACACTCGACAATATATCTTTTTCTGTCAAAGAGGGAGAAATTGTTACCCTCTTAGGTCCCAATGGCTGCGGAAAGTCAACAATACTATCTATAATAGCAGGAATTATCAAGCAATCAACAGGAGAGGTGTTAATACAACAGCAACCAATCAATAAATCTGAACCGGCAATAGGCTATATGCTCCAACAAGATTATTTATTCCCTTGGAAAACAATAATTGATAACGTACTTATTGGGCCTAAAATTGGTAATAATCAAACAGAAGCAATAAAAGGTAAAGCATCATATCTTTTAGAAGAAGCTGGATTAATAAATGTAACTCATGTATATCCAAGTTCCTTATCAAGGGGAATGCGTCAGCGAGTTGCTCTAATTCGTACATTAATAACTGATCCAAAAATTATATTATTAGATGAACCATTTTCAATACTCGACTATCAAACTAAGGTAAAGCTGGAAGATTTAATGTTACGGTTTCTTAAAATGTACAACAAAACAACAATATTGGTAACCCATGATATTGGTGAAGCTATTGCTATGAGTGACCGTATAATCCTAATGGATGCTAATACTAGATCAATTGAAAAAACATTCGAAGTCCCTTTGGAATTACGAGATGAAGCACCATTTTCAGTACGAAGACATCCGAAATACCAGTTACTATTCGAAAAAATCTGGCAAGAGATAGAACCAAACACGCCGGGAACAAAGATAGTGGGTCACCAAAATGATGTTTAGTTCAGATAATCAATTATATAAAAATTATAAAAACCAAGTAAATAATGAAAGAAAAATCATCTTCTTGTGGCAATTAATTATACTTGTCTCCTTTATCGCTCTCTGGGAAATAGCCAGCAGAATGGATTGGATAAATCCGTTGATATTTAGTTTTCCTTCTGAAATTTTCAGTATATTACTGAATATGTTTTCTAATGGGAAAATAACCTCCCACTTACAGATTACATTGTTTGAAACTGTTTTGGGCTTATTATTAGGAACCATCGTGGGGATTATATTCGCTACTGTATTATGGTCATCATCGCGGCTTTCCAGAATAATGAACCCCTTTTTAGTTGTTTTATATGCAATGCCTAAGGTTGCCTTTGCCCCCATCTTTATCGTCGCAATTGGTCCTGACTATGTATCTGCAATCGCTATGAGTGCAATCATTTCTGCAACCATTACCACCCTTGTTATATATACTGCCTTTCTCGAGGTTGACCCAAACTATGAAAGAGTATTAAAAAGCTTCGGTGCTAATAGAAGACAGGTCTTTAGAGAAGCCGTATTCCCGGCATCCTTACCTGCAATGTTATCAATCGTAAAAGTAAATGTAGGTTTATCATGGGTGGGAGTTATCGTTGGAGAGTTCCTGATTTCAAAAGAAGGATTAGGATATCTAATCATTAGGGGCTTTCAAGAGTTTGACTTTCCACTCGTTATATCCATTCTGGTAGTAATTGCCCTGTGTGCTGTAATCATGTACAAAATCGCAGAACGTTTAGAGAGATGGTTTATTAAAAATACAAACTAAAAATCGCCTGTAATGGGCGATTTTAGTTTTTCTCTCTATTTATGAACTCCATACAGTATGATAAAACTCCATCTTTCATAATAAAACTATACAATTTATTCTGCCTGACATTCTCTGGAACCTTTTTTAACATAACAGGTCCTTCTGTTTCATAATAGGTCTCTTGAGGAATTAGTTCTTTAATTTCAGCAAAGTAGACATTTTTAATAATGTTACCACCTTTACCTGCAACATAATATTGTCCAATATACCTTATTGAATCAATAGTTCCTCCAGTTTCTTCCATGACCTCTCGAACAGCTGCTTCCTGTGCGGTTTCACCCTTTTCTACTTTCCCACCCGGAAATTCCAATCCGCGGTCCTTGTGTCTGGTTAGTAGCCAATCATCTTTTAATTTACAAATAACCCATACATGTTTCGGTTTTTTTGAAAAAGGGTGGTCATCAAATGATAGCTTTACTTCATTATGGTAATAATCTTTGAATGTATACATTATTTCAACTGCTTTCATATTCGACTAGTAGCATTAATATTCGATGTCTGTTATTTTCCATTTATCATTATATGTGAATTCGATTTTCACCGTATACGATCCATCTAAATCAGATTTATTTTCCTGCACAACTTTAACTACATTGCTTTCTTTTTCTATCATATCATAGTCATTTTTTTCGTTAAACCATGGCGGAGTTTCAGTGGGAACTATATATAACCCACTTGGCTTACTCCTGTAATAATAATCAACATATTCAGAAGCTACATTTTTGGTGGTTACTTTTTCAAACTCCTCTAGCAACTCCTTCTTCCTATCAAAATTGACGACTTTGTTATTACTGTCAATATTCTGTACGAGTGTTTTCATAAACTGGTTTGTAAGGGAGACAATCCGGTCATGAGAAAGTTGCTTTTCAGGGTTTTCCTTTTTTAACGTTTGTGCACTTACCTTAGAATTTTCATGATTATTACTATATTCAACTGTTGATGCAGTTTGAACTTCGGTTGTCTGGATCATAAAAAATAATGGCAAAATAATAGCACAACTGATAACCCATTTTAAATACTTAAGGTATATGTTATTATTCATATTTTTCGCTCCCTTCGTACTTATATATAAGAACGTTCTGTTATACTATTCCTTTTTTTCTAGTCCTATAAACTTTCTTCTAAAAAAATAGGAATAAGAGGGGTACTCTTATTCCGTTTTAGCCTCACTCGTGTCCGTCTGAGAGAACACCCATACTATCTATATGTTTTTTGGTAGTCTCATCACCCAAATCATAAATCATTTGAAAAGCTTCTGTTATGCCTATGTCATAATCATCGTTCGAGCTGTCATTATGATATGGCATAATAGGCACATGTGCTCGAAAGAATGCACGATAATCAGCGTTATACATATCATCCATTTTATCGCGTAAGATTCGTACCTCATCTTCTGTTGCATGAATGACAAACTCTTCATTATTATCATATTTTATTTGAGATATCTCTTGACTTCCTAAGTTAATATAAAATTTCTTTTTCTCCATACAGCACCTCCTGCTCATAATTTGCCTCAAAAGCATGGGATAAATGTATGAATAAATTAAAAAAAACCATCAATCCGTGAAGACTGATGGGCCACTTTACGATTTTATTCAGTTAATTGCTGATTGTGAGGCTCCTGCTCCATTAGCATAAATACATCGTCCTCTTCCATGTGGAATACACATTGGTGTACCAAACATAGGGTCAAATGTCACATCACACTTCATTTGAAAAACTTCATGAACTAGTTTACATGTAACAATTTCTTCTGGTTTACCTTGAGCAAAAACCTGTTTATCTCTGATTGCCACAATATGATGAGCATAACGACAGGCAAGGTTTAAATCATGCAGTACCATTACAATAGTACGCCCGTCTTTTTCATTAAGCTCAAACAATAAGTCAAGTACGTCAATTTGATGTGTCATATCCAAGTATGTTGTAGGTTCATCTAACAATATCGTATCCGTTTCCTGTGCCAAAGTCATTGCAATCCATGCTCGCTGACGTTGACCTCCAGATAACGAATCAACTGAACGATCCTTAAACTCCATCATATTAGTTGCTTCAAGTGCATTATTAACAGCATTTTCATCGTCATTAGACCACTGCTTTAAGAATCCGCGATATGGATGTCTTCCTTGTTTAACAAGCTCCATTACGGATAAGCCCTCTGGTGTTACAGGTCCCTGCGGCAAAATGGAAAGCTTTTTAGCAACATCCTTCGTTCCCATTTTTGCAATATGTTCACCATCTAACACAACGTCTCCGCTTTTCGGTTTAAGTAAACGAGCTAATGAGCGTAACAAAGTAGATTTCCCGCAGCCATTTCCACCAATTAATACTGTAATTTCGCCTTTTGGTATTGTTATATTTAAATCATCTATTATTATATCTTCGCCGTAGCCAAGTGTTAAATCCTTCGCTGTTAATGTTTGCATTGGAATCTCTCCCCATGTCTGCATTCTTTCACTACATATACAACTAATTTAGTATGTACATGCACAATTTTTCACATTGCATTATATATACAGTTTATTTGGTTTTTGGATATAAGTCAATGACTTTGAGAATCATTTTCAATGAAAATTCATATTTTCAAAAAAATGTTGTCAAGATGCCACTTTTTCACTCCGGCATTCGATTGTATAAGTAAGAAGGACACCCTTTGTTAGAAAGACTTGTTTTTCTACAAGCCTTTTTTCATTTTAATAGCTGTTAATAAACTAAACGTCATTTGCTTTCATCTGATTAGCGGACACAGGAGCACTTATTTAACATATATCCAAGTGAAATAGAAGTAATTCTAGCAAATAAGGTATCTGGTGTCCGCTTAAACCTTAATATTGCTTGTTTTCCATAAAATAAGGTCCCTCATGTCCGCTAAATTATTTATAGACAATGCTTTTGTAAGTGGTCACTTTCATCTGTTGGTCATACGACATTTGTATTTTTTTCAAAAATAATACTTTGTGTAACTACATTCGTTTCTCAAGCCGCAGTAGTGGCAACAAAATATCGATAAATTTGTGGAAATTCAAAATTACTTGTTAACCGCTGTGGTGACTGGATTTCATTAATTAAGGCAGTCTATTCTTAGAAAACTCAGCACTCGCCAGTCTTAATGGTGATTGCATTAGTTGTACTTATGCAGTAAGAAAGTATTTATACTTTTTTAACTGCTTAGAAATAACGGATGTCCTCATTTCAACTAGTGTAATGACAAAGATAGGTGCTATTGATATGACTGCGACACTGAAGCATGCTCATTTCCGCTTCGGGCAGTCGTTTTCCGCGGGAGCCAACTGCCCGAAGCTCCATGAGAGCGCAGGTAATACACGAAGACTCCTGCGGGAAAGCGAAGTGTATTTCCGGAGCAGTGCATAGCACTCGAATATTTTTCAATATTATTTCGCAATGTCGCATTTATATCAACTGCCACACTTAAAAGCAACAAAACTTACGAAATGAGCACTCCGCAATATACTATAACAATTTACTTTTCACAATTTTATTTGACGCATTTCTCGGGAGCTTATCAATAAAACGAATCTCTTTTGGCAGCTTGTATTTAGCTAGTTTCTGACTGGCGAATTCCAGTATAGCTTCAGCCGAAACAGTTTTATCATTTGTAACAATAAACGCGATGGGAACCTGTCCCCACCTATCATCGTTTTTTCCGACAACACCTGCTTCCTGGACTGCATCCATCTCAGACAAGACGCTCTCGATTTCAGTGGGATATATATTTTCACCACCAGATATTATAAGATCTTTTCGTCGATCGACAACATATAAAAAACCATCATCATCAAGATAACCCAGGTCACCAGTAGCTAGCCACCCATCATTTAGCGTTTTTTCTGTTGCTGCTTCATTCTTATAATAGCCAGTTGTAACCATTGGGCCCTTTACGTATATCTCACCAATTGATTTATCTGCTGCATCAATTTTCAACTGGGCTGGGAATAATGGCTTTCCAGAAGAACCTATCTTGTCCAAAGCATCATTTGGGCTTAAAGTTACAATTTGTGATGACGTTTCTGTCATTCCGTAAGATTGGAACACAGGAACATTACGAAATTTTGCCTGTTCTAAGAGTGACTTTGGCGCTGGTCCACCTCCAAGCAACACACAACGAAAGGTATCTGGTAAGAGATTGTCACCAAGGTACTCAACAAGTTCCCTTAGCATAAGGGTAACAACAGAAACAATTGTCACATCCTTTGACATAATCGCATCATGTACACTTCTCTTATCGTATTTATCAACTAAGTAAACAGGCATCCCATAAATAACGCTTTTGACAAAAATAGACAGACCACCAACATGAAAAATAGGTAATGCATTAAGCCACTTGTCATTATTATTTAGGCCCAGATTCAACATAGAACCTATTGCACTCCACCAGTGATTGCCATAAGTATGAACTACACCTTTCGGGAATCCTGTGGTACCTGATGTATAAATAATAGTGAATCTGTCTTCTAAGTTAATTTCCTTTCGCAACTCAACTATCTTTTCCTGAAGCGAGTTAACTTTGAAAAATGTATATACTGGTACACTGAAATTTGTATTATTATTTTCAGCCAGTACATGTGAAACTTCTGCATCGCTGATCTGATATTCTAATTCCTCTTCAGTTAAACGAGTATTAAACATGACCGCAACAGCCCCAAGATAACTCAGTGCATGTATTGCAATTACCATATCAACATTATTGTTAGATAAAATGGCAACATGTGATCCTTGTTTTATATCTAATTGTGCTAATTTTTGAGCAAAATGTTGGCTTTTTTCCTTTAAATCCAAAAAAGTAAAGAAAGTTCCATTTTCCAGTTCAATTGCAGTTTGATCTGGAGCAATATTTGCTTGCTTTGTCAGCCAATGTGGGATTGTTTCAGACATAATGCTGACCTCCTCAATCAGTAAATGAAAAACCTTTGCCTATCATAAGCAAAGGTCTCTCTTAAAAAAATATTATAATCACGGAAAGCGTGGAAATTGCTTAAAGTCTGGTTTCCTTTTCTCTTTAAATGCATCGCGTCCTTCTTTTGCTTCCTCAGTTGTATAGTAAAGAAGTGTTGCGTCTCCGCCCATTTGCTGCAAACCAGCTAACCCATCTGTATCTGCATTAAATGATGCCTTTAGGAAGCGAAGAGCTGTTGGTGATTTCTCAAGCATTTCTTCACACCATTGAAGTGTTTCATCCTCTAGCTTGTCCAGTGGAACTACTGTATTTACCATGCCCATTTGAAATGCTTCTTCGGCACTATATTGACGGCATAAGTACCAGATCTCGCGTGCACGCTTATGACCAACCATACGTGCTAAATAACCTGCTCCATATCCTGCATCAAAACTGCCTACTTTTGGACCAGTTTGACCAAACACTGCATTATCTGCAGCGATTGTCAGGTCACAAACAACATGCAGTACATGGCCACCACCAATAGCATAACCAGATACCATTGCCACAACTGGTTTTGGAATGGTGCGGATTAACCTTTGTAAATCAAGAACATTCAAACGCGGCACCTGGTCATCACCAACATAGCCGCCATGCCCTCTCACTGATTGGTCTCCACCTGAGCAAAATGCTTTATCGCCAGCACCAGCCAATATAACAACACCGATTGATGAGTCATCACGTGCATCAACAAAAGCGTCGATCATTTCATTTACCGTTAGCGGTGTAAATGCATTGTGTTTTTCGGGACGATTCATCGTTACCTTTGCAACACCATCATACTTTTCATACGTAATTTCTTTATACTCTCGAACTTCTTCCCATTGTACAGTCATTATTTTCCTCCTTTAAAAAGTAACTATGTAGTTTACTACTACTGTATTGAATTATAAAACTCATTTACTATTCTACCAAAAATTCCTGGCTGTTCCACATGAATTGCATGACCGGCATTTTCAACAATGACCAGTTTACTTGATGTAATACGTTCTGACATCGATTTATTTATATCAATAAATTTCTGATCATAGGCACCAGCGAGTAACAGTACAGGAATAGTAATATCTTGTAATTGACCCCACCAGGACGGCTGTCGGCCTGTCCCCATATAACGAAGCGAATAAGCCAGGCCGTCCGCAGATTGTGATAACCTTTCATCACGGATCTGCTTTTGAATATTGATTGGCAAGCTTTTCTGTGTCTTAAATAGAGGGATACTCCCCCAGAATTCTACAAATGACTCAACCCCATTCTGTTCAACACGACTGGCAAGTTTATCATCATGATTAAGACGGCTCTTCCGGTCATTATCTGAAATTAGGCCAGGTGAAGCACTTTCAAGCATCAATGACTTAATTCGTTCCGGATAAAGCATTGCTACAGATAATGCCGTCCTTCCGCCCATAGAATAGCCTGCAAGATGAACTTTTTCCAGCTTTAAGTAATCGAATAAATGTACTAAGTCAGAACAACATTCTTCCATTGTTCTTGGTGTATCTAAAGTTGTTTTTCCGTGTCCCGGAAGGTCAATCGTAAGAATCTGATAATAATCCTGCCAGTCATTTATAAAAGAAGTCCAAGTAGCAGCAGTACCTGTAAAACCGTGCAAAAACACGATTGTATCCTCGCCTTCACCTTCACCATCTATTTTATACCAATATGATGCATCATTTACCTTAAAATACACAGAATCATCCTTTAATTCAACAGTTCACTCTCAATTGCCTGCCATTTGCTTCTATGCCATTCCATATTTACGCTTCTGTCAGTCTTCACTTCAATCACCGACAATCCCTGACTCTCGTAGCTTGACTGTAGCGCATCTCTTAGCTCTGAATCGCTGTTAACATCAGCATAGTTTCCACCATACATTTCAACGATATGTTGAAAGTTAACATCCATTGGGGTGCCAAATAGTGCCTCAAAATGATCTTGATAATTTACTTGTGGCAGAAAAGAGAAGATGCCACCACCATTGTTATTAACTAATAGTATAGTTATGTTTAGCTTATATTGCTTTGCAGCCAATAACCCATTTGAATCATGGAAGAACGATAAATCGCCAAGTAACAACGTAACAGGATCACCTGTTGAAGCTGCACCTAGCCCGCTTGACACCATTCCGTCAATACCATTAGCACCACGATTGGCAAGTATATTTATCCTTTTAGGTGTCGTCATGAAAAAAGTATCCACATCCCGAATGGACATACTGTTACCGACATACAAGCTACTCTCATCGGGAATAGCCTCCATGAGAACTCTCGTAGCGTCTCCTTCTGTAAGCATATCTGAATCATCTTGTTCCAGGAGATGTTTTTTGGCAACCTGATTCATAGATTGCCACTTTTCCAGCCATTTCCCGTCAAACGTTATATTTGCAGCAGCCAAATCATTGCATAATAATTCCGGGTCAGCATAAATAAATTCAGTTCGATTGCCCGCTGGTTCACGATAACTTGCTTCGCTTTCTACGATATACTGAGGAATTTCACAATGTTCTTTTACATAAAAGAGGTAGGCTTTGGACACGGGCATTGCTCCAAACCGAATAATAAAGTCCGGCTTCAGTTGTTTACGAATCAAGTCATTTCGTAATATTGCATCATACCCCTCAATCACCTGTTCTTTATGATGCTGACCAGATCTCACCTGTGATAGCGGGTCAGCCAGAATTGGAACTTGCCATGATGCAGCAAGCTGTACGACTGCCTCAGCAAATTCCTTATCCAGTTGTGGACCACAAACAATTAACCCTCTTTGGTGTGACTGTAACTTCTGGATTAGTTGATTCAACTGATCAGAATGTAGCCTTCGTTCCCCATTAAATACAGGGTAATATGCTTTATCATCCTGCAGTCCCCACAAATTAGTTACAGTAAAATCCGGAATTAGTGGCTCACGCAATGGAAAATTTAAATGGACAGGACCTGCATTACCATCTAAAGCAGTATTTACTGCACGTGATGCTTTACTTCTAGCATATTCAAGCATTTTAGAATCTCCTTCAGGTAATGCCATTTCGTGAAACCACTTAGCATAATACCCGTACAATCCGATCTGCTCAATCGATTGTGGTGCTCCTACATCACGCAATTCATGTGGACGGTCAGCTGTTAAAACTACTAAAGGAACGCGCCCATAATGTGCTTCCACAATAGCTGGATAATAGTTTGCAGCTGCAGTACCAGATGTACAGACAATTGCTACTGCTCGATTTTTCTTTTTGGCTAATCCTAATGCAAAAAAAGCAGCCGAACGTTCATCAATAATTACCCACTGGTTCATATTAGGATGTTCTGTCATTGTCATTGCCAATGGCGTTGATCTGGAACCGGGTGAGATAACCACATCAGTTAAACCGCTCTGAACCAGTTCGTCCACAAAGTTTGCAATATATCGTGTTAATACTTCTGTATAATCCATCATTAGCCTCCTAAAACGGACAGCATTGGCAGAAACTTAATATTTGTTTCTTCATATTCAGCTTGTGGATCTGAATCCTTCACAACACCACACCCTGCAAAGAGTGATGCCTCATCACCTTGAATCAGACCAGATCTGATTGCAACAGCAAATTCGCCATTCTGGTTAGAATCCAGCCAGCCAATTGGCGCGCCATACCAGCCACGATCCAGTTGTTCCTGTTCACGAATAAATTTAAGTGACTCTTCGCGCGGAACACCTCCTAAGGCTGGAGTTGGGTGCAGTTGTTGTATAATATCAAAAATACTGTAACCCTTCTTTAAAGTAGCAGTGACTGGAGTATATAAATGCTGTAAATTTTTAAGCGGATAAATCACTGGTTCCTTTGGAATTTGAATAGAAGTGCAATAAAGTTCCATTGCATTTTTAATCATATTTACAACAAAATCATGTTCACTGCGATTTTTCTCATCGTGTAAAAGTTTATAGCTGATCTTTCTATCTTCTTCTTTTGTCTTCCCTCTTGGTGCAGTTCCAGCTAAACAAGTTGAAAGTAATTGTTGATTTTGCAGCTTGACCAACCTTTCTGGTGAAGCCCCGACAAAACAATCTCCATCACGTTCAAATGCAAAAATAAAACTGTTTGTCTGTGAAGATATAAATTTATCCAAAACTGCAGTAATCGATGCATCGCCCGTCAACTTAATTCTTACTTCACGAGCAAGCACTATTTTCTCAGCTTCATCTTGATTAATTTTTTCAGTTGCACGTTCAACGGTATCCATCCATTGCTGTGGCGCAATTTCATCCTTTGAATGTATTCTTGTTTGGTCTGGAAGAGTTGTTGAATAAGACATTAACGTTTCTTCAGCGTGTTTAATTCCATTAGCTAGCTGCCTGGAATGATCACCCTGATTCACTTGCACATTTGTTGTTACATAATACTTCCCTTCATTTACAGTTAAAATAAACTTTGGTATCGTAAATGAACTATGACCAAACTTTCTCCACAAGTCCGACTTTCGTATGCTTGGATCAAAAGACATACCACCTAAGGTAACCATACCTGTTCCAGGAACCTTGTACGGATTATGAATAATTGCATCCCGCAATAGTTTCTTCCATTGTTTTTCGGTATTTTGAAAACGGTACTCATTAGCATCAATCTGAAACGCACTTCCGACGCCCACTATAAAAAACTGTTCTGAAGTGCTTGTCCAAAAAGTACGATCCATTCCCAATTTTTTAGCAGATTCAAAAAAACGAAGTGGATCTGTCTCATTTATTTCTTTTGTCATACTTATCATTTGTGTCTTATTATTTGATTTAGCTTGATCAATCGCTTTTTCGAGTAGCGATTCAATCAGCTCTTCTTTAATTTCTATCATCAATCTTAACCTCCGTAACTTTAAACAATCACAAAGTACCATATCTATTTTATTCTCTTTTTGCCTGTTTCTCAAGGATTGACTTTTATTATGGCGGTTTAATGAAATATTTCCAATTGACACCCCTTGCTGAATTGCCTAAACTAAATATGTTAATGTGATATTTAGAGATCTTGGCTTAACATTAAACTTTAATGACAAATGACTTAGTTGTACTTATCCAGTTAAAAAGCATTATACTTTTTAACTGCGAACAAACAGAGGAGAGAACATCCGTGGAATCATCAAATAAATCTACTATTAAACAGGCACTTAACGAAAAAAGCGGATTCCAAATATGGTGGAGGCTATTGCGTCCGCATACATTAACTGCTTCTTTTGTTCCGGTTTTTGTTGGAACAATGCTGGCACTTATTGATCATGGTATAAATATCTTTTTATTTTTAGCGATGCTGCTGGCATCTATGTTAATTCAATCCGCTACAAATATGTTTAATGAGTACTATGACTTCGCTCGTGGACTGGATAATGAAGAATCTGTTGGTATTGGTGGCACGATCGTTCGTGATGGTGTTTCACCCAAAACCGTATTACGATTGGCACTCACTTTCTTCGGGATTGCCATTTTGCTAGGTGTTTATATTTGTATTGAATCAAGCTGGTGGATAGCTATCATTGGATTAGTATGTATGCTCTTTGGCTACTTATATACAGGTGGACCTTTACCAATTGCATATACTCCATTAGGTGAAATTTTTTCAGGATTCTTAATGGGAACCGTAATTATCGGAATCAGTTATTTCATCCAAACGCAGACACTTACAAGCACAGTAATTTGGGTTTCAATCCCGATAGCTATTTTTATTGGGGCCATTATGATGTCCAATAACATTCGTGATTTGGATGGAGATAAAGAAAACGGACGGAAAACGATTGCGATTTTAATCGGAAGAAAAAATGCTGTCCGATGCTTAGCATTATTATTTACTGTGGCTTTTGCCCTGACAACAGTATACATTATTCTCGGAATGCTTCCAATATGGTCTGTGATAGCGTTATTGGGGATTTTTAAAGCAATTGATGTTGTCAAAAAATTTCAAGGTAAATCTCAGCCAATTGAAATGCTTCCAGCAATGGTTGCAACCGGAAAAACGAATACCATTTACGGTTTTCTTCTCGGTATATCTTTATTAATCAGTAATTTTATCTAAAAGTACGTGTTCAAAAAGGAGGATGAAAATGACCGAGGAGTTCGAGGCAGCGTAGCTTTGAGTAGCGGAATGTATGCTTTTAATACATGAGCAACGGAAAAGCAAGCTAACGACGAAATTCGATGCGTCATTTTTACCGGACTTTTTGAACAACCTCTAAAAAGGAGCTTTTAAATGGATCTATCAAACACTCTAATGGAGTCACTTGGTATAGAAGTGACATCCCTTGATAAAAATCTGGTTATCATGACAATGCCGGTTGACCATCGAACACATCAGCCAGCAGGTTTTCTGCATGGAGGCGCAAACGTAGCATTGGCCGAAACTGCCGCAAGTATCGGTGCATATATGAATATAAACCCCGAAGAATTTAATGTATTTGGAATTGAAATTAATGCAAACCATGTTAAAAGCAAGCGTGAAGGAATTGTAACAGCAAAAGGAACTCCAGTTCACATTGGAAAAACAACGATGGTCTGGGAAATTAACATTGTTGATGAAAATGATGATCTCATATGTATTTCAAGATGCACAATTGGGATAGTTCCCAAGAAGAACGATTAGATAAAGTGACTGCGTACAGGCAGTCACTTTTTATTTTGGTAATCGTTTTACTTTCCATACTTAAAAATGAGAGTGCCACCTATGACACTCCCATAAAGCTATGCTAGATTGGCCTGCTTTTGCTCAATCCATTTTTTCATTTTTATAAATAAAGGTACAAATAACAAACCTACTATAATACCTTTAATAATATTAAATGGTAACACACCAAGGGATACTGCTACCCATTTTGCGCTCTGATTCATTTCCTCCCACCCCATAAACCATGCATATGCAGGCAGGATAACAAGATAATTTAGTATACTCATTCCAATTGCCATAATAACTGTACCTGTAATTAAACCGGAAATAATACTCTTAACACCTTTATATCTGTGATAAAGCACTGCGACTGGGACAATAAACATTACTCCTGCCAAGAAGTTTGCGATTATGCCAATTGGATCACCGGCACCCGAAACGACTAAATAGAGCATGTTCTTTATTGCTTCTACTGCTACTCCTGCCATTGGTGAAAAAATTAGGGCTGCGATTAATGCAGGTACCTCACTAAAATCAATTTTCAGATATGGTGGTAAAAACGGTAGTGGGAAATTCAAGAAAAACAGTATGAGTGAAATTGTTCCCAATAATGCTAGAATAATAAGTTTTAATAATTTTGATGACTGCATATTAGTCGATTGCATCATCAACTCTCCTCCCTCATCTATCGATTCACATCTGTCTTGTGATGAAGGATAAGCCTATTCCTATTCTATACATATACATAAAAAACCCTAAAACCTAATCGGGGCTTCAGGGTATACATTCACAGGAAAACAGAGGCGCAAAACGCACCAATTTTCGGCTCGACATCTTCTCCCATCCAGACTGTAACTGTCGGTCCCGGACTCACACCAGGTCCACCGCTTGGCAAATGCCGCACGGGTCACGGACTTAGAACATTTAATGCTTGTTCCTTACCGTCGGTCGGGAATTGCACCCTGCCCCGAAGATGGAATCGATATATTATTGTTGTTTGTTATTATACTATTATTCTATCCATTTGGAAAGCAAACTGTTTCACCAAAAATAACTTAGTAAACTTGACTTATAGCCAAGTCTTAATATAGATAAGCCATTGTTGCACATATGCAGTAAGCGGCTGGAACAAAAGTGTTTTTAGTCAAAGTGAAATCCGAACTATGATTTGTTGCTGATTAGATATAAACTGCGAAGTAACATGGAAAAATACTCAACCGGGGCTCATAACTTCGATATGAGTGACCGTTTCTCACTATTTAAACAGAGTTCGGTTTCTCATAACCCTGATGAAGACCCGTTTCACGCTATTTGAATAGAGTTCGGGTTCTCATAACCCCGATGAAGACCCGTTTCACGCTATTTGAACAGCGTTTGTGCTCTCATAACCCCGATGAAGACAATTTTCACGCTATTTGAACAGCGTTTGTGCTCTCATAGCCCTGATGAAGATACTTTTCACGCTATTTGAATAGCGTCCGGGTTCTTATAACCCTGATGAGTGAGCCCATGACTAGTAAGACTGCGAAAGTGCTAGCTTGTGCAGATGTTGCATTGGTACCGGAGTGGTGCAAAAGAAAATTTTCACTGTGTCGCAGTTTTTATCAACTACGTATTAGATCCAACCATTGATAATGAACGTGTTCTAAACATCCTATCCTGTTATTATTCATCTTTTAAAGTGGAAAGTTCTAGTTATGTCCCAAACTCTTAACCGCAAAAAAATTGCCCCAGAGATCGTAAGCAAAAACTTACGACCAAAGAGGCAACCTTCTCCTTTACAGCCTATTTATCATTCAACATTGATAAATAATTTTCCTTCAGCTGTTTTACGTGATTCATTACCGAAGTCATCAACAACTTTCACTTCGATAACAGCACCCTCTGCAACAACATTATTAGTCGCTGTATAATAGCCGACATAATGTCCATCAGACATCTCCATCATCGGAAGTTCCGTTACATTAGATACTTGTGCAACCGCATTTGTAAGTGGCATATGGATAAAGAATGTAGCTCTTTGGCCAGGCTCACTATCAAACTCGATTCGCACACTCTCGCCTGCTTCCAGGTTTTTATCCTCGGTAGGCGTCAGGTTTTCAACCGTTGGTGCAACAAAGTCTACATCAATCGTTATAGTCTCTGTCTGAACGTTTCCTGCAAGGTCCTGGGCGATTACTTCAATCTGGTTTTCGCCGTTATCAAGCAGAATTCGTTTTGAATACGTACCATCGTCGGCAACAGTCGCTTCTCGACCATTCACATCAACAAAGTCAAGATTAGCATCGGAAACTGTACCTTCAACAGTAACTGTTTCACGATTGGTTTTATCCCCATCTTCTGGGCTATCAATGGTTAATTCAGGACTCATTGTATCCAGGGTTACTGTAACAGTCTCAGATTCACCTGCTACACCACCATTCATCATGGACAATGCTTTAAATTCATTTTCGCCTTCTGAAAGTTCAGTTGGAATGGCAAACTGACCATCTTCACCAATTTCAGCAGTCCCAATTTCTTCTCCATTATTTAACAATTGAACCGTAGTTGTAGGAGATGCAGTCCCCTCAACCGTCATGTCTGGTTCACTTGTGATTGAATCTTCGCTAGGTGAAGTAATAACTGGATCATTTACTTCATAGCTTACTCGTGAACGAATCATATAGTTACCTTCAGAAGCAGGAGATGGTGACCAAGCTCCAGCTACATACTGATAACTTCGTTCTGCGTTCGTTCCGTTTTCATCTGTAGCCAATCCAGGTGCGTTTGGATTTGGATCTTTTTGGATATAAACCATATAGAAATCGTCTTCAACAATAATGTTATGCTCACGTAAATCAACTACAGTCCATTCATTTAAATCTCTTATTGCTTCTGCATCAACTGGACCTGCAATCTTTTCTCCAGGTGTTCCATCGGGACCAGATGAATCCCATACTTCAACCGCAAATTCCGTACCACCTGGTGTTGGCCAATCAGTACCATGGAATTGGAAAACACCATCTGTTACTACAGCTGAATCTTTTTCTTCAGGTAAAGACATTTTTACTGCCCACCCATTACCGGCATCATAAAATGCACGAGCATTCTCGGCAGTACCATCGTCATAACCGATTTCTCCACCAGGATACGTATAAAATGGTTCAAGAGCGATGTCTTGTTCAACATCTTCGTCAAGGTTTACTTCCACTTCCTGACTATAATAGTCTCTTGCCATTACTTTTAACGTGTAGGTTCCTTCATATCCTGTGATAGAGTAATTACCATTTTCATCAGTCTCAACAGGTGTAACGTTAGCATCCTCTACCAATAATATAGTAGCGCCTTCAATTGGGGCACCTGTTGCTTCATCAGTAATTGTCCCACTCACTGTCGCTTGAGGAATTTCATCAAGCGTGAAATCAGCTTGTGCCGTTCCATCCGCTTCAAGTGTTACAGATTGTTCCTCAGACTCAAATCCATATGATTCAGCTTTCAACGTAAAAGTTCCTGCTGCATGGCTTAAGGAATATTCACCAGTTGCTGGATCAGTCATTACCGAACGACCGCTTTCCAATACACTTACTTGCGCGCTCATCGGTAATAAGTTAGGATTAATTATGTCCTCTTCGGCAGGAGGATTATCTTTTGGTAAATCTGGCTTAATTTTAGCTGGATTTACCTTTTCTTTCATTCCAGCTTTTTCATCTGCTTTGATTACTCCTAGGCCATTATTACCCCGAACTCCGTTATTGTTACCTTTTTTCCCTAAAGATGCTTCACTGCTTTGTGACGTATCAGATAATGCTACATCATCAATATACCAGCCTTCTCTTGTTACACTGCCATCTGTTGTAACATTAAATCCAAGATAGACTCGTTGGCCGCTATATTCAGATAAATCAACTTCTGCACTTTCCCAGCCATCTGTTTCACCTTTTACTTCCAACAGTTGTGTCCACTCTTCTTGATCAGTCGAGACAAAGATATGACCGAAATCGTAAGCTGTTCCTGAAGCATACATCTCTAAATTGTGCCATTGATTAAATTGCAAATAAGCATTTCCTTCTGGTAAATCAACTGGCGGCATTACAAGCGTTGCGTTCATATTGTTTTCATATTCACCATCAAGGTTTGTTGCATATACATTTTCTCCTGATGCTGCGTTTCCAGGTCCAGAGGTTGGTGCTCCCCATTCCCAGCTGTTCATTTCACCAAAAGATGTCCAGCCTATAGGATTAGCTTCAAAGTCTTCTGAGTAACCTATAGAAATTCCTGGTTTCACTTCAATATAATATTCTTCACTGACAACTTCATTTTCACCAAAGTCGTTTATTGTCCATTGATAAGTCAGTGAATCCTCAGCAATTTGTCCACCTGGAATGGTGGCTACAAATTCGCCTTCTTTATAATCACCAGAAACACGTCCGGCTTCGACAGTTTGCCATTCTCCATTTGTATCCAGGTAATCTAATTCAACCGATGCAACGCTGATATTATCACTAACTTGTACATTCAAATCAAGGTCCATGCCAGCGTAAGTTTCTGCTGGTGCAGTGTGATCGAATGTAGGTGCTTCATTATCTTCACCTGGTTTGGTCACTTGACCTTCGATTGTACCGATTCCATTCTGTAATGCTGATACTGCATCATACGCATTTACCAAACCATGACCAAATCCATTATTCGGGGATTCAGGATATACATCATCCGTTAATGGGATTGCAGTATCCATTAGAATTTGTTCCATTTCATCAACTGTAATACTGCTATCTACTTGACGTAACAGCGCTGCTACAGCTGATACTGCAGGACCTGACATTGATGTTCCATTCCAGCCACCTTCATATTGGCCACCTGGAACGGATGAACGGATGTTAACTCCAGGAGCTGAAATATCTGGTTTAATCTCATCATATGGTGAAGGTCCTTCTAATGAAAAACTAGCTAAATTATCATCGATATCTGTTGCTCCTGTTGCGAATGATTCAGGATAGTTTGCTGGTGTTGCAATTGATCCTGGCCCACCCGGGTTAAATAAAGTAGTGTTACCAGCAGAAAATTCAGGGAAGATTTCCGCTGCACGCCAATTTATAACAACATCGCGGTACCATTCATCAAGTCCTGGTCCACCGCCCCATGAGTTATTAACAACATCTGGCGCCATATCAACACGGGCATTTCCTTCTGAATCTGTTGGTGCTAAGATCCACTCTGCGGCAGCTAATAAGTCAGCATCTGTTCCACCTGCTGCAGTGAATGCTTTAACAGAAATAAACTGTGCTCCAGGTGCAACTCCAACTTGGTTAGATCCATCTGGTTCACCACCAACCATTGTTCCAATTGTGTGTGTACCATGTCCTTGATCATCGAATGGTTCTGATTGCCCTGCTGTAGCATCGAACCAGTTAAAGTCATGATCAACTTCACCAGTAGCTGCATCATAGCCGCGATATTTTTCCTTAAGAGCAGGATGATCCCACTGAACACCTGTATCAATACTTGCTACAACTGTTCCAGAACCATCAATCCCCATGTCCCAAACCTGAGGAGCTCCAACACGCTCAACATTCCACTCTATATTAGCAGTTTCAGACTGTGGAGCATTTTTTGCCTCTTTTGTAACCGGTGTTAACAGTTCACGGGTTTCATTCGGTAATATTTTATCAACTTCAGCAAAGCTAGCTACCTTTTTCGCTACTTCTTTCGTAGCTGTAACAGCCATCCCGTTAACTATATAATACGACCTAATATTTTCAGCATTTCCCTTATCTGCTTCCTGCTGAAGATATTGCTTTACTTTTGACTGTGATTCAAGAGTGGTAGATTTTAATTCAGATACTACAGCAGAACGTTGTACAAATTCAGCTTTTTTTGCTGTCATATTTGCAGATTCAGCACTTTTTCTTGCTTCTTTAGCAATTTTCTTCGTGTCTGCTTTTTCATTAAACTTAATTAAAAACGTCACTTTTTCATCATTCTTAAATTGATCTAATAAACGATTATTGACCTTTGCTTTTGCAGCAGTTTGCGTATCTTTTGCCGAATGATGTATGTTACCATTCGTCTTTGCATAAGACATTCCGGGAACTACCAACGAAAACACCATTAATAGGGCTGCCGCAATACTAAAAGCTCTTGTTTGACGCTTTTTGCTTAGCAATTTAATTCCTCCTCCTGATTTTTTATACCGTAATAACACAAAAAAACTCCCCCTCGCCTCCTTTACTAAAAAAATTTAGTGCAGGTCTCAGCTGTAGTGGAGCTGTTTTGTAATTCTTTTGTTGTTATTGTAACTGTACTGTAATAATTATGAAAAATCTGTCATATTTTGTCGGCAAATATCATGAAATTAGGATTTGATTACTAAGTACCATGTTCGATGAATTTTTGTTAGATAAAAGAACTATATTTTAATGATTATTTATTTCAAAAAAGTACCCTGGACAACCCTTGCGTGTATAGAGATATTAAGTCGATGGAAATATTTCCTAATTCTGTAAAAATAAATGCGTAAATTAACCTAGATTACTAAGGATTTGACAAGATATCTTCACCTGAGTGTCATAAAAGCATTACTTTATTCATAGTATATTGCTAATATTAATCCCATCTGAATACAAAGTCACTTTCCTAGTAAGTACAAACAGTTACTTTCAGCCTATGATTTAGAATACAATACTTTCTTAACTGCAAAAAAATCCCAACCCATAATAATGGATTGAGATTTAATAACCAACTACAATTTTAGTCTTCCAGTGGATTAAGGCTTTCTTCACCAGTAAGATCAGCAATCATCGTTACAAGCAATTCTATTTCTTCATCAATGTCTCTTAAACTTGAAGTTTCCACAGGTGAATGCATGTAACGTAATGGTAACGATACTAATGAGACAGGCACACCAGGACCTGTCAAACGCATTCTGTCTGCATCTGTCCCAGTCATACGTGGCGTCAACTCGTATTGCACTGCCATATTTAATTTTCTGGCTGTTTTTTCAAGCAATCTATTAATTTTAATATTGATTGGTGCACCTTTTGCAAATACTGGACCACCGTCAAGAGTTATGTCTCCATGCTTATTTTTATTGACACCAGGATAATCAGTCGAGAATGTTACATCACAAGCAATAGCCATTGTAGGTTCAACACCGGCAGCGGCAAAATAAGCACCACCCATGTTTGTCTCCTCATTTACAGTGCTTGCTGCATATACACCCACACTGCACCCTCTTTCTGAAAGTCGCTTTAATACTTCAGCAACAATGAATGAACCAGTACGGTTATCCAATCCACGTCCGGCCACGTAACGATCCATCAATATTTCCGGCTCTGTTTTATAGACAGCCAAATCACCAATCTGAACAAATTTTGCAGCTTCATTTTTCGTTTTATAACCACAATCAATAAACAGATCCTCTAAGCTAAAGTCATCTTTTAATCCACCATGGTGCTGTGCATTAACACCAATAACGCCTGTTACTTCTTCGTTGAATCCAAGTACAGTAACCTTCATTCCAACAGCGGCCTTTGGGTTTATCCCGCCCATTTTATCAAAATGTAGAAATCCATCTTCGTCAATTCGATTAATGACTAATGCTATTTCATCACAATGACCTGCAAGCAAAACTTTAAATAAAGCATTTGGATTAATTACTCCAATAGCATTTCCAGCGTTATCAGTTCTAATCTCATCCGCAAATTCTTTTACATAATTAATCCACTTTTTTTGTATTGCCATCTCATTACTTGATGGGGATGGCGTATGTAATAACTCCAACAAAAAATCCCTGTTTGCTTGTTCCATTTAAACTACCTCCTTAAAGTCTTTCACACCAATCATAACAAAAAAACATGTATAAGAGCACTTTTGTTTACGCTATAGGAAATATTGGGTACACTTTTATAAGAGACAGACAAAGGAGTGTAACGTCAATGAATTTAAATCATTGGTATGAAAAAGGTATGACACCAGATACATATATTGAGTCAATGGAAAAAAATAAACAAAATTTATTACATATTTATGATCATTTCACACCGCCAGCAGACACAAAATTCTTCCAAAAACTGACTGAAATGAACATCCGTGTAATTGTATTGACGGAGGACTGGTGTGGCGATGCTATGTTAAATATCCCAATCTTAATTCGTATTGCAGAACAGGCTAATATTCCAGTGAAAATGCTTTTACGAGATGATAATCTGGAGTTAATGGATCAATACTTAACAAATGGAAAAGCGCGTTCTATTCCTATCTTTATTTTTATTGATGAAACTGGCAATGAAGTTGCAAAATGGGGACCTAGGTCTAAAGCAATTCAGCAATATTTGGATGATGCACGTGATAATCTTCCACCGAAAGAAGCAGATGATTATGAGGAGAAATCAAAAGAAATGTATCTGTTTATGACCAAGTCATTCCGTGACAATAAAGATATTTGGCAGGATGTATATACAAGCCTTAAACACAAGTTAGAACAAGTCTAACCTGTAAAACTCACCTCCTATCGGTGAGTTTTTTTATCGTGTATATAATATTAATACCTTTGCCCATACTAGTATGTAAAATAATTAATGGATTAAGGTGCAATATATAATGAGTATTGAATACTTTAAACATATCTATTTCAGACTACCTGTTATTGTTAGGCTTCTAATATCTATATTTGTGGTAATGACTTTTTTTGGGGTTATTATTCACCTTGTTGAACCGTCTGCTTTCCCATCTGTATTTGATGGAATTTGGTGGGCTTTTATTACAGGAGCGACGGTTGGTTACGGTGATTTTGTACCATTAACAGCTCTTGGAAAAGTTATTGCAATACTGCTTATTCTTTCTGGTGGTGGGCTTCTTACATTTTACATAATGACTTTATCAGCTGGAACCATTCAGCATGAGCAGGATTTATCAAAAGGAAAAGTAAAATTTAAAGGTGAAGATCACATTGTAATAGTTGGGTGGAATGAACGAACTAGACAACTAGTGAATATGATCGAGACGAAGGATTCTAAAGAGGAAATTGTCCTGATTGACAGAACTCTTGATCATCTTCCATATCAGCATTATCCTATTCACTTTATCCACGGGGATCCAAGTGAAGATTCAACATTAATACAAGCTAATATTCAGGAGGCCAAGTCAGTTATTTTAACTGCCGACATCACGAAAAAAGAACGTCAGGCTGACATTACAACTATTTTGGCAATAGTTGCAATTCGTGGAAATAATCAACATGTATCAATTAACGCAGAAGTTCTCTCTATTTCACAAATTGAAAACGCAATCCGTGCTGGAGCGAACACTATTATCAGGTCAAACGATTTCATGAGTACTTTATTTTATCATGAGCTTTATCACCTTAAAAACACAAGACCATTTGAAACAGTACTGAATGTCTTAAACAACCAGCAATTTTCACACTTAGCCCTTCCGGAACAACTGGAAAATTCCACATTTAAAAATGGAATAGTTTTTTACTTGGACAAAAAAGAGCTTTTGTTTGGTTTTATACGCGATGACGATTGGGTGATCAACCCTCCAAAAGATACGACATTAAATAAAGGGGATATCCTTCTGACATTAACTTCCTGGTAAGAGAAGTCGCTCTACCTTTTTCATGATTTCTTTTCCAGTTGCAACATAGTCATCAGGTACATCAGCATCCGCGTTTACTGGCGTCTGGAACTGGTCAAATGCACCACGTAACGCCCCACCAGCTCCTTCTTCATCAAACCCTCGTTGATACTGATGTGCGAGTAAAAATGGCTGATCAACTCGCACTGTTACACCAGGATAATCAAGAGATCCCGCCACAGCATAGAATGGTATCCTTAAAAAATAATAAATACCATCATCGTCAATTTTCATATCAAAATACCCTTTATCATAGTCCCAGTTTGAACCAATCACAAACCCCTCAGGCTTTAATCGTTCTTCCAAAAAATACAATGGATATATTTTATTTTCAACTTCTGAATTTATCGGAACCATTTGCTCACTCCTCAGTAAATTTCTATTATTTTTTGCTTGGAATCGAAATTTATGCTAAAATATTTTATTGTGTGAAAAGAATCGAATAGAGTATAGGAGTTGTTCAGCATGTCAGACAAGTTTGAGACTGGTCAGATATTAGAAGGAAAAGTTACAGGAATTCAGCCATATGGTGCATTTGTTGCATTAGACGAAGAAATCCAAGGGTTAGTGCATATTTCTGAGGTAACACATGGGTATGTTAAAGATATTAATGATCATTTAACAACCGGGGACGAAGTAAAAGTGAAAGTTTTGAATGTAGATGAAGAAAATAATAAATTTTCGTTATCTATTCGTGCTACAGAAGAACCACCTAAGAACCGTCCAAAGCCTCAAAAGAATCAAGCACCAAAGCAACAAGATAACGATAACGCTGGATTCAATACATTAAAAGATAAACTGGAAGAATGGATTGAACAGTCAGAAGGATCTTATAATAAAAAATAATGATTGAAAAAAGAGGCTTTCTCAAGTATGTTTTGACATAGTCAACAATACTTGGAAATGCCTCTTTTTTGTTTTAAGTATCTGTACGTGGTTCTGGGCGATCAGCAAAAGCTTCATCTGGTTTGAATAATAATGACAATGTTACCAGACCACTTATGCCAACTAAAGTATAAATAACTCGTGCAAATGCTCCACTCTGTTCACCACCACCAAAAACTGCAGCGACTAAGTCAAATTGAAATAATCCGATAAGTCCCCAATTTATTGCACCAATTATTGTTAATGCTAAACATGCTCGTTGTATACCACTCATTTCAACAAACCTCCTTTACTGATGTACTATTCACTAGTTTTTCACTTTTATTAAAATATATACAAGCTCATTCTTGATTTCACAATATCACTTCGGTAAAGTAAAAAATGAAAGCTTATTGAAGGAGGAAAACATGACACATATTAATTTTTCATACAGTAAAGCACTAGATTTCTTCAGTCAAAACGAAATTAATTATTTGCAAGAGTATGTAACGTCAGCTCACAACGCATTACATAATAAAACTGGACCAGGAAATGACTTTTTAGGGTGGACTGATTTACCTGAAACTTATGACAAAGAGGAATTTTCCCGAATTAAGTCAGCAGCAGACCAAATAAAACAAGACACTGATATATTACTTGTCATCGGGATTGGTGGATCGTATCTTGGTGCACGTGCAGCGATTGAAATGCTTAACCATTCCTTTCAAAACCTTCTATCTGAGGATAAACGGCAGGCACCCCAGGTTATTTTTGTTGGCCACCATATGAGTTCAACTTATATGGCGGAGTTATTCGATTTACTTGAAGGCAAAGATGTATCGATTAATATCATTTCTAAAAGTGGAACGACAACTGAACCTGCTATCGCATTTCGGATTTTTAAACAATTTCTAGAGGAAAAATACGGTCAAGATGCAGCCAAAAAGCGAATTTATGCAACAACTGATAAAGCGAAAGGCGCATTAAAAACAGTTGCCGATGAAGAAGGCTACGAATCTTTTGTTATTCCAGATGATGTTGGGGGCCGTTATTCTGTTCTAACTGCAGTTGGATTGTTACCTATCGCAGTTAGTGGCGTATCGATTGACGAAATGATGCAAGGTGCACAAGCAGCCATGAGCGATTTAGCAGAGCCATCACTCGCGGAAAACCCAGCATATCAGTACGCCGCAGTCCGAAATGTACTATATAATAAAGGTAAAACAGTTGAAATGCTTGTCAATTATGAACCACACCTCCAATATGTTTCTGAATGGTGGAAACAATTGTTTGGTGAAAGTGAAGGTAAAGATCAAAAAGGTATTTTTCCAGCATCAGCCAACTTTACGACAGACCTTCACTCGATGGGACAATACATCCAGGACGGAAGACGTGACCTTTTCGAGACAGTCTTACATGTCAATAAGTCCAAACAAGAAATAACACTGGAATCAGATGAAGCAAATTCGGATGGGCTTAATTATCTTGCTGGTAACACAATTCACGACATCAATGAGAAAGCATTTCAAGGAACATTACTGGCACATACTGACGGGAATGTCCCCAACCTTATTATTGAGTTACCAGAACTTGATGCATACACATTCGGTTACATAGTTTACTTTTTCGAGAAAGCATGTGCAATTAGTGGTTATCTGTTAGGGGTTAATCCGTTTGATCAGCCTGGTGTAGAGGCTTATAAGAAAAATATGTTCGCACTACTTGGCAAACCAGGATATGAGGAAGAGAAAACTAAATTAGAGAAACGATTGTAACTAGTTAGGCTGTAATGTTTTGGGGACAAACAGTAGGATAGAGCGTTGAATTGCTGAGCAATTTAATGCTCTTTCTTTGTTTCACATGTGTTATTGCTGAATAGACGGGAATTTGCTCACTCTTCTGTCGATTCTGCACCTTCTTCTGGCGATTCAGCTCCCTCTTCTGGTGATTCAGCACCTTCTTCTGGCGATTCAGCACTCTCTTCTGTTGATTCTTCCATTTGCCTTCTTCCTCCCTGCCTCGTAATTATGAAATGAAACAAATAATGTTATATATTTCATTCATTGGAAAAAATTAAAGTTTTTTTGTCATTTTATGTTTATATTTCTATGCAGGGGGTAATACTAAAAATGTAAGACTTTCTCGTATTCCCCCTGTAAGCAAGGCGTATAAGCGCTTTGCTTTTTTTTTGTGTTTAATCCGATATAATTGAGTTATTGATTAGTAGGAGGTTTTACAATGGGAATATTTGAAAAAGTTCACGACCGTAAAAATACACGTTCAGTAAAATGGGATATGCTGAAACCTGTATTCCAGACAGAAGATGTCCTGCCAATGTGGGTAGCTGATATGGATTTCCAAGCCCCACAAGCTGTAAACGATGCATTAAAAGATCGTGCTGATCACGGTATTTACGGATACACCATTATTGACGACGATGTGAAAGACTCAATCATAAACTGGGTTACGAAGCGACATGATTGGGAAATCAACTCAGACTGGCTTTCATTCAGCCCGGGTGTCGTAACAAGCTTGCATATGGCGATTCAGGCATTTACTGAGCCAAATGATAAGGTTTTGATCCAAACACCTGTATACACGCCATTTTACAGTGTAATAGAGACACATAACAGAGAAGTTGTTAAAAACCCACTTCAACAGAAAGATAATTATTACCATATTGATTTCGATGACTTTGAAAATAAATTAAAGCAAGGGGTTAAGGCATTTGTTTTATGCTCCCCACATAATCCTGTAGGTCGTGTTTGGACAAAAGAAGAGTTACAGGAAATGGCACGACTTTGCCTGAAATATGATGTATTAATTTTATCAGATGAAATCCATGGGGATCTCATTTACCCGAACGAGAGGCATATTCCGATAGCATCACTTTCTGATGAAATCGCCGACCAAACAATTACTTGCATGTCTCCATCAAAGACGTTTAATCTTGCCGGACTGCAAGCATCGTATGTTATCACTACAGATAAGGAAAAGAGAGATACACTAAACAAACAGTTGAACAGTCAAGGGCATCATATGCTAAATACAATGGGTAATACAGCAATGGAGGCTTCTTACTTACATGGTGAAGAATGGCTAGATGAACTAAGGACTGTACTAAAGGAACATCAGGAATATGTAACAAAACAGTTTGAGGAAAATACCGATGTTCTTAAAGTCATCCGTTCAGAAGGTACTTATTTACTTTGGATTGATTGCAGTGCCATGAAAATGGACAGCGAACAACTAAAGAAATTCATGATTGAAAATGCCAAAGTTGGACTTAATACAGGTACTGATTATGGCGAAGAAGGAAAACCATTCATGCGCATGAACATTGCATGCCCTAGAGAAACGTTGGAAGAAGGAGTTAAACGGATAATAGATGCTGTGAATAAATTATAAAAAAATTGCTCTCTCAACTAATGTTGAGAGAGCAATTTTTTATTACAATTAGCCAAAAACACTAATAAACTTTTATTCCTCTTGCTTTTCATTAAACTTAGTAGGGTCTGTCGGAGCCTCTTTTGTCTCATTGGGCTCTTTTAATATTTTGCCACATGCTATCCTTGCACCGGAATTTCCACCAGGCTGACTTACCCCATCATCCTGCCCTTCATGAATAATTAAGGATGTCCCTTCGCCTTTAAGAATAGATTTTTTCCCTTCCATAATTGTTGCACCAGCAAGCATTAATTCAGCTTTAACAAGCCCACCAGAATCTGCTTCAATATTTGGTAAATCACCTAAATGAGATCCTTCTGGATGCATTAATCCGTGCTCTTTCCCATCTGGATTGAGGTGATTTCCAGCACTAATAAATTCAGGTCCCTCACATTTAGGATACTCATGTACGTGAATTCCATGATACCCAGGCGCTAACCCCTCAAGCTTAAGTTTTACTTGTACACCCTCAGGCCTTTCCAATAACTTTGCTGTACCGATCATATCCCCAGATGCGTTGTACATGTCAACGGTTCTTACCGTTTCTTCATTTGATTGACATGAAGCTAGAATAAGTAATAATACTATGATGAAAACCCTCATGAACGCTACTCCTTTACAGACGCTTTACTAAAAGTATCTGCAATTAAGCAAAAATTAAACGAGCCTATTTTAATAAGCTCGTTACTCTTTATCGTCGAAAGACTTTTCTTGATATTGTTCATTAAACTTTTTCTCTTCTTTTTTAGACACTTTGTAGAAAAAGTACATAACCACTGCGGCACCAATCATAAAAATGACTAGCTGTATAATAGCAGGAATATATTCAGTTTTATCTTCTGGAAAATATAAAAATTCCATCATTGCTGCTCACATCCTTAAATTATAGTATATCACTTTTAAATACCCAGCTAAATAGAAAAAACCTTAATGATTGCTCAAGCGACTAATATTTTGGCACAATAGAGTAAAGGGAGGCTAGTAAAATGACAACAATTACTGTTGGAGATACAGTACGTGCTAATTATAATTCAGGAAAATACATAGGAGAAGTAATGGAAGATCGTGGCAAACGATTTTTAATTAAAGTTCTTGCAGTTGAGAAACATCCAATGCAAGGCGACCTTCATAATCCTGGTCAAGTGGATGGCGTATTTTTTCATGAGCGAAAGGCTCTGGCGCATTATGAAAAAATGAATGTAGTTAAATCAGCTGTACATCCATTTGAAGGAGAAGTACCTGATTACAATCAATCATTACATGAAGCAATTGATAATCAAAAGCAAAAGCTTGCCTTAAAAGATTCAGAGTTCAATCAAAAGGCACTGGAATGGATAAAAGGATTGGAAGAAAAATATTATACCAAAAGCTATTATAAATAGCAGGCAGTCTCACAACTATTGTGAGACTGTTTTTATTACGCAGTAGGGACTTTCAGGTTTTTCTTTTTCTTCTCTGGTTGCCCATAAATTTTCCTTGTTATTTTGGGAGCATAATTAAACAGAACCATCCCTAAAAATGCTGTTATTACGATATAAACACCGCTGAAAATTTTAATCGATCCAACAGCAACTCCTGCAATAACAACTGAAAATTCCCCTCTTGCACACAGGGATAAGCCCGCGCGTAATGCTACACGCTTTGACAAACCATATAACTTTCCGCCAACAATCCCGACTGTTATTTTAGCTACAATTGACCATATAATCAGCACAATTAGCAGTACTGGCATTGGAACGCCTTGACCTAAATCAACTGTTGTTCCAAAATAGACAAAGAATGTTGGTAATACAAGATTCTTAATTGGGGATACCGTACCTTCAATACGATCAATTTTACCAATTTCAGCTAGCATAACACCGGCTAAGAATGCACCCAGCACTTCGGATAGACCCAAATATAATGCCAATCCACCATAGGAAACTGCGATCCCCACTAATAAAGCAAATTTGAAATCTTCATCATCGATACGCTGCAGAAACTTTTCAAAATGCTTGAATAACGTTTTTCCTAAGATAATTGCTACAAGTGACAAACCAACAATTTTCCCTAACAGTATTGCAAAATCCAGACCACCAAAAGCGTCTCCTGAACTCATTGCGATTAAAATGGCGACTACTATTGGCGCTACTAAGTCTTCAAAAATTAATATACCTAAAATATACTCCGTCTCTGAGTTTGCCATCCTACCCTTATCATCAAGCAGTTTCGCTGTGATCGATGAACTTGTCGCATATGTAATACCACCAATGAGAAATGCTGTGAACCAGTCCATGCCAAAGCCAAATGCAATTACAGTAGATACACCAAGGCTTAGAATTACATCCAAAAGACCTGAACTCCATATTTTCTTAGCTATTCCGCCTAATCGTTTTGTACTGAATTCCAACCCAAGTACAAAGAACAATAAAACGATGGCAATTTCACTGGAGAAATGTAATATTTCATTTCCTTCCAAAAATTCAGCGAACGAAACACCTAATAAAATATACAATATTACGTTAGGAAACCTTATTCTGAATCCGATAAAACCTAACACAAATATACCGAGTAATACTATCCCGGCACCTAATAATGTTGGAAGATCAGTGAACAAAACTCATCATTCCTCACCCTTACATAGCTTTGATAAGGTGGAAATCTGATCTTCTTTTCCAACCGACATCAAGATATCACCTGGTATTAATGTTGTGTCTGCTTCAGGTATCGCAGTAACATCATCACCATGAACAATTCCAATTATAGTTGCACCACTTTTATTACGAACATCTGATTCTTCAATTGTCTTATGTGCAAGTGAGGATGCCTCTTCTAAAGTTATATAATCAATAATAATCTGGCGTTTAAACATACGCATCTTATCAATACCAACAGGCTGATAGGTTGCACCAAGTAATTGAGCAGCAATTTCTCTCGTTTCATCCGGTGTAAGATCCATAGCAAAATCTGCTTCATCACTATCAGCGTCATCAAAGAAATATAGCTCTCTTTTACCTGTATGGTGGACAATAATTACCAGCATGTCATCTTCTGCAGTCTTCATTGAAATTTTTTGACCAATTCCAGGAAGCTGGGAAACAGAAATGTTCATTTAAGTCACCTCTTCTTAATTGTTATAATTATGTGGCTAATCGCCAGATTCAGTGGCGAAAGTTGTAGTTGCACTTATACTTATTTTTGAAAATTCCATATATTCCATCAGTGTAAAATAAAAAGCTAGAGAATAGAATCCCTAGCTCGATTAATTATTCACCTAAATGTTCTTTAAGTACTTCTGTTACACCTTTAATTGCTTCGTCTTCATCGCTTCCTGTTGCAGAGATTTTCACTTCTGCTCCTTTAGGAATTCCCAATGACATAACACCCATAATCGATTTAAGGTTAACACTTTTTTCATTATATGAAATTTCAACCTCTGATTCATATTGTCCAGCCTTATTTACTAATAGTGTAGCTGGACGTGCATGTACACCAGTATCTGCTGTAATTGTAAATGATTGTTCTTGCATTATAACTCATCCTTCCAACAATAATATCCTTTATTATGTATCTCCATTTTATGAAATACTTAATTACATTATATACAATTATTATCTCGATTGAAACAAAAAAGCAATAATTACCGATTTATTTCACTTATTTGTTTTTGTATATCCATTATGATAACGTTACTTTTGTATCATTATCTAATATAGGAGGAAACATTCACATGAGTGTGCATATTGGAGCAAATAAAGGCGATATTGCTGATAAGATTTTATTACCTGGTGATCCCTTACGAGCAAAGTTTATTGCAGATACGTTCCTAGAAGACGTGACACAATATAATAATGTGCGAGGAATGTATGGATATACAGGAACTTACAAGGGTGAGCGTATATCTGTTCAAGGAACAGGAATGGGTGTACCATCCATCTCAATCTACGTAAACGAATTAATCCAAAGTTATGATGTTCAAAAATTAATTCGAGTAGGTACGTGTGGCGCCATTCAAAAAGATGTTCAAGTCCGGGACGTAATTCTAGCTCAGGGAGCAACAACTGATTCGCAAATGAATCGGATGATATTTAATGGTATTGATTATGCACCATTAGCTGATTTTGATTTACTAAAGAATGCATATGATGTAGGTATTAATAAAGGCATGAATTTACGTGTAGGAAATGTATTTACCAGCGATACATTTTATCGTGACAACGCACAAGAGTTAAATGAATTATTGGCTAAGTATAAAGTGCTCGCAATCGAAATGGAAACAACAGCATTATATACACTTGCCGCCAAGTTTAATCGCCAAGCCCTTTCGGTTCTGACAGTTTCTGACCACATCCTTACTGGCGAGGAAACTTCTTCAGAGGAGCGACAAACAACATTTAATGAAATGATGGAAATAGCACTTGATGCAGCGATAAAAGAATAACTGAACACAGCCTTTCAATTATGAGAGGCTGTTTTTTAACTTTATATGTTAACCAATATAAATTATAGTTGACAATGGAAGTCTATTTTTATATTATCTATATTGAAGGGAGCGATCGAAGTGAAAAGTTTACGTCCTATTGATCTAACATTCGGTGCAGTATTCGTATGTCTAATGGCTGTGGGAGCAAACATATCGGTGTGGTTTCCGATGCTAGCAGTTCCAATTGGAGGCGCGTCTGTACCATTATCACTCCAAACATTCTTTGCAATTCTTGCAGGACTAATGCTCGGAAAAAAATTAGGCAGTACCTCCATGATTACATATATTTTGGTTGGTGTGGCCGGAGTACCAGTCTTTGCAAAGATGTCTGCAGGCCCCATGGCGCTTGTCTCCCCTACTGGTGGTTTCATAATTTCATTTGTATTCATAGCATTTTTTGTAGGTTTCATTGCAGAGTTCAGCAGAAAACCATCCATTCCAGTGTATACGGTAGCAGCTCTTGTTGGTTTAATAATTAATTATGGAATAGGTGTAAGCTATATGTATGTTGCAATGAATACATGGCTTGAACTACAGATTTCTTATCCAGTAGCATGGATTGGTATGATTCCGTTTCTCGTAAAAGACACTGCTCTGGCATGTTTATCTGCTGTATTTATGGTAAGTTTGGCTAAGCGGGTTCCATCAAGATGGACTTCCGTTGCAAGGACATAATACGTGAAAGTTTGGCAAGGATATTCCTTATGGAGTATCCTTTTTAATTAAATGAAATGTTTCTACATATGTGATAAAATTACAAATTATAGTCTTTAAAACTTTACCACAACCGATTCATGACTAGTAAAGTTAAAGCAACAGAGAGGATGTTCACACATTCATGGGTTTCTTTGCAAATTTTCCATTATGGGCAGCATTGTCTGCAATTGTTTTTGCACAGGGGGTAAAAGTCCCTATTCGCTTCTTTGTGACAAAAGAATTCAAACCTGGTTTAGCCTTTAGCAATGGTGGTATGCCCAGTAGTCACTCAGCAGCAGTAGCAGCATTAACCACCGGTGTTGGAATTTCAGAAGGAGTTCCCTCCACTATGTTTGCTATAGCATGTGTCTTCAGTATTATTATTATGTTCGATGCCTCAGGAGTACGCAGGCAAGCAGGAGAACAAGCGATTGTTTTAAATCAGCTAGTTAAGGACTTTCAATATTTTATGGACGGGGCAAAGGACTGGAGTAAAAAGGAAGATTATGAAAAGCGTAAGGAGTTAAAAGAGTTGCTGGGACATCAGCCAATCGAAGTGTTTTTCGGTGGCTTATCAGGGATCGCAATTGCATTTATAATTTATCAATTATATTAAGACTTTTTCATAAAATTTTATCCCTCACAGCTAATTTTTAGAATAAAGTGAGCATAACCCAGCGCAGGAAATACACGAAGACTCCTGCGGGAGGAAAAGCTTCGGCGAGAGCCGCCCTAAGGTGCGCGAAGTTTATTCCAGAGCGGTGTCATAGCACTCAAGTATTTTTCCGCATTAAGTCACCATTTATATCAACTAATTCTTAAGATTCAGTGCTTGGGCCTATTTTAATAAACGTCCACAATAGAGCATTAGTTTGCCGAGCAATTTGCTTCATAAAGTCATAGTGAAATAAAGAGTTATTGCAATCGTTATGTAGATTGAATGCTTTCCATGCCTAGCGTGGCGTATGAGGTTTCAGAAAGGAGCGATTACGCCATCAATACATATAAAGACGATAGTAAATTCATATAAAAAAGCAGTTCAATTAAGAGTACAAATTGCGTTTTTGTATACCGTAACTGAACCACTTTATAAAGGGGAAACTTCTGTTTTGATTTAACTTTTGGTTATTTGATTCCTGAATACCTGTAATGCTTCATTTTCATTTAATTTGTTCAATTCTTTTTCTGTTAACTTACCATCGCCACGTTCAATGATGTATACCTCTACTTGCTTTTTACCCCACTCTGAATAGACATCTTCCACTGTTTCATAATAAAGATCGATTTTATTTCCGTTAATGGCTCCACCTTTATCAGCAACAACACCATATCCATAACCTGGGATAAACATAACAGTACCAATCGGATAAACACTTAAATCAGCAGCAATAGTAGAGTATAAGTCTCGTTTAACGGTTACACCAGAATACGTTACTCCATATTGCGGATGATCAGGAGTCTTCCCAGTTGATTCTACACCAGCAGTATAGCCAGTTGCTACAACAGTACTACTAGGAAACTGCTTTTCAATGAATTCCTCACTATATTCTTTCAGTGTTTTTGGGCCTTCTACTTGCTCGCTTGAAATATATCTTTTCTGCTGTTTAGCAACATTTAGTTTCTTCTCTTTTAATGCAGTCTGCCTATTTTTGGCTGTACCATTTGCATCTTTATAAGAAACTTCAGCTCCATCTGCAACCCACGCATGTACATCTGTGATTGTGATATTTGAAATAGACGATAATGTTACAAAAAACGCTCCCAGGAATAATAGAAACATACTAGTTCTGCGAAAAATTTTAGTTTTAGTCACTAATAACACCTTTCTGGTAGCATGCTAATTTAATATAACAGTTTTAGGCACGATATACCCTACCTCAGCAAACTGCATCCTCAAATAGCTACCTATCTTGACAGTGTTACCAAAAAACAAGTTATTATACACATAAACTAATGAAAAATAATGAATTCTATTAAATATTCAAAAAAGTAGAAAGCATTTTTTTTAGAACTCCCATTGAGTGTATTATGTGTGATAAAATAAATTGTAAGATTATTAGCTAAATGAAAAGGAGCATCATATTTGGAAGCTTACCACAAACTCACACTGGCAAAAGAAACGATTAACCATGTAATTTTAGGACAAGAAGACGTTATAGATTTACTGTTTACAGCACTCTTGAGTAATGGACATGTCATACTCGAAAGTATTCCAGGATCGGGTAAAACTAAATTAGCAAAAGCATTCGCTAAAATCTTTGACGGCGAATTCAACCGTATTCAGTTTACACCTGACGTGCTACCTAGTGATGTAACGGGGATCAGATTCTTCAATCCAAAAACACAGGAGTTTGAATTGTTAACAGGTCCTGTCAAAACAAACATTTTATTGGCTGACGAAATAAACCGAGCAACACCTAGAACACAATCAAGCTTGCTTGAAGTCATGGAGGAGCACCAAACGACAATCGATGGTACAACAATAAAAATCCCTTCACCTTTTTTTGTTATTGCTACTCAGAATCCCATTGAGTCCAATCATGGAACATTCCCATTACCTGAAGCTCAACTTGACCGCTTTTCATTGAAAATTACTCTGGATTATCCAACGTTTGAACAAGAAAAGGAAATTTTATCAAATCAACGCCTAAGTGACCCAATAGAAGAAGTCACGTCAATTCTGTCAATAGATGAGATTATTTTATTACAGCAAGAAGTACGACATGTTGATGTTTCAAATGTTGTAATGGATTACTTATTGCAACTCGTCCATAAAACTAGGGAGCATAAGGATATTGAACTTGGTGTCAGTTCACGAGCTGCATTAGCTTTAATGCGTGCCGGACAAGCTCGCGCATTTATAGACGGTCGTGATTTTGTCACCCCTCAGGATATCAAATCTATTGCAAGATATGTTTTCGAACATCGTATTATACTATCCATGGAAGGTGCAATACGTAATGAAAAAACAGAAGTCGTGCGAGAATTAATTCAGTCTATTGAGGTACCTGTTGAAGCGAGGACAACAAGATAATGCAATGGAAAATAGTAAAAACAACAGAAAACGAGGTTTACCACCAACTAACATTAGCATTTCTCCTTTTGCTGACAATCGTCAGTCTATACCTTGATAGACCTCTCGTATTTTTGTTGGTTGGTATAATCGCTATTTATTATCTTGGATTGCATTTATATAATCGTCAGATTGGGAAAAATTTAACTCTGGAGATTCCCGAGCAATTCAAGAAGGCATTTCCCAGTGAAACATTAAACCTATCAATTAAGATAAAAAATAACTCACTGCTCCCTTATTTAAATGGATATATATCCTTTAAAATGAAAGATCACGTTTTGAATGAGGATTATTTGCAAACAACCTGGAGGGGCTTAAATTATTACCAAATCCCTGTTTCACTCCCTGGGAAAAGTGAAGTATCATTAACAATCCCATTTAAGACTGTAAAGCGCGGTGTTGGTCGTCTTAAAGAATTCAATTTTACATTTTCCCACCTGCTAAGTTTTGAACAATTGATGCTATATCCTTTAGAAAAGAATTTTAATGAACTGATTGTCTTTCCTGAATTACAAGAAGTAAGTAAGCTGCGAGAAATACGGAACCAAAACCCTGGTACGAGTGTTACAATTCATTCTCCATATGAAGACGTCCTGCAGCCTTTGGGAACAAGAGATTATGTAACTTCTGATCCGTTTCAGCGAATTCATTGGAAAGCAAGTGCCAAGACACAAAAGCTGCAAACAAAAATATACGAACGAAACCGTTACATCGCCTGGACGATTATAATTAACATATCCGAAAGAAGTTCGTTGGGTAATTTATACACAAGTCCAAAACTGGAAAAGATCTTATCTGAAGCAGCGTACATAACCCGTAATATTATAAAAGACGGTCATGAAGTAGAAATCTATCTGAACAGTGATAGTCTTGTTCATTTACCTGAGGATCATGACATCCGACACTTGAAGAAAATTTTGGAACTGCTGACTCGTGTTGGTAATGGAAGTTTGATAATTCCAGTAAAAAATATTTTGTATCGTCTGCACCAGTCCCAAACAAAATCGCGGCTGATAATAATGATTGGAGAAAATGATGAATCGAATAACTACTATATTAATAAGCTAATCAGCCAAGGTAATCACCTATTCCAAGTTAATGATTCTCATATTATTCCAGTCACAAAAGGAAATGATATGTATGGATAATAACAATCGTATAGTCAAGTTCATGCAATTATTTTCGGAATCAATAATGTTTTACTTTATACTAATTCCTATTTTCACTTTTACCCAAGACCCATATCCATTTTGGAGCTATCTGCTTATTACAGGGCTAACTTTAATTTCACTTGATATTTCCCTGCGGATGATAAAAAACTACGCAGTTTATGTACCGGTTATAGCATTAGCTTTTTCGTTCATGAATTATATTTTTAGTTATCCAATGCTTACAATAGCACTTTGGCTAGGATTTATTACTTGGAGATATGCTCATACTGAAAGGAATGGTCCATCCGACAATCAGTTCACAATCCTAAATTTAACTTTCGTTATGTTTTTTCTTGAATTCATGTTTATTAATCATCCCAACCTTATATGGTTTGGTATTTTACAATTCATTATTATTCTTTGTGGGTATTGGCTGAAGCTGATGAACAATATGGAAAAACATAGTAAACTAAAGACAATTTTAACGTTTAGCACCTTCGGAATACTTCTTTTAGCTGGAGGTATAATTACTTATGGCCTTTATCCATTAACCAAAGGGCTTATCAGCTTTATTTTGTCAGGCGTTGGTTTCTTGTTCCAATATATCGTGTTCGGTATTGTTAATATGGCGAACTTTTTAGGTCTTGACTTTCGATTTTTGCTCAATCTTGTGGATGAAAAAACCTTTGATCAAGCGACAAGCAGTTTCAAAGAAAATATGGATGAATTGGACGAAATGGCTAATACTGACAGTTCCTACGATGGCGGGATGGAGATTATAAATTGGTGGACTATTATAATTGCACTAGCCTTACTTATTCTTATCGCAATTTTTCTTTTCAGGAAAAAAGTTGTTCAAGAAAATGTCCCTGATGGAAAGCAGAGCAGCATCTCAATCGTTACTCCGCTTATGTCCTCCCCCGATAGTAACAATGGCTTACGGAAGTACTTCTCATCCTGGAAAACAGTAAATCCTTTGAGAAGAAAAGTACTCAAGCTTGAACAGAAAGCATATACGAATGGATTGGGGAGACAGCCTTCAGAAACAATTGAGGAATGGTTTTCCCGTCTGCATATAAATCCTTCTTATCTTGATTTATATCAAAAGATCAGATATGGAGATAAGAATCTAACTCATAAAGAAAAAGAGAGATTTATTCACCTACTGGATGAATTAATGAGCAAGATTTGAAAACTTGGCTTATCGCCACTCCTTAGTATAGATAAGCCTTAGTTGCACTAGTGTAGAAATATTCTTCTAACTGATAAAAAAAGCGTTAACCCATTGAAGATATAGGGTTAACGCTTTTTTTACTATACATTAAAACATTTGATAGCCACTCTTACGTAAAAATCGAATAACAATTCCTGATACGATTGTCCCCAGAAAACCAGCTCCCAGAATACTAATATCAGCAGCTGTTATATCCATTAATTTAGAAAATGCTATTGAAAAAGAGCCACCTGGATCTTTAAAATATTCAAGTGATGACATATCATCAACTATCATCAAAACAATAACCGGATAAATAAGTGCCATTAACCAAGTTCGTCTTAACAACATATTTAAAATAAAGGCCAGTCCAAAAAATATCACAAAGAACAATAATATAGAAACTACAAACTGTATCACCGTTGTATCTCCCTTCACACTTTCCATACAAAAACTATTTTATAACAAACCAGCAGAAAAGCAAAGGCATCACATTTGCCTTTGCTTGGCAGTAGAAAAGTATAGATACTTTCCTACTGCATAAGTGCAACTACTGCTTTGCGATAAGCCAAGTTTTTCATTTGTTCTTCTAATCTAGTAAAATATATTAAATTTTCCTTTTCTTATTAATAACCCTGGCCCTCCCAATTTTAAGAGATAACGGTTATCAATGACTTTTTTCATAACTGTTGCACTCCAGCCGAATATTTTGCGCTGGTTTAGCACAACTCCAATAGCATCCGTATGACCAAGTGAAGCTACTGTCCCAAGAATTTTCGGCTCAAAAGCTTCTAGTTCATCTTTTCCTTGAACTAAGGACTTTACATTATGTGCAACAATTCCAGATTCCTGAATTGCTATTTGTGCTGTTGGAGGATATGGCCTTCCAGTTTCTTCGTTCATAATTAGTGCACAATCACCAATAACAAATACATCATCATAATCTGGTGCACGCATATCCGGACGTACTTCTGCTTTTCCACGATTTGTCTGAAACCCTGAAGCTTCAACAATTGAATTAGCACGAACTCCGGCAGCCCAAACTGTAGTCTGAGTCGGGATTTCTTCGAGTTTATCATCCTTCTGGTAAACAATACTGTCTGGCTTACATTCTTTTAACATTGCACCAGTGATAAATTCAACACCTCGTGACTCCAAGGAGTTCATAGCATATTCTACGAGCTGTGGATCAAACCCTGGTAATACAGATGGTGATCCTTCTACATTAATGACGCGTACAAGTGCTTTGTCTATATCGTATTCATTACAAAGCTCTGGAATACGGTTTGCTAATTCACCAACAAATTCAATCCCTGTAAATCCCCCACCTCCAACAACAATATTGAGACGGCCTTGATTCTTTTCTTTTTCATTATGATACATTGCGAAATTATACTCAATATGTTCTTTTATTAGTCGGGCACTGTTTATGTTTCCAATCGTAAATGCATGTTCTTCTAGTCCTGGAATTCCGAAAGTTGCTGCTTCAAAACCAAGACCAAGGACCAGAATATCATAATCTAACACACTATTTTCCAATTTCACTTTTTTTTCATCAGGCTTAATAGAAACAACTGTATCTTCTATAAAATTGACTTTACTCATATTAACAACATCTTTAACCGGAATTCGTGTACGATCATGATGCAAAGTTCCAGCTGCGTTTTCATGCAACCAAGTTGATTGGTAATGATAGTCATTTTTATTTACAAGCGTAATAGTAGCTTCATTAATGTTTAGTGACTTCTGCAATTTTACAGTAGTCATCATTCCCCCATAACCTGCACCTAATATGACGATATTTGGCTTGTTCATCTCTCATCACTTCCATTTGAATTATTTCGATACGTATGTGACTTATTTCACGTAAATAGACATTAGAAAACTTGGCTTGTGGCCAAGTGCAAATAGTTTATTTCATTTATATAACTTTTGTTACACGATTGTAATATAAAATATCTATTGATTATATTAGATGTTTTTTCGACAATTTTCAACCTTTATTTTTTATTTATAAAAATTGTATTTTTCAAACTATGTTAAAGTATCCTTGCTTGTGTGCATCAATACACATATAATAATTGTTTATGATAATATAGGAATGGTACACATACACGAAAAAGATAAATGGGGGATTTCCATGTCAGATAAAGTATATGACGTAACAATTATCGGCGCTGGACCTACTGGCTTATTTACTGCCTTTTATGGTGGGATGAGACAAGCTAGTGTTAAGATAATTGAAAGCTTACCACATACTGGCGGGCAATTAACTGCCCTGTATCCAGAGAAATATATATATGATGTTGCAGGTTTTCCGAAGATCCGTGCACAAGACCTGGTAGACAACCTTGAGGAACAGGCAAATATGTTTGATTCAACAATTGTTCTTGAACAGTCCATAAATGAAATTGAACGTATGGAAGATGACACATTCAAGCTGATTTCAGATAAGGAAGTCCATTATACCAAAACAATCATTATCACAGCAGGCAATGGTGCATTCCAGCCACGTCGCCTAAACGTTGGAGATTGTGATCAATTTGAAGGCGTCAATTTGCATTACCATGTAAAAGATATGAATCAATATAAAGATCAAAACGTCATGCTGCTGGGTGGTGGCGACTCAGCTGTCGATTGGGCATTAATGCTTGAACCAATAGCTAAAAAAGTAAGTTTGGTGCACCGTCGTGACAAATTTAGAGCACACGAACATAGTGTAGAAAAATTAATGGATTCAAATGTTGATATTTTGACACCTTTTGTTCCAACAGCTATTACAGGTACTGAAAAAATTGACAAAGTTACATTGGAAGAAGTAAAAGGTTATAAATCAATAGACATTGATGTCGACTCCGTTCTATGTAACTATGGATTTGTATCAACACTTGGTCCAATTAAAGATTGGGGATTGGAAATAGAGAAGAACAGTATCGTTGTTAACTCGAAAATGGAAACCAATATTCCAGGGATATATGGTGCCGGAGATATTACTACTTATCCAGGCAAAGTAAAACTAATCGCCACTGGATTCGGTGAAGGTCCAACAGCCATAAACAATGCAAAACAATATATCGATCCGAAAGCCCGAATTCAGCCAAAGCACTCAACAAGTATGTTTTAAATAATAAGCCTAAACACCTTATGAACGTGTTTAGGCTTATTTTTTTGAAAATCCTGAAGATGATCAACCATCATCCTGGAGTGAATGCTACCCTCCATTCTGGGAAGACTTTATTTTCGCTCACCGGACACAGGAGCCTCTATTTCGGTTAAAAAGTGCCTTTTGAGGGATACGCGGACACAGGAGCACTTATTTAACATATATCCAAATGAAATAGGGCTACTTTAAGCAAATAAGGTACCTGGTGTCCGCTTAAACCTTAATATTGCTTGTTTTCCATAAAATAAGGTCCCTCACGTCCACTAAAGTTGTTTCAGGCATTTCCTCGCTATTCTTTTGCTTTCGTTCAACAATGACAATAGTAGTTACCAAGCGATTATCTACTACAAGACGATTAAATCCTATATATATATATGAAAACGGCAGTCATTTTTATCATATGGTCATATGACATTTGATGTTGTTTGTATTATTTTTTTCAAAAATAATACTTTGTGTAACTATATTCGATTCTCAAGCCTAATAAGTGGCAACATAATATCGACAATTTTGTGGAAATTTAAAAATACTGAGGTAATCGCTGAGGTGGGGTGCATTTCATGATGCATTAATTTAATTAAGGAAGTCTATTCTTAGAAAACTAGGCGATTGCCTTAGTTACACTTTTGCAGCAAGAAAAATAGTTATACTTATCTAATAAAAAAAACCAAAGCGCCTTATTTCCTGCGCTTTGGCTTTTTAATTAGCACTTCTCTGGTGAACCTTCCCGTTCTTTTGCTTTAAATGAAGATCCACAGCCGCATGATACCATTGCATTCGGATTGTCGATGCTAAATCCGCCGCCCATCATGTTTTGCTTAAAATCTATCGTTGTTCCTTCTATAATAGGTATATCCTGTTTATAAATTACAACAGGGATGCCATTAATATCGTCAACCATATCAAGTTCCTCATTAACTTCATAATCAAAGCCTATTGAGTATGATAGTCCACTGCATCCGCCACCTTTAATTCCGAATCGCAGACGGACACCCTCTTCTTCTTCTTTCATCATTTCTTTCACCTGGATTGCTGCTTGATCTGTAACCGTAATAGCCATCTTAATTCCCTCCTCATTAATTCAGACGGATCAATATAATATGTTACCTACCAGTATACAAACTACAAGGAAACTATTCAAATATTATCGGCTAAAAAATAAGTTCCAGTTGCGATTACATCTGCTCCACCAGTCATCCAGACGGAACCTTTATCATCCCATTTAATAATTAAATCGCCACCTGCCAGATGAACAGTAATGTCCTCGTTTCGCTGTACACTTCCATTTAGGACGGCAGCTACTACTGAGGCGCATGCCCCCGTTCCACATGCTTGTGTTACACCAGAGCCACGTTCCCAAACCTGAAAATTAAGCTCTCTTGGAGAAATCACTTCAATAAATTCTACATTTACTCCATCTGGAAAGCGTTGGTCCTTCTCTATTACCGGTCCGAGTTCATACAATGGCGTTGTATCTATAGAGTTTACGAAAAATACTGCATGCGGATTTCCCATTGATACTGCGGTTACATCCAATTTTTCATCTCCAACAGTAAATGGCTCAGCAACAACCTGAGGGGCATCTTCACCCATCATCGGAATCGCCTGTCGTCGTAATATTGGCTCACCCATATTAATCGTGACTTCCTGTACCAGACCTGCTTCCACATTCACTTCGGCTTTAACTGTATTGGCACGTGTTTCAATTTGAAATTTCTCACGCTGGATAATCCCATTCTCATATGCATACTTTGCTACACAGCGTAATCCATTCCCACAGCTCTGTCCTTCTGAGCCATCCTTGTTAAAAATCCGCATGCCAACATCCGCAGCATCACTCGGCTGGATCAGAATCATGCCATCTGAGCCAATCCCTGTATAAACATCTGATACACTTTTCGCAAGACCTGATAGTTGCTCCTCCGCAATAGTAAACTTAAATAAATCAATATAAATATAATTATTTCCTAGACCATGCATTTTCGTAAAAGGGATTTCCATGTCAAAACAAACCTCATTCCATTTATGGTTGAAGAACTGCTCCATTTTTATCTAATTCACTATATATCGTCTTAAGTCTTGGAATGCCTTCAGCAACCAATTCATCATTCACAAATACAATTGGATAAAATAAATCTTCTTCAAAAATGCGTTCAACAAATTGCTGATGTTTCTCGACATCAGGAGGCTGATTTATGTCAATATATTCATATTCAATGACATCATCAATATACTTTCTCCCTATTGCAGCCTGCAGCCATTCATATGTGTCCAAAGACCCAGGTGCTCCAACACAGCTTGCGCAAATCTGTTCTGCTCCGTAAACCGATATCAAGATACTTTTTCCCATTGCGAAACCTCCACATCTTAGTTACTTATATTTTACAAAATCTTTAATAAAAGATAAAATAAAAATATCTACTATACACAAATGAAATTTTGGATAGATTTTTTTCCTAATCCGTTTTATAATGATATCAGAAAGGAGAAGATGGATAATGCAAGAGCAAGTACAGGAAGTTTTAAACAAATTACGCCCATTTTTACTACGTGATGGTGGAGATGTGGAGCTAATTGATGTTGATAACGAGGGCATTGTACTTCTTCGTCTTATGGGTGCTTGCGGTAACTGCCCAAGTTCTACAATCACGTTGAAAGCTGGAATTGAACGTGCTTTAATGGCAGAGGTCCCAGGTGTTACAGAAATCGAACAAGTATTTTAAAATATAACTTATTAAAAGCAGACTGAGGATAGTCTGCTTTTTTATGAATTTTTCACAGGTGTTATTGGGCCTTCTCCATTAAAGCTTGCTAGAAGGTTATCCATGCAAAGATGAAGCATTTTAGTCCGCGTTTCTACACTTGCTGATCCGATATGCGGCAAACAAACAACATTGTTCAGCTTCACAAGTGGGTGATTTGCGTCAATCGGTTCTTCCTCAAATACATCCAGGCCGGCAGCATGAATCGTATTCTCATTTAGAGCATGATACAGAGCCTTTTCATCCACTACTCCTCCACGTGACACGTTGATAAAGATAGCAGATGTTTTCATTTTCTGGAAAGCGTCCTTATTGAACAGCTTTCTTGTCTCAGTTGTTAAGGGAATAACTGAAACAACAAAATCAGCTTCACGAAGCAATTCGTCAAAGTCCATATAGGTAGCTCCAAGGTCGTTTTCAGCACTAGGCTTTCGTGAACGATTGTGGTACATAATTGGCATGCCAAACCCTTCTGCACGTCTGGCAATAGATTCACCAATTCTTCCCATTCCAACGATTCCAACTTTCTTCCCATGGATATCAGAGCCTGCCATTAAGTATGGCGACCAATGATTCCACTTGCCTTCACGAATATAATCATTTGCTTCTACAATTCTGCGTGACGTAGCAGTTAATAAAGAAAAAGCTAAATCGGCAGTTGTTTCGGTTAACACATCAGGTGTATTTGTAACGATAACATTCCTTTCCTGAGCCGCTTCTAAATCAATATTGTCATAACCCACAGCCATATTTGCAACAACTCTTAACTGTGGGGCATTCTCAAATAATTCACGATCCATTTTTTCAGTAAGCAAGCATAGCACACCATCAGCTTCCTTTACCTCTTCTAAGAGCACATCTCTTGGAACAGGAATATCCTCTTCCTCCCACATACGAAAGTCAAGGGAATCCTGATAAGGCACTAAAATCTCATCCGGAATTTTCCGTGTTACATAAATAATTGGCTTTTTCATAATTATCCGCTCCTATATCAAGCTTATAGCCAGTGTAACATAGGAATTTGTAATTCTTTACTATCAATACCTAAATGGTCAAAAAGATTACCTAACCGCTCCTCGTATATAGACTGATTTTCTAGCATTTCATCCAACTCATCATAGCGTTGCTCATACTGTTGTTTTGTGAAACCTTGTTCGATAATATCAAACAAATGGATTGGATACAGTAATCGTGCGTACATTAAACGCCAGCTGAAAATAGAGAGTGTCCGTACCTGTTTATATTCATCCAGAAAATCTTTAATCCCATTCATTGGATCTTCATGCTTCAGTAATTTAAACCTGATATATTCCGCTAAATCACGAACAGGGTGGTCATATACGAGGTCAGTAGTCCATATGGTTGATTCAATCTCTCCATGATATCTTCTGAAGGCAATAGTACCTTGATCAACTTCATGAAACCGTGATTCATACTCGCTCTCCTGCATATACTGGATTGCATTTTCACTTACTCCAATTATATATGGTAAAGCATCTACTAAAAGTCTGTGGTATTCATTAGGATATTCAGCTGAATCCACCTCAATCTGCTTTTCAAAAGCGGTTAACTTATCAATCCATAATTGTTTCCATTGACCATAGCTTGAAATAGTCTGTGGCTCATATTGATACCGTGAACCAGTTTGATGAAATTGAGCTAGAGATGCTCCATGTACTACACTGCTGTCAACAGGATTATCTTCCAATTGAAATACCATGTGATTCTCATTGTGGTATTCTGTGTACCACTCGCCCTTCCTATTTGGAACGGGAATAGCTGTTTGGGTGTAATTATTTTCATATAGATAATAAGCAAGTGCTGCCTGCTCCATATGTATAATTTCCCTCTGTTCAGCAGAAATGGTAAAATAAAATAAGTTATTATGTTTGAGTCCTTCTACCCCATTCCAAACAGTTCTTTCATTTGCTTGAATCCCATAATATGTTGCGAGTAAATCCCTCATGTTGGTCTCCCCTTTCATGACTATTATTAGTGTATGTTTGAAAAAGAAATATCTTAACAAATTTCCGGAAGAAAAGGTGATATTAAATGGATGAAAATACGAATCAGAGTGAACTGGAACAAAAAGCAAGAGAATGGTTAACAGAACGTGGTGTTACATTAGAAGATATTGCGGAGCTGGTGTATTACCTGCAATCAAAATATCATGATGAATTGAGCATGGATGATTGCTTGCATAACGTGGATCGTGTATTAACAAAAAGAGAAGTGCAGAATGCTGTTTTAACAGGAATACAACTGGATAAGCTTGCTGAGCAGAATATGCTTGCCCAGCCACTTCAAACAACAATTGAAACCGATGAAAGCTTATATGGAATCGATGAGATTGTGGCATTTTCTATTGTTAATGTGTATGGTTCCATTGGTTTTACGAATTATGGTTATATTGATAAACAAAAACCAGGCATTTTAAAACGATTGAATGATAAATCGACAGGGGAATGCCATACATTTTTAGATGATATCGTAGGGGCAATTGCCGCTGCAGCATCAAGTCGCCTAGCGCATGCCACTGGCGATGACCAGCTAATTGATGATTAACAAACAAAAGCCCAGCATTTGCTGGGCTTTTATCTGTTATAAGTGTGTTTAAATGTGGTCAATCCATTCGGTTAAATTATGTACATAATAGGTTGGTTCTTTAACAAGCAGTGGATAATCTTTATATGTAGTTACACCTGTAAATACCATTAATGTATCCATACCAGCATTTATACCAGCGAGAATATCAGTATGATAGTTATCACCAACCATAAGTGTTTCGTCTTTAGAAAAACCAAGTGTACTTAATGCCTGTTCCATGATAATCTCTTCAGGTTTTCCGATAAAGATTGGCTCTTTACCAGTACTAACAGTCACAACTGATGTTAGAGCCCCATTTCCTGGCTCAAGGCCTCTTTCAGTGGGAATTGCCACATCACTATTTGTCGAAATGAACGCAGCACCCCCACGAACTGCAGTACATGCTTTAGACAGCTTGTCATAGTTAATTTCATGATCAATCCCGATAACGACAAAATCACAATCCTTATCTGTAACAATATGACCTTCCCGCTGTAAAGCATCATACAGTCCTTCTTCTCCAATCACGAAACAGCGTGCATTATGCTTTTTTTGCTTAATAAATTTCGCTGTAGCCATACTCGATGTAAAAACATGTTCTGGAGTTGAACGGATATCCATACTTTGTAATTTATCGGATATTTGTAACTGCGTCCTAGAGGAATTATTCGTCAAAAATAAATACGGAATACCAAATTGATCAAGCTTGGAAACAAAATCAGCAGCTTGGTCAATCCGTTCATTACCCCGATACATCGTACCATCCAAATCGATTAAATATCCTTTATATCTTCTCATTTATCTAATACCTCTTCACTATTCTTTTGCAAAAGCATTTGCAACGCCTAACTCATTATCCAAGTAACTTCTGATGTATGAACTGAACTGATTTAACTTGTCCTTATTTTCCTGAATTGTTCGATCCAATAACGCATGATCTACTTCAATATAATCTTTTACTACGATTTTCCGTAATTGAATTACTTCCTTAAAGCCTGCCTCATCATTTTCAGGCATCACTTTCTCATCTACAAGAATATCGATGATGTCTTCATAACTTCCTGGGTCACGCATAATAAACCCATCGATCATCATATTCCCAACATCAAGTATTGATTCAATTACCATATGTACAGTACGTTCCAAGTATAACTTTTCCATAAATGTTTCATACTTATGGCGGGAAACTTCGTTAAGTAATTTTTCCATATATATAAGTGTCTCTTCAATTTTTTTTCGTTCAACAAAATACATGAATTCACCCTCCCAAAATACTGCTACATACAACTATACCATATTTAAAATGATTGAATAACCAATACATGTTATAGTATTAGTAAACCTGGCATTCGTTAAAGGGATTCTTATGAAAGCGTATCTTGCTTTCATAGGACCCCTTATACTCTGGAGTGCAAGCCTTAATATAGATAAGCCTTAGTTGCACTTATGCAGTGAGAAAGTATTTAATACTTTCTTAACTGCGAAAAAATACTAAAATTGTTCGAGGTGAAATAACATGGGAGATAAGTTTGATTACCTGAAAGATGAAACAGTAACAAAAGAGGTTCGCTACATAAGCTTTATGGGGAAATTACAACGCTATGACTTTGCCTTCATGCAACATGAAGAGAACCCAAAAAAACATATCGTCATTTATTTACAGAAAAACCGTTTTGCTCTACTTGGAAAAGACGACCTTTACAAAAAGGGGGAAATTGAGCATATATTTCATGAGACTCAAATGGAGGCAGATGAGATTCGTGAGTTCTTGGATGGGATTTTATAATTAATAACCACTGTTTGCTCAACGAATTGGAATGCTTCTATTGGATTGTAAGATAAGGCAACGTAATCTAAACAGGTAAGTAGTGAGAGTCGTATGCACTCTTGCTTGCATTGTTTAGTTTACACTACCATCCTTTTATAGTTTAAAGCCAGTTATTAGAAAACTCAGCTAATCATCAAGCCTTTATAACATAATTCTTAGTTACAAATTAGAGAACTACATACGTAGCAAACAAATACATTGCCCCAGTAATTAAAGCAGTGTAGAGAAATGTCTTTCGTGTATAGACTTCCCATGCATTGCTAAATGATTAGTATTCTCCCTGTCAGCTTAATCGTAAAATATTCAAGAATTTTCTTATGCTTCTTAGCTTCTTTATTAACCTATGGATCATCATAATTCATAGTTATCACTCTTTTCAAGATTGAATTAAAATTAACAGTGACAGTGCTGATTATTTTATATAGAAAAGTCATACATATAGACAGCAACTCACTTTAACTACCATATTTTCTCTTAATATGCTGTTCTTTTTCTCTATCATCCTTTACTTTAATTAGGGTTTTCTTCACTATTCAGATCATAATCCGGATTCTCCACACGAACCCAGAGCCCATGAAAACCTACAATAAATAAGATTCCAAAAGGTATTAAGCATGCTGTTGTTACAAAAAGGGCAGTGTTATAACCTTGGAAAACCTGTAGCGACCTTGAAAATCCATAGGATCCGCCTGCTGTAAAGATAACCAAGAGAAAGGCCACAGTCCAATACACTTTCCCGAATAGTGTTTTCCTCCATCTAGCTGAAAGTACTCCTTCCGCAACAACATACCGAAAATGATGTGTAAGTATTAGACATAAAACATAGACACCTATTAGAACAAGTAATAACCATAAAGGTTCACCTACTACGCGCCAAAACGGAATAAGGAAAAAGAATGCAGTTGTGTCATAAACAAAGATGCCTGTCAAAGCATGCCACCTGTAATCAAGATGTTTTTGCTTTAAATACCCCAAAAAAACTCTTAAGACAAGTAATGCTATTATTAACCCCCATATTAGAAAATATATGGTCGACCAGTGGGGTATTGCTACAACTCCAATACCAACTATCCCAGGAATAAGTGGACTCTTATAAACATTTCTAGCCAATTGATCAGTTGCAGTCTCTTCTTCACTTATTTTCAAGTTTCTCTCACCCTTTTTTAATCTAAAAATAATTTACTTTTTATATAGGTTCATACCAATTTTTATCCTCCATCTGGTAACGGCTCACATTGTAACGCCATAATTATCCATAGACTTATAAAAATAGCTATAGAAAAAAATGAAATTTAAATCTTCCTCCATAATTTATACTTTACTGTTCAAAATACCTCCCTTTGAATACCCCCATATTTTCACCTTAATAAACATAATACACCCTCAGCAGAAACTTCTTGAAGGTGTATTTATAGAATCGTTATGTCTTTTAACGTTGCATCACTATAACAAGGTTTAACTTTCCCCTAATTTAGGATGACTCTTTCCCTTCTTTTTCGTATTAAGATGATTTTTACGTAATAATGGTATAGCAAAACCTAACACAAGAGCTGTATATGGAATGCCTCCTGAACCGGATAACCACTCAAATGTCTCTATAGGTATATAGAAACAATAAATAAAAATCATCATAATCATATAGAACCTTCGCCAATTTTTTTCTGATTTAGACAAAAACGACATCCCCTTTCAATTAGCAAAAATAATATAAAAATGATTATTACATTACTTTTATTCCTCTAATTCAAGACCATGTTCATCTGCCAATTCAAGGAATTTATTATCGGCTTTCTTACCCAATTCCATCGCATCTTTTAATATTCTATTTGACTCTTCAATGATATCCTTCGTTTCCTGTTGGCTAACTGACTGATTTCCCATTTTCTTTACTGCTTGAAACTTTAATTGAATCCCTTCATGCCACAATTTAAATTGTTCCAAACGCATCTGATGCAATTCTTTCACTATATCCGTTTTAGGGTCTTGCGAATTAATATATTCTTCAACCTCTTTTACAATAGGCATAGCCTTTTCTTTTTGTAACTGATATGCCTCTGTCGGCGTTGAAGTATTTAATGACTTTTTTATTATTTTATCTAACTCTTGACCTTTACTGTTTACATTATTCAGATAGCTATTATGATATTCAACTAACTCTTTTGCTGTCTCAGATGCACATGCAGTGAGCAAGAGTATGATGAATAAACCTGTAATGAAAAAGATCTTTTTCATTTTCAATTACAAAACTCCCATTCACGTTATAAATATTATGGTTATTAATCTAATGGCACTGTACGCCTTCCATCCCATATCACATTTATAAAATCAATTTTCGGTCCTGCAGATTCCTGATAAATATTCTCTTTAATACCTTCCATATACCCGTCATAGGAAAAGGCTTCCATATCATTCGCTGCTTTTACATAAATTCTATGGTCTCGGATATACAGTTTTGCTCCTTCCAGAACACCGTCATTTTCCAGGATTGTTTCTTTAACTTCATCGATTACCTTAGACTCAATGTTCTCATACTGCAGTAAGTCCTCCAACTTTTCTCGTACGACAGACCTGTTCAACTCATCCTTCAAAACTTGATCAAAGGCTTCTATGTGTATTTCATTTGCTGTCCAACCATTATAGGAACTGTTTGAGGTTAAAGCATCTGCTCTGACACCAACTTTTTCCTCGATATCTTCAAAAAAGGCCTGCAACGCTCCTTCCAATGTTTCATCTTCATAATCATAGATAATTTGACGTACCTCTTCGTACAAAACACTGGAACCTGCAAGACTCGCTTGCTGAACAGTTGTTGCAGAACTTTCTTTAACAGCTAAAGCTCCCCCTAAATTCACAACCAATATTAAAAGAATCATAATAATGCCCAACATTCCCAGAACGAACAGTGCAATGATTCCTTCCTCATTTTGAAGGGTTTTTTTCATCATTTAATCACCCTACCATGTGCTGCTGTAGAATATGGAATAGAAGGAATTTGATTACCAAAAAGTTCCTCAGGTAAAAAAACTAAGTTAATTCTGACCTTCACACTTGCCAAAAAATCCCTGCCACCTTCACTTGATCCATTAATAGAAACCGTCTGTAAGTAATTGCCTGTGGAAGATAAAATTTCAGAAGCAGCTTGTTGTGCTTCATTCGAATTTTGAGTAACGGAATAGACCGTAGCATACTCATTTGCTGCTGACTGGGCGATTAGGACACCATTCACTCCTACGATAAACTGCCAGATTATCATTAGTAACAGTAAAGCTAACGGTAGAATACCCAAAAATTCAATTGTAGCTGAACCATTCTCATCTCTGAATTTTTTCTTCCACAGTTTCATCATCTTACACTCTCCTACCTATATGTATATAGATCGAACCTAAAGTTTTGGATGTCAAAGGTCCTTTTTCATAGAATCCATTTAATGATGCAAAATGATAGAAGTATAATAACAAATGGAGAGAATACTAAACTTAATGTCATCTGAGCGGCAAATGATTTTGTGATATCCTAAAACTATCTTTATATGTATTTGCTTGAATTCTATCGGTTTTGGCTACAACTTTTATATTATCTGGGTTAGTCATTTTGATACTCTTAAATGATTGCAGCAATTATAATTTTCAAATTTGTGTGTATATGTTTCCTAAGTGTATTTTAATGGATTATTCATGGTTCTCTCCTAACCTGGAAATATTATTGCAGATAATATTATCCCTGCAATCCAGTGGTATCCTTACTGTCTACCTCTAGTACATCCTCCGATTCACGCCATTTAATAATAAGTGAAGTTAGATAGACTATTACAAAAGGAAAAACTATTATATTTAAGGCTATTTGCGATATGATTTGAGCGGAATAGGAGGATGTAATATTAAATATTTGTGCGGATAGCGTCACACCTATTACAGCTTCCAACAATCCAGTGAATAAAATAAGTACCATGGTTTTAAATAAATGCTTTTTACCAATCCTCATTCCTTCCTTCAAAGACTTCCAAGTAGACTTTTCGTCAAACATGCTTAGGTATGTAACTGGAAAGAATATAGATAACAAGATCAATCCAGGAATTAAAAACAACATAAATCCTATTGTTGAGAAAAAAGATAGCAAACAAGCAAATATAAATACGGTAAACCCATTGGCCAGAAATTGATATAATGCATCTTTCAGACTATCTTCTTTTCCGACATATTCGTTATACACATAACGGATATATGGTATCTGAGCATATAAAAAAAACAGTACAGTTAAAAAACCATAATATATATCCGCATAAGAATAATTCACCAAATAGCTTGGTGTTATCGCATAAATATAATTGGTTACGAAGGAATGAAGCAGCAATAATGGGAATGTAGTTGTTATCATCAACATAAACATTTTCTCAAACTTGCCTGTATATAGTTGCCATGTATATTTTAATGGGTTTTCCATAGTTATCTCCTTCTAACTTATAACAATGATATGTAAGTATCGAATCTTTAATATCTATTCTTCTCAAGGATAACGTAATAGCTTTATATCCTGTTCAATGCGGGCATCTATATCCCGAATTAGAGCATTATACCACTTATCATAAAGTGCATTGTCCGAGTCATAATCATTTCCCACCACAATGTTTTTGGTCAATTCATTGAGCGACCTTTCTAACCCAACTTCCGAAACTTCACTTCTCATTTCATTTAACATTCTATTTTGAATGAGTGATCCATATTTTTTTAGATTATTACGGTTTTCGTAAATAACATCAAAATCCTTACGAAAATCATACCTTGGTTTTAATTGTTTGTATTGTATTAGGTTAAAGGAGGGAATAAGCTTTTTTAATCTTTCTATTTCCTCATCCGTAAAGTATCCGTTCTCTTTAATACAATCGAGAAGTTGTTTTGACTCCTCCCATAATTCAATCAGTTCATCTTGAAGCTTTAACATTGAATCCATAATACCGTAAGCACGTTGATAATTTATTTGTTTCTCGTTATCTAAAACGCCATCATCTAATATTGACTTTAAGTATTCTTTCATTTTACTGTGGAGTTGAAAGTTTAGACCTGCCCTAAAACTACCATAATCCTCTATATTGTTCGCAGTTAACGCATAATACGTATGAGCATTTAGTGCATTAATAGCTTCATCTTTATTGAATTTGTTAGGTGATATTATTGAAAAGCCTTTTTGCTCAGAGCCCCATTTTTTTGTGTAGAAAACATAATAAAACAATATATTATTTGTCTTATATGCCTGACCGTTTACATTCTCATTCTCAAACATTTTCTTGTTTTTTTTTGCCCATTTTATAAGTTTTTCTTTATTAACTTCCATTATTAACCCCTCGCTTAAATAATATAATTAATGAATAACTGATTTTTAATAAAAGAATAGAGTAATTACTCTATTCTTTTATTAAAACCATCCAGTCACAGTATCCCAAGCTTTCTTCGCTGTATCTTTAACCGCATCTGCAGCCTTTGTAACTTTATCCCAGTTTTTTGCAACAAGTTTAACCCCTTTTGACACAGCATAGAGTCCAGCACCAGCGGCCATTATTCCTGCCCCTATTGCCTGGCCACCTGGTATCGCTAGGGCCACTCCTCCAGCACTCATAAGAGTTTCCCCTATGTCTGCACCAATATCTGCCCCTGCAGAAACTTTATCTGTTCCTGACGCACTGTCATTTAAAGACGCGAAGTCCGCAATACTATCCCCAGTTTTATAAGCAGAAACAAACGTATTCACAGCTGATAAACCAGCATTAAATTTAGACAATGCCCCCATACTTTTCCATGTACCTTTAATAGCTGATATGTCGGTGTTTTTAAGTAATTTAGAGCTAGAGTCCTTAAATAATACTTTATACTTGTTAATTTTAGAATTATTCGAAAGAACATCTCTTCCACTAGAATTATTTTGGATGTCTCCAAAGTTCTTCGCCATACCCTGAATGGCTTTCACGGAATCATACGAATCATATGCCTTAAATCCCGCATCGGCGGCATTTACTATGTCATTGTTTCCCAATACTAATTTCGTGCTGTTAAGCAAAAAGTTGGAAGTAAACTTTCCTGGCCGGAAAGGAGCACCATCAAGACCAGATTTTTTGTCTAACCCATTATTAATAAAATTGGCAGAAGAGTTTAATACATCATTCGTTAAATAATGGGTTACTTTGTATGCACCTGTGTCATAAAAAGGTTGATCTCCTGATGTGCCATTACCATCGGTTCCTTCTCCTGACCAGGAATCAGCCTTTGTTCCATCACTATTGAAGCCATCTTCCGACCACGACTCACCTTTTGTTCCGTCACCATTGAATCCGCCTTCTGACCAGGGGTTCCCCGTGGTGCCACCACCATTGTAACCCTCTTCTGACCAGGGATTTCCTGTGGTTCCATCACCGTTGAAGCCGTCCTCTGACCAACCTTCTATATACCATGGTATACTGGTCCATTCATAGCCCAGCCAGTCAGAACCTTCAGTAACTGATCCATCAGTACCCTTACCATCCCAGGTACTGCCATTCCATTCCAGGTCAGAGCCATCCCAAGAATTTCCTTCCCAGGTATCACCCTCCCATGTATCACCTTCCCACGTATTACCCTCCCACGTGTCTCCTGACCATGAGCTCACAGCATAGACGGTGGGGGTAATTACAGGAAAGAAGGCGATGAATATTATTGTTAACAAAACTAATAGTTTCTTTATCCATCTACCAATTTCCATCACCCCGTTATTCTATTAAAATGTACACTGGGTGTTAATTCTGAGTTTGTTTATTAAACTTTTCGTTGATAGATTTCTTAGTCTTTTTTATATTTTCCGTACTTATGTTCTTTAGGTTTTCTTCGATTTCACCATCCAATTGTTTTACCATATCATTTACTTTATGAGCCCTTTTTTGTAATTTTTGCTCTTGTTCAAAAGTTACTATTCCCGCTTCTTCTGCCAAATTTATTGCAGCTAATAAATGATTTCCCTGTGATAGGGACCTAAAATGCCAATTGTTGGATAGTTCCATAATATCAAAACCGTTATTAACACTCATTGCATCTAAGTCTTGCAATGCATCTTCTTTCCATTCCTTCCACAACTCTAAAACTTCTTCCGCACGGTCGAATTCTTCTTCTAATTCATTTTGATCATTCGCAGTTGTATAAACGCCATTTGACGCTTCAGCCATTTTTTGTAATTGTTCCTGTGCTTTTCCATCTGCCTGGTAACCAATTATATTAATAACTGGTTTCGCGTTTGAATTGGAAAGGGATTTAGCAACTTTTACCGGGTCTCCATCACAAGTGCTTACACCATCACTAACCAAATAAATTAAGTTTGAATTATTCTTAGCTTCAAATTGTTTCAGCGCTTCTTTGGATTGCTTGAGTGCTGCAGCTATTGGTGTCCAGCCCTTAGGAGAAAATTTGTTCAAAGCTTGTTGAATTTTATTGGCATTATATGGTGCGAACCCGTATACCTGCTCAATTGCGCTACATGACATATCTTTATCTGCATCGGAACCAGACCCTTTATGACCATAAACTCGCAACGATACGTTAGCTTTCTCAGGAATGTTCTTAAGAAAGTTATTTATAGTTTCCTTTGCGAGTTCCATACGGGTTTTGCCAACGGTAGTAACTGCAGCCATGCTTCCACTCGAGTCAAGAATAACTTCGATATTATAATTTTCTTTAAAGTGGTAACGTGAGTCAGGTAAATCCGGATTTCCAAATGAAGAAAATTCCCATTTTTTAATCATATCTTTTGGATTCGGCAAATCCTCTGCAACTAGCCAATACATATAGGCTAAATATTTTTTCAACTCTTTTTCAGATGCATTTTCACTCATAGGCGGTAACTTTTTTAATTGTTTTTTGACTTCTTTTTCATTGTCATAGACACTCTTATTGGCAAACATTCCTGGCTGTTGAGATATAAATCCAGATATGTTCGTTGGAATTGGCTTCACCTGTTCCAGAATATCATTGTTATCTGTTTTAGCATCATCTTGTGATGTCATATCATTATTATCGCCAGTATTTTCTTTATCAGATGTTATTGATTCTTCTTGCTCAGTTGCTTTCTCTTCCTCATTCAACGCTTGGTTTTCTTCTTCATTTTCATTGCAACCTGAAATAACTATTAGGACAGCGATGATTGAAAATACATAGCAAAACTTCTTTAACATGAATTAAAGTCCCCTTACTTATCGATTATATTTTGATCATCTATTAATATCCTCAGCTACCGCCGCTGCCAATTTTATTAATTAGATCACTAAATTTTTGAACGAGTGTAGTCCCAAAATCTCCACCACTAAATGCCTGTGAAACAACACCAACAATTATAACTATTACAGCCGCTATACCAATCCATTCCAACGTCTGTGAACCTCTTTCATCCTTTTTTAAAGTCTCAAACCCGTTCATTGCCTTTACATAAATTTTTTGAATAAAGTTCATTTAAATCCCTCCTGATTTTTTAAAATAAATTAAAAATACTATTTTCACCCATTAACATATTCATGATCATTAATCCAGCAATCATCAATATGGATACGGGTGCGATTAAAAATGTGGTCACTAATGTTACTTTTGGTGATGCTTTAGCTGCCAATTCCTTCACTTGTTCCTGTCGTATTTGCCTCAAGTCATCCGCTTGTATCTTAAACGTCTTAGCTATCGGTATTCCTAGGTCCATCCCTTGTATTAATGCTTTGATTAATGATTGGAATTCCTCATTGTCATTCCGCTGTAATAGTTCACGATATGCTTTCTCCCGAGGAACACCAAGATGAATTTCCTGATTAAATCGAGAAAATTCCTCTCGAATTGGACCATCGAAATATCGAATCACCTCCCTTAATGCATGGTCTAAACTAACCCCTGCTTGTAGGCTGGTACTTACCGTATCCATAAAGTCAGGTAAGTCCATTCTGATTAGTTGTTGACGCTTTTTTGCTTCCCTTCTTACTAGAATTATAGGTATAAAGTAACCAATAACTGGGTTAAATATAATCATATATTGCGAGAATGGCAGCCCAATAATCATTGCTAATATGCCGGTAAAAAAACCTGCAATAAATAAAAATATTTTCAAGCCTTGGAAACGGGCAACAGTTAACTGTAATGGATTACCGGACCTTCTCAGCCATTCTTTCACCATATGGTTTTCACTAAAAAAGTTAATACGCTGACCTAAATCAGCAAAGTCATCTGCAGAATTTGTAACTCGACTGAAAATCTCTGCTCTTCTGTTTTTTTTCTTCACCTTTTTTTCAAATGGATCAACATGCGTTACCTCAGAAATATGGTCTAATGCAACACGTTTTTCCTGAATGAAAGACCAGAAATGTTTCATCCCGATAAGGCAACAGAACCAAAAAGCTATGATTGATAATATTATTAATGCATCCATATACTACACCTTTATATTCGTAATTTTTCGTATCAGGAAAAATGATAAAACAATTGATACTATAAATATTATTAATATTATTAATCCAAATCCGGAAAACAATGGATCAATAAAGCCATCAATCACATTATTCATAACAAGCAACAAGAATACAGGCAGTGCAGGAACAATAAACGAAATATATTTTTCTTCCGAGGTCATTGTCTTGATTACTTGATCTAATACTTTTCTTTCTTCAAATGTATCTGCCATTGTGTCAAGCGTTAATGCTAAGTTCCCACCGGTTTGCTTTTGTATTAGAAGTGTTGCAATAAACAGATTAAATTCACGTGACTTATTTCTCTTTTGTACGGAAAGAAATGCAGCTTCCATCGTGACACCCAGCTTCAGCTCATTGGAGATGCGTTTGAATTCATCTCCCGCTGGTGCTACAATTTCTCTTGCTGCTATGTCAATCCCCTGATTGATTGTTAACCCGGACCGTGCAGCATTTCCAAGAATCCTGCAAATTTCCCCAAGTTGTTCATTAAATCGTTTTTCATAATTATTTTTTCTAAAATAAAATAGTAAGTAATTTGCTACTAGAAGTAATAGTATTGGCAGTAACATTGCTACGTGGAATGGCATCCCGAATATGGAAAAAAACATTACAAGTAATGTGATATAGCCAGCAACCAATATTCCTAAATACTCCGAAGGCAACAATTTCAAATTTGCATTTTGCAGTTTATTCCGTAATGCTTGAGAGGATTCCTGTTCATCAAAACGATCCCCCCATTTACTAATAAAGCTTTTCCGCTCTTCTTCTGGGTACCACTGTCTTACTATTTGTTTCCATTCTTTCTTTTGGGAGCGATAACCTAAGTAAAAATACACAAACAGTAAAAGTGACAAAACTGCTAAACTATAAAGTATAGACACCGCTATGTTCATAGTCCACTTCCTCCTTTGGGGTGAAGAAATCCCTCTCCAATTCTATTCCAAAGATCTTAAGATGTGGTAAACATTTTGGGATTATCCCTGTTGGTGTATAATCACCCCTTATATTTCCATCACTGTCTACACCTGTTCGTTGAAATCTGAATATGTCCCTTACTTCTATTTTGTTACCTTCTATTTTTTCAAGTTCTGATATGTTCGTGATCTTACGAGTTCCGTCAGTTAAGCGTTGAACCTGGACGATATAATCCAATGCTCCGACAATATAATCGCGAATGATATGTGTAGGTAAATCCATTCCTGCCATAACTACCATCCCTTCTACACGATTAATTGCATCTATTGGAGTGTTTGAGTGAACAGTTGTTAACGATCCTTCGTGACCAGTATTCATTGCTTGGAGCATGTCAAATGCCTCTGCTCCACGAACCTCTCCAACAATAATCCGGTCGGGCCTCATCCGTAACGAGTTTTTGACCAAGTTCCGAATGGTTATTTCTCCACTGCCTTCAACGTTTGGGGGGCGGGATTCCATTCCAACAACATTGGATCTGTCAAGTTTAAGTTCTGCAGAATCTTCAATTGTTATTACCCTTTCACCATGTGGAATTGATTTTGCCAAAGCATTTAGCAAAGTAGTTTTACCACTTCCTGTTCCACCAGAGATTAATACATTTAATTTCGTTTCTACTAATACCTTCAAGAAGATAGACATTTTATTTGTGAACGTGTTGTATGTTTCTAGATCATCCATAGTAAATGGGGTTTTTCTGAACTTACGAATGGATATTATCGTACCCGCTAGGCTAATTGGTGAAATTATTGCGTTCACACGACTACCATCAGGCAATCTAGCATCAACCATTGGAGAGCTTTCATCAATTCTTCGACCAAGTGGGGCAACAACCCGGTCAACAATGTGACGCACATGGGATTCATCCTTAAAAGAAACGTTCGTCCGATCAAGTCTACCGTTTCGTTCAACATAAACTTCTCTTGGGCTATTTACCAGAATTTCGGTAATGGAATCATCCTTTAAAAGGGGTTCCAACGGTCCGAATCCAATACTTTCATCAATAAGATTGGAAAGAAGTTTTTCTTTATCCTGTCTTGGTATGACTACTTTTTCCTCAGCCATAAACTGACTAACATATCGTTCAATTTTCAAACGTTTGTCTGACTCTTTTAAACTAGTAATTTGTTCCAGGTTAACTTCAGTTAAAAGTCTGGTTTTATAGTGTTCTACCAATTCATCTATATATCCGGAATTGGCGACAAAGCTAGCATCAATATCATTACGTGCATTGGCTTCTCCTTTATTTTGAAAAAGAGACATGATACCACCTCACTTGTTTATTATTTCAACATCGAATTTACCCATTTATGTATATCTTTAGCAACAGGAGTCAATTTCTTCTCTTGTGCCTCCTTACGCAGTGTTTCACCTTGATTAATATATGACTGAACATTTTTAATATCCTTTCTAATTTCTGCAGCAATTGTGTAGGATACAAAACGGTCCATATCTTTCTTCGTCAATTCCTTATCTTTACCTTTAAAGTTCATTACAAGTTCAAGTCGATCATCTGTTATAATTCCTAATCTATGAAACAGATTTTCAACACCTTTTAAGACCCTAATAGCTACTGTATCAATATCCATTACATAATAGATTCGGTATGCCTCTTCCAAAACGGTAAAAACCCTCTCATCAATCCAATTGGGTAAATCAACAATAATAAAATCATAGCTACGTTTACTGGCTCGTAAAAGTTTTATAATAAATTCATCATTGATTTTCTCGGCCATCTCGGCGTCTCTTGGACTTACCAGCACATTTAAGTCGGAGTGTTCTTCCTTTTCAGCAATGTTTCGCAAATGTGGTTCATTTAATTCATCAATTACTGGAAGCAAGTCGATTATTGATCGATTACTGTCTATGCCCAAAAATGTCTCAGCACCACCAAATTGTAAATTTAAGTCGATAAATAATACTTTTGCTGTTGACTCTAATTTTAACGTCTGCGCAAATGTAGTACTTAATAGTGACTTTCCTGTTCCCCCGCTTCCGCTATAAAAGGCAAATATCTTACCTCCACCGCGTTTGAAGCTCTCAGTTTCATCAGCCTTTTCAATTCGTTGTTTCACTTCTCTTGCTAATATTTCAAGATGTTCTTGAAATATCAACTCCTCACCGGGAAACACATAATAATCAGAAATGCCCAGCCTTATTAATCCTCGCAGCAATTCAAAATCCTCTTCATCATTTAAACATATGATGGATGCATTAGGAGAGTCTGATAACACAACCTGTGCATCATCGACGGCTGAATTATTACTATTTAACAAAATGACAATTTGTGCATTGTATTTTTTTAAATCTGTAGCAGTTATAAAATGCACCTGAAATGATTCATTTATATGTTCACCTAAAGCCGAAATCAATTCTTCATTCTTTCCAATAACATAAATATCATTTACTTTAGCCATCCTCTTCCTCCAAATACTGAAATAAATACACTATTCTTTTCTTATTCTTTATTATCCTTTTTTTCTTTTTCTGCATTTGCTTTCTTTTCTTTATCCTTCTCCGGTACTTCCTCTATTACTTGTTTGTTTTCAGCCTCAGCTTCTTCTTTATCTGCTTGCTTTTGCATTTGGCCAACATTTGATTTCACAATTCTTAGGCTATCGGCATAATTTTGCATATGTATGAGTTCCGGTACCTTTTCAAAAGGAATCTCTAACTGCACGCCAGAAAATTCCTTTTTTTGGGTCGCCACCCTGGCAACTTTTACGTCTTTCATGAAAACCTCAGTTAGCGGCTCTTCTCCAAAGCTGTTTGAAATGATAATATCCACACGATCCAGCGCAAATAACTCTTGGTCAAAAAAAATCTTTTCGGAAGAATTCAACAATGTTATCAACCGATTATCTGTTTCCGTGATTGTTGAAGTTTTTTTCAATATACTTTTAGTAATAATTTCTCCAGATGACAGTGGTACAACTGACACTATATTTTTCAATGATTCAATATTCGTAATATGTTCATCACGTAAATATTTCTTTGGTATCTCGTCTGTAGTAATATCTTCTGGCTTAATCATTGATCTTGAAGGAATATCGTTGTTAGCAACATAAACCTCCACAATGGTTCCAAGGTTACTGTTTAAGGCTTGAACTTTTTTTAATACAAGAAATCCAGAAACTAATGCTAATACAAGTGCGATCAGAAAAAATATAATTGCCTTCCGTTTCGATTCAAGCATTTATTGACCCTCTTTCTCTCTTCAATATATACGATTAAACATAAGTAATATATACAATACATCATTACATAAATACCAATTGTGTCAATATTGTTACAAATAATAAGCGTTACTACTGAGTAATTAATGCCTACAAAATTAGTAAAAATTTCCAACATTAAATAAACGATTAAACGAATAATAAGTATAATTACCTAAAAAAATCAATTAAATGTAAATAAATGTTAATTAATTAGGTACTATTATTTATTTTTTCAAATTATTAAATAATTGTCCTTTATCTTAAATTCAAAATATTTTCATAGTCGAAATTAACTATTTATATTGGATGAAATTAACATGATATTTTTGTGCTAGTTGTAGAAATTAATAAAGAAAGGATGATGTTGCGTGTCAAAAAGAGATAAGAAGAAGTATAGTAATTTTTCAAATGTAAATAGTCAGAATAACTTAATACCTGAAGAGTTTCCTGAAGGACCTTTTGGATCGGCTATTAATGATGAGGAACCAGTTTTTAGTAAGTCGACACCCTGGGAAAAGGGTCAACGCCGTCAAAGTGCGTTTGTTTATCCTGATAAAGAGCGCCATGATGATTTGCCAAGACAAGCGTCTGGTGCGCATCCTATTCATGATGAACCAGGCGATGTTCACCCAGAAGAAGAAAAGCAGTAGTTCAAAGAGAACTACTGCTTTTCTTAATCAATTTTTTTTATAATAAAATAAGCACAGCCAAAATTACAATACTCGTACAAATAGTCATCCAACGTACTTATTTTTGTATCAAATGCTGCTTTTGAGTTTTGGTCATCATAAAAGCCCTTAAGTCGGAGTTGCTCATATCCCCAGTCCCCAACAATAAAGTCGTATTTTGATAATATGTCAGAAAATCGTTCATTAAATTTTTCCTCTTGGTAAGCATCTTTTATATTTTCTATAATTTCGTATTTTTTTCCTTGAATTTCAATCAATTAAGTCACCCCTCTTGTGCTGATTATAGTTTATCACATCAAAGCAATTAACAACCACCAATTTTCACAATAATTTAATGAATGAATTCATCACAATACAACAAACTAAGGTCATGTGAAATTACATTAGGAGGAAAATTATGAACAAGACACTTTTTCTATCATTATTAATTGTAACTGTCACACTTGCCGGATGTGCAAATACAGACAATGCAACAGAAGATGAACAACAGCAAATAGTGGATGAGCTTGATCCTTCTCAGGAAAACCAACCAGACAACCCTGCTGGAGATAACAAATTAGGGTATGTTCGATACACGAAAGATCAATTGAACAGTGATCCTGAAAAGTATAATTCTGTCACCATCGATCGAACAAAAATGGCCAATATGATTACTCGGATCATATTGCGTAATGATGGATTTGAAGAAGTCGCTACTTTAGTTACTGATGAAGAAGTTCTTATCGCGTATTCTAAAAATGAGGGAATGGATTCCACCAAAGCTGCGGATATGGCTAAAAAATCAGCTGTTTCTGCAATGCCTGGGTACTTCGAGGTTTATGTATCTGATAATGAGTTACTGATGCAGGATATTCAAAGTCTCCATAATTCAAGTGTTCAGGAAAATGATTATGACAATACGATCAACCGGATAATTAATGAAATGAAGAAATCACCACAGGGTATGGAAGAATAAACAACTACTGATCTCTATAGTGGAGAACTAAGGAGGTGAACCGTCTATGTCAGTAAAACTTTATACGCTACTAGTTCCAATTTTAATTATTGGATTATATTATGGAGGACAAGAGGTACTGGCGAAAGAGCAGTTATACGATGAACGTATGGCATTATACAAAAAAACCGAGGCGTTAACACAAGTACCCTGGTATTATATAGCAGCAATTGATCAATATGAACGAAACAGCAAGAAAGACGAAGCCGATGAAAAGGTAGTATCAATAACAATCCCAAATGAACTCTGGTATGGTCTTGGAAATAGTTCCTTGATTCAGGATGAAGATATTATACAATTTTTTCACGGTGATGGAAAAGATGGAAATGGCGATAATAAAGCTGATCCAAAACAGTCTGAGGACGTTCTCTTTACAATGGCTAATATAATTTTGGAATACGGACCAGCTAAAGATGAAGTGAAAATTGCTCTTTGGAATTACTATAAACGAGACCTTACTGTTAAAACTATCATGAATACAGCTAAAGTATTTCGAAAATTCAAGAGTATTAACCTGACAGACCGTGATTTCCCTGTTTCATTAAACCACAACTACAGTTACCGAAGTACATGGGGAAACAGACGGGGTTTTGGTGGCTTACGAATCCACGAAGGCACTGATATTTTTGCTGGATACGGAACCCCTGTTAAATCCACCACATACGGAGTTGTCGAATTAAAAGGTTGGAATCTATATGGTGGGTGGAGAATCGGGATTCGTGATATATATAATATTTATCACTACTATGGTCATTTAAGCGGTTATGAGGATGATATTAAGGTAGGACAGGTAGTGCAACCTGGAGATGTTCTTGGAAGTGTTGGATCGACTGGATATGGCCCACCTGGAACCTCAGGTAAATTCCCACCACATTTGCACTACGGAATGTATAAAGATAATGGACATAGCGAGTGGTCATTTGATCCATATCCATACTTACGTAAATGGGAAAAAATGGCGAAAGATAAAGACTAAGATAAGTTGTAAGATTAGAAAACTTGGCTTATCCCCAATCCTAAGTTTCACTTGAGCAGTAAGAAAGGATTTATATTTTCTTAACTGCATAAAAAAGAGCCTCTACCTAAAAAGGTACAGGCTCTTAATAAATTTATATACTTATTGTTTGGATTTCTTCACAGCGTTTGTGATACTAGCTGCTAATCCTCCCCAAATAATTACCATACCAAGGATCATAACGAATATTGCTCCACCACTCATTTAGTTACCCCTCCCCAGTTTTCTTTGATTCTTCTTCTGCAGCTTCTGATGATTTCCATTTCGTTAATGCTAACAGGACACCTATTACCAATGCACCAGCAGCAACGAACCATCCTCCAAACAAGATAAACGTATCTGAATAGTTTCCATAGTTACCAGATTCCGTTTCAAATAGTTTCAGCAGATTCTGCTTAAACAAGCCGTACATTGTATATCCTAGCACTAATGGTGTAATAACACTTAAACTTAGTGTCCACCACCAGCCAAGCTTAATATCTGAAATTTCATTTGCATGTTCCTTGAAATCTCCTAGTTTACGCAAGAACCACGCTATTACTACTACTTCAACAAGACCAACGAAAGCTACACCAAACTGGTTAATAAAGTAATCAGCAGCATCCAGGAAGCTTAACCCGCCCTGTGTTGCAAATAATAATGAGATAACTGCGGCAGTTCCGCCACCGAATAATACTGCCTTTGAACGTGATATTTTGAATTTATCCACCAAACCAGCGACGTAAGTCTCAGTAATTGACATAAGTGACGATAAGCCGGCAAGCACCAGTGAAGCGAAGAACAGGAATCCGAATAGTTCATTTAGTGCAGGGAATTCATTTATGATTGCCGGGAATACGACAAAAGCCAATCCAACCCCACCAGAAACAACTTCATCTACTGGTACTCCTTGTTGATTCGCCATAAAACCTAAGATTCCAAATACTCCAATACCAGCAAGTAATTCAAAACTAGAGTTTCCGAAACCAACAATGAAAGCATTATTTGTTAAATCAGTTTTCTTCGGTAAATAACTTGAGTACGTGATCATAATCGCGAATGCAATAGATAAACTGAAGAATATTTGCCCGTAAGCAGCTACCCAAACATCAGGATTCCCAATTTTACTAAAATCAGGTGCAAAGAATGCCTCAAGACCATCAATTGCTCCAGGTAAAGTAATTGCACGGATTACAATAATAAGAAAAATAATTACCAATGCTGGTATAAAAATCCGGTTTGCAGTTTCAATACCCTTTTTAACACCCTTGAACAGGATACCTAGTACAACTGCCCAAACAATGATTAAAGGAATTAGCACTCCTGGAACAAAACTGCCTGTCTGACCAGGGTCAACAGTTAAGTTCAAATAATCGGTAAATAAGAATGCCTCTGTGTCTGAACCCCAATTCAAATTAAATGAGAATATTGAATAAGATATTGCCCAGGCAATAATAACAGAGTAATAGGTCGATATGACGAAGGCAACTAATACTGCCCACCAACCAATAAATTCTGATCCTTTACTCATTTTCTTATAGGTTAACGGTGCAGACCCACGGTATTTGTGACCCATAGTAAATTCCATAATTAAAATTGGAATACCTGCTGTTAATAATGCAATTAGGTATGGAATAAAAAACGCACCACCACCACTTTCATACGCTGTTGCTGGGAATCGCCATATATTACCCAGACCAATTGCGGATCCAACAGCAGCAAAGATAAAACCTGCTCTTGTCCCCCATTGAGAACGATTTTCCATTTGAAGACCTCCCCTTTTTCTTCCTTATTACATCCTAAGTATATGTATGAGAGTAACAAGGAATGTTTACAATCTTTATTTTATTCTGATATTGATGTTTGTATTATAACGGTACTTTTTGACTATGTCAAAGTAATATTGAAATTTTCTGTATTCACTTTATTTTCGTTAAATAAAATTCTCTATAAATATGAAGAAATAGGCCATCACGAAAGTTATTTATACTTATCATAATGACCTATTTTTCCTGGATTTTCTATTTTGTTTTGTTGAAAAACTGAATAACGAATCCAACCAAAACTACTACAATTAATGCAGCTAACAGAGCAAAAACTACTTGATTGGTTATACCAATTATTAAGAAACCAATTGCTGAAGCAAATGCTGCGATAAGAGCATATGGAAGCTGTGTCAAAACGTGATCAATATGGTTACTGCCTGCACCTGTGGATGATAATATGGTTGTATCTGATATTGGTGTACAGTGATCACCAAAGACAGACCCTGCCAATACAGCAGATAGAGCTGGAAGCAACATTGAAACGTCTGTTATAACTGCTACTTCCGCTGCAATTGGCAGCATAATCCCAAATGTTCCCCACGATGTACCTGTTGCTAATGCCATCAGGCCTGCAATAATAAAGAACAACAGTGGCAAAAATGCTGAACTGATTGAAGCATCGCTAACAATCTGTGCTAGATATTGACCTGTTTCAAGGGTCCCAATTACAGAACCAATCATCCAGGCAAGCAGCAATATATAAATGGCAGGAAGCATTGTTTTGATACCCTCGAACAGAATTTTTTCCCAATTAGCTTTTGGTTGTCCTTGCTGGAGATGGAATACTAAGGCGGTTAATACTGACGCAATTCCTCCCAAAAATAATGAAAGGTTAACATTCGTATTTGCAAAAGTTGTTATAATCGTAACCTTAGCTCCACTTGCATTCATACCTGTTAAAACCATTGCCGTAACAGTAGCCACAATTAAAACACCAATCGGAACTAATAAATGGTAAATTCTTCCCTGTTGATGTGGTTCGAAAGCATCACTAAGATCTCCCGGTACATTACTTTCACCGGGTTTAAGCAACTTCCCTTCCGTTTTAGCCCGATCTTCATGTTTACGCATTGCTCCTATATCCATTTTAAGAAATGCAACTAAAAAGACGAGCAATATTGCGGTAAACGCATAAAAGTTAAGTGGGATCATTGTAATAAATGCTTCAAGGGGTTGAATATTGGTTATTTCGTTTGTGGCAAGCAGCCCTCCAATAATACCAATAATATAAGCTCCCCAGCTTGATATTGGTGAAATTACGGTCACCGGTGCTGATGTCGAATCAATAAAGTATGCAAGCTTTGCCCGAGAAATTTTATGCCGGTCTGTTAATGGTCTCGCAATTTGCCCTACAGCCAGACTATTAAAGTAATCATCTATAAAAATAATTAGCCCCATAATTGCTGTCATTACTTGAGCACCATTACGTGTCCTAACCCTATTAATCATCCAGTCTCCAAAGGCTCTGCTTCCTCCTGACGCTGTCAAAAACGCTGTCAGCATCCCTAGAAGCAATAAAAAGCTCAATAAGTAAATATTACCAATGTTAATCGATCCATCCGAAATAAAAATATTATAAAAAATTATACCTATTTCCTGAATAGAATCGACTACTGCAAAATCATGAATAAATAAAGCTCCGACAATTATTCCTGCCCCTAAAGACAGCAATACCTTTCTCGTTAGTAATACAAGTACTAACATAATAACTGCTGGAATTATTGAAAAAATTGTTCCTTCCATGTTCTTTCCTCCATTTCTTTGATGAAGTGCATGATGAAAGAGATTCGATGTGAGTATATTAGCTTATCACCAGAAATTACTAGTGAAAGCCCTCGTTATACTGTTATATCTTCTAAAGGTAAGGCTATTTACATAGCTTTTGTTGCTTTTTAATCTTCACAGTTGATATAAACTACGACACAGACTAAGGGTAACCGGTCTTGTAGTATTTAATGCGGCTCCCTGACCACGCAGTGCGCAGCACGAGGAGGCTCGACAGCCGCCCGCGGAAAGCGTAGTGTATTTCCGGAGTGGAGTTTTTCAACATTGTGTCGCAGTCTATATCAACTACGTAATGATTTCATTGCTTTGATAAAACAACAGTCTTTTAGAAAACAGCCTAAAGTAAAAAAAAGACACAAAAAAGCAATGATAGAAAATAACCTACCATTGCTTATACAGTATACGTTATCCTCCATTTCGATCAGTAGTTCTCCATGCACTAAGTATTAGCATGGCAGTATATCTTTTATTCAAAAACATACCAGCAATAATGACTTGACTATCATTACACTTCGGCAAAAAACCCTTTCATCAGCCTTCATTGATGGTCAACCTCCAACTGACTACTCATGTTTTCTGCACCTCTACCTCACCGATCTGATAAGGTTAGCCATATTAAATTTTCTTAACACATTATAGCAAATTATTCATCTTCTAGCAATGAGTCCTTATCTATGGAAATTGATGGATCTCCATCGCCACTACCACTGAAAAATTCTGGTACATCACCCATAACAACTCTTGAATCAATATAAATTTTTGTTGAAACTCTTGTAAGGTCAGTAGTGAATGGGATAACTATTTGTACGTCTGCCTCTACAATAATATAAATTGTTACTAACGCGCCATTTATTCCAAGGTCTTTTATATCACGGACAACATCCGTTTGTACATTACCAACAAGTTCCAGATTAACAGGTATTTTCGGCCCCAAATTGGCAAGTACAGAATTACCAGTAGCCTGACCAAGGGGTATCTCCACTACGGTCGGATCTTTTTTTGGAAGATTTTCTGCACCGCCATCATACTCGATAGGATCATTCAATGATTCCTCATATCTTGGCTGCCTTCCTTCATTCATACTAATAAAGAACTCTTCTACACGATCTGTTGACACCCTATTTATTTCACTAACTACTGCTGAATTCCAGCCATATGTAGTTATATTCCCTTCATTATCCTCAGTCATTGAAATAAGGTCTTCAAAATTATAATTTTCTGCAAACCGTACAGCAGTATTTATAGCTCGGGTAGCAAATTCGGTTGTTTTTACCTCGGCTATTCTCATCAAAGTTGGTTTAATCCCTTTATCTATTACCCATATACTAATCGATGTCATGAAAACAAATAATATCAAAGTAATTACAAAAATATTTTTCACGGGAGGTGGTGTCCGTGGATTCCTTTTCCTCCTGATGATGGGCTGCCTCAACATAAAAACCCCCTTATAAAACAACTTATGCTTGTTTAAAGGAGGTTAGAATTCAATATTTTGCAATTATGATTCCAGATTACACGACGTAATTGTCACATTAAGTATTATTGCTAAATCAATTTCATATGGTTCAACTTCCATGCCATTTTCCTTAAAGACTCGAATAATAGGGCGATCACATAGATGGTTATTCTGCTGCGCAACAATACCATTTCTGCCATCACTTAATTTAACAGTCAGTCCATTCGGATATACAGCTACACTTTTCTTAAATGCTTCAACTATCTCTTTATCAAATAACTTTATTGCACCAGCATATAACACTTCTAAGCCTTCGTGCGGCAGCTTCGCATCCCGATATACTCGATTACTTGTAACAGCATCGAAAACGTCAGCGACACCGATAAGTTTAGCATACTTATGCAATTGGTCTCCCTCAATACCACGCGGATAGCCTGATCCATCCAAACGTTCATGATGTTGGTATGCGCAATGGGCTACTAATAATGGTAGATCAAGTTGCTTTCTTAAAAAATCGTATCCTAGCTGTGTATGGCTTTTAATAATTTCAAATTCATCACTATCAAGCTTGTCAGGTTTCTGCAATATATCCTGATCGATAAATACTTTACCAACATCATGCAGCATTGCACCAGTACCAATTTCGGATAACTCTTTTTTGGACAGACCTAATTCAATCCCTATTGCAATCGAGTAAATAGTTACATTTATGGAATGCTGAAAAATATAATCATCTGTCACAAAGATATCAGCAAGTAATGATACAGTATCTGAATTGTTTTGTATCTCTTCCATAATCTGCTGAACTATATCTGTCAGTTTTTTTCCTTGTTTATTCAATATATGTGAGTTATTCATATATCCATCCTGTCTCATTTTAGAGAAAGTTTCTTTTATAGTATTGGATGCCTCCATCCGTAGTTTTTCTGAAATTGGAGATTCAATATGAATATCATCTGTTAATTCATCTTTTATGTAAACATATGTTATACCTAGGTTAATAAGTCGCCTGATAACTCTCTCTGTTAAACCTAGACCTTTTTGTATTAATACCTGACCATTATCATTATATATGGTTTGTGCAAGAGTGGTGCCAGGTTGAATAGATTTCGTACTTACAAGTCTCATAATGTGCTCCCTACTTCACCTTGTCCGACATTTTTCGTTTTAATTCGACAAACATCCATTAAAATAATATCAAATAATATCTAAAAATGCTATAAAAAGTTTAGAAAACTTGGCATTTGCCAAGCCTTTAGGCGAATGCCTTAGTTGCACTTATGCAGTAAGAAAGGATTTATGCTTGTTTAACTTCATAAATAAAATGCCTTCCACTTTGGAAGACATGTCGTTATGATATTTTGTCTAGTGCTTCTTTCCCTATCATCCCTGATTCCCATCCGTATACTTTTGAGGCATCGGTAATCTTTTCCAGTGGCGCATTTAATAATTCATCAATGGTTTTGACACCTACTGCACGCCCCGCTATTACTTTTCTATCCGCCAGCACATTGTTTAATAAATCTACATCCAGTGCGCCGCACATGATGTATCCTACCTCATTGGAGATCATTAATAAATTTGTTTTAGGTAATTCTACCGTAATCGCAGTAAAAAACATACCGTTCACTTCCAAAGGATTTACAGTAATCATTTAACGTTTATTCCTCCCTCATAATGTACACAATATCTTATGCACTGGGGAGGTTATTTGTCACACAAAATCATTTCGCAGCGTCTGTGCTAATAAATCACGAAGAAATTCAGGTAAAAAATATTTCTTTGTTTCCGATTTAGCTACTTCTGGCAGTAAACGTCCAAACGTAAACGTATCTGCTGTTGCAACTGTATAGGATTTATTTTGATCTAGGGCCTCACCATTCCAGGTAACCTGTTCAACGTATTCATGTCCATCTTCCCGATAAAATGTATCTACTTTCAAACCAGAATAGATCATTCTTCCAATTACCTCACCCCGGAAACCGAATCCTTTCAATTTAAGCTCCGTTAATTCTTTTGTAAAGGAAGCCCGAACTACCTCAAGCAGTTCATCTCCCTTTAATTCTACAACACACGGATTTATCGGATGTGGGCATATCCGATGAATATCCTTGTAGGTAATGTTACCGGCTGGCAATTGGTCTAGCAGCACACCTGCATTTAGCATCGCAACATCCGCTTTAGTCCATTCACGTAATGTGTCAGTTAGTTTTTGCATCACATGTGTATGTCTGAACCACTTTATTTCAACTGGGTTATCAAGATGAACCACTGTTTCACCAAGGATTTTATCAGCTTTCTCTGTCAGTTCAATTAAGGTCTGTTCCGTGTGTAGATCCTTCGCCATATGTGTTGTATCTTTTGTATATGCTTCCTTTTTTACCAGTTTTTGAAGTGAATGATCCCATGTTAAGATAACTTCACCAACAAATGTACAATGTTTACCAGCAGCAGTTATGATTGTATTGTTAATCATTTCTCCAGTACGCAGTAAATGATGTGTATGACCACCAATAATAATATCAATATCATCGAACCTGCGTGCAATTTCCTGATCTTCCGTAATGCCAAGATGAGATAACAAAATGATGACATCAGTAGATTCTTTTAATTTTGTTATATGCTCTTCCAATGCTTGAAGAGGTATAGATATATGCCAATCAAGCAGCTCATAAAATGCATTAAATGGAGCAGTCAATCCAATAATACCAATCCGAACACCATTAACTGACTTAATTTCTACAGTTGGCTGCAGCCAATTTGGTTCAGTGCCAGTAAGACTTTGCATGTTCGCACAAACTACCTGAAAATTAGCATCATCATATAAATGGTGCAAATCATCATGGGTCAAAGTTATGCCTTCATTATTGCCGATTGTAGCTAGGTCATAACCTACATCGTTCATTAAGCTCACATTTGCCTTCCCCATAAAGGCTTCTGCAATCGGATTTACACGATCTACATGATCTCCTATATCGATTAACCAGCATGAGTTTCCTTCAGCTGTTTTCCGTTCCTTTTCTTCTTTCAGATATCCGGCAACACGGGACCAATTTTCAAAGTAACTATGTAAATCGTTTGTATAATAAAAATAAAGTTTCTCCTGCATGTTATATACTCCTTACATTATTCCATCAATAATAAGCCGAATTCCTATTACAATTAAGATAATCCTTATAAACCATTCAAGTATATTACCATTAATTTTCTGATTTATTTTAGCACCAATTGTACCGCCTATCCATGCACCGGGAATAAAAAAGAATACATACTCCCAAGCAACATGGCCTAAAGCAATGTGCGTGCTTGCACTAATAATACTAATGAATAATATCATAAACATTGATGTCGCTGTGGCTATATGCACGGGTAATCCAAATAAAAGAATCATCACCGGGACCATTATTGAGCCACCACCTATACCAAACATGCCTGATAATATACCAACCCCTAAAGAAATTATAAACGCTGGCCAAATAGATACATTGTATTGATATGTATCACCTGATTTAGATTTAGGCTGTTTTCGCTTTATTAGAAATGATAGTGATAAAGTGATCATCAATAATCCGAAATAGAGGGTGAATTTATCCGAATCGACAAACTGATTTAGCCATGACCCAAAAATACCACCAGGAATACTCCCAGTCAAAAGCAGCAATCCTAATCGATAATCAACCCTTCTCTCCTTATAATAGGAGATTGTGGATGAAAACGCAGTAAATACCATGGCAATTAATGATATACCAACAATCATCTGCGGGGTTGCCCACGCAAATGAATCAAAATTCTGATACATGATTAATAGGCTGGGGATTAAAATGATTCCACCGCCCAGTCCAATAAGACTTCCAATAAATGCTGATATAACAGCAATTAAAACACAAATAATATAAACCAAATACTACCCCCTCAATCTTGTTCGCTTCTACCACAATAGTAGCACTGATTAAGGATGAAATACATCATAATGCTGTTGATTTCTGTTGGAATATCTACTTATCATTAATGTCTTCCTTCTACTACTATTATCGAACCTAAAGTGAAATAGGTGTCATATGAAAAGTTTATTTTGATGCCACTTTTTGGCTACGACATACGATTGTAGTTGTAGAAGTGGTATAAGTGGACCTAAGAAAACAAAATACGTTTTCATGACAATGTTATATTAAGGTGCAGTTAATAAAATATATACTTTATATCTGCATAAGTGCAACTAAGGTGTTTAATCTATAAAGATAGTTCTATCTCTTCGGATTAATACTTCCTTTACTCAATATGAAAAATCTATTCCCCGTTATAAAGAATAGCCCATTTCTTGAAGAATCGATATCAATATACTGGCAATTATTCCAACCGAACAGAGTATCTTCGCAAAAAGTAACATTTCTTATACAAGTTCAATTAATTTCTTATTCCTATCACAAGATTTATATAAATTTATTTACACCAGAATATTCTATTCCCATATCTATACTTTAAATTTGAATATCTGTCATCTTTTTCTTTTATAGCTTCAAAAGAAAGTGAAACTACAACGTTAAGGAATTTTTAATATTATAAGCCTAATTTCTCAATTTAACGTTAAAAAAGTAAGCTTTATTCGTTGCACCATTAAGTTTGTTTTGCTGAAGATCTTTATTCACAATACACGAATTATAAGCTTATGATATCCTCTATCACGGACCACCATTTAAGAAAAAATTTAGATTTTCTTTAGAGAGAGTTTATAATTTTATTTTATGCTAATTTAAGACAAAACATATATTAAAAAGGAGGATGTATTAGATGAAAACAAAAACTTCTGTACTCATCATTGGCGGTGGATTAAGTGGATTGTCAGTTGCATTGTTTTTAGCCTATCGCAATATAGACTGTATTGTTATTGAAAAGCATCAAACGACTTCCATTCAATATAAGTTCAGCGGGATTTCTGCACGTTCAATGGAGTTGTACCGTAATGTAGGCATCGAAGACGCCATTAGAAAGCAACGTCCAAGAAGAGAATCCAATATTGTAGTCATGGCAAAAAATCTAGCCGATGAGGATCACAAAATCATGGAAATTGAACAGGCCGATACTAGCCAGATTAGTCCAACACGCCATGCAGAATGTGAACAGGACCGATTAGAACCGATTTTAAAGAAAAAAGCAGTAAAACTGGGAGCGGATATCAGATTTAATACAGAGGTTACGGATATTAGACAGGGGATGGGTAAGGTTAAAGTATTGATTAAAAATCAATCTACTGAGCAAACTTCAGAGATCCATGCTTCCTATGTCATTGCAGCAGATGGATCAAATGGCAAAACGAGAGAAAAATTAGGTGTAAGTCGACAAGGACCTGGTATCCTTCAAAATTGGTTAAATGTCATTTTTGACACAGATGCACTACCAGCAATAAATGGTTGCTATTTCACTGCCTCAATTCTTGAGGACATTAATGGTACCTTGGTACCTAGAGAAGGAACAAAACGCTGGTCGATGTCAGTTCAGTATTTTCCTCAAGAGGGAGAAAAACCAAGTGACTATACAGATGAACGATGTAAGGAATTAATTAAAAGAGGATTAGGAAGAGATGATGTAAACTTAAACATTGTAAATATAAAACCTTGGGAAGCTGCAGCTTTTATATCCGACAAGTTTGTGTATGAAAGGGTCTTTTTTATTGGTGATACTGCTCATGTCATCCCTCCAACAGGTGGATTTAGTGGAAATACTGGAATTCATGATGCTTATAATCTTGCTTGGAAGCTTGAGTCTGTTATTAAAGGAATAGCAGGAGCAGAATTATTAAACACGTATGGACAAGAACGACAACCAATTGCCTATCAAACCATGCAACAAGCCTTAGCGCGACTTCAAGCCTGGTTTAAAGACCCAAGTAACAAACTGCCCCCTGTAGAGAAAATCATTCCCGACAATAATGTGGTATTTGGATACCGTTATCAAAACGGTTGTCTTATCCATGAAACCGGGCAAACCAATCAGGAAGTATTTGAGGATGTAAATAATCCTACAGTTCGACCTGGAGGGCGTGCACCTCACCTAAATTTAGAGAATAACGGTCAAATTGTTTCAACAATTGACTTATTTTTGGATCAGTGGGTTGTTCTTACTGGGGTAGATGGTGAAAAATGGGAAAATGCAATCCAGCAATCCAAATGGGCTAAGCAAGTGAGATGCTATAGAATTGGTCAAAACGGAGAATTGAAGGATTATAGTAATAGTTTTAGAAAGAAATATGACGTTGGTATGGAAGGAGCAGTGCTAATACGTCCCGATGGCTTTATTGCCTGGAGATCAAAGGAGATGACAGAACACCCAAATGAACTTATCCACGAGGTATTTAATCGATTGTTATTTGTACATTAATTCGGTGATTAATGTACAATAAACAATAATCATTTAAATTAGCTTACTGAATGACTTTCTCGAAAACAAGTGCCCCTTATAGTATTATCTAAAAATAGGATACCAAAGGGAAATGACAAGTAATTCATTTAACTCTGGAGGACTTGCTTTAGATGCTATTTATATATTATTCCTTAAACCTGATCACCATTTTCAATAAACTGAGCTAAAAAGTGTATCTCAAAATTCTGGTTCTGCACAACGAAAAAAGCCTTGATATGACAAAGTCATATCAAGGCTTTCTACAGTTTAGCCGATTGAACCTTCCATTTCAAATTTGATTAGGCGGTTCATTTCTACGGCATATTCCATTGGAAGTTCTTTTGTAAATGGCTCGATAAAGCCCATTACAATCATCTCGGTAGCTTCTTCTTCACCAAGTCCTCTACTCATAAGGTAGAACAACTGCTCTTCAGAAACTTTGGAAACTTTTGCTTCGTGTTCCAAGGAAATATTGTCATTATTAATTTCGTTATATGGAATTGTATCGGATGTTGATTCGTTATCCATAATTAACGTATCACACTCAATGTTAGAACGTGCACCGGATGCTTTTCGTCCAAAATTAACAATACCCCGATACGATACTTTACCACCTTGTTTTGAAATTGACTTCGAAACGATAGTGGAAGAAGTATTCGGTGCAAGGTGATGCATTTTAGCACCAGCATCCTGGTGCTGGCCACGGCCGGCAATTGCAATTGAAAGTGTATTACCACGTGCACCTTCACCTTTTAAGATGATAGATGGATATTTCATTGTCAACTTAGAACCGATGTTACCATCAATCCATTCCATTGTTGCATTTGCATCAGCAGTGGCACGTTTAGTAACCAAGTTATAAACGTTATTTGCCCAGTTCTGAATTGTTGTATAACGGCAATATGCATCTTTATGAACAAAGATTTCAACGACCGCACTGTGCAGTGAATTCGTTGTATAAACTGGTGCTGTACAACCTTCAACATAGTGTACAGATGAACCTTCATCAGCGATGATAAGTGTACGTTCAAACTGTCCCATATTTTCCGAGTTTATACGGAAATATGCTTGTAGAGGTGTTGTCGTTTGCACACCCTTTGGAACATAGATGAACGATCCGCCAGACCATACTGCTGAATTTAATGCGGAAAATTTGTTATCTGACGCTGGAATAACCTTTCCAAAATATTGTCTGAAAAGATCTTCGTTTTCCTTGAGCGCAGTATCCGTATCCTTAAATATGATACCCATATCAGATAAGTCTTGTTTTAAGCTGTGGTATACTACCTCAGATTCATACTGTGCAGATACACCAGCAAGATATTTTTGTTCAGCTTCAGGAATACCTAATTTATCAAATGTCTGTTTGATTTCATCAGGTACTTCATCCCATGATTTCTCTGTTCTTTCGGATGGCTTAACATAGTAGATAATCTCATCAAAGTTCAATTCAGAAAGATCTCCACCCCATTGTGGCATTGGCATCTTATAGAATTGATTCAATGCTTTCAAACGATAATCCAGCATCCATTGAGGTTCTTCTTTCATTCTTGAGATTTCTTCAACTACCTCTTGCGTAAGTCCTTTTCCAGAGCGGAAAACCGAAACGTCTTTATCATGAAAGCCATATTTATACTCTTCCATTTCTGGCATTTGCTTTGCCATGTAAAAAACCTCCTTCAGGTGTTTTGGGACGTACTAGTACCGATACGGCATTGCGTATAACCGGCAATAACTCCATCATCCGTTAGCTACCTACTATTCTTGAACACCTTTTTCCATTGCTTTCCAAGCAAGAGTTGCACATTTAATTCTTGCTGGAAATTTTGAAACACCTTGCAATGCTTCAATATCACCAAGGTCTGTATCACCTAAGTCCATCTCTTCACCAAGCATCATTTGTGAAAAAGCTTTCGACATTTCTAACGCGTCTTCAAGTCTTTTTCCTTTAACTGCTTGGGTCATCATTGATGCAGATGACATACTGATTGAACAACCTTCACCATCAAACTTGGCATCTTGAACAACTCCATTTTCTACTTGCAATTGAAGCTGAATCCGATCACCACATGTTGGGTTATTCATATCAACAGTTAGCGCGTCACCTTCAACTGAACCCCGATTTCTTGGATTCTTATAGTGATCCATGATTACCTGTCTATATAATGTATCAAGGTTGTTAAAAGACATCACCAAAATACTCCTTTGTTTTCAAAAGTCCATCGACTAAGCGATCAATATCTTCTTCTGTATTATACAAATAAAAGCTGGCACGTGCTGTTGCTACTACCTCAAGCCATTTCATCAGTGGCTGTGCACAATGATGTCCTGCACGAACAGCTATTCCTTCTGCATCAAGTACAGTGGCTGTATCGTGTGGGTGTACATCGTCTAAATTAAATGTAACTAATGCTGCACGTTTTTCAGGACCATATATAGTAATACCATCAATAGATCTTAAATTTTTGAGAGCATAATCAGCTAACTTTTGTTCATGTGCTGTTATATTCTCTAATCCAACATCATTCAAAAAGTCAATGGCTGCACCTAATCCGATTGCACCAGCAATAATAGGCGTTCCACCTTCAAACTTCCAAGGCAATTCTTTCCATGTTGAATCGTAGAGATTAACAAAGTCTATCATCTCTCCACCGAATTCGACTGGCTCCATATCTTCAAGAAGTTCTCTCTTACCATACAATACCCCGATACCAGTTGGCCCACACATTTTATGACCAGAGAACGCATAAAAATCACAATCCAATTCCTTCACGTCAACTTTCATATGTGGTGCACCCTGCGCACCATCAACTACAGTAACTGCATCATTTTGATGAGCAATTTGTGCAACTTCTTTAACCGGGTTAACAGTTCCAAGTACATTGGATACATGTGTAACAGCAACTACTTTTGTATTACCTGTTATTGTCTCACGTACATCGTCCAATGTAAACGTTCCATTAGGTTGTAATGGTATATATTTTAGTGTTGCACCTGTAGCTTTAGCTGCTTGTTGCCAAGGTATTATATTACTGTGATGTTCCATTGGAGTGATTACAATTTCATCTCCAGCTTTCAAATTGGCACGTGCATAACTGTAGGCAACTGTGTTGATTGATGTAGTTGTACCACGTGTGAAAATAACTTCTGCAGTACTATTTGCATTAATAAACCGTCGTACCTTTTCACGAGCACCTTCATATTTGTCAGTAGCCCGTGTACCCAGTGTATGAACACCGCGATGCACATTGGAATTATCCTGTCGATAATAGGCATCAACGGCTTCTATCACCTGCAACGGTTTTTGCGATGTTGCAGATGAGTCTAAATATACTAAAGGATGTCCATTAACTTCCTGATCTAAAATAGGAAATTGCTGCCTTATGGCTTTTACATCCATTAGTATACCTTCCTTTCAATTACTTGTGTCAACTGTTCCTTAACTGAAGCAATTGGCAGCCTATTTACTACTGGAGCAAGGAAACCGTGAATGATTAAACGCTCTGCTTCTTTCTGTGTAATTCCACGGCTCATCAAATAGTATAATTGAAGCGGGTCAACACGACCAACAGACGCTGCGTGACCTGCTGTAACATCGTCTTCATCGATTAGAAGAATTGGGTTAGCATCACCACGTGCTTTTTCACTTAGCATCAAGACGCGTGATTCCTGTTCAGCATTTGATTTTGAAGCACCATGTTCAATTTTTCCAATACCATTAAATATAGATGTTGCACTGTCCTTCATAACACCATGTTGTAAAATATGTCCCTCAGATTCTTTACCAAAGTGAACAATGTTTGCTGTGAAGTTCTGTATTTGCTTTCCGCGACCAACTGAAACAGTTTTCGCATTTGATTCAGAATTGTCACCAACTAGATGTGTAACGTTTTCCGAAACAGTATTCCCATCATTCATTTGACCTAAAGCCCAGTCAATTTTTGCATCACGATATGCGACACCACGACGGTTAATATAAGAAGTTGTTCCAGCAGCAAAATTGTCAACCGCTCCAAACGAAACCTGCGCATTGTTATGCGCAATAACTTCCGTAACGATGTTTGCCACAGTTTCTTCTTCTTTATTTTGTGATACATAATTCTCAACATATGTTAAAGAACTATTATCATCAGCAACAACCAATACATGATTAAACATTGCCGCTTCAGGATCTTCCTGCCAAAAAATCACTTGCAATGGTTCTTCCAGCTGTACATTTTTAGGTACATATACGAATACGCCACCGTTCATCAATGCTGTATGAAGTGCGGTCAAACGATGTTCATCAACAGAAACAGCGTCCTTCATATAATAACGTTTAACCAAATCTTCATGCTCACGAAGTGCCGTAAAGATATCAGTAAATATAACGCCTTTACTTTTCAGCTCTTCATTTAACGAAGCATATGCAACCGTATGATTGCGCTGTATTACAAGGTTTTCCTGTTTATTTTCTTTATCAAGAAAATCCTGGATATCTGCTGGTAAATTATCTAATGACGAAATCTCCTCACCTTTAGCTGCATCATGTTTGAATTTACTGAAATTCCATCTGCCTATTTTCGTTTTATCAGGCTTAGGCATTTCCAGTGTATCAGCTTGTTCTAAAGCTTGAAGGCGTAATGATTTCATCCATTCCGGTTCATTATTATCTTGTGAAAACTGGCTGATATAATCTTTATCGTATGGTAGCTTTGTCTCAACAGTCATATTACCCCTCCTAACTTTTACGCTTTTTGCTCAAGAGATTCGTCTTCGATGCCTAGTTCTTCTTTGATCCAGTCATAACCTTCAGCTTCAAGACGTTTTGCTAGTTCAGGTCCACCTGATTTAACAACACGGCCTTGCATCATAACATGAACTTTATCTGGTGTGATGTAATTAAGTAAACGCTGATAGTGTGTAATAATTAAGCAACCAAAATTATCGTCTCGTAGTTTATTAATTCCTTTGGACACTACTTTTAATGCATCAATATCCAAACCTGAATCAATTTCATCTAAAATTGCAATTTCTGGTTTAATAAGCATTAATTGAAGAATTTCATTACGCTTTTTCTCACCGCCTGAGAAGCCTTCATTTAAATAACGCTGTGCCATGTTTTTGTCGATTTCAAGAAAGTCTAATGCATTATCCATTTCTTTAATAAACTTCATTAAAGAAATCTCATCGCCTTCTTCACGGCGAGCATTTATAGATGAACGAAGAAAATCAGATGTTGTTACTCCACTAATTTCACTAGGATATTGCATTCCAAGGAAAAGACCTGCACGTGCGCGCTCATCTACTTCCATTTCCAATACGTCCTCACCGTCTAAGTATACATTTCCTTCAGTGATTTCGAATTTTGGATGACCCATGATAGCTGATGCAAGTGTTGATTTACCAGTACCATTTGGCCCCATTACTGCATGGAACTCGCCACCCTTTATCGTAAGGTTTACACCTTTTAATATTTGGTTACCTTCAATTGAAACATGAAGATTTTTAATTTCTAGTGTTGATCCTGCCATGTCGATACCTCCAATTACTATTTTGTGCTTATTTCTTTCAAATGGATATTACATCCATTCTCAATTTATTCTCATTATAATCTTAAAGCATTTCGAATTTATTATCAACTCATTCATACTAATAAAAACGTGTATTTCTAGCTGATTAAATATGTTTGGTTTTGAGAAAAATTGTGAATTTCTTCACTCTATTATATGCAATAACTGAGAATGTACTTTCTAATTTAATTTCTAATTATTATTTTTTTAAGAAAAAATGCTGGTACCCCACACTAGGATACCAGCACAATTAATATTTATTAATTATGAATGTGGCTATCAATTTCAGCTACCATATGTTTACATTGTTCATACTCTTTTTGTCGTCTTTTTTCAACAGCAATGCGATTTTCTAACTTTCTTTCATACTCCGCATAACACATCTTATGCGTTTGCTGCATTCCCTTCTCCATCTCTGGAGTGTAATTCATCTTAATCCCACTATAAATAGTGAATCATCCTTTCGATTTGATTACAATATTAAGAATATCACAAGGACGATACCCTACACAAAGTGCATTTAAACGTTTAAAATCGTAATGAATAATATATGGAAGTGTTGAAAATGGATAGCAAGTTTTACTTTACACATAGAGCTAATTACTGCTATTTACTATGAATTACTCAAAATTCGCTATAAAATTACTTCGCTTCTCCATTTACTGGAACTACTGCACCATCAAACTCTTCTAAAATAAAGTTTTGGATCTCCTCAGAGTGCAGTACATCAACTAATGTGTTTAACGATTCATTACCTTTATTTACTGTTTTAACTGCAACAACATTTACATATGGAGATTCTTCACCTTCTAGAATCAAGGCGTCTTCCAATGGATTCAAATCTGCGCCAATTGCATAATTGGTATTGATCGCCACTAAAGTGTTTTCTTCTGACTCATATAGCTCTGGTAAGAATGCTGCATCATAATCATAGGAGAATTTTAAATCTTTTGGGTTCTCTACAATATCTTCCGTAGTAGCCTCTACTTTGTCTACTTTTTCAGAAAGCTTAATAAGCCCTTCCTTTTCTAACAAGGATAGTACTCGTCCATGATCAGCGACAGAACGGCTCATAAGTACTTCAGTTCCTTTGGCAACTTCGTCAACACTATTAATTGTTTTCGAATATATCCCAATTGGCTCAATGTGAATTCCACCAATGTGTGTGAAATCATAGCCAATATCTGCAATTTGCTTATTTAAATAAGGAATATGTTGGAAATAATTTGCGTCAAGTTCACCACTTGAAAGGTCTTCATTTGGTAAAACATAGTCAGTGTACTCTTCAATCTTTAATGTTATTCCTTTTTCCTTAAGAATAGGCTTAGCTTTCTCTAAAATTTGTGCGTGCGGAGTACTGGATGCCCCAACCTTAATAACATTATCATCTGAACTGGACTCATCACCGCCACAAGCTGCTAACGTTAGTACAAAAAATATAGATACAAATACCAAGATCTTTTTCATTTTATCTCTCTCCTTTATCTTTTATCTAATTTGTTAGTAATAAAATCCCCAATGAATTGAAAAATAAATACAATGATTACGATTAATACGGTACAAACAAACACGACATCAAACATACGTCGCTGGAATCCGAAAAAGTATGCATAATTTCCTAAACCACCAGCCCCTATAACACCAGCCATTGCAGTATAGCCAATCAAGGCAATTGCAGTGACAGTAAGTCCTGATACAAGTGCTGGCATTGATTCTGGAAGTAATACACGAAAAATAATTGTGCGAGTCTTTGCACCCATAGATTTCGCTGCTTCAATCACTCCCTTATCAACTTCCTTCAATGCAATCTCTACAAGTCGACCATAAAATGGAGCCGCACCAATGATTAAAGCTGGTAATGCTGCATTTGGTCCCCGAATGGTTCCAATCAGAAAGTCAGTAAATGGGAACAAAAGTAATATCAAGATTATAAATGGAATCGCTCTAAATACGTTTACGATTGATGCCACGATTAAATTAAGAAGTTTATTCTGCCAAATACCCCCTTTCATCGTCAGATAAAGTAGTAACCCTAATAGTATTCCGAAAATAAATGTTCCAAATAATGAAAGGATGGTCATGTAAAAGGTTTCGTACGTGGCAACCCATAAATCTTCCATATTCAAATTTGGGAAAATATTAGTTAGCATCGCGAACCACCTCCATTTCAACTGAGGTCTCATTTGTTATAAAGTCTATAGCTTTATTGATTTCACTCAACTCACCATCAGCCTGAACAAATAGTGTTCCATACGCACCACGCTGCGTTTGGGTGATCTTACCTTGCAGAATGTTAATATCAATTGCAAATCTCTTAGCAACTTGACTAATTAATGCCTGGTTTGTTGTCTCACCAATGAAATGAAGCCGAATAAGCTTACCACTATCATAAGTATCAATTAAATGGGCAACTCCATCATCTTCATCATTGGTTCCCATAACCTGCTCAACGAATTTCTTTGTAACAGGCTTCTCAGGTCGTAAAAAAACATCCAGAACATCGCCTTGTTCAACGATTCTTCCTTCTTCCATTACTGCTACCTGATTACATATTTTGCGAATCACATGCATTTCATGAGTAATTAGAATAACCGTTAAACCAAGCTTTTTATTGATATCAACTAACAAATCTAATATCGAGTTGGTCGTTTCCGGATCAAGTGCTGAAGTTGCTTCATCACACAGCAATACTTTTGGATTATTTGCAAGTGACCTCGCTATCCCAACACGCTGCTTCTGCCCACCACTTAACTGAGAGGGATAAGCACTTTCTCTTCCTGCAAGTCCAACTAATTCGATTAATTCTTGAACACGTTCTTCACGTTCAATTTTTGATACGCCTGCAATCTCCAATGGAAATGCAATGTTATCTTTTACGGTCCGTGACCACAATAAATTAAAATGTTGAAAAATCATGCCTATTTCCTGACGTGCCACTCGAAGTTGTTTTGAATTTAATGCAGTAATTTCCTGCTGATCAATGACGATTTTCCCACCAGTAGGTTCTTCCAGCCGATTGAGCAATCGTACAAATGTACTTTTACCCGCACCACTGTAGCCAATGACACCAAAAATCTCACCTTCATTTATATCAAGGGTTAAATCATCCACTGCTGTAATGTTGCTTTTATTTGATTTAAAAATTTTATTTAAACCCTCTATTGAAATCACAAGTATTCCTCCTTTGCCATCCACTATTATGTCCTACTTAATAAGAAAAACGCCTTTCTGTAAGAGAACAGAAAGACGTAATATATGTAGTCTTTACGTTCCCTTATCTGTCAAAGCAGCTGCTTTGCAGGAGTTGGCACCTTTCAAATAAAAAAACATTTGAGGTTGCCGCGGTTTCATAGGGCCAGCCCCTCCACCGCTCAAGATAAGAGATATAAACTATTTAATTAAAATTCGATAATCCAGATAATAGCACGCATATTATTATGTGTCAATAAAATTATTTATCTGAAAATAAAGCTGGTTCGTAGTCCATTAAGTAGCTATATATATTGGCAATTGATTTAAATGCGTAAATTTTTTCCTTGATCTCGTTACCATCCTTAATTAAAAGACATGGTACACTTTCAATTTGATTATCCTGCATAAACTCCGGGTGCAGCGAGGCATTCATGTCATAAAAAATATCCTGTTTATGAACCGATTCAATCTTATCCAGCATTGATTTTGCCAACGCGCATGTACCACAAAATGGTGTATAAATATATAATAAATAATGATCTTGTTCTAATTGTTCCTCATTAATCTGTTGCAATACTACCACCCTAAATCAAGAATATGGGATTAACCTCGATTCGTTTGCCTACCAATGCCGTTGCAAGAATATTTTCAGGGGTTGTTGCTACTTCACGAAACTCACTGCTCACATAAATGTGTTCAGCATGCGGAAGCTCACGCGTTAACTGTTTGCGCAGTTTTATCCCTGAACTATCCTCATCAACTAAAATAAAAACATCCCTATTATCCAAATCATACGTTTCCAAAAGCTCGTCAAATCGTTCAACACCGAGTGTCCCGTTCGTGCAAATTACTTCAACATCATCTGTTATCACCCGTTTGACCTGCTTTTTATCAGTTAGTCCCTCAACAATGATAACTTTTTCTACGTCATTTGTCATCATTACATGCACTCCTTACATTAAATTAACTGAATGCATTAATCATATATTTTACTACTTTTTTCAACCCACATCCAATAATTAATATTATTGCATTACGAATTATTCATATTAGATAGTTTATGCTTAAACCGAATTATTAAGTATGAATATAGATTTTTTAAAAGATATAAAGTGCGACACAACACCAAGAGTCTACTACGCAAAGGACGTGCGAGTGCAGACGTTCATCCATCTTTCCAGGATATTGTGAACATATCTAGTGCAGGTAAATACTAGGAAGTGTTGCATTAACTTACCTGTTAAGACTCATTGATCGGAAAAACAACTATTTCTGAAAACAGCCAAAAAAAGTAACGGGTTCACTTGTGAGGTGCAAAACAGTAAATCTCAAGTGAAATCTCAGCTATAATCTCATAGTTTTCACTAGACAGACTGGTGTCCACGGATTTGGCGGATCCTCATTCCGTTATTTCCTTAAAAACGCCTATTTTGGTCGTGTTATGTAATCCTCATTCCGCTATTTACCCTTTTCAGCCATATTTTTCAAAGTTATTAGGTAAATAACGGAACCAGAAACCGATTCAACCTTCTAAGACGGCTTTTTCACCCATTTAGCGGAACCACGATTCACTTTACCGGTTTGTGTGATTCACATTCCGCTTAATTCACACCATAAATCACATTAAAATCACGTACACTACAATTTCGTTGTGAATTACATTATAGCAATAAAAAAGACCGACTTCACAAGATCGATCGCAGTGTGCAGTCAGCCTTATTAATAGGATTAATCTTCCTCGATTATTTCCTGATATTGCTCAGCAGATAGTAAATTATTTAGTTCTGAATCGTCAGATGGCTCCAAAACAACCATCCATGCTTTTTCATATGGTGATTCATTAACAAATTCAGGGCTATCCTCTAATTCTTCATTGATTTCTACAACTTTTCCGCTGATTGGGGCGTACAACTCGGAAACCGTTTTAACAGATTCAACGCTGCCGAATGGCTCATCTACTTCAACCTCTTCACCTACTTCGGGAAGTTCAACAAATACAATATCCCCTAATTCGGATTGTGCAAATTCTGTAATCCCAATACGTACATTACCATCTTCTTCTTTTACCCATTCGTGTTCTTCTGAATATAATAAGTCTTTTGGTAAGCTCATCTAAATCCCTCCGTTAATTAATTGCAATATTACTATACTAGGTATATGGACTTTTTTCTAGCATTTTTACTTTTATTAAAGCCAACTTTCAGTGAAGGTTTCTTCCTTGAATCCAACAGTCACTTTTTTTCCGTCGGTTGTAATTGGTCGCTTAATTAGCATACCATCAGATGCCAGAATTTCAGCCATTTCTTCAGTAGTCGCATCTTTAATTTTATCCTTAATATTTAATTCACGATATTTCTTGCCGCTCGTATTAAAAAACTTTTTTGGTGGTAATCCACTCTTTGCAATTAGGCTCTGAAGCTGATCACTTGATGGTGGCTCGTCCACAATATGTATGCTAGTATAGTCGATTTCATGCTCATCTAACCATTTCTTCGCCTTTTTACAAGTTCCGCAATTTGGATACCAATAAAACGTTAATCCCACTTCATCCCTCCTAACAATTTCAGATGTTAATTTTATTATAGCAAATATAATGAAGGTCGGTCGATGAAATTGTGAAATTTCAAAGACTTCCTACAAAAGATTTATATGATTGGCTAATGTGCTATAATACTGGCAGATTAGTTAATAAGGGGAATAATCGATGCATTATATAAACGCTTTACCGGTATACTCTATCCTCCTATCCCTTGTCATTTTCATTTCTATAAGATTCATAATTTTAAGGAAAACCGATCGAAAAATTGTCCTATACCAAGAATTCATTTACAGTTTGTGGATTATTTATATGGAAAGTTTACTTTATCTGACAGTGTTTCCTTCTACAGATGCTACTCGAAGTGATTGGGTTGGCATAAATCTGATACCATTTAACACGATTGAAAATTATTTATTTTTATTCTTTCAAGGCGAGATATCCGTTGCTTCTGTTAATCTATTAGGAAATACTGTTGTATTTGTTCCAATGGGAATATTGCTTGTATTAGTAAACAGCAAAATTAGTTTTAAAAAGATGTTTCTAATAGGTATTGGAACATCTTTAACTATTGAAGTAACACAACTTGTTCTTTCTTTACTCAATGTCCTTTCAAGAAGTTTCGACGTTGATGATCTTATATTAAACACAACCGGCGTTATTATAGGATTTGCACTTATGAAAATTGGATTCTTTTTTATTAGGTTGAAAAAGTAAGGCTCTTTTAATAACTTTTTACTTATTCTAACAGTTAATTATTTCTACGACAGAAACTAGAGTAACCTATGTAGTACTAAGTGTGGCTCTCTGACTACGCAGCTGGAATGGTTAAAATCTTGTTTTAATCCATCTTTCCAGGATATTGTGACCATACCCAGCAGAGGAAATACACGGTGACTCCTTCGGGAACAACAATCTCTTAAGAAACTGCCAAATGTAAAACCACCCTCACAATAAATGTAGAGGGTGGTTAATTATTTTTAGACTAGATATTTTTCTTCTTCAATTATCTTAGCAGCAATTTCACGTTTTTTCCCAATCACATCTGTTGGCGTGTGACGAGTCAGCTTACGTAATGATGAAAGCATCATACGGAGAGTATCGCCTGATTCAACAGCAATTAGAGTTTCTTTTGCATCTGCCTCAATGCGATTAAATGCTTCCTGCACATATACTTGTGTGTAAAGAAGTTTTTGTTTATTTTTTTCTTCTCCAGACTTAGTAATAGCTTTTTCTGTACGAAGAATTGCTGATTCCATGTTATATACTTCAGCTGTCATATCGGCAAGATTTACAAGAATCTCCTGTTCATTTTCAAGCTTTTTCCCATATTTCTGAGCTGCCAGCCCAGCACCAAGCAATACCATTTTCTTCGCATTTTTCAATAGATATTTTTCCTGTTCTAACGTTTTATCGCCAACTTCTTCAGGCATCATCATCATTAGTTCTTCCTGAAGACTCTGCGCTTGTTGAAGTAATGGCAATTCACCTTTCATTGCTTTTTTCAGCAATGTTCCAGGAACGATTAACCGGTTAATTTCATTTGTTCCTTCAAAAATACGGTTAATTCGTGAGTCACGGTATGCACGCGCAACTTCATATTCTTCCATAAAGCCATACCCACCGTGTAGTTGAACAGCTTCATCTGTTACATAATCAAGACATTCGGTTGCAGTGTATTTATTCATGGAGCACTCGATTTGATATTCTGCAATTGCCTTAGCAACTTCACGGCCATCTTTTAATTCCTCATCCGACAAAGCACCCATACGTTGTTCAAATAATCCTACTGTACGATATACAGCACTTTCGTTCGCATAGGTTCTTGTTGCCATGGTTGCTAATTTTTCCTGTGTTAGGCTGAAACTTGAAATTGGCGTATTAAACTGCTTACGTTCATTTACATATTTTGTTGCAACTTCAAGTGCACGTTTTGATCCACCTACACCACCAATTGCAAGCTTATAGCGGCCAACGTTCAGGATGTTAAATGCAATAACATGACCACGGCCTTTTTCACCTAATAGGTTTTCAACTGGTACTTCTGCATCTTCCAGAATCAATGTACGAGTTGACGAGCTCTTAATACCCATTTTCTTTTCTTCTGGTCCAGTTGATACTCCAGGGAATTCACGTTCAACAATAAATGCTGAGAAATGTTCGCCATCAATTTTTGCATAAACAATGAAAACATCCGCAAATGCTGAGTTAGTGATCCACTGTTTCTCACCATTTAAAATATAGTGTGTACCTGCGTCATTTAATTTTGCAGTTGTTTTTGCTCCCATTGCATCTGAACCAGAGCTTGGTTCGGTTAATGCATAAGCAGCCAATAATTCACCTGTGGCAAGTTTTGGCAAGTATTTTTCTTTTTGCTCATCATTACCGAAGAATACAATTGGCAATGAACCGATACCAACATGAGCTCCGTGTGTTACCGAGAATCCACCAGCACGTGAGAACTTCTCGGTAATTAGTGAAGAACTGATTTTGTCTAGTGCAAGACCTCCATATTCTTCTGGAACATCAGAACCAAGCAATCCTAGTTCCCCAGCCTTTTTCAATAAATCTACTGAATGTTCAAATTCATGGTTTTCCAGATTATCAATTTTCGGTACGACTTCGCCTAATACGAAGTCTTCTGTTGTCTTTGCAATCATTTTATGTTCTTCAGTAAAATCCTCTGGAGTGATGACATCTTCACCTGTTAAATCTTCTGTTAAAAATGCTCCACCCTTAAAAATTTTCTCTTTTGTTTCGCTCATTTGAATCGTTCCTTTCCATTATTGGATGGCGCCATAATTTGTGCGCCCTTATTGCTTACTTCTGATAGATAAAATTATGAAGTTCGGCGAATCTGCAGTGAACTACGGCATTGCTAGCAATTTTATAGTAGTTCAAATACTCCAGCAGCGCCCATTCCACCACCGATACACATTGTTACGACACCATATTGTACGTTGCGGCGTTTCATTTCATGAATAAGGCTTAACGTCAATTTTGTACCTGTCATGCCAAGCGGATGGCCCAGCGCAATTGCTCCACCGTTTACATTTACAATGTTCGGGTCTAGATCAAGTGCCTGGATTACTCGAACAGATTGTGATGCGAATGCTTCATTTAACTCGAATAATCCGATATCAGATAGCTCAAGACCAGCTATTTTCAAAGCTTTTGGTACTGCTTCAACAGGACCAACACCCATAATTTCCGGTTCTACTCCTGCTACTGCGAACGAACGGAACTTAGCAAGCGGCTTTAACCCTTCTGAATTTGCTTTATCACGGTCCATCAGAAGTACGGAACCAGCCCCATCACTCATTTGCGAAGAGTTACCTGCTGTAACAGAACCTGTTACGTTAAACGCTGGGCGAAGTTTTCCCAATACTTCCTTAGTTGTTCCAGGACGGACCCCTTCGTCCATTTCAAACATGAATTTCTTTTCTTCAATTTTATTCTTTTCGCCAACAACTCGATTTGTCACTTCTACCGGGACAATTTCATCCTTAAATTTACCTTCTTGTATTGCCTTGCCAGCACGTTCATGACTTTGTACAGCAAAAGCATCCTGGTCTTCACGGGAAATACCAAAGCGATTTGCTACTTCTTCTGCCGTGTGACCCATTCCCATATAATATCCTGGTGCATCCTGTACAAGCTTTGTGTTTGGCTTAATAACATGACCACCCATTGGGATCAGGCTCATTGATTCTGCACCACCAGCAATGATCGAGTCACTTGCACCAACCATAATACGTTCTGCTGCATATGCAATACTTTGTAAACCTGATGAACAATAGCGGTTGATTGTAATTCCTGGCACATCATTTCTTAGTCCTGCCAGACCAGCGATGTTACGAGCCATATTCATACCCTGTTCTGCTTCTGGCATCGCACATCCAATAATCACATCATCAATATTTCCGTCGTAATTCCCTGCACGCTTCAATGTTTCTTTTATTGTTAATGCTGCTAAATCATCTGGTCTTGAATTTGCCAGTGATCCTTTATTTGCTCTTCCTACAGGGGTTCTTGCACCTGCAACAATTACTGCTTCCTTCACATTTCTTCCCCCTCTTCTATTAGTTACGTAGTGGTTTTCCTTTTAATAACATGTGTTGCATACGCTGTTGTGTTTTTGGCTCAGCAATTAAGCTTAAGAAAGCCTCGCGCTCTAAATCAAGCATTACCTGCTCATCAATTAACGTTCCTTCTTTAATACGTCCACCTGATAAGACATAGGCAAGTTTTTCAGCAATTTTCACATCATGATCTGATGCATATCCGCCAAATCGCAATGTCTTTGCACCCAATAGCATTGCTGCATATCCAGCTTCGCCTACTACAGGAATCTTTTCGCGTTTCGGTGCTTGATAGCCAGCACTAGCTAGCGCCAATACCTTTTCTTTTGCATCGTGTAACAAGTGATCCGGATTTACACTAATAGCATCATTACTATTCAAAAATCCGTTTTCACGAGCTTCAGCGGCTGAAGTTGATACTTTAGCCATCGCTACTTTTTCAAAAACATCGTTCGCTACTTTTGTCAGGTCAAGATCTACTCCCTCTGGCAGATTACGAAGTTCTTTCAGATAAAGTTCTTTCGTTCCGCCGCCACCTGGGATTAATCCGACTCCAAACTCAACAAGACCCATGTAGGTTTCAGGAGATGCCTGGATAGAAGCTGCCGGCAAAGAAACTTCAGCACCTCCACCAAGCGCCATATTGAATGGTGCCGTTACAACTGGCTTTTCTGAATACTTAATATTCATCGCCATCTTTTGGAATTGACGGACAACCATGTCCAATTCAAAGAAATTATCGTCTTGAGCTTCCATTAGCATCATACCAAGGTTCGCGCCAACACAGAAGTTCTTACCTTGATTACCAATTACAAGTCCTTTATAATTTCTTCCTACTTCTTCAATTGCAAAGTTTACCATTTGGATGATATCAAGACCGATTGCATTACTTTGTGAATGGAATTCCAGCCCTGCAACACCATCACCTAAATCTATTAAACTTGCTCCCGTATTCCTTTTAATGACCCCTTTAACATCTTTTAAACGCTTTAAATTAATCTCTTTTTCATTAAAGTTCTGTTGCTTGTATTCACCGTTATCATAGTAATATACATTACCATTTTCGGTTTTATAGAAGGAGTCGTTGCCATTTTTCAGTAGCTCCAGCACCCATTCAGGTACTGTTTCGCCCTCTTCCTGCATTCGTTCAACAGATTCACGCAAGCCAATTGTATCCCATGTTTCAAATGGACCAATTTCCCAGCCGAATCCCCATTTCATTGCCTGATCAATTGATACGATATCATCAGCAATTTCGCCTGTAAGCTCAGCAGAATAAATTAAAACTGGCTTCATTATTGACCATACCAAGTCACTTGCCCTGTCGCCTTTAGCTGATACAAGCGCTTTCAATTTACGACGGGATCCTTTTTCCTGCTTAGCCGTTTCCGTCGCAGCAGTTTTTAGCTTTTTACGATCCTCGTATTCTAGTGTTTCCGGATTCAATTCATAGATTGTACTTCCGTCTTTACCTTTTTTCTTAAGGAAAAACCCTTGGCCACTTTTGGCACCAAGCCACCCGTTATCCTGCATTTTCAAAATAAAATCAGGAACATCGAATACTTCTTTTTCTGCACCTTCAACCTGATCGTAAACATTTTTAGCAACGTGAATAAATGTATCTAAACCAACAACATCCAATGTACGGAATGTAGCACTTTTTGGACGTCCAATCATTGGCCCGGTAACAGAATCTACTTCACCAACACTGTACCCGCCTTTTAACATTTCCTGCACTGTCACAAGCAATCCATATGTACCGATACGATTGGCAATGAAATTTGGTGTGTCTTTTGCTTCAACTACACCTTTGCCCAGCACATTTTCACCAAACGTTTTCATGAATTCCAGTACTTCTGGATCTGTGTGTTTTGTCGGAATAACCTCAAGCAATTTCAAATAGCGTGGCGGATTGAAAAAGTGTGTCCCAAGGAAATGCTTTTGAAAATCCTTTGAGCAATCAGCAGCCATATCCTCTACCGAAATACCTGAAGTATTGGAAGTTATAATACTTCCTTCTTTACGATATTTATCCACATTTGCAAATACTTTCTTCTTAATATCCAGGTTCTCCACAACGACTTCAATAACCCAATCTACATCTCCCAATTTTTCCATATCATCATCCATGTTGCCAACTTCGATTAAGTCAAGACTTTTTGTTGAGGTAATTGGTGATGGATTTTGTTTACGCAGCGCTTTTTTGCTTTGTGCAGCAATACGATTTCGTACAGCGCGATCCTCTAGTGTTAAGCCCTTCTTTTCTTCATCTTTTGTTAACTCTTTTGGTGCAATATCGAGCATAATTGTCGGTATTCCAACGTTAGCCAAGTGGGCAGCAATTCCAGACCCCATAACACCTGAGCCTAACACTGCAGCACGCTTGATTGTTTGCTTCATGTTTTGTCCCCCTATCTTCATTTGAATGAATACTCATTCATTTTTAACTGTAAAAATAAAAGATAGTCTCCTATCCATCTATTTATTAGTATAAATTATATTCTGATATTTCGCAATAAAAAAAGAGTATATTTTTTTCTATTTTGACTTTAATGACTTGTGAAACTGCGTTAAACTATTAAAGGCTTCATATACAGAAAGGACCTGACAGTTATGAACAAGAAACTTGTAACCGAATACTTACAGATTGTTATTGGTGCTTCACTCGTCGCACTTTCATATAATATATTCCTATTACCTTCAAAACTAGCAGCCGGTGGTATTTCCGGGATAAGTACAATTCTTTTTGAACTATACGAATTAAGTCCTGCATACACGCAGTTTTTAATTAATCTTCCCATTTTTATAATCGGCTGGCTTGCAATGGGTAAAGATTTTAGTTGGAAGACATTATTAGGAACATTTTGGGTACCTTTTGTTATTTTCCTAAGTGCTGATTTTCCTTACACAATTAACAACCCGCTACTAGGCGCAATCTATGGTGGTATTGTTTTAGGTGCCGGTCTTGGAACTGTTTATAAAGGAAATGGATCTACCGGTGGTACCGCCGCAATTGCTCAAGTTGTAAAGAAATTTACTGGACTATCAAGTGGGTACTCTCAGTTAATTGTAGATGGGTTTGTTGTTGTATCTTCTATTATCGTGTTTAATCTGGAACTTACACTTTTTGCTTTAATGTGTATCTATGTAACAAGTAAAACAATTGACATCGTTCAATTACGCACATCTGCATCCAAATTAATTCTGATTATCACTGAAGATGAAGACAAAATCCAAGGTCTTATTGGTGAACGGATAGATCGTGGATTAACTAAGGTTCGAACTATAGGCGGCTATTCAAATGAAAATAAAACAATGATTCTTTGTGTTACTGAACAACAAGAAGCAGTTCAACTGAAAAAAACATTGCAAAAAGAGGTGCCAACATCCTTTGTCATATTCCTTAATGCATCAGAAGTACTGGGACGAGGATTCTCGCTGGATAAATATTATGGGCAGAAGTTTTAAAAAGTGGCTTCTTTATAGCAATTAGCAGCAGATATAGTTATTTAGTTATTAAAATAACAGATGATGCATTTAAATTATGTTGCAATGCTACACGGAGACTCATGCGGGAACAGCGGCCAGGTCAAGATCCCACAGCGAATGGTTTTGGTTAGCGAGGAGCCTCGACGGTCGCCCGCGGAAAGCGTAGTGTATTTCTGGAGCGTATGTTATGTTGAAGTTATATCAATAGCGACAAATTATATAAAATCCCTCGTATCCAATCTGATACGGGGGATTTAATTGATCTATTATTTTTTAAAGATTCCCTTTAAGACAAACATTACATTAGCCGGACGTTCTGCCAGGCGACGCATGTTGTAACCGTACCAGTCTTTACCGTATGGCACATATACACGCATTTTATATCCTTGTTTTCTCAGCCTGTTCTGTAATTCAATCCGAATACCAAACAACATTTGAAATTCAAATTGTTCACGTGGAATATTATGTTCTTGTTCCAGTTGTTTCACATAATCGATAATTGCATCATCATGTGTTCCAACAGCAGTGTAATTACCATTTAATAAATTCATTTTAATTAGCTTTTTATAATTCTCATCAACGTCTTTCTTATCAGGGAAAGCGACTTCAGGTGACTCTTTGTATGCCCCTTTTACAAGACGAAGATACGGATTATATTCATCAAGATCTTGTAAGTCCTCTTCTGTACGATATAAGTACGCCTGTAGTACTGTACCAATATTTTCATACTCACTTCGCAATTCTTTGAAAATATCCAATGTTTTGCCACAACGTTCGTAGTCTTCCATATCAATCGTCACGGTTACATTATGCTGCTTACCTGCATCAAGAATTTTTCGCAAACTATCCATTACTAATTCTTCCGATATATCCAGTCCCAGTGATGTCAGTTTTAGAGACAACTCAGAATCCAAACCTTTATCTGCAATCTTCTTTATTGCATTAATACATTCATCAGCAGATTCTTTAGCCTCTTGCTCATTATCGACAAACTCTCCAAGATGATCGATCGTAACGACAAATCCATCATTGTTTATTTCCTTGATCTTTCTTGCTGCATGATCAATATCTATACCTGCAACAAAACGGGATGCACCAAATTTGAACCCGTATTTTTTCGCCAATTTTGTAAGCGTTTTATTTTTTGATAAAAATAAGAAGAAGTTACGCATAAGTTGTTCCACGCTGATTACCCCCAACTAAAAAAATTTTCTGTATTACATATTCTGTGCACAATTAATATCATATCATGTATTTCTTGAAAAGAGTATCATTTTTTACGTTTTATGAGTGATTTCAGCCTTTTTTGGCGAAATTAATCGATTTATGTCGTTTCTTCTCGCTTTTATGGATAGTAAATCCAGTTTCCGCTATATTGTAAGCAATTATATAAGAGAAGCTGAATTCCATTTTAAGGAATACAGCTCATATCTCATGCTACTATATCATAGCCTTGGTCTTCTATTGCTTCCCGCATATCAGCTACGCTAGCTTTTGCATCATCGTAGGTTACGTCGACTTTCCCAGATCCAAGGTTAACCTCCACACCAGTAATTCCATCTAATTCTTCCAAAGCACCTTTTACTGAACTTTCACAGTGTCCACACGTCATTCCTTTTACCTCTAAAGTAATCTGCATATAAATAACCTCCTAATAATTGAGCAAATTAAAATTAATATCTAGAATTGGGAATTACCATAGGATTATTGTCCTATATAAATATAATAACTTTTAACTACTTTTCTTACAATTAATTGATCCCTCATCACTAATCGAAATCATTCCTATTTACAAATCGTAATCATTACGATAATATAATATAACAAACTATAAATGAGAGGGTTAAATTCATGAGAAGAACACATTACGCATTTATCTTAATTACTATTATAGGAATCATTGCGTCAGGATGCTCATCCTCCTCTGATTCTAAAAATAACAATGATTTAACACTATACACATCAATTTATCCAATACAGTATGCCGTTGAAAGAATTGGCAGCGAAACGGTAAATATAAAATCGATTTATCCTCCAGGTGTTGATGCGCACACATATGAACCTACCTCCAAAGAAATGACGACTATAGCAGACGGAAATGCATTCATTTACCTCGGTGCAGGGATGGAAGGATTTGCTGAAACTGCTGCATCTGCACTCGATTCCCAGGATATTAGATTGATTGAAATAGGGTCACAAGAAGAATTATTTCATCAAGATGCAAATAATAACACTGAACATGACCACAGCGATCGTAATCCTCACATTTGGTTAGATCCAAAGCGTATGCTTAAAATGTCCAGTTATATTAAAGGCAAGCTTATCGAAATGGATCCTGAAAATAAACAGGCATATACAAAAAACTTTAATGATCTAAAAGAAGATCTATTAGCATTAGATAAACGTTTTGAAGAAACACTACAACCAAAAGTCAAAAAGGAGATCCTCGTATCACACGCAGCATACGGATATTGGGAAGAGCGTTATGACATCGAGCAAATTGCTATAAGTGGATTGTCTTCGAGTGACGAACCATCACAAAAAGAATTAACCGAAATTATTGACCTGGCAGAAGAGAAAAAGTTAAATTATGTTATTTTTGAACAAAGTGGCTCTGATAAAGTTTCCAAAATTATTCAGGATCAAATAGGTGCAGAAGCATTGTACATCCATAACCTTTCTGTATTAAACGAAGAGGATATTGAAAATGAAGCAGATTATCTATCTTTAATGAACAAAAACCTTGAAGTACTTGATAAAGCTACAAATTAGGAGGATTCCCCTATGAATGAACCAATCATTTCTATGAAAAATATTGAATATGCATATGAAAATAAAAGTGTCCTGAGTAATATAAACTTTGAAATTCCGCAAGGCTCTTTTATGGGGTTAGTAGGACCAAATGGCGGGGGAAAAACAACGTTAATTAAGCTCATTCTTGGACTACTAAAACCGGATAGTGGCTCCATTGACCTTTTCGGCCAGCCAATTGATAAGTTTAAAGCATGGGATAAAATTGGTTTTGTATCTCAAAAATCCAATTCATTCAACAAGGGGTTTCCAGCAACTGTTTTTGAAGTTGTCTCAATGGGACTGACTGCAAAAGTCGGATATTTGAAGTTTTTCACTACAAAACATAAAAAGAAAATCTTGCATACCATTGACCAAGTGGGTATGGGGGAATACGCTTATGAGAATATCGGTAATCTCTCAGGTGGTCAGCAACAGCGCATCTTTATTGCCCGATCATTAGTTAGTGACCCGGAGTTACTCATTCTTGACGAACCTACTGTTGGTGTCGATTATGAAAATGTGCAGCGTTTTTACGAGCTATTGCATCAGTTAAATAACGAACAGAACATTACTTTACTCCTTGTTACGCATGACACTGGAACAATGACTGAGCATGCGACAGATATTGTTTGCTTGAACAAAACACTGCATTTTCATGGAAATCCTAAAGAGTATTTATCGTTATCAGAGAAAGATTTATCACAGTTCTACGGTCATCCAGTAAATATAGTTACACACGATCATTAACGTTGGGGGAAAGAATATGCTAGCTGATTTTATACAATACGACTTTTTGCGAAACACATTTTTAACCGGACTATTAATTGGAATCATCGCACCACTGCTTGGTACTTTCATTGTAGTCCGTCGTCTTTCCCTTATCGCTGATGCGTTATCACATGTAACTTTAGCCGGTATTGCATTTGGTCTATTAATAGAGAAAAAGTTCGCAGCCGGACTTATTACTCCATTGTATAGTGGGATGGCATTCTCAGTACTTGGTTCAATTTTTATTGAAAAGCTACGAGGCGTGTATCAAGCATATCAAGAACTGGCAATTCCAATTATTTTATCTGGTGGTGTCGGTCTAAGTGTTATATTTATTTCACTTGCAGATGGTTTTAATACAGAGCTTTTCAATTATTTATTTGGGTCTGTATCTGCAGTAAGTCAAAATGATTTTTATTCTATCCTGGCAATTTCCATTGTTATCATTCTAGTGATTCGGTTATTTTATAAAGAACTTGTCACCCTATCATTTGATGAAGAACATGCAATCGTCTCAGGAATTCATTCCAAACGGATTCATTTACTTTTTATTGTATTAACTGCATTAGTAATCGCTGCATCGATACGTATTGTTGGCGTTTTACTCGTATCAGCATTAATGACATTGCCTGTTGCAGCAAGCATGCGAATTGCTCGTGGTTTTAAACAAATGATTATATATTCCATTGTCTTCGGTGAGCTAGCTGTTATCATAGGTTTAATATCCGGCTATTATTTCAGTATTCCGCCTGGGGGTACGATTGTCCTTGTATCGATTGTTATTTTACTGCTTTCAATTGGATTGAAACGCTTTACCTATACTCCGAAAAAAGAGAGGGAAGTCGAATGAAGTTACAGGAAGCACTTGAAAAACTTAAAAGCCAAGGCTATAAAACTACTGCAAAACGTCAAGACATCTTGGCCTATTTTGATGAAACTGATGGTTATCGAACTGCAAGAGACTTACTTCAGCACATGGAACCCACATATAAAGGAATAAGCTTTGACACCCTTTACCGTAACTTGCATTTATTTGACGAGGTTGGAATTCTGGAAACTACTGAACTGAACGGGGAAAAACATTTCAGAATTACATGTACCCATCATCATCACCATCACTTTATTTGTAAAGATTGCGGCAAAACAAAAGAAATCGATGTATGTCCAATGAATGAGGTACAGAATTCACTTGGAAACTATGCAATCGAGGGACATAAGTTTGAAATTTATGGTTTGTGTCCGGTGTGTCAGGACGCCTAATTGATGAAGATCTATTTAGCTGTCGGTATCGGAGGTATGGTAGGCGCCTCAGGGAGATATGGAATATCTATTTTATTTTGGACAAATACAAGCTTCCCCTACGCTACTTTAATTGCTAATTTGCTTGGATGTTTTCTGCTCAGTTTCTTACTTCATCATGATTCCATTAAACTTAAGTTGAGTCCAGAAGTGTTTGCAGCACTTGGAACTGGAATGATTGGTTCGTTTACAACTTTTTCAACTTTCGCAGTCGAAACAGTTGAGCTGTTTGATAGTAGCTTCCTCTTAGCTGGTAGCTATATAGTACTTAGTATTATTGGCGGGCTTCTATTTTGTTATCTTGGGTTCAAGATGGCATTTAAAAAGCGGGTGAGAGCATGAATATTATCCTAGTTGCACTCGGCGGTTTTCTTGGAAGCATAGCCCGTTATTATATTTCATTAAAAGCAAATAAACGCCTGATTGGAACTTGGACTGCTAATATTACTGGTTCCATTGTTCTAGCATTACTTTTTCGATATTACTTAGATAATAGCATTTCAGAATGGCTATGGGTGTTTTTAGGAGTTGGCTTTTGCGGGGCGTACACCACATTTTCTACGTTTGGAAATGAAACAATAAAGCTCATATTAGAGAAAAGATATTGGCTGGCAATAGGGTATGTACTTAGCTCACTTACAGTATCAGTGTTGTTTGTTTACGTTTTAATCTAAAACTTATTTAGGAAACTATTAAAAGAACTGTACCACGATTAAATATGTGGTACAGCTTTTATATATATGAACCGATTTTAACCCCTGGATAATCGAAAAGTAGGTAGATACGATTGGTTTTGTATTATCATTTGATGTTCACGCTGTTCTGTCGATGTTTCCATTCTTCTGTTGATGTTCCCATTCTTCTGTTGATGTTTCCACACTCATTCCGTAATATCATACTCAGCTAAATACTTCTTCCAAAACCTTTTCTTCATCGTGGTCAAGCATATTTTTTTGAATAACTTGATCGGCTGATTTGTTCATTTGGTCTTCCAGTTCGTGTGATGCATCAGACTCACCTACTACATAAATCTTCTCCCATTTACGGTCTTTGGCTTTCTTGTCTAATTTTGGTGCAATACTTTTATACCAACGTTGTTTGTTCGCTTCATATCGATCCTTGAAATTTTCCTGCTGCAGACTTTTACCACCTGATCCCATGGATGCGTCTGCTTTATGTGGACCTGAGAATTGACGCCAATCATCTGTATTAATATCAAGTTCGTAGTAAATTGTATCCTCAATCTCATTAAGGTGTGTTTCCATTACTTTTATTTGATTTTGCTGTACAAGAATAATTCCGGATTTCGGAAAGTTATCATTAAGTGCTTTAAGTTGATCAACTTTTGCATTTTCTTCCCAGAAAAATTCTGTCTTCAATCGCATTTGCACACGTGCTGCATACCAAACATCTTCATTAGCGGTTGCAAATAAGACAATGCCCTTTCTAAAATGCTGTTCATTAGCATGGACGTACTTTTCAACCTTTTGCTTAATCAGTTGAAAATTCTTAAGTTCTTCTTTGTTATCATCTTCTTCTAAATAGCTTTCAAAATTCCGCAACCCATTTTTAAGATGAATTTTCCACTCCCCAGCCTGCTGCTCCGGGTCAGAAGGATCTGTATTCAGATACATGGAAAACACCTTGTTTGCACCGTCTTTTCTAACCTTCTCTAGCTGTTTAATTTGCTCATTTAGATTCATTAGATATCGGCACTCCTTTCAATTTCTTAATTTACGTTTATCCGGTATCAGGCAGAATTAAACATACTATGAAGTCAGTTTCAATCCAACTGCAGCCGAAAGAACCATGCTAATAAATAAAAGACGGCGCCAATCCCTTGATTCCCCATATACAATCATTCCAATTAAAGTACTTCCAGCTGTCCCAATTCCTGTCCATATCGCATAAGCCGTACTCATTGGAATAGATTCCATTGCAAGTGCCAAAAAAATAAAGCTAATTGTAAATCCACCAAACAACCACCCGAATGTCAGAAAGTTCATCTTCCTATTCACTTTATTAATGCCCATAACTCCCGCCACTTCACCAAATCCGGCAATTAGTAAAAAAATCCAACTCATTATGAACCCTCTCCTTCATACTCAGTTGTTATTGTTTTAAGTCCGATAACACCAGTTAGTAATAGCAGAATCAATATGATTTTTACCAAATTAAATGGCTCACCAAACAACACAATTTCTAATATAACTGTCCCAGCATTACCCATTCCAGTAAAAACTGCATATGAAGTACCTACCGAAAGCTTTCTCGAAGCAATAATTAATAAATGCATACTCAAATAAATGGCAATGGCAGTTAGTACCCATGTTCCCACATTCGACGCATGCTTTAAGCCAATCACCCATCCTATCTCAAAAATTCCAGCCAATAATACAATATTCCAGCTTCGTTTCATTTTACTCAACTCCTCCAATTAAAAAAGCCCGGAAAATATCCATCTTTAAGATATCCTCCCGGGCTTTTATCCCTCCGTGTACACGTTCGTGCGTCTTCTCTCGGACCAGTCCAATAATTGCGGAACCCTAGAAAACTTTTATTAATTAAGTATTAAAACAAGTTTATAATTAATCTAGAAAAAATACGTAAGCTAATACTTTATTATTTTAACTTTTTTTATTTGGTAACCATCAATTTCCTCAACAATAAATTGATACCCTTCACCTTCAACAACTGATCCTTTTTCAGCATCTACGTTATGAGTTATAATCCAGCCACCGATTGTGTCAACTTCATCGTCCTCCAGTTCTGTCCCAAAATACGAATTAATTTCATCCAACAGGACTTTTCCTGCAACAATTGCTGTATCATCACTTACTTTTTCTATCATTGGCTTTTCATTAGCATCAAACTCATCACGAATTTCACCAACGATTTCTTCAAGTATATCTTCAACTGTTACAAGTCCTGCTGTTCCTCCATATTCGTCAATTACAATCGCCATATGAATACGTTCTTTTTGCATTTTAACCAATACTTGTTTAATCGGCGTGATTTCAGATACATGAATTATCGGCCGAATGAACTTTTCAATAGAGTCATAACTCTGATTTATATGACCAGTAAAGATCTCCTTCAAGTTCACCAAGCCGACAATGTGATCCTTGTCTCCATCCGCAACTGGATATCTGGTGAATTGCCCCTCCTGTATTACCTTAATATTTTCATCAAAACTATCCTCTTTAAAGAAACAGATCATCTCGGTACGGGGAATCATAATTTCTTTAGCAACACGTTCATCAAATTCAAAGATATTATTCACATATCTCATTTCTGATTGATTAATTTCACCACTCTTGTAGCTTTGGGACAAAATTAATCGTAACTCTTCCTCAGAATGAGCAACCTCTTGTTCATTCATTGATTTAAAACCAATCATTTTAGTAAGATACCGTGCTGCACCATTTAATAGCCAAATAAATGGGTACATAACTTTATAAAAGAAAATAAGCGGTCTTGCTAAGGATAATGTCACAGCCTCGGCTTTTTGTATAGCGATAGTTTTAGGTGCCAATTCTCCAACAACTACATGTAAAAAAGTGATGATAAAAAAGGCAATTGCAATTGATACACCATGTGAAACCGCCGCATTTATTTCTAGTTCGTCAAAAATCGGCTGCAACAGACTAGCTACAGCAGGTTCACCGAGCCAACCTATACCTAACGCTGTAACTGTTATCCCTAATTGACATGCAGATAAATAAGCATCCAAATTATTAATCAGTTTCCTTGCATGCACAGCTTTCTTATTTCCTTCTTCAATAAGGTGATCAATACGTGTTGTCCGAACTTTTACAATAGCGAATTCGGTTGCTACGAAAAAAGCAGTCATCATTATTAAAATAGCTACTAATAACAAATTTATAATTGTCATTGAGAATCTCCTCACGTTTTAAGGATAAATTACTCTATTAATACATACCTTTTCATAAGGATAAATTATGGACAAGATATGTGGTGAGATTTTGAGTATGTTTAAAAAAATAATATCTATCTTAGCTGGGAGTGTATTCATAGCAATTGGTATTAATTATTTTGCTATTCCACATCATTTAGTAGACGGTGGAATTATTGGGTTAGGACTTATTGCCAAATACACCCTTGGGCTTAAACCAGGACTTACAATTATTGTTTTAAGTCTGCCATTATATATATATGCATGGTTTCATTTTCGATCCTATTTCTATAACGGGTTACATGGTTTATTGGTAACCTCACTTCTTATCGACTATTTTCATCCATTATCATCATGGGATACAGCTCCAATACTAGTCAGTGCAATTACAGGTGGATTTATGATTGGGACTGGTATCGGAATAATGTTATTAACCAAAACTAGTACTGGCGGTGTTGACCTTTTAGCATTAATGATTGCAAAATCAACCACACTTAACGTGGGGATTATTATCTTTATTATTGATTCCATCGTTATACTGTTTGGCTGGATTATCATTCAGGAAACAACTATTATTTTTTCAAGCTTAATGGTAATCATGATTGGATTAACAACATTTACGATTACAAAGTATTATACTGAATAACGATAAGTAGCTAAAAGATACCTTTTAGCTACTTGTTTCTATTTATCATTTTCTTTAGGTAACGGTTCTTTTTTAATCATTTTAATAAAGGATACAACAATTATTAGCAATATAATTGTGAACGGCAGTGCGGATACGAGTGATGCAGTCTGTAAAGCATCCAATCCACCTCCACCTGCAAGCAATAGCACAACCGCTATGGCAGTGATTAGTATTCCCCAAATTACTTTTACAGTTAATGCAGGGTTCAAGCTACCTTTCGATGTCATACTACCAAGAATATAAGTTGCTGAGTCTGCTGATGTAACCAGGAACGTAAAGATTAGAAATATTGATAGCAATGATAATATGGTCGCAAATGGTAAATCACCAAATGATTCAAATAATGCCACAGCTAAATCGGCATCTACAGCTTCAGCTATTTTGGTGCCATTAAATAAATCACTGTGAATTGCGGTACCTCCAAGAGCTGCTATCCATAGGCAAGCAATTAACGGTGGAACTACTAATACACCGAATACAAATTCACGAATTGTTCTGCCTTTCGAAACTCGTGCAACGAATGCACCTACGAATGGTGACCAAGCCGTTGACCATGCCCAATAGAAAATCGTCCAATCACGGATCCAGGTTTCACCTGAATATGGTGTTAATCGCAAACTATATTGGACAAAGCTTGTAATGTAATCACCTAAACCTAATACAAATGTATTTAAGATGAAAACTGTAGGGCCAACAGCAAATACAAATGCTAGTAATACTAAACACAAAGCCAAATTTAAATTACTCAGCCATTTTATCCCCTTATTTAATCCCGTACTGGACGAAATTAAGTATGTTACAAGCATGACTCCAGCAATGGCCATTTGAACCCATATTGAATTTGGGACATCAAAAACACTCTTCAAACCACCATTCATCTGCATTATACCGAGCCCTAAAGAGGTTGCTACACCCATAACAGTTGCAATAACTGCTAACGAATCAATAGTCCCACTTAACCCTTTGTTCTTACCGACAACCGGTTGGATTGCAGTAGAAATAAGACCTTTCTTTTCCTTCTTAAACTGCAGAAATGCAATTACCAGACCTACTATAGCGAAAACGGACCATTGACTAACCCCCCAGTGAAAAAAGGCGTAGCCCATTGCAACTCTTGCAGCTTCCTCCGATTGAGCTTGAATCTCTGGAAATGGGGTGGAAAAAAAGTGACTCATTGGCTCAGCTACGCCCCAAAATACTAGGCCTGCACCGAATCCTGCTGAAAACAACATTCCAATCCAGGTGAAAAATGGATATTCAGGACGAGAATCCGGTGCACCAAGGCGAACTCTTCCATATTTACTGAATGAAAGGCCAACTAAAAATATTACAAAGATAAATACAGCCAAAGAATAAAACCATCCAAAATTGATGGTCGTAAAGTTAAATAGTTTACCTGCTACTTCTCCAAATTTAACTGGCATTGTAGCACCCATAATTACTAATAGTGTTACGATAATTGCTGATACGAAAAATACAGGGTTTTTATATGTATGTTTTTCCATAATTGTTCCTTTCTCACGATAGTATTTTGTTAACATTGGATTGAGAATAAATAAGGGAAGAAAAATAGGTATATCATTTGTAATTTAACCCGAAAAGGGTAACTCTAAACTCCTTATTTTAATTACAGCAACTCCTTTTTAAGATAATAACATTTTTTACAAAAGTAATGGAACTTGAAAAAGTTCTATTTTCATTTTTTATTTAGGCTGTTTTCGTAAGTTTTATTGCTTTCTAATCTTCGTAGTTAATATAGACTGCGACACAATGTTGAAAAAAATTTTACTGCTATGACTCCACTCCGGAAATACACTACGCTTTCCGCGGGCGGCTGTCGAGCCTCCTCGTGCTGCGCACTGCGGGGTCTCCCCGATGCCTTTCCTCCCGCAGGAGTCTCCGTGTATTTCCTGCGCTAAGATTTGTTCACAATGTCCTGGAAATTAAAAAAAATATATTGTGATGGATATAAATACGATTATATACATTTAAACAAGCAGCTGAAATATGCGAGACTCCTGTGGGACAGAGATCCTAAGAGACCCCACAGTGAGCGTTCTTTGCGATCGAGGAGGCTCGTGGTGAGCCCACGGAAAGCGAGTATATTCCAGCTGCGTGGTCAGGGAGACGCATTAAATACTACAAGCCCGGTTACCCTTAGTCTGTGTCGCAGTTTATATCAACTACTGCTAAGATTCACTGCTTGGAAAAAGAACAATCTTTTAGAAAACTCCCTATTTCATAACTGTTTATACGTAAAAATGGCCTCCACATATTGGAGACCATCTTTGTTTGTTATAACTTTTCTGCAAAAGTTCCCTCCGAAATGAATGTATCCACTTCGTTACGGTCGGAAGGTTTTTCTCGTTCCTGTAATTGCTGCTGCAAGTCTTCTTTCTCACCCTGATAACCAATCGCAACAATAGCATGAACCATATAATTTTCAGGTATATTTAATACTTCTTTCGCTTTTGATTTGTCAAATCCACCCATAGCGTGTGATGCCAAGCCATTTCGAGCTGCTTCTAAGGCTAGATAGCCCCACGCAGCACCTGTATCAAAAGCATGTGAAGGATTTTCTCCCCCCATAAATTCTGCATCAGTTTTTGAAACGACAGCTATCAATACCGGTGCTTTTTCGCACCATGCTACATTACCATCAAAGATAAACGAATGAAACCTTTGATGATCTGCTTCTGTACGCGCTACTACAAACCGCCATGGCTGAACATTTGCCGCTGATGGTGCCCATCTTGCTGCCTCAAAAACTGTGTTCAATACATCTTCAGGAACTTCCTTATTTAAAAATGACCTTGGTGACCATCTCTTAATAAAGATAGGATCTATATCGTGAGATGCTTTCCGAAACTCTTTTAATTCATACATTGGTATGTGTGCCTCCTCTGTTCTATATCTGTTGTTAATGTAATAGTTCCGAAAACCATTATACAATCCATACTTACTTTTTGTAACTAATATGCTCGCATTAGAAAACTTGGCTTCTTGCCTAGTCTGGTTGCACTTATGCAATAAGAAGGGATTTATACTTTCTTATTTCGAACAAAGGGCGCTAGTCGCTGGCCGGTGAGAAAGTTACGTCCTGTGGCGTCACTGGCACTATTACGTCTTATCCGTATCCGTGGGATCTGGACGTGGCTGATTCTGTAGTCCAGTTATCCATAGCACTTAAATTTTAGAGTTTCGCTAGACACTAAAAAAGATCTACCCTCAAAGGATAGATCTTTAAATTTAAAATTATTTTATACGGCGTACATGTCCGGCAAAGTGACTTTTCCAATAGCTGTTGTTCATGCTTGCGATTGCCAGCCCAGTACTATTTTGTGAACCAATGAATTTACCATTTCCTAAATATATACCGATATGGCCATTAGTTTTATAAGTATTAAAGAATATGAGGTCACCTGGTTGAATATTACTATAGGAAACTTTACTGCCAGTATATTGCAATTGAGCAGTACTGGAAGGTACTGAAATTCCAGCCTGTGAGAATGCCCATGATATAAATCCAGAGCAATCAAAACCGCTTGGTGAGCCTCCACCCCAAACATAAGGAGTTCCAAGATATGGCATTCCGGCATTCATCACTTCACTAAGACTCCCGCTTGGAGCTTTCTCTTCTTTTTTACTTAGAGTTGTCAGATTACCCCCATCAGAACTTGATGATGAGCCTGAATTGCTATGTACATTTCCTGAACGCTGCTCAACTTCTCGATTGATTGTCACAAGACTTCTTTTCTTATCCTGCAAACTAGACTTTAATGCTCTAAGTTTCTGCTCTTTTTCTTTTAATTCTTTCTTGTCAGCCTCATTTTGTTCCTTTTGGACCAAGATGGTTTCCTTCATGCCTTCCAGTTCCACTTTCATATCATTTAAACCATCAAGTTTTTCTTGGACAGAAGCCTTTTTATCTTCCAATTTGCCAATATCTTCCTTTTGTTGTTTCATAAGCTTATTGTCTGATTCAGCTATTTTAGTAACTGCAGAAACTCGACCGATCAAGTCACTAAAACTTTTTGATCCAAAAATTACCTCTAGATAGTTAACATCCCCACCGCTTTTCTGGTAGGAAACAATACGACTTTTCAAAATCTCATTCCGTACCTCAATATCTCCTTCCAGATTTTTAACATCATTTTCAATTGTATTTATTTCTTCCTTAGTATCTTTAATTTCACTAGTAGTTTCACTCATTTTATCCTTATTTTGTTCCAGGGCATTGTTGACACTGTCTATTTTTTCGTTTAAGTCTTCCAAATCTATCATTACATTGGCTATCTTCTCCTCTGCTTCTGATAGATTGGCATTTAATGTTGAACGTTCAGATTGTGAATTATCTGGTGTCTCTGCATGAACAGAATCAGTTAAAAACGCACTTCCCAAAATAACCACACCTGTTGTGGCTATTATACTTATCGTTTTTTTCATCTTTCTATTCCCCCGCTTCCCCTTATCTTTATGTAAATTCTTTCTCGATTTTGTGAGTAAATTGTAGTAATATGATAAATTACTTAAAATTATGTATCTGCCTTTTTAGGTAATTCGTATTATATCATCTAAAAATGACATGAATGTAATAGAAAGATTACAATTGTATTTCAATTTAAAAAGTATCCTTTATAAAATCAGATGAACCAGTAACTGTCAGTCAAGCCATTCCTCTTTATTCAACCTAAAAAACAATGCAGATACTTAACCAGTCATGACTATCCATACTGCAAAATACCCATATTTTCATCTGATTCTGACATATATGAAAAATTTAATCGGTACATTTTCTGTGATTTCCTTATCCTTCTTTTGCCCTATTACAATTTCATAATAAAAAGGACACTCTCCTAAGAAAGTGTCCTTCTCAATATTATTTCGTAAATTGTTCTTCTTCCGTTGACCCCTTTAACGCTGCAGTAGAAGACTTTCCACCAGATATTACCTGAGCCACCTCATCAAAATATCCCGTTCCGACTTCCCTCTGATGACGTGTGGCACTATATCCGAATTCTTCACTGGAAAATTCCGCTTGCTGCAGTTCAGAATATGCTGCCATTCCATTATCTTTATACTTTCTGGCAAGTTCGAACATGCTATGGTTTAGCGCATGAAACCCAGCCAACGTAACAAATTGAAATTTATAGCCCATCTGAGCAAGTTCATCTTGGAAACTGGCTATTTCCTGCTCCGAAAGTTTGCGCTTCCAGTTGAAGGATGGTGAACAATTATAGGCTAATAGTTTACCAGGATATTTTTCATGAATAGCATCGGCAAATTTTTGTGCCTCCTGCAGGTTTGGTTCTGATGTTTCACACCATATTAAATCTGCATATGGTGCATAAGCAATCCCACGGGCAATCGCTTGATCGATTCCTGCTTTTGTTTTGAAAAATCCCTCCGATGTCCGTTCACCAGTTAAGAAGGAATCATCATATGGGTCGACATCACTTGTAATTAAATCTGCCGCATTTGCATCTGTCCGGGCAATAATTAATGTTGGTGTTCCCATTACATCAGCTGCTAACCTAGCTGAAATTAGGTTCCGCACTGCTGTCTGAGTTGGCAACAACACTTTTCCACCCAAATGACCACATTTCTTTTCCGATGATAGTTGGTCCTCAAAATGTACAGCTGATGCACCTGCCTCAATCATAGATTTCATTAATTCAAAAACATTTAACTGCCCGCCAAAACCCGCTTCCGCATCAGCAACAATTGGTGCAAACCAATCAATTGAATCATCACCTTCAGCATGATGGATTTGATCTGCACGTTGTAATGCCTGGTTAATTCGCTGCACAACATTCGGAACACTATTAACTGGGTATAAACTTTGATCCGGATACATCTGACCGGACATATTGGCATCTGCCGCTACCTGCCAGCCGCTCAAGTATATAGCTTTCAATCCTGCTTTAACTTGCTGCACCGCTTGATTACCTGTTAGTGCACCTAATGCATTCACATAGCCATTATCACTATTAACCAAATTCCATAATTTCTCTGAACCTTTTTTTGCTAGTGTATGTTCAATATCTATAGAACCACGTAGCCGAATAACATCCTCTGCCTCATATGGTCGTTCTACATTCACCCACCGTATATTCTGGTCCCACTCATTTTTAATTTGCTCCACCCGGTTACTTTCCATTATTAAATTTCTCCTTTCGTTAATCGTTTATATGCTGGTATAGTTAAAAAATCCACGAAATCATCTTGCGCGATAAGATCCCTGAATAAACTGGAAGCTTCTTTATAATTCTCTTCTTCAAATTCTTCTTGTAATATTTCGTCTATCATTTTCAATGTAACTTTCCGCTGATCTTCAAGGACTCCCTTAGGATGACGAATCCATTGCCATAATTGTGCACGTGAAATTTCTGCTGTGGCAGCATCCTCCATTAAATTATTGATTGGAACTGCACCACGTCCTTGAAGCCAAGCTGCTATATATTGAATACCTACCGTTATGTTTGTTCGTACTCCTTGTTCCGTTATTTTTCCTTGTGGTACTTCCAGCAAGTCTTCGCGTGAAACATCTACATCAGCACGTTTCCTTGAAATTTGATTGGGCTCCGGCATACTTTTATCAAATATATCTTTTACAAACTGAACCATTCCCGGATGTGCAACCCATGTTCCATCATGTCCATCCGTTACTTCACGTTCTTTGTCTGCACGAACTTTCTGAAATGATGCTTCATTTGCTTGTGGATCATTTTTCACTGGAATCTGTGCTGCCATTCCACCTATTGCCGGTGCGTTCCGCCTGTGACAAGTCTTAATCGCTAGTAATGAATAGGCACGCATAAATGGAACATCCATTGTTACAGTAGAACGATCTGGAAAGAGAACCTCAGGATGGTTTTGGAATTTCTTAATAAAGCTGAAAATGTAATCCCACCTGCCGCAATTGAGCCCTGCTGAATGCTCACGTAATTCATATAAGATTTCATCCATCTCAAATGCCGCAGTAATCGTTTCTATTAGTACAGTTGCCCTTATCGATCCTTGTGGTATAACCAACTCATTTTGTGCGAAGATAAATACATCATTCCACAGCCGTGCCTCCAGGTGATTTTCAAGTTTCGGCAAATAAAAATAGGGACCAGATCCACGCCTTAGCAATTCTTTTGCATTGTGAAAAAAATAGAGTCCAAAGTCTACTAAACTAGCAGAAATAGGTTTTCCATTGATTGTTAGATTCTGCTCTTCAAGGTGCCAACCACGTGGACGAACAATTAAAACTGCTGTACTATCATTTAATTTGTATTCTTTGCCATTATCTCCCTGAAAATCGATTTCTTTTCGAATGGCATCCTTTAAATTTATTTGGCCATTTATAACATTTTCCCATGATGGAGATGTTGCGTCTTCAAAGTCTGCCATGAAAGTCTTTGCACCTGAATTTAGTGCATTAATGACCATTTTTCGATCAACCGGTCCGGTGATTTCAACCCGACGATCCTGTAAATCTGTTGGCATTGGCTCAATTGTCCAATTGCTTTCACGAATTTCACATGTATCAGATAAAAAATCAAGATCATGTTCGCCTTTCTGTAACTCATTCCGAAGTTCCAACAGCCTTTTTCTACGTTCCTCAAAATGTAAATGAAGTTTTGCAATAAAGTTCAGAGCATCATCTGTTAAGACTTCATCAAATTTATCACCCCAATGATTTATTATTTGTACTTTTTCACTTTTCATCAGCATCAAATTCACACCTTTCTTGTTATAACACAATAACTAAAACTATATATTGTTATATAACAATATATCCAAAAAAATTTATTCTTCCCTTTTCGATAGACAATAATCACATTCTAATGTATAGCTGCGATCGTCAATTTGCTTTCCACATTCCGGGCAGATTGCATTATTCAATGTACTTCCCTCCCCTCTTTTATATAACAGTATTAATAACTATTTAATTGTTATAATACAGTCTATGTGTTTTTCTTATAAAATGCAACCCTTTTTTAAAAAAAGATTTGCAAATTGGATAATCTATGGAAGAATATGATATGAGTCATTATTTGGAGTGAATCAGAATATGAAGCATTTTAATTTTCTTGGAAGCCGAGTTGTCAAAACAGGTGTAGCCATTTTCATAACTGCCTGGATATGTGTATTATTAGAATGGCCACCTGTGTTTGCCGTTATTACAGCAATAGTTACGATTGAGCCCACTGTTTCGGATTCAATAAGAAAAGGACTTATTCGTTTTCCGGCATCTGCAATTGGGTCGGCATATGCAGTCCTTTTTATATCTATTTTTGGTAATTCACCACTTACCTACTCACTTGCCGCAGTTTTTACGATTGCAACGTGCTTCAAGTTTAAATTGCATGCAGGTTTGCTAGTTGCAACGCTTACCGCTGTTGCAATGGTTGAAGTAATTCATAGCAATTATTTAATATCATTTTTTATTCGATTGGGTACTACAACTACTGGATTAATCGTTTCGACTGCCGTTAATATGTTTGTTCTGCCGCCAGACTATACCAAGGACATTATCCAGAAGATACAAGGGATTAGAAAAAAGACAGGAATTGTTATAGAAAAAGTATTTCAGGACATATTGCAGGAAAATGATAAAGAATTAGAAACTACAGAGCAGAATCTGGTCGATCAACTGGAAAAAACAATTCATCAAACAGAAACACTAATTCGCTTTCAAAAAGATGAAACAAAATACCATCCACTGGTCGGAACGGAAAAGGATCAATTCCAATCTGCACAAGATCATTTATTTAAATTAAAACTTATTCATTACCATATCGATAATCTTATTAATACACCGCTAAAAACTATCTCTTGGTCAAAAGAAGAGCGAACAATCATATTAAAAGCTGTATCAGAGTTAGCTTATTCATTGCAAAATAAAACCAACTATACATCTGGAAAACATCATCAGCAGCTTAAGCAATTAACAGAGATTTTTTGGGATGACAATGAGGATATAACTAAAAACAATGATAACCACCCTACTACTTTTCCTCCCGAGTTAATCATCTTGTATGAACTTGTTTCCGTTTATAACTTAGTTGAGAGGTACTACAAAAAAACTGCGGATTCACTTCAAAGGTAAAAACACAATAAAAACACACACGAGATTTCGCTTGTGAAATCCCGTGTGTGTTTTTATTGCTATATCAAGGCTAATTCACAAGAGTGTAGTGGATGTGATTTATGGTGTGAGCGGAATGAGGGTCACACAAACCAGTGAAGTGAATCGTGGTTCCGTTAAATAGGGGAAAAAGCCTTCATGTAAGGTTGAAACGGTTCCTGGTTCCGTTATTTACCTAATAACAATGAAAAATGTGGCTGAAAAGGGTGAATAGCGGAATGACGATTACATAACACGATCAAAATAGGCGTTTTTAAAGGAAATAACGGAATGAGGATCCGCCAATCAGCGCGCCAGCCTGTCTAGTGAATAAAAACACTTAAACTCATAAAGAAAAATGGCTTGGAGAAATATCCAATCCATTTAGGTGAGATCTAACTTGTGATTTACTGTTTTGCACCTCACAGGTTAATAATGTTATTGTGGTTTTTTAACGTTAGAAAACTAGGTAATGTGATTCTTATGTTATACTAGATCATTTTTAAAGGCGTATATAACTGCTTGTGTTCGATCTTGTACTTCCAATTTTCCCAGAACATTACTAACGTGAACCTTTACTGTTTTCAAGGCAATAAATAACTGATCAGCAATTTCCTGATTTGTTTTCCCCTGTGCAACAAGCATTAGTATTTCCATTTCACGGTCAGTCAATTGATCATGCGGGCTATCGACAGGCTTTTCGCGCATTCGGTTCATTATTTTCCCTGTTACTTCAGGCTCCAAAATAGATTGGCCCTCATAAGTTGCACGGATTGCTTTGGCAATTTCATTTGCCTTGGAAGTCTTCAGCATATAGCTCGTTGCACCCGCTTCAAGTGCTGGGTACACCTTTTCATCGTCTAGAAAGCTTGTCACGATAATAATCTTTGCCTCAGGCCATTGTTCGATAATTTTCTTTGTTGCTTCAATTCCATCCATTTCTTCCATGACCAGATCCATTAAGATGATATCAGGCTTTAAATCCAAGGCTAATCCAACTGCCTCTCCACCATCACCAGCTTCCGCGATAACCTCAATATCTTGTTGGGCTGACAAGTAGGCTGCGACACCTATTCTAACCATCTCATGATCGTCAGCAAATAGTACGTTAATCATTACTTTCACCTTCTTTTCTAAAGCTTGGGACTTTCACTTCCAGCCTTGTTCCTTTGTCAGGCAAACTGATAATTTTAAACGTTCCGCCCACTTCAAATGCACGTTCACGCATATTTTGGAGTCCGTATGAACTAGTTTTAACCTGTTCCATATCAAATCCAATTCCATCATCAACTACACGCATAATTACAGTTTCATCACGTTCGATTAACATGACATGGAAGGAAGATGCCTTGGCATGACGAAGGGTGTTTGAAACAGATTCCTGCAGAATTCGAAATAACTGGTCTTCCACACCTTTATCAAGGGTGAGTGCTTCTACCTTCCAGTCAATCTCCATTGGAACTTTTTGTGTAAGTTCAACCAATAACTCTTCTACACCTTCTTGAAGAGATTTCCCTTTAAGTGCAACAGGACGCAAATGAAGTAATAATGCACGCATCTCAAGCTGTGATTGATGGATCATCTTCTCGACCATTTGCAGTTGTTGTTTAATCGATGCATCATCAGGTGGATTCGATTCATTAATGGCTGACATCATCATGGACGCTGCGAACAGCTGCTGACTAACCGAATCATGTAGTTCTCTTGCCAATCGATTCCTTTCCTGGACGACGACTTCCTGTAAACTCTTCTCACGTTCATTCGCTCTTTCTGTAACCAATCGTTGTGCATTTTCAGTTTGGATTCGTATTTTTTCCTGTATTTGTTCCATGTAATGTTGAATTTTATCAAGCTCTTTATAGGCTTCATCATCAGTAGATATTTTTTGACCTTTTGCAATTTCATCCAAATGCTTTGAAACACGCTGCAGCCGTTGTCGCCAGTACCATCCCGTAGTTACACCAATAATTGAACCTGCAACGGTTGGTACTCCAAGCACAAATACTAGAAATGGCACATCATAAATCGTTCGATCGATTATTAACGACCAGTTATCAAGTGGAAAAGCTGCCATTGTAATCCCAATCATTATTAGCGTGATTAGCAAGGTAAATAAAATCGCGGTGAAGACGTGACGTAAAATAGGACTCATATCCGCTTCACCTCAATATCTCCGGAGAGTACTGACGTTACAATTTTCACACGTGGAAATGTTGTATCATAGTCTTCTGTTTGATAGAGAAGCGATTGATTCATCAACTTCCAATGATGCTTTCCCAGAATATGAGCACGCCCAAAAATGGCACTATGATGTATGCTAACTTCTACTTCGTAAGGAACGTGTATTTCAACGTTACCAATGATATGACGTAGCGAAATAACTACAGTATCATTAGGAAGAACGGTATTACTTAAATCAATTACCCTGTCTCCAAAAGCTGCATGAATATTAATATCACGCCATTGATATGCTGTATCTTCCGTACGATGATCACCGAAAACTTTATGGTTAAACAATGGCTTCAATTGTGTAACAGTTTCACTTTCCATCTCTTCGGTTACAGTTAATCTTGGATTTATTTGTTCCGATTCCTGCTTCGACTTGGAATAGTTTATGATGAATAAAACGATAGCTGCCAGAATTAAGAAACGGACTGCCAGCATATTTAAGACAGCAAATACTAAACCAACTACCCCAAACCAGAAAAAGATTTTTCCCCACAGCCGATAGAACTTTTTCCAGCCGATATAGATAAAAAAGCCTGAAAATAAAGCTGAAAAAATCATCCCACCATGAAAAAAGGCAACTTCTATTACAAAAAGAATCACTCCAATTATCAATATCCAGTTAAATGTATCTGTCGACAAACGTTGAAACATGAAGTGACCCCCTCTTAATTTATGTAGTATCAAAAGCATAGGTGCTTGTATAGTGGCGTATGGACTGGACTGACCTGTGCGAGATAAAGGAAAGCAGAAAGTGATTTTCTTTCTAGCTTGACTTGTCGTAAGCACAGGGAGGGAAGTACACTAGCCACTAAGCACCGACACTAGCCGAACAGACGCAGAAGGACTGCGCCTGTTCAGTATATCATTTTTTCTCATGTTGATACATAATGCTTTTAATTTGCCTTTTCTTGCATTTCTTTTTCCAGTTTGTCAATTTTACTGTCAAATGTGCTTCTGTAATAGGAAGTGTTTACTTTGTTTTCAAGACCTTCAATGTACTGCTCCATTTCAGCAAAGCGTGAAAAAGGTTTTTCTGATGATTCTTCCACTACTTTATTTATTTGATGATTCGCATGTGCGACATTTTCACGACCCATTAATTCCATTCTGCGCAAATGCATATCTTTCAGTTTGTGCTTCATCTCTTCATATTTCTGCTCTAATGTTTCCAACTGCTCCACTACTTCTTCACGTGATGCTTTCATACGATCTGCACGTACTTGATACTCTTCATGCTCTCTTACTGCAAATTCATGCATTTGCTCTTCTCCTGCTTTTTCTGCGATACCTGCTTGTTTCAGGCGTTTATCGGCAAGATCCTGTGCCTTATGATATTCTCTGGTAAATTCATCTTTCAGTTTATATTGACGCTCAACAAGCTTGCGTACTTTTTCCTTTTCCTGCTCGCTTTGGCGTAAATATTGATTTAAAGCTGCAATTGGATTTTTCTGCTCCTTTTGATCCATCATATTGTGAAGATCAGACGAAACTGAATCTTTTATCCGTGTAAATATATTTGTCATCATAATTCGCTCCTTTTCAATTTATCGATTTATTTCTGCCCATTGGCGTTCAAAGTTTGTGAATGGATCATTTTCTTCCACAACTTGTCCAACAGATTGATCATCATCTTTCCAGCTTGTGTAAATTAGGTACAAAACATATGCTGCTGCAATGCCTATTACTGCATAGATGTTTGATAGGCCAATACCTAGTACAAATAAACCAGCGATTACCCAGCCAATTTTTCCCGCTGCAGAATCACTTTTAATGAACTTTTTAAAGATGATATACAGCAGCCACACACTGACTCCTAATAAAATCATCGGACCAAGATTAGCCAGCAAAATAAAAAATGCAAGCAATCCTCCGACGAACAACATAAATTTTTTCATGTATCCCGCCTCCTTTCATAAATCAATCATACCGATTAAACAGCGTCCTTGTAATGATCCACAGCCATATTTTGAACTAGGTCTCAAGGCGTATACTGCTATAAAAACAAGGTGTGCTATCCCTAAAAAGGAACAGCACACCCTGATTCTTTATCGTTTTGTTGTCGAACTTTATCGTTTTCGCTTCTACCTTTATCGATTCTATGTCGATGTTTATCGCTTCCGTGTCGAACTTTATCGATTCGCACCTGCCAAAGCACCAACTCGGTCAATCACACTCCGGATTTCCTCTTTGGAAACGTCAAAATGCGTGACAAAGCGGACTGTATATGGACCAAATGGTACTGCTAGAATACCAGATTCCTTGAGCATATCTAAAAACTGTTCTGCACGTAATTCGGCATCTTCAGTATTTACAAGCACTATATTTGTATCGACGTTATTTTCGATTATTAAGCCGCTTACTTCTTTCAATCCGTCTGCTAATAGTTGCGCATTTTCATGATCTTCTGTTAGTCGATCAACCATTGTGCGTAATGCGACTAAACCTGGTGCAGCAATTATGCCAGCTTGTCTTAATCCGCCTCCCAAGCGTTTACGCCACTTCCTTGCTTTTTTGATAAATGAGGAAGATCCTGCAATTATGGAGCCAACAGGTGCACCTAACCCTTTAGACAGGCAAAACTGTACCGTATCTGTATATGCCGCAAATTCCTTTACATCAATTCCTGTAGCAACTGCCGCGTTAAACAATCGTGCCCCGTCCAGATGAACAGGAATGCTTTTTTCTTGGGCCATCTCAAAGATTGCTCGCATATTATCAAGTGAAACAACTGCTCCACCCGCACGATTATGTGTGTTTTCAAGGCAAATCAGCCCTGTCTCCGGTAAATGTATATCGTCTCCGCGAACCGCTTCTTGAACTTCACCAGGACTCATGGCACCGTTCTTTCCATATATAGTTCTTGGCTGGACACCTGCAAGTGCTGAAATGGATGCACCCTCATATATAAAAATATGGGAATCTGCTTCTAAAATAATTTCCTCCCCTGGCTGACAGTGTGTCAATACAGCAATCTGATTTCCCTGTGTTCCACTTGGGACAAACATTGCAGCCTCTTTGCCAAGCATTTGAGCAGATAATTCCTCCAATTCTATTATCGTCGGATCCTCCTGGTATACATCGTCTCCAACTACTGCATCGAAGGCCGCTTGTCGCATTTCAGGTGTAGGTTTAGTCACTGTATCACTTCGTAAGTCAATCATCGTTTCCCCTCCATATTATTTATCAGCTAGAATTTCTTTTGCAATTAACTCGTACGATTTCTGTCTTGCCTCATAACTGTGTGTAATAGTAACAAGCATAAATTCATCTACCTGATAAAGCAGCTGCTGTTGTTCAAGCTGCTTTTTAACTTCTTTTGGATCACCTATAATCATTTTGCGTTCCATTTTCCTAATTGTTTCTTTTTCTTCATCCGAAAAAGAGTACGCCTTAGCCTCTTCAACAGATGGTATACGTCCGCTGCCCTCACCTTTTGCACGCTGCAAACTCCAAAGCTGACTGCTTAATGCCAATTCATTAGCTTTATCTGTTGTTTCTGCACAAATGACTGACACTGTTACAATCGTTTCTGAATGTTTTTTTGTATAGTGCTTAACGATTGAAGGGCCATCTGCATCACTCATAAAATGTCCGTACACATATGGAAGACCTTTTTCAGCAGCCAATATAGCACTTTTTTCACTTGTGCCAAGTAACCACGGCTCTGGTGAATACGTTGGGACAGGAGACGGCTTTATTTTCGAATACATGTGATCCTTTGGAAAACTATTATGTAAAAATCCCAGGACTTCATCAATTGAATCAGAAAACTGGTTTACCTGTTTTAAAAAGTCACCTGATAACGCAATGCTCGCCTCAGCCGATCCGCCGGGAGCGCGTCCAATCCCAAGGTCGATACGATCCGAAAATAGAGTTGCAAGCATATTATATCTTTCTGCAACATTAAAAGGCTTATAGTGAGGTAACAGTACAGCACCAGCACCGATTCTGATACGACTGGTTTGCGCTCCAATCATTCCAAGGATAAGGTCTGGTGCAGGACAAGCTAATCCTGGCAAATCATGATGTTCTGCAATCCAATAACGCGTATAACCCAAATCATCACCAGTTTGGGCCAGTTTTATCGATGCTGCTAATGCTTCATTTGCTGTTTTACCATTTGATATCGGAGCCTGGTCTAGAATACTTAACCTCATTTTGCAGTACCTTCTTTCAGTTCAAAATATACTAGCTTCTTAAGAGAGCCTCTACCAATAATCATTGACTACATATTAACATACATATATCATCGTCATATAGTTTCTAAAACTACATACTAGTTAAGAAGGTGTTCATAATATGGGGATTTATATACGTGAGCCAATTAATGGTCTGACACATTTGTTTGGCGCTATTTTATCGTTTGTGGGATTGCTTGCCTTGGTCATTAAAGCAGCAGCAACGACAGATTCTATGCTAGCAATCATGGCGGTAATAATTTTTGGAGTTAGCATGATTTTATTATATGCAGCGTCAGCAACATATCACATGGTTGTTGCAAAAGATCACGTGATTGCCTTTTTAAGGCGAATTGACCATTCCATGATATTTGTACTGATCGCTGGTACCTATACGCCACTATGCTTAATAAGTTTACAGGGTGTCACCGGCTGGGTTTTATTTGCAGTAATCAGCAGTATCGCAATAGCCGGAGTAACATTTAAATTAGTTTGGTTTCACTCACCCAGATGGCTGTCGACAGCATTATATATTGTGATGGGGTGGATTGTTGTATTTTATAGCCCTGCACTTGCACCAATCATAGGTATGAACGGAATGACTCTGCTAATCCTTGGAGGTCTTTTTTACACGGTGGAGGCATTTATCTACTGGCTAAAGCCTAAGTTTCTATCATTTAAACATATGGGGTTTCACGAGATTTTTCATATATTTATTCTGTTTGGAAGTCTATTTCACTTTTTCTGTATATATCGATATGTACTGTAAATAAGAAAAGCGCAAGCGCCCGTTTAGCAACGTACAAACTGCGCCCTGCCATGCAGGGTGGGTCGGCGTTGCCGCGCGCATAGCGGCGAAGTTAGGCGATCTTCCTTAAATGAGATAAAGGAAACACGGTGAGCTGTAAGCGAACCGATGTTGACTTATCGTAGTGAGGATTGTGAAGTTTGCTAGTTGCTGGACGCTGGAGCTGGACATAGCTTGTTCCACCTGAGAACGAAATAAGGCTTAAATTTTATACTTTCTTTCCCTGCTAAAAAGAAAAAGCCACCAATCAGCGTTGGTGGCTTCCTTTTTCTTATAATGCCGTTTCCACAACTTTCTTCGCATTTTCACCCCTGACAAACACAAACGTATATAGCAGCAACAATACTAGCAAACTAATAATGGAAAAACCATAAATGAAATGATAGCTTGTAAGGGATGCAAGCACACCAAGCCCTGTTGATCCAACTGCAATCCCCAGATCCATCGATGAAAAGAACATGGCGTTGGCAGTTCCCTGCTTTTCTTTTTCCACGAAACCAACAGCTATTGCCTGTAAAGTTGGTGTCATAATGCCATAAGAAAATCCGTACAATACCCCAGCTATAAGCAATGTTACCGTATTCTCGGTAATCGATAATAGAAATAACCCGATAATGCCAGCGATTGCAGCAGGATAAATAATGATTTTATGTCCCAGGTTATCATACAATCGCCCGGAGAATGGACGAACAACAACCATCATAACTGTCATCATCAGGAAAAATAATGAAACAGATGCTCCAATATTTGCTTCCTCACCAAGACCACTCAAAAAACTGATTACTCCCCCTAAAGTCGTTGTAAAAAACATCGCTAAAATACACGGAAGTAATGCCTTCTTATCAAATGCATATTCCTTAAATGAAATTTGCTTGTCTGTGTCGGCAGAGGCATTAATCTTAGGAGTTTTCACAAAAAATCCAAGCACCAATGCAGCTATTGTCATTACAATGGACAATATAATTAAGAGATTGTACGAGTATAGCTGAAGCATTGAAATGGCAAACATCGGGGCCACACTTGTACCAACACTTGTAGCTAATCCGTAGTAGCCGATGCCTTCCCCAAGCCGTTTAACCGGAATAATGTTTGTCGCCAAAGTGGAGAGTATGGTAGTAATAATACCAAACGCAACCCCATGTAATGCCCGCAGACAAAGCAGGAGACCTACGGAAGTCTGACCAAAACTCACCCCGACCGTTAGCACCAATAGTACTAGCGTGATAATGCTCATTAATTTAACGTCGATCTTATGAATCAAGTAGCCGATCAGAGGACGCGTTAAGATGGCTGCCCCCATAAAGACCGTTGTCATCAGTCCAGCCTGTGTCGGGTTCTTTTTAATCTCCATAATATATGCAGGAAAACCTGCAGTCAGTAATTGTAAACATAGAAAAAATAAAAAAGCCATCACGACAATGACTATAAATTGGGACGTCCATAATCTTGATGTTTTTCTACCCATAAAAATGAATTCCTTCTTTCTAATTGTTTGCTTCGTCTAGTTGTGAATCAATGTTGCTCTCCAGTGAATGCAAAACTTCTTGAAAAATTGCTAGTTGATCTTTACCAATATCATTGATTATTTTAATATAAATTTCCTCGAGATAGGGTCCAACTTCTTCAACCAATTGTGAGCCCCTCTCTGTAATGTTGATAAAAAAAGAACGCCGGTCTTCCGGATTTCGTACTCGATACACATACTCATGCTTTTCCAACAGATCGAGGATTTTGGTTAATGTTGCTTGATCTTTATCCGCTCGTTCAGATAATACTTTTTGTGTAACTTGACCAGATTCGTTTAATGTACGGAGAACACTCCATTGCTCTGTCGTAATATTAAACGATTTTAAATAGTAGTTTATAATGCGTGTAATTTTTTTGCTTAGCCGAACCGATGCAGAGCCAATCGCTTTATCCATTGACATAGTCACAAGGAAAACCCCTTTCAAACATACTTTTACTAGTATATACGAAAATAATGTTTGTGTAAATATATTTTGTATACGAAGTTTTTTTAACCTAAAAAGATGACCCAGCTTGTGCCGGGCCATTGCTTCTTTAATAGGATACAATTTCAGAAAGTATATATTGATAAAGAAGTTGCTCTGTATAATCTAATGACGTCTCGTGTGTTCGCTCATATGCGTGAGATGAATCAATTCCCGGTCCGATAAGTCCATGGATAATATCATGCCCAGCTCTGATAGCAGCTGATGCATCGGAACCATAGTACGGATAAATATCCAATTTATGCCCGATATTGTTTGATTCAGCAAGCTCTACAAGATGCTTACGCAATCCATAATGATATGGTCCGCTGGCATCCTTCACACAGATCGAAACGGTATATTCGTCAGTAGTTTGGCCATCACCCATTGCACCCATATCGACAGCCAGGTATTCGACCGTTTCAGGATTTATATTGGAGTTGCCACCATAGCCAATTTCTTCATTGTTTGAAATTAGAAAATGTGTCGTATGAGGTAATGTGACATTTTCTTCTTTAACCCTTTTTATAAGTTGCATAAGGCCGGCAACACTTGCTTTATCATCTAAATGGCGTGATTTAATAAAGCCATTATCTGTTATCTGAACACGCGGATCAAAGGAAACAAAATCCCCTACCTCAATACCAAGTGCACGAATATCATCAGCATTTTCAACCTTTGCATCAATACGGACTTCCATATTCTCCTGATTACGCTCAGCTTTTCCTGCATCCTTATAGACATGGACGGAAGTTTGATGCATTAGGATTGTTCCTGTGTAAACTTTGCCACTGGTGGTTTGGATTTCACAGTACTCACCCTCAATAGCGTTATATTTGAAACCGCCGATAAGGTCGAGACGCAAGCGGCCGTTACTTTTCACTTCTTTAACCATAGCACCTAGTGTATCAACATGTGCGGTTAATATTCTGTGTTCCTTGTCATTTGCTCCAGGTAATGTCGCAATTAAACCACCTTTACGGTTGCGCTTTGTTTCCACCTGCAGATTATGTAAAAAATCCTCCACATATTGAATCACTTTCTCAGTGTTACCTGATGGGCTCGGTATTAAAACCAGTTGTTTAATAAGTTCTTTCGTTTCGTTTATGTTTGGATATGTAGCCAAAATAATTGCTCCTTCCTTAAACTATAAATATATTTCTTACATTGTATCGTTAATTATGGAAGCTAACAACAAGCCTTCTAAAAACTCACACTCTAATCATGTATAGGTTGGCTACTAAGCATGATTATATAATATTTAATAAACGACTCATTTTTAAAGAAAACTAAATCAAAAAATTTTACTCCCTAAAATTTAATAAATTATTTTATTTAATGTTTACCTAGGATTAGGAAGATGACATAATGGGTATTATCTGAACTGATAAATCTTTTTTATCCTAAACCTTCATATTTGTCCTTATTATTAACTAAATTTACAAAAATTGAATTAAGTGTAGAAATAGTCAACCATACAATCTTTATAAAAATAGGTAAGTTGATTTCTCCCATTCTTATATCCCTTAAATGAGCTAATCTATTCCTCAAGTCAAAACCAATCCCCTGGTCCTCAGTTAGAAAATAATATCTAGTCCACCGATGATGATGCTCCCCAATTAAATCACATAAAACACTAGTACTGTTCTTTGAATTACCTATGGTAGTTCCAAGTGTTATTTTGGATTTATCAAAGAATGCATCTTCATCTATGCATAAATATATCATTCGAAGTATTTTTTCTAAAAATGAGATCACAAATATTGATTTAATATGATAAAATACATCCTCATTAATATTTTTATTTATATCAGAAAGAATAGTTATTAAAGCATTAACATCGTCTTCAAGGCTATCATATTTCGTATCATAATTAAGCTCCGCAAAAATACACTCTAATACCGTATTCACTGATTTTTTAAATTCCTCTATTCTTTTATCATCTCTAAACCAGTAGAAAAGCGCCATAGAATTAGAGTTTATAAGTATGTCTATGGTATTTAGTTTTCCAACAGTAAAATAAGAATTGGTTTCAAAAGAGCTACCAACATAATCTATAAGTGATGACTTGTATTCTTTTGCTCGTTTTTCCAACCTGGAATACCAAAGGTTATTTGTGTCTATCCAATGAGTAATTGCCATATACTTTGAAAACTCACCCACACCTTTTTTATCTAACTCACTCATAAACTTATCATATACTTCAGTAGATATCTCATATTGAAACTGTTGTCCATGCTCTGTTAAGTATTCTTCAACTTCTTTATCTATTAATCTTATATAATTCTCGACAGATTTAGCACCTTCAATTCTTAATAAATACAGTGTTTTTATTGCTCTGTGTAACAGCTTTTGCAAATAATAAATACTTTGTTCTTTTTTAAAATACTGATTATCGATATAACTTAGTATTTTTTTACCGAGTTCTAAAGCAATTTCTTTATTCACATTATTTAACCACTCAGCAGTGTCACAAATATTTTCGAATCTATATTCGCAAAGTTTATTAAAGTTTTTTTCATCAAGCAATAGTAATTTCAGAAGATTGCCATTCTCTTTTTTGAAAACTTTTAGTAATTTATTGAAGTTATCATAAATAAAAATTGGATGTTCCTGTATTAAATATTCTAATACTCCAGAGTATTTAACTCCGTTGTAGAATTTGATAATTAAATCTAATGTCATTTTCCTCAAGCCATATTTATGGTATTTCTGATCATATTCAAAAATATCTATATAGTAATCGTTGATAAATTGTATTAAACTAGAATTTTCTACTTTGTTTATTTTCTTTTCTGTATACGCTATCAACTCTTTTAGTTGTGTCTTATATGGTTCGTGTAAGTAATCAGAATCATCACTGTAACGGGTTATATACTTTAGAAAAATAAAGTCAATATAATCTGTTAAATTTGAGAGAGTATCGAAGTTAGTTGTTTTATAATATCGTTCTATAACAAAAAAATTATCAATTAAATCTCTAATTGTATTAGAAGTGCTTAAATCAGATAACTCGTATTTTTCTAGATTTATTAAAACTCTTTTTTCATCGTACAACTTTGAAAGCAAACTCATGTTTTATACTCCTTCTATTGAATTGAAGTATCATTTTTAATTAAATCACCCTATTTTTAAACTTGGAATGCTAGATCCTTCCCATGTGAACACCTTAACAGTGATTTTATAAATCTTACTTTATGTAATAGCTATGGTTCAAATAATCCATGTTATAAGAACTACTCTAACTTAGGGTTGGTCTAGCTTCTTACACGCCTAAATGTTTTATCACGGAAAAGTAATATACTTGATTTACAGTAACGGCACTTACTACCGAACTTACTGCCTCACCATTTTCGCGTTTCAGGTAAAAAGGGTACACTTTTTGGAAAGTATTATAATCTAACTTTCTTTCTGAACTAAGCTTACTGGATGGAGTGTGATCAAATGCTTTGTTTATAAAGATTATGGTTCCGTCTTTAGAAGCAGAGAACCATACAGGTACTTTTTTTGTTTTTGGAACAGTTGGCATTCAACCCTCTTGCCTTCTAATCTACGGATTATACTATTCCATATATGTAATGTTTTCATTATATCCTCTCCACTTAACACTTATTATGCAATCACTTAATGCAAAAAATTATAAAACTATTTCTTGTATTATTCGACGTCAATTGTTAAAATCCTCCAATAAATGCTATAAAAACGATTTTTAAAGTAAAGTCAGTTTAAATATCTAACTTCTTTTAATCCTAGTATCAAGTTTGTCTTAATGGAATAGAATATGTGAAAATTTTAGCCTGTAACCTCTATCGTTAATTATGTTTAGATATCTTATAACTTACGGTATTATAGTATCTTTCATTATATTAAATATTCTAAAGTGGTAAAAAAATTAGTGAATGTCCTATTTCCATAAGCATCAAAGTCTACGGTAATGGAATCACCATCTTCTAACTCAACAATTCCCTCTGCATACTTTTCTTGTTTCACGTGTTTTGGGCTACTATCTTCTTCTGGCTCTTCTTGATCTATAGGTCCAGTTTCTTGACTTTTTGCCATTTTCATTGATTTTCTAGAATCTCTTTTCTGACCAGAGACTTCAAGCATAAGTTTTCAAAATTGAAAGCTTATGCTTGAAGTCTCAACAAATAAAAAAACCACCAAATATGTATTGGTGGAGACGGTGGGAATCGAACCCACGTCCAGAGATATCGCCACTCAGGCTTCTACGAGTGTAGTTGGTATATTCTCATTCACTAGCACGTCAGCCTACCAACAGGCTTCCGTGTAGCTAGTCTGATTAGTTTCAACTATCATCCTCAGACGGTGAATGACAGTGTAGCCCGCTTCATTTGAGACCCTTCAATCTGCCACACGGGCGATAGCAGGAAGGATCGCTTTAGCAGTGCTTAGGCAGCTGCTAGAGCTGGTGAATTATTTTCTTCGCCAGTTATATTTAGGCAATTAACGTTTTACGAGCCGTAACCTCGACGCGCGACCTGAGCTCAATCTATCCCTGTCGAATCCGTAACGTCCCCATTTAAAGGAGAATCGCTTGGAATAGAACGAGCAATTATCTAATTTGATGTCGTTTATCTTCTAACGACAATTCTTATTATACCATAATCAATGCTAAAATCAAGCCCTGGAAGGTTTTACCTCATGTTGTCCTTGATAGCACGATCAACATCACGTTTCATCTGCTTGCGTTTCAAATCTTCACGTTTGTCATATTTCTTTTTCCCTTTTCCAAGTCCAAGTAATACTTTTGCAACGCCGTTTTTAATATAGATTTTTAATGGAACAAGTGCATATCCCTGCTGTTGTGTTAACCCAATTAATTTATCAATTTCCTTGCGATGTAAAAGCAATTTACGAGTTCGTGTTGGATCATGGTTATACCGGTTCCCCTGTTCATATGTTGCGATATGCAAATTAATCAGTTTTACCTCACCACGATCAATTCTCGCGTGGGAATCCTTAATATTGATTCGTCCAGCCCGAATTGACTTGATTTCAGTTCCTTGTAAAACAATTCCTGCTTCATACGTATCTTCTATAAAATAATCGTGTGATGCTCTTCTGTTTTTAGCAATTTCGTTTCCTTTTCCCTTTGGCATACCGTGCTTCCTCCTACTGCGTGCGTGACCCTTATTTTATCAAAATATCTGTAATTATTCCAATTGTTTAAAGAAGCGAGAAAAAAATCAGGGCTGTTACCCAATCGGCACAGCCCCTCACAGCTATAATATCAATAATAAACTAACTGCCATTACGGCCATTCCACTAATTAACCCATAAATTGAAACATGTGCTTCATCATACTTCTTTGCTGCCGGCAGTAATTCATCTAACGAGATAAATACCATAATTCCCGCTACACCAGCAAAGATAACACCAAATGTTATTTCACTTAAGAACGGCATAAGAACTAAGAAAGCAGTAACAGCACCGATGGGCTCAGCCAATCCTGACAGAAAAGATAACCGAAATGCCTTTTTCTTGTCATTCGTTGCATAGTAAATTGGGACTGATACTGCAATTCCTTCTGGTATGTTATGAATTGCGACCGCAATTGCAATTGCCAAACCCAATCCTGGATCCTGTAAAGTAGATACAAATGTAGCTATCCCCTCTGGAAAGTTATGAATGCCAATAGCCAGTGCAGTAAATACACCCATTTTTAGCAAGGCTGGATCATTCGCGGCACTACCGTTTTTTCGCATATCCTCAATCTTTTTTAATTCATGCGGATTTGACTGTTTTGGAATAAAACGGTCAATTATTGCAATTAGTGCAATTCCAGCAAAAAAGGATCCTACTGTAAGCCAGTTTCCACCCTGTTCACCAAGTTCTCCAACTAATGATTCTTTTGCTTTTACAAAAATATCAACAAACGATACATAAATCATTACGCCTGCCGAAAAGCCCAAGGCAAAGGATAAAAATTTTGTGTTTGTAGTTTTTGCAAAGAATGCCAACAAACTTCCTATACCTGTTGCCAGACCCGCAAAAAGCGTAAATAGAAATGCTAATATAAGATCATGTGACATTCAGCTTTTCTCCTTCTTTGTTGTCCTGATTAATAAATGTTTACCTAAGGAAACATTTATAGTAACAGTTACATTTTATTCTATTGGGTAACAAAATGCAACCAGAATTGTTCGACTAGATGCCTCGGCTTTCGACAAACCTTTATAGTGAATGTCGCAGTTGCACTTATGCAGTAATAAAAAGACTGATACGGTGCAACATTCTGCCCCATACCAGTCTTAATTCTACAATGCTTCCTTACTTTTTTGCCTTTTTAGCTTTAATTTTTTTCTTGTTATTCTTCTGAGGTTGCTGAGGTTGGCTTGTAGCCAGTTCAAAGTCAATAATCCGTTCATCCAGATTAACTTTTACAACACGGACTTCAACTTCTTCACCTATCTTATAGATGTTTCCTGTTCGTTCACCAATCATTGCGTAATTTCGGTCGTCATAATGATAATAATCATCTGTCAGATTACTGACGTGCACAAGTCCTTCTATAGTGTTCTCCAATTCTACAAATAAGCCAAAATTAGTAACTGAGCTTATTACACCCGTGTACTCCTCACCAATCTTATCCTGCATAAATTCTGCTTTCTTAAGATCATCTGTTTCTCGCTCGGCATCGACTGCGGCTCGTTCTCTTCCTGATGTGTGACGGGCAATTTCCGGCATGGATTCTTTCCAGTGTTTAGTTGTTTTCGCATCGAGTTTCTTATCAATCAAATATGTTCGAATTAACCGATGTACAATCAGATCCGGGTACCGTCGAATTGGTGATGTGAAATGCGTATAAAAATCAGTCGCTAACCCAAAATGTCCAACACTTTGCGGATCATATTTTGCTTGCTGCATGGATCGCAGCATGAGCTTTGATACTATCATTTCCTCCGGCTTATCTTTTACTTCCTCAATTACTTTTTGCAATGCCTGTGGGTGAATTTCATTTGCTGTTCCCTTTACAACATAACCGAGTCCAGCAATAAATTCGAAAAAGTGCTGGAGTTTTCCTTCATTAGGATCTTCATGAATCCGATGTATAAACGGTACATCCATCCAGTGGAAGTGTTCAGCAATTGTTTCATTTGCTGCCAGCATAAATTCTTCAATTAATCGTTCTGCTACTGAACGTTCACGTAAAACGACATCGCTTGCTTTTCCGTTTTCGTCTACTAGTACTTGAGCTTCTTTGAAATCAAAATCAATAGCTCCACGATTAAATCGTTTACCACGCAGTATTGCTGCTAGTTGCTCCATCTGTTCAAACATTGGTACGAGCGTATTATATTTAACACGAACTTCCTCATCCTGATCGACTAATATTTTGTTAACATCACTGTACGTCATACGTGCGTTTGTTTTAATAACACTTTGGAAGATTTCATGATTTACGATTTCACCAGCATCAGTTATTTCCATCTCACAGCCAAGTGTAAGCCTGTCTACTTGTGGATTTAACGAACAAATTCCATTTGATAACCGATGCGGAATCATTGGAATTACACGATCAACTAAGTAAACACTTGTTCCACGCTCAAACGCTTCCTTATCAATTGGCGAATTCTGTCCAACATAATAACTTACGTCAGCAATATATACACCAAGCTTATAGTTGCCGTTATCCAACTTTTTGACTGTCACAGCATCATCCAAATCCTTGGCATCTGCTCCATCAATTGTGACAATGACTTCATCACGGAGGTCACGCCGGTTTTCGAGTTCTGCTTCATCAATCTCTTCTGGTGTATTTGCTGCTTGATCCAGCACTTCCTCTGGAAAGTCAATTTTAATTCCATGCTTATGAATAATGGATATAATATCAATTCCAGGATCGTTTTTATGACCAAGGATTTGAATAATTTCACCCTCAGCACTCTTTCTGCCTTCTGGATACTTTGTGATATGTGCAATAACTTTATGTCCGCTGACAGCTCCATTTGTCATACTTTTCGGGATAAAAATATCATTCGGAATCCGCTTATCATCAGCTATTACAAAACCAAATGATTTATTGTCTTCAAATGTACCAACTACAGCATGTGTTGCACGCTCTAGAACACGAATAACCGTACCTTCTGGCCTGTTGCCATCATCATTTTTCTTTTCCAATCTTACGAGCACTTTGTCATTATTCATCGCTGATGCTAAATCAGAGTGATGGATGTAAACATCTGTTTGTCCCTCATCATCAGGTATTAGAAACGCAAATCCCTTTGCATGCATTTGAATTCGGCCACGAACCAAGTTCATTTTTTCCGGCAGTCCAAAGCGATTTTTACGTGTTCGAACAAGTTCACCAGTTTCCTCAAGTTCATTTAACGCTTTGACTAGCTCCTTGAAATCATCTGATCCTTTTAGGTCCAATGAAGCTTCTAACTCTTCGACGGCTAAAGGTTTCTCCCTATGTTCATTAAAAAAATTCTGTAAACGCTCTTTTATCGTTTCGTTCATATGCTCACCTTCTTTCTTTAGTATTGTTAACTTTTTAACTAAATTATAATCATTCTTTCCAATCAAGTGATTCTAAAAATTGAAATACATCCTCATGCAGTTGTTCTTTTTCTTTGTCCATTGTAATAACGTGGCCTGATTCTTCGTACCACTTAATATCTTTTTTATCTGCTTCAACGTTCTCATAGATGTATGTAGCACTTTCCTTATTGATCATTTCATCTTGCTGTGCTTGTACGACAAAGGTTGGTGTGTAAATAGTATCAATATTGTTCTGCACTTCCGTAATGAGCTCACCAAGATCCTTGAACATATCTTGTGAGTTCTCAATTAGTTCTGCTACTTCCTGCTGAATTGTATCAGCATTCTTGCCTTCTAATTGCTTAAATTCTTTTGCTTTAAATTTGTATCCTTTTGTAAGCTCTTCTTGATTGTCATAAAACATTGGCGCACACATTGGTATTATCCCTTTTACCTGTTCAGAGTATGCCAGCCTTAGTCCTAAGACACCTCCTAGAGATAATCCAGCGACAGCGATTTCCTTATAGCCGAGCTCCTTCAAATGATTGAAAGCATTTTGAACATCCTCCCACCATTCATCAGCGCTCGCTTTCACCAATTCTTCAGGCTCCTGTCCGTGTCCACGGTAAATCGGAGCATGACTAGTATACCCTTTCTTTTCCAAATAACGACCCATCATTCGTACATCAGCTGAATGTCCTGTAAACCCATGTAATAACAATACCGCACGAGGGCCTGCTTCAAACGTAAAAGGTTTTGGAAGTTTAACTTTCATTAGGTAACAACTCCTTATTCTATTCTGTTTATTCGTGTGTTGTTTTGCTTATTAGCACCACTTTGTTAATTCCCATTATTCACCATACCCTATTATTTAACACTTGAAAATAAATAAACCCTTATCACATCATTTGCGATAAGGGTTATCATTTATTGAAGGACATATGCACTTAGGAATGCTAAAATGAAAAATAGCGCTCCTGTAACCACTGTACCACGATGCAAAATCAGATCTGCACCACGGGCTTTTTGCTTACCGAAAAGCTGCTCTGCGCCACCTGAAATCGCTCCAGACAGCCCTTCACTTTTACCTGACTGTAATAAAACAAGTACAATCATAATAACTGCATCAATAACTAATACTATATTTACGAACTCTACCATATTCCAACGGCACCTCCTGTAACGCACAATTACCTATATGTACTTTAGCATAAATTTCGTTGAGATAGCAAGTGATTTTTTGCAAAACTTTGGACGTTTAACTATTTTCATTCTATCATATGTTTAATAATAAGTTTAGGATTGGGTGGTACATAGTGGAAAATACATTTTGGATACAAATGCCGGATAATGTAGATATTTATGTTAAAAAATGGTTTGATCATTCAAAAAAGCCAAAAGCTATCGTACAACTGGCACACGGCATGGTGGAACACATTGATCGTTATAATGAATTTGCTGATTTCTTAGTTAAAAATGACATCTTTGTATATGGAAATGATCATCGTGGGCACGGTAAAACTGGAGAGAAACAGGGATTATTTGGTTATCTGGCCGATGAAGATGGATTTAATAAAACGACAAATGATCTATTACAAATTACATCAGTAATAAAGCAGGAATACCCGGATACACCATTAATTTTACTTGGACACAGCATGGGCTCTTTTTTAGCCAGAAATTACATACTGGAAAACAGCTCACTCATTAACGGCGTCATTTTATCTGGAACAGGCTACTATCCAAGGGTGACGAGCCAGGCAGCAATGCAAATAGCTTCGACACTTCCAGCAAAGGAAAAATCAAACATGATGAATACGCTGGCTTTCTTTTCTTATAACAAGCGAATCAAACAAAAACGGACTAACATCGATTGGCTGACACGTGATGAAGAAATTGTTCAAGCATTCATCGATGATCCGTACTGTGGGTTTATTCCAACTGCAGGATTCTTTCACGATTTAATGGACGGCATTACAACCATCCATATTCAAGAATTAAATAGGTACATTCGAAGTGACCTGCCAATGCTGTTGTTAAGCGGAATAGAGGACCCAGTTGGTGATTATGCAAAGGGTGTCTGGAAAACAGCAAACTTGTATAATGAAACAGGTCTAGAAAACGTTATTACAATGCTGTATGAGGATGGAAGACACGAATTATTAAATGAAATCAATCGTGATGAGGTCTATCAGGCTGTTTATCGATGGATTATGCAACAAATTTAGAAGGAAGCGTTTTCATTGTGAAACCTTTGTGGCGCCGACTGACAATGCTTGAATTGAGAAGGCTAAAGGGTATAAAATGTAGAATGGATAAATGAATTTTTAATGAAGGGTTGGTTTAATAAATTATGATTCAAGGGATAGCAGCATCAAATGGTATAGCAATTGCTAAAGCATATCAGCTAGTTACACCAGATTTAAGTTATGAAGCGAAACCGATTCAAGATCCGAACAAAGAAGTTGAACGGCTGGATAAAGCATTGGAAATATCCAAACAGGAATTAGAGAAAATCAAAGCACATACCAAAAAGGAAATTGGCGATGAGCACGCAGAAATTTTCTCAGCTCATTTACTTGTTTTAAGTGACCCGGAGCTTATTAATCCTATTAAGGAAAAAATTAATTCGGATAATGTAATGGCTGAAGTGGCATTAGATGAAACAGCCAATATGTTCATCGACATGTTTAAAAATATGGATAATGAGTATATGCGTGAGCGCGCAGCCGATATTCAAGATGTTACAAAACGGGTAAAAGCTCATTTGCTTGAGGTAACATTCCCCGATCCCGCATTAATCGATGAAGAGGTTATTGTAATCGCAAATGACCTGACACCTTCTGACACAGCACAATTGAACCGAGAATTTGTAAAAGGCTTCGTTACAGATGTTGGCGGACGTACATCACATTCAGCTATCATGGCGCGTTCCCTTGAAATTCCAGCTATAGTCGGGACAAAGGAAATCACAAGTACTGTAAAAAAGAATGACATGATGATAGTAGATGGAATTGAAGGAAATGTTATTATCAATCCTTCTGATGAAGAGCTCGCAACATACAAGGAAAAGCAAGAAACCTATGCAAGGCAAAAAGAAGAATGGGCTAAAATGAAGAATGAGCCTACAAAAACGTCAGATGGTGAGCAGGTTGAGCTTGCTGCCAATATTGGAACACCTGAGGATGTATCAAGCGTCCTTGACAATGGCGGCGAAGGAATCGGCCTTTACCGCACAGAATTTTTATACATGGGTAAAAACCAACTTCCTACCGAGGATGAACAATATGATGCATACAAATCTGTGCTGGAACAAATGGATGAAAAACCAGTCGTTGTTCGAACATTGGATATTGGTGGCGACAAGGAGTTAAGTTATCTTGACCTGCCAAAAGAATTGAACCCATTCTTAGGCTTTCGTGCCATTCGCTTCTGTTTGGAAAATGAAGATATTTTCCGCACACAATTACGTGCCTTATTACGTGCAAGCGTACACGGTAATTTAAAAATTATGTTCCCTATGATTGCAACACTGGAAGAATTCCGCCAGGCTAAGGCAATTCTTATAGATGAAAAAGAAAATCTGAAAAAAGAAGGCATAAGCGTATCGGATCAAATTGAAGTAGGAATTATGGTTGAAATTCCATCCACTGCTGTAATCGCAAAACAGTTTGCCAAAGAAGTAGATTTCTTCAGCATTGGTACGAATGATTTAATTCAGTACACAATGGCTGCTGACAGAATGAATGAACATGTTTCATATTTATACCAGCCACATCATCCTGCAATTCTAAACCTGGTTAGCACCGTTATCGATGCCGCGCATAATGAAAACAAATGGGTTGGCATGTGTGGTGAAATGGCCGGAGATCCAATTGCAATTCCGATCTTGCTGGGACTTGGCTTAGATGAATTCAGCATGAGTGCAACATCAATCCTGCAAGCTCGTACACAAATTCACGACCTATCAATAGAAAAACTAGCTTCGTACAAAGATAAAATTTTGTCGATGGGAACTACTGAAGAAGTTGTAGAATTTATTAAAGAGAAAACAGAATAAATCTAGTTGATTGCTCGGACCATGTGTTTGGTCCGAGCAATTTTTTGTAAAGGTAATCTGAAGCTACCTCTGGTTGATATATCTATTTTTAGGTCGATATATCCAGTTTCAGGTCGATATCACGTTACTCTAGTTGATATATCACCCACATAACGTATGTTACTCCGAAATTATCTCCATTTTATCCTCAATACTATTCCGGCCTCTATTTCTGGGAACACGCTCCGGATATCCAATCTGCATGACAGCTGCAACTTTCATTCTTTTACTATCCAAGCCAATATCCTCTACAAATCCATCATCATGCATGTACGGCGTAATCGTCCAAAGCATACCAACACCATACTCCCAAGCCGCCAATTGTGCATTTTGGATAAATGCACATACTGCCGCATATTCCTCTTCATAGCGCACAGGATCTTCTTCTTTTTCGAAATAAATCAACGCATGGTGTGGAATCGCCAGCAAAAAGTCCCGCATGGAGATAATCATTTTCTTAGTCTTAGGATCATCATCCGTCTTAAGCATCCCTATCCGTTGATAACTTGCAATAATAGCATCTATAAAAGCTTGTTTACCTTTTTTCTGATATAGTTTAATATTCCACGGCTCTTTCATATAATGTGTAGGGGCATAGGAACCATATGTGAAGATCTCTTTTAGAATACTTTCATCAACTTCTTCGTCTTTGTAATTATGAATAGATCTGCGTTGCTTGATCGCTTGTAAAATATCGATGGGGTTCACCTCACAAAATTATTCAAACCGCTGCCCCGTCATTACTGTCATAAAATTTGTATAAAATTTCTTATAATCCAGTTCAAAAGCAATGCGGTGTAATTTCTTTTTTTCTGTTTCTGTATTTGCAAATGGTCGATTATCTGCGATGCTCTGTCCTCTTGCTACTCCATTCTGCACCTGTACTATTTGCACTGGTAATTTACGATATCCTAGCATATCTTCATGAATAGTTGCCATTAAAGTAAGTACATCATGCAGCGGGCTTCCTTGAATATTTGGGTTTCGTTCTTTATAAAAACTATAATAATAATCTAGTAACGATTTAATTATCTTGGTATCACCAACCCTGTCAATATAATCAACCATACGTGGAGTAGCAATTGCTTCGGATGTTACATTTAAAGGAATGATTGCTAAGTTATGGGCATATTTTAACACAATCTGGGCTGCAATAGGGTCACCATGAAAATTTGCCTCAGATACAGCAGTGACATTCCCGGGAACCCAGAATGCCCCTCCCATTATATAAAAACCTTTTACATTACGCATACGTTCCTGATATAAAATAAACATTGTAGCGAGGGAAGTTAGTCTTCCAATGTTAACAATAATGAGTTCATCCTGATATTTCTCAATAATATCAATAATCCCAAAAAAGTTTTCAATGACTTCACCATCCTCAACTTCAGGCGGGATAATAGGCCCAAGTCCGTATTTCCCATGAATTTCTGGGAAATATACCGGTGTCTCTCCAGTCATTGGGATCTCTGCCCCGCCAAATACTTCTATCACTTCAGCAACATTATAAAGATTTCTGATGTAGTGTACATTCGCTAAGGCCTTTTCCCTTGCGATATTTCCATAGTCAGCAACAACCCCAACCACATCAATTTCATCATTAAAATAAGAGTAGATAAGTCCAACGGTATCATCAATGCCAATATCACCAAAGACTAATACTTTTTGCGCCAACAGTATCCCCCCCTTTGTAAATATCTGTTAATTACACCTTATTCCAGTAGGGTTTTGTCCTATGTTCAAATTTTTTTATTAGAAAACTTGGCACTCGCCAAAAAAAAGTACTTTCTTAATTGCTTAAAGATGCCACCTTTTCACTATTACAATCGATTATGGTAGTAGAAAGGTGGCATAGTTTTTTTAAATTATTGAAGTTTTTCATATCCGTTCGAAGTTGACTATAATGAGTTGAAACTCACCTGACTTGTTTGTGATAAGCAAATTAAAAAACTTGGCTTATCACCAAGCTTTAATGGCGTACACTTATGTAGTAAGAGAGTATTTATATCAAAAAAAGAGACGGAATTATTCCGCCTCCCATAAAGTCATTTATTTATTCAAATTATAAAACGCGCTCAGCCCGGCATATTCGCCCATGCCTGCCAATTCGTCTTCGATACGAAGCAATTGGTTGTATTTTGCAACTCGGTCTGTACGTGATGGTGCGCCTGTTTTAATTTGCCCAGCGTTTGATGCCACAGCTATATCAGCAATTGTCGCATCTTCTGTTTCACCAGAACGGTGTGAAATGATAGCAGTATATCCAGCACGTTTAGCCATTTCTATTGCTTCAAAGGTTTCAGTCAATGTGCCTATTTGGTTAACCTTAACTAAGATGGAGTTGCCAACACCTTGTTCGATACCTTGGGAAAGCTTACTTGTATTTGTAACAAATAAATCGTCACCAACAAGCTGTACGCGATCTCCAATTCGATCAGTTAATAATTTATGACCTTCCCAATCATTCTCGTCCAAGCCATCTTCAATTGAGATAATTGGATATTTATTTACCATATCTTCATACCAATCAACCATCTCAGCTGATGTTCGCACGACACCTTCACCTTTTAGATTATATTTGCCATCACTGTAAATTTCAGAGGCAGCTACATCCATCGCCAGCTGAACTTCTTCACCTGATTTATAACCAGCAGCTTCAATGGCTTCAACAATGGTTTGCAATGCTTCCTCGTTGGACTTAAGGTTTGGTGCAAATCCACCTTCATCGCCAACACCAGTGTTGTAGCCTTTTGATTTTAATACTTTTTTCAGAGAGTGGAAAATTTCTGCACCGGTACGAAGTGCTTCCTGAAATGTTGCTGCAGCTACAGGCATTATCATAAATTCCTGGATGTCTACATTATTATCAGCATGCTCTCCACCGTTCAAAATGTTCATCATTGGTGTTGGAAGTGTTTTAGCGTTAAATCCACCTAAGTAATTATAAAGTGGGATTTCCAGGTAGCTTGATGCAGCATGTGCAACTGCCATCGAGACACCCAAGATTGCGTTGGCACCAAGGTTACCTTTATTTTCCGTGGCGTCCAGCTCCAGCATAATTTGGTCAATGATATTTTGACGTGTTACATCAACACCAATTAATTCAGGACCAATAATATCATTAACGTTCTGAACAGCCTTTTGAACACCTTTGCCTAGATAACGTTCACTGTCACCGTCACGGAGTTCTACCGCTTCATATTCACCAGTAGATGCACCACTTGGTACTAATGCAGCACCAAATGCACCTGATTCTGTAAAGATTTCCACCTCAACAGTAGGGTTACCGCGGGAATCTAACACTTCTCGTCCATAAACATCTGTAATATATGGCATTAAAATCGCTCCTTTTGTTTTTAATTTTACTTAATGGTTAAAAGCAAAAAATACTTACCTTTTAATTAGTGATTCGCCAGTCATTTCTTTTGGTTTTGCAACATTTAACAAGTCCAACAATGTTGGTGATAGATCGGCTAAGATACCACCATCACGGAGTTCTACATCTTCCCCTGTAACAATAACGGGAACAGGGTTTGTCGTGTGAGCAGTCATTGGATCACCTTCCAAAGTTGTAACTTCATCGGAATTACCATGATCCGCTGTAATGATCGCATTGCCACCAAGCTCTATAATTTTATCAACTACTTTACCTAAACATTCATCAACTGCTTCAATTGCTTTAATTGTCGGTTCCAGCATGCCAGAATGTCCAACCATGTCCGGGTTAGCAAAGTTTAATAAAACTGCATTGTGCTCTTTGGAATCAAGTTCTTCCAGCAATTTATCAGTGACCTCATAAACACTCATTTCAGGCTTTAAGTCATATGTCGCAACTTTTGGAGAATCGATAAGGACACGTTTTTCACCCGGAAATTCATTCTCACGTCCGCCACTCATAAAAAAGGTGACATGCGGGTATTTTTCCGTTTCGGCGATTCGGAGCTGCTTCATATCATTCTGTGCCAGTACTTCACCAACAGTATTATCTAAATTGACAGGCTTATATGCAACATAACCATCAACTGATTCACTGAAGTTCGTAAGCATTACGAAATCCAGATTTTTTGGAACGTTTTCTCCACGGTCAAAGTCTCGAAAATCTTCATTTGCGAATGTACGAGAAATTTGAATTGCACGATCAGGACGGAAATTGTAAAAGATAATCGAATCCTCATTCTGAACTTTTCCAACAGGTTCATCATTATCATCAGTAATAACAGATGGAATAACAAACTCATCATGTATTCCATTTTCATAGGAATCGTCAATCACTTTATACGGGCTCTGATATTTAGGACCTTCACCATAGACCATAGCATCATAAGCTTTCTTAACGCGCTCCCATCGTTTATCACGATCCATGGAATAATAACGTCCGGAAATTGTAGCAATTTTTCCGACACCGTATTCTTTCATTTTTTCTTCTGTTTGTTCAATGTAGGTTTTAGCTGTTTGCGGACCGACATCACGACCATCCAGAAATGCATGGACATATACGTTTTCCAGCCCATTATCCTTAGCCAGCTTCAACATTGCGAAAAGATGGTTAATATGGCTGTGCACACCACCGTCTGATAACAGACCAAAAATATGCAGTGATTTACCTTTATCCTTCGCATGCTGCATCGATTTAAGAAATGCTTCTTTTTCGAAAAAGTCGCCCTCTTTAATCGATAAATTAACGCGGGTTAAACTCTGGTAAACGATTCGTCCAGCACCTATGTTAAGGTGACCCACTTCTGAGTTACCCATCTGACCTTCAGGAAGTCCAACAGCTTCACCACTAGCCTGTAATTGATTATGAGCAAACTTTTCCCAGTAACGGTCAAAATTAGGCGTGTTTGCTTGTCTGACAGCATTACCCATCTTTTCATCACGGATACCAAATCCGTCTAAGATGATGATTGCAGCTAAATTTCCTTGATTCATTTTGTACCGGCCTCCACAAGCGCTAAAAATGATTCTGCTTCAAGGCTGGCTCCTCCAACTAGTGCACCATCAATGTCAGATTGCGTTAACAATTCATCAATATTGGCGGGTTTGACACTTCCACCGTATTGAATAACAACTTTTTCAGCAGTATCTTCTGATGCAGCATCTTTGATTACATTACGAATGTGCGTACACACTTCATTCGCATCCTCACTTGACGCAGTTTTTCCTGTTCCAATTGCCCAAATAGGTTCATAGGCAACAATCGTTGAAGCTACCTGTTCTTCTGATAGTCCCTCAAGCCCTTTACGAACCTGTTTTTCAATATGTTTCATCGTTTCGTTTGCTTCGCGTTGTTCAAGTGTTTCACCAACACAAACAATCGGTGTAAGGCCATGTTTAAATGCTGCATGGGCTTTCTTATTGACCGTTTCATCGGTTTCAGCAAAATGTTCACGACGCTCCGAGTGGCCAATAACAACATGAGTCACACCAAGGTCTTTCAGCATAACCGGACTTACCTCGCCAGTAAATGCACCTTTCTCTTCAAAATGCATATTCTGCGCACCGATTTTGACTTTTGTTCCTTTTGTTTTCTCAACTAAAGATGATAAAAAGGGAAATGGTGCACAGATAATGGATTCAACATTATCATTACTTGGTACCTTTTTCACCACATCATCAGTGAATTGATTTGCTTCTGCTAAAATTTTATTCATTTTCCAATTTCCTGCGATTACTTTATTGCGCATCCTCTCACCTCTAACTTCAAATTTTGTTATTTTTCATCTAGCGCTTGTACACCTGGCAACACTTTGCCTTCCATAAATTCAAGAGAAGCTCCTCCACCTGTTGAAACATGGTCCATATCTTCAGCAAAACCAAATTTCTCAACTGCTGCAGCTGAGTCTCCGCCGCCAATTACAGTATAACCTTCTGTGTTCGCTAATGCCTCTGCCACTGCTTTAGTTCCACCAGCAAATGCATTATATTCAAAAACACCCATTGGCCCATTCCAAATTACAAGTTTTGAGTCAGCAACAATTTGTTCATAGATTTCACGTGTTTTTGGTCCAATATCTAATGCTTCCCAATCTGCAGGAATTTCATCTATATTTACAACTTTAGTGTTAGCTGTTTCTGAAAAATCATCGGCTACGACAGCATCCTTTGGCAAAATAAAGTTTACACCTTTATCCTCTGCCTTTTGCATGAATTCTTTGGCCAAATCAATTTTATCTTCTTCCAGCAACGACTTACCAATTTCATGACCTTGCGCTTTAATAAAAGTATATGCAAGCCCTCCACCAATAATAAGATTATCGACTTTGTCTAGTAAGTGGTCAATTACATTAATTTTATCTTTTACTTTAGCACCACCGATAATTGCTGTGAACGGACGCTCCGGATTTTCGAGGGCTTTACCGAGTACATCAATCTCTTTTTCCATTAAGAAGCCTGCAGCAGCTGGTAACTTTTCAGCAACACCAGTTGTTGAAGCATGCGCGCGATGTGCTGCTCCAAACGCATCATTTACATACAAATCAGCCATCTCTGCAAAAGCCTGTGCTAAATCCTGTTCATTCTTTTCCTCACCAGCTTCAAAACGAACATTTTCAATTAATAAAATATCTCCGTCGCTAATTTGTGAAATGGCTTCATGTACTTCTTTTCCATAAACGGAATCAGTTTTCACAACATCTTTACCAATGAGTTCACTTAGACGTTCCGCTACAGGATCCAGACGCAATTCCTCTTTAATCTCTCCTTTTGGACGACCAAGGTGGCTCGCCAAAATAACAATTGCACCTTTTTCCGATAAATAATTAATCGTTGGTAATGCGGCCTTGATTCGTGTATCATCCGTAACTTCACCATTTTTCATTGGCACGTTGAAGTCTACGCGGCAAAACACTCGCTTACCTTCTACATCAAGATCATGAAGTGTTTTTTTGTTCATGGCTATACCTCCTGCTTTTAAACTTATGTATCTTATTAAATTCCCCGGAATTGCTCCCATTAATCATTTTATTGGAAAACTTGGCTTGTCGCCAATCACTAATATAGATATGCCTTAGCTGCATTTATGCAATAAGAAAGGATTTATACTTTTGTATGAAAAACACCTCTCTAGCTCTATTACAAATTCATTCTCATAATAGATGGTTGCTGCGCATTGCGGAGCCAAGGAAGTTATTTTTTAGCGGACACAGGTGACCCTATTTCTATAAAAAGTCGACTTTTCGAATTTATCCGGACACAGCAGCCCTTATTTTACATATATCATGGTTAATAGAGGTGTTTTGTAACAAATAAGGTCCTTGGTGTCCGCAAACATCAACATTTTCCTGTATTTCAGTCAAATAAGGTCCCTGGTGTCCGCCAAATCTTTCTACATTATTTGTATGAAAATTCATGATAGATTGTGGCTGCGCACTCGGCAGCCTTAACTGCAAAGAAAGGGAAGAGGATTGCCCTCTCCCCCTTATAATATATTTTTATAGGCCTTGCTTTTGGATAAATACTGCCATGTCCACACAACGTGCAGAGTAACCCATTTCATTGTCATACCATGAAATGACTTTTACCATGTTATCTTCAAGTGTCATAGTTGATAAGCTATCAAAGATAGATGAATGTGGATTACCAACAATATCAGATGAAACGAGTGCTTCATCACTATACTCCAGCACATCTTTCAAATCTCCATCAGCTGCTGCTTCTTTGAATGCTTTATTTACTTCTTCTTCTGTAACGTTCTTATCCAGTTCTGCTACCAAGTCAACTAATGAACCATCTGGTGTAGGAACGCGTACTGCCATGCCATTCAATTTACCATCTAATTCAGGTAATACTTTTCCAACTACTTTTGCTGCACCAGTTGATGTTGGTATAATATTTTGTGCTGCAGCACGTGCACGACGATAATCCTTGTGTGGCAAGTCAAGAATTTGCTGGTCATTCGTATATGAGTGAACAGTTGTCATTAGACCGCGTTTCAATCCGAAATTTTCCTGTAATACTTTTGCTAGTGGCGCAATACAGTTTGTAGTACAAGATGCATTGGAAACAATGTGATGCTCGCTAGGATTATAATCCTGTTCATTAACACCCATAACCATAGTTAAATCTTCTTGTTTTGCTGGTGCTGAAATGATAACTTTCTTCGCGCCTGCATCAATATGTTTCTTGGCATCCTCGCGTTGAGTAAATCGTCCAGTGGATTCAATGACAATTTCGACTCCAAGATCTCCCCAGCCTAAGTCAGCAGGATCTCTTTCAGATAGTACCTTAATTTCTTTCCCGCCAACAACGATATTGGATCCGTTTACTGATACTTCCTGATCCAATTTTCCGTGTACCGAGTCATACTTCAATAGATGTGCAAGCATATCAGCATCTGTTAAGTCATTTACTGCAACAACCTCTACCTCGTCGTTCTTAAGTGCCTGACGAAAAACATTACGTCCAATACGTCCAAATCCGTTAATTCCCATTTTTACTGTCATGTATAATTCCTCCTATGATTTTGCAAAATTTTATTCTATTTAAAGAGACTCATCCCTTAAAATCTGTTCAGCTGCTGCTTCATCTGTTATAAGCAGATCACTTTTACCTTTCTTAAAATAAGAAGCGATTGCGTTAGCCTTTGAATGTCCTCCAGCTATTGTGATCACTTGATTAACTGTCGATAAATCATCCAGCTGTATGCCAATAGTCCTTACCTTGTGGACAACATCACCGAACTTATCAAAATAATAACCAAATGCTTCACTTATCGCTTTTTTATCCTTTAATTTCTCCATAACTTCTTCTGATGTCTTTCTTCGTTTAGCCATTGTTAACGCATCGCCTATTCCATGTAAAACAATATTGGAACCTTTAATAAGCTGGAGCGTATCATTAATGGAAGGTTCCTTGATGATGTTCTGATACGATGTTTCACTTAATGGGTCAGGAACATAAAGTAATCGATAATCACCTCTTACCTTTCTAGCCATCTTGGCAACAATCGTATTGGCCTGATTCTCCTCTTTCTCACCGATACCACCTCTTGCTGGAACAAATAAGCTGCTTGCCGCATTATCAAAAGGAACCATCATATTGGCAACTGCAGCCATTGTTGTGCCACCAGTAGCGGCAATCGTCTGAGGAGATTTCACTCTTTCCTTTAAAAAAGATGCACAAGCTTTACCCATCTCTTGTTTTACCCAATTATGATCATCGCTATTACCTGGGACAATCATAATATTACTTACATGTAATTTATCCTTTAATTGCCTTTCTAAAACGCTTAAACCCATAGCTTCATGCATGAACTCGCCCAATTGTTCTATAACTATTTTTCCCTCTTTTGTAATTTGCATTCCTTTTGTTGTGATATCAATTAAACCTTGTTCATGAAGAAAATCGATTTCACCACGCACATTACGTTCGGTTAAGTTTGTGTTTTCAGCCAAACCACGCCTCCCAATCGGTTGCAAGAGTTCGATATTCTGCAAAACAACGTAGCGATGCTGCATAATTTCCAAGAGATCAGGATATAATTTCTTCTGTACATCAATCAAAGCTCGCATGAAAATGCTCCTTCGTGGACACAATTAGTCCCGCCTGGCAATTTTTCGTCCCACCTTAGGCAAAAAAATATGTGATGGTTTTACTCTCCTTATTATTTTACCATACACACATTTTTATTCAATCATTTTGATTCTTTTAATACTCTTTCCAATTCTTCGTAACTAATTTCCTCACAATCAAGTGTAGTATCATTTACTTTAACAACCGGAATCATCAATTGATATTTTTCTAGCCATTCATCTTTTGAATAAATATCCCGCTCTTCCAATTGAAAAGGATAATCATAATTTAATAAGTCAAGTAAAGATCGTGCATCATCGCATAATGAACAATTTTCTTTTGTATAAAAAATAACGTTTTGCATGAATTATCCCCCTATTACTTTCTTTTCGTTGATGAAGCTATCCCTAACTGTTCACGATACTTCATCACTGTTCTTCGCGCAATCGAAATACTGAACTCTTCATACAGACGATTTTTAATCATCTGATCGGACAACGGCTTATGCTTGTTTTCATGTTTAAGCATTTCAAAAATTAACTGCTTAATTACAAACGACGACGTCTGCTGTCCGTCCGATTGCTTCACCCCTGACTGAAGGAAAAATTTCAGCGGGATGACACCATGCTTTGTCTGAACATATTTATTGGATATCGCACGGCTGACAGTTGAAATATGAAGCCTTAATTCTGTGGCAATATCCTTTAAGGTTAACGGCTGCAGCATAAAAGAACCATGTTCAAAATACATCTGCTGCTTGTCCACAATATTCCGGATGACATTCTCTAATGTATTTGACCTAAATGAAATTGCATGCTTCAGCCAGTCCACTTGTTTAAATTTTTCTTTTAGATAGTCCTCTGCTTCTTTCTCGTTTGCCATAAGGTTAGTATAGGATTCATTTATTTCAATCGCGGGTGAATTCCATTTATAAAAAGAAATCTTCCATTTTCCATCTTCTTCATATATGTTTGCTTCTGGAATAATATATTCCGTGCTGGTTTGTGATAGCAGTTTACCAGGCTTTGGGTGACAGGATTTTATTTCTTCTAACATAACACTAGCTTTATCCTCAGTTAATTGATATTGAACGCTTATAGCAGAAATATTTTCTTCAGCTACCCAATCCAAATGTTCTTGTAACAATTCTCCAATATATGGATAAGATTTATCCATTTGTAACTGGATACATTCCTGCAATGTTCTAGCTCCAATTCCGGCAGGTTCAAGTGATTGTATTAATGCTAATGCCTGTTCAACCTTCTCAATTGTTGTATTGCAATTTTCGGCCCAAATATTCAATTCAATATCCAAATAGCCATCATCATTCAGCGAATCAATCCCAAACGAAACAACTGGCTCCAGATTACTTGGAACATTCAGCATATACAGCTGGTTTTTCAATTGTTCGTACATTGATAATGTTGCCTGATTTATCTCTCCGATTGAAGGCTGGTCCGCATTCGAATTTTTATATTTTGTTATTTCATAATCATAGTTGACCTCTTCAATTAACGGGTTCTCTTTGGAAATTTCTTTAATATATTCAATTATTTCAATCCCAGTAAATTGTAGTAAATGGATTGATTGCAGTAGGGATTGGTTCATTTTTAATTGTAATGTCTGTTCTTGCTTTAGTTTTTGCTGCACCATAATCCCTCCAGTCTATCTTCTATTTTATTAGAAAACTTGGCATTCGCCAAGCCTTTAATTGCGAATGCCTTAGTTGCACTTATGCAGTAGGAAAGTTTTATACTTTCCTATCTGCCAATAAAAACTGGAATAAGTGAAAAAGAACAAGGCGAAGTTTATCAGCCCTGTTCTTTTGCTTATTTTATCCTCACTTTTTCATCCCCGGTAATCCAATTTGGAAAAAACTCCAATTCAATTGATATAGGTGATTTCAGTTGATCAGAACCTTTCATATTAAAGCCAATTTCCGCCATACCCTTATCAGGCCTATACCCATAGGTAAATGAACGCTCCGTTGTTACCTCTTTCCCAGTATTATCACTCATTTTTCCAAACATAAAGTAGGAAAATCGCTTTTCGGTATGCAAACTAAGACTAACCCTATTTCCATTAATCTCCAGGTTTCTTAATTTATTTCCGTTAGGCTGATTCAAGATGACTTCTTCCTCAGTATCTACTACAAGCTTACGCTTATCTTTATCAATGGCTTGCATCCTGCTGAATACCAAATACAACCTCTCAGGGTCGTGAAAATAGTTACTTTGCAAGTATATAATTTCCTCATTTTCAGCAATTTCGGATCCAACAACCCCATTTGTTTTCCCCCATGTTTCTCCACGTTCATCAACTAGCCGCATATCTTCAAAAGCTAGGATTTTCTTTGTATTGCCGGGATCCATTTTGACGTGAACAGCAACTCTCAGCGGGTAAACCGTAGCATCTAAGATCGTCATATTTTGCCCTTCGACGGTAACATCCTTGTTAAGTTCAAAAGTTTTCTTTTCTCGAATATCTTCTTTGATTTTAAAAGGAAAACTAAATTCTTCGTTGAATGAGTCACCAGTAATTTTTAGGTCGATTTCAAATTCTCTTGACTTAAATGGCTTTTCAAAAAAGTATTCGATTGTCCCGCTATACGTTTTTTTCCCTTCTTCAGAGTTATGTGGCATTCCAAAGGATACACTAGAAAGATCTAATACTTCGCCACTGGAGCTCTCCAAGTGGGTTTCTCCAATTGAAATCTCTTTCTGTTTTTTATCTGTATTTAATGTGTAAAACAAGACTATCCCGTTTTCATCTGCAATCGCCCCATCTATGACAACTTCCAGACCATCCTTTTCTTTCGAAACAGCAATTTCCTGGTAGTAATCGTTTTTAACAGCTGACATCATCCCTTTATCTTCCCGGATCAATTCTACAATCTTTTCCATACCAGGAATTGATGTTACATACTGTGCAAAGACTGGAGAAACCCGGATTGATGTCACAAATGTAATTACTATAATAGCCACCATTGCAACGCTCATTATCCATTTCATTTTACGCGGTTTTTGTTTTGCCGATTTAGCCTGTTGGAAACCTGATGATATTGCATTATCTAATGCATCAAGAGGGGTTGAGATATCGTCGTACGCTTTTTTAAAATCATTCAGTTTATCCTCTTCTTTTTCGTACATGAAGATTCCCCTCCTTTTCATCAAGCAATTCCCGTAACGATTTTAATGCTTTGTTAAGCCATGTTTTGACTGTTCCTTCCGGGCATTCCATATCTGCTGCAATATCTTTTATTTTTAAATCATGGAAATATTTAAGCATGAGAACTTCGCGTGACTGTTCATCCAAACTTTGCATCGCATCCTTCAGTTCTATCCTGATATGATTGTCTGTGACTCCATGTTCCAGTATTTTTTCGTTATCAAAAACGATGCGCTTTTTCCTCCTAAGCTGGTCATTACAATAATTAATCATCACCCGGATAAGCCAGGTCTTGAAATAAGAGGGTTTCCTGATTGTATGTATTTTTTTATATACGCGGAATGTTACCTCCTGCACTGCTTCTAATGATTCATTTTCATTTTTAAGGTAGGATAGTGCTGTTTTATATAAATCAATTTTATAATGTTTTATTAGTTTTAAAAAAGCCTCATCACTTCCTGTGATGGCTTCTTGTACTAATCTGCCGTCCTCATTCAACCTTCTACCTCCTGCCTGTTTCTTTTTCTATGTATTAGACTGCTGGAACATGAAAAAGTTTTTATTTTTCCATTATAGACGTTTTGGTGAAATGTTTTAAAAGTATTCACCATTTCATTCAATTTAGTGACATATATCACATTATTACATGGATCAGGGGATTACAATATAAGTAAATATAGCAGGGTGGTTGATCGTTATGCCATGGGAAGTCCGGCAAATTATATTAGGGATCCACATATTTCTGGCGATAAATTGGATCGGCGGGGTTATGTTCATTGGTTGGGGTTTCTTTCCATCAGTTAGAAATATGGCATTTGCTCAACAAAGAAAATTATTTCTGGCACTTATTCAATGGTCACACAGATTCCTAACAGCAGCAGGAACTGGTGTAATTTTGACAGGTATAGTACTTGGAACGATTGGTGGCCCGATTAAAAATTTAGATGACATATGGCATACATCATACGGAAACATTTGGCTAACTGCACTGCTAATCGCACTTATCACTTTACTATGGGGGGTTTTTATTGGGTATAGGCAATCCATAAAGGTATTTTCAGATGTTGCGCTTTGGGAAACTGCAGATTCAGGTGATAAAAAGCCTCTTTCAAATGCTCTAAGGATAACAATACTTTTAGAATCGGCGGAGGTTAGCGGCTTTATTGCTTTAATTATTTGTATGGTACTACTATAAGAAGGAGTGGTACACATGACACAAATTGCAATGGATCATGGACAAGTAAGATACTATTATCGTTCTTCATGGCTTCAACTTGTTAGACCGATGACACTCACAGGCACATTAACTCCTGTACTAGTTGGGACAGGGATAGCTGCGTCAAAAGGGCCTATTCAGATTGATGTGTTTTTTGCCCTGTTATTCGCAGCACTGCTAATACAATCAGCAACAAATCTTTTCAATGATTATTATGATTTCCGGAATGGGCAGGACCAGGATAAATGGACTCTTAATCCATCCGATGCACACGGTCCATCACATACAATCGTTCCTTATGTTGCAAGTTCAATGCTCGGCATCGCCATCATAATTGGAGCATGGCTTGCTTTTAAGAGCAGTTTTTGGGTTATACTAGCAGGGATTTTAGGGATCACTTTTGGATATCTCTATTCAGCTGGTCCACGTCCATTATGTTCGATTGGATTAGGTGAAACAGTAGCATTTATTTTTCTTGGCCCCGTTATTACAATTCTTGGCTACAGTGTTCAAGGACATGCGGTAGATACTCAGATTGCTGTAATTTCACTACCCTTTGCTATGCTTATTTCCTCGATGATTTTAACAAATAATATTCGTGATTTGAAAAAAGACAGCGCCTTCCGAAAAACGCTCCCAGCAATATTAGGGCGCGCCACAGCAATCAATATACTCGTTACACTGCTTTCGATTGCTTATTTAACAGTACTTGGTCTAGTTTTATACAACGTTATCGCTTGGCAGTCGCTAGCAGTCATACTAGCATTACCGCTTGCCTTTCGATTACGGTGGTCTTTGCGGCGTGGTGATAAACGTTCTGAAGAGATTAAAGGCATGAAATGGGCAGCATGGCACCATTGGGCATTCGGACTGTTATTTTCATGCGGGGTTTGGATTGGTTTTTTTATTAATTAAGGCTTCTTTCAAAGTCTAAGGTTAATCAATTCGTATTATGTAGTGTGGCTCGCCAGCCTCCCTAAGGTGCGCGTAGTGTATTTTCACCATTATGTAGCAATGCATATTCTTAATGATAAAAACATCAACCTTTTAAAGTTCATTCTAAAAAAAACGACAAGGGACTATAAATCCCTTGTCTGCAATCATTACTTTATTTTATCCGGACCACTTTTTTTATCTTTTTGCAATGCTTTATAAAAGGAAAATACCATAAGCAGCATAATTACCGAAAACGGGAATGCTGCTGAAATCAGAGCATTTTGCAAAGCTTGCAATCCTCCAGTGTATAAGAGCACAGTTGCTATTGTTGATTGGGCAAATCCCCACACAAACTTAACCGTTGTTGGAGGAGATAAAGAACCATTTGTTGTTTGCATGCCTAAAACAAATGTAGCTGAATCCGCTGATGTAATAAAGAAAGTTCCAATTAGCATTAAGGCAATTATCGATAAGACGACACCTAATGGAATTTCACCAAACATTCCAAACAACGCCTGCTCATCAGGAAGTCCAGCAATATCTGCACCTTTATTCTGTTCATCAATGCCAGTTATGCCAAATGTTGAAAACCAAAGGAAGCTGACAACGGAAGGTACAAGGAGAACACCCGCCAGGAATTCACGGATTGAGCGTCCTTTTGATACCCGGGCAATAAAGATTCCAACGAACGGTGCCCACGCTATCCACCAAGCCCAAAAGAAAACAGTCCAGTCCAAAACCCACTGCCTCTCCTCATCATCATGTGGAGCGATACGAAAACTCTCAGTTGGTAGTTGTTGAAGATATGCGCCAATTGTATCTGTAAATGAATTAAAAATGTACAGTGTTGGTCCCAATATTAATGTACCAACCAATAATATTCCTGCTAAAATCATATTAGTATTGCTTAAGTATTTGATACCTTTGCTAAGACCTGTATACGTAGATAACATGAACAATACAGTTACAATAAGGATAATAACAAGCTGAACCCAAAATGAACTCTCGATATCAAGGAGATAAGTAAGCCCTCCATTAATCTGCGTCGCGCCAAAACCAAGGGTTGTAGCTACACCAACTATGGTGGCAAAAACTGCAATAACATCAATTAATCTTCCCCAGCCTCCATTCATTTCATCCCCAAAAATCGGTTCAAGTGTAGCACTTATTAAACCTGGCTTTCCGTGACGAAATGTAAAATAGGCTAACACTAAAGCAATCACAGCATATATAGCCCACGCATGAATACCATAGTGGAAGAATGTGACACGCAGTGAATCCTCAAGCGCTTCTCTTGTACCAGGCTCTGCTGTAGGAGGGGTATTAATATAATGTGAAACAGGCGATGCTACACCATAGAATACAAGACCTATCCCCATTCCAGCACTGAAAAGCATGGCAAGCCACGTGGGATAGCTGAACTCCGGCTTTTCTCCCGGCTTTCCAAGTCTGATCTTACCAAAAGGGCTGAAAATTAAATATAAACAAAACAGCACAAACAACGTTACAATCAGTAAATAATACCAGCCAAAATTAACAGATATATAATTCATAATTGTTTTTGAGAAATTTTCAAACCCTTCAGGAGCCAAAACCCCCAAAAAAGACATACCTAATGTTATTGCCAATGTAATCCAAAAAACGGAAGTTACCTGTTTCATTCCAATCCCCTTTCTGCGTTCTTTTAAGCACCATGTAAACTCTAGTTTTAGTATCTCTGAATTTTATAGTGGTATTCAGAAAGAGGGTTGTTATTGGATTATATTTTTATTGTTTTAAAACATATTAGGAGCCATCACTTCCTTCGTCTTTTGAGTTAACACCTTCAAGATCAAGCCAAGAGAGCATTTCCCGTACAACCGTATTGATTTTCTCATTGACTGCATCATCGCCAAACTTAATCTTTGCTTTTTCAATCTGGTTCACGACATTTTGGTCAAAACCTATCAACTCAGTATCATCTTCCATTTCATTAAATAAATCAATCATAGCATCGTTCCCTTGTTGAATCTGATCGATGGCATCGCTGTATTTTTGGTAGTCTTTTTCATTTGCCTTCATATGTATCACCCATTATTAGAATATCCAAAAAGTATTACAATATTAGAAGTTAGCATAGTTCTATGTCCACGCCAATAAGAACTGTTTGCTTTCATAGAATACCTTATACTTCGGATGTCAGGACCGGCTGCACACTCGCTTTCTTAGCTGCTAAAAAGGCAAGGGCTACATTAACTGTAACCCTTGCCTTTTTAAGTTTCATTTAAGTGCGCCCAGAGGGATTCGAACCCCCGACACTTGGTACCGGAAACCAAAGCTCTATCCTACTGAGCTATGGGCGCATATTATAAAGTATTTTTGACACATACGATATTATAACGCCACATCCCCTTAGAAACAAGTCTTTTCATATAATCTATCCTTCTAGAATATATATTTTAAATATTATTATTTTTGAGAAAAAAGAGAAAAACCCCAAAATGTCTTTTTTCATTGTATACTGAAAGTTAATTCAAAACAGTCAAACTATTACAAAATATAACACAACAAAGGAGGCTACATATGACTCAGGATACTCCACTCCTCGAAGTGAAAAATTTACATACACATTTTTTTACCAAAGCAGGGGTTGTAAAAGCAGTTGATGGTATTGATTTTAAAGTCAACCCTGGTGAAACACTCGGTATTGTTGGAGAATCGGGTTCAGGTAAAAGTATTACAGCGATGTCGATACTTGGGTTGATCCCTTCCCCACCTGGAAAAATTGTTGAGGGTGAGATAAATTTTAAAGGCGAAAATCTGCTAAACAAATCGCAAAAGCAGATGCGTAAAATTCGCGGCCCTGAGATTGCTATGGTGTTCCAGGATCCAATGACATCACTTAACCCTGTATTTACTGTTGAGAAGCAATTGCTAGAAACCATTTTAGCACACGAGAATATGTCGAAAAAACAAGCAAAAGAACGTGCGTTGGAATTGCTCAATTTGGTTGGTATCCCTGACCCAGAAAATCGACTGAAAAACTACCCACATGAATTTAGTGGAGGAATGCGCCAGCGCGTAATGATTGCAATAGCATTATCGTGTAACCCTTCTCTTCTTATCGCTGATGAACCAACGACAGCACTAGATGTGACGATTCAAGCTCAAATACTGGAGTTATTTAAACGAATGCAAAAAGAACTTAATATGGCGATTGTCATGATTACACATGACTTAGGTGTTGTATCTGAAGTTTGCGACCGTGTCATGGTAATGTATGCAGGCAAACCGGCTGAATTCTCAGAAACAAAACATTTATTCAAAAAGGGCAAGCACCCATATACGCTTGGTCTCATAAATTCAATTCCTAAAATCACTCCCGACAAACAAAAGCTTGAAGCAATTGATGGTGTTCCACCTGATTTGAGATCTCTGCCTAAGGGGTGCAGTTTTGCACCAAGATGCAAACACGTAATGGATAGCTGTCTCTCTAACGATCCTGACATAAGAGAAGTTGATGATGACCATTTTGTACGTTGCTTACTATACGAGGATTCCAAAAAGGCGGTTACAACATGAGTACATTATTAGAAGTAAAAAATATAAAAAAACACTTTCCATTAAAGAGCGAAAACTTGTTTTCCAGAGAAAAGCCGGTATTAAAAGCGGTTGATGGAGTTTCCTTTTCAATCGAAGCAGGCGAAACACTGGGTCTGGTCGGTGAAAGCGGATGCGGCAAATCCACCGCAGGCCGGGTTATGCTTAAACTTTTGGAACCAACTGAAGGTGAAGTATTTTTTAAAGGAGAAAATATTACATCTTTTCGTGGAGAACAGCTTCGTAAATTGCGGAAGGACATGCAAATTATTTTCCAGGATCCATATGCATCCTTGAATCCCCGTAAAACAATTGAACAAACGATTACAGAGCCAATGAAAATTTTCAATATACCTAAAGAAGAGAGACAGAAAAAATTAAAACGACTGCTGGATGTTGTTGGTTTAAGTTCTTATCACAAGTCCCGTTATCCACACGAATTCAGTGGTGGACAACGGCAACGAATCGGAATCGCAAGGTCACTGGCGCTCGAGCCTGAACTGGTCATTTGTGATGAACCCGTTTCTGCACTTGACGTATCCATCCAAGCACAAGTCATTAATTTAATGGAAGATCTGCAGGATGAATTTAACCTTACATATCTTTTCATTGCACATGACCTTAGTGTTGTTCACCATATCAGTGATCGGGTAGCGGTTATGTATTTAGGTGAACTCGTTGAAATAGGTGAAGTTGCTGAGGTTTATCAAAATCCGAAACATCCTTATACACAAGCTTTATTATCGGCTGTTCCCGAAGTAAATCCAAATCAGGAAAAGCAGCGCATTATATTATCTGGTGACCTGCCATCACCTGCAAACCCACCACAAGGCTGTAAATTTCATACACGATGTCCTTATGCAGAAGAAATATGCCGCACCCAGGAACCGAAGCTTAAAAAAGTCTCTTCAGATGGACAAATGGCATCGTGTCACTTCGTTAAGGAGGTGGTTGATTAAAAAACCACTGGAACTGTACCTTTTATCAAAATTATTCAAAGGGGGACCTTATGTTGAAGAAGCGTAATTTCTTATTGTTGTTTACTTTACTTTTTGCAGTAGTATTCTTTTTAGGAGCTTGTACAGAAGATGCTGGCACAGGCTCTACTGATGATAATCAGTCAGAAGATGACTCGTCCGATTCTTCAGATGATTCATCCGAGGATCAGGCTACCGAGGATACCGGTGATAAAACACTCGTATTTGGTCGTGGTGCTGACTCGATTCAATTAGATCCGTCAAAAGTTACTGATGGTGAGTCCATTTATGTTACCAATCAGATTTATGACACACTTGTAAGATATAAAGAAGAAAATACCGAAGTGAAACCAGCACTTGCTGAAGACTGGAATACAAGTGAAGATGGCACAGTTTGGACATTCAAGCTACGTGAAGATGTTAAGTTCCATGATGGAAACGACTTTACAGCAGAAGATGTTGTATTCAACTTCGAACGTTGGGCAACGTCTGGTGAATTTATTTACTATGGTTACATGTTCGGTGCATCAGAGGAAGATCTTGGTGGAATTATTGAAAGTGTTGAAGCAACTGGTGACTATGAAGTGACATTCACTTTATCAGAGCCGAATGCACCATTCCTTCAAACACTGGCAATGCCTCCATTTGGGATTGCAAGCCCTGCTGCTGTTGAAGAGCATGGAGAGGATTATTTTAAAAACCCTGTTGGAACTGGACCTTTCGTATTTGAGGAATGGGTTCCAGATGACAGTATTACTGTGACAAAAAATGAAGACTACTTTGGTGAAGCTGCTAATGTAGATAAAGTCATTTTCCGTACAATACCAGATAATGGTGCACGTTTTCTGGAATTGCAGGCAGGCTCCATTGATTTGATGACTGGATTAAATCCACAGGATATTGGAACTACTGAAGATGACTCAAATTTACAAATAATCCGCAGACCTTCTATGAATATTAGCTATATGGCTATGAACACTAGTAAAGAAGGTCCAATGTCAGAAAAGCTGGTTCGTCAAGCTATCAATCTAGCAATTGATAAAGAAGAGCTTTTAACATTATATGAAGGTATTGGTAAGCCAGCTAAAAACCCTATCCCACCTTCTCTATGGGGATATAATGATGAAGTAGAAGATTATGGGTACGATGTTGAGAAAGCAAAAGCATTACTAGCAGAAGCCGGCTATGCAGATGGCTTTGATATATCACTCTATACAATGGCAAATCCAAGACCTTATATGCCACAGCCAAAAGTTACTGCACAAGCTATTCAGCAAATGCTAAAAGACATAAATGTAAACGTGAAAATTACTGAAAGTGACTGGGATACACACTTGACAGCAACTGAAAATGCTGAACATGATATGGCATTCCTTGGCTGGACTGGTGATAATGGTGACCCTGATAACTTCATGTATGTTCTTTTGGATAAAGACAATGCAAAAGTAGGCTCTGCAGGAAACATTGCATTTTATAAAAATGATGAAGTGCACGACCTATTAAAAGAAGCACAAACAGAGATGGATCAGGAAGTGCGTACGGAACTTTATATGGAAGCACAAGAACTAATTCATGAAGATGCACCATGGTTCCCAATTGCACATACGACACCGCCACTTGCGGCTAGTCAAAATGTTACTGATTACGTTCCACATCCAACAGGCAGTGAACCATTTAATTTACTAGATATAAAACAATAGACTAGTAACTTATATTTTATAATTCACTCATGTAGTTAGAAGTTATATTCTGGAGGCTGGTTAGTTAATACAGTCTCCGGATCTAACTTTAGGATTATAGCAATACATATTTTTTAACGGGAGGTACAACGATGCTAAAATACATTGTCAGACGACTATTCATGCTTATCCCCGTATTAATTGGCGTCTCGATCCTCACCTTTTCTCTAATTCATCTAATTCCCGGAGATCCTGCGAGAAGTATGCTCGGTGATAAAGCAACTGAAGCACAATTGGAATCCCTGCAGGAGGAATTGGGCTTAAATGATCCATATATTGTTCAATATGGTAGATTCTTAGGTGATATTGTACAAGGTGATTTAGGGACGTCGATTCAATCTAAGGAAGATATAGCTCTCCAATTGCTACATAAATTGCCAGCGACCATTGAACTCACAATCTTTGCTATGATTTTAGCCGTCGTTGTAGGTATTGTTGCTGGTGTAATAGCAGCAGTTAAACAATATTCCTGGTTCGATAACATCAGTATGACAGGTGCCTTGTTTGGAGTTTCCATGCCCATTTTCTGGCTCGGATTAATGATGATCTTCGTCTTCTCTGTCCAGCTTCAACTCCTGCCTCCATCGGGGAGAATGTCATCCAGTATTGAATTGGAAACTATTACAAACTTCTTTTTACTGGATAGTATTCTAACCTTGAATTGGGCAGCATTTAAAGATACATTTTTCCACTTATTAATGCCCGGAATTGCTCTTGGAACAATTCCAATGGCAATTATTGCACGCATGACACGCTCAAGCATGCTTGAGGTAATGAAGCAGGATTACATTCGTACTGCTGACGCCAAAGGACTGAAGAAGCATTTAGTTATATTCCAACATGCATTAAAAAATGCCTTTTTGCCTGTTTTGACAGTAATAGGTCTGCAGTTTGGTTTATTGCTTGGTGGTGCTGTTTTAACTGAGACAATCTTTTCATGGCCTGGTGTGGGAAGATACGTATACTTGGCTGTTCTTGGACGAGATTATCCAGTTGTTCAAAGTACAATTTTAATCATAGCAATTATCTTTGTCATGGTTAACTTACTTACTGACTTACTTTATAAATACTTCGATCCAAGGATTAAATATGAATAATAGATCTCTAGTGAAAGGATGTGCATCCGATGTCATTGCAGCCTAATCCATTACCAGACCCTAAATTAGCAGAAGCACAAGAAACTAACCAGTCAAAATCAAGTAGCTTATGGGGTGATGCTTTCTCCCGTATTGTTAAAAGTAAAACATCATTAATTGGGTTATGCATCATTCTCATCTTGATTATTACTGCCATATTTGCACCATTAATTGCAACACACAGCCCAACCGATTATGCCTCGCTAACAGATCGATACCAGTCACCATCATCTGAGCATATATTAGGTACCGATGAACTTGGTCGTGATATTTTTAGCAGGATTGTTTTTGGGTCTCGTATTTCAATTCAAATCGGGGTAATAGCAGTTGGGATTTCCATGATCATCGGTGTACTTTTGGGTGGAATTGCCGGTTATTTCGGCAGATGGATTGACCAGATTATCATGCGTTTAATCGACATTATGATGGCTTTTCCAAGTATTCTATTAGCTATCGCGCTAGTAGCCGTATTGGGCCCTAACCTCAGAAACGCCATGATTGCAGTTGGAATTGTAGGTATTCCTCAGTTTGCTAGAATTGTCCGTTCAGCCGTCTTATCTGTAAAAGAAACAGAATATATTGAAGCTGCTCGAGCAATTGGGGCCAAACATGGAAGAACTTTAATGCAACATGTACTGCCTAACTGTCTTGCACCAATAATTGTGCAAGCGACGTTAAGTATCGGTACGGCCATTTTGGATGCAGCTGGACTTAGTTTTCTAGGATTAGGAGCACAACCGCCCAAACCAGAATGGGGAGCCATGTTAAGTGATGGCCGTGCTGCATTACAAAACGCGCCATGGGTAGTTGCATTTCCAGGCATGGCTATTTTTCTTGTTGTACTTGGATTCAACTTATTCGGCGACGGATTACGTGATGCGTTAGACCCAAGATTAAAGCAATAATTACAATAGTAGCAATTTGTAGTATGATAAGGTGAAGCAACTGCTTCACCTTATTTTAATTTCTAAGGGGGATATTCAAGTGTTTAAAAAGTATATTCCTGTAATTGTCTGTTTTTCTATTGTCATTCTTTTTACATTTAGTTCAATAGGAAAGTCACAATCAAGGCATATTAATACCTACCCCAACCTCCCAGCACCGATTGCAGAAGAAAAAGTGCTTATCACTTCAGCCGGGCAGGCTACAGAGAGCAGCATTATGTTAAGTATTGCAGATAACCTTAATTTAGAAGCAGATTACCGCCCTAGGGCTCTGGGGACAGATTTATATGATTATAAAAGTGTTGTCATTATACTTGGATTTAGTGCTAACGGACTCTCGCATACTAACAGATCCTTTCAAGAAGAATTGACTCGAACAAAACAACTGGTTAGGGAAGCGAAGTTAGAAAAATTACCTATTATTCTAGTAAATATTTCAGGTGTATTTCGTGATAATATTCAAACATGGCAATTATTTGAACAAACAGCTCCATTCGCTGATTATTTTATCGGGTTAAAAAATATGAAAAAAACAGATAGTTCTATACAGATGCTGCGGGAAAATTCGGTGCCGGTTACCCTAGTGACTGAATTGGACGATCTGCATACCCCGTTTAATTCCGTATTCCGTTAATATGCTGTCAGAAAGGCTGAAATCAGATGACTAATAGAAAAAGCTACTTATTTATCGGCTGTTTGGGCTTGTTGTTGGTTACATATGGTGAGATCCTCCCCCCGTTTCTTGATGACTGGTCATTATTCATTGTTGATAGCATTAATGAAAGCATCATAAAACCTGACAGTGGATTACTTTTAATTACATCTTTTGCTTATATTGCCAGATATCTTTTGGTTTTCTTCCTGATTTACTTTGGCTCCATGTTAATAGCACATGCACTTTCAAAAGATTTGGAGTCGATGTCTTTTTCGGTAACGTATATTGGTGTTATTTTATTAACGTTATCTTTATATAGTCAATTTTACCTCGAGCATTTTTCGTACCTTGGTCATATTTTTTCAATAGGAATTATTGTACTTCTGCAATTATACATACCTAAACACAAGCATTTTCACTTCATATTTTCTATTATCCTATTTCTAGTATTACTAGCGGTACAATGGCTACATCTCATTCCAGCACTTACCGAATTTGGCTTTGGAGCAAATGACATAGCTGCAAGTATTAAAATAGCCGATAATTTCTTAACAGGTAATAGTCTTTTTAATACGATTGCAACAATTTTCTTTATCGCTTTCCTTACAATTGCTATAATTTTCACTTTTTTAATACACCTAGTAAACAAACAAACTCATACACTCAAAAAATATCAGGTTCAAGAAGAAGAATTAAAGGAAACACGAACAGCTTTAGTAGAATCAAAGGTTTATGAAGAGATAAATATGCTGGTACACGATCTTAAAACACCACTCGTAACAGTCGAAGGACTAATCTCCCTAATCACTATGAAAATGCAACCAGTAGATGGGTCAGCCTTACACAATTATTTTACACGAATGGATCATTCAGTTGAGAAAATGAAAGATATGATTACAGAAATCCTTTATGAAAATATTAAACAGAAGCTCCCCGTAAAGGAGTTGCTTGAATACGTAACAAGTCATCTAAGTCTGGATGAACAGCTTGTACATATGGAAGTTGAAATTGAAGACAACCTTCCTGCTATTCAAGTAAATAAAATTCGCTTTTCCCGTGCAATATCAAATATTTTGGAAAATGCAATAAGTTCATTTGAAGGAAAAAAAGGATTTATACATATCAATGTCAAAAGTATAGATAATGGTATTTTGTTTCAAATTCAAGACAATGGTCCAGGGATAAAAGAAGAGCATATAAATGATATTTGGCTTGATGGCTTCAGCACGAAAAATTCATCAGGGATTGGTCTTTCCTTTGTAAAACGAGTAGTAGAGAATCACAGTGGTACTATAACGGTCAAAAGTATACGAGGCAGCCATACCCAAATGAACATCACTCTGCCAACACTAAAAGTAGGTGACGAAATCGATGAGCATTACCATATTAATAGTTGATGATAATGAAGACATCCGCTTTACACTTAAAGAAATTTGTGCGTATGCTGGATGGAGCGTAGTAGAAGCATCTACAGGAAAGCAGGCTATTGAACTATTTAAGACGATAGAACCTGACCTTGTTTTACTTGATTATCATATGCCTGATTGGGATGGTCTTAAAACAACAAAGGAATTGCGAAAACATAATACTAGAATTCCAATAATTATTTTAACGGTTGATGAGCGACAAGAAATTGCAAATACCTTTTTACATGCTGAGGCAACTGACTTTGCATTAAAACCGATTAAGGCACCAGATCTAATTTCGAGAATTCGAATCAACTTAAAGGTTGGAAAATTAATTGGTGATAAAGATAACGTGTATGTTGAGAAAGGAATTAGCCAATCTACATTAAATTCGATAAAAAGCTTTTTGATCCAGCAAGACACACCTTCATCCATTAATGAAATTCAACAATCATTACCCATTGCCTATCAAACGGTTCACCGTTATCTAAACTATTTAGAAAGCAAAGGCGAAGTTGAAGCCATCTCACAATACGGTAAGCAAGGGCGTCCGAAAAATAAGTATAAACTTGTTTAGCTGAAACGTTTATATTCTATTGTAAAGGGAAAGATGGGGAAAGAGATTTTATTGCAAAACTTGTGGAACGTTTTTGTTTGACCTTTTTTGACCTATTAGTTATGATAAAAATATCCAACATTTATGGATGAATACGAGATGAAATAAGGAGGATTTTCACATGAATTTAATACCTACAGTTATTGAACAAACAAACCGTGGAGAACGCGCATATGATATCTATTCACGCTTATTAAAAGATCGCATTATAATGCTTGGCAGTGGGATTGATGATAATGTTGCAAACTCAATCGTTGCACAGTTGCTTTTCTTAGAAGCAGACGATCCAGATAAGGATATCTCATTATACATTAATTCACCAGGAGGATCTATTACTGCTGGAATGGCAATTTATGATACAATGCAGTTCATCAAGCCTAATGTATCAACAATATGCACTGGTATGGCTGCTTCAATGGGAGCATTCCTGCTAGCAGCTGGTGAAAAAGGTAAACGTTATGCACTTCCAAACAGTGAAGTAATGATTCACCAGCCTTTAGGTGGAACACAAGGTCAAGCAACAGATATCGAAATTCACGCAAAACGAATTGTTGAAATGAAACGAAAAATGAATCAAATTCTTGCTGAACGTACAGGTCAGTCACTTGAAGTTGTAGAGCGTGATACAGATCGTGATAATTTCATGTCAGCTGAGAAATCTGTAGAATACGGCTTAATTGATAAAATTTTGGAAAGAAACTCAGATAAGAAATAAATTGAAACATAAAGAGGTTATCCCATTTTGGGATAACCTCTTTATTTAACTTTGTTGGTAATTTTCGTTACTTATCTTTCATTCTATGTTTTTGAAACGAATGCAGTTAAATGATTTAATGCAATCTCTTCATCTGCACCCTCTGCAAGCAATGTAATAGTCTCTCCAGAAGTAATAGCTAAGCTCATCAAGCCCATAATACTTTTCGCATTAACCCGTTTTCCATTCTTTTCAAGAAATAAATGTGCTGAATAGCGATTTGCTTCCTGAACGAATTGAGCGGCTGGTCTCGCTTGCAGACCTGCATCTAGCTCAACTTTCACCGATTTCTCAACCAAATCTCTCATCCTCCTCATCTGAAATCGTTTTCAAAATAATATTAGAAAACTCGGCTTATCGCCAAGCCCTTAATGGCGAAAGCCTTAGTTGCACTTATGCAGTTAAAAAGTATTTTATACTTCCTAACTGCTAAAAAAAAGACAGCAGCATGGTAAATATTTCTTTATCTAGCTGCTATTGTCTCCTAAATAGTATTATATTGATGGATAGTATATCATACTGCGAATAGTTCTGTAACTTATTCACTCATTCCGAAAACGTTCCATCATGTTGAATTTTTTCAGCGAATTCATCAATCTTTTTTAGACGGTGGTTGACACCGGATTTGGATATTTTCCCACTAGAAACCTGTTCTCCCAATTCTTTTAGAGAGATATCTTGATGCTGAACACGTAATATCGCAATTTCACGTAGTTTTTCCGGAAGAGCGTCAAGTCCGACTTCCCTTTCAATTAGCTTTATATTCTCGATTTGACGAAATGCGGCTCCAATTGTTTTATTCAAGTTTGCAGTTTCACAATTAACAAGTCTGTTAACGGAATTTCGCATATCTCGGACAATCCGCACATCTTCAAACTTAAATAGCGCATTATGAGCTCCAATAATACTTAAAAACTCTGTGATTTTTTCTGCTTCCTTCAAATATGCAATATAGCCTTTTTTACGTTCCAGTTCTCTAGCTCGAAGATTGAAATTATTTAACAAATCACAAAGTGCAGTATTGTGCTCCTGATACGAATTAAAGATTTCTAAATGGTAAGAGGATGTTTCCGGATTATTAATGGAACCACCTGCCAAAAAGGCTCCTCGCAGATAGGATCTTTTACAACAATCCTTTTTCAAGTATTTAGTTGGAATTGTTCGTACAAATGAATGAGAATCTTCTAATATACCCAAATCGTACAAAAGATCTTGTACTTCTTTTTTCATACGTACAATATAAACATTATTTTTTTTCAGTTTCATTTTCTTACGTACTAACAATTCTACTGGAATAGAATATAATGATTTAATCAGCGTATAAATACGGCGTGCAATTGCAGCATTTTCGGTTTGGACATCAAGTGTGTAACTTTGCCTTGACATGGATATAGCACCATTCATACGCACCAAAGCAGCAAGCTCTGAGTATTTACAGCACGTATCCAAGTCGATTCCTGTCAGTTCTTTTTTTATTTCCGATGCAAATGACAACCCCACACCTCCTCGTTAAACCGGCTTATGATTTATTAATTATCGAATAAAGTAATTCAGCTATCTTATGTGTATCATGACGTAAAGCAGTTCTGGATGGATTAATTATATCACTTTCAATAATCTGTAATCCCATCTCCAGTAAACGATCTGTATCATAAACAACAGGTGCTGCATTTTCTTCTGCATATACATCACGTACATTTTCGTTAATCGGTTCATTATGCACAACAATTGAATCGATACAATTACCAACGTGCTCATGAATTGCCTGCACATGATCTGCAGCACTATATCCGGTAGTTTCTCCAGCCTGGGTCATCACATTGCAGACATATACAACCTTACCTTTAGATTGTTGAATCGCTACATCTATTTGTGGAATAATCATGTTTGGCAATATACTGGTATATAGGCTTCCGGGTGCAATTACGATTAAATCAGCCTTTTCTAATGCTCGTACGGCATTTGGAAGCGGCTGTACCGGTTGAGGGCTTAAAAAAACACGATTTATCTTCTTATTGGCTAAAGGGATATTAGATTCCCCTGAAACGACCATTCCGTCAGTCATTTTTGCATGCAACGACATACTTTCATTAGAGATAGGATAAATTTTCCCTTTCACATTTAACACACGTGATATCTCTTTAATACCCGTATAGAAGTTCCCTGTAATGGATGTCATCGCTGCCAAGAGTAGATTCCCCATTGAATGCCCCGAAAGGCCATTACCCATCGTGAATCGATGTTGAAACAACTCCAATAACATAGGTTCGGCATCAGACAATGCCGCGATTACATTCCGAATATCTCCAGGTGCAGGAATTGACATTTCGTTACGCAATCTTCCAGTACTTCCACCATCATCAGCCACTGTCACAAGCGCTGTTAAATGGATGGGCAAATTCTTTAGTCCCCTTAAAAGTACTGGCATACCTGTACCTCCACCAATTACGACGACTCTTGGCTGTTGATTATCACTCATATTAATGTCCCTTTCTTTTGTCGATATCTCGATGACTAATATGGGTAATGTAATTGGAAGAAAGCTGTTTGGCAAAGTATTCAGCTATTGCGACCGACCGATGTTGTCCACCAGTACAGCCAATCGCTACAACAAGCTGAGACTTACCTTCCTTCTTATATTGAGGAAGCATAAACTGTAGTAAGTCCAGTACTTTTTCATTAAACTTTTTGGTATCTCCCCACTTGAAGACATAGGATGAAACTTCCGGATTCAGCCCTGTTAACGGCTGCATATGTGACACATAGTGTGGATTCGGCAAAAACCGTACATCAAATACTAAATCCGCATCAATTGGAACGCCATATTTAAATCCAAAAGAGACCATATGAACCGAAAAAATCTCTTGCTTATCTTCTGTATATGCCTTAAGTATTTTGTCACGCAATGCTTTTGGCTTTAAATTACTCGTGTCGATTATACGTTGCGCTCTTCCCCTTAATTCATCTAGAATTTTACGTTCCTGCTGAATCCCATTAAGCGGTAATCCTCCAACAGCAAGTGGATGTGAACGCCTCGTTTCTTTATATCTTGTTACCAATGATTCATCCTGGGCATCGAGAAATAGAATATGTTCGTCGAGCCAATCTTCTTTACCTAAAATATCCAGTGCTTCAAATAATGAATCAAAAAACTCCCGACCACGCAAATCCATTACAAGCGCCACTTTATGAATGTTGTTTGTAGAATCTTTCATGAGCTCTAAAAATTTTGGAAGCAAAGCAGGCGGCAAGTTATCTACACAGTAATACCCCAAATCTTCAAAGCTGTGAACTGCGACCGTTTTTCCCGCTCCTGACATTCCTGTTATAACAACTAGCTTTGTTTCTTGTTCATTATTCGACATTACGTATTTCTCCCCTCAAGGTCTGGTTGGATCAAGGCGTAATTTAATCAGCTCATAATTTTCAGTATATGAAAAAGATCCATATAGCATTGCTTCTGAGGACAGTACATGCTCAAAAATCTTCCTATCCCCTTCAGCCATTGGTAAGTATTTAATATTATCTAACGCAACCCATTCCAATTCTCCTTCATTACAATGTTCCGTCAATTCACCAGTGAAATTCTTGCAAATAAATGTAAACATCATCCACTCATGAACAACAGATTTGTCGTTAAAAACAGAGAAAGTGAATGCGCCAGCTAATGATGGCTTTATCAATTGAAGTTCAGTTTCCTCCTGATACTCCCGAACTACTGATTCCTTAATGGATTCACCTTGTTCCATTTTACCACCAGGTATTGCGTACCAACCTCGACGTGGTTTTTTAAGTAATAAGACTTTCTCTTTATCTAATAATATGCAATTTGTAACACGTTGCATTCCTAATTCACCCCAATCGTTAAGAGGAATTCGTCCATATCATCCCTATTATACAATGAATAAATTAAAACCAACAAGGAAATGATTTCTATTCGACAGGTTTGGACAAGTATTTACAAAAACTCTTTATCATTAGAAGGACTCAACTTGTCGCTAAGTACAAAAAAAGGCGCAGGTGAAAGTTCACCTGCGCAATAAACTAATTTATCTATTAAAAGGGGGTCAATTAGTTAACTACATTGTAACTGATAAATATTTCGTGCGTGTTACAACAGCGTTAAGAAGTAATTACTTTCTGAAAAGTTACTTTTTATAATTACCATGTCAGGATTTTGTCGCTTTTAATTCTTCCATTAACTCTTCAATATATTTTTGTGCAGATTCTGCAGCAATACTTCCATCACCAGTAGCTGTCACAATTTGTCGAAGTGTTTTTTCACGGATATCTCCTGCAGCAAAAACGCCTGGAATTGATGTTTCCATATGCTCATTTGTTGGTACATATCCTTCTTCATTTGTGATACCGATTGATTTAAATGGTTCACTCAACGGTACCATGCCGATATAGATAAAGACACCGTCAATTGGATAATCATATTCCTCACCAGTCTTATTATTAACTAAGGAAACACTGCTAACTTTCCCATCTGGGCCATTAATTTTTTCTGCTTCTGTATCCCAGATAAAGTCAATTTTATCGTTATCAAATGCACGTTGCTGAATGATCTTTTGCGCACGAAGTTCATCACGGCGGTGTACAACTGTTACCTTGTCAGCAAACCGTGTAAGATAGATCCCCTCTTCAACAGCAGAGTCACCACCACCGATTACAACAAGATTTTTCTGCTTGAAAAAGGCACCGTCACATACTGCACAATAAGAAACACCTCGGCCACCTAATTCATCTTCTCCAGGAATGCCCAGTTTCTTAAATTGAGCACCTGTCGTTATTACCAGAGTTCTTGTATTATACTCTTTCTTGCCAGCAATTACGGTTTTATAATCACCATGATCAACAACATCTTTAATATCACCATACGCATATTCTGCACCAAATTTTTTGGCATGTTCAAACATTTTATTTGATAAATCCGGTCCTAATACATGTTCAAAACCCGGAAAGTTTTCAACATCTTCGGTATTTGCCATCTGGCCACCCGGAATTCCTCTTTCAATCATTAACGTGTCCAGATTTGCACGTGATGCATAAACTGCTGCCGTCATGCCAGCAGGTCCAGCACCCGCAATAATTACATCATACATACGCTCTTCGGACATTAAAATCAGCCCTTTCTTCACTATTATATTTAAGCCACATCAATCGTATAAAAAGTTAGCGAATTAGTCTATTTTTCTGCTCAGACTAGACATTCCACGGACCTTCCTCTTGTGACAAGTTAGGATGCTTTTTACAGCCTTCTTCCCATAATGATAGTGATTTGGAAGGTTCGCCGAGCTTGTAAGCTGTTACGCTATACCATTTATAATAGGATAAGTGATTTTTAACAATACTTTTTGAAAGTTTACAGAAACGTGCATATGCTTCATGATATACACCTGTTCTTGCAAGTGTAACCGCTATTCGCAATTTTTGTTGTTCATGCATTGGATATACATTTAGTAGTCCCTTAATATGGCGTTCATATTCCTGTATGCGACCCAACTCATAGAAAAAAACTGCTAAATTCACATGACTGTGCAACGAATCTGGCTGATCATTTAATATGTCCAATTCCATTTCTACCGCATCATCTTTATACCCAGAAAAGAATAAGGCGTGTGTGTAGTCATGTTTTGTTAATTTATGTTCTGGAAATAGTGTCATCATTTCTTCAAGTAATGGAATTGCTTTGTCCCATTCCATGTTGTCCATATGGTAAAATATTGTTTCCTGATAAATTAGCAGTTCATCTTCTTCCTCAAGATCCCAATCGTTATTTTCATCTTCATCGAAATCGATTAATTCCAGTAATTGTTCTGCTTCATCACAAAAGTCGCCATCCGGCTCTTTATCAAGATATGATTTCGCATATTTTTTTGCATCATTTAATAACCCTAAATGTGCGTAATTGTTTGCTAATAAATAATAGCAATCCGTATATTGACCATCTGATGATTGAAGTACTTTTGTTAAAAGCTGATTTGCTTCATGATAAGAACCAACTTCAGTATATATTATTGACAATTGACATTTATACAAATTATCTTTCGGTGTCATTTCAACCGCTTTAACAAGCCATTTTATAGAAGAATCGAACTTCCTTTTCTGAAATGCTTCTACACCTTTTGTGAAATAAAATTCGCCATCTGGTATAAAAGGGATAACATTATGTTGTCTTCCATCTGATTTATTTTCAATATGATGCATGTGTATCCCCCCAATTTGTCGAAAACTTACCGAACAAAGTATATCACAGTTTTCAGGAGATTTATATATGTAATAAATAAAGGTTGTTTCTATTAGATATAACTTCAGCGTATGAGGAAAAATAATAGAAGTTAAGACACCGTTCAGGATACCATCGGTGCCTTTAGCGTCTCCTCGCTCGCAGAACGCTCACTGTGGAGTTTTATGATTCTTCATCCGATTTGTTGCTTGATACAGTCTTTTCTGTTACATCTTCTCTTACAATCAAATCAAAATAATCAAGTGGTAATGCATCCTCTTTGGTTTCAAATGTCATATTTATGAATACTTTTGCAATGGCCATTTCACGTGCTTGACTCTTCCCTGAACCATAGGCTTCTATTACTGCATTTATTCCCTCAAAAATTGCAGCCATTTTTTTGGCAATTTTTTTAGGATACATAAGACGGGTTCGTTCATCCATCTGTTGAATTTTATTCATGAATTTTTCCAAATCATATATTGCAGTAAATAATGGCTCTGTTAGGTCCCCATTTGGCAGTGTTTCCAGCTGCTCCTTCATCTCCTGTATGAACACTTCGTGAATACGGAATTTCTCCATAAGTCGCATGACTTCTAATCCAAGTATGTTAGCAGTTCCCTCCCAAACAGTCAGCACTTGGGCATCACGCAGCAGTCTTGGTGTCACAAAGTCTTCAATATATCCATTACCTCCATGCATTTCAATCGCTTCATGGCAAAAAGCAATTGATTGTTCCGCTGTTTCTTTTTTCAAAATAGCAATATACAAACGTAAGAGAGCCTGTTCATTTGTTGTCGCACTTGAATTTTTTTGCATAACTTTATCAAACAAATTAATTAGCTTGAAAGTAGAACTTGTCTCAACTTCCAGCTTTACCGCCAGTTGGACTAAGGTTTCCTGAATCATCGGGTATGCAATCAGTTTATTTCCAAAGGCCTCCCGCTCCATCGCGTAATCTCTAGCCTCTGTGAATGCTCTGCGCATGATGCCTAGTGATGCTACAGCATTACAGACACGTGACAAATTCAGGGCTTCCATCATATACTTGAATCCCTTTTTGGCATCACCTACTAGATACCCTTTTGCGCCATCAAGTTCAACTTCAGCTGACGGTACTGCTCTTACACCAAGTTTATCTTTTAACCGGCGAATGGCTATATTGTTATCCTTCCATGGTACAAGGAATAAACTTAATCCTTTTGTTCCTGGCTGTGCTCCGTTCACTCTTGCAAGCACCATTGCTACGCCGCACATCCCGGCATTACTTGCAAAATACTTTTCTCCTTGAAGTGTGTAATAACCGTCTTGTTCAATCGCTTCCACCTCGTTTGCACCTACATCTGATCCACCTTGACGTTCTGTTAGAAAAGTGGCCCCTTCAAACAATTCCACGTCACCCGTTGCGAGAACATGTGGAAGGAATTTATCCTTTAATACCTGATCAGCATAATGATCAATCAAATAAGCAGTAGCCATTGTTAGTGTGACAGGACAATAAAACCCTGGTTCTGCCTGTGATAATAAATATCCTTGTGCAAATGAATATAGATAATTACCCTGATGACCCAGTTCCGGAATTTCTTTATGAACATACCCGACAATACCAGTGTTATAGGTTTCTTTCACGGTTTGCTTATAACCTTCATTCACCCAAACATGTGAAATATCATTACCCATTTTGTCATATTTGACTAATCTTGGCTGACCCTCACGATCCGTGTGGGCAGCACGTTCATCGATGGCTGTAGCGACCCTTTCTCCAAAATTAGTTAACGATTCATTAGCATGCCGAAAAAAATCCGCAGGCAAATTACTTTTTAGAATGGCCTGAATTTTATTATCAGATGTGTAAAAATTTTTCACTTAACTTACCTCCCCGCTATTGTGTTTACATAGCTTTTTCTTCAATAATTTACCGGTCACATATCGTAGCAGCGCTTCCAATTTTTCATATAGTTATTCTGTTTGACACATGAAAAATATGCAGCCGTATATGCCTTTTCCTTCACTCATATAAACACAATATTCTCTAAATTTAGTTTACCATTAATGTTAACGTAAAGCGCAACAAATCTTAGAGGAATTTCTAAAGTTTTTATTAGTTGTGGCGGTAAAGTGTTGCTGAAGTTGTTAGTTTTTACTCCTTCTTTTGATATTCACGCCTTCTTCTGTTGATTCACGCCTTCTTCTGGCGATTCACGTCTTCCTTCTGCTGATTCACTCACTCCTTCTGTTGATTCACACCTTTCTTCTGGCGATTCACTCACTCCTTCTGTTGATTCATGCCTTCTTCTGCTGATTCACGCCTTCCTTCTGCTGATTCACGCCTTTCTTCTGTTGATTCACTCCCTCCTTCTGGCGATTCATGCCTTCTTCTGCTGGGTTTATTCATTTCACGTTCATATTTTAGACACAAATTACAGAAGGAAATTGCATTTAGATGGAGAAAATCTATTATTAGGAATATAAGGAGTGAGCAATTTGTTCGAAAATTATAGAAAAAAATCATACGATCTGTTAATTTACGAGGCATTGCTGAGACGGCTTAAAGGAGATCTCTGGTTTAATGAAAAAATCATTGCTGGATATAAAAAGGAAAAGGCAGGATATGATGGCGAAAGCGCAGTTGACTATACAATTTCCACATTTCGGCGTAATGACTTTGTTATTCTTAGAGGGTTACGTTTGAAAAATCCCCCATTTTATTTTCAAATTGACACGCTTATCCTCACAAAAAAATTTATTTGTATCCTGGAGATAAAAAACTATAAAGGCATATTCAGCTATGATTCCAAACAGCATCAGTTAACTCAAAAAGTAAATGGCCGGATAAATTCTTATAAAGATCCTATTCTGCAGGCAGAAGCTCAAAAAAACCATTTGAAGACATGGCTTGTACATCGCGGGTTTTTTAACATACCAATTGAAACGCTTGTCGTAGTTGCGTATCCTTCCACAATCGTTGAAAATGTTCATCAGGATACAACGGTATATAATAAGATCATTCATACAGCAAGTTTGCAACTCCAAATAGAGAGACTGAATAACCTTTATTCAAAGGATTCATTGACCATGCCAGCAGTACAGGAAATTGGTAGACAACTTCAACAGGCAGATGAGCCACTTCGAACAAATATCCTGCAACAGCTCGGTTTAGCTGAGCATCATTTTATAGACGGGATTCTATGCACGAAATGCAACAAGTCTCCTATGAAAAGGTTGTATAAAAAATGGCTTTGCTCAGGATGTAAAAACACAGATACAAAAGCCCATGAACAAGTCATATATGATTATTTCCTTATTCATGGAGACACTATTACTAACAGCCAATGCCAGCAAATTCTTAAGATTAAATCGCCGCGAACGCCTTATACATTACTAACAGGTATGGAACTTAGACAGTCGGGCAATAACAGGACAAGGAAGTACCATGCCCCGTCCTCCCAAGGCTACCCACAGAAATCTTATATACCAGCAAACAGACTCATGAGGTTACAACAGGAATATTCCATTTGAAGAAACTCCAAACTTATACTAGATGACAGAACCAGTCACTTTTGGTTAGCTACCGTCACTCTTTCAATCCAGGCCGTTATATCGCAAAAAAACCCGGCTGAGTGAAATTTACTCAACCGGATTTACTGCTTCATCTAATAACTGTTCTAGTTCGGCCGTATAGCTTTCTTTCTGGGCTGCACCCCAGTGCAATGCTTCTGCCATATAATCAATAACCCTATCCTTATGTGCCCACACGAAATCAATATCGAAAAATAATGCTCCAGTCCGCCGCACGAAGAAGTCAACTGGTTTAAATATCATTTCATGCTCAAGAGCATATGTTAGTTCCGCAAAAACTACGTGATCAATCCCAGCTTCATCCGCAGTTGGCTTTTCCCCTTGATAAAATTCAAAAACTTTATCAATATTTGCTCCATATTTTTGAATTAAAAATAATGCTGTTTCTTCATCAATTCCCAATGCTATTGCTTCAGCAACTTTTCGATCCTTGAAGCGTTGGAAACCTTTTGAGCCGCCAACTTCACCACCAGAAATAGGAAGATGTTCTGTATCAGAATAAGAATAAAGGATTCCATCTTCATTTTTCAGCTGTTCAACAATCGTATTAACAGCCTCTTCCGCCATTTTACGATACCCAGTTAATTTTCCACCAGCCATTGAAATAAGACCAGAATCAGAAATGAAAATTTCATCTTTCCGGGAGATTTCACCCGGATCTTTACCTTCCTCGGCAATTAATGGCCTTAACCCTGCATAACTTGATTCCACATCATCTTTTGTCATATCTAACGAAGGGAACATAAAATTAATCGTATTAAGCAAGTAATCACGATCATTTACCGTCATAGTTGGATGTGATATATCTCCTTTATAGCTTGTATCGGTAGTTCCTACATAGGTAATTTTATTTCGTGGTATGGCAAATATCATTCGTCCATCTGGTGCATCAAAATAAATAGCTTGTTGTAAAGGAAACCTGTCTTTTGAAAATACTAAGTGTACCCCTTTTGTTAACTGCAGTGATTTCCCCTGTTTGGAACCATCTATTTCACGTAGGTTATCCACCCACGGTCCACCAGCATTGATTATTTTTTTAGCATAAACATTATGTGTTTCGCCACTAATTTGATCCTCGACTAATGCACCTTCAATTTTTCCGGATTTATAAATAAAATCAACGACCTTAGCATAATTGATGGCATATGCACCTTTTTCAACTGCTTTTTTCATTACTTCAATCGTGAGCCGTGCATCATCCGTTTTATATTCAACGTAGTACCCTGCACCTTTAAGACTTTTTTCCTTAACAAGTGGTTCTTTTTCCAGTGCTTCACCAGGCTTCAACATTTTCCTGCGCTCGTCTTTCTTTACTCCTGCTAAAAAATCATAAACACGTAACCCAATACTTGTTGTAAACGGTCCAAAGTTACCATCTTTATAGAACGGGAGCATCATCCACTCAGGTGTGGTAACATGTGGGCCGTTTTCATAGACAATCTCCCGTTCTTTTCCAACCTCAGCAACCATCTTAACTTCATACTGTTTTAAATATCGAAGGCCGCCATGAACAAGTTTGGTCGAGCGGCTTGAGGTGCCAGCGGCAAAATCCTGCATTTCGAAAACCGCAGTATTCAGCCCGCGTGTCTTCGCATCAAGTGCGATTCCCGCTCCAGTAATACCACCACCAATAACCAGGACATCAAGTTCATTCCCTTTAATTTGCTGAAAGTTTTCTTCTCTATGATAACTTGAAAAAGTTGTCATATTACTACACTCTCCTTATAATCCATGCTATTACTATCATTATAAAGGCCATTACATATATACTAGAAAAAAAGAAACCACAAAAATAAACTAATGAACTCTACTAATCATCAGCAATTTGTGGTTTCTCCATTTCTCCGACACATCTATTAACTTAATTATATTGTAGCACAATTCTTCAAAATAGGTAAAGCAATTTAATCTTTTACTTCTCCGGTATTATGTTATCCAAACTCCTTCATTAAAGCGGAATACACATTTTCAATATCCTTACCCATGCCGGATTCCACAGCTGCCACATATGCTCCTTCAAGTAATGGGGCTTCTATTATTTTGATATTATCTATTCCCGTCATTTCAAGAGCTACTTCAGCATTCATCTTTGCACTTCCAATATCATAAAAAAGCAATACTCCATTCCCGTCATTTGCACGATCTATAGCCAGCTGTATCTTATCAATGCTTGTTCCAATATCATTTTCGTCCGTACCACCAGCAATTTCAATAGGTACTTCTTTAATCACTTGGCGGATAATATCTTTTATTCCCTCAGCCACCTTATTACTATGCGAAATCAATACGATACCAACGTAAGACATTACTTTTCACCTGCTTTAATCACTTCAGATAATGCCTCAAACATATAAAAGGATGTAGCCGCTCCTGGATCGATGTGTCCAATTGATTTTTCTTTGAAATAAGCTGCTCTTCCCTTAGTTGCCATAATATCCTTTGTGTTTTCCATGGCTTTCTTTGCTTCACCTGCTATTTCACCTGCTTTAAAACGATCGACTCTTTTGAAGTACTCAACCATTGGCGACCAAACATCAATAAGTGTCTTCTCACCTTCCACAGCCTTTCCTCGCTGTTTGACACCATTAACCGCTTCTTCTAACATCCTTGTAATGTTATCATGATTAATCGTATCACTCCCTTTTGCTACTAAGGACATTTTTAGAAATGCCGTCCCAAATAATGGCCCGGATGCACCACCGACTTTAGACATTAATGTCATAGCTACATCCTTTAATAATTCAGCGACATTTTCATAATTCTCCATCGTAATTTTATTGCTTACTTCCTGAAATCCTCGTGCCATGTTTATCCCATGATCACCGTCACCAATTGGTTGATCAAGTGATGTTAGATATTCCTTATTGATATGGATTTTTTCATTAATTCTTTTCATCCATTCAACTGCTTCGGTTACTTGTAATCCCATGTCATACACTCCTTTAGATACGAAAAGCAGGTGCTGACGACTCCGCATTAAGTAATGACTTTATTTCGTCATCTAGCTTTAATAATGATACTGAACAGCCTGCCATTTCTAATGATGTCATATATTCACCTACAAATGTTTTGTAAACCTTGATTCCTTTTTCTTTCAAGATTTCTTGCACGCTTTTATTCACAATATAAAGTTCCATTTCAGGTGTCGCACCTAACCCATTTACCATGACTGCAACATCACTCTCTGAGAAATCTCTATCATTTAAAACTTTTTCGGTAAGTTCTTTCGCAATTTCATGTGCAGTAGCCATTTCCTTTCGCTCAATACCTGGCTCTCCATGGATACCAATTCCTATTTCCATTTCATTATCTTCCAGTTGAAAACTGGGTTTCCCTGCAGCGGGGACAATACAAGATGTAAGAGCCATACCCATAGAACGAACATTTTCAACCACTTTTTCGGCAACAGCTTTTACTTCTTGTAATGATCCTCCTTGTTCAGCTATCGCGCCTGCAATTTTATGAACAAATACAGTTCCCGCAATCCCTCTTCTTCCAGTAGTAAATGAACTATCTTCAACTGCAACATCATCATTGACAACTACTTTTTCAACTTCAATTCCCTCCGCCTCTGCTAGTTCTGCAGCCATATCAAAATTTATCACATCACCGGTGTAGTTTTTAATCACTAAAAACACACCCTTCCCACTATCAACTGCTTTAATTGCTTCAAGCACTTGATCAGGGGTTGGAGATGTAAAAACTTCTCCAGATACTGCAGCATCAAGCATTCCCTTTCCAATATAGCCAGCATGCGCGGGCTCATGACCACTTCCTCCACCACTCACTATCCCAACTTTATTAGATACAGGTGCATCTTTCCTGACGATTACAGTAGTTTCAGGTAGCTGTTTAACTTCGTTTGGATATGCTGCTGCAATTCCTTCAACCATCTCTTGCAAAGCCCGATCTGGGTTATTAATAATTTTTTTCATAATTTACACCCTCCACTATTTTGATAAAAAAAGAGAGAAATTCACATAGCCCCCTTTGGATATTATGACTTCTCTCTTTTTACAAATTACTTAAATTTCCTTGTTGCTTCTACAGCTTTTTGCCAACCACCATATAACTTGTCGCGTTCTTCTTTTTCCATATCATGATTGAAAATTTGATCTGTCTTCCATTGTGAGGCAATTTCCTCTTTGTCTTTCCAGTAACCCACTGCCAAGCCAGCTAGATATGCTGCTCCTAAGGCAGTAGTCTCCTGAACTACAGGACGTTCAACTGGTACACCTAAAACATCACTTTGGAACTGCATTAGGAAATTATTTTTCACTGCTCCTCCGTCTACTCGAAGTGTTTTTAGATTGATCCCAGAATCTGCAATCATCGCATCCAATACATCTTTTGTTTGATATGCAAGTGATTCAAGTGTTGCACGAACAAAATGTTCCTTTGTAGTTCCACGTGTTAGACCAAAAATAGCACCTCTTGCATCACTATCCCAATATGGAGTACCTAGTCCAACAAAAGCTGGTACCATATAGACCCCATCTGTTGAATCTACTTTTTTTGCTAATTCTTCAGTCTGTGGTGCATTTTCAATAACTTTTAATCCATCACGTAGCCATTGTATTGCCGAACCCGCTACAAAAATACTGCCTTCCAACGCATATTCCACTTTACCGTCAACGCCCCAGGCTAATGTTGTAAGCAAACCATTGTCAGATTTCACACCTTCTTCGCCAGTGTTCATTAACATGAAACAGCCTGTACCATATGTGTTTTTCGCCATACCTTTATCAAAGCAGGCCTGCCCAAATAATGCTGCTTGCTGATCCCCCGCAATCCCAGCAATCGGAACTTCATGTCCAAAAAAATGATAGTCAACTGTTTTGGCATAGACTTCAGAAGATTGTTTAACTTCTGGCAGCATACTTTTAGGTATATTTAGAATCTCAAGTAATTCATCATCCCATTTAAGATCATATATGTTGAACATTAAAGTTCTGGATGCATTCGAGTAATCGGTGATATGTGCCTTCCCACCAGAAAGTTTATGGACAATCCATGTATCCATTGTACCGAACAACAGATCACCATTTTCCGCCTTCTCCCTTGCACCTTCTACGTTATCCAAAATCCATTTTACTTTTGTACCAGAGAAATATGGGTCTAAAAGCAAGCCAGTTTTTTCTCTGAACAAGTCGTTGTAATCCTTTGCACGTAATTCTTTACATATATCCTCTGTTTGCCGAGATTGCCAAACGATTGCTTTATAGATTGGCTTTCCAGTATTTTTATCCCAAACAACCGTTGTTTCTCGTTGGTTTGTTATACCAATACCAGCAATTTGGTTAGGATCAACTTCTGACTTTCGTAGTACTTCTGCAATACAAGCAAGAACTGAAGTCCATATTTCATTTGCATCATGCTCTACCCACCCTGGTTTTGGAAAGAACTGTTCAAACTCTTTTTGAGCTGTTTCAACAATTGCACCATCATGATCAAATAGAATTGCTCTTGAACTTGTCGTACCTTGATCTAACGATAAAATATACTCTTTTTTCATTGTAAAATTCCTCCTTAGCTAATTTTCTTCTCTACATTGTCTGCAATTGTATTCCCTTTTTTCAGTTCTGCGCTAGTAGCTCCGAATAAAATTACAGCAATAATTGCACTTAGAACCCAAAATAATACTGAGTATTCACCTAAAAATATTGCTTTATAGAATACTGCACCATAAACACCGCCAAGAATTGGTCCTACTATTGGAACCCAGCTATATTTCCAATCAGAGCCGCCTTTTCCTGGTATAGGAAGTAGTGCATGGGCAATTCTTGGACCCAGGTCACGTGCTGGATTAATAGCATACCCAGTAGCTCCACCTAGTGACATACCAATCGCAACAATCAGTAAACCAACAATTAGTGGGTTCAAACCTTCTGTAAATTCGTTAGCACCAATAAACATTAGTCCCATTAGTAGAATAAAAGTTCCAATTATCTCACTAACTAAATTGGAAAAGGGACTTCGTACAGCAGGGTCGGTTGAGAATACTGCTAATTTTGCGCCTTGATCCTTTGTTTCTTTCCAATGTGGTAAATAATTTAAAAAGACAACAACTGCACCAATGAACGCTCCAACCATTTGAGCTGATATATACATTGGTACCTTAGACCAAGGAAACTCTCCTACAGCCGCAAATCCAAGTGTAACTGCAGGATTTATGTGTGCTCCAGTGAAACTACCAACAGCATATACCCCCATTGTTACACCAAGACCCCAGCCAATTGTAATAACTACCCAACCTGCGTCTTCTGCTTTTGATTTCTTTAATACAACTCCTCCAACTACTCCTCCCCCCAGGATTATAAGAATCATCGTACCAATTACTTCCGCTAAAAATTCCGGCAATTTTAAACAACTCCTCTTTATTAAATTATTAAGCTAAAAAACGTGGAGTGGTATTGAGTAGATTAATAGATAGCACGAAAAAGACCCACACTGCATAAGCGTACTTCTTTCAAAGTACTGCTGCAGCGTGGGTCTCCATGTCTCCACCACGTTCTTAACTTGTTGAATATAATAATACATCAAAATGTAAACGCTGTCAATATTTTTTTACAATTTAAATTTAGAGTAATTATGGTTATGGCCAATCCATCCTATGCGGATCAATAACTAACTTTCTAGATGCCTCGCCATCAAACTGCTTGTAACCATCCGAAGCATGATCAAGTGAAATTAATGTAGCGTTTACTGCCTTCGTAATTTGCGCGTTACCACATAAGATCGCCTTCATCAAATCCCTGCGACACTTCATCACAGGTGTTTGCCCAGTTACAAAGTATGTGCCTTTGCAAAGCCTAAACCAAAGCGAAATTTTTATTGTCTTTCCTTGGTATCCACATCCTTGTAACTAGGCTCTTCGTATATATAGTTCTTGAATTCCTAGACGTCCTCACGCCCTTGTTGCTTGTTGCTCACATAAAAGAGTTCAACACCACCGCTCTGTTATTCGCCATAAGTGCCTTCATAAGTTATATAAAGACGCCTTTTTTGTTGGTCTTATCAATTTTTGTTAAATTTAAGCACTCATAACATAATTTTCAGAAAACTTAACAGATAAAATTAACAAGTCCATAGTTTAGTATTCGAAGTGGATACTGCAATAGCCCCTGCCTCCAATACTTCAGATACTTCTTCCTCTTTATTTATAAGACCACCTGCGATGACAGGGATATTACTTTCCTGACTTATCTTTTCAACGATACTTGTCATAAGGCCTGGCAGTACCTCAATGCAATCAGGCTTAAAACGATCAACTAACTTGAGATTATGATCTAGTGCCATACTATCTAGTAAAAACATACGCTGGATAGCGAGTAACTTATGTTTCTTTGCAAGTTTAATAATGTTTCCCCTAGTTGACAATATTCCATCTGGCTTTACTTCGCGTAACAAATATTCCATTCCATATTCATCTGCTTTTAAGCCTTGAATTAAATCAAAGTGTACTAACACCTTTTTATTTGAGCGCTTCGTATAATCCACTAAGCTCTTTAGTTGGGATAGTCGAGTTTCCAGTAAAACAATAAAATTATGGCTTGATTCCAACGCCTTATCAAAGTCTTTCATATTTCGAATCGCTGGTAAGACACCTGTAGGCATTTCCATTCTATACACCACCATCGACATTATTCTTTATCCATCTCTTCCTTCGTATAAATAAGCTGCATAGGATTACCCCCAACAAATGCACCAGCCGGAACATCCTTATTTACTAGCGTTCCTGCTGATACCACTGCTCCGTCACCAATTGATATGCCTGGAAGAATTGTTGCGTTTGCCCCTATCAACACCTCATTACCTATGATAACTTCACCAATACGATATTCTTTTATCAGGTACTCATGCGCTAAAATAGTAGTATTATATCCGATTACACTATTAGCTCCGACTGTTATTTTTTCTGGAAACATAACGTCAGGCATGACCATCAATGCAAATGCTGTTTGTTTTTCTACCTTCATTCGTAAAAACGTGCGATAAAGCCAATTTTTCACACCTAAAAAAGGCATGTATCTGCCAAGCTGAATAACAATAAAGTTTTTTGTCACCTTCCAGAAGGACACTGTCTTATATATTTGCCAGAGTGAATTGGCATTTTTAACTGGGTATCGATTGGTTTTACGCATATCTACACTCCCAAAATTTTAAGCAGGTCCCGCATGTCATCTAGCATATACGTTGGCTTATACTCGGATAACTTTTCCTTACCTTTCAAGGACCATGCAACCCCAGCAGTTTGAACACCTGCATTTTTTCCTGCATCAATGTCATGATGGTTATCCCCGACCATAAGTGTTGAATCGGCCGATGCTTCTAATTCCTGCATTGCTTTCAGAACCGGCTCTGGATGCGGTTTTGCATGGACAACATCATCTAATGTAATAATAGTTTCAAAGTAATTAGACAAACCAGTAACTTTCAGTCCCATTTCTACTGTTCGATTCATTTTCGTTGTAACGATTCCGAGCTTAAAATTTTTCTTTTGTAATTGGTCAATCGTTTCGACAACATTTGGAAAAGCTGTTACATAGTTATCATGGTGGTACAGATTATGCTCTCGGTATGTTTCAACCATTGCCTCAACCTGATCAGGGTCAACCTGATGGAATGTGTCCCTTAAAGGAGGTCCGATAAATTCGATTGCTTCTCTACGGGAAAGCTCTCTTCCATATTGTTCAAATGTATGCATGAACGATGAAATAATCAATTCATTTGTGTCTATTAAAGTGCCATCAAGATCAAAGAGTATTGTATGAATGTTCATGAGATGCGTCCTTTCTTTTCCGATTATCAATACGCCGCCAAATAAATGCTACAGTCATTGTTAATAGTATTGCCGTGACCAATCGAATTAAAAGTAATGGCAGGACAGGAATACCAAGCGGAATAAATATTAACGTATCCTCCACTACCGCATGACAGGAAACAAGAAAAATTAGCGCCAAATACATATCGCGCCGTGACACACCATCTTCTTCCACCGCTTGAATCATTAGCCCGGCACCATAGGCAAGGCCGATTGTAAGTCCAGCTACAAGCGTCATAGAAGTATTTTTTTCCATGCCCAGCATTCTAGTAAATGGTGCAAATTTATTTGAAAAAATAGTTAACCAGCCTTTTTCACGTAAATATTGCATGACTATCATTAACGGAATGACGATTAGTGCCAGCTGTGCCACACCAACGACAGCGGTTTGGAATCCTTGCAGTAAAATCTCGCTCCATCCATTCAATTCTGGATTTGACGTAGAAATGAGACCGTATTGCGCTTGTTCAGCCCCTCCACTCCATAAGAGATTAATCGTTATTGCCGAAATGAGCGCTAATGACAACCGAATTCCCGAAATAAACCACCAGCTAACGCCTACCCTAGCAGCCACAGTCGATTCGATGAATAAGTTATGGGAAAACGACAGCATCACAGCTAATATAAAGACTTCTTTTACTGTAAAATCAAACGATACTATGGCAGCAATTCCAGCGTATAAATTCAGTGAATTCCCTAATACCAATGGCACTGCAGCCTCTCCACTTAATCCAACCAAGCCCATAATGGGACTAATCTGGTCAATAACCCATGGCAGTACCGGTGTATGTTGTAATATGGTCACAATCAAAGTAATTGGAAAAATGACTTTTCCTAATGTCCATGTGACTTGAAGGCCTTGTTGTAAACCACGCTTAAAAATCCCTGCCAATCGTTCATCCCTCTTTTCAGTTACTTCTTCTTAGTTACTTTTTTACCATTATAATGCTTATTTTCCTGCCCTGTTTTACGGCGATAAACAATTACCGCTAATCCAATCAGAATAATAGCAATCGAGATTAGCTGCGCCACACGGAAAGGACCGAAATATAGACTGTCAGTACGCATACCTTCAATGAAGAAACGACCAACTGAATATGCCATTAGATAGCTTACGAATACTTCACCACGTAATGGGTTTTTACGACGTAGTATAAGTAGGATAATGAGTACAACTATATTCCAAAATGATTCATATAAAAATGTTGGGTGATACATTACGCCATCAATACACATTTGATTCATAATGAAATCAGGTAAATATTGATGAAAACTATTATATGTAGCTTCAGAGATCGCTCCTCCGTGTGCCTCCTGATTCATAAAGTTTCCCCAACGACCTATAGCCTGTCCAAGTATTAAGCTTGGGGCAGCAATATCAGTCAACTGCCAGAATGAAACTTTTTTAACACGAGCGTAAACAATTGTCGTTAGCACAGCGCCGATTAAAGCACCGTGAATTGCTATTCCGCCCTCCCATATTGCAAAGACGTCCCACCATGTTCCACCAGTATAACGTTCCCATTCAAAAATCACATAGTAAATGCGAGCAAATATAATCGAAATCGGGATAGCAAACACAATCAAATCGACCATTAAATCTTTCTGTAAACCTAGTCGATCCGATTCCTTAGTGGCCAGATACAACCCTATAAATGCTCCCGCTGCAATAATTAACCCATACCAATAAATAGTCAGTGGACCAATATCCAGAAAAACACGGTCCAATGCTGGTGCACTACAACTCAATCCAATCACTCCTATTCATCTGTTTCATCTTTATCCTGATCAATCATCGTTGTAAGACGATCAGAAAATTCCTCGGCTGCATTAACGCCCATTCGTTTTAGCCGGAAGTTCATCGCTGCAACTTCAATAATTACAGCTAAATTTCGCCCTGGACGAACAGGAATTGTTGCTTTTGGAAGATGAACATCCATTATTTTCATCGTTTCCTCATCTAAACCTAAACGGTCATATTGTTTCTGCTGATCCCATAATTCCAAATTAATAATCAATGATATTTTTTTAAAACTTCGTACGGAACCTGCACCAAATAGAGTCATAACATTGATAATACCAAGTCCGCGAATTTCCAATAAATGCTCAATTAGTGGTGGGGGATTACCAATTAGACTATCATAGTCCTCTTGACGAATTTCAACACTGTCATCAGCAACTAGACGGTGCCCTCGTTTCACTAACTCAAGCGCTGTCTCACTTTTACCAACACCACTTTGACCCGTTATCAGCACACCCACACCATAAATATCGACTAATACGCCGTGAATTGCAGTAAACGGGGCAAACTTTGCTTCCAAATAGTTGGTAAGTCTGCTTATGACTCGAGTCGTTTTGCGTGGGGAGTGTAAAATTGGTACTCCGGATTCATTCGCAGCCTCAAGTAAGACCTCTGGAATATCCATTCCGCGTGATACGACGATTCCCGGGGTTATATCCGTGCATAATTGTTTCGCACGACTCCTTTTATTTTCATCTGTTAAATCAAGGAAGTATGCCATTTCTGTCTTGCCTATTAGCTGCAAACGTTCCTTAGGATAATACTTAAAATAACCTGTCATCTCAATTCCTGGACGGGAAATATCACTTGTAGTAATTTCTCTATGTATGCCATCTTCCCCGGCAACCAAGGTCAGATTAAAATTTTCCAGCAAATCTTTCGTACGAACTTTTACCATCTATATAAACCTCCAATAATATGCACAATTACTGATTTTCATTGTAGCATATTTTGGCGTGTTGAAGTATCGGGAAGTTTTGATAAAGACCGTTTATTATAAGTGAACGAAAAAATCGCAGGATAGCACCTGCGATCTCAAGTTTTATTTCATTGTATCCTTCACTAACCTGTTTAATAATAAATTCAATATCGAAATAATTACAGCAGCAATAATTGCTGTGCCAAAGCCTGTGATAACAAAAGAAGCATCCATTATGGCTTGGGTAATCATTAACGTTATAGCGTTTATGACAAACAGGAATAAACCAAGTGTTAAAAAAGTAATTGGTAGAGTCAACACTACTAAAATTGGTTTGACGATCATATTTAAAATTGCCAAAATAACACTTGCCAAAATAGCTGTGCCGAAGCCTTCGAGCTGGAAGCCTTCAAATAGCTGTGCTACTGCAATTAATGCAACTGCATTTAATAATATGGATAAAAACCAGCGAAGCAGCATTAACGCACCTCCCCTTCTTTCGGAATAACAATCATTCCTATTAAGTAAATGAATATTGCCGCCGCACCTACAAATACACCCGCAACGAATAATAGGCGGACAATTGTAGAGTCAATATTAAAGTATTCGGCAAGCCCACCACAAATTCCTCCAATCATAACATCGGATTCTGAACGATATAACTTCTTACTCATTATGGACCCTCCTTTATTAGTGGTTATTCATATTTCCAAATATAAAAATGCTCTTTCCCTAAACGTTTTTTCGCTTCCTCTTTAAGGTCATCATCCAATTCAGGATTTTCCTTGAATTTGCTTAAAATTCCACTTGCTTGAGACTCATGAGCTAATATCGCCTCCATCTTCTGGTCAAAAAATGGGGTTACATCATTATTGATATCTGGTTCCCCCAGTTCCTCAACATAATTATTTGTGATAGGCTGAACCCACACTGTTGGGCGATTCTCAGGTTCCATCAATTTAACAGCTTCAACAGCAGCCGCCCCAAGTGCATCATGGTCAGGATGTACTGCTCTTTCTGGGTAATGCGTAATTACTAAACTCGGATTAATCTCTTCTAAAATACCCTTTAAATGACTTGCAACCTCAAGCCTATCTTCAAACTCAAGTGTTTTGTCACGATAACCTAACATTTGTAAGTCAATATCAAGCCTCTCACAAGCATTAATTAACTCTTCTTTTCGAATTTCCGGTAATGTTTCTCGATTAGCAAAAGTTGGTGAACCCATGTTTCTTCCCATTTCACCTAGCGTTCCACATAAATATGTCACTGGAACACCTTGCTCACGATATTTCGTAATCGTCCCAGCCGCACCAAATGACTCATCATCAGGATGCGGATAAATTACAACAACATGTTTTTCCATTTTAAAATCACCTAGCCCTTAAATTAATAGCGAAATGGAGTTTCACTGATTTGTAGCGACACCATTAACCGACCTTCACGATCATGTCCTGCAAGTAATAGCTGATTAGCACCATGAATTGTCCAATCTGTTAATCCTTCCGCATAAATCCAGCCTATTTCCATTTTTAATCCCACACGGTACGTCTTTCCATTTCCAACAATTTTCGCTTGAGAAAACTTAACTTTCGCATTACGGATGTACGCTCCGACATTATAAGCCTTATCATCAAAATGGCTAGCATAAGCACCATTAGTTGTTTCTAAATGAACATAAACATCTTTATTCGAATAATTTTCTAATAAATTTTGCATTTTTTGAATCTCAATTGGTTTCATTAAAATGTTTCCTCCCTAGCACCTTCTCATTTAACCTTACCTAAACGACAGGAATGCGTCAAAAATTTTGACCACAAATTTGTCTCATTATATGGAGGGGCGCACTTTTTCTCCTCTTACATGTTGATGTTGTTCTTGATTTGTTTTTCGTCTCTTTTGATACTATTTCCGATTCGCTACTGTTATTCGTACTTGTCCCTGCAAATAAGTCTCTCACCCTATTCAGGAAACTTGGTTTATCGCCAGTTTGGAAGTGAAACCCTTAGTTACATTATACGGTATGAAAATATTTATGCTATCTTAACTGCAAATAGAGGATAGCCAGCCCATTCCAGACTCACTACCCTCTTTTTTTATTTCGATCCAACTTTTTCAAGTTTCTCGACATCTGCTTCCATACGTTTTCGATCGCGTTCCAATACTGGCTTCAAATATCGTCCAGTATATGATTGCTCGGTTTCAGCAATTTCTTCAGGTGTTCCGGTTGCAATAATCTCTCCGCCACGATCGCCACCCTCTGGTCCGAGGTCAATTATATGATCAGCCGTCTTCACCACATCCATATTATGTTCGATAATCAAGACAGAATCACCATGATCGACCAGTCGTTGCAGTACACTTAACAATCGTTTGATATCATCAACATGTAATCCAGTCGTCGGTTCATCCAGAATGTAAAATGACTTGCCATCTGACCGCTTGTGGAGTTCACTCGCCAATTTAACCCGTTGTGCTTCACCACCGGATAATGTTGTTGCAGGCTGCCCCAGCTTAATATAACCAAGACCCACATCATAAATTGTTTGCAGTTTCCGTTTTATTTTCGGGATGTTTGCGAAAAAGTCCAATGCTTCTTCAATAGTCATCTCAAGCACTTCTGAAATGTTTTTCCCCTTATATTTCACTTCCAATGTCTCCCGGTTATACCGCTTCCCATGACATACTTCACAAGGTACATATACGTCCGGCAGAAAATGCATTTCAATCTTTATAATGCCATCGCCGCGGCATGCCTCACAGCGACCACCTTTCACATTAAAACTGAAGCGACCCTTTTTATAACCACGAACCTTAGCCTCATTTGTTTGCGCAAAGACATCACGGACATTATCAAATACACCTGTATATGTTGCCGGATTCGAACGTGGTGTCCGTCCAATAGGTGCTTGATTAATGTCGATAATCTTTTCAACCTGTTTAATGCCATTTATTTTTTTATGGCTTCCAGGTTTAAGTTTCGCACGGTTAAGCTGTTTTGCTAACGATTTGTATAGAATATCATTTACCAGCGTACTTTTACCAGATCCAGATACCCCTGTCACAACAGTCAATAGTCCAATCGGGAATTTAGCTGTAACATTTTTCAAGTTATTCTCTTCAGCACCGACTATTTCGATATTGCGTTTTGAACGCTTGCGTCGCTTTGATGGCAATGGAACATACTTATCACCTGCCAAATACTTTCCAGTCAATGATTTTTTATTTTTCATTACCTTGTCAGGTGTACCGCTCGCAACTATCTCACCACCATGTTCTCCAGCGCCAGGACCAATATCAATCAGATAATCGGCGGCAAGCATCGTATCCTCATCATGTTCCACCACAATCAGCGTATTATCTAAATCACGCATTTGCTTTAATGTGTTAATTAAACGATCATTATCACGCTGATGAAGCCCAATTGATGGTTCATCCAGGACATAAAGAACACCTGTAAGTGCAGAACCGATTTGAGTTGCTAGTCGAATCCGCTGCGCCTCGCCTCCAGACAATGAGCCGGCTGAACGAGACATCGTTAGATAATCCAGGCCAACATTATTCAAAAAGTCCAATCGATCACTTATTTCCTTCAATATCATGCGAGCAATTTTTTCTTCCTTCTCAGTTAGGTCAAGATTCTGGAAAAAGTCCTTAGCTTCCATGATAGAGTAGTCGGTCACTTGGCTGATATGCCTGTTATTAACCATTACGGCAAGGGCACCCTCTTTTAAGCGATATCCATCACATGTTGGGCAGTTTGTTTGAGCCATATATTTTTCCAATGTTTCACGGATAAAATCAGACGATGTTTCCCGGTACCGGCGTGCTATATTTTTCAAGACACCTTCAAACAGGATATTATTATCACGTATATTGCCAAAGTCATTTTCATAATAAAAATGGATTTTCTCTTTGCCGCTTCCGTGAAGTATTTTATCCATTTGACTAGATGGAATTTTTTTAACCGGTGTATCCATATCGATACCATAATGATTGCAAACACTCTTCAGTAATTGCGGGTAGTATCGGGAACTAATAGGTTCCCATGCTGCAATCGCATGTTGGTTTAATGTCTTATCCCAGTCCGGAATAACTAGTTCCAGGTCAACCTCCAAATTGGTCCCTAATCCATCACATGTCGGGCAAGCTCCAAATGGACTATTAAATGAAAATAGCCGAGGTTCCAATTCACCAATGGAAAAGCCACAAATTGGGCATGCATGATTTTCATTGAACAACAATTCTTCTTCACCAATGACATCGACAATAATTTTCCCTTCACCTAACCCAAGAGCTGTTTCGATGGAATCACTCAATCTTCCGGCAACACCATCCTTTACAACGATTCGGTCAATTACCACTTCAATTGAATGTTTTTTATTTTTTTCCAGTTGAATATCATCGGTTACTTCACGCATTTCATTGTCAACGCGAATCCGAACATATCCTTCTTGCTTCAGCTTTTCAATTACCTTGACATGCTCACCCTTGCGTCCGGAAACAACAGGGGCCAATATTTGCATTTTTGTACGATTCGGGTATTCCAAAAGTCGGTCAACCATTTGCTGAACGGTTTGTGAGTTAATTTCAATACCATGTTTTGGACATGTTGGCCGTCCTACACGAGCATAAAGTAATCGTAAATAATCGTATATTTCTGTAACGGTACCAACTGTTGAACGGGGATTCTTGCTCGTAGTTTTCTGATCAATTGATATCGCTGGTGATAACCCCTCAATTGAATCCACATCCGGTTTATCCATCTGACCTAAAAATTGGCGTGCATATGCAGAGAGTGATTCTACATAACGTCGTTGTCCCTCTGCGTAGATCGTATCAAAGGCAAGCGATGACTTACCTGAACCAGATAAACCTGTTAAGACCACAAGTTTATTTTTAGGAATGGTTATATCTACATTTTTTAAATTATGTGCACGAGCACCTTGCACTTTTATCGATTTACTTGGCATGAACAGGTCATCCTTCCGCTTTAAGTTCAAGTATTATATCACGTAATTCAGCAGCTTTCTCAAAATCAAGTGCTTTTGCTGCTTCCTTCATTTCTTTATCCATATTTTCGATAACTTTAGATTTCTCTGTTTTAGATAATTTTGCAATACTCTTCGTTTTCTCTGAATAACTTTCCTCTTCCTCAGATGCAACAGTTGCCTTGATAACATCACGTACATCTTTCCGTATTGTTGTCGGCCTAATATTGTACTTTTCATTATAAGCTATTTGCTTTTCACGACGTCGGTTTGTCTCATCAATGGCTAACTGCATCGAATTTGTTATACGATCGGCATACATAATAACTTGACCATTTTCATTCCTCGCTGCACGACCCATCGTCTGGATAAGTGATCGTTCAGAACGCAGAAAACCTTCTTTATCTGCATCCAGAATAGTTACTAATGAAACCTCAGGTATATCTAGGCCTTCACGTAACAAATTAATGCCTACAAGAACATCATATTTACCAACACGTAAATCACGAATAACTTCAATCCGCTCTAGCGTTTTTATTTCTGAGTGCAGATAAGCGACTTTAATTCCAATTTCCTTCAAGTAGTCCGTTAAGTCTTCTGACATTTTCTTCGTGAGTGTTGTCACTAGAACACGTTCATTTCGCTCAGATCGCTTATTTATCTCCTCGATCAAGTTATCAATCTGACCCTCAATTGGTCTCACATCGATTTCTGGATCTAATAATCCCGTCGGGCGAATAATTTGCTCGGTTACCCCAGGTGAATGCTCAATCTCATATGGCCCTGGCGTTGCCGAAACATAAATTAGTTGATTTGTCGCCTTCTCAAATTCATCAAACATCAATGGACGGTTATCTAGCGCTGACGGCAGGCGAAAACCATGATCAACTAACACCTGTTTACGAGCTCTGTCCCCTTTGTACATTCCACGGACCTGAGGAAGTGTAGCATGTGATTCATCAACTACAGCTAAAAAATCGTCCGGGAAGAAATCAAGTAATGTGTAGGGTGTTGCCCCTTCTTCACGAAATGTTAAATGCCGTGAGTAGTTCTCAATCCCTGAGCAGAATCCCATTTCATGCATCATTTCCACATCGTAATTCGTGCGTTGTTCCAATCGTTGCGCTTCCAATAATCTATTTTCTGCGCGGAGTTGCTTTAAGCGTTCTTCTAGTTCTTTTTCTATATTAACAATTGCCTTTTTTAGTTTCTCTTCACGTGTGACGAAGTGGGAAGCCGGGAAAATCGCCACATGTTCACGGTCACCTACAATTTCACCAGTTAAAGCATCCACTTCACGGATTCGGTCAATTTCATCGCCGAAAAATTCAATCCGAATACAGTGTTCTTCTTTGGAAGCAGGGATTACTTCAACAGAATCACCACGAACACGGAAAGTTCCGCGCTGGAAATTAATATCATTTCGCGCGTACTGTATATCAACCAATTCACGTAACAGTTGATCACGGTCTTTTTCCATGCCCATTCTTAATGAGAGAACCTGACTTTCATAATCTTCCGGTGAACCTAGGCCATAAATACAGGAAACACTCGAAACAATCAAAACATCACGTCGTTCAAACAATGCCGATGTTGCTGAGTGGCGCAATTTATCGATTTCATCGTTAATACTTGCGTCCTTTTCAATAAAAGTATCAGTTGATGGTACATATGCTTCTGGCTGATAATAATCATAATAGCTAACAAAATATTCAACTGCATTGTTTGGAAAGTATTCCTTGAATTCACTATATAATTGACCTGCCAACGTTTTGTTATGTGCAATTACAAGCGTTGGACGGTTAATTTCCTCAACTACATTTGATACCGTAAACGTTTTCCCGGTACCCGTTGCTCCAAGTAACGTCTGATGACGCTGCCCAGATTTCACTTTTTCTACTATTTCTTTAATAGCTTGTGGCTGATCGCCACTTGGTTCATATTGTGCAACAAGATCAAATTGATTTTCCACAAAGCAAACCTCCGTTCATCACTCTGCTTACTAGTTTACCATATTTATTATCTAATTTTAACATATAAGCGAACAAATATTCGATTATTATGCTTCTCCCTCTCTACTGCTACATTTTACCCGTTTTAATTTATGGAAAATCATTCACAAAGGTTTCACACGTATATATTGTTTCGCTTAGTTGAATGTCTTATAATCGGAGTAACATAGCTCTAGAGAGGATTTTATACATGAAAAAAATGATGACATTATTATTCATCATAATAGTTCTGGCAGCATGTGGTCAAAGTGAAGACACTGAAAATGGGGCAACTGATAATGTTGTTAAGGCGATTGAAGCTAATTTGGAAGTTCCTGAAATAGGTGATAAAGATCAGGAAATAACCTTTTCTGTAACAGTTACACAGGACAGCGAACCAGTTGAGGATGCAAGTGAAGTGGAGTTTGAAATATGGAAAGATGGATTCAAAGATGAAAGCGAAATGATCAGGGCAAAACATGTTGACGACGGCACATATACTATAGAAAAATCATTTAAAGAAAATGGTCTATATCATGTTCAGTCACACGTTACTGCCCGTACCATGCATACGATGCCTAAAAAGGAAATAACCATTGGCGATCCAAAAGCTAGTACCACAACAGGCAAAAACCAGAAAGAAGACGACCAAAACCATACACACTTATCTATAGATTTACAACAGCCCGATACAGTTAAAGCGACTGAGGAAGCTGAGTTCACAGTCAAGGTGCTAAAAGAAGAAGAATTACTAGAAAAGGCTTTCGTAACGTTGGAAACCTGGCAAGAAAATAAAGAGAACCATGAATGGACCGATATGATCGAGACTTCTTCTGGCACGTATCAATCTACTGCAACCTTTAACAACAGCGGGACATATAATGTTAATGTTCATGTTAAAAAAGAAGATATCCATGGCCATAAAGAGTTCACTGCAAATGTGAAATAAAGTAGAAAATTATGACCAAAAAACATTTGCTGAAATTGCTAATGTTTTTTTTGTATTATTTCCTCAATTAACAGCGACAGTGGTCTTTCGTCTAAGTTCCGATGATACGCATCAACCTTCTGCCTGTAAATACACTGTTTTCTTTCATCACAAAAAAAATCAAGGATTTGCTCTTCCAGTAAATTATTTTCTAAATCAACAGTAAATACCACACCTATTTGATTCAACTGATTAACGTTGATTTTCTCCTGTCCAGGTAATGGGTCATAAACAAATATTGGCTTTCGCTTCATTAAGCATTCACTGACTGTCACCCCACCAGGCTTTGTTAAAACCGCATCCACTTTATTATATAATAGATTCATTTCTTCTTTACTTGTTATATATGGTAGCGGAGTAACGGTTGGTTTGTCTTTCCGTAATAATTGTTCATAAAGTACTTCATTTTTTCCGCATAACACATAGTAATGAATCCTGTCCGAATGGGAATAGTTAAGCAACTTCCTTATAGCACCCACCCCTAGACTTCCACCAGTAACTAATACTGATATTCCTTCATCTTTCGTTTGTTGTTCTTGTCCCGAGTGAAATACCTGATGAATTGGAATTCCTGTGATGAAAATCCGTTTTTCTGCAACACCTTTTTCTAACAAGTATTCCTTTACAGAAACGGTTGGAACCATGTGATAATCAATTCCATCTATTCCCCATATTCGGTTTATAAAAAAATCCGTGTACACGTTTACCGTAATAGATTGCAATTTATTCTTCTTTTTTAAGACAGCGGCAATATTCGATGGAAGTGCATGTGTACAGAATAGAACGCTAGGATTTTGTTGATTGGTTAGTCGTTTTAAAAAATAAGTAAACATTGTTTCATACAGATATTGACGGTTATGTGGTGATGTTTTCTTATACGCTGCTTGTTTATACAGCCAGTCATATACATCCGGAAACTTTCTAATCCATGCTAAATATGTAGACGAAACGACTTTCTCCACTCCACCATAGCTATATGATAAAATATCTACTTTATCACATACGATATCCTTATGAGTCGTTTTAATCTCATTTATTAATGCATCCGCCACATGATGATGCCCTGTAGGGATTTGCATAAAGGGTAGAAATAAAGCCTTTTTCTGATCCATTTTTCATTGCCTCCATTTGGCTTCAATTACCAATGATAGAGTCACTGTCAGCATGATATACTTTTATTCGTGAGAGAAAGGAGTAATCGCGATGACATATCTATTCATTACTACTATTATTATATTTTTCATTTGCTTTCTGCTTTTTAAAGCCTATAAAAACACCCAAGATATTAAAATAAATAAAATTAACGTAGCTTCAGAATCAGGCATAAACAATGACTCGACATTATCGATTCTTCATCTATCCGACTTACATCTCGAAAACATCTCGTTAAGCCCCATGCAACTGGAACGTAAGCTAGAGAATGAATCTGTTGATCTCATTGCATTAACCGGTGATTTCCTAGACCGAAAACGCTCTATACCGAAATTACTTCCGTATCTGAGAGTGTTGAATCGCCTTGAACCCACACATGGCACCTATGCGGTATTTGGTAATCATGATTATGTGCTAAAAGGTGACGACTTGAATGAGCTCAAAACATTGCTTGAGGATAATAATGTTCACGTATTACAGAATGAAAGTTCAACTATATCAGTAAACGGAGAAGCTATAAATATAATTGGGATTGATGACTATAGTACAAACCGAAGCAACTTATCCCTTGCATATAAGCATATCGAACAAGGCAAAAATATTGTGTTAACACACGATCCTACTATTGTACTTGATATGCATGAATATGCGTTTGACTATTTAATGGCTGGGCATTTTCATGGTGGACAAATTTGTTACCCTAAGGCATATCACCTTGCAAAAATGGGGAAACTTGCGCGTAAAAATGTTATAAAAGGGTTGCATTTGCATAACAGCACACCATTTTATATAAGTGAAGGTCTTGGTCAAACAGGACTCAATATCCGTATTGGCAGCAGACCCGAAATAACATTTCATGATGTAACTGTTGGAGTAAAAGCTAGTTAATTTATTTCACATTATATTTTTCATGCAGTGTCTCTTTCGACATAAATAAATAAGCAGGTAATGCGTGGTATGATGTATTTGCTATGTGATTAATAGGAAGAAATGTCACCTTCTTATACAGACGATAATAAGGATTTCTTATAGGAACTGTTTCAAAGCCAAGTCGATTTGCACCTCGATACAATGTCGTAATTCCTATTATTCCTTTTATCTCATTATTTTTTTCATGAGATAAAACATATCGGGAGAGGATGGGCAAAGCATCTTTAATCATGTGGTAAAAAAGAACTGCTCGCTTTATATCACTTCTGATTGGCAATAAATCGCTTAACATCCTTACATTATGCAAATGTATCTTTAATAGCAGGTCATTTTTATAAATAATTGTTCCATCCTTAAGTATAACCGTCGCCCCTTTGTATCTCGTAAGTCTGACTCGAAATAAGGTATTGCGCTTATCGTTATCAGGTACGTAATGAAGTCTTGAAACATTATAATAAATAGGGTCAATCGCATTCCATACACCCAATATATAGCTCTTCATCTTATTTCCCCTTCTTTTTTATCTAGTTTGCTTAAGTAAAAGCAATATTATAGAAGGAATTTTAATCCAATGAAGAAGGCTCCTACTCAACTGAGTAGGAGCCTTTGCATAACCAATATTTGTTAACTATTATTCAGTAACTTCAATTTGTCCTAGTGCTCCTTTTGTAACATGATCAAACGCGTGTGTTACGAAAGGATAAATACCTGCTTCCTTAACTGTGAATTCAACAACCATAGAGCCAGAAACCGGAACCATTGCTGTTTGTAAGCCACTAAGTACATTTCTAGGATCGCCATCAATATAAACCGTTTCAAGCTGAGAACCAATTACATGGAAGCTAGAAACTTCGTTTGGCCCAGCATCAAGGAAATTGATACGTATTTTATCGCCAACTTTTGCTTGAATCATCTCTCCTTTTACAGCTTGCGTGCTTCCGTTAAATAATACATATTCAGGCTCACCATCTAACATGTCACTGTAGTTACCATCTTTATAAAACTCACTTTGAACAACTGTAATTTCTTTATCAATTTCATTATCTGTTGGATAACCATCTTTTGGCTCTACAATCATTGTTCCGTACATTCCATTTGCGATATGCTGTAAAACGGGCTCTGTTGCACAATGGTACATGTAAACACCAGGAGAACCCACTTCATAAGTAAATGTTCCTGATTCATCTGGTTTTACGTCTGTGAAGTCTTTATTTGGAGCAGCATATACAGAATGAAAATCAACTGAATGATCTACTTTAGGGTCCATGTTTTTGAGTGTAAATGTAAGTTTGTCGCCTTCCTGAACACGAATTACTGGACCAGGAACTGTTCCGTTGAATGTCCAAGCTTTGTACATTTTTCCTTTATCAAGTTCAATATCGGTAATCTGAGACGTCATTTCAATATTTACTTCATGTTCACCAACACGCTCTACTTTAATTGGTACTGGTTCTTGGTCAATACTTTCATGTGGTCCGATGTTTTCAATTTCTGGTGTTTTTGCCTTTTGTTTAGCTGCAGCTTGAACAGTTATGTCCTCTTGTTGTTCCACATCTGATTCATCATTTTTCACTAGATCTGACCCACATGCGGTAATTAATAAGGATAAAACCAGTACAATAACAATTGCTCCAAACTTTTTCAAAAACATTCAAAACACCCCTCTTAAATTTTATTGTTTTAGTATATGGAGTGACTATTCACTTTTCATTCTGTGACTATCTCTCCCTTACAATTTAAGTTTACGATAGACCTAAAATCCTACATGTGATTCAAATCACTAATCCTTGTGAATTTGTGAACAATATATGTCAATAGTAAATATAGTGTAAATCCTTTGTATGAAAGTATTAATAATTATTATTACAAGCTTAATTTGTGCGTAAATGAGCATTGATGGAAACGCGTATAAAAATATAAAGGCTATTGTCTACAAAATTGTTGTTTCTGACAGAAAAGGTATTAACTGCGACACAATACAGAGAAATACTCGACCAGGTCCTTTCGTCCTATGAAGACGCGTTTTATTCTATTTAAACAGCTTTTGCGTTCTCATAACCCTAATGAAGACGCGTTTTATTCAATTTAAACAGCTTTCGCGTTCTCATAACCCTAATGAAGACGCGTTCCATTCGATTTAAACAGCGCGTTCTCATAACCGTAGCAAATTTAAAGAGCAACAAAATCAACGAACAGAGCCTAAATAAAAAATATCCCGACAGGTCTATTATTGATAGTCCTGCCAAGATATTTTCCTAGTTATGTGCCTTCCGAATGATCGGTAAACACATTTTGAAGCATATACAAAACAATGCTCACTGTAATAATTAAAAATCCCCACCCAAGCACTTTTTGCTCGACCTCCAAATAGTTATTACATAAGCGTACAGGAGCATCAATATATAGCCATGCCATTAAACCAGACATGAGGATAAAATTAAAAATAATAAAACTTCTGCCAAGAGAATTAAGTTTCTTCCAGCTATCCTGAAGCGGAATCCCCACCAAAAATGGTAAACTGACAATTTTGAATAGCTCAATATACCACGCATTCAGTGCTTCGTCCAATGTACGCGGGATCATCCAATAGGTTATAAGAAATACAACCAATATAATTCCCGGAACACCATTACTATTCCACTTAGAAAAAAAGCCTGGAAACTTGCACTGAAAATAGCCGGATATCAACCAACCAGATATAATCAATAACGGAATTTGCACAAGCATATGGACTACCATTACGGATTCCATCAAATTTCGTATAGGCGGAATGATCAATAATACGAACAATAGAAACCCATACTTTGTCTGTAACATCAGATCATTTCCCTCCTACAAGTCACGCCAATTTCTTATCTTTCAAATCTTCTTTTGCGTTCACTTTATTTCGCTTATTAATATAACGAATAAAGTGAATAACAAATACGGTAACAGATAGAACAGCAAACACACCCGCAACTGCTCCAAATACAGCAGGAGCCATCCATTCAGGAATGTGCGTTGCCCATCTTCTTGGAGTGCTTAATGCCCCCGATACAAGGAAAGATCCACTTAACCCAACAATAGATAGGGTAAAGGCAATAAACGCAATTTTATCCAATATATATGTCTTCATGTTACTATCTTCCTTTGCAAGAAAATACATAAATCCAAAAATCATTGCACATGCTCCGAGTGCCATATACATGTGAAAATGTCCCGGAACCCATTTTGTGTTATGCATAACATGGTTAACGACAATTGTAGCGTCGACGATTGCAGGTACAACTCCGACTACCCAACCAAACATAGACATGTAAATCAAACCAGATGCCATATCCCATTTAATACCTGATTTGTAGACAATCATTAATGCACCATAAGCTGTAACAACAAGTACTGGCAGTCCATTTGCGTACGATAGAATCTGTCCCATAATTAACATCCAATTAGGCATTACCGAGTCCATCAACAAGTGGTGTGTATATATTATTAACGTGAATACCGTTGACATTGTCCATGCAATCAAAAATGCTTTACTGGATTTCCAAGGACGATTTGTATATCGTGGCAGTATTTCATATACCGCTATTACACCCATGTAAATAATCGAGTTAGCAAAAATATGTCCGAATGCATATGTCAGGTTTTTCGCCAATAATGGATCAAATGTAATCGCAGGATTAATCACATTGATTATATTCATAATTAGTACGGTTGCACCTGCTGTTAGAGCTGTTATGTTAACGATTGTTACCATTGTACTTGCCACAACGGCACCTGATGGAGCATCTTTCTCCGACTTTTTACCAGAGATAACATCCCATCCCAAACCTTTTGCTAGGCTTCCGTGTTTTTTTATAATAGCTCTACCAGAATCCAAATAAAATAATAAGAAACCAATTCCCAATATAAGCATACCGAACAAGTAAAGCAATGGTCCGACAGTCCCCCAGGCACTTGCAGAAAGCGCTGGTAATGGGTATAAAAATGTCCATGAGCTAGCATACTTAAATGAAAATACTCCAATGATAACCATTACTACTCCTACAAGGAACAGTACTAAGTTAATTGACATAACCTTTTTTGATAGATCTACATAATGGCTAAGAAAATACCACATAACACCAGCAGCTGCTAATGCCGCAGCACCAACCATACCAGTCCCGTGAATTGTCAGAAACTGATAAAATGAAGCAGCAGGTAAATCCAATACTCCACCCTGAGCTAATAGCATTAAAATTCCAAAAATCATCATGACTATAATTACAATTCCACCAACAGTTATATAACTTACAACCAAATTACTACGTGACTTCATTGTTGTTTCCATCTTTTTTCACCTCCACCTCTTTATTACTTAACTTCAATTTTTGTTTTCATTAAATGATGGGCTGTACCACAGTACTCCAGACAAAGAATTTCATATGTTCCGGGTTCATCAAATGTAATATACACTTTGTTGGTATAGTCCGGCATAGCTTGTGTCTGAGCAATCATATTCATCTCTTCATCATAAATCCCAAAACCGTGATTAACATCTTTACTTGTTACGTGAAATTCAACAGGTTCACCTACTGAGAATTCTGTTTGATTCATATTCCAGCCAAATTGAAGTGCTTCTACATCAACTATTGTTGGATCATTTCCAGCACCATAAACTGGTTGATTATAAGGTAGTTCTCTTAACGTATAAATAGTGATGATCAACATTAAGGATACTAAAGTGATTCCATAAAATGTACGAGCCTTATACCATTTCTTCTTAATTGGTTCATACTCTCTCTTTTCCTTGGACTTCCACGCTACAAAGCTAAAAACCGCTACAACCATAAGCATGAAGAATAAACTAACAATCCACGCAACTGTTTGCACCATATTAAATAACCTCCCGTATATGTTACCTAATCATAAAGGACTAAATCATTAGTTTTATGATCTGGTTTATCATACGAAAATTAAAGACATTCGCGAGTGATTCAAATCACTGATTTTAAACTATTTTGTGAATAAACAGTTATATTTGTTTTTACTGTTATAATAGTGTTTAACTCTTATTTCATTAGAAATCCTAGCATTCTTTAACCGGGTTTCTTATAAGATCAATTCTGCTTTCTTAGAACCCCTTATACATTGGAGTGCAACTCTTAATGGCGAGTTCCTTCGTTCACTTATGTATTTACTAAAAAAAAGAGGTAATGAAGTACTTGCACATATACTTCATTACCTCTATTAAGATTTAACTAAAAATCAATTTGCTTTTGTTTTATTGTCCTGATAGCGATTACTTGTACTAATAATTCCTAATTCATGATGATCCTCTTCATATAATGCACTTTGCACATATCTTATTTCTCCATTATCACCAATAATCTCTAGCTTAAAAAATGCGCCACTATCCTGCAACCCGTAATAGAATTCATCCATATTATTAATACTTTGGCGATTCACTTTAACAATTGTCTCACCAACTAGGATTCCTAATCGATCAGCAGGAGTTCTTGGAATGACTGCCAGCACTTTTAAACCACGCTCATTTTTATTAAAATAATTAGGTTTTTCTTTATCTGATATGCGATGCCTGTAATTGATATACTCTCTTCCTAATATCGCCACTACCACTGCAACTAACGATAGCCAGCCTACATATATACTTCCAACTGCAAGCATCAATACAAACAAACTCAGAATGTGAATTGATCTCGCTATATGTACTGCAGCTTTTTCTGGAATATTTCCTCTTACAATATGATCAAAGCCCAGCAAAAACGGTACAAGCAACAAACTATATGTCTCACCATTCATTCCAAAATATGGCCAAAATGGTACGATTGGTGTAATGAGTCCAGATGGTATCACAACAAAAAATGGAATTATACTTAATTTCTTAATATGATGCATACCTGCCCATACACCACGACGCCCAAGTTCCAAATCCGGAAAGGTCGTATTGCGGGTGTTACGTTTCAAAAGAAGTGCTTCAACAGTTAGAAGAATGGCAACTAGTAAACTTAAACCGACGAAATTTGTATTTGAAAACATGTCATCATCTACAATATCTTGTTGTTCAAGAATAAATGGCATTAACAAAAGAATCATATATGTAATACCAATTGTATAACTTGCTGACAGCATCGAGAATCGCAATGTTATACTTAACCCAATCGTCACTATACTCAAAAGAAGAATTGTCTCATAGGAAAAGATCATACCAGAACCAACAAGGACGATGGAAATAAGTAATCCTGAGATAATGGATAGGAACCACGTATTTTTCCATTCTGAAAAAATGTCAAATAATTTAAAACCAAAATTATTCCGCTCTCTGCGAATCCGTTTGTATCCGGCTAATAAAACCAATATGAATGTCCAGTAGAACATTGGATTCAAAAAAAGCCTTCCTATACCTTTCGCTAGTTCTATAAACCAAGATTCTGCCAATATAATCACCTTCCAGCACGGATGCAATACATAGTCTTCTTTAGCTATATTCGATATTTGTCGATTAAATTCCTGCTAGAATTAAATCTTTGTTAAAAAAGGAAATCCGCGGGCATTACCCGCGGACAGCATATCTATTCATATAACACGTTTAATGCTTTTTCCTTTTGTCGATCGTCATCACCATCACGAACTTTCTCAACTATTTTTGCCTGTATTTGCCCAGCAGTCTTTTCATTTATTTCACCAGTAACTTCCAAATCATTGTCAGCTTGAAAAGCTTGAACAGCCTTTTCAGTTTCTTTACTGAAATAACCATCTGTTCTGCCTGGCTTATAGTCTAATCCTTTAAGCATTACCTGGACATTCTCCACCTTATCACCCGTATGGTTGTAAGCAATAGAATCTTCAACTTGAACAGGATTTGTGAAATAATAATCTGGTTGCTCCACTTTCTCTGTTGGTTTAACACCTTTTTCATGGATCCATGTGCCTTTTGGTGAAAGCCACTTGAAGAAAGTCAGTTTAATTGTACTACCGTCACCCATAGGAACTGCTTGTTGAACAGTCCCTTTCCCATAACTTTTAGTACCAACTACATCATAGCCTGCTTCCTTCATCGCAACAGCAAGAATTTCAGATGCTGAAGCACTTCCTTCATCAATAATTACGCTAATTGGATATGGTTTTTTCTCTTCTAGTTCCGAAAATGACTTAGACTTTTCACCTTTTTGATTTTCTACTTGTAAGTAAGGCATATTCTTAGGAATAAAGTTCTTTAGAATATCCTCAACAGCTGTCAATAGTCCACCAGGATTACCTCGAACATCAACAACTAACCCTTCTATGTTCTTATCTTCCAGTTTTTTTAGCTCTTTCGAGAAATCTTTTGCTGTATTTTCAGAGAAAGTTGTTATCTCAATAACACCAGTCTTCTTGCCATCAACTGTTTTCACCTCTGAATATACTGTTTCCACTGGAATGTCATCGCGAACAATTTTCACATCAAATGGGTCAGATACACCAGTACGTTGAATTTCAAGTACAACTTCTGAACCCTTTTCTCCCCGTATTTTTTCTACAGCGTCATATAAATCCATACCAACGACACTTTCGTCATCAACGCTTAGAATCTTATCATTTGGCCTAAGTCCAGCTTCTTCCGCAGGAGAATCTTTAATAGGGGCAACAATTGTTACCTTCCCATTGACTGTACTAACTTCAGCACCAATACCCTCAAATGAAGATTCAATCGTTTCGTTAAATCGTTCCATAGTTTCCACATCCATATAAGAACTATATGGATCCTCCAACGTTGTAAGCATGCCTTGTATAGCACCTTCAATTAATTGTTTATCATCTACGTCATTCAGGTAGTTGTCTTTTATTAAATTAAAAGCCTGTGATACCTTTTCGATGTTTTCTGGTGGTGCACTTGTCTCTTGAGATGTATTTGGTGCTTCTTTATTAGTCTCTTGTATCTGTTCCGGCAAAGTATCAGGCTGTGCTAATTTAACACCGAAATATGCACCTGCAAAACCTAAGAGTAAGGCGGCAAATAAAATAATTATAATATGTTGCTTACGAAGATTCATTCCTTCACCCCAACTTGTATGTATTTGATGATGGGTCTTTCCAGTAGAAATATAAGACTGCCATAAATAAATCACATTAATAGTACAGTCAATTTTTTCAATGTCGGCTTGTCCTTTTGATATCTAAAAAGGCATCACACCGTAATGTGCGATGCCTTTAATATTATAGTTTATTCAATCAAATTGCAAATACATTCATAAAAATTACTTTAGAAATGGCATTGGATTTATACCACCGTGTTGGCTCCACTCTCCATTATGGACCTCAAAGTGAAGATGAGCTCCGTATGACCTCCCAGTATTACCTATTTCTCCCAACTTCTGTCCTGCTGATACATTTTGGCCATATCCAACAGATCGACTTGACATATGCGCATAAACAGTAGACTTATTATATTGTGGATGGTAAACATACACAACATTTCCATAGCTAGTTGAATAAGCAGATCTTGTTACAACACCCGCAGCAGCAGTTTTTATGGTAGTTCCTGTCGATGCAGCAATATCCAATCCATAGTGATACCCCAGACTTCTTGAACCGTACGTGGAAGATAGTCTACCTTGTGATGGCCAACTGAAAATTCCACTTCCACCCGCGCTTAGACTTGCACCACTAGATGAAGAATTTTTATTCTTTTCTTTTGCAAGTTGTGCAAGAGCTGACTTTTTAGCTTTTTCTATAACAGCAGCTTGATCATTTAAAACTTGTTTTTGCTCAGCTAAACTCATTTTATATTCTTCCAAATGATTATGTTCTTCTTCAAGCTCAGCCATTAGTTTCTCTTTCTCTGCAGCCTGATCGTCTAATGTTGATTTTAACGACTCTAACTCACTCTTTTGGTTCACAAGTGAAGCTTTCTTCTCCTCGACTTCTGCTTTCTTTTGTTCTATTTCATCTTTCTTTTGTTCCACTTCTACTTTCTTTTCTTCCATCAATTTCTTTTCTGCCATGTGTTCTTCCATAATATTTTTGTCCTGGTCCATTATCGTGTTTACTGCTGAAGTTCTGCTGATAAAGTCACCAAAGTTTCGTGATCCTAGAATAACTTCCATATACTTCATGTTTCCACCATTTGACTGAATAGCACGAAGACGGTCTTTAAGCATCTTCTCACGTTCTTTAATCCGCTCTCTCATTGCTTTTATTTCCTCTTTTAGCTGATCAATCTTTTGGTTTATTTCTTTTATTTGTTTTTCTAGATCTTTTATTTCATTATTTGTTGCAGTTATTTCACTTTCCTTTGACTTAATTTTGTTTCTTGTTTCACTAAGCTGTTGATTGATGGCATCTATATCATTACCGACACTTTCCTGCTTATTAAGATTGTCTTCAATCTTTTCTTCTGTATTATTCTTCTTACTGTTAAGATTACTTTTCTTGTCATCCAATTCGTTTTGTTTTTCTTCTAATTCATCAATTTTTTGACTAGCTGATTCTGCAGACACTTTCTGCCAATCTACTAAACCTGAACCTATTATCAATACAGCAATAAACATGTAAACAGTTTTTTTCATTCTTTTCCTCTTCCCCCTCTGAAAATGTACACGTTGGTATAAATATTTAAACTCTAAGGAATTTACGAACACTCATGACGCTCCCCCAAATTCCGATGAAAACGCCAATAGCTAGTATAATGAGCGAAAGTTGCCATGCAAATGGATTAAACGGCAATAAATCTACAAAACTATAGGTAATCTTTTCACTAACATTATTTACAAGGTAGTAATAACCAGATAGAACTCCAGCTATTGGAATGACAGCTCCTAATGCTCCAAGCAACATTCCTTCAATGAAGAATGGCCAGCGAATAAATCCATTCGTAGCACCGACAAGCTTCATAATTCCAATTTCTTTACTGCGAGCCATTATCGTAAGTTTTATCGTATTGGAAATGAGAAATATGGCAGTAAATAGTAAACCAGCAATTAATGCTAAGCCTATATTTCGTGCATATTCATTGAACTGAAATAAACGATGGACAACGTCCCTCCCATAATTCACTTCCTGTATATTGTCCAAGGAATTAATTTTCTGTGCTAATGCCTCTGTATTGGTTGGATCTTCAGCTTTAACGATGTATGCGTGACTTAAAGGATTTTCCTGCTTATATAGTTCCCACGATTCTCCTTCTTCCCCCATACCTGATATTAATTGTTCAAGCTGTTCATCTTTTGAGGAAAACTCAACACTTTTAACTTCTTCCATTTCTTTAATGGATCCTCTGATTTCCTGGATTTGTTCTTCATTTGCAGTACGTTCAACTAATGCATCAATTTGAACTTCTTCTTCAAGACCTTCAGCCATAAAATTAAGATTAAGCATCAGCGCAAGAAAAGTTCCAACAAGTAGTAACGTTATAGTTACTGCACCAACAGAAGCTACTGTCATCCAGCCATTACGGAAAATATTCTTAATTCCTTCTCTTAAATGCCTTTTCATTGTTCTAAACTTCATAGCCGTATTCACCTCGTTGCTCGTCACGCACGATTAGCCCGTCTTCTACAGCAATAACGCGTTTTTTAATCGTGTTAACAATTTCTTTGCTATGGGTGGCCATGATAACCGTTGTACCCTTGGCATTAATTTCTTCAAAGATCCGCATAATTCCCCATGATGTCTCCGGATCCAGGTTTCCAGTGGGCTCGTCCGCAATAACAACCTTTGGATGATTAACAATAGCTCGTGCTATTGAAACACGTTGTTGTTCACCGCCTGATAATTCGTCAGGAATAAAACGTGCTTTATTCTTTAAGCCAACTAGTTCAAGAACATCCATGACACGTTTTCTAATATTTCGAGGTGATTCTTCAATAACCTCCAACGCAAATGCTATATTCTCATAGACTGATAGTTTTGGTAACAGCTTAAAGTCCTGGTAAATAACACCTATGTCCCTTCGTAAATACGGAACTTTCTTTTCCTTCATGTTATTTATATCAATTTCGTTTATAATCATGGTACCGTCCGAAGGTTTAACTTCGCGGTACATGAGTTTTACAAAAGTAGACTTGCCGGCACCACTTGGCCCGACAATATAAACAAATTCGCCTTGGTCGATATCTATATTAATGCCATTAAGTGCAGTTACACCATTCGCATATGTCTTGTATACATCTTTCATTTTAATCATTTATGTATCACCTTTAACCTTTATTTAGTCATTCTTGTTGTCGATTTTTGCTTTATTTTTTCTGTACTACACACCCTTTTTTCTATCTCTAGTATATAATTATATATATTATAACATTTTTCAGCAAAAAATTTAGAAAAAAATTATTACATTTTCATTTCAATTCATTAACTTATTAAATAACTTATCCATATAAGGTATCTTTTCTAAAGAGTTCTGTGAAATGAACGCAAAAAAAGCTTGTTCCTTAGAAACTAATCCAGAAGAACAAGCTAGCAGTAGCTAAGTAATCACATTATTTCTTTTCTGCCAACCATGAAGAAAGTGTTGTTATATCTCCTTCAGATAGCTGACCTTCAAATGCTGGCATACCGTTATTTTTACCATTCTTAAGGATACCAGCAATTTCATCAACAGAATATTTTGAACCAATTGCTGACAACTTAGGACCAGCTCCGCCAGAAAGATCGCCACCGTGGCAAGAAGCGCAATTATTTTGATATAGTTCTTCGGCAGCGGCAGTATCTACTGAGCCACCACCTTCATCCCCTGTTGATTCTTCGGTATCGGTTCCACCATTATCAGCTGGTTCCTCGTTACCGCCGTCATCTCCGCCACCGCCACAAGCACCGAGCACTAGCGCTGAACCAAATAGCATTGTGAATAACCATTTTTTCATGCATAAATCCCCCTAACATAATTTAGTATAAAGGTTATCAGCATTAGTATAACCTAATTACAAAGAATTAAAACCATTGGACATTACCACTTTTATACAAAAATTATACAAACTTCATGGCGGGCAATGACTTTGCCAAATTGTGTCAAATTCATGAAATTATAAAGACTTATCCTATTGGAAATTAGTCTAATTGAGCATGTAAGTAAGCATCTATGAATGGATCGAGATCACCATCAATCACACCTTGCGCATTACCAACTTCCTTGTTTGTTCGATGGTCTTTTACCATTGTATATGGATGAAAGACATAAGAGCGAATTTGACTTCCCCAGCCTATTTCTTTTTGTTCACCACGCAGTGCATCGACTTCCTGCTGCTGACGTTCTATTTCTTTCTGATATAACTTGGATTTTAACATTTTCATCGCTTGTTCTCGGTTTTTTATTTGTGAACGCTCAGATTGACATGTGACGACAATTTTTGTAGGTAAATGGGTTATTCGAACAGCTGAATCTGTCGTGTTAACATGCTGTCCACCAGCACCACTTGCACGATACGTATCAATTTTTATATCCTCAGTTTTAACCTCAATGTCAACATCATCTGACGTTTCTGGCAGTACGTCACAAGATGAAAAAGACGTATGTCTTCTTCCAGAAGAATCAAATGGTGAAATTCTTACTAATCGATGTACTCCTTTTTCAGCTTTCAGATACCCATAAGCATTGTAGCCTTTAATTAATAACGTAACACTCTTAACCCCTGCTTCATCACCAGGTAAATAATCGAGGGTTTCTACCGAGAAGTCCCGGCTATCAGCCCACCGTTGATACATCCGCAGCAACATACTGGCCCAATCCTGTGATTCTGTACCACCCGCACCAGGATGTAATTCCAAAATAGCATTATTTGCATCATATGGTTCGCTTAAAAGCATCTGCAACTCAAATTTATTTATATCTTCAAGTACTGTATGAATTTCCTGTTCAAGCTCAGCAAAAAGCTCGCTATCATTCTCTTCCTTCACCAGTTCAAAAGATACCTTCAGATTATCTAACTTCTCTTCTAATTCGTCAAAGCTATCGACATAGCTTTTCAAACCGTTTGTTTCAGCTATCACTTTTTGTGCAGCATTCTGGTCATCCCAAAAGTCTGGGAATGTCATCATTTGTTCCAACTCTTCAATACGTTCCCTTTTTTCATCTAAGTCAAAGAGACCCCCTGAAATCTGCAATCCTGTTTGTCATTAATTCAATTTTATTTCCAATTTCCGCTAGTTCCATATCATTCACCTCATTAATTTTATCGTGTAATGAAAACACTCCCATACTTAGGGAGTGCCTGCTTTCATTACTACTTTCCATGACAATTTTTGTACTTTTTGCCACTGCCACATGGACAAGGATCATTACGTCCAATATTTTCCGACTTTACATATGGTTTGCGACTCTTTTTCTTGTCATCCTGTCCGCCTGATACTGCTTGCGTGTTTTTGGCAACTTCCTGACGCTGCAGATTATCACGTATTTGTGCTTTCATCACGTATTTAGCAACTTCCTCTTCTATTGCAACAACCATTTGCTCAAACATATGGAAGCCTTCTGCCTGGTACTCCTGTAATGGGTCATTTTGTCCGTACGCACGCAGGTGAATCCCTTGGCGAAGCTGGTCCATTTGGTCAATATGGTCCATCCATTTCGTATCAACTGTACGGAGTAAAATAACTTTTTCAAACTCACGCATCTGCTCAGTAGTAAGCTCTTCTTCTTTTTCATCATAGCGTTTTCTCACTTTTTCCATAATGAACTCTGTTATTTCTTCAGGTTCTTTACCCTTGATGTCTTCTACGGATATATCGTCATAGTCCAATAAGTTTCCGTGGACATACTCCACAATGGAATTAAGTTCCCAATTTTCATCGAGCTCATCTTGTGTATTTGCACCAACCACGCGCTCTAGTGTTGATATGATCATTGCTTCAATAATATCGCGTAGATTTTCGTTAGCATCTATTACATCAAAACGCTGTTTGTAGATAATTTCACGTTGCTGACGTAAAACATCATCATAAGATAATACTGTCTTACGTGCATCAAAGTTGTTACCTTCAACACGTTTTTGGGCTGATTCTACAGCTCGTGAAACCATCTTACTTTCGATTGGCTGATCATCATCCATTCCAAGTCGCTCCATCATGGAACGAAGGTTATCAGAGCCGAAACGACGCATCAATTCATCTTCCATTGATAAATAAAATTGTGTCATACCAGGATCACCCTGACGCCCTGAACGTCCACGCAATTGATTATCAATACGGCGTGACTCATGACGTTCTGTACCAATAACAGCTAGACCGCCGACATCTACAACACCTTCACCAAGTTTAATATCGGTACCACGGCCTGCCATGTTTGTTGCTATTGTAACTGCACCTTTTTGACCTGCATTCTCTATGATTTCTGCCTCTCGGTAGTGATTCTTTGCATTCAGCACATTGTGTTTAACACCAGACTTCTGTAACATATTAGCGATTAGTTCTGACGTTTCAACTGCCACCGTACCAACTAAAACCGGCTGACCTTTTTCATATCTTTCTTTAATATCATTTACAACCGCGAGGAATTTACCTTCCATCGATTTATAAATCATATCTGCCTTATCATCTCTTATAATGGGCTGATTAGTAGGAATTGCAATAACATCCATATTATATATATTACGGAACTCTTCTTCTTCTGTCTTGGCTGTACCAGTCATACCAGAAAGTTTATTATACATGCGGAAGAAGTTCTGGAACGTAATAGAGGCAAGCGTCATACTCTCGTTCTGAATCTGTAATCCTTCTTTCGCCTCGATTGCCTGATGGAGTCCATCACTATAACGGCGCCCCTTCATCAAACGTCCAGTGAACTGGTCAACTATCACTACTTCGCCTTCCTGTACCACATAATCTGTATCAACATGCATCGATGCATGTGCTTTCAATGCCTGGTTAATGTGATGTGTAAGTGATACATGATCTAGGTCAAATAAGTTCTCTATATTATAATAACTCTCCGCCTTATTAATTCCTTCTTCTGTTAACTGCACACCTTTTGTTTTTTCATCATAGGTATAATCCGTTTCATGTTTAAGTGTTCGTACAAATGAATTTGCCTGTTGATACATCTGTGCAGATTTCTGTGCAGATCCTGAAATTATTAAAGGTGTTCTAGCTTCATCGATAAGAATAGAGTCAACTTCATCAATAATTGCGAAATTCAAAGGTCTCTGAACCATTTGCTCTTTGTAAAGAACCATATTATCTCGTAAATAGTCAAACCCAAATTCATTATTTGTACCATAGGTTATATCACAATAGTATGCTTCCCTTTTTTCTTCTTTGGTCAACCCGTTCCCATTCAATCCGACAGTCAAGCCAAGAAATCCATATAACTCTCCCATTTCTTCCGCATCACGATCAGCAAGATATTCATTTACTGTAATTATATGAACGCCTTTATCAGCTATCGCATTTAAATATGCAGGCATGGTTGAAGCAAGGGTTTTACCTTCACCTGTTTTCATCTCAGCTATATTACCTTCATGCAATGCAATCGCACCCATAAGCTGTACCGGGAACGGACGCATACCTAGCACCCTTTTTGATCCTTCACGTACAACGGCATATGCTTCAGCCATCATATCCTCTAATGTTTCACCATCAGCATAACGTTGTTTAAACTCATCTGTTTTGTACCTTAAATCTTCATCAGATAAAGCTTCCATTGCCGATTCCAATGCCTCTATCTGATCAACCTTCTTCTCTAATCGGGTTAGATGCTTTTTATTTCCATCACCAAAAATCTTTGTCAATAAACCAGCCATTTAAAACGCTCCTCGTATTATAAGAAAAACTTAGCCTTCAACCAACAGGATGACCATCGTTATTCTTAAACTGTACCAATAAAATTTATTTGAAATATAATTCTCTTTAATATGATAGTCCACCATTAATAATAACGTATCTAAAGTCTCATGACAACTGATTTAAAGAGCTTAATCGTTTAACAAATGATAGAGAAAAGAACAGTTCGGGGGTGAACTGTTCTTTAAAATGAGGTAAGTATGAGGCATATTAGTGGAAACTATAGTTCTCTTGCTGCTTAGAAGAAAAATTATGTAAGCGAATATGTATGCGACTGTTCATTTTGCTTCCTTTCCAATTCTGAAAGGCGTCGATTTGTAACAGCTATGATTTCCACTAGTTGCGTAATGGTTTCTTCATGCTGCTGCACTCTTCTTAGCAGTTCATCATACTTTACTCCACTCACATCAAAATCCCCTTCCTTTTCTGTGTAATTCAGTTATATCACGAAACAATGTAAAGATGCTAATTGCCATTTTTCAATTTTAGGAATCAATTCGACAATAAATTCCAAGAAAAATAAGTAGTACAGTAATTTTAACGCATAATTAGTTGAAAATGGCTTTAAATTAGGTCCCAAAATTTAATTTTGGCAAACTGTACGACAAATTTCGACAAATTGTTAGAAACCCCGGCATTCGCCAACCCTTTTTGCGTGCCTAAGTTGCATTTAGCCAGTAAGAAAGTATTTATACTTTCTTGCTGCTAAAAAAAATTTTTTTTACATGCTACTTTTTCATGTTGAGAAACGATTGTTGTTATAGAAGTACAGTTTTTTGCTTTTGCCGAAAATAGCACATCTTAACTGCTCATTTAAACTAGGAAGGACGATCTCAATATGAGACCGTCCTGTGAATATCTATTATTTTTAGCTGTTAGGTTCGATCAAACCATATCTCCCGTCCTTACGGCGGTAAACTACATTTGTGTCACCAGATAAAGCATTGGTAAACACATAAAATGCATGACCTAACATGTCCATTTGTAATACTGCTTCCTCAGAATCCATTGGTTTTAAATTAAAACGCTTTGTTCGAACAATATCAATTTCATCTGAATCAAGTTTTTCATCGTATGCTTCTTTTTCCAATTCAGCAAAAATGTGTTTCGGAGAACCTTCCTGTCTAAACTTACGATTAACTTTAGTCTTGTACTTACGAATTTGTCTTTCTAACTTATCTACTACCAGATCAATTGCTGCATACATATCAATATGCTCCTCCTCGGCACGCAGTAGCAGGTTAGTCATCGGAATCGTAACCTCAATCTTCTGTTCATCGTTATAGACACTTAAGTTTACATGTACATCGGATGTTGGGGGTGTATCAAAGTACCTCTCAAGTTTACTAATCTTTTTTTCTACGTATTCCCTTATTGCACCCGTCACCTCGATATTTTCACCACGAATGTTGTACTTCATTAAAAGTGTCCTCCTTTCATCCTTATGTATTTATTATACTACGTTACCCCGTACTTTTCCTGCTTAAACCACCAAAAAAATGTGTCATATTTTGTAACTTTTTGTCGAATGATTCCAGGATGCCCTATACACACTGAAGTACAGTCACTTTTTTCATTAAAAAAATAGTTAAAAACTCCTGGTTTTAGCAGGAGTTTTTAACTATTTTTTACTATCCATATACATACCATCCATTGTTTTCACATTTTCATATGGATTTACATATGTACGATTTGACTTCTTCTGTTTTTTCACTTGCTTCATTTCCACTTTCAAATCGTCAAACAGGTTATTCATCTTCTCTTGAATTTGTTCATTCAGTTTAACCAGTTCTTTTCCAAGTTGCTTTTCTTCTTCGGAATAAGGAGAAGTGATTTCACTTAGCAAGTCACCTCTCTGTTCAACCAAATGATTAACCTGCTCAATTACAGCATTACGGTCTTTACCATTTATATTCTCATTTAGCACTTCTTCAAGCTGCTTAGTAACTTTGTATGTTTTCTGAAGTCGATTCATTATACTTGTGCGCCCTGTGCATATTGCGTTTTTCTCGTTTGTATTATAACCTGCTTCCAAGTATCTCTAAACTCAATTACGTAATTTAAGGCTTCTTCTAAAAGATTAACATCATTCTTGACGTTGCCTTCCTTTAATTGAAACTTAATATACTCGTATAAAGGCATAATCTGTTGTGAGATTTCAACTTCTGGATCCAATGTTACCATTAATTCATGTATAATATTCTGTGCTTTTTGGATATTTGTGTTTTTTGCTTCAAAACTTTCATTTTGTAAATCTTTAATTGATTGTTTAATAAACTTGATACAACCATTATATAACATTAAAGTCAGTTCTCCACCAGACGCCGTGTTCACTGAATTATTTTGATATGCCTGGTAATGCTTGTTTGCTGCCATAAAGTAACACTCCTTAAAAGTTTAAGCGCCTCCACCAAACTGGGACATTAATTGTGCTGATTGCTGATTCATTCGTTGTATTGCTTTCTCCATTTGTGTAAATTGGCTCCAATATCGGTTTTCCACCCGTACTAAGCGATCCTCGAAATCTGAAATACGCGTATTAATTTCTTTCATTCGTTTTCCTAATGAGTAATTTTCTAATGTATCCATACCACTTCCAGCTCGTGCTTCGATTTTTCCTCTAGTCGAATCAAGTGCATCATCTAACCGATTAATAAGTCCACGGCTGCCATCTTCACTACTGTTTGAAAATAACTTTTTAACTTCCTCAGGATTGTCACTCAACGCAGCTTTCAGTTCAATTGGATCTACAATTAACTTACCACCATCTTTGTAATTACTGGAGGTGGTAATACCCACTTGCGTTAGTGAGGTTATCTCACCACCTGTATCAACATTGGAATACCAGCTGCTTCGCATGGAAAATAACCCATCAGAAATTGCTGATTCACCACTGAGAATACCGCTTTTCGCTTTTTCTTCCCAAAGCTCGATTTCATCTTCTGACATGGACTCTTTTTGTTTGTCTGTCAGTGGTTTATAATCACGGAATTTTTCTTCACGTTGCGATCCGTTCAATTTTTCAACAACTTCATTATACTTATCAACGAATTTCATGATGGAATCAAATGTAGCCTCATCATTATTTGTCACTGAAAGATTGGCAGTCCCTACACCTTTAAACTGGAAGTTGATTCCTCCAAGATCGTAAGAATTATTATGTGAAGTCATACCGACACCATTATAATTAAATTGAGCATCTTCTCCACCTGTTTCTTGTGATGCATAACCTGCCCCTAGTTTCAATGTATCATTTAAAAAGGAATCTGTAGAAAAATCAATTTCCTTATTACCATTAATATTGTATTTTCCGGTTCTTGTAGTCTCCATAATTACTTTTTCTGTATTTGAATCATAAAATGCTCGCACATTATTGTCATCGTCAGTTATTTTTTTCAGTACATCTTGTAATGTGTCATTAGAATCAACCGATATAGTATGAGTCTCGGTGTTCCCGTCTTCTGTATAAGTATTAAAGGATATTTCTCCAGGTACTATTCCTTGTTCCTCTAATGTTTTAGTTGTATCAATATCGATTTGTTCACCAATAACTGTCTCACTACTGGCTAATTTTTTCACTTCAATACTGTAGCTACCATCAGGTACTCCGGTAGATGCTGTTGCAGTAACTGAGCTTTCATCAGAGGAACTGACGGATTTCGAGTTATACGTTCTGTCCAGTTTCATATTCAGCATCATATCATCTAACTCAAGTAACTTTTTGTTAATATCCCGAAAAGCATCTCGTTTCCAGGTTAGTGTAGTGCTCTCCTGTTGCATTCGGTCCAATGGCATCCGTTCCGCTTTCATTAACTTATTAACAAGTGAATCAATATCCATTCCTGTAGCTAGACCACCAATACGCATAACATACAACTCCTTTAAATCTTTTCATCCACCAGAATTCCCATGAACTCTGCCATCGCTGCATACATATCAAGCATGTTCTTAGGTGGAATTTCCTTAATGACCTCATCTGTCAGAGGGTTTACAACCGTTACATAATATTCATTTAATTTTTCATGATATTCGAACTTTAAATCTGTTCGCAGTGACTCGGTAAATTCATTCAATTTATCAACTACTGTCTTGACTTTATCAGTATTAATGACTTCTTCATCATGTAAAGCGGTTTTCTTTTCAGCCACTTTATCCTTTGCTGCTGACATTTGCCTGCTGAATTTCTCATTTTGCAAGGGATGAGCACCTGTTAGTGCATTTTCTAACTTCATTGCCCAAGCAACTCCTCGTATTTATTCTATTTTCTATTTATATCGGAATAAAGTTATGTAATGTTAAGGTTTGAGTGAGAATTTATATATGCTATTAACTATCTTTGTTTTTACTCTCCAGCAATTTAAGAATATCCTGTGAAACATTAACTGCTTCGTTATTCTGGTTCTGAATATCCAAGTAAACTTCCTTTCGGTGGATATCTATGGACTTTGGCGCATCAATTCCTAGTTTTATCTGATCACCATCAATTGCCAACACTTTGATCTCAATATCATCGCCAATTTGGATTGACTCATTCTGCTTTCTGGTAAGTACAAGCATCGTTATTCCCCTTTCCCAGTGGAGGAAGCTGATGGAGCAATTGCAGCCTTGGATGGGTATTCATCCACATTTAAAATATATTGCTTCCCTTGTTTCGTTTGTGAATTAATAATTATTGGTGCCTTTAAGTTTATTGTACTTGTATTGAATGGATCCTTTACCGTCACAATAACCAATACAATCACATCTTTATCATCTTCAATTTGCAGATTATCAATAATACCCTCGTCCAAGTCGATTACATAGTTCTGATAAAATTGATATGGATTTGTAACAATGAACGCGATACTAGGAGTGATAATTGATTGCATGATTTGAAAGGATGCATTATCTGGCAAGTCCAGTAATACAAACTTTGTTTCATCAATAAACCCAGGTAAACCTGATGGAAATTGGATAACCCTACTATCTACTATTTCCATGTCACCTAAATATTTGGTCTCTATTTTCATATTATTTTTAAACATCCTTTCTTAAGCAGATTCGGAGAATAGGTTAATAAAATCTATTTGCAGATCCTGATATTGCTTCATACTCGTTGATACTTCCCCAGGCTGGTAATTGATAATCGGCATTTGTGGTTTATTGTTAATAATTGGTTGGTTTACTTCCGTATCAATTTTTAATTCAGATGGTTGATAATGAATTTTAACAGCAAAATGTGATGGAATAAATTTAATGCCTAATTGCTTCATTTGGTCGTGTGCATTTGTTACAGCTTGGTTCACAATTGGATTGCCATCATTCTCGATCTTCATAAGCTCTGCACCTTGTTGAACCCTCCGAGCGATACCTTCTAGCAATCCTTGGCGACCGTCATTTGCAAACTTTTCTATTCGTTTAGAAATATGCATTAGACCCATGTCCTCCCAGGCTTGTGTCTGATCAATGCTTAACTTAGAGGGTGTCGTCCTCATGGAAACTTCGGCTTTAGGCTGTTGAATCGAAATTTGAGCCTGTGGTTGCTGAATTTCCTGTTTTCCAGCTATTTGTTGAATTTGTATACGTGCCATTTGCGATTCCATTCGTATTTGTGGTAGTTCCATATCATCAATCCTTGACTAGTTTTTTAGAAACTTTCATTACTGTTAATAAAGCCCTGTACCATAAAGGCCAGGGCTTGCAAACTAATTAGCGTAAAAAATCCATTAGTGTAGGTTGAATTATTCTCGATCCAGCTGATAAGGCAGCGCGATGTATACTTTCCTGTGATGTCAGTTTAGTAATTACCTTCTCATAGTCGATATCTTCGTTTTCAGACATTGTTTGGGTAGCAATTACTTCTTGTTCGCTTAACCTATTTTCCACTAATTCCAATCTATTCATTCGTGCGCCAAGGTCTGCACGGGCATTAACGACATTATCAATGTTTGCATCAAGGGATTTAATACTATCTTCAATTGCAGATTGATCTTTACCATCAGCAAGCGCATTAATAAATGTGTCAATTTCACCAAACATATCACCAGCACTATCTGGATCCCCAGCAAATACGCTTCCTGCATCAACATTTGCTTGTAATTTAGTCCCATTTGCAACTTCAATCATAACTGGATCTGAATTAATCGCAATTTTTGTAATGTCACCATTCTCGTTAGTGGTAACTGGTTTTGTATCAGTTGATGTCCCATTAAAAATATATTTACCATTGACCTCCGTATTAGCAATATCAACAAGATGCTCTTTTAACTGTTCTGCCTCTTCCATAATGTTTTCACGTTGTCCATCGTCGTATGTATCATTACTTGCCTGAACAGCTAATTCCCGTAACTTTTGCAGTGCTTGGGTGGTTTTATCCAATGCAGCATCTGAGTTGTCCATCCAATTATGAACTTCATTCGTGTTCCGTTGATATTGTTCAACTTCCTTCAACTCTGTCCGGTAGCTCATCCCTTTCATTGCGATTACAGGATCATCAGAGGGCTTGTTGATTTTTTTACCCGTAGATAACTGATTCATATACGTATTCATTTTGGAGTAACTGTTCGACAAGTTATTAAGCATATTATTCGAAAGCATACCTTGTGTAATTCGCATCAATACTTACCTACCTTCCTACTAATCCCATATTATTAATAACACGATCAATCATTTCATCTACAGCTGTCATGCTGCGGGCAGCTGCACTATACGCATGCTGGAACTTAATCATGTTACTCATTTCTTCATCCAATGAAACAGAACTAACCGACATTCGTTGATCTTCTACTTGTGATCTTAGTATTCCAGAGTTTTCTACCATACTATTAGCTTTTTGAGCGTTTACACCCATATCACCAATAATAGATTCATAGTAACTTCTAACAGAAGCATTATCTAGATCGCCATTTTCTGCATCAAATATATCAGCTAAATCGGAAGCATTTTCGCCATTTCCAGAACCACCACCATTACTCGCAGCTATTTCATCTGGATTATTCAATATCGTTTCACTCACGGTGATATTTCCAGCTGTTATATTGGCAGCAGTTTCATCATCCGCATTTTGAAAAAATTGAGCGGTACCCTGTTCTCCATTTAAATTCGCACCATCATTATGAACATCGTTGAATTCATCAGCAAATGCTTTAGCCATTTTATCCAAATCTGCCAGCATATCAGGGTATTCACCTTTAACAACAGTATTACCTGCATTATCTACGCCATCCGTAAAACCATATGATTCAATAAACCCTTTAAGTGATCCTTGTGAAGTGAATTCTGTTGCTGTATAGGTTTCGCCATCAGCACTGATTGTTTCAACAGCGTCATCTGTTACCTTAACGTTTATTTCATTAAAACTCAGATCACCTTGTGATAAATCACCATTAACCAGAGTTGAACCCAGTGGTTTGCCACTTTCATCTGCAAGTTTAATAGTTGCCAATCCATCTGCAGTGTCAAGAGCGGCATCGCTGCTTTTTGAATAGGACACCTCGATATTAACGATTCCTGATAACTCATCAACTAAACGGTCACGCTCATCATAAAGGTCATTTGCCAAGGAACCGTGTGTCTCTATATTCTTAATTTGTTTATTCAATGAATTGATCTGGTCAGAAATAGAGTTCGCGTCTTTGACTTTAACATCAATTTGATCCTTCAAATCAGTTCGCATCGTTCCTAATGAATCAGACATATAGTTAAAGGTTTCTGCTACTGCAAGCCCTCTTTGTGCGACAACAGATCGTGCCCCAGTATTTTCGGGGTTAACCGATAAATCCTGAAGTGATTGCCAAAACTTGTCCATCGTTTTATTCAATCCATTCTCAGATGGTTCATTCAGCAGCCCTTCCATCTTACTAAGAGCATCTGCTTTTGTGTCCCAATAATGGGATTTACTATTTTCTGCACGATATTGATAATCCAGAAATTGATTTCGGACCCGTTGTACCGACCCAGCTTCCACACCTGTACCCATTTGACCAGGTATCTCCGGACGATTCCGTGAAGCAGCTGGAAATGGTGATGTCGTTTCAAAATTTACACGCTGTCTGGAATACCCTTCTGTATTTGCATTGGAGATATTGTGTCCAGTTGTATATAGTGCTGATTGCTGTGCAGATAAAGCTTGCTTAGCCATTTCTAACCCATGAAAAGTACTCATTGCTTACTCCCTCCGATCGTTATTCGCTCCTGTTTATGCTTTTGAATCGAAAACAGAACGCTCTGCAGAATCAGATGATTTGTTTCCACCGTAGTTCAGATTACGAATAGAGGGTTTCATCATGTTGAGCGATAGTTCGACAAATTGCATTGATTGCTGGATTAGCGATTGATTCAGTTGCTCCTGCTGTTTTAATTCAGTAATTGTTTTAGTTAATGTAATTGTTATTTGTTCCAATTCATTTTTGGTTTGTTCATCATTTATAACCTCAAGAATACCAGTGATAGTTGCATTTTCCAGATTAGCATTGTGCTGGGCAACCCAGTCCTCAACTTCTTTTTGACGCTTAACCTCAGCTTGTTCTAACGCTTGGACATGTTTGCGCTCTTTCAAAAGAAGGGGTTGTAGGCTCTCGACGGAACCCTCTTTCACAACTGCTGTTTTCTGCTTAGAAATCTCAAGGAGTGATTCATGCAGACCAATCAATTTTTCCAATGATTGTATTATCGGTTGAACGGACAATTTGATGTCCTCCTTTACTATTGCTTCGACCAGAAATCAACCATTTTTTGTGCTGTTTTCTCATGATTGACTTGATATTCTCCAGCATCTACTGCATCTTTAATGTTTTGAACATATGCGGCACGTTTCTCACTTGGTTTCTCATTTTGAAGCATTTCCTTAGCTTGATTCGAGATTTCGAGCTGATCTTTTTTATTGATATCTTTGGAGTAGTCCATCTGTTTTTGCAGTTGATTTTTATATGGGTTAAAATTTGTTTGGTTTGGACCATTAATTTTCATTAAATCACCTCATTTTTTCGGTTACAATTCATTATATTATCAATTCATGTATATATATATCTTACTTTTTATATCGGCAGATTTTATGTTTCTTAAAGCTATATGCGATTATTTTTTACGGTTCTCATATGTATAGTAAATATTTGCCTTTTCTTCCTTCTCGTTTGCTTGACTTTCCATTTTATCATAATACTCTAAACCACTTTTAATATCATCAGAACAATCGCCGCACAATCTTCCATGAATTATATCAACGCCACATCGTTCACATGGATAGGCTAATTTTGGAAACTGTGATGTTCGCAATCGCTTTTCTTTAATGAATTTAATAATGAGATTTTCATTCACCTCTGTAGCCTTAACAATCTCCATCATCGTTGCTTCTCTGTTTTTTCGTACACTTAAAAAACGGTATACTGTTTCAAATGCTCTTTCTTCTTCTTTATAGCATGATTGACAAACATCTCGAATAGTTTTCACAAAAACCGCCTGGCAGCGAGAGCAATTTGCTAGTTCAGCCATTGTAACTCCCCCCCTATTATATAATAACACCATCCGCTACCCACGAACTAGTGTCAGGGCATAAACTGTTGGGCATCCCTTCTCCTTTAATAGCGATGCAGCATGACGCAACGTAGACCCTGTTGTATATATATCATCGGTAAGAATGACTGGTTTGTTTATAGTTTTCATTATTTTAAATGGATTCAACGTCGAGATACGTTCTTTTCGTGTTTTTTTGGATTGTTTTTCACCATGAACACGGGTAAGCAATTCGCAAGTTTCTAGTGGTAAGAAACTTGCGAGCTGCAGTGACTGGTTAAACCCTCGTTCCTTCATACGCTCATCGCTTAAAGGGATTGGAACAGCAATTGTATCTTTTGGTAAATAAGTAAATTCCTGATCAAATGCTTTTGTATAATACCTTTTAAAAGAATTACCAATACAATAATCCCCACGATATTTCCACCTTGAGATCATATCCTGCATCTGCTCGTTATAATTAAAAACCGAGAAATTCAATACTAGTGGATCGTCATTTTCCCCATGTACGTCCCATCTTTTGCAATCTAAACAAAATGGCTCTTCACTAGTGCGGCTGCATTTTCTGCATCGCTTTCCTTCCAATATAGAGAACTTCTTCTCACAATCTGAACATAAATTCTTCGGTTTGGATAAAGTAAACAAGTTTTCCCAATTTATTTCGGGAATAATTTCAGCATCACACCATAGACAATTCATCTTAACGAAATCCTCCCCGTTTGTTCATCGTTTGAATGGAACGGACCGCTTGTACCATTGCTTCTGTTTTACCATTATGAAAAAAGACCACTTCCCCTGTCGGATCCTTAGGACTTCTGCCTGCTCTTCCTGCTATTTGAACTAGCGCTGCCTCATCAAAGACTGTATGGCCCGCATCAAATACCACCACATCAACCGCTGGAAACGTCACACCACGTTCCAAAATAGTTGTTGTAACTAATATCCTAATTTGTTTATTTCTAAATTGCCGGATTTTTTCTTCGCGATTACTGTCAGATGCATGAACAGCGACTACATTATCATCTAGTATTTGTAGCAGGTTCTTGTACAGTTTTTCTGCGAGTATAATTGTTGGTACAAAGATTAATAATTGGTGATCTGGAGTTTTCCGGTGAGCATACCATTTGAAAAAAGGTTTTGGGGGCTGGAAGCTTTTCATATCCTTTTGCAAAGAATAGCACATATGAAAAGCAGGTACTGGCAATGGATAGCCATGAAAACGACTTGGAACGAATATATGCTGGAGTTTCTTGTGGGCAATTAGAATTTGATGTTTCTGTCGTGGAGTTGCAGTTAGATAAATGGTCGTATTTGAATCTTCTCTTTTTGAACGATTAGCAGCATACGAAAGGGATTTATCGGCATGATATGGAAATGCATCAATCTCATCAATGATGATGACATCAAAGGCATTCTTAAACCGTAACAGCTGGTGTGTTGTTGCAATTACGAGTTGAGCTGCTCCATCAGTCTCACGGCTACCACCATAAAGACCTTGGACATAGGTACCTGAAAAAGCTTCACGTAGCCTTGGCAGCAATTCACGCACGACATCTGTTCGTGGTGTAGCGACACAAATACGCTTACCACGCTTTAACGACTCGGCGATTCCTGGAAAAAGCATTTCTGTCTTACCTGCACCACAAACAGCCCATACAAGTAATTCATTCTCTTTATTGCAAATTGCTTCTGTAATACGGTCAGCAGCCTTTTGCTGTACTTCTGTTAGTTCTCCTTTCCATGTACATGCATTAATATGAGCAGGCCATTTAACCTTTGGACCAGTCCATTCATATAACGGTTCACATTCCATTACACGTCCCATTTCAATGCATTTTCGGCAATATAAATGTGTTTTTTCGCAATTGTTACAGGGGATACTACCGAATAAAGACCGTTTACAGTTACCACATCGCTGACACTGATATTGATAATATTTCTTTTTTATCGAAGACCTAGGTGTGAAGAAAGAACTATGAAGAAGTTGCTTAAATGTGGCTTCATCTACAGGGATTTCTCTTCTTAATAAAAGTTTTCCTGAATAGCGGTTGATAGATTCATTGTCGGGGTTGTAAAACATGGACTAACACTCCTTCTTTAGAGGATAAAGCGGAATAAGAGCCTACCAGTCGAGGAGACTGGCAGCTATGAAATAAATTATTATTTCTTATACCAACTAACGCCAATGGCACCTTCACCAAGGTGTGTGCCGATTACAGGACCGAAGTAGCTTATCATACTATCAATATTTGGATACATAGAATCCATACTATTTTTTAAATCAATTGCGCCTTGCTCATCATTAGCGTGAATGAAAGCTACCTTTAGGTTTTTACCTTGCTTAGCATCATCCTCAAGCATACCAATAATTCGATTTAATGCCTTTTTTCGTGTGCGAATTTTTTCAAAAGGAACGATCTTTTTATCAACAAAATGAAGAACTGGTTTAACCTGCAGTAAACTTCCAACGATTGCCTGTGCGCCATTTAAACGACCACCGCGCTGCAAATGACTTAAATCATCCACCATAAAATATGCCCGAATACTTTGTTTAATTTCTTCGAGACGATGGATAATTTCTTCGGGTGCTTTTCCAGCCTCAGCCATTTCTGCCGCTTCCAGCACATAAAAACCCTGTGCCATGGCGCTGAGCTCCGAATCAAACGGATAAACTTCTATTCCTTTAGCCATCTCTCCGCCACTGACAACAGTTTGGTATGTCCCACTAATTCCACTCGATAAATGGATGGCTATAACTGCATCGTAATCCTTAGCAAGTTCTTCGAATTTATCTGCAACAGCCCCGATTGAAGGCTGTGAGGTTTTTGGCAGGCTCTCCGATTCCTTGACCTTCTGGTAAAATTCATTTGTTGTAATATCTATTGACTCACGGTACGTTGTATTTTCAAACATGACACTTAACGGGACGACATGAATATTATGCTTATCTTTCAGTGAATCAGATATATATGCCGTACTATCAGTCATTACAGCGACTTTCATTGTCTACCTTCTCCTCTTCTAACTTGTACTATAATTTATTTTACATGAAGGAAAATAAATTTGCACCAGAAATATAAAAACATTAGAAAACTTAACTTACTGCCAAAATTTAATAACGAAATTCTTATTTTACTTATACAAGTAAGAAAGCAATTATACTGTCTTTTAAGGCAAAAAAATACTCTGTTACTTAAAAAGCAACAGAGTATAGATATCTATCAAAATTTAAAGGAACAAATACTAATATTGTACTTCTACCCAACCCTTGCGAATTGCTGATACAACTGCCTGCGTTCGGTCGTTTACGCTCATTTTCTGCAGAATGTTACTGACATGGTTTTTCACCGTCTTTTCACTAATGTATAATGTTTCCGCAACAGCTCGATTACTTTTCCCATCTGCAAGAAGCTGCAATACTTCACACTCTCGTCTTGTAAGCAGATGAAGCGGTTTATGATACTCGATAGCATTTTCTGCCACATTAGAAACATTTTCCTGAGCTAGGCGACGATATTCCTGGACTAGGTTGTGGGTCACTTTCGGATGGAGGTAGGAACCCCCTTCACTAACTACTTTAATAGCTTCGATTAACGAATCTGAGTCCATTTCCTTCAGTAAATATCCTTGTGCACCTGTTTTCAATGCATGCGTAACATAGCTTTCATCATCATGAATGGAAAGTATAATAACATTCGTGTTTGGAAAATGTCTCACGAGATCTGCAGTTGCCTGCACACCATTCATTGTAGGCATATTGATATCCATCAATACAACATCAGGATTGTGTTCTTTAACTAAAGAAGAAGCAACAAGACCATCATCACCCTCTGCAACAACCTCAAATGATTGTTCAAATTCAAGGATTCGCTTTACACCTTCACGAAATAATTTGTGGTCATCAATTAATACAATTTTTGTTTGTTTCATATTCATCGATTTTGTTCCTCCTAGATTAATAGCTATTTATTTATATATACCCTATTACGTTTCAATGGTAGTCTGATTTCGTACTTTATTTTTATATCGGTTTAAATCTATTATACTTGAATAGATTGAAATTAGTAAATCTTTTCATGAAAGTTCATATGGAACTTTAATCATAATTTTTGTGCCTTCACCAATTGTAGAGTTTATTGTCAGCTTACCATTCAACATTTCGACACGTTCCCTCATGCCAATTAATCCAAACGATTTATCTCGTTTTAATGCTGGATCGAAACCTTTACCGTTATCATTAATTACCATTAGTAAATCCTTAGTTCCAACCTCTAACTTCACCTTTATCAAAGTAGCATCTGCATGCTTAATGGCATTCTGAATGGATTCCTGTACTAACCGAAAAAAAGCAATCTCGTATTTTTGATTTAATCGTTTTTGAAAGCCCATCGATGAAAACTCGATTTCTGTATCATTATAATCGGCAATTGTAGCAACATATTTTTTTATTGTAGGTATTAGTCCTAAATCATCCAACGCCATTGGGCGCAAATCATAAATAATGCGTCTTACTTCATATAAAGATGAACGAATCATTTTTCGCACACTTTTAATTTCTTTTAACGCATCGTCAACCGTTCCCTCACGAAATGTGCGATCCACTAGCTCTGAACGAAGCAAGATGTTTGCCAGCATCTGTGCGGGTCCATCGTGAATTTCCCTGGATATTTTCCGACGTTCATCTTCTTGGGCTTCAATGATTTTCAAGCCAAACTCCTGCTTTTCTTTAGCCTCTTCAATCATTTCATTAACTTGTTTAAAATCGTCATTTAGATAAGTGAGAATAACTGATATTTTACTAGCTAATCCTTCAGCACGCTCGATGGTTTGATCCAATGTAAGTAAGCGTCGCTCGAGATCATCTCGGCGATCGCGTAGCCCTTTCTCTTCTTGGCGTAACATAGCAAGCTCTGTTTGCATCATGTGTGTGTTTTCATAAACTGCTCGTATTTCACTCTCCGAATGGCGATCAAAGTACTTACTCACCTCGGAAAGCCTCTGTCTGGAATACTTTACCTTCTGTTCCAATGCGTCCCCATCATTTATATGCTCGATGACTTTTTCTTTCGTTTCTTTTAATTCTCTAAGTAAATTTTCATGCTCGTCTCGGGCTTCTTCGCTTATGTTAAAAATTTCATCTTTACTTTTTTGAACAACATCAATCATTTCATCGATAACATAATCCAATGCTTTCTCTTCCATTTTTTGAACCATCTTGTTCCACCAACCTATGATATAATTATTCGAAATGAATTATTTTTTTTATAGGGTCTTTTAGCATACTTTAAGGAAAGTTTATCCTTTAATTATAGGTCAAATTATATCCCTACTTATAATAATGGATTGTCAGGAGGTTAAAAGCAAGATGTTATCGAATTATTTTACCGTAAAAAATGAAGGAATCTATCAGCTAGTCGTTCAAAAGTCACGTTTTATTGGCTATGTAAAGCGAGTAGAAACAGAAGAAGTTGCTCAATCCTTTATTCAGGAAATTAAAAAAAAGCACCATGACGCAAACCATAATTGTTCAGCATACATGATTGGTGAGAATAATCAAATACAAAAAGCCAATGATGATGGTGAACCTAGTGGTACTGCAGGTGTACCCATGCTGGAAGTGTTAAAAAAACAGAACTTAAAAGACACTGTTATCGTTGTGACTAGATACTTTGGTGGTGTAAAACTCGGAGCTGGCGGCTTAATCCGAGCATATGGCAGTACTACATCGCAAGCAATAGCTGCTGCTGGAGTAGTGGAACGCAAACTAATGCAAGGCCTGTCCATTGTTGTTAGCTATTCCTTACTAGGCAAACTGGAAAATGTTTTACGTAACTCTGATCATGTTTTGGATTCCATTAATTATCTTGAACAAGTGGAATTTCTTGTATATGTGAGAGATGGCGAAGAAACGAACTTCCGTGAATGGATTACTGATCTCACTAGCAATCAAGCTACATTTGAATCAAAAGGAACAGCATATGTGGAGACTGATGTTTAGTACAGTTGAAATCCTCTATTTCAGGTGGAAAAAGGGGCATTGTCTCAAAGCTTTGACAGTGCCCCTTCATCTGCAATCAGTATGACATTTTCATGCTTCTGGAGTATGGATGCCGGGAATTCCTCAGAAGTTTCACCATATACCAGTCTGTAAACAGCTTCTGCCTTCTTTTCACCAGAGACTAGCAGAAGTATTTTTTTACTCTCCATAATTGTTTCAATGCCCATCGTGATGGCTCTTTCTGGCACATCATTCAATGAGTCAAAAAAGCGGGCATTAGCTTTACGGGTAGTCTCATCCAAATCTACAATATGTGTACGACTGTCAAAAGCAGTTCCAGGCTCATTAAATCCAATATGACCATTCAAGCCTAATCCCAAGACCTGTACATCGATGTACTCAGCTTTATACATTAAAGTTTCATAATCCCGACATTCCTTTTGCAGATCATCGGAATCACCGGTAGGCAAAAAAGCACGATTGTCAGGTAAGTCAATATGCTTAAACAACTTTTCATTCATGTAAAAACGATAACTATTAGGGTTGTTTCCTGCCAGACCAACATATTCATCTAAGTTAAAAGTTGTCGTTTTTGTAAAAGAAACCTTATTTTTTTGATATGAATCAATCATCTGCTGGTACATTCCCTCTGGAGTTGAACCAGTCGCAAGGCCCAATACAGGATTATCCAGTTTATTTACCTTCTCAACTATTAGATCACAAGCCTTCTCGCTCATCTCATCATAATTTCTCACTTTAACAATTTCCATTCAGTCTATTCCTCCTTGTGCGCAATTTCTCCGCGGCAAATCGTATATTTAATCTGTAAATCATCATCTACGAGTAAAAGATCTGCATCCTTTCCAACTTTAACGCTCCCTTTTTTGTCAAAAATACCCAGTTGTTTTGCCGGATTGGAAGAAGCCATTTCAATCACATTCTTAATTGATACATCCTTTAATTGAAGCATTTGCTGGGCACCTTGATACATTTTTAGTATACTCCCAGCAAGTGTCCCATCACCGAGAACAGCTCGGTCCTCTGTTACATTCACAGGTTGTCCGCCTAACTCATATGCACCAGAATGCAAGCATTTTGCGCGCATTGCATCCGTAATCAGAATTAAACGTTCACTTCCCATATTTGAATAAATGAGCTGAAGCATTTCGGGTGATACATGAATTCCATCAGCAATTAACTCAGCACGTAATTCTTCCAGTTGAAATGCAGCACCTACGACACCTATATCACGATGATGTATCCCTGTCATTGCATTACAGATGTGTGTTACCTGACGAACCCCATGATCAACCGCTGTTTTCATTCCTTCAAATCCTATCCCTGTATGCCCTGCTGAAACGTTTACACCTGACTCGTATAGGGACCTAATAAATGTGCCATCCTCATCATGTTCAGGGGCAAGTGTAATTGTTTCAATTTTATTCCCTGACAACTGTTGCCATTTTTTAAACTGCCCAATATCCGGCTTCATAATATATTCAAGTGGCTGTGCACCTTTTTTACTTTTTTCAATAAAGGGGCCTTCAAGATGAACACCCATAACTTCCGCTTGTCCACACTTAGATGTATATTCCGCTACATTTCGTAAAGCATCATCAATACTTTCAGGGGATTGTGTAATAGTTGTTGCTAAAAAACTGGTCGTACCTTCTTTTGGTAAAACTTCTGCCATCGTATCCAATGCTTCCTCAGTTGAATCCATCACGTCTGCGCCTGCCGCACCATGAATGTGTCCATCGATGAATCCGGGTATAAGATTTAATCCTTGCCCATCGATGATTTGCGCATTTTCTGGAGGTGTTGCTTTCACTTTATTATGTATTTCTTTTATTTTACTATCCTCTAAAAGTATTGAACCTTTAACAATGCCTTCTGATTCAGTAAATATAGTGGCATTTTTTATAAATAACGAACGCTTCATATATTCATCAGCCCTTTGTATTTGCTAATCTTTAAGGTAGCATACCAATAATGCACCTGTCTAGAAACCAACCACTATTAGAAAACTTGCCTTATCGAATCCTTAATATAGATAAGCTTAGTTGCACTTATGCAGTTAAGAACCAACATGGCTGCCGAGTGTGCTGCCGCCAGCTATCATGTAAATGGATTGGATTTGTAATCGAATTAGAGAGGTGTTTTCACTTCATACAGGTTTTGCGGACACCAGCGACCTTATTTGACAGAAATCTAGGAAAATGGTGATGTTTTCGGACATCAGGGACCTTATTTGTTACAAATCCCCTCTATTAACCATGATATATGTAAAATAAGGGCTTCTGTGTCCGGATAACTTCGAAATGACGATTTTTTAAAGAAATAGCGTCTCCTGTGTCCGCTAAAAATTAAAAGGCTTATTAAAAATCATTTGCGATAGCACGATGAGGATCAAGCCATGTCTGAGGAAAGCGCCAGCCTGCAACGGAAATCAACAAGCCTAGCACATTTACAAATAGATTGGTATTACTGCTTGATTTTTGAATCATGAAATTGAATCAACCCTTAAAAGAAAAACTACATTCGCTAAAATAGCAATGTAGTTTATAGATTCAATTTGACACTTTGTTCGTATTCGTTTTTCCATTTGTTAATTCTTGGATTAACGCCTGTATCAGTTCCTCGGATGATTGAAATTTAAAATTCTCCGTTTCGTCTATCATCCTTTTCAGCATATTTTTATATCGTTCCTGTTCTACCATTTTTATACCGCCTTTTGTCAAAATGCAAGACTATTATACCATGCTTAAAACAGTTATGTTGTCGAATAATGTCGGCTATTGAACTTTTTTATAAATTATTCGTCTCAGGATTTATTTTGTGGCTGTTATCCATTTAACCAACATTAAACATATAGTGGCTAATGCAGCGCCGACTCCATCCAGAACAACATCACCTATATACGGTGTTCGATTAGCTGTGAACCCTTGATGGAATTCGTCTAATCCAGCATATGTAACTGTTAAGCAAAACGATATTGTAATAAGTGAACGGAACTTCATATCACATGATCTGTTCAAAGCGATATAAAATAAACACATCAGCACAAAGAATACTCCAACATGTGCGCCTTTTCGCAGGAAGAACTCAACGAAACCCGCTGTCCCCAATACTGCGACACTTACCTCTGAATGATGATAGGTAAAAGATATCCAATCAACGAAAGGCGTTAAAAAGGATAAATCAACCATATTTGTCAAAAGCGGCTTAACATCCTGATCTTCATAAGGCTGTGCTGAGGAATAATAAATTATCCCCATCCAACTAATCGGAAGCAGCCAAAAGAAATATTTTTTCATAATAAATTCACCTTAATTCTCATACCAGTTCCACACTTCAACTCCGCCTAAGTAAAACTGATGGAATTGTTCCTCATCCAGTAATTTTTCAATCTCACGAATTGGCCCAGTCACGACAGCACCATATACCTTTATTCCATTTTCCCGTAAATACTTCAGACGCTTTTGATCAATATCTTTACCACTGTAATTCCCATTTTCAGTAAGCCACTTAATATCCTCGTAAAATTGATCAATTGATTGTTCTATCGTTACTTTATTAAGAGGACTAACAGAGGATGAATGCCTGTTCTTATCATCATAAGTAATTTGAGGCCTTAGCAATAGGGACTGGACAAATGTTAATTGACCACTTCCATGGCTAGATGTCTCAAATTCTGTTAACTCGCCACCATAAACTGGCATGCGGTAAACCTGGATGTCATATGCTTCTAGCTTATCTAATAATGCTCTGGATTTCATTGGTGTTTTTACAGAAAATTGCGCTTGGGCAACATGACCATCATCTATTTTCGTTAGCTGCTTTCTCAAATGTTCTTTACTCCCTGACTCTGCATTCGAACTTTCCCTTCCTAGTATCTTCGGTGGTATGGCAAAATTGCGGACTTTGTTCTCATTTAAATATTTTTCATCAAAATTTAACGAGTAACTCACCTTGCCAAACAAATGCTTTTCCGCTTGAACTTCACCAATAACCACATCCCACTCCCCGACATTACGGTAAAGCTTTAATGTGGTTGACTGTGTCAGGAAAGAATTAATTCCCGCATGATTACTGAACATGTGATTCACTTCCACCCCAGGATACCTTGTTTCAATAAGTGTTGTTATAATCCTATCAAATTCTCCTTGTTTGCCTGACATATCATAATACATGCCCACAGGAATCATATAAGCTATATAAATCAGAAAAATAAGCAGAATTGTTCTAATAACAGTAAATCCAATTGATAGTCTTGTTCGCCACACCATCCTTCTCGCGCTCTTTTTATCTAAATTAGCTTGGTCTTTCTCTTCCCAACCTTCCAAAACATTATCATCTTTCATCTGAGCATCCTCCCTTCAGCAGCTGATCATAATACCGAAACTTTTTCCTCGCACGGAACAGCGTTGTTTTAACCTGACTAAGTGATAGATTCATAGCCGTAGCAACTTCCTGATATGTAAAACCTTGAATTTCACGTATGTAAAGAATGGTACGCATTCGTTCAGGCAATCTGCTTAGAACCTCTTCAATATGCTCTTGTTTCGTAAGGTTCTCCAGCTGTGCCTCAGGATTACCGATACTGTCATTGTCAGTACGTTCTAGTTGAATTCGTTCCACCATACGCTGTTCTGACTTCGACTTTCTTGTCCAATCGATGTAAAGGTTACGAGCTACCTTAAAAAGCCACGCTTTTGCCTGTGCCATATTTTTCACCTCTAACGAAATCATCGCCCGATAAAACGTCTCCTGCAAAAGCTCTTCAGCAACCTGTTTATTTCGGCTCATCTGCAATAAATAACGGTACAGTGGAAGTTGATATGCCTCAAACAAATCTGTAAATATGGATTTTTTCAATCAACTCCCACCCCCTTCTATATAATTAAACGATTGAACAATCCGTTTGTTACATGAAATTTTTATATAATCTGTTGCTTACATCGACTTATCGTTAAAAGGGATTCTTATAAAAGCTCATTGTTGCACTTAAGCTGTAAAAAAGTATTTCTGTTTGCAAAATAAAAAACCGCAAGCCATTAGCTTTACGGTCAGCACTTATTTATCCTGTTCTTTTCGCCACTTAGTAAACTCAAGGTACTCTTTAAATTGCTCTTTTGAGACACCCGAATCCATTGCTTCCTGAACAATTTTCAACCACTCGCCATCTAATTGTTCCTCTGTCTCTTTCCATTTATCTTCTAATATCAACTCATTCACTGGGACTCCCAGTACTGAACTAATTTTTTCAATAAACTGGATCGATGGATTAGTTTGAAGGCTTCGTTCAATAGAGCTTAAATAGGATTTGGCTACACCAGCTTTATCTGCGAGTTCAGAAATCGACATCTTTTTTTCTTGACGTAGTTGCTTTATTTTTTCACCGATCAAGTAATACACCTTCTTTCAAAAAAATTATAACACAAAAAGGTGTATGGTTCTATATAAAGCACAAGAATTTTTTTAATTATTTATTCATTTTGTTTAATTCCTGCCAAAAACAACCTAACCTCCTCCAAAGTTAACCCGATAGTTTTCGCCTCTTTCATCAGTTCCAGCCACTCATAATCAATCTCTCTGTTCTTTTTTACATTTATCATCCCTATCCGTCCCCCATTTAAATTCCCAGGCAGTCCAGCCGCCATAGCTATAAAGCTTTAGACCCGTGACTTTGCGCCCCCATTTTTCAATAAGTTTGCTATTTTCTGAGGAACCATCATTTTATAATGACTACTATACTATATTTATGGGGGTTTTTGGGTGTCTTGTTTTGTCATAATTCAACTAGTTTTGTAATTTTCTGAAAATTTTTTATCGATATAGGTCATTTGAATCATTTCTGCTATTGAAAACTTTTCGATATAGGCTTATATTCAATATAAGTCATCTTTTAATGGAGGCAAAAATGAAGAAGCTCGCTTTAGTACTATTAGCAATAGGTTTTGTTACCATATCAATTGGAGGATACCAATGGCTCGGAACAAAACATGCACAAGAAAACAGTCTTGAAGAAGCTCAAACTATAATCGCAGAACAAAATTATGAAACATCTGACACCGCAAAAACGTCTACTACTATAGTGGAGAACATTTCTCATTCTATTGGAGAAACTGTAGGAATATTACATATACCACAACTTGATGCAGATTTGCCCATTGTAGAAGGAACCGACGAAGATGAACTTGAAAAAGGAGTTGGCCATTATGCAGGTACAGCATTTCCAACGCAAAATGATCAAATTGTCTTATCAGGTCACCGTGACACAGTGTTTCGCAGAATGGGAGAACTAGAACTTGGTGACACATTAACGTTACAATTAGAATATGGTAACTTTTCCTATGAAATTGTAAACACAGAGATTGTTGATGCAGAAGACCGCTCAATAATTGTTTCAACATCACCAGAAGAAGTATTGACCGTGACGACGTGTTATCCATTCTCATTTGTTGGCAACTCACCAGAACGCTACGTCATCACAGCTTTACCAATTATAAAAGAATAATAGACTAAAATGACTTGTTTCGATATAATTTATCTTATATTTGATTATTTTATTTCTGAAACGACAGAGGAGAATAACTTGTGGATTCAAGAATTGAAAAACGAAATGAAAAAAAGAAACGTAAATGGCCATATTGGGTAGGCGGTGTCATTGTCGCTTTACTATTAATTGTTGGTACTTATTTATTCTATATTTACGATAAGGTCGGAGATACCGTTGATGTTATGCATGAACCACTTGCACGGGATGAAAATCCGGATCGCCAAAAAGAACTTAATTCACTTTTTAATAAAAACAACTCCATAAATATTCTATTACTTGGAGTAGACGAACGGGAAAATGATAAAGGCCGTTCAGATACAATGATATTAATGTCATTAAATCCTCAAATAAATTCAATGAAAATGTTGAGTATACCACGTGATACTTACGTAGATATTCCTAATCGTGGAATGGATAAAATTAATCATGCTTATGCATTCGGAGGTGTTGGATTATCCCTACAGACTGTGGAGAAGAATTTTGATGTACCTATACACTTCTATGTAAAAGTTAATATGGAAGGTTTCAAACAAGGTATTGATGCTTTAGGTGGCGTAACGATTACAAATGATCGAGCATTTTCACAGGGTGGAGTAGACTTCCCTGCAGGTGAAATTAACCTGAACGGTGAAGAAGCACTGAAATACATTCGCATGCGTAAAGGGGATCCAAGAGGAGACATCGGGCGTAATGAACGCCAGCGTAGTGTTATTAAAGCCGCTATCGGTGAAGCTGCCAGTTTCTCAAGCATTACGAAAATTACTGACATTCTAGGAATTCTTGGGGGTAATGTAAAAACCGACCTTAACATGGATCAAATGCAAACACTGTTTTCAGATTATCGTCAAACACGAAACAACATCGATACTATGGAGATAAGTGGCAGTGGTCAAATGATTGAAAATATTTGGTACTATATTGTTCCCGATGAGGAAATGAACCGTGTTCAAACTGAAATACAAGAGCACATGAAAGCGAAGTAAGTCATCCAATGATGGCTTTTTGCTTTTATATACATGTTTTTGTATATGGAAAGTGGTATGATTAATTTAGAGTTTATAGAAGATTGAGGGGGTCATTATGAAAAAAATAATCGCTTTAATTCCTATTGTATTGTTAGTTCTTGTTGCTGCGTGTTCTAATGATAAGGTCACACCACAAGATCGCTTTGATCAATATGTGAAACATTGGAATGAGCAGGAATTTAACGAGATGTACAATATGAGTACTACTACTTCAACTGAAAAATATGCGAAAGAAGACTACGTTGAACGATATAAAAATATTTATGAAGATTTAAACATTGATAATCTAAACATTACGTATGACAAATTATCTGAAGAAAAAATGGAAACAGCAATGGAAAAAGGAACAGCTCAATTTCCTTTCACAGTCGAAATGGAAACCATTGCAGGCCCTATTACATTTGATTATAAAGCAACACTTATTGTAGAAGGAGAAGAAGAAAATGCTAATTGGTTTGTAAAATGGGACCCAGGCTTTATCTTCCCAGCAATAAAAGATGGTGGTGAAATTGGTCTATCCAATATAAAACCTGAACGGGGTGAAATACTCGATCGGAATCAATTGCCACTAGCCTTAAATGATACCGTTCATAACGTCGGCATCGTTCCAGGAAAATTAGGTTCTAATCCTGAAAAAGCAAAACAGAAGATCTCTGACTTATTGGGAATGTCTATTGAATCGATAAATAAAAACCTAGATGCTGGGTGGGTGGAACCAGATTTATTTGTTCCACTTAAAAAAGTACCTAAATCAGCAGAACAAACGCTTAATCAGTTATGGGAAGTTAGTGGCGTAACCGAGCGTAAAGTAACCGGCCGTGTTTATCCGTATGGTGAATCATTAGGCCACCTTGTCGGGTTCACAGGTCCCGTAACTGCGGAAGAGTTGGAGGAAATGGACTCTGGTGCCTACAGTGCTAACGACATCATTGGTAAACGCGGTCTTGAGTTACTATATGAAGACAAACTTCGTGGCGAAGCAGGCGTTGAAATAACTGTATCGAAAGAAAATGAAGAAGATACTATCCTGGCTGAGAAACCAGTTAAAAATGGTGAAGATGTCGTAACTACAATTGATGCTGATTTACAAATGAAAATCTATGAAAGCTATGATGGCAAAGCTGGAACAGCAGCTGCAATTCATCCAAAAACAGGAGAAACATTGGCATTAGTGAGCAGTCCTTCATTTAATTCTAATGAAATGGGATTTGGAATCTCTCAATCAAGACGAGATGAATTGCAAAATAATCCTAAGCAACCATTATTAAATCGCTTCACATCTACCTATGCACCTGGATCTACGTTTAAACCGGTAACTGCGGCTATCGGTCTAAATAATGAAAGTATTATTCCTGGTGAAGGCATCGAAATTAATGGTCTAACATGGAGCAATGGTGAAGGCTGGGGAAATTATCAAGTTCGCCGTGTATCAGAGTCTAATGGACCTGTAGATGTTACAAATGCACTGGTTCGCTCAGATAATATCTATTTTGCTAAGAAGGCAGTAGAAATGGGTAGCGAAAAATATGTGAATGGGTTACAGCAATTTGGGTTTGCTAAAGACTTTCCATTTGAATATCCGATTGAAACATCGACTATTTCATCCAATGGAAAACTTAATGATGAGGTTTTACTTGCTGATACAAGTTACGGGCAAGGAGAAATCCAGATGAGCGCACTCCATTTGGCTATGGCTTATACTCCATTTTTAAATAAAGGTAACCTGCTTAAGCCTACAATCCTTGCCGATGCAGAAAAAAGCCAGGTTTGGCAGGAAAAATTGATAACCGGTGAGCAAGCCACACTTATACAAGAAGCACTTCGTAATGTGGTTGCCGCACCAAATGGAACAGCTAAAGGTGCACATATTGACGACTTAGCGATCTCTGGTAAGACTGGAACAGCCGAACTTAAGAAATCAGGTGAGGAATCTGGTCCAGAAAATGGCTGGTTTGTGGGCTACCCGACTAAAAATCAGGACATACTAATATCGATGATGATTGAAAACACAGAAAAACAAGGTGGTAGCGCCTTTACCGTGGGAAAAGTAACTGAATTACTGAAAGCTGTGAAATAGTATATAGCCTATTCAATTTATTGAGTAGGCTTTTTACTATATTTTCACACCACAAACATTACAATATTTAGCGTTAGCTGGAACTTCATTATCACAACGGTAGCATAATGAAGTTTCTTCATAATCAATATCAGGCATATCTGTCTTTTTACCGCATTGCTGGCAGAATAAATCATCCTCTGTAAGTGCAGCACCACATGAGCATTCCATCATATCGACTGCTTCCGGTTTCTTCTGACTTATAATCGAATGAATTTTTTTATCCAGCTCTTTTAAAAGCTCACCTTTCTCATCTAAGATTGACGTAAATTTGTCACCACGTCGATAAGCTAAATAGACTTCCTGCCCCAATTCAACCAGAACTTTGGTTTTGGCAGCCGTCAGGTCTTGAACAGTTCGTTTATCTTCCACCGTATTATTCATATTATCCTCCTTCAGAAAAGCTTTCTCGAATATGCACCGATAAACCCTGTCAATCCGGCGTATAATAAACTTATGAAAAACGTTTGAATTAGTTTAAAGCCAGCAAAGAAACCCTGTGGATTATTCACCTCTTCGTGTTGAATTGAATAATTTATCGATAAATGATATGTAAAAAATGAAACAATAAAAGCAAAGAAAATACTGTACATTACAATCGTATTTATATAGTGCTTCTGCGATTTTGTTATTAAACGGCCAACAATAATAAAGAATATGGCCACAATTATAACTGATATAAACTCGTAGGATTCAAACATCTTCACAGGAATAATAAAGTCAATAAGTCCTCCCATATTTTCATTTACTGTATTGGAAATTCCAGCGTAAAACGAGTACTCCACAGCTTCCACATGTGTACCCTGGAAAATAAATGTATTAAACATTGCAAGGTTTAACAAATAGACTGCAATCTTTCCAACAAAAGATATATCAGCGTATATTGAATCACCGACAACATCCTGAAACATTCTCTTTTCAGAAATAACTGAAGTGTATTGTGTAAATTGAAATACACTTATAATCACAGCTATAATAATCACTCCTACAAAGGCTAAAGAACTATAATATAGAGCCCTCTGATACGAAATAAGCTGCAACTTTTCCTTTAAAGGCCCTTTGAAAATAAGCATTCCTACATAGCTAAAGAAGAACCCTATAAATAGCCCATTGATTAATGCACTAATAAAGTAGTAATCAATATTAAAAATGTAGAATTCACTTTCAAGTGTTTTATCACCTGTAATAATTGAAATTGTTCCCAGCAAGCCACCATATCCTATAGCAAAAAATACAGCTGCCTTCCATTCTTCGATGGTTGGATTCCGATACTTCGAATATAACCCGCCAGCGATTAATGAAATCGCTGGAATTAAGGCAAGGTATACTAACCCCGTAGAAGAAAATGCAAGCTGTTGAGAAAACTCCGCATCACCAATTCCAATCAAGAAACTGCTTAGATTAGTAATTAAAGCAAAATCCAAAATACTGAGTTTATCCAATACTTCCTCATTCAAAGGGATAAATACTTTCATGAATAAATCAATTAAACCACTGCCCTTTACCGAAGCCATAATTATAATTATTAGGAACAAAATGCCAATAGACAACAGAAACCCCGGCAGAACTTTTTTTCCAAGAACTATATCAAAATATGTATGACTTCTAGAATAATGTTTCGATTCTTTATAAGTTTCAAATGAGCTGCCACATTCCGCACAATAGCTCGCTATATGGTTATTTGCTGTACCACATAACCCGCAATATGAATTTATATTAACACGTAAACTTCTACTAACTTGAGTCTGTAGTGGATATCCATCTTCCACACAATATAATGCATGCGGGTCATTCTTTGTTCCACATTCACTGCAATACAACTAATCCCCCCCTTAGGTAATAAGTAATACAACTTTATAATATCAAATAATTGTATAGAATTGTTGTATTCTTTCGAAAAATACATGTAAACGTACTAGAAATACGAGGATAATATATCTTAAGGACTTGGTGAAGGGGTTTTTTATCCAAAATGCCGCACGGTATCATTGTGGTATGATCGTGAATTGGATCGAACTGTCACACGTTCGGCTCAAATTCACAATTAAAAATGTTCTGGTTCATTTCTGCTCACTAAACTGCCCAACAGATTACATTGCAACACTTGAAAACCCAGCTTTTGGAAAAGCTTTTGTAGCGCTTATACAGTAGCTTATTGCAAAAAAATACTACCTATTAAAAGGTAGTAAATACTAGCTCGTCTCCCAAAATGAAAATCTGCTTCCCTTTGACTCGTCGTTTATTAGGTTGGGGCGTGATTGGTGTGTTTTCTCTAGTACAAGCCGGTAATTCATATCTATCGCCTTATAAATCTTGTAAACTACTATTCCACTGAGTGCAATCTGAGCTGCTATGAGTATGAACTGGATTATACCCGTACTCTCTGGTAGAACAGTAGATAAACTTAATAGTAGCAGCACTTGTAAAGAGGTAACCAGAAAGGAACGCATCATAATTGTCAAAACTGTAGTTATTATTGCTATAATAAAAACCAATGAATATTCCTGCATGAGTAAATCTAATGATATGTTCATAATCATCACCTATCCTTTTCATTTTCCGGAAGTTCAAGTTGTGAATCGCCATATCTCTCATTTAAATATCCGCCTGCCAGACCTTCATTGACCATTCGATCTACGTCTGTGTAGTACTCGTTAATTTCCATCCCAACTCCTCCTTATCTTTATTATCATATGAATTAGTTAATAATTCCTTGATGCAGATCAATTTTTTCATAAAAAAGAAGCATTCCCATTTAAGAAATACCTCTCTATAATAAAAATGCTCCGTATACTAATGTGATTCCGATTACAATTGCTGGATGGATGCGCATTCGCTCAATTAAAAGAAAGCTTGATATCGTAATTAGCAGAACCTGCCACAATCCAATTCTTTCATATGACGTCTGAAAAAAACGCCATGCCATGACACCGAGTAAAATCGCGATAACCGGACGCACATATAATGTTAACCGCTGTACTTTTGGTGAATCTTTGTATTTATACAATACACCTAACAGTAATATCATGATAATAAGTGATGGTGCCACTGCTGCGAACACTCCAATAACAGCACCAAGCGGACCACCTTCTACATACCCGATATAGCCAGCAAGTTTAGTCGCAATTGGTCCAGGAAGTGAATTAGCAAGTGCAAGCATTTCACTAAACTCCTGAACAGACATCCATTCATATCGACGTACAACTTCATTTTCAACTAGTGGGATTGATGCAGGTCCCCCACCATAACCAAGTATACCAGGTATAAAAAAGGCCAAAAAAATGTGCCAATATTTCATTGGGTAGCACCACCCTTATCAGCAGGTGGGGTATCCTTCTTGAGAAGGGCTATTAAAATTAGGACACCGATTATTATCCCCGGATGTACATTCAGGAATTGAAATAATATAAATATGACTGCTGACATAACAAGGGTTTGCGTCCATCCCATGCCTTTTCTGGCTTTATCAAAGAACTGCAACGTGAGAACCGCCAGCATCATTGCCACAACAGGAATAACTGCTGCAGTCATACCCTGAACCCAGCCAACGTCCTTGATGCTCGATAATGACGACAGCAGGATAATCATCAGGATAATAGTGGGTATAATTGTTGCGAGAACAGCATTTATCATACCAACTAATCCAGATACACGATTCCCAATATAGCCGGCTAGTTTCGTAGCAATTGGTCCCGGGAGTGTATTGGCTAGCGCAAGCAGGTCACCAAAGTCCTTATCACTCATCCACTCATATTTATCAACGACCTCTTTATGTATTAACGGTATCGAACCAGGGCCACCACCATAGCCCAGCATCCCCACTCGAAAAAAAGCAATAAATAAATGCCACTGTTGCAATGGAATACCTCCTGTCCTGGATTGGATTTTATGTATGTAGCAGAATTCCATTCGTTATAAAAACAATCATAACAGAAGTTGCCTAAGATTAGAAAATTTGGTTATCGCATTAATAAGAGCCAGCCCTCAAACAAAAGGACTGGCTCTTAATTAGTTTAAAATTATTTATTTAATGATTTTTTGTTTGCAGTATGGAATAGATACCATGCTACAAGTGCAAACGCAATAATCGATGCAAGCGGACCGAAGAATGCTTCGCTAGGGAATACGACACCAGCAGTTACAGCTAATGCAACAATAACACCCATTAGCGCTTCACCGGCAATGTAACCAGAAGCAAGTAAAATTCCGCGTTCGTTTTTCTCCTTCAACTCGTCTTTATCTTTTGTACTACGAGAAATGATGGCGTTGATTAGCCCACCAGCCATTATTGGAGAAGTTAAATGAATTGGTAAGTATAATCCAACCGCAAATGGCAATGATCCTATACCAAACAGCTCAACAGTTGCTGCAGCTGCTGCACCAATAAAAATTAGGTTCCATGGAAGATCTCCACTCATAATACCATCAACAACCATTGACATAAGAACCGCTTGTGGTGCAGGGAGTTCAGCAGAGCCAAATCCATATGCATTATCAAGTAAAATCAGGATAAAGCCAATTACAACACTTGTAACTAAAACTCCATAAAGCTGTGCAATTTGTTGCCATTTTGGTGTTGCTCCAACAATATAGCCTGTTTTCAAGTCCTGTGAGGTATCTCCGGCAATAGCAGCCGCAATACAAACAACAGAACCGATGATAATTGCTGTAACCATACCTGCTTGTCCAGTCTGACCAACTGCAGATAATACAAGTGAAATGAAGATTAATGCTCCAATAGTCATTCCAGATACAGGATTTGAGGAACTTCCAACAATACCAACAATTCTAGATGATACTGTTACAAAGAAGAATCCAAAGATAAATAGCAGAATTGCTCCTATAAATCCTAAGTCAATTGGTGGATAGAACATGAGAATACCCATAAATACTACCACTAATACGACAATTAGCGTGATCGGCATATCTCTTTCAGTACGCAGGTCTTTGCCATCACCAGATGATGAAAATCCTTTTATTGCCCCACTAAATGAAGATGCAATAGTTGGCAATGTTTTAAGGAGCCCTACAATACCGCCAAATGCTACCGCACCGGCACCGATATACCGCAGATAATTATCCCAGATAGCATGGAAGTCCATTTCCGATATTGGGACTTCAGCAGGATAAATTGGTGCTGTTGCAAAATCACCAATATAGCTGATAAGCGGGATAATTCCTAACCAGCCCAATACACCACCAGCAAACATTATTCCTGCGATACGAGGACCAATAATGTAACCAACACCAAGTAATGCAGGTAATGTATCCATACCAATTGCTGCGTTCTTAAATTTATAAATCTCCCATTCTACTGAAGAAGGGAATGCTTTAACGGCATCCGTTAACAGTTTAAAACCAGCACCAATTCCAAGCCCTTTAAATACTAGCTTAGCACCTTTTCCGCCCTCTTCACCGGCGTGAAGTACTTCAGCACATGCTGTTCCTTCTGGATAAGGCAGTGTTTTGTGTTCATTAACAATCAATGCACGGCGTAGAGGTATCATTAGAACAACACCTAAAATACCACCAGCTAGAGCAATAATAGCGATTGTTGTCAAACTTGGCTCAAGCTGCCAAATGAATAATGCAGGTAAAGTAAAAATAACACCAGCAGCAAGCGATTCACCAGTTGATGTGATCGTCTGCACAATATTATTCTCTAAAATTGACGTTCGCTTCATAATAATACGAAGTACTGCCATTGAAATTACTGCTGCTGGAATTGACGCAGAAACGGTCATTCCAACGATAAGACCTAAATATGCATTTGCTGCACCAAATACGATTGCCAATACTGCACCAATAACCATTGCAACCCATGTAAGTTCAGGTGGTTTTTGGGATGCTGGTACGTAAGGCTTAAATTCTGGATTTGGATCCTGCTTTGACAAAGTAAACACCTTCCTTACGTAAATTCTAGCTGTTAAAATGAGCCGGGTTCAATTCTCAAAAATGTATGATAATTTTCAATATAATGATAAATTTCCACAAAAATAGAAAAACCTTACTATAAAATTATAGCAAGGAGAGAACCGATTCATTTTTTTAAAATATAACACTTGGCATTTCAATGAATTATAGCCTTTAATATAATATCACACTTTTAATATTAAGCAAATAACCTATGAAAAAAAGATGATAGTAGATTATTGAGATTATTGCCAAGCCTTAATGATCAAAGACTTCGTTACACTTATACAGTAAGAAAGTAGTTATACTCTCTTTTCTGCCCAAAAAAAGACTCCCTAAAATTGGAGGAAGTGACTTAAAGTAATTTCACTAATGATTGAAATGCCTCGTAATCGCGATTATCCAATGCTTTATCAATCAATCGTTTCATGTTTAATTGCTCTAACTCATCAATAATAGCTTCACTTTCATAATCTGGTTCACTTTTTATCTCTTTATTTAAATAATACGGATCAGCAATCGAGTGTAATTGAACTAAGAAATCAGGAAGTGATATAAGCTCGCTCATAGCCATGTAAATGATGTCTTTACCTTTTTGAAAAGCAAACCTAGCACCAAGATTTTCGACTTTTTTTGTTCTGCGATTAATACGGATTTCCTTTGATTCAATCGGCACAAATTGGTAAACCTTATTATTAATGAATACCGCAAAATATTGATATGCCAAAATTACTCGAACATAATTATCATCTGCTTTGATATAATAAGGCTTCAACATCTTCACTGTAACCACTCTTGCACCTCCCAGAGCATAATATACTCTTAATTTTCTGTAAATTAATTCTACTATATAACGCACGAAAACACAAGTTAAATTTTCGGAAAATTGAAAGTTGCATTATACCACTCAATTGCTGCAATAAAGATAGCTTGCCTGTTAACCAGCAGTTTATACGCTGTTCAGCGTATAAACAACGGCCTTCTGAACATCGGTGTTCGAAAAACCTTGTTCATTTTTGTCAAACTTGATACCAGCCAGCTGTAAGTACAGGATACCCTGCTTCATATAGGACTTATAGTTATTATTCAGTTCATTAATTTCAGCTTCATATCGTTCATCGGTTCCTGGTGTAACAAGTTCCTCATACAAATCTACAATCTCTTCCCCATCACGTTCCGGGAAAAATTCATGTGGATCAGTGCTGTCAAAAATACATACATCCAAATCACGGACTAGTACCATATCAATGCTATTCGAATCAAAACTGCAATGATACATCTCAACGTCAAACCCATGTTCTACGCATGCTTTGCTGATTTTTTTCATAAAGGTCGATTTACCTGTCCCAGCACGCCCTTTGATAAAAAATACGTTTTCGATATTCTCTTTAAGATGTGGAACAACATTGACAACTCCATCAACTGTATTGGTCCCAAAAAGCCTGTGGAAGGTATGGGCTGTGCGGTCTTTTTTCGAAACACCTGTTAGAAGTCTAGAGATAAATTCTGCTGTAAATTGATCCGCATGATTAAAATCCATTTGACTAATATAGACTTCTTCCAACTCATCGTGAATACTTAACCCTTTAGCAAAACTATCATATGCAGATTGGGTTAGAACGTTGAAATCTGTTAGATCCGGATAGTCCTTTGTTGGGACTGTTTCTTCCAGGTTAATTGCAGTCGATTCTCCGGTTACAATTGCCTCATCTAAAAATGCCAGTGATCTTTCACGAATAATGATACCGTCCAGGTACCGACTCCCTAAAGGACTATGAAGAACTTCTATCGTATTATTCTGGTAATGCTCAAGCAAATTCTGTATTACTTTCGTTTTAAGTGATGCTGAAGGATGTCTGAGCTTAATAACCTGATCGATCCCATTTAAATTACTATCCAAAAAATTTACCAAGCCATCAGCGGTATTACCAGTGACGTAATAATGTAGATTAGGCAATATAGAACACTTCCTTTTCCAAAAGTATAAGTATAGCCTATTCATTTTATGATTGCTGTGGAGGTTTGGTGATAAGGTTCGATAATATTCTAGTACTTCTCCACAATCCGATCACGGAAGACTGGTATTCGTCCTCTGACTTCATCTACTAGATCAAAGTCTACTGTTGCAGTGACAATCTCTTCGCCGCTTCCGCCTTCAGCGACAATCTCTCCCCACGGATCAACTACAAGCGACATACCGCCGAATTCATTTTTCGGATCAGCACCAACCCGGTTACAAGCAACTACATAACATTGATTCTCAATGGCACGTGCCTGCAAAAGTGCGCGCCAATGATCGATTCTTGGCTTTGGCCATTCAGCTACAACGTACATTACTTTGGCACCATTGACAGCTGACTTGCGCATCCACTCCGGAAAGCGTATGTCATAACAAATATATCCCGCAGCGGACTCTCCATCCAATGTAAACTCTGCTTCGTCCTGTCCTGCTTCCAGGTACAGATGTTCATCCATTAGTTGAAACAGATGAAGCTTGCTGTATTTGTGGATCAGCTTTCCTTTTTGATCTATTACTAGCAATGTATTCCGTACCCCATCATCACATTGTTCAGCAACGGATCCACCAATTAAAATTACATTGAACTCTTTTGCCAATTCACTTAAAAACGCAATCGATTCCTTAGCATGTTTATCCGCTATTTCATCTAACCTGGTTAAGTCATAGCCAGTCGTCCACAGTTCAGGCAATAAAATTATATCGGCACCTGTTTTCACTGCATTTACAAACTCTTCTTTTGCTCGCTTAAAGTTCTCTTTAGGTTCACCATATACAATATCCATCTGTATCATCGCAATTTTTTTCTTCAAAAGAACACCTCCTGCTTCTACTTTACCATGTAAAAAATCGTCACCTTAAGGATAACGATTTTTTCTTAATAATGTCCAAGCAAACCTTTTTTCATAGCGTACTTTTCACATGCCAGGTAAATACCGACTCCAATAATTCCATAAACAATAGAATTCCCAATCAGCCAGGCGTAATCTATCATTGTAAAATCTGCTAATGTATAGCCATTAATCATCACCTGTCTGGTCATATCCACGCCTTTCACAAATGGAGCAGCAACCATGAACGGCGCAACTGATAATGGAACAAACGTCAGTCCAGCAATGATGAACTGAAGAATCTGCAAAAATGCACTAACTTGCTTAAAAATAAGCGCCATTCCCGCTATGACAAAACTGACACCTATCATACTGGCCAACGTCAACAGAAGAATAGGAATGATAGCAAACGGGTTGAGATTTAACCATTGCCCAGCAGTCGCCATTGATACGAATAACAGAAAAATGACTAAGACAAAATGGTTGAAAATCATCCCAAACATTCTGGACAGAAATATCTTCCATGGACTTACTGGCGACATAAAAAGTTGCTCTAAAGTTCCTTTCATTGCTTCATCGGATATCGTCCACCCAATTGACTGCAGAACCATCATGGCAAAATACCAAAATATATAGTTCACAATGACAAACTGAGTGTTTGTACCAGCCTGAGCCGGATCACCAATAACCTGAATCCCAAACATCATCGCAATAAAAATAATGTAAAATGTCAAAAGAAGACTTATCGTATTAGCTTTATACCGTACTAATTCGAGATATTCCATCTTCGTATTAACGCGCAGCACGTTCCAAAAAGAAGTCATGAAGCCACCTCCTCTTTAACAAGCTTTCGAAACACCTGTTCAAAATTAATTTCGGTACGATTGATTGTTTCAATTGGCGTCTGGTTTTTTTTGAAAATTTCCATCAAATCATAAATTTCCTGTTCCTGCTCAAAACTGACTTCAAGCTTCAACCCTTCCCACCTGTGGATCGGGAATTTCAGCTCAAGAATCTCCCGCTGTTCTTCAGTCAGTTCTTCCTTCAGGTTCACCTGATATGCACTTGTTTCAAATAGTCGCAGCAACTGGTCTACTCGTTCATCTGCAATCACTTTCCCATCATTAATAATAATTGTCCGTTGGCATAAGTCCTGAACAACCGGCATGTCATGCGTACTAATGATGACCGTCTTTCCTTGGTCGTGAGCGATTTTTCGAAGTAATTCACGAACTTCATATCCAGTTTCCACGTCAAGTCCAAGTGTTGGTTCATCCAGCAGAATCACATCAGTGTCTGCAAGCATTGCCACACAAATTGCCAGCTTCTGCTGCATGCCACGTGATAAGTTATTTACCAATTCATATTTTTTATCTTGAAGGTGAAAGAGGTTCAATAGTTCATTTACCTGCGTTTTAATTTCCTTTTTCGAGGCACCCCGATTGCCTGCAAAATACTCCATATTTTCCAGCACATTCAAGCGCCAGTATAGATTTCGATTCCCTTCAAGAACTGCACTTATATGGCCCAATGCTTTATTGCGTTCTTTCACACTATCGAACCCATTTAACGTAACCGAACCATCGTCAGGAACAAGCAGTCCGCAAATTGTTTTAATCGTTGTTGTTTTACCTGCACCATTTGGCCCAAGCAAGCCAACAATCTCCCCCTTCCCAACTTCAAATGAAACACCTTTAACAGCAACAAACTCTTCCTTAGACTTACGTTTTTTATAGCTCTTTTTAATTCCATCAACCGTAACGATACTCCCCATGTTCCCAAACCCCTTCCAATCTTTGTTAACTTCATTATACCGATTTGTCAGAGAAGTACATCAGTCGTAGAGATGTTTTCACCCTCAGTCCAGGGACTGAGTTAACGTTCTGTTGATGTTCTATGCTGTTCAGTTGATGTGCTGTGCTGTCGATGTTCTCGTCCTTATATGTTACGACCCAACTCATCCCATCAAAAAAGTCATGCGGAGTCTCGCTCTCCGCATGACTTTTTTCTTCACTGTAATTCCGCTCGTTCTTCCTCGGTAAACACCCTTGATCTTGTCAAAAACCGCTTCCCCTCAGGTCCCTCCAATGAAAACATTCCACCACGACCTTTTACAGCATCAATGATCAGCTGGGTATGTTTCCAATACTCATATTGGTCCTTTGAGATATAGAAAGGTGTTTCACCAATTTCACCTAGTAACAAATCTGAATCACCAATGCGAAATTCATCCCTCGGATAACACATCGGTGAGCTTCCGTCACAGCAGCCACCTGATTGATGAAACATGAGTGGCCCATGTGTTTCAGCTAATGTGTTGATCAGACTTATCGCCTCTTCAGTTGCCGTTACACGATCAGCCATATTTTACACCCTTTCTATTTAATTTCACTCGACACGATTATTATATGTGGAAAAGGAGTTTCGTACCCCTTTTCCCACCCCCCCTGTAAGCATAACTAGTAAACAAACTTGGCTTAAAGCTAATGGGATTCTTAGAATGCGTTCTTTGCTTTCTTAGAGTCCCTTTAGCTTTGGAGTCCAAGCCTTCGTTGTATTCAGTAAGCTTTTTAACTGCTTAAAAGAATCCAGCAGCACCTTCACTATAGCTAATTAATAGATTCTTTGTCTGCTGATAATGATCAAGCATCATCAAGTGATTTTCACGTCCAATACCTGATTTTTTATAGCCACCAAAAGCAGCGTGTGCTGGATACTGATGGTAACAATTCGTCCATACTCGGCCTGCCTCAATTCCACGCCCGAAGCGATATGCCGTATTGATGTTACGTGTCCATACACCAGCACCTAAGCCGTATAATGTATCGTTAGCAATCTCCATAGCTTCTTCGTTATCTTTAAAAGTTGTTACAGAAAGTACTGGTCCAAAAATTTCTTCCTGGAAAATACGCATTTTGTTGTTTCCTTTAAATATCGTAGGTTGAACATAGTATCCATCTGTCATGTCATCATCAAGTTTGTTGACCTCACCGCCAACAAGTACTTCTGCACCTTCCTGTTTTCCGATATCAAGATACGATTTAATTTTTTCCAATTGTTCCTCAGATGCCTGTGCACCCATCATCGTATCGGTATCAAGTGGATGACCAATTTTAATTTCATTCACACGTGCGATCGCTCGTTCCATAAATTCATCATAAATCGACTCGTGAACTAACGCTCGTGAGGGACATGTACAAACTTCACCTTGGTTTAAGGCAAACATGACCAGACCCTCAATTGCTTTATCCAGGAATCCGTCATCTTCATCCATTACGTCCTTGAAGAATATGTTCGGTGATTTTCCACCAAGTTCAAGTGTAACCGGAATGATATTTTCCGAAGCGTACTGCATAATCAATCGACCTGTTGTTGTTTCACCTGTGAAGGCAATTTTAGAAATACGGCTGTTGGACGCTAGTGGCTTTCCTGCTTCTAAACCAAATCCATTCACAACATTCAATACACCATTTGGCAATAGATCCTTTATCAAATCTAGAAATATATGAATTGAGGCAGGTGTTTGCTCAGCTGGTTTCAAGACGACGCAGTTACCAGCTGCAAGTGCTGGTGCCAGCTTCCAAGTTGCCATTAATAACGGAAAGTTCCAAGGAATTATTTGCCCCACAACACCCAAAGGTTCATGGAAATGATATGCTACTGTATCATTATCAATCTGGCTTAGACCGCCTTCTTGCGCGCGTATTGCTCCAGCAAAGTAACGGAAATGATCAATTGCCAGGGGTAAGTCCGCATTCAATGTTTCCCGAACCGCTTTACCATTGTCCCAAGTTTCAGCAACCGCTAGTGTTTCCAAGTTTTCTTCCATGCGATCTGCAATCTTATTTAAAATATTTGCTCGTTCTGCTACAGCGGTTTTTCCCCAAGCATCCATGGCGGCTTCTCCCGCATCAACAGCAGCCTCCACATCTTCTTTCGTCGATCTGGACATTTCACAAAATACCTTCCCTGTAACTGGGCTTACATTCTCAAAATATTTTCCATTCGCAGGAGCCCGATACTCCCCCCCAATAAAATTGTCATAACGGTCCTTAAAGGTCACCTTGGACCCGTCAGTGTTTGGATTCGCATACTTCATTCAATCATTCCTCCTCTTATTATTGTAAACGCTTACAATTAACTTGATGAAGTAGTACCTTATGAAGCCTCTATATCACATTATACCAATAAATTTGTAATTATGACAACTATTAGAATTATCTATATAAAAAATAAGCCAACCCTAAATTAAGAGGGTTGACTTGGTGCAATGCTGAAGCATATATAGTAAAAGACGCCAGTCTCCCAGCGCCACTAATAGGAAATCCCAGGCTTATAACCAAAGTTTCCCTTATACTTTAAGAAAGTATAAAAAGATGCCTATCATGACATCTTAACGAAATATTAAATATAAATTGCTTTTACTATAGCTTCAATACCATATTAACTACTTCAATTCTGGAAGTACACGTACTTCTTGTTTCATTGAAGATTTACAGAGTGGGCATTCTGGCTCTTCTTCAAAACTGTATGATTCTCTCATCCATCCTGAGCAGTCCTCACTAGTACAAGACCATACATTTGTGTCCACTTCTGGCACTGGCTCTTTTGGCCCGCGAGAAAATGACATAACAGCAACCCCTTTCATGGTACTCTATCCATTATACTCCTTTATAGCAAAAAAAGTAAGGGAACAAGCAACATTAATTCATTATATCCGAAAATTAGTTAAAATATACCTATTGGACAACCGTAAGCTATAACGATTATACTTGAACTTATTCTGAAACTTCTACAGTAGAAAGGGAAACAGCTATGACATCAAAAACACACCCGTTCACAAAAATGATTGCCGGAATCGGATTCACTTTTTTTATTGCACTTGTCGGGTACATACTGGCGCTAGTTCCAGGGTTTAGCCGTGTCGGTCAACTAGCCAGCGCAATCATTATCGCAATCATATATAGACAATTTTTCGGCTATCCTGAATTTTTCCGTGCGGGAATACAATTCTCATCAAAATATTTATTGCGGTTCGCTATCATTTTATATGGTTTAAAACTTAATGTTGATATTATTTTGCAGGATGGTCTTGGACTGCTGGCTAAAGGTGCTATTGCAATTGTTTTTGCCATATTACTCACCGTTTATATCGGGAAAAAATTAAAAGCAAACACACAGCTTGCTTTATTGCTTGGAGTCGGCACAGGAGTTTGTGGTGCTGCAGCGATTGCCGCTGTATCCCCGATTATCAAGGCGAAAGATGAGGACACTGCAATTGGAGTAGGAATTATTGCATTAGTTGGAACTATTTTTTCTATAATTTATACCCTTATACAGCCGCTGCTGCCGATTACTGATTTGCAATATGGCATCTGGTCAGGCATTTCCTTACATGAACTTGCCCATGTCGCACTGGCAGCAGAACCAGCTGGGGAGGATGCATTGGCAATTGCTTTGCTGGCAAAACTTGGCCGTGTTTTCCTGCTTGTCCCGCTTTGTTTCATCCTGATTTTCTGGATGCGAAACCGGAATGATGACAGTAATACAAAAGTCAGCTTTCCCTGGTTTCTGATTGGATTTATTGGAATGAGTCTTTTCGGGAGCTATGTTTTAGGTGATATAGTTCCTGTATCCGATATTACTATGGACGCAGTAAGCCAGGTTACGACTTTTATTTTAACCGCTGCGATGGTGGGATTAGGATTGAATGTCAGCCTGATAGATGTAAAAAATAAAGCAATGCGACCTCTAATCGCCATGGTGACTACATCCATATTACTTTCATTTGTAATGTACTGGATTGCAGGAATCTAAAGAAGCTCCCTAATGTTAGGGAGCTTTTCTATAGCACGAACTTTTCAATTGCTTTAGCGACACCATCATTATTATTTGTATCTGTCACATGATCTGCAACATTCTTTATTGCCTCCTGCGCATTTCCCATCGCAACTCCAAGTCCAGCTTGCTGTATCATTTTTATATCATTCAAACTATCGCCAACAGCCATTACGTTATTCATTGTAATACCAATTTCATGACATACTTTCTTAAGAGCACTTGCTTTGTTAACCCCTTTAGGATTGACTTCAACGTTTGTCGGCAGCGAATTCGTAAGCTCCAGTTCATCGTAATGCGATAGTTCCTCAACAACCATATCAAGCTTTTTCGTATCAAGCGAATCACAACCGTATTTCAACCATTTATGGGCAAAAAAATCGTCAGGACGTGTTCCACGAAATACGCCATCAGTTGTTACCATCCAGCTATGTAAACCAAGCTTATCACCTAATTCCCACATCATCTGAACCCGCTCAGGGTCAAGTAAGTGCTGATCTCTCAGCTCTTTATTTACAGTCCAGATTTCGCCGCCATTACTTGTAATCAGATACGATGGCAGTTCAAGTAATTCAGCATACGGATAGCAGGAATCAAGCCAGCGACCGGTGCTCAATATAACATGCACATCTTTCACCAAGGCTTTTGCAATCACTTCTTTCGTAAATTCGGAAACCTCTTCCTCACTATTCAATAATGTTCCATCCATATCTAATGCTACTAATTTTAGTTTATCCATTTATACGCTCCTCCACTCTGTCACGCCATTATCCATCCTAGTATAAAATCATTTAACTCGATTCATTTTAATCATGAATGATATAATTGTTGCTATAGGGACTATTATTACGAAAAAAACAAAGCTTATCCCTAGCCCTGTTCCACTATTTGCAGATTGTACCATAGCCCAGGCAATATAGGAAAAAATTGCGACCATCTCTAAATTAATTGCTGCCATAAATGTTCGCGCCAACGCGTATAATCGTGGTGCATTTTCTTCAGTCACTCTTACCATATAATTGAATGTGTGTGGTACTTTCGTTACAAAATACATAATTATGAAGGAAACAAAAGCAATCCCCGGCATGAGTAGGACTGTACCCTTGTTCCCCCATGCATCCGCTTCGCCTTTTGCATTAAAATGAGTAGGAACTGATTCAGGCAAACTGTTATACGCTTGTACAACATATACAATTGAACAAATTAGTATGATTACTGATGTTAAGTTGAAAAACTTCTCCCATTTTGTTGCAGGAACTTTTATTTTCGGATGATTCTTCAAGGCTTCTCCCCCCTTCACCCTTAGTTTAGCTTGAATCTTTCTAATTTAAATAAGAACTTTTCCATTTGAATTGCTCGTTGCTGAGCCTCTTCTACTGTTATCGGGGTAAAGCGTATTTCTCCTTGAGGTACAAGCTGAGCAATCTTTGGCAGATCTGATGAAATGACAGTTCCTATCCGAGGGTATCCTCCTGTAGTCTGCCTGTCCGCCATTAGAATAATTGGCGAACCATTACTTGGAATCTGAACTCCACCGAAGGGAACAGCATCAGACCAAATTTCCATATTATCTTCATGTGTTACCGGCTCCGATTTTAGTCGATACCCCATTCGATTCGAATTCGCATTTACAGTATGAGGACTGTTGAAAAAATTATATCGTCCTTGTTTTGTGAAAAAATCCGTATGTGGTCCTTCGATAACAGCAACTTCTACCGATTTTTGATAGATTGGCGGATTGGTGATTCCAATGCCGTGTTTCGCTTCAGTCGGGTACCCATATATATAATCATCTCCTACTAGCGAGCGACCAAACCCACTCTTCACATCAGTTGACTTACTGCCAAAAAACACAGGTGCATCAAATCCTCCAGCTGTCGCGATGTATGCCCGCACCCCTGATTGATGCTTGCCAAAGCTTAAACGATCCCCTTTTTCCATTCTGAATGTTTTCCACATCTGGATAGGATTTTCATTAAGTTTTGGCTCCAGTCCCGCACCTGTAAGAGCAACCGTGATTGGATCAGGTGCAGTCACTTCAAGGTGAGGTCCAACTAGCGTCACTTCAAGACATGCAGCAGAACGTTGATTCCCAACCAGAATGTTAGCTATTTGCAGCGCAAACGTATCCATTGCACCAGAAACAGGCACACCAAATTTCTGATAGCCATTCCGACCAAGATCCTGAAAAGTCGTAAGAACACCAGGCTTTATTACACGGAATATTTTCTCACTCTGCATCCTATTCACCACTTCACTTATGTATTTGGAGATTTTGGAGCTATGCTGATGAACGATCGTGGTGGGGTATCGCTCGAGTTTGACCCTCCGTCGCTCGAGTTTGACTCTCTGTCGCTCGAGTTTGACTCCCGTTCGCTCGAATCTAATCGCCAATCGAGCTAACAACAATCCCAGCACGCTCTAACATCGCGCGTAACTTCTCAACAAACGATATAGCATGTTTACCATCACCATGAATACAAATCGTGTCTGCCTCAATATCTACAGATCCTCCGTTTACAGTGCGCACAACACCTTCATTCAACATTCGCTCTACCTGTTGAACAGCATAATCCACATCATTAATCATGGCATCCACTCTGCCTCTAGGGGTCAAGCTTCCATCAGCTTGATATGTCCGGTCAGCAAATACTTCTGATGCAACAGTTAATCCTAGTTTTCGGCCAGCCGTAAGCAGTTCACTCCCAGCTAAACCAAACAGCACCAATTCAGCGTTGATATCATACACAGCACGTGCGACAGCATCCGCTGCATCATGATTTCTAGCTGCCAAATTGTACATCGCACCGTGTGGCTTCACATGTTGCATCTGAACACCATGCACCTTGCAAAATGCCTGCAAGCTTCCAATCTGATGAACTATCATTCGGTAAATTTCATCTGGCGAAAAGTCAATCATACGACGGCCAAATCCAGCTATGTCAGGAAAGCCTGGATGTGCACCAATACTTACATTATGCTCTTTTGCCAAACGAATAGTTCTATCCATCACTGTAGGATCACCAGCATGTGCACCACATGCAATATTCGCTGATGTAACAGATTCCAGTAATTTTTCATCCGAACCAATTGTGTAGGCACCAAAGCTCTCACCCATATCACAATTCAAGTCAATCCGTTGAACCATCGTCAGCCTCCTCTACCACAAACTCCCCACTTTCTACTTGCTTATCAATTTCACTATCCGAAACTTCATAAAATTTCACACGGTCACCTGCCCGAAACAGAAAAGCATCCTCTTTCTCCCTATCAAATAATGTGAGAGGAGTTTTTCCAATAATGTTCCAGCCACCTGGCGAGTCTATCGGATAAATTCCTGTCTGTTCATGGGCAATTCCTACAGAACCTGCAACAGTCTTTGCCCGAGGTTCATCCAGTCGTGGTGTTGCAATCCGCTTATCCAGACCACCTAAGTATGGAAAGCCTGGCAAAAAACCTAACATATAAACAAGGTATTCCTGCTCGCAATGAATCCGTATAATCTCATTCTCTGATAAATTGTTCGATTCAGCAACACGTCCCAAATCTGGACCATACTTCCCACCGTAGACAATAGGAATTGAAATCAGTCGTGATTTACACTCTATTCTATCAATATTCATTCGATTTATCTGATAAATTTTGTCACAGACTTCCGTGTAGTTTAAACATTGTGGTCGATAGTAAATCGTAACCGAATCAAATGCTGGCACCCATTCCACGATACCTGGAATTGCAGCACAACCTATTTTACTGCAAAATAACTGAATCTCCCTATTTAACTCAGGCGAAACACCATCAGCAAAATCCACCTTAACTGCCGAATCACCTATAGCGTGCAAGGTAAAATGCATACCGATTGCCTCCCGGATTTTCTTTTACTAGTATGATAGCATATTCAAGCTCAGTCCAACACATAACGATTACGGCCAGCACCCATTCCGAAAACCATGACCAATAGTGCTACCCCAATTAATGTAAGTAATGGAACCGTCCAGACATGTGTTACATCATATAAATACCCGATAAACATAGGACCGACTGCCGCAAGCGTGTAACCGAGCGACTGCGCCATGCCTGACAGTTCTGCAGCCTGACGTGAATTACGTGCCCGCATTCCCAAAAAAGCTAATGCCAGAGCAAATGATCCACTCAACGTAATTCCAATTAAAATCGTACTAATAACCATGACAGCATATGACTTCCCTATTAAAAGACCACCATAGCCACCCAGTGCGCAGGTTGTCATTACGAGCACAATTCCGCGCTGTGATTTGAAACGCCCAGCAATCATCGGAACGAAGAAACTCGCAGGTAATCCTATAAATTGCATAAATGAAAGCATCCATCCAGCAGTTCCCATGCTAACACCATAATCATGCAAAATTTCTGGGAGCCACGAAATCGTTACATAAAACATAAACGATTGAAGCCCCATAAAACAGGCAACCTGCCATGCGAGTGGTGACTTCCACATGCGATTGTCACTCACAGTAACATATTGCATCTCGACATCATTGTCTGCTTTATTCTTTTTAGACAGATACATCCAGATGATAATTCCAACGATTGCGGGGACGGTCCATATGATTAGTGCAAATTGCCAGCCCATATTCAACCCACGTGCAAATGGAATACTTAATCCTGAAGCCGTCGCAGCAAAAATCCCCATTGCTGTTGAATATACACTAGTCATTAATGCTACCTTTGTCGGAAACTTTTCTTTCACGACACCAGGCAAAAGCACATTGCAAATTGCAATTCCAAGCCCGACAAATAATGTTCCAATAAATAGTAGTGCTGCAAAGGGAAACGAACGAACCGTAATACCAAATAAAAGAAGAATAAGACCTGCAATTAATGTTCGTTCATTCGAAAACCTGTTGCCAAGCTTAGGCGCAACTGGTGACATCACTGCAAACGCAACGAGAGGCAGACTAGTCAAAATCCCTGCACTCCAATTGGAAAGCCCCACATCATCGCGTATAATTCCGATTAACGGACCAACAGATGTAATTGCTGGTCGCAAGTTAAACGCCACGATTATAATACCTGCTATAAGTAAAAAACGATATAAATTTTTTTGATTATCAGTTGCTGACATTATTTGTACAATTCCCTTCCAAAAATCCTCTTCCTAACAATATAGCATAACAGAATTGCATAGTTAAAAACGACGATTCCCTGCCGAAACAGAAAAACCTTTCCTCCTACATCGTATGGTAGATAAACTTCCTCGCTGTCACTATATTCCTAATAATTTAAATGGTTAAACACCACATTTCACTACAATTTTCGACAATATTTTCCGATATAAATAATAATAATAGCAAAAGCAGAAGGGGATACATATATGGGGGAAAATAAGAAAAAGAAACTAAAGATAAAGAAAAAAGGCAGCTTCTTTAGTAAATCACTGCAGCGACAGATACTCGTACCGTTTTTATCATTAATTATTATTGCCGGGGCAGTCATAGCCATTACAAATTACACGTTAAGCAAAAACATGATAATTGATCAAAAAGCACAAAGTGTTGAAACACAAATGAGTAACCTCAACGATACATTTAATGTATTTTTTGACAATACGACAAGCATTTTAAAACGTCTAACTCAAAACGAATTATTTGTTAACTATGATGAAAAAAACCGGCGAGCTATTGTCAATTACTTAGGAGAGACTGTAGAGGCGAATCCCAATATCGCAAATATCTATACAGGTGTTGAACTTTCCAGTGAAACAACCATTTATCCAGAAACGGACCTGCCAGATGACTTTGATCCGCGTGAACGTGACTGGTATAAAGCAGCCCTTGAAGCTGACGGAGAAGTTATTTGGACAAAGCCCTACGTAGATGCTGCATCAGGAAAAACAATTGTTACCGCCGCGCAATCCTATAGCAAATATGGACAAGTCGTTGGTGTAATTGGAGCAGATGTTCTAGTTGATACGCTAATATCCATGACAAACAACATTCAAACTGGTGATTCAGGATATGCGATGATTATTGACCAGCAGGGAACATTCATTGCCCATCCTAATGATGAACTTGTTGGAAAAAGTGCTGAAGAGACTGCATTCTATAGTAAACTTAACAGCAATGGAGCTAACGGTGTTATTGAATATACCGAAAACGGCGAGGGAAAAATCCTAGGGTTCACCACGAACAGCACAACTGGATGGGTTCTTGGAGAAACAGTATTTGAAAGTGACTTTAGTGACCAGGCAAGCAGTATTTTAATTCCGATTATCGCTACATTGCTAATTATTTTGCTGCTTGCAATCGTAATTTCGTTTTTTACAACACGAAGAATCACGAAACCTATTAAGAACCTGCAAGGAACGATGAAGGAAGTTGAGAATGGGAACCTTTTAGCCAAATCTAATGTCAAAACACATAATGAAATCGGCCAGCTTTCCGAAAGTTTTGATAATATGCTCCAGCAAATGCGGATGATGATGATCAAAATTAAAGATGTTTCATTCAACGTGTCCGAAGCATCACAAACACTTGTTGCAAGTGCAGAAGAAAATACTGCTTCATCAAATGAAGTCGCAACAACTATGGAACAAATTGCAACAGGTGCTGGCGAGCAATCAGAAATTATGGAACAGAATGCATCTGCTACCGAAAAACTGTCAACATTGATTAAACAAATAGAAGAATATAATAAAAAAGTTTATGATGAAGCACGAGTCATGGATGAAGTCTCTGAAAAAGGAGCAGAAACGGTAAACGGTCTCCGTAAACAATCTGAAGAAACAGGACAAATAACCAGTGAGGTTGTCAGAGCAATCAAATCACTTGATGACAAATCAACAAATATAAACGAGATTGTCACTAAAATTGCTGATATCGCAAGCCAAACAAATCTTCTCGCATTAAACGCAGCAATCGAAGCTGCTCGAGCGGGAGAAAACGGACGCGGTTTTGCAGTTGTAGCAGATGAAGTAAGAAAGTTAGCAGAACAGTCTGAAAGCGCATTAGGGGATATATCCAAGTTAATCGAAGAAATGCAATCAGAAACAAAGCATTCGGTAACATTGATTGGTAAAACAAACGAAGTCATCCAAACCCAATCACAATCAGTTAGTGAAACAGAACAAGCATTCACAAGTATACAGCATACAATTCATACCAATAATCAATTAATTAACAAGGTAATGGATATAATGGAAACAATCATAAGTCAGGAGCAGATTATTTCCAGCAATACACAAAGCATTGCATCGATAAGCGAGGAAACTGCAGCAGGGACAGAAGAAACATCAGCGTCAATTGAACAGCAAACAGCATCAATGGAGCAATTAAACCACCTGGCAGAAGAACTTGAAACATACGCTATAGAAATGCAACAGCAAGTTAACAAGTTTAAAATAGACGATAATTAATTTTGTAGAGAGATGGGTATAACTCATCTCTCTTTTTAAAGGGTATTATTGCCCAGGAAATAATTATCGAATCATGTCGATAATACTTCCCCACATTCTAATGGTCATTAATACCTCAATCTTATTTCTTTTCATCACCAATCTTTGTGGTATAATGTAGGTAGAAATATGCATATACTAAAAAGACCACAGTTACAGCTGTGGTCATATGATAAGCGGTTCCCTTAGGGGATCAGCTATCCACAAAATAGGCCTCTCCCATTAATGCTTTGCGGCTTTACAGGGAGGTCTATTTTTTATTAATCATGTGCACAATCAGCGTCAGAAGACCGGTCATAAATGTTCCAAACCCGATCAGCAAGAAAAAGACTTCAAAAACACCCAATCGCCTCACCCCCTTTATTACACTGGGGTAACTGACCTATCCCTAAAAGGAACTTTATCTATTAAATAGTATAGCATAAAATTCGGTAAAAATACGAACAAATGTTTGGTTTTTAGTCTTGGTACAAGTTCTTGCTAAGCCTTTAGGTTATAGGTATTTAGAATTAGTTTAGAGATTGATGCCACTTTTCGGGGCCCTGGTACAATAATAGTAGTAATAGAAGGAACTCTATAGTGCGCTTGTATACTTTAGTATATGCACTGGCGTGTAGGAGTTCGTAATGCATTTGGGGGATAAAATTGAAAAACGAGCACCCTGTGTAGGATGCTCGCCTATTCTTAAGATCCAGCGATAATATGAAAACCGGAGTCCACATGCAACACATCACCAGTAACACCACGTGCCATGTCACTAAGTAAAAATGCAGTCGCATCGCCAACCTGGTCCTGATCAATCTGACGACGGAGAGGCGCTTTTTCTTCAATAACCGACATTTTATCATTGAAACCAGATACACCTTTAGCTGATAACGTGCGAATCGGACCAGCTGAAACAGCATTCACACGAATACCATACTTACCAACATCTTCAGCCAAGTAACGCACGCTAGCCTCAAGTGCTGCCTTAGCAACTCCCATCACATTATAATTAGGCACAACTCGCTCAGCACCAAGATACGTTTGCGTGACAATACCGCCACCCTCAGTCATCAGCTTTTTCGCTTCTCGCGTCACAGCAACTAGTGAATACGAGCTAATATTTTGTGCTAGAAGATAGCCGTCACGAGACGTATCCGCATATTCACCATTCAGCTCGTCACGGTTCGCAAAAGCAACCGAATGGACAAGTCCATGAATGGTGCCAACTTTCTCACCAATTTCCTGGAATGCATTAACGATGCTCTCATCATCAGCAACATCACATGACACAATTAGTGTTGGATCAATTTCATTTTGCGCGAGGAGTTTTTCCAGCTTTTGTTTCGAACGTTCCTGGCGGTTGGTGAAAATCAAGTTTGCCCCAGCATTGTGAAGAGATTTTGTAATACCCCATGCAATACTGCGGTTGTTCGCAACACCCATTACAACTATGTTTTTATTTTTCAATAGTGAATTCATTTATGTACCTCCGATTGATTGAATATGTCTTACCTATAATGTAGCACAATTAGGACCAGGTGTTAAATGGGAAGGTAATTGTTTAACTGATATATAACATTAAACAAAAACGTACATTTTTTAAAAATTATAAAGTAATGAAAAACAATTGGATTCCAAGAAACCTACTACTATCTCCTTAAATAATCATGATGATTGTCCGATAATATATATAAGTCCTTTTATTAGAAATAAGTTATACAGGAGTGTCAGATATGGAAAATACAAAAGATAAACAACTTCACCAGGCATTAAATATAATAGATACATTATTAGAAGCGTCAGATCACTTCTATAAATTAGTAAAAAATAAAGAATTAAATCAAAGTATATTCATCTTTAGTTCCATGCTTGAAGGGGCTGAGACGGTTAATAAAATCATCACTTCCTCAATGGCTGAATATACTCCACAAAAAGATAAAGTAGAGAAGCAATTACTCTTAATCGCACAGAACCTTGAAAATGGGAAGCTTACCAAGATTGCAGAAATACTACAGTTTTCATTTATACCACTGCTTAAAGATTTAAGAAATTCTTTTTCAGAAAAAGTAGGTGTTCAAGATGAAAACAGGCTTATTACAATCGGTGTTTTTGCTTCACTACGGAATCCCAGAACATTTTACACAAAAGAACGTGTTAATGCCTTAGTTCAGGAAAGTGAGAGGCAAAATACAAGGTTACTCTTTTTCTCTTCCAGTGATGTTGACTTTAACTCAGGACAAATAGAAGCGGATGAATGGCAGAATGGAAAATGGGAACGTACTGTAGCGGCTTTTCCGGATGTTATTAATAATGTTGGCGGAGGAAGAAGATCACACACCGAGCGGAAATTACGCCGACAAATTCCTTTCACCAGTTTCCATGTCGGTAATAAATTCTCCTTACCAAAGCGAATCGTACAACATAGAGATTATGCTGAATTACTTGTTCCCTTCAAGGTTTGTACCAACGAAGTAATGATACATGACTTTTTAGATGAAAATAACAGTGTTGTATTTAAGGCTCTTTCAGGAAATCGGGGAGAAAATATATACTTCATTACTAAAAAAGGTAACCGCTATTCATTATTGGACCAAAAGAAACAACAGATTTTAAATCAGAGCGCATTTAATGAATGGCTGCAAAAAATTATTTTAAGTCAAAAAGACAGCTATATTATTCAGCGTTACATTCATACCAGGACAAAAAATGACGAACCTTACCATATTCGTGCACATGTTCAAAAAGACATGGAAGGAAAATGGCAACTTACTCATATATACCCACGTATTGGAAGTAAGAAGAGTAATCTTAGTAATATCAGCACAGAAGGTAGAGTTGAGGATCTGCTTACTTTTCTTACAAATGAATATGGCGAACAAGGGAAAAAACATGAACAAGCTATCCTAAAGCTATCCATGGATTTGGCTTGGCATCTTGACAAACTTCACGGCCTTGCCTTGGATGAACTTGGTATCGACCTAGCAATTGATGAAAATGGACGATATTGGATGCATGAAACAAACAACGGTCCACAAACGGCATTTCATGAAGAAAAAAGAGCAGTGAACACAATAGGATATGCCAAATATATTGCAAAGAATGTATTAGTTCATACAGACAGCATTCGTGAAGCTAGTAAGGTAAAGGGGAAGTTCAACGCAAGAAAAACAAATCTTCCGTTTGCTGATTTAGATAATCGACCAATTATCGGTATGCTCCTTGGAGCACAGACAAATGACAATTTAGCATCGGCAGCGATTCAAGCAGCAAAAGAAGCTAATGTCCATTTTTATTCCTTTTCACCAAAGGACATTGATTATGATGAAATGCTGATAAAAGGATTCTTTTACGAAAACAACGAATGGACACCTAAAGTCGTTGAATACCCTGATGTAATAATTGACCGTCTTAAATTGAGAGGTGCTAAAAGAGCCCAAGTGTTATATGAAGAACTCGAAGATATTCCATTTACAAACGAATGGTCAGCCCTCACCAGCAAGCGCTCGGAATTATACGAAAAACTGCAAACAAATGAAGAATTGGCTAACCTTCTATCACCTTATCAAAGGATCCACCGAACCCGTGACGTATTCCGGTTCATTGAAAGATATGGGAAAGTGATAGTAAAACCTGAAATTGGTTCCCTTTTAACTAGTCAGTACATTGAAAAAAATGCTAATGGTAAATATTCAGTGATAAAAGGAAAAACAATTAAAGAATACAGTGAATTTCCATTAGTAAATAACTTGAAAAATCTAATGAAAAAAGAAAATTTTATCGTCCAAAAAGATTCCGGCTTTATTACAAATAGCAGTCAGCCGTTCAACATTCATGTACACATGGCCAAAGGAAATAATAATGAATGGAGTATAGTAAGTCTTCGTTCAGAAGTTAAAAACAATGTGGATAATACTAAACAACAAGAAATTCATAGAGAGCAAAAGGATTTTAATGGAAACAATTTTGGTTCAATTTATTCGACATCGTTGCATAGACGATTAGAAAAATTATCTAGTAAAATTGTTAACACTATTGAGGAAGCACACGACGAATCAATTAGCGAAGCGGACATAAAATTAGCGCTTGATGAGAATGGGGAACTGAGTCTTATGGAAGCAGATCCAAACGGTCCTGAAGTGATAGCTAATGTAACAGAATTTGCAAACTTTGTTATACCATATGCTATATTATTAACAGAATCTAACAAATCAGAAGCATCAATCGAGGAAGGAAAACAGTTAACATACTAGTAATTTAAAGCCACCATCTTTTGGTGGCTTTTTTGTATTAAATAATGCAAAATTTATAGATCAAGTTTCTATTATATCTTAATTAAATGAGATACTTCTTATTTAATTAGCTTAACTATCAACATTTTAACGTTCTTCATTATTAGGATTATTAAGAGAACAGACCACTTGTCATTTACTCATAAAAAAATTGATCTCAAATAACATTATTCCCCATTAGTTATTAATCCTTCTTCTTATCTTTTTCCGGTATATCAAAGTACCAGTCTTCGTAGTAAAAAAAGAGACCCTAGATAACTAGAGTCTCATGCAAATATTCTAAATTAACGTAAAAGTTGTAATACTCCTTGCGGTTGCTGATTTGCTTGCGCCAGCATGCTCTGTGCCGCTTGTGAAAGAATGTTATTCTTAGTGAAGTTCATCATCTCTTTTGCCATGTCAACGTCTCGGATACGTGATTCTGCAGCTGTCAAGTTTTCTGCAGAAGTTCCTAGGTTGTTAATGGTATGATCTAAACGATTTTGTACTGCACCTAGTTTCGAACGTTCACCAGATACGCTATCAATTGCCTCTTGAATGGTAGTAATAGCTGCATCAGCTGCTTCCTCAGTAGAAACATCAATTCCTGTACCCTCTGTTTCACCTTGCACTTCCAAAGCTTCTGCACTCATATCTCCAATTTCCAAAGTTAAGTTTTGACCTTCATTTGCTCCAACATGGAATGTTCCTTCAAAGCTGCCATCAAGAAGATTTTTAGTGTTAAATTCAGTGTCCTGAGAAATGTCAGTTAATGCACCTGCTAATTGATCCACTTCTTTTTGCATTTCTGCACGGTCCGTGTCAGTATTCGTATCGTTGGCACTTTGAACAGCTAGTTCACGCATACGTTGCAAAATTGAATGAGATTCGTTCATTGCACCTTCTGCAGTTTGTACTAGAGAAATCAAATTTGTTATCGCAGTGGCTGTTTATCCGCTGCTTCTTTATGTTTCCATAAAGTTCAGATCATATCTTCATCCTTATAGGATGCCCCGCGCTCGTGGGTGGGTTATTGGTATGGATCCTCACCACCTGATCGTTACACCTTCCTAACTACTTTCACCAATTCATTAGGCTTGGCTCGGTATTGCCCACCATCCACACTGCAAAGCTGGTTTGGGGTTCCACCGAATTCACGGAGTTTTCATCTAAGTATTGCTACCTAGAGCGGCATTTCTGGTCTACCGTCTTGGGCATTTTTCTGTGCCATTTCCAAACCACGAATCTGTCCACGCATTTTTTCAGAGATTGCAAGACCTGCTGCATCGTCTCCTGCTTTGTTGATTTGTAGACCTGAAGAAAGTTTTTCTAAAGACCCTTGTGTAGCCTCGTTGTTGTTGCTTAGTTGGCGGTGCGTGTTTAGCGCCGCAATATTGTGATTAATAATCATGTTTTCCTTACCTCCATGTAAGTGTATTTTTTTTGCGAGTCACATCCTTATGTCTCGCATGTCCTTCTGATGTTATGGCCATAACATTCATTCATCATGATGATGTATTACTTATATCGGCAAAGTTCGATAATGTTTAAATCTTTTTTGGAAAAATTTTTAATTATATTTTTCCCGTTTTTTAACATTCATCATCTCCTTAACCAAATCATACAATTAAAACAAGCCAATTGACGCAACAAAGAATCTTCTGATAGTTTTAAAAGGTGCACTCAAATAAAACGCTTACAAAATACAAAGGGGGAAATCTAATTGAAAGCATTAACATCATTTTTCGACCGAATGGTACAACGATATTTACCTGATGCATTTCTTTTTGCAATTATTTTAACGTTTATCGTTTTCATTTTAGGGATGGGTGTCACGGGCAGTACAGCTATTGAAATGACACAATATTGGGGAGACGGTTTCTGGAACTTACTGGCTTTTGCCATGCAGATGTCGCTTATAGTTATAACTGGCTACATACTTGCAAACACGCCGCTTGTCAAACGATTGTTAGCTAAGATCAGTACGCTTGCAAATTCACCTGGCCAGGCAATTATACTTGTTACATTTGTTGCTGCAATTGCATGTCTGATTAACTATGGTTTTGGCCTGGTAGTAGGGGCGTTACTGGCAATCCATGTGGCTAAACGTGTTCCATCAGTAGACTATCGATTACTAATGGCGAGTGCCTATAGTGGGTTCCTGTTATGGCATGGTGGTCTTTCAGGCTCTATTCCATTATTAATTGCAACACCTGATCACTTTCTGCAAGATACAATTGGAACAGTTCCTGTAACTGAAACACTTTTTAGCGGATTTAATATTTTCATTGTCGTTACTTTACTTATTACACTTCCACTTTTGAACAGATTTCTAATGAAGTCACGCGATCCGCTTAACAATACCGATGCTTCTACATGGAAATCGGAGGATACTGAGCCAGAGGAGGAAGCTCCAGCAAAAGGAGACATGACACCAGCTGAACGATTAGAAAACAGTCAAATCATTTCCTTATTAATTGGGGCTATGGGGCTTAGCTTTATTGTTTATCATTTTGTTCAAAACGGTTTCGACCTGAACATTAATATTGTAAACTTTATTTTCCTATTCTTAGGAGTTATTTTCCATAAAACACCACGTCGCTTCCTTACCAGTGTAACAGGGGCGGTTAAAAATGTTGGCGGAATTATCATTCAGTTCCCGTTTTATGCCGGCATTATGGGCATGATGGTCGCATCTGGTCTGTCTCAGGAAATGTCCATGTGGTTTGTGAGCATTTCAACTGAATATACATTGCCATTATTCACCTTCATCAGTGCAGGGATTGTGAATTTCTTCGTCCCATCTGGTGGCGGTCAATGGGCTGTGCAGGGGCCAATTATGATTCCGGCAGCATTGGAAATAGGTGCAGATACCGCAAAAACTGCGATGGCCGTTGCATGGGGTGACGCGTGGACAAATATGATTCAGCCGTTCTGGGCATTGCCGCTCCTCGCAATAGCAGGCTTGAAAGTCCGCGATATTATGGGCTTTTGTGTGATGATTCTATTGTATAGCTTTATCCCAATATCTATCGGTCTATTGTTCTTTTAATTAAAATGCTGTCATCCGACTAGGATGACAGCATTATTTATTTTTCCATAGATTATATGAATCTCTTCCTCGATTTTTTGCTTCATATAATGCAATATCAGCATTCTTAAACAGGGAAACCGCGGTATTATCTTGCTTTTGAGACATTGCTATTCCTATACTAGTTGTAATGAAAAGCTGCCTATCATTTGCCTGCCAAGGCTTTCGAATACACTGTAGAATATCTTTGGCAATGGCAACTGCTTTATCGGCAGATCCAATATTCGGTAAAAGTATTATAAATTCATCGCCACCAATACGTGCAACAGTATCCTTTTCTCTAATCATTTGAGTTATTCTTCTCCCAAACTCTATAATAACCCTATCCCCAACGTCGTGACCCATTTCATCATTAACTTCTTTAAAGCGGTCAATATCCAACATGATTACAGCTAGTTCATCTTTGTTCTTTTCTTTTAAGGTTTCTAAAGCTTGATTTAATCGTTCATTAAATAAACGGCGGTTTGGAAGCTCAGTTAATGGATCATGAAGAGCAAAATCTTTTAACTTCATCTCATACTCTTTCTGCAAGCTAATATCTCTGGTCAAAACCAGTATATATATAAGATTGTTTCGATTATCAAAAACTGGTGTGCCACGTGATTCTGACCAAACATTTTCATTCTTATAGTTGTATTGTTTAATTTCTATTGAAAACGATTCACCACTCTTAATCGACTGAATAAAGGCCTCTTCCATTCGCATTCGATCATCAGGATGAACATTGTGCAGAAAGTTCTTCCCAAGGTATTCTTTATTATCATAACCTAATATTTTTCTATAAGATGGTGATGCATAGATTATTTTCCCTTTCTCATCCATTAAAGTTATTAGATCATGAGCATGCTCAGCTATGATTTGAAATCTCTTTTGGCTTTCTTCTAATTGTTTTTGAGCTTTTAATAGCTCCGTTATATCTCTAAAAATACAATAAACGCCAATTACTTGTTCATTTATTATTAACGGCGTAATCTTTATGGACAAGCAAATTTTATCTCCTGCTTTATTATGAATTTCCAACTGTGAATTTTCAGTTGATCCACTTATAGCTCCCATAAAAAGTTTCGTAGCTAATTGTTTATCCCCTTCAACTACGAATGAATCCCAGACTGATCCTTTATACTCTAATGGTGAATATCCAGAAATCGTCTCAACAGCAACATTTCCATTTGTAATATGACCATTTAAATCTAGTGAAATTATTGCATCGGAATTATGATGGAATAATGAATGATACCTTTCTTTACTTTCATGAAGCCTATCCCATGCTACTCTTCTTTCAGACTCAGCTACTTTTTCACTGGTGATATCTTTAACTATCCCTACAATTTGTTCACATTGGCCTAAATCATTAAATAGTGGAGTAAGTAACGTTTTTGAGTGAAACTTTTCACCTGCGTGAGATATGTATGAATCTTCAAAGGTTACACTATTTTTGCTTATAACTACTTCCTTATACTTCTCGTATAAGAAGTCTGATTGGTCTCGAGCGCATACTTCCTGAATTGTTTTACCTAATGCAGCTTGAGTTATATCCGTTCCTTCCATTGCCGCACGGTTCACAAAGTCATATGTAAATTCAAATCCACCTTCTACTTTCATCACAAAAACCATGTCACTTAAACCTTCCATTAAGACCTTATTAGAAATAATGTACATCCCCCCTATAAATTCAATATTTCCTATAAATAACGCATGTTACTTATATAACAAATTTAATAGTCCATTGACAAGTATATTTATATAAAGATGTTTAAAATTTTTTATGATAAAATGATAAATACATTTACTGAGTAAAAACAAGGAGGACAAGTCATTGCATTTTTTTGTGAAACTTGGATTAAATTTAATAAAGATGAGAAACTTGACGCTGTTGCTCTCAACCGTAATTTTTGTTGTTCTGTGCACCTTCGTTATGTACTTCCTGGAACCAGATAACTTTGAGAGTCTGTTAAATACATTCTATTATGTCATGACAACCTTTTCCACTGTTGGTTATGGTGATTATTCCCCGTTAACTGCAGCCGGAAAGTTATTTGCAGTAATTATGTATATGATAGGGATTGGCTTGTTAGGGGTAGTTATAGGAAAAGTTGTCGACGTGTTTTCAATCTTTAGAAAGAAAAGGGAGGAAGGTAAAGTGGAATATACACAAGAGAGTCACATCATCATTATCGGGTGGGGAAAGAAAACTGAATCTGCTGTTGATGAAATTTTAAATTCAAATGAATCTGCTGAAGTCGTGATTGTTGACACATTGCCAAAATCACCGTTTGATGTATCGCTAGACAGAGTTCACTATATACAAGGAGATACTACAGAAGAAGAAACATTTAACAAAGCCAATATTACAAAGGCAAAGTCAGTAATTATATTTTCGGATGATAAAATCTACGAACCATCCTTGCGTGACGCAAAGACGTTAACTGTTGCGATTGTCGTGGAACGATTAGCACCAACTGTACATACCACTGTCGAAATTCTAACGGAGAAACATACCGCGAACTTCGCACATGTAAATATAGATGAGTTTATTCTGTCCCAGGAAACCATCTCAAGCCTGGCTGTCCGTTCAGCAATGTATAAAGGTGTGAGTAAAGTATATTCCCAGTTAATCAGCAGACAGCATGGCGAGGACCTGTTTAAGATTTCAAAAAAGGACAATTGGTCAACATATCATGACGCCTTTAAAGAATTGTTAGAGCAAGGCGCCACACTCATAGCAGACCGAGAAGAACTGGATATTAACAGACGACTAGATGAAAAAATTCCAGATGACGCGGAATTGTATGTAATTTGTGATAATGATACGTTTGAAAAGATAGTTTAAAGTATAGGACCAGGTTTCTAAACCTGGCCCTTTTTATATACGATATAGTTACAATTTCGTCTTCGCGATTTTACTATCCAAATCCTCGTATTCATAATAATCAATCGTTTCATACAATTCCTCTCTTGTTTGCATATCATCAAGCATGTTTTTCTGCGTACCAGTTTCACTGATTTCCTCAAAGACTTGCTCATATGCTTTTGCTGCAACACGAAGAGAAGTAACTGGATAGATGACAATGCTATAACCAAATTTTTCAAATTCATATGCACTATAATATGGGGTTTTTCCAAACTCAGTCATATTTGCTAAAAGTGGTGCATTGACTTCTCGCTTGAATTGTTCAAAGTGTTCTTGCTTCGCTAAGGCCTCCGAAAATATAATATCCGCTCCGGCCTGAACATATTGGTTGGCACGATTAATTGCACTATCTAGTCCTTCAACACTAACTGCATCAGTTCTCGCTACAATTACTAACGATGGTGCAACTTCCTTAATTGCTTTGATTTTTTGAGCCATTTCCTCATTAGGGACTAGTTTTTTCCCATTTAAATGACCACACTTTTTTGGCAAATCCTGATCTTCCATTTGAACAGCTGCCACGTTTACTTCAAGCATTTCCTTTGCCGTTTTAACTACGTTCAACACACCTCCGTAGCCTGTGTCTATATCTACTAAAAGCGGCATGTCTGTTGCTCGAACAATTTCTTTCGAGCGTGCTGCAATTTCCTCCGAATGTACAATACCTAAATCCGGTAATCCTTTACTTGCTGTATAGGCTGCACCTGATAAATAAAGCGCTCGAAAACCAACACGTTTGGCAACTAAAGCGGCCATGCCATCATGTGTACCCGGTATTTTTAAGATTGATTCATTTTTAACCAGATTCAAAAACCTAGTTGCCAGTTCTTTTTGTGATGATTGCTTTTGAGTTAACCAACTCATAAAACCACTCCTTCCATCAAATAATGAATTCAGCCATAAAGTTGTGGACTTCTGTTTTCCTCAAAGAAATTAAATCATTGCACATCTTGTAAATTTTCTCTGATTTTTTTTCGGGGAATCGTGTTGAAAGATTATCCTTAAATTTCTCTTTTAATTTAGGTATACCCTCTTCGCGACGGAAACGATGCCCTAATGGATACTCTCTTTCCACCAGTTTAGTGGAGGTGCCATCGTTAAAAAATACTTGTACAGCATTTGCAATAGAACGTTTTTCAGAATTTATATAGTCAATAGTATATTGTTTATTTTCCACAACTTCCATCTTATCCCGTATCTGATCAATTCTTTGATCTTGGGCAACGTCATCTTCATAGTGATCAGCTGTAATATTTCCAAAAAGAAGTCCAATTGCAGTAATATATTGCAGACAGTGGTCGCGATCAGCAGGATTATATAATGGACCTGTTTTATCAATAATTCGAATTGCAGATTCATGTGTTGTGATAACAACTTTCTCTATTTCATCAAAACGACCATGTAAACTATCATGTAATTCTACTGCACACTCTGCGGATGTTTGTGCATGAAATTCTGCCGGATACGAGATTTTAAATAGGATATTTTCCATTACATAGGATCCGAGCTCACGTCCCAACACTAGCTTTTCACCACCAAATAAAATATCTTCAAAACCCCAACCTTTGGCAGATAAAGCAGTCTTGTAGCCCATTTCCCCGTTAACAGCCATGAAAGCTAACCGTACACCGCGACTTGTTGCATCACCGGCGGCCCATGATTTTCTTGAACCTGCATTAGGAAAATGACGATATGTACGTAAACTTGAGTTATCGATCCATGCATTAGACAATGCATTAATAATTTCTTCCTTCGTTCCACCAAGCATTTTCGTAACAACAGCAGTTGTAGCTACTTTCACATATAGCACATGATCAAGCCCCCGCCGATTTAAACTGTTTTCCAGCGCCAAAATACCTTGAATTTCATGTGCTTTAACCATTGCGTATAACACTTCATCCATTGTAAGAGGTGCTTTTCCTTCAGCAACGTTTTTTCTGCTCAAGTAGTCAGCAACAGCTAATATTCCCCCTAAATTATCTGAGGGATGCCCCCATTCAGCTGCAAGCCAAGTATCATTGTAGTCCAGCCAGCGAATGATTGTTCCAATATTAAAAGCTGCTTGTACAGGATCCAACTCAAATTGCGTACCTGGTACCCTACTGCCATTCGGAACCACCGTGCCAGGGACAATTGGACCTAAATGTTTGGTACATGCGGGGTAACGCATAGCTAAAAATCCACAACCTAATGTATCCATTAATACATGTGATGCTGTTGTAATTGCTTCCTCGCTTTCTATTTCACTATTTAGAACATATTCAGCTATTTCCTCCAAAATAAGATCAGAATCTGTGTTTTCCATTTTATTCCTCCGTTCACCAATAATAGATTGCTGCAAAAATTGCGGTAATCATAATTACCACACTGGAAAATATACCAATCGTATATTGCTCCTTCTTTTTTAAAATGCCAGTTTCATAGGCCAAAAATGCTGTTGGGGAATGAATTGGCAATACCATAACCCCACCAATAATCATAATTACTAAAAAGGCGAGTTTTTCAAGTGGGATACCTATTAATTCAGAATAAGACATAACAATAGGGAAAATAACGATCATTGCAGAAGATGGAACAACAAATAAAAATCGTAATAAAAGAATAAATATAGCAATTGCTATGATTTTTACTACAATACTTCCATCAGGTGAAACGACACTGATTAATTCCTTTGCCAGGACACTTGCTGTTCCATTCTCAGCCATTAACATCCCTAACGAAAAGGAAGAACCCAGCAATAAAAAATTTTCCCAATCATAATTACGAATAACTTTATTATTAATTAAGTTAATTTTAGGTATTGAATAAAGAACTACTAAAATCATGGGAGGTAATAGTAACGGAATATATCTTTGGTCCGTTACAATCCACGTTACAATCATGACTAAAAAACTACTAATGACAATCCAAAAAAGGACTGGCATTGTTTCTTCCCTTTTTTCGTCATGAACCAAGGGTAGTTTCTTTCGATCATTGAACCATTCATCATCCGGTAAAGTCTTTTTCAAAAACTGCCAGACAAACAACACAACAATTAGAGACCCTATCCACAGTGGTGGGCCAATTTGTAAAATCCAATCTAGCCATCCGATATTTGCAACGTTATAATCCCTTAATAGTTGTGATGCAAGAATTGGAAACCCGCCACCAGTAAAAATAATCATTGTTGCATTTTGATTGAGCATTCCAATTACATATAAACAATACTTTTCAAATAAACTTTTTTCTGGATATCCGTAATAATGATTTAACTTTGTAACCAAAGGTAACAGCATCTTAAATCTAGCAATAGCTGAAGGTAAAATAATTGGTAAAAACAAGATGAAAATTGGTAAGGAAGCTATAATTATTTTAGGACCGCCCTTACTAATTTTTAATAGGAAACGAGCAATTACTCTGTCTACCCCAACCTTAACTAACGAATGGCTTATCAGCGATAACATTAAAATAAAGTATAGTGCTGGTGATAAGAAACCAACCATTGCTTCTTCCACACTATCAACCAGATTTAATAAAAGCATACAAGCTAGTAGTAAAATACTGGTCGAGCCAGTTGGAATTGGTGCAGCCACCCACAGATAAACAGCTAATAGCAATAAACCTAATGTAAGCTGCTGTTCCAATGTGAAATTCAATAGAAATGTTGACCTTCCAATTATGAAAACAAAAATTAATGTAAAAACCATCAAATAATGTAATCTAAGAACTCTCATCTGTAGTTACCCTTTTCGACTGCGGATTTGGCGAATAAGCGGGAAAGTAAATGATAATAAAGCCACTATTAGCAAAGAAAGTGAAATAGGATCCTTGATGAATACCATCATACTTCCATTTGAAATGGTCAATGCTTGTCTAAACGACTGTTCCATCATACCCCCAAGAATAAATGCCAAAATTAATGGTGGTGCTGGAAATGCAAAAAGGCGCATTAAAAACCCAACTACTCCAAATAGCAATAACATATATAAGTCAAACGTGCTAAAACTAATTGCATACACACCTATAATACTGAACATGATTACTAGTGAAATCAGTAACGGACGTGGTATTTTTAGTATTTTTGCAATATATGGGATTAAGGGTAGGTTTAATACTAAAAGAAAAACATTACCTAAATACATACTTGCAATAATTCCCCAGAAAATTTCAGGATGGTCCGTCATTAATAACGGGCCAGGTTGTACGCCTAATACCATGAATGCACCTAGCATTACTGCTGTAGTACCAGAGCCCGGAATACCTAAACTCAATAGCGGTACGAATGCTCCACTTGTTGCAGCATTATTAGCAGTCTCTGGAGCAGCGAGTCCTTTGACAGATCCTTTCCCGAACTCATCAGGATTTTTTGCAATCCGTTTTTCTGTGATATATCCAATAAACGATGCGATTGTTGCACCTGCACCAGGAAGTACCCCCAAAATAAACCCAAGAAATGACTGCCTTGTCACAGGACCTTTCATTTCATTGAAATCGCCTTTTGTCAGCCTTAAGCTACCAAGCTTATGTGCATTATTGACAGATAAATCCTTCCTATTTATAATCAACGAACACACTTCAGCTAGTGCAAATAGCCCCAATGCAATAACTAGAAAGTCAAGTCCTTCCAGCAGACTAACATTTCCGAAAGTATAGCGCTGTGTACCAGTTTGCGCATCAATTCCAATTGTTGCCACCATAAACCCAACAACTGCTGAAATCAATGCTTTAACTGTTGACCCCTCCGATAAACTGGATATGGCTGTTAGTCCCATAAACATTAAAGCAAAATAAGCTGCAGGACTAAATGCTACTGCTACACTTGCAAGTGCTGGTGCAAATAACATTAACAAAACAACACTTACTGTTCCTCCAGTAAACGATGCAACTGCTGCAATGGCCAGTGCTTTTCCCGCTTTACCTTGCTGGGCCATTGGATATCCGTCAAATGACGTTGCAACCGTACCCGAAATTCCAGGGGCGTTTAATAATATCGATGCCGTTGACCCTCCAAATACTGCACCATAATAAACACCTGCCATCATTACTAAGGCAGTAGAAGGATCCATTCCATATGTAATAGGAATCATTACAGCAATTGCAGTGATTGGACCAAGTCCAGGCAACATACCGATAAATGTTCCAACAAATACACCAATTAATACAAATAAAATTCCTGTTAAACTAAAAGCTACTTCAAATCCAGTCATAAGACCTTCTAGTGAACCCATATGCTACCTCCTTAATGTGTTGCGCTAAAACGGTAAAATCCCTTCTGGTAAACTGATTTTCAGAAATTGAGTAAAGGTCAAGTAAATAAAAAGGGGGAATAAAATTGAAACAATAATATTTGTTTTAAATTTTTCATACCCTAGAAACCATGAACTGAAAAAGATAAATACTGCTGTTGATACGATAAATCCTAGGACTTCAAGCAAAAGTATATAAAAAAAGATAAATATAAAAACAGCCAATAATGCCCCTATATCTTTTTTTGGAATATCTCTTCTTGCTTTTTGTTCCTTTGTTTCTGAATCCTTTGTAAAATATAGAAGAACTGCCAATCCTACCAACAACCATCCTAATCCTGTTGGTATAACATCTGCATCAACCGGAGAATATGGATACGAAGGGAGGTTTGAAGTCATATATAGATATCCAATACCTACAAGGATTAAAACTATACTTACTTTTTGGTTCATTGTTTTTAGCATCTTTTCACCGCCTAATAATCATCTTTTAAACTATTACAAAACTTGGCTGATCGCTAAGCCATAATGTAGATAAGCCTTAGTTGCACTGCTAAAAAGGTAAAGCCAATGACCATGATCATTGGCTCCACTAATTTTTACCTTATTTTCCAATTCCTAATTCATCTAACAAACCTTGAATTTCTTTCTTTTGATCATCTAAAAATGTCTTATACTCTTCGCTGTTCATATACATTTCGCTCCAGCCATAATTTTTCCTGATATCAGCAAATTCCTCTGATTCACTTAACTTTTTAAATTTTTCTTCATAGTATTTAACTGCTGCCTCATCCATATTTGGCGGTCCAAAAAATCCACGCCAGTTAACAAATGTAGCGTCAATTCCTTGCTCTATTGCAGTAGGGAAGTCTGATAAAACATCACCTTCTAAACGTTCTTCTGATGTAACGGCTAATACTTTGATTTTTCCTGCCTTAACTTGCTCCACAGTTTCTGCAACACCCGTTGAATACACATCAACACTACCATTTAGTAATGCTGTTAAAGCACCACCATCTTGGTCCGAAACATATTTAACTTTTGTAACATCCACACCTGCAGCCTTAGCTATTTTCATGAATTGAACATGGTCCATACTACCAGGTGAAGACGCGCCAACCACAGTAATACTTGATGGATCCTCTTTCATATCAGCAAATAATTCATTTAAATTATCCCACTTTGCATCAGCAGCCACTGCGAACGCCGCATAGTCTGCAATCATATTTGAAAGTGGCGTAAAGTCTTCATGCCCATACTCTGATTGCCCGTTAAGTGGTACTAATAAAATTGGTGGAGATGAAACAAACAAATCAGTATTGCTTCCTTCTTTTTCTGCTATTGAAGCCCAGCCAACGGCGCCACCGCCACCAGGTTTATTAACAACTCCAATATCCTGTTCAATAATTCCAGTTTCATTAAACGTTTTCCCTACCATTCTAGCAGTTGTATCCCAACCGCCACCTGCTCCAGATGGAGATACAATCTCGATTGGTTGTTCTGGAGACCAATCTCCAGAAGAAGTATCACCCTCTGAACCACTTGCGTCTTCACTTCCTCCTGAACATGCTGAAGCAATAACCATTAATAAGACTAATACTAAAAGTGATAATAATTTTTTCACTACAATTTCCCCCTTTTGTTATTACAATGAATATTCGTCAATCATTGCATCTGCTACTAAGGTTAATATAATTCAGTGAAAATGTAACCGTTTTCAAAATAATGAATAATAACAACTTTTTATATTTTTTGTTTATTTTGTTCACAGTATTATCACAATATTTTAGTAAAGTGAAATTAAAAAACACCTTGAATGTTTATCAAGATGTTTTACGATTTATATTATATTTTCTTTCTGGCCTTCCAACAATTCCATATTCTAATTCAGCTGCACAAGTACCTTCTGAAATCAAATGCTCTAAATACCTCCTGGCAGTAGTTCTTGATGCACCAATTTTCAGGCCCATTTCTTCTGCCGTTATACCTTCATTCATTTCAAACATAATTTGTTCAATTTTTTCCAATGTTAGTGGATCAATTCCTTTAGGTGTTTCCTTTATATTAGATTTCCTTTGTTTTGCCTGGCCAAAGTATTCATCTAAAAAAGATTGATTAATCTCTTCATTTTCATCCAGTGTCTTTTTTGTATCTTTATATTTCTCAATTGTTTCAACAAATCGATCCATTTTCACAGGTTTAATTATATAATCGAACAACCCTTTACGGATTGCTTCTTCAATCATTTCTTTATTTGTTGCTGCAGAAATCATGATAATGTCAAGTTGAGGTTTTAAATCACGCATTTCCTTTATAAGTTCAATACCGAGGATATCCGGCATGAAAATATCTAATAAGACTAAGTCTGGTGAAGTTTCATCAACTAACTTTAATGTTTCTTTACCATTCAATGCTTTACCTACAACTTTAACTCCACTAATTTTCATTAAAAATTCCTCATGAATACCAGCTACCCGATAATCATCCTCTGCAATAATAACTCGAATCATTTAATCACTCCCTATCTGTTTCTTAGGAATAAATACAGAAAAAACAACTCCACCATTTTGTTGATTATGAACCTCAATTACCCCATTAAGTTCATCAATGATTTCTTTTACGGAGCTTAAACCATATCCACGGTCAATTTTTTCCTTTGTAGAAAAACCTATATCAAAAATATAATCGAGGTGTTCCTCTTTAACCCCACAACCATTATCCGAGATATCAAAAATAATATCCTCACCAATATCTGTTGCGAAAAATGTTACCTGTTTTTTATACTCACTATCTACAACTGCCTCGAATGCATTATCAATTAAATTGCCTAATATTGTTATTAATTTTGAAATATCTATTCGCCTTGGTATATATTCCAGAGAACTATTACTGTCAATATGGAAATCAATCTTTTTCTCAGATGCTTTACTAATCTTACCCAATAATATTGCTTGAACAGCCTTATCTTTGATTTGTTGAAGTACAACGTTATTCTGTTGCAAATGAACGGCTGATTCTGATTGAATAAGTTCAATTGCTTCATTATAGTGTCCAAGTTGAAGCAGTCCAGATAATACATATAACTTATTGGTATATTCATGCGTATGTGCACGAAGATCTTCAGAATACCTTCTAACTTCTGACAAGGCATTAAGCATCTCATTTATCTCTGTCTTATCACGAAAACTTGCTACAACACCAACAACTTCATTATTTTCAAAAATAGGAGTACGGTTCACAATTATTTCTCTATCCCCAATAAACATTTCTTCATCTTTTTTTTGCTCTTTGGATTTTAGTACATTATACATTTTCGTATTGGGAATTATTTCTTCTATTTTCCTGTAACTGTCGTCACCAGATAGTCCGAGAATCTTTCTGGCAGATGGATTCATCATCGAAATATAGCCCGCTTTATCAATTGCAATTATTCCTTCTTTTATTGACTGCAGGATTGCATTCCGATCCCGGTATAACGATGCTATTTCATGAGGCTCTAGCCCATGAGTATCTTTCCTGATATTTCGTGCTAACAGTATACCCCCGATCACACCGATAACTAAAACCAGTAATGATATACTTGTAATCTTTAACAATTTATCATAAACAATAGATTTAATGTCTTCTACCATATATCCGACTGAAACAATCCCAATAATTTTCCCTTGGTCATTGAAAATTGGTGCCTTTCCACGCAACGATGGTCCTAAACTTCCAACCGCTCTTGATGTATAATACTGACCATGAATTAGTGCTTTACCATTGTCGCCGCCCACCATTCGTCTTCCTAACTTATAATCATCAGGATGCGCATATCGAATACTATTGGAATTTCCAATTACAATAAACTCAGCACCTACTTTTTTCCTTATTCTTTCAGCTATTGGCTGAATTACTTCAGCAGGATTTTCTAGTTTAAAAGCATTCTTTACTGAAGGCATAAAAGATACTGTAGTTGCTACATGCAAGGCCTTTTCCCCTATATTCTTAGAAGTTTCCTCCGACTCAATATACGAAATGATACCAGCTAGCAAAATCGTCACGAATAATATCAGCATAATAATTAATCCTAAGATCTTTGTCTGCAAGCTGACTCGTTTCATATGTTATGTACAACCTCTCCACTTCTTAAATTAAACCTATCGTAAACTTATCATAATAGTAAGTAAATTAGAAGAAGAGATTATTCTGTATATATTATAACACTTGGCTTTACGACAAGCCTTAATGATGAAAATCCTTAGTTACACTTATGCAGTAAGAAAGGATTTATACTTTCTTATCTACAAAAAAGAGAGGATTCCTCCCAGCTGAGGTATCCTCTCTTATTTCTACTTTCGCGATAACTGCGCAACCACAATCCCGACTAATATAAGCACAGACCCAACAATGATCCCGATTGTCAATGTCTCTCCTAATATCAACCAGCCGAAGAACAATCCGAACACCGGCACGAGCAATGTTGATAGGGTTGCAGTGACCATATCAATCGTACTCAGCAGCAGGAACCAAACTGAGAAACATAGTGCTGATGCCAATACACCGGTAAAAAGTATGTAAAATATGCTTTCCCCGGTGAGCTGAACAGGGTCTCCCCATTCTGCAAATAAGCTTGCTATGATAATTCCAATTGTCCCAAACAGCATTTGATACGCTGTGACCTGGATCTTATTCATGCCCTGCAAATTTGTCCGATAGTAGACATTTGATGAAGCCCAGGCTAACGCGGCAACAATTATAAGTATTTCACCAAAAATCACTTCAGGATCCTGCACCATGAAGATATCCCAGCCCAGAATCGTCACCAGTCCCAGCATTCCAATGCCTAAACCGATTGTTTTTCCGGCTGATATTTTTTCACCCAAAATCTTTACAGCAAAAATACTGCTCCAAAGTGGCATTGAATACAATAGTACCGATGACTTTCCAGCATCGACAAACTGCATCCCATACATGACAAGCAGAAACACAATCGATGTTTGTAAAATCCCAACAATAATCAAATGCTTCCACATATTACGTGGTAGTTTACCAGCTTTCCACAGCCATACTACAAGAAGCAGTGTGACCGCCCCTGTTCCAAAGCGAAACGCCGAGAATGTAAAAGGCCCCATATAATCAAGTGAGGCTTTCATGAAGACCCATGCATAGCCCCAGATAGTTGTAATGAGCAGAATTAATGCCCAGACAAACCATTTATTTCTTAGTATAGAATTCCCCATATTCGACAAACCTCTTTTTAAAATATAATAAGACAAGTATATTAATTTCCCATTAGTCTAGCAATTATCTAGCCTTTAGAAAATTTGGCTTATCGCCATGCCTTTATATAGTTAAGCCTTAATTGCACTTATGCAGTAAGAAAGGATTTATACTTTCTTATCTGCCGATGATACTTTCCGCCCATCCCATTACTCTTATATTTAGTAACTTTCCCAAGTTTTTTAATACCTAAGTTGCATGGACGGCATTATTATTTAATTTTATCCTTAATGTAAGCCTTTACATTAATTGTCATAAGGAGGAGAGAAATGAGGAGAAAATTGTCGTATATTTCATTATCCGTAATTGTTTCGACATCATTTTTCGCAACAACTGGATTGCCTGCAAGTGCTGACATGATACCTAAACCGACCATTGAAAAAAAGGACAAGAAAAATGTTCAGGAAAAGGCTCATCCCAAATTTAGCTGGGGCACTCCAGGTCCAACCTCACCTATTTTGCATCCTGGCTCAATAAAAGGTGCTGGTATGGTTGCAGAACCGTTAAACGAGATTGACTCTGTAATGGAATCTATGATTTCTGATAACGTGATGCCTGGCGCTGTAACATTTGTTGCCCGCCGTGGTCACATTGTTCAGCATGAAGCATATGGCGATGCAGCAATTTATCAGGATGATAGCACAAATCAACTTGAAGACCCTGTCGCAATGAGCAAGGATACTATTTTTGACGTTGCTTCCCTTAGTAAAATATTCACGACCATTGCAGCAATGAAGTTACATGAACAAGGGCATTTTAACCTAGATAATCCTGTAGCGGATTACATTCCTGAGTTTGCTCAGAACGGGAAGGAAAATGTTACTATCCGTCAACTCATGACACACACATCAGGATTCAAGCCATGGGTACCCCTTTATAGCATTGGCGAAAATAAACAGGATCGACTGCAATATGTTTTCGAATACCCATTGGACAATGAACCCGGAACGACATACACGTATAGTGATTTAAACATGATTACATTAGCTGTTATTGTCGAACGGATATCTGGTAAAGGATTGGATCAATTTGTAAAAGAAAACATCACAGAACCCCTCAATATGACTGACACCATGTATAATCCACCTGAAGAATTAAAAAATCAGATTGCTGCAACCGAATACCAACCATGGACAGATAGAGGTCTCGTCTGGGGCGAAGTACACGATGAAAATGCATGGTCACTTGGTGGAGTCGCAGGTCATGCAGGTGTATTTTCAACAGCAAATGATCTGGCAAAATTAGGTCACATGATGATTAACGAAGGACGTTATGGAAGTAAACAAATTCTTCAACCGGAAACGGTCGAACTGCTTGTCGAAAATCAAATCCCACAATTTCCAGGAGATGAACATGGTTTAGGATTTGAGCTTGCACAAGGCTGGTACATGGATGCCTTATCTGAATCGTCAACTATTGGACATACTGGTTATACGGGAACATCATTTGTAGTAAATCAGAACAACGATACGATTGCTATTTTGTTAACAAACCGTGTACATCCAACACGTGATACGGTTTCTACTAACCCAGCCAGACGTCAGTTTGCCCGCCAAGTTGCAGATGCTATTCCTGTCACTACACCAGGCAAAAATGATACATGGTTCTCTGGTTATGGTGACAACACTGATCAAAAATTAACCGCTGAAGTTAATGTGGAAAATGACACTTCAATTTCATTTGATACATGGTACAGAATCGAACAAGAATATGACTTCGGTGTTGTGGAGATCTCAGAAGATGGTCAAAACTGGACAAGTACAGGAGAATCCTTCACTGGTAGTAGTATCAACTGGCAGTCACAAGAAATTGATATACCAGCTGGAACAAAATTTATTCGCTTTAACTATCAAACAGATAGCTACACAAATGGCCGAGGTTGGTATATTTCAAATCTTCAGCTGAGTAATGGTCAACCAGTAGATTTCGACAGTCAAGACTGGGTAAAACGAGATTACTAATAGGAGGAAAATGATGCAAGCAAAATTCAAGTTATCCTTTATTATGCTAACAATTATCATGCTAATCGTTAGTCCATTAACATATACAAATAACACGGTAAAAGCAGCAGAGGATGAATCAGTTAATGACCTCATTCTTTTAGAGAACGTTCCACAAGCAACAGTACAAGTCACAAATAATCAAGTGGATTTAAGCGCATTACACATGTATAATGATGGCCATTTTAAATCCACCACAGAAAACCTCACCTGGGAATCAACTAATAAGAACGTTGCTACAGTTAATCAAAATGGTGAAGTTACTTTTACAGAACAGCCGGGTCGTTCATTTATTACGGTAACAGACGGCACCTACGAGGATAGGATTGCCGTTGATTACAAACCAGACAACACAGCAAACAAAGGAAAACCCTCATTTTCAGGAAAAGTCGTAAAACAGGAAAACGAGCGCTACAACGTCATAGATAAAGCAATTGAAGGCATGACGGTGAAACAAAAAATCGGTCAAATGCTTATGCCGGACTTCCGCAATTGGGCTGGCGAAAACGTTACCGAAATGCTACCTGAAATTGAGCAAACGGTAAAAGAATATGACCTTGGTGGCGTTATTTTATTCAGAGAAAATGTTGTAACAACGGAACAAACAGCCGAATTGGTGGCAGCATATCAGGAAGCATCTGAAAAATATGGTTTGCTGATGACAATTGACCAAGAGGGCGGCATAGTTACACGCCTGCAATCAGGAACAGACTTCCCTGGTAACATGGCGCTTGGTGCGACACGCTCAACCGACCTTTCCCATAATGTTGGAAAAGCAATCGGTGAAGAACTTAATGCACTTGGTATCAATATGAACCTTGCACCAGTTATGGATGTTAATAATAACCCGGACAATCCGGTTATCGGTGTACGTTCTTTTGGTGGATCACCTGAGTTGGTTGCCGACATGGGCATCGCTTATACGAAAGGATTACAAAACACCGGTGTAGCAGCAACTGCAAAGCACTTCCCTGGTCACGGGGATACAGCAGTTGATTCACATCTTGGACTGCCGGAAGTTCCTTATGATAAAGAACGTCTAATGGATGTGGAACTTTTCCCATTCCAAAAAGCAATGGAAGCGAACATTGATGCAATCATGACTGCACATGTTACTTTTCCAAAAATAGATGATACGAAAGTTGTTTCCAAAAAAGATGGAACCGAGATTTCTTTACCGGCAACACTTTCGCATAAGGTTTTAACCGGGTTAATGCGTGAAGAAATGGGTTATGATGGCCTGATCATTACGGACGCATTAAATATGAATGCTATTACAGAACATTTTGGTTCAGTCGACGCAGTGATTCGTGCCGTTAAAGCAGGAACAGACATCGTTCTTATGCCTGTAGGACTTGAAAAAGTTGCTGATGGACTTCTAAACGCAGTGGAAACTGGTGAGATTTCAGAGGAACGAATCGAAGCATCAGTTGAACGAATTCTAACCTTAAAAATAAAACGGAAAATCATCAAATCAGAATCGCCAACACCAGTAGATGAAATCGTCGAAAATGCTGAAGAAGTTGTTGGAGCGGAACAACATAAGCAAGTAGAAACAGAAGTAGCAAATAAATCTATTACATTACTTAAAAATAACAATGCACTCCCACTGGAACTTTCAAATGAAGAAAAGGTAGTTGTAGTAGGCAATTCATTTGTTAATAGTTTATATAATGCTGTGACTGAGTACCATCCCAACACAGAGGTTATCCAGACAGCAGGACCATTAAGTGATGAACAGCTTGCCCAGGTACAGAGCGCAAGCGCAGTAATTGTTGGTACGTATACGTATAACGTTAGCGGCCGGTCAGAAGACAGTTCACAAATGCAAATGGTTAATCAACTAATTGAAGAAGCTTCTTCACCTGTTATTGGAGTAGGAATTCGTAATCCATATGACATCATGGCCTATCCGGAAATCGATGGGTATCTAGCCCAATATGGATTCAGGGATGCAAGCTTTGAAGCAACTGCTGCATCACTATTTGGCGAGAACAATCCAACTGGTCTTTTACCAGTAACGATCCCTGGTGAAAATGGCGATGCATTATTCGAATTTGGATACGGGTTATCTTATTAAACATAGAAAAGGAGCGTATTATTTATGAGAAAATATCTAATAACAATAGCAGCACTTCTTTTTGTACTCGGTTCTTTAACCGCGGTCTATGCAAATAATGGCGATAACAACGGAAAATCAAAAGGTAAAGATAAAAAGTTCGAGCTAGGCGTAGACGTTTTACTCGACGAACAAAAGGATTTAATTGAAGGTAAGCAAGTAGGATTAATTACTAACCCTACTGGAGTTGACAAGGATTTAAACAGTATTGTTGATGTTTTACACAACGACCCTGATGTTGATTTAACAAAACTATACGGACCTGAGCACGGTGTACGTGGTAGTGCACAGGCTGGTGAATACGTCGATTATTATATTGATGAAACAACTGGATTACCAGTATACAGTTTATATGGCGAAACAAGAAAGCCAACACCAGAAATGCTTGAGAATATTGATGTATTAGTCTTTGATATTCAGGATGTGGGAACAAGATTTTACACGTATATCTACACAATGGCTTATGCAATGGAAGCTGCACAGGAAAACGATATTCCATTTGTCGTACTAGATCGTCCGAACCCACAAGGTGGCGAAAAGGTACAAGGGCCAGTACTTGATCCAGAATACTCTTCATTTGTAGGTAAGTATCCTATTCCATTACGACATGGTATGACTGTCGGCGAACTTGCGAAGTTATTCAATAATGAATACAATATTGGAGCTGATTTAACTGTTGTAGGAATGAATGGCTGGAAACGTAATATGTATTATGACGAAACACCATTAGAGTTTGTTATGCCATCACCTAATATGCCAACAACAGATACAGCTAATGTTTATCCAGGTGCAGCATTAATTGAAGGAACAAACGCATCTGAAGGACGTGGAACAACTAAACCATTTGAATTGCTTGGAGCACCATATATTAATAGCACTGAATTTGCAGCAACCTTGAATGAATTGCATTTGCCTGGTGTTGATTTCAGGGCAGCATCGTTCACACCTGCATTTTCCAAGCATAGTGGCACATTAAGTCACGGTGTACAGATTCACGTTACACACAAGCAATCATTTCACCCTATAAAAACTGGTCTTCATATCGTAAAGACATTGCACGATATGTATCCAGAGGACTTCGCATTCCGCGCTGAAAATAGTGCTGGCATTTCATTCTTCGATTACCTGGTCGGAAATGGTTGGATTCGTGAAGCAATTAAAGAAGGTAAATCAGTAGAATATATGGAGGAACAATGGAAAGATGAATTAAATGAGTTTAAAAATATCCGAGAAGGGTATTTACTATATTAAGAGTTGATAGTTACCCCCATAACTATAAAGGGTGTCCCAATAAATTTGGGACACCCACTTTTTTTTATTCTTTTAGGTATGTCACAGGATCTTATTATTACCAAGGGGTGGTTTAGTAGAATAAATAGAAATAACAATCTACAGATGGAATGGAACAAGCTTTTCCTGACAGTATCTTTACTACACCGGGTAAAAGAAGTTCCTAATTGCATTTTCTATTTTATAAAGGTATTTTTTCGTAAATTTCACTGCTCTAACTCTCGCAATTGACATACACTGTTACGTAATGTGGGGAAGGTTACAGCTTTTTTAGTAAGGTGTTTTCTAAACGATTGTTGTTTTTGATAAGAATATATATGAACTACGACTGATTAAGGATAATCTTCGTTTGTGTGGCTCTCTGATCACGCAATCACCCCTCCGGGTACAAAGGCGACATCTGTTCAAGCTGAAGCTTTCACAGTGTCTTCCCTAGCCGCGGGCTCACCACGAGCCTCCGACGCATAGGACGTGCTAGTGCAGACGTTACCACAGGACGTGGCTGTACTTAGTCTACCTCGTTCGCAAAGAACGCTCTCTGTGGGGTCTCTTTGGATCGCTGTCCCACAGGAGTATCGCATATTCCAACTGCTGGTTATAATGGTTTAAACCTTGTTTATCCATCACAATAAGAATTTTTAAGTTATATGTAGCCCACCACCCCAGCGGAGGAAATACACGGAGACTCCTGCGGGTCGGCTAAAGACGGCCACGTCCTGTGGCCAACGCCGACACTAGAACGTCGTGTTCGTCGAAGGAAAGGCATCGGCGAGACTCCGGAGTGCGCAGCACGAGGAGGCTCACCAGCCGCCCTAGGTGCGCGAAGTGTATTTCCGTAGCGGTATCATAGAACTTTAGAAAACAACCAAAAGCGGTAACCACAAAATAGTGGCTACCGCTTAAAAATTATCCTTTTATTGCACCTTCTGTCATACCTTTCGCAATCCGCTGCTGGAAGATTGCATAAAGAATAATGACTGGAAGAATTGCGATTACCAGACTTGCAAATAAAGTTCCCCAGGCGTTTGTATACTGCGCTTCACTACTAATAAAATCAATCGCTAATGCCAGTGTATAGTTTCCTTCCGACTGAAGAAAGATTAATGCCATGAAATACTCATTCCAAAATTGGATTGCATTCATAATCGTAACAGTAATAATACCAGACATGGATAACGGTGTGATTATTTTCCATAGAACACCATATGGTGACATACCATCCATGGCAGCAGACTCTTCCAGCGATTTTGGAATCGTACTGATAAAACTTGTCAATACAAAAATGGAAAATGGAAGCTGGCTTATTGCATACACAATAGCAAGTCCAAAGATATTATCCAATAAATTAAACTGTTCCAACAGGAAGAATAGAGGGATCCAACCGAGTACCATTGGAATCATCATCGCTGAAATATAAAGCGTAAATAAAAAGTTACTGCCTTTAAATCTAATTCTTTCAAGTGCATATGCAGTTGGAACCGCCAGTAATAACGTAAGCAAAGCGCCCACTACTGTTACAATTAAACTGTTAAAAACACTTGTGTCTATATTATATTCTGACCACGCAGTAACGAAGTTTTGAATATTCCATGTCTCTGGAAAGCCCCATGGATTGGCATAAATCTCTGCGTTTGATTTAAATGAACCTATAAACATCCAAATAATCGGATAAAGTACAGCTATTGACCATAATATAAGCGGAATTCTAATTCCCGTTCTTGCTATAAATTGACCTACACTACGCTTCACTAGGTTATCCTCCCTTCTCGCAGTTAAGAAAATATAAAATCCTTTCTTACTGCATAAGTGCAACTAAGGCTTATCTATATTAAGGCTTGGCGATAAGCCTAGTTTTCTAATATTCTACTTTTTCTCTTCGCATAAAGAACTGTAAGATTAACACAGTTATCAGAGAAAGAACTAAGATCATTACTCCGATTGTTGCACCATATCCAAAGTTATATTGCCGAAATGCTTGCTGATAGAGATACGACCCCATAACGTGTGTAGAGTTATTCGGACCGCCTCCCGTCATGATTTGCACAATAATAAAGGAACCGTTTAACGTTGTGATAACGATATATAAGATAGAAATTTTGATCTGTGGCCATACAAGTGGTAAGGTCACCTTCCAGAATTGCTGCCATTCATTTGCTCCATCTATTTCAGCTGCTTCATAAAAGCTTTTTGAAATATTAGCAATACCACCCATCAGTAAGAGCATGAATAACCCTATACCTGCCCATATTGACGGAAGAACAAGACTCGGTAAGGCCCAATCTTCGCTGCCTAACCATGGCTTAGCCCAACTCTCCAATCCAAGGAATTCAAGACCTGAATTAACAAGACCTAGACTTGGGTTATAAATAAACGTCCATAAAATACCAATTACAACGACAGACATTATATTCGGGAAGAAAAAGATGATACGGTAAAATGGCGCTTCTTTTATCTTTAATTGCGTTAATGCTACAGCAATAAACAAAGCCATAATCATTATACCGATAACCTTTGTGACAACAAGAAAATAATCATGCCAGATTGTAGCGGGGATTATCTCATCTTTAAATAACTTTACATAGTTATCAAACCCAATAAACTCTTTTACCTGTGACGAACCTGACCATTCAAAGAAAGAATAGTATAGACCACTAAACAAAGGATATAGGGTAAAAATACTAAACATTATAAAAGTTGGAATAAGGCAAAAGGCAAGAAATAGGTATTTTTGTTTTTTAGACTGTACCATCCAATCACTCTTTCTAAAAAATAAATATATGGAATGTAAAGCTATAGAAGCCCGCTTCACATTCCATACCGTTACTTAAACACACTTACTTATTGATTACGATATTCAGCAGCTGCTGCTTCTGCTTCTTCAACAAACTCTTCTGCAGTAATGTTACCCAGCATCAGAGATACAAGTGAATTACTAATTGGTGTCTCAAGATCTGAACTCATTGGATGTGGTTTATGGTGAATTTGTACTTGTTCAGGGTCATTTATCATCTCATTAGCATCGATTAAATAACCAGGAACATTTTCGTTTGAAGCCAAATCTACACCCTTAAGGTTCATGATAGCACCAGTGTGTTCTGAGAATGATTTCGCGTATTTTTTCGTAAAGACAAACTCAACAAAAGCTTTAGCAGCCTCAGGGTTTTCAGCCTGTTCTGCTATTGCTAATGGTCGTAAATCCGGAACAATTGCCATTGGCTCACCTGATTCCTGCATTGGTGATGGAATAAATCCATAGTCAAAGTCTTCCGGTGTATCGTTAGCCATTTCATTTGGTAGCCAGAAACCTACTGGGATAAATGCATTATCATGAAGCAGGAAGTTCATTTGTGATTGTGTATGGTTCAATGCACCAAAACCAGGATCAATGTATCCTTCTTCTGCCATTTTTTCTACCTTTTTCATTACATTTAAAACTGGTTCACTAGTCCAGGCACCTTCAGCACCAGTGATAACATCATTTAATAATTCATCTCCGCCAGCTGCACCAAATGCAGGATACAGCATACCTCTTAAGAAATAATAAGGGTGCTGACCAGTCGTTACAAATGGAGCAATGTCAGCAGAATCCTGAATATTCCCCATTGTGCTCATGAAACTATCAAAGTCTTTTGGTACTTCCCAGCCTTCTTCTTCAAACCAGGCTTTGTCATACCATGTACCCCATGTGTCGAATACTAATGGCAAGCTGTAAATATCTCCATCGTACTTAGCTGGTTCTACAATAAAACTGTCAAGAAGTGGTGAACCATCTTCTAGTTCAATGTCTTGAATCCAATCTGACAGATTCATTAACTGTCCATCTTCAACCATTTGTGTTTCACTTGACCCGGCACCATCAATGTATACAACATCAGGTGGATCGTCTGAAACCCAACGGGATCTCATTTCTTCATTAATATTTGGACCAGCATGTTCAACAACTTCAACGTCAGGATACTCTTCTTTGAATTCTCCAATTACTTCTTTCCACCAAGAGTCACCATAACCGCCGACAAAGTATTGAATCTCCATAGTTCCATTTACTTCTCCGTCGTTCTTCACATCTTCATCAGTTTTGCCATCAGCTGGTGAATCTCCACCATCATCTGAACAGCCTACTGCCAAAAGAAGCATAACAACAGCTACCCATACTAAAGGACTTTTAAATAACTTCTTCAACCTAATTTCCCCCTTTGTATTAATAAATATATATGAAACCATTAATAGTTTATGAAACTATCAATGTTGTTTCAGACATTGTGCTGTAATGCATAATTAATTGCATCCCGAACATATCCATTACTGTACTCGATTGCATCCATGGCTTTCGGGTATGTAACACCTCCTTTAATCATCACAATTGCTGGTTTAACCTCATTTTTAGTAGATTTAAGAGTTTCTTCAGCTTCCTCATAAGAAACATTCGTAATTTCAATAATCGTACGCTTTGCTCGTTCCATTAGTTTGTAATTGCTTGCGTGAACATCAACCATCAGATTTTCATGAACTTTACCAAGCTTAACCATTGTTGTTGTACTTATCATGTTCAGCACCATTTTATGGGCTGTTGCTGCCTTCATTCGTGTAGAGCCTGTTAATACTTCTGGGCCAACAACGACTTCTATATCACAGTCGGCAAATTGGCTAATCAATGATCCTTCATTACATGATAACGAAACCGTGTAAGCACCAATATCTCGTGCATATTTTAGTGCACCAATCGGGTATGGCGTACGACCACTAGCAGTAATCCCAATTACAACGTCTTTGTCAGTGAGGTTTTTTGCTTTAAGATCATCCGCCCCCTGTGTTTCATCATCCTCTGACCCTTCTACTGCACTGAAGAATGCTCCATTTCCACCAGCCATAACGGTTTGCACCATGTCTGGCGGGGTCATGAAAGTTGGCGGACATTCAGATGCATCAATTACACCAAGTCGTCCACTCGTGCCAGCACCTACGTAGAAAAGTCGTCCACCATCTGCCAGCGCTTTATAAATATGTTCAATTGCTTTATCGACTTTAGACAAAACTGCTTCAACTGCTTTTGCCACTTTCTGATCTTCATCGTTGATCGTCTTTAAAATTTCCATAGTTGACATTTGATCCAATTGCATACTTTTTTCATTTCGCTTTTCGGTAGTTAACTTTGATAATTCCATTGGCATGTAATTCTCCTAACATTCACGTTGTAGATAAATTATTTAGTAGTTTTATAAATTTTATATAAAAGCGCTTTCAGTTATTTGATATAATTATAGTGCCAGTGAATTATTTTGTCAATAAAACGTAAAAATTTAGTAATAAAATTTCAATAAGCATAGTCTTATTCTATTTTATGCTAAATATAAAATGAAAATAGCTATTTTTTCAAAATAAAATCATTTCTTCTCCTTTGAGTCTTCTTCCCTTAGAAAGGAGACCGCCTCTCTCGTTTCATCTAAATGATGAATAGTTTCTTCATAATCCTCTGATGCTAAACACATTAATAAAATGTCTATTAAATGTAGCTGGGCAATTCTGGAGGAAGTTGCACCACTTCTGAAAGTCGCCTCTTTTGCTGCAGAGGTATGCAACTGTATGTCGGAAAACTTGGAGACTAATGAATTGCCATACTTTGTTATGCTAATCGTTGTGGAACTCTTCTGTTGGGCAAGATCCAGTAATTTACCTACTTCTTTCGTGCTGCCAGAAAACGAAATACCAACAACCACATCCTCTGGGCCTTTATTGGCAATTGCGGTGGCTGCCATATGTACATCCGAAAAGGACTGAGCATTTTTATCAATACGAATAAACTTCTGTTCTGCATCTTTAGCTGCTATGTAAGAAGCACCAAATCCAATAAATACGATGGATTTTGCATTTGATAAAGCAGTTACAGCTTTCTTTAAATTCTTTTCACTCATAATATCTACTGTTTCTTTAAGTGTTTGAATCGTATTTGATGTCACCTTATCGATAATATCTTTAAAATCTTCATTTCGTTCTATATCCCTATATCCTTTCACCGATCCGGCCTGTAAATCACCTGCTACACGAATCTTCAACTCTTGGAACCCATTGAATCCCAACGATTTACATAAACGGATGACAGCTGCACTGCTTGTTTGACTTTTTTCCCCAAGCATTAATGCTGTTAGAAGAATTGATTCCTCTGGATTATTCAAAATATACTCTGCTATTTTCTTCTCTGAGGGTGGTAAACTATTGACCATCTCTTTCAATATGACAAGTCCACCTTTTACATGCGACACACAATCACCTTCTCTTTTAATTAGAGTGTTGAAATAATATTTTGAACTACATTAGAATCCGGTTTTATATTTTGCAGTAAATAACTGCCAATTAATGATCCGCCGACAGGAAGCATTATTGGAATCGTAATAGTTAGATTTTTATATTCCTGCAGTTCAGCTTCAAGTAGTCTTGGCAACACTTCAGTATCACTAAAAACACCACCACATAACACTACTCTTGCTTCTTCATCTGGTTTAAAAAGTTTCATATATAATGTTCGGATACTTAAGCTTAGTTCATTTACTATATTATCCATAATATGCTCAGCAACCAAATCATTTTGTTTATAGGCTTCAAATACCAGTTTAGAAACAGGAGATATTTTACTTTTAGGTATTGGTGAAGCATAAATTCTCTGTATAAAGTCATATGGGTGTGTCACAGCAAAATATGTACAAAGCATTTCAAGTAAAATGGTTTTCTCTCCACGACCATCATTGGCTTTTAATGCCGCCATAATTCCCTGACGACCAATATCATAACCACTACCTTCATCACCAAATAAGTAACCCCAGCCACCTACTCGATCATGCTCCAGTTGCTGATTAATTCCATAGGTTATCGAACCAGTACCTGAAATTTGGACAATACCTGGTTCACCATATGTTCCAGAGTATAGAGCATTAACTGTGTCTGCTTCAACACATACCGTTACACTATTGGAAACCATTTGTTTAAGAATGTCTTCTAAGTCAGCTTTTGCTTTAGCATTGCCGACACCCGAAATGCCAGCAAATACGCTTGAGATTTTTTCAAACACGTCTGGTACTTGTTTTTTCATGTCTTGCATCATTGTGTCTAATGTTTGTATTAGTTTTTCACGAGACATAACATTTGGATTAGTGGGGCCTGCTGTTGTTTTAGCAACTATTAGACCATCCATGTCTGCAATAACTGCTTTTGTTTTCGTTCCACCCCCGTCGATTCCTGCTACATATTCCATCAGATTTCACCCTTGATTTATTATTTCAATACTTTTGTTGTTTCTCCAAAATTATAATCTGATTCGTTTGTTATATCAAGGTTACTTTGATCATATAGGTGACATGCAACCCAATGGTTTTCCTTTACTTCCTGATAAACAGGCTTCTCTATCGCACATCGCTCATGCGCCTCAGGACATCTTAGTCTAAATGGGCACCCTGATGGTGGGTTCGATGGATCTGGCACATCCCCTTGTAAGATAATCCGTTCTTTTTTCTCAGAAGGATGATTAGAAGGTATAGCTGAAAGCAGAGATTTTGTATACGGGTGTAGCGGATCGCTATAGAGTTCATCCGTTTTGGCTGTTTCCATCATTTGACCAAGATACATCACGCCAACCCTATCACTCACATGTCTAACTACATTCAAATCGTGAGAAATAAAAAGGTACGTTAATTTCAGGTCTTGCTGCAGCTCGATTAACAAGTTTAGAATTTGCGCTTGAATAGAAACATCCAAAGCTGACACTGCTTCATCAAGAATTACAACCTTTGGATTTAAAATCAGAGCTCTTGCAATACTGATACGCTGACGCTGGCCACCACTAAATTCATGGGGATGACGGTTAATTTGTTCCTTAGACAATCCCACTTTTTCAGCTATATCTATAATCCGCTGTTCAGCTACTTTTTTCGAACAAATATTATGTGTTAACAATGGTTCTAATAATAAATTCCGAACTGTCATTCTTGGATTCAATGAACTGTATGGATCCTGAAATATCATTTGCAAATCTCTTCGCAGTTTTCGAAATTCCCTCTTTGAATAATTCATGATATCTGTTCCATTATACAAAATCTCACCCGATGTAGGCTCATGCAACCGTAATATGGAACGACCAGTAGTAGATTTGCCACAGCCGCTTTCCCCTACTAACGAAAATGTTTCCTCTTCATTTATTTCAAAACTAATCCCATCGACCGCTCTTACAACGTTTTTGGTTCTTTGCAGAATTCCTGACTTCTGAGGAAAGTGTTTTTTCAGGTTACTAACCTTCAACATTACTTGATCTGTACTCATTACTTTTTTCCCCTCCCTCTTGATAAAGCCAGCATCTGCTGGTGTGATCATCATCTATTTGAAAAAGTGGCGGATCCTGCTGCCTGCAAATATCCATGACATGCGGACATCTTGATGCAAACCTGCAACCTGATTCTTTCAATTCTGCAGGAGAAGGAACATTGCCAGGGATTGAATATAATTTTTTCGTTTTATCTCCTAATGACTGTACAGATTCCAGTAAACCGACTGAATAGGGGTGTGTCGGATTATCAAAAAGCTGTTCAACTGTTGATTCTTCAACTAATGTCCCTGCGTACATTACCGCAACCCGTTCACATGTCTCAGCGATAACACCTAAATCATGTGTAATCATTAGAATAGAAGTATCATAATCTTGCGTTAGATCATTCATTAAATCGAGAATTTGCGCTTGAATAGTAACATCTAGTGCAGTAGTCGGTTCATCCGCTATTAGCAATTTTGGTTTACAAATTAATGCCATTGCAATCATAACTCGTTGACGCATTCCACCTGAAAGCTGATGTGGATACCGTTTCAATAACTGCTTTGGCTCAGCAAATCCTACCTTTTCAAGCATATCAATTATCATGTCTTGCATTTGCTTTTTTGTATACTTTCCATGGAATCGAAGTACTTCTGAAATCTGATGATCAACCGTAAATAACGGATCAAGAGCTGTCATTGGCTCCTGGAAGATTATTGATATTTCATTTCCACGTATATTCAGCATTTCTTTTTTTGACAGTTTTGTCAGATCAGTGGATTCATCAAGAATGATACTCCCATTACTAATACTCAATACATCTGGTAATAGGTTAAGAATTGACAGTGACGTTAAACTTTTACCGCTACCGGATTCACCAACAATCCCATATTTTTGTTTTTTCTTTATAGATAAGTTTAGTCCGTTTACGACATTATGATTTTGCTTATCCAAAGTTACATCTACTGAAAGATCGTTTATATCCAATATTGTACTCATTAAGATCCTCTCCTCAAAGTATCAATCCGTTCGAGGGCATCGGGTTGTGTATAAGCGATTTTCCCCATAATAACTTGCCTTTTTGCGCCTGTCGCTGAAGGAAGTTGATTATACTTTCCGAGAATACATTGAAACCCTAATACTGCAAATGCCATAGCTTCTTTTAAATCACTCGACATATCAAAGTGTTCATGTGTGAAAATGATCACTTCAGGTAAATGATAGTTTAACCGTTCGATCAAATATGGATTATAACTGCCCCCACCACCAACAATGACCTCATCAATCTTATGTCCTTTATCCATTAAAAATTGATTGTAACTATGGGCTATGGTTAGTACTGTCCACTCGCTGACAGTTGCAACTAAATCTTCTGGATTCATCTGTCCGTATTCTTTAAAAATTTCATCAACAAACTGATTACCAAACAACTCTCGACCGGTGGTTTTAGGTGGTTCTTTTTTAAAGTAGTCGTGACTCATTAGTTTGGTTAACAGCTGCTGATTAATCGTACCTCTATATGCCATCTCGCCATCTTTATCGTAATTACGTTTGCCATTCGTCAGCCGATAGACAACCTCGTCAATCACCATATTCCCAGGGCCTGTATCAAATGACTGTATGCCATCACTGTTACTATTTTCTGGTACGTAGGTTACGTTGCCAATCCCGCCAATATTTTGGATAGCACGTGATTTGTTCGGATTATTAAATAATAAGTAATCAACATACGAAACAAGTGGAGCTCCTTGTCCACTCGCTGCCATATCTGCAGTTCGAAAATCGCCAACAACTGCAATGCCAGTTTCTTCAGACAAAACAGATATGTCTCCTATCTGCAGGGTCCCGGCGACATCAAGATTAGACTCTCCATCAAAGGGCTGATGATAGATTGTTTGTCCGTGCGAGCTGATAAAATGTACATCATTCTTTGATACGTTCGCTTGTTTCAGCAATTTGTTTACAACACCGCCAAATTCTTTTCCAAGGAACATATTAATCGAATTAATTTTTTGTACCGTTGCTGTAGACGGACTGCAAACATCCATTAATGCTTTTCGCACATCCTGATCGTAATGTTGTGTATATAAATCTATAATGTTTACATCCACATTGTCCTCTTTTTCTTCTATTTCAACGAGCACTGCATCTATGCCATCTAATGAGGTGCCTGACATTAAACCTACACCCAATGCTTTTCCCATGTTTTTCACCTCTACATTTACTTCTTATTTCAATTTCGGATCTAATATATCTCGTAAACTATCACCTAATAGGTTGAAGCAGAATATTGTAAACACAATTGCACCTGCTGGGAACAATATTGTCCATGGTGCAAATTCCATATATGCCCGGGATGAATTAAGCATAACACCCCAGGATGGGTCTGGAGGCTGCACACCAAGACCCAGGAAGCTTAATGCTGCTTCAGTCAATATAGCTCCGGACAATCCAAGGGTTATTTGTACAATAAACGGTGCCATGATATTAGGTGTTATATGTTTTGAGATAATTTTTACAGGGGAAACACCTATTGCTACAGCATTTGTGATATATTCATTTTCTTTCACACTAATAACAGTTCCTCTTACAACCCTTGTAAATACCGGTGTGAATACAATTCCAATTGCTATCATTGTATTGGTTACACTTGGTCCCAGTACAGCTACTATAGTTAGGGCTAATAATATATCAGGAAATGCAAAGAATACATCCATTATCCGCATGATAATCTGGTCAGCTTTCCCTTGGAAATAACCAGCTAACAGCCCGAAAATCAAACCACCGGTAGCTCCTACACCAACTGCGATTAAGCCTACCTTCAAAGATACCTGTGTGCCATAGACAATCCTTGAAAATATGTCCCTGCCAAATTCATCCGTACCGAAAATGAATTGTCCGCTCGGCCCCTCCATTGTATGTTCTGTAAACATCTGCTCAGGGCTATACGGTGCAATAACAGGTGCGAGAAACCCGACAATAATAACTAACAATACGCCAATACTTCCTATTAGCCCAACTTTATCCTGTCTTAAACGTTTCAGAAATTGTTTCATTGAATCACTCTTTCTATATTCTAAGTCGATTATTATTTGTAACTTATTCTAGGATCTAAATAAGAATAAAGAATATCAACTAGTAAATTAATCATCACAAATACAAATGCTATAAATAGTACTGCACCCTGCACGACCATAAAGTCACGTTGTGTTATTCCTGTAAGTACCAGCTGCCCTAATCCTGGCAATGAGAATATCTGTTCAATGATGACCGTGCCACCTAACAATGTGCCAATTTGCAAGCCGATAATGGTTAAGATGGGGATCATGGCATTTTTAAGCGCATGCTGAAAAATTACAACTCTTTCTTTTGCACCTTTTGCACGGATTGTACGTATGAAATCCTGTCGCAATATTTCCAGTACTGATGAACGTGTCATCCTCATTACAGCTCCGGCCATTGCTGTTCCTAAAACAATCGCTGGTATAACCATAATTTCCAAATTTCTCATTGGATCCTCAAAGAAACCAACATAGCCAACTGGAGTACTATAAGAGAACATTAACGACAAAATAAGTATCAGAACTGTTGCCAAAGCGAAATTTGGTACTGATACACCTAATAAAGATATAATCCGAACCCCAAAATCAACATTACTATTACGTTTCATAGCAGCTATAATACCTAGTGGAATTGCAATAACCCACGAAATTAGTGCAGATAAAAAAGTTAACTCAAACGTTAATTTAAAACGGTTCAAAATATCAGGCAACACTTCTTTTCCTGTTCGCATAGACTCGCCAAAGTCTCCTGTCAGAACTCCACCTATCCAATTCAGGTACTGTTCATATAAAGGTAAATTCAGTCCAAAGTCCTGTCGAAGCTGTTTCAACGCTGCTGGTGTTGCATCCGTACCTAATATTGTCTGCGCAACATCACCTGGAACTACGCGCATAACAACAAAAATAAATAAAGATACTCCGAAAAGTACTGGGAATAGCATCAATATTCTTCTCATTATATATGTATACATCGTTACTCACCCTTAATAAGAGAATAGAAGAGTGCTGCTGGAAAAGCAGCACTTCTACTATTATTTTTTATAGACATGATCAATATCTTCACCGTTGTGAGCATATGGTGTAAAGTCTTTCACACCATCTCTAACTGCCACATAGTTCTCAGGAGAAACTAAGAATAAATTTGGTGATAAATCAAGTAGTTTTTCCTGTGCTTCAACATAGATATCTTGTCGTTTCGCCTGGTCAATTGTACTTTTCCCTTTTTCTACAATCGCATCATATTCTTCATTTGAGAAGTTCCACTTATTTGCAGATCCGTCTGTATGGAAGAAATAATTCATTGCACGGTCAGGATCTGTACCAGAGCCATTTCTGCCAACTAATATATCAGCAGAAGTATTTGACCATGTATCAATATATTCGCCCCACTCAATTTGTTTAATCTCAGCATTTACTCCAATTTCCTTCCATTGCTGTTGCAGAAGTTGTGCAGTGTCGACCATATCAGCATATGTTGATGCTGTTGTTATCTCCGTTGAAAACCCGTCTGGATAACCGGCTTCAGCAAGTAAATCCTTCGCTTTTTCTAGATCGCGTTGATAAAGCTCTTCTTGTTCTATATCAATTGACCAGTCCCCCATAGCAGGAGCTATTGGACCGGTAATAATTGCTTCACCATCCCAAACAACATCAGCAATATTTTGACGATCAGTTGCTAAGCTTAATGCCTGTCTTACTTTTTTATTATTGAAAGGTTCTTTGTCTACATTAAACCCAATGTAACTATACTCTAACGATTGATAACCCATAATGTTAACTGCATCTTCACCTTCTAGTAATTCCGTTGATTTAGCGGTTAACGTTGTCATATCAATCTCACCAGTTCGGATTGCCGATAATCTGGCAGCTTCTTCTTTCATCGTATAATATTCTACTCGATCAAGCTTTGGCACATCTTCAATATAGTAATCTTCATTTTTGGAAAGTGTGACACTACTATCAGGTACCCACTCTTCAAATACAAATGGTCCAGTTCCTACTGCCACTTGTTGTAAATCACCATTCTCTTCAACAACTTCTTTTGGAACAATTGCTGCACTTGAATTAGTTAAGTGTGACAGGAACGTCGCATTAGGTGCAGCTAATTCAAACTTGATTTTATAGTCGCCCATCACTTCAATATTTTCTACATCTGAAAAATAAGAGCTAATATGTGATGCAGTTTCTTCATCCATGATACGTTCAAAACTGTACAGGACATCCTCTGCTCTCATTTCCCGGCCATTATGGAATTTTACTCCTTCTACCAAATTGAAAATATAGGTTGAATCGTTTGGCTGTTTCCAATCTTTTGCTAGCTGTCCTTTAATCTCCATGTTTTCATCAAATGAAACAAGTCCTTCATATACCTTGGAATAAACTCTAACTGATGAATGAGCAGGTGTTTTATGTGGATCTAACCCTGCAGGTTCCTGATCATTTGCAATTTTAAGTACTTGTTCTGCAGTTTCTTCTCCACCATCATCCCCGTCAGCAGTTGTTTCACTGTCATCTGAGCATGCTGTAACAACCACAGCAACCATAAGTAATAGAAAAAACAAAAATCTTTTTTTTAACATAATAACTCCCCTTTTATTTACGATATATTCTTAAAAATCTCCTCAAAAAGTTCTTTCCTGAATGGGTTAATATTCTTTGGCTGATCTACGTGCAATCTATTTGTTAATAGACCAACTGCGACGTTTCTCTCTGGTTCAATCCATAAAGCGGTCCCAGTAAATCCCGTATGACCAACCCCTTCCGGATAAACGTCTGAAGTCTCCCAGCCTAATCCTCTATTATCTACCTGTTTTTTTAATGATTCTTTTATCAGAGCATTAGAAATAACTTTCTGTTCTCCGTAAATTCCCCCTTTCAAATAAAGTTCTCCTATTGAGACTAAGTCTTTAACATTCGAAAATAAGCCAGCATGACCTGATTCACCACCAAAAAAATAATAGGTATTCCCATCATTTACTTCTCCTAAAATAGGGACATTTTGATTACGCCAATTAGTAAAATGAAAATTTCTATCACTGCACATTTTCTGCTCAATTCTATTGCCAAATTCAGTTGCCGCAATATTACTTTTAGAATGAGGATTATATGTAAGTGTTTCTAAATCCAATGATTCAACCAACTGATTCTGAATTACATGCTGTAAACTAGATTGATAATAATATTTAATCACTTCTCCAAGTAATATAAAATTTAAATCACTATAAACTACTTTTCTACCTTCCTTATGTGTCAAATCAATAGAATTCAATATCGCAAATAAGGAATCGCCCTTCGTGTATGCATAAAAAGAGTGCCATGCCTTCAACCCGCTGCTATGTGTCAGTAATTGCTTAATAGTAATAGGTGCTAATACTGAATTTTGCACTGATTGCGGCAAACATTTTTCAAGTTTTGTAGTTAAAGATAAAGCGTTTTCAGAAATCATTTTTAAAATAACCGTTGAAGTTACTATTTTAGTAACACTCGCAAGGTCAAAAACAGTATCAAGGTTACACTGTGTTCCTTCAACTTGGTTTGATAACCCAAATGCCTTATGATAGGCTTTTTTTCCATTTACCGATATGTAACATACACAGCCAGAAAAGTAGTCATCATCCATGTACTTTCTAAAAATACGTTCAATATTTTCGTATTCTATCATTATCAACCCACCTATTACCTGTTTTGAATAACCTCTCTAGTTTTATCTAGAAAATCAACAGATTGCTCAAAGTTTAGAGACGCCAATCCTGTGAATAGGATATCAACAATATTCAGCTGAGCGATTCTTGAAGCAGTAGCCCCACTTCTTATACTCTTTTCCAACGGTGATGCATATAAATTTACATTAGCAAGTTTTTGTACTGTATTACTGCTGTAGCCAGTTAACGAAATAATGTTTGCGTTATTCTTTTTGGCTATTTTAACTGTATCAATAATCTCTTTCGTTTCTCCTGAATAAGAGATGGCGAGTACTACGTCCCTGTCATCCAAATGAACTGCTGAAGTAAGTTGTGTATGACTATCTGTTAAAGCTTCACACCACTTGTTAATGCGCTTACATTTTTGTTCAAAATCAAAAGCAACAATTGCTGAGGCCCCAACACCTATTACTACTATTTTTCGTGCGTGATCCAGTTTATCGATAGCTTTATCCATAATGTCTTCGTCAATCAGTGCTAACGTACTTTCAATGGAACGATAATTATTATGTGAAATGAATTTAATAATCTGTGATAAGTTTGCATCAGCAGCTATATCTTCATATCTGTCAGTAGTAATTCCATCCTGATTTGCGGATGCAGAGATACTTAATTTCAGTTCTCTAAATCCTTTAATATGTAATGAACGACACATGCGAATAATTGTAGCCTCACTAGTCTTAGTATTCTTCGCAAGCTGGGCTATCGGCATATCCAATATAGCCTTTGAATTGTTGATTATATAATTTGCAACCTTTTGCTCAGAAGGTCTTAACGTAGATAATCCTTGCTTGATTCGTTCCATGCCATTAAACATAAGCTTCAACTCATCCTTTTCAATTACCTAGAAAAATAAATTACTATTTTAGAAGTTTAACTCCTTAAATATATACCACTTATGTAGTTAAGCTACATTTTAGAGTAATATTTTTAACATGTCAACAAACTTTAGTAATTTTCTAATAATTAGGCATGCGAATTTATAAACTTCTTTTGCCAAAAAAAGAGAGTGCGCACTATGCACACCCTCAACTCTTTAGCTATTCCTCTATCATCCCACAAAACGCCTCAGCAAATTGCTGACATCTTACTACATCCTGTTTATCAGGTTCAAGGTCAACTATTAAGCGCTCCGCAACTAAATTTGCTTGCTTTTCTTTAAACCTTTCCCCCATCATTTGAGATGCTCCACCATATGAATCGTAAAAGGAATCCCCGGATCCGAAGACACCGACAATTTTTCCGGTAATGTCCACGTCATCGAGTTCCTCATAGAAATCCTCAGCTTCATATGGCAACTCGCCATCGTCCCAGGAATACGTGCCAACCAGTACTCCATCATATTCCAGAAGTTCTTCTACATCTATTGAATCAAGATCGAAAGTTTTTGTAACAACTTCATGCCCTCTATTTTCGACTACTTCCGCAATAATCTCTGCCATTAATTCCGTATTACCAGTCATGCTTGCATATAACATAAGTACCTTACCCATAAAATCTCCTCCGATACACCGAAGTATTCCATTTTATTTTAATGGTTAGTAAGAACGGATTTCAATTAAATTATCAAGATTTAGCGAAATTTCTTGGGTTTTGTGACAGAATTGTGATCAAAAAAGTTGAACTCTCTGGGTGAGAGTTCAACTTTCTAATTTAGATGCTGTCTTCAATTCCTTTAATAATTTCCTGAATGTGTGGTAAAACCTTACTTACTTCCACATTTACGTGTAGTTCTTTTACAAGTGGTTCCATAGTTGATGCTGTTTTCTTATCCATCATTATCTTCTCAGGGATTCCTTCCGTTAGCTGCAGCATTTTTATCAATTGGCTCTGCAGAAGTCTAATATCTGTGCTGTCATATAATAAGTCTTGAAAAAATGCTATACCTTGCGCATGATCAGCTGCTACAACTAAGGCTGGAAATGCAGGTCTTCCACCATGGTCCTCCTGTACTGGTATATCCAAATGTGTTACGGCAAACTCTATCGTTGCCGGAATTTGATTTGCAAGTTTTTTGGCACGTTTTAAATCAAGCTCAGATACTTCAAGCTTTACTTCTTTAGGTTTACTGTAAGCTTTAAGTGAAATAATTTCATTTTCACCTGATTCAGGCATTTTTGCCAGAACTTTTCCCTCGGAATAAAACAACATCATGATCCAGTTATCGCCAAAGTCATAAAGGTAAACTACTTGATCGTTCACGTCTTTGAACCAATCAGCCAGTAGCACATCAGCTTCATTATATGTATCATTTGCAGATTGAAATTTATCATCCGGTTGTTCAGGTCCAATTTCAACCTTCAATTTTGGATCCGTTTGACTTGTTCACAAAAAAACTATGCAGATGCATATTGTCCCAATTAAATGCTAGTTGAATTACCTCATGAAGGTCACGAAAGGTTGAGTTACTGTCCATTTGAATAGTTCGCCAAACAGGTACACCTACATCCTCTAACGTTATTTTAAATTCGTAAATCATTATGCCACCTCACTTTATATTTAGTGTAGCATATTGTGCGCTGTTGCTTTAATACTATTAGAAAGGCTTGATTTTTCTACATGCCTTTCCTATAGCTGTTGATAAAGTAAACGCCATTTGCTTCCAGATAATTAGTGGACACAGCGGCTGCTATTTCGGTAAAAAAGTGCTTTTTGAGGGATACGCGGACACAGGAGCACTTATTTAACATATTTTCATATAAAACAGGGATTATTTCAGCAAATAAGGTATCTGGTGTCCGCTTGAACTTTAATACTATTGTTTTCCATAAAATAAGGTCCCCCATGTCCGCTAAAGTTCAAGTATTCCCTCGCTGTTCTTTTGTTTTCGTTTAACAATGACACGATTTACTACTATAAGACTATTAAACCCTATAATACAGTCATTTTTATCTTATAGTCATAAGGCATTTGATGTTGATTGTATTATTTTTTTCAAAAATAATACTTTGTGTAACTATATTCGATTTTCAGGACGAAGAAGTGGCAACAAAATATCGACAATTTTGTGGAAATTTAAAAATACTGAGTTAGCCGCTGAGATGGTTTAATAAAGGCAGTTATGCTTAGAAAACTCGGCAACCGCCAGGCCTTAATGGCGGATGCCTTAGTTGCACTTATGCAGTAAGATAGGATTTATACTTTTTTACCTGCCAATAAAAAGAAGCCCTTATAAGGCTCCTCTTTTGCTAACTGAATTTCGGAATACAATTTCATGTGGGACGGTAATCCGTTTAGCGGGTTCTGATTTATCTATAGTTTTTTCGATAAGTGCTTTGGCAGATTCTGCTCCTAATTCGTGTATATGAATATCAACGGTTGTCAGGGAAGGCCGAATGATCTCCGACAGATAAACATTGTTGAAACTAACTAATGAAATATCGTGTGGTACAGAAATTCCCGCTTCTTCCAGTCCGCTCAGCACACCTAGACTCATTAAGTCATCACTGATCACCAATCCAGTAGGGCGAACTTTAAGTGACAGCAGGGTTTCAACTGCTTCTCGCCCGCCTGATTTTAAGAATTCGGTGTGGATTTTATATTCCTCACAATTTTTCAATCCTGCTTCTTTTACCGCAGTTTGATAGCCAGCTTCACGATCCATCGTTACGAATAACTCTTTGGACCCGCCAATGAATGCAATTCTTTCATGACCGGTTTCAATCAAATGGTTCGTAATTTCCTTACCGGCTGTGAAATTATCGTTATCAATATGTGTAACTTCATCGATATCCTCATAGGGCTTACCTACAATTACGTAAGGAAAATTTTTGTCATGTAAAAAATTCATAACTCTATCGTTTAAGCGTGAATATAATAGAATAATCCCGTCAACGTAGCTTCCGTATACCATTCGTTGCACTTCGGCAAAAATTTCCTCTTCGGTAATACCACTCGACAATGTCATGGAGTATTCCATATCATGTGTAACCGAGCCGATTCCACGTAATATCTCAGGAAAAAAAGGATTTTGCAGTGCTTTATCAGCAGATGATGGTAATACCACACCTATTGCTTTAGTAGATTTAACGGCCAAATTTCTGGCACTCACATTAGGATGGTAACCTAATTCCTTCATTGCCTTGCGTACCTTTTCCTTTGTCATAATGCTGATTCTTGGGTTATTTGCAATTACACGAGATACGGTAGAGGGCGCGACACCTGTTGCTTTTGCTACATCTTTAATTGTTACCATAATCTTCACCCTCTACTTTTTATTTTATTTCACTAAAGATATTGCTATATTATCATTATTATTTAGTATAACATCCTGTCCACCGTGTAACCCATGGACATTTACATGAATTTTACCATAAGCAGGTTTATAATCACCACTTTGGTCTAAGACAGTAACAACCACAGCATTGTTTGTTGATTTCACTTCGATTGATAATTCCATAAATGCTCCGTTTTCAAATCCAAAAGTTTCTCCATCATCATCATAGTACGTAAAGTTGTACGTTTCACCATTTAATCCGGCATAAACCTCCATTTGAACATGGTGAGGATTTTTATCTTCATTCGATGTCCATTCACCTTGCATGATTGCAGTACCTTGTTTGATAAAAATAGGCATCCTATCTAATTCTGCATGAATTAAATGTGATCGTTCCCCTTCATACTGAAAACCAGTTTCATGATCAACCCACTGACCTGAAGGCAAATACACCGCACGATCTGTAACAGATGGTGCCAGTATCGGCGCAATAACAACATTATCTCCAATCATAAATTGATCATTTATATTATACGTTTTCTGATCTTCTGGATACTCCATGAACAAAGGACGCATAACCGGAAGACCAGTTACACTCGCTTGGTAAAATAATGAATATAACTGCGGCATCCATTTATAGCGCATCTGAATATATTTCTTCATAATTGCTTCATTGTCTTCGCCGAATTGCCATGGCTCCTGATAAACGGTACCCATTGCCGAATGATTACGGAAATAGGGTGTAAAAGCACCTACCTGTGTCCAACGAACCAATAATTCTGCACTCGTATCATGAGCAAAACCACCTACATCAGGTCCGGCAAATGGTACACCAGAAACTCCTAGATTCATCACCATTGGCAACGACATTTGTAAGTGCTCCCAGAAACTGCGGTTGTCACCTGTCCAGACAGAAGCGTAGCGCTGTACGCCTGCAAAACCCGCACGAGTCAGTAAGAAAGGCCGCTTGCCATTTAACTGCTTTTTCATGCCTTCGTACGTTGCCATACTCATCAATAGACCGTAAACATTATGCATCTCCCGATGGGTTGCTGGCTTCCCATCATTACGATGCATCACATCAACATCCATTGTTTTCGTCTCATTAAAAACAGCTGGCTCGTTCATGTCGTTCCAAATACCTTCAATACCAATAGACGTATAAAATTCATGTTTATCAGCCCACCATTTACGAACACTTTCTTCGGTTAGGTCTGGGAATGCACTTTCACCTGGCCAAACTTCGCCAAAATAAACATCGCCTTCAATGTATTTGCAAAATTGATTCTGAGTAATTCCTTCCTGATAGATCGTGTATTCTGCGTCTTTTTTTACACCTGGGTCAACTATCGGTACAACTCGAATCCCCATTTCACGCAAGTCAGCAATAAGTTTCTCAGGTTCCGGAAACTTCTCTTTATCAAACGTAAACACACGGTATTCGTTCATGTAATGAATATCGAGATGGATAACATCAATTGGAATATCCTTCTCTACAAAATTCTTGGCAAGCTCTCTTACTTCCGCTTCTGATTTATAACTGTAGCGTGACTGATGGTAGCCTAATGCCCACTTTGGCGGCAATGGCATCTTACCGGTAAGATGTGTGTATTGCTGCAATACCAACTTTGGATCGGGCCCAGCTAGAACATAATAATCAAGCTGCCCGCCTTCTGCTTTGAATGAATAAACATTATCTTCTGATTTCATATCAAAAGTTGTTCGGAATGTATTATCAAAATACACTCCATGTGCACGTCCATAGCGCAGTGTCATGAAATATGGAATGGATTCATACAATGGATCGGTTTCAGGATTATGTGGTGCATACACGTCTGAGTTCCACATTTCATACATTTCGCCACGTTTATCAAGATGTCCTGTTTTTTCACCGAATCCATAAAAATGATCATCTTCACTCATTTTTTTAAATGCAGTAACCTCACCATTTTCCCGATAGGCCATACCACGCTCACCTTCTTCAAGAAAAGCATTGCCGTCATGATCCAATACTGTAATGCGAAATGGTGATTTTTGGATAGTAACATTTAGGTTATCTGTTTTTAATACAACTTGTTCGTCTGAGTCGCTGTCTTTAACGTCCACGTTTTCTGGATCAGCTATAACAGCGTATGAACCATTCAATTCTGGTTCATTTGATTGGTTCATCACAACTCTAATGATGGAATTTGTGAAAAATTGTATGGCAACCTGACCATTTTCACATTGAAAAAAATAGCCGTCATCCGTTCGTTTATATGATTTCATACTGCCGACATCGCGATATAGTACTGCTTTGGATTGTTGCTCGTTTCCTGGATGTATTGCAAAGCTAGTATCTTCAAGCATCCCTAAGATTCCTCCTACCTGTCAAAATTACTATTATTCTTATCCTTTTGATCCACCAGCAGTTAATCCTGAAATCAGATAACGCTGCAGGAATAAATATATACCTGCAATTGGTATAGCAACCAAAATGGACCCTGCTGCAAATCGAGTGAAGTTATTAGAGAATTGATCATTTATAAAGTTAAACAACCCAACTGCTAAAGTATAATTGCTCTCACTTGTAAGCACAATTGACGGAAGCAGAAAGTCAAACATTGGCATCATGAAGTTAAATAAAGCAACCACCGCAAGAATTGGCTTTGCTAATGGAAGCATGATGCTCCAGAAAACCCGTAAATGGCCCGCACCATCGATACGTGCTGCCTGGTCCAGTTCACGTGGTATCGTGTCAAAGTACCCTTTCACAAGCCATGCATTAAATGGTATTTGTCCTCCCAAATAAATTAGAATTAACCCAGTCAGCGTATCCAACAGGCCAATCATATTCAGGAAAATATATAAAGCTACCATCGCCATCATGACTGGAAACATTTGCAATAGTAAAAAGACATATAAGCCGTTTTTCCTTCCAACAAATTGATATCGTGAAAAAGCGTAGGCTATAAGAGACGTTAAAATCACACTTCCTGCTGCAACGAATGACGATACAATTAATGAGTTCTTGTACCAGGTTAAATAATCACTGCCATCGCTGAACAGCCATTTATAATGCTCTAATGAAAAGCTCTCCGGAATAATAGAAGAAGAGTATAAACTAGTTCCCGGATTAAGTGACATTCCGACTGTCCATATTAGAGGATAAAATATAATAATCGATACAATCGCGATGATAATGTAAATTACGGATACTTCCAATTTAGATTTAAGCTTTTGATCCATTATATTTCACCCTCTTCCTTAAATGACCTGGTTTTTCTAAACTGATAAAAGGCAAATCCTGATACAAGCAGACCCATAATAATGGATATTACTGCTGCCATCGCGTAATTATTGGTATCAAATGTTAGTTTATATACCCAGGAAATTAAAATATCTGTCCCACCTGCATTTTGTCCTCTAACCGGAGGACCACCTTCATTAAATAGATAGATAATATTAAAGTTATTAAAGTTCTGCGCGTATTGCATAATTAGTAATGGCGCAGTCGCAAACATCACGTGTGGAAACGTAATCTCGCGGAATTTTTGCCAGCGTGATCCACCATCAACATCTGCAGCTTCATACCAGTCCTTCGAAATACTTTGGAGTACTCCGGTAAATAAGGCAAACACAAAAGGAAAGCCAAGCCACGTCTGTATCATGATAATCGCAACTCGAGAATAAAGCGGGTCACTTAGCCATGGTAGACCATCACCACCAATCAGTGGGATGATGATATCTCTGTTAATTGCCCCAAACTCATCATTAAACATAGCTGCAAAAATTAGAATGGTCACAAATGCTGGTACTGCCCATGGAAGAATTAAAATGGTACGAATGATTTTTTTGAATTTAACTCTTGGATCATTAACAAGTACAGCCAAAAATAGTCCAAGGGCAATTTGTAGAGTTGTCGCAACAACTGTCCACACAATTGTCCAAGCAAAAACGCTAATAAACGTATCCTGCCATATCGGTACAGTAACCAACTCTACAAAGTTATCAAAGCCAACCCAATCTACTAGATTCCGTGGCGGTGAATTAAATAGATTGTAATTCGTAAACGCCAATAACACCGAAAAGATAAGCGGAAAAATAACCACGAAAACCATAAGAAGTAACCCTGGAAATGTCATCAAATATGGAAATGTGTTATCATATGCAACTCGTATCGTATCTTTTAGCTTAAGCGGCTTCCACCCATTTTGTATTTTCTTCGCCTGTTTTCGTGCATCGTACACATTAAATACATATAATGCCGCAACAATAATAATTGTGATTAGTGAAAGAACACCAATAACAAGCAACCGTATTGAGTGGTCCGTTCCTGCAATGGTTCCTAGTGTACGCAACCCCCAAATACCGTAATTTAACGATTGGAGAGCTGTCAGCAGAAACGCTATTTCAATAACAATTAATGAAATCCCTTTTATATAGCGACGGTTGTACAATTGTCCCAAGCCCGCAAACAAAATCGATAGAATCGTTGCAACCTTTGGACTGTGCTTCTTGCCGGTCTTTTGCTTATTGTCAGGTGAAGACAATTTTGATACCCCCTTTTAGGTCCTGATGAACAAATAGAATGATGGGAAGAGTTAACTCCCCCCATCAAAAATCATTGCTTGGTATTTACTCTACTCCGCTTGCTTCTATGTTTGTTTTTATTTGTTCGACAGACTCATCAAGTACAGGTTTTACATCTTCGCCTTCTGCAATAAATTGCAGTGCATTGTTGAATGGCTCCCATACCTGCTGCATAGCTGGTGTACTTGGCATAGGTACACCATGCTTAATTTGCTCTGCAAACGCTGCGTATATTGGATCTTCTATTGATTCAAGTGCTTCTTTACTAGGTACGAGTTCCCCCGCTACTTCATAATAATGCTGTGAGCTTTCTGGGTTGGTCATAAATGCCGCTAAGTCAGCAGCCCATTCTTTATTTTCTGAGTAATAGGAAACCATCCATGACTTAACCCCTACAAATGTTTGAGCCGGCTCCCCATTGATTGTAGGAAACGGTGCAAATGCTAGCTTATCACCAAGCGCTTCTTTATAACCGACAATACTCCATGGGCCATTAATAACTGCTCCAACTTTTCCGTCGTTAAATAGTCCATCGATTACGTCAGTTGTAGTAGATGGTGGAATTTTACCTTGTCCGAAAAAGGATTGGAATAACTTCCCGCCTTCAACTGATCCTTCATTATTTAATCCGATATCCTCTGTATCATATTCACCTGCATCTCCTCCGAAAATATACCCGCCATAGTTATTGAAGAACGGTATAGCGAAGTATAAATCGTTAGGCTTCATCAAAAATCCATATTCATCATTACTAGGATTCGTTTTATTTTCCAGTAATGCCATTAAATCATCAACAGTTTTTGGCTCTTCTTCTACAATATCGGTATTATAGAAAATACCATATGTCTCAATTACTGCTGGAAAACCATATTGATTTGTTTCATTATCATACTTGTATGTTATCGCATCAACCGCAGCATCACTGTAAGAGTTCATTACATCTTCCGGTATTTCCACAGGTTCTGCGAGACCTTGTGCTACAATGTTTCCAATTCGGTCATGTGGTTGGAAAAATAAATCCGGACCATTTCCTTCAGGTCCTGCTAGTGCTAATTCTTCCATTTGATCAAGCATTGATTTTACTTCAACGTTAACTGTAATTCCTGTTTCTTCTTCATAGTTAGCTGCAATATCCTCAACAGCTTCTAATTGTTTCTCTTCATCGTTCGCCCAAATTGTCAGTGATTCAGGTTTTTCAGTAGTTTCAGTAGAACCACTTTCACCATCACTTTCCTCAGTGTCGTCTGAACGCTCTGGTGCACAAGCGGCTAATACTACAAAGACAAACATTAGTGCCGCAATTAATAGATATGAAGATTTTTTCATTAGTAAACTTCCCCCTCTAATTATTATCAACCGACCCCCTTTTTGTGAAATCGGTTGCACAAATTTCTTAATTCTTATTCTAAATGCAAATCAAATTTAATGCAACCGTTTTCACTAATTTTATTTTATTTTTTTATTTCTATTGACAATTTTCAAAATCGCAGTATTCTATAATTAAATGAATCTATAATTTGAGGGCAATGCTTTGTATGCTAAAGAACAACAACCCCGTTTTCCACACATGGAGAGCGGGGTATTTCTATTTATGAAGGGAGAAAATTATATGATGAAAGAAGCGATTTATCACCGGCCGAAGAATAGTTTTGCATACGCATATGACGAGCGAACATTACACATCCGTTTACGTACGAAGAAAAATGATGTTGAAAAAGTAAAACTGATTCATGGTGACCCATATGATTGGGCTAAGGAAGGCTGGCAATTTCAGTATACAGATATGTTCCTGCAGGCATCAGATGAGTTATTTGATTATTGGCTTATCAAAATCATCCCCCCCTACCGTCGATTACGTTACGGATTCGCACTCTACAACGGCGATGAAAAACTCGTTTATGCTGAAAAAGGGTTCTCTGATGATCCTCCGATAAATGATATTCAGTATTACTTTTGTTTTCCGTTTTTGAATGAGGTTGATGTATTTAACCCACCAAAATGGGTGAAAGACACTGTTTGGTATCAAATTTTCCCGGAACGATTTGCAAATGGTGATTATTCAATTAACCCAATAGGCACACTTGAATGGGACAGCGCTCAACCGCAACAGGATAATTATTTTGGTGGTGACTTTCAGGGAATAATTAATCATCTGGATTACCTGGTTGACTTAGGTATTAACGGAATCTATTTCACACCAATCTTTAAAGCGCATTCCAATCACAAGTACGATACAATCGATTACATGGAAATTGATCCGCAATTTGGAGACAAGGAAACATTCAAGAAATTAGTTAATAAGTGTCATGAAAAAGGGATTCGTATCATGCTTGATGCAGTGTTTAACCATAGCGGTTACTACTTCCCTCCGTTTCAAGATGTATTGAAAAACGGCGAAAATTCAATATACAAAGACTGGTTTCACATTAGAGAGTTTCCTGTTAAAACGGAGCCTGAACCTAACTTTGAATCGTTTGCATTTACCCCACATATGCCGAAACTGAATACCGAAAACCCGGAAGTCAAAGCATATCTCTTAAAGGTTGCTACCTATTGGATTGAAGAATTTGATATCGATGGTTGGCGCCTTGATGTCGCGAATGAAGTAGATCATCAATTTTGGCGGGAGTTTAGGCAGGAAGTTAAGGCCGTAAAACCCGACGCGTATATTTTAGGAGAGATCTGGCATGATTCGATGCCTTGGCTGCAAGGTGATCAATTTGATGCAGTAATGAACTATCCGTTTACACTCGCAGCTCTTGATTATTTAGCAAAAGACACGAAAAATGCAAATGAGTTTGCAAACCAAGTTTCAACTGTCCTATGTTCATACCCGGAAAATGTTAATGAAACAACCTTCAATTTGCTAGGCAGTCATGATACTGAGCGTGTACTTACGTTGTGCAACGGTGACAAACAAAAGCTGAAGTTATTATTCTTACTCCAAATGTCCTTTACAGGAACACCTTGTATTTATTACGGAGACGAAATTGCCATGACAGGCGGAGAAGACCCGGAATGCAGAAAATGTATGAAATGGGATGAAAACCAGCAGGATTTGCATTTAAAATCCTTTGTCAAAAAATTAATTGGGCTACGGAAAACCGAACCAGCGTTTGGCAGTAAAGGAAGTTTTAGTATTGTGGAGTCAAGTGCTGAAACAAACCACCTTGTATACTCAAAAAACTACAACAATGAAGTGATTTATTTTGTAATCAACCCTTCAAGTAAGCCAAAAACGATAACGATTAATGGTAAGCAGGCTACAAATCTATGGACTGGCGAGCAGGTTGGTGCGGACGATAATCTACTGCAAATAGATGCAAAAGCGAATGACTTTTTAATCATGAAAGTGTAATGGATGGAGGTGAATGTATGACCCGTCAATGGTGGAAAGAAAGTGTTGTCTATCAAATCTATCCGCGGAGTTTTAACGATAGTAATAATGATGGTATTGGTGATATAAATGGGATTATCCAAAAGCTTGATTATTTAAAGGAACTAGGGGTTGACGTCATTTGGCTTTCCCCTGTTTACGAATCACCAAACGATGACAACGGGTACGACATCAGCGATTACACAAGGATAATGAGCGACTTCGGTACCATGGAAGACTGGGACAGGATGCTTCAGGAAATTCATAAAAGGAACATGAAACTAATTATGGATTTGGTAATTAACCATACATCTGACGAACATAACTGGTTCGTTGAATCGCGAAAATCAACAGACAATGCCTTCCGTGATTACTACATCTGGCGTGACAAGCCAAATAATTGGGAGTCCGCATTTAGTGGGTCCGCCTGGAAATATGATAAGACAACCAATCAGTATTATTTACACTTATTTTCACAGAAACAACCTGACTTAAACTGGGAAAACCCTGATGTCCGAAATGACCTTTTTACAATGATGAAATGGTGGCTTGATAAAGGTGTTGACGGCTTTCGAATGGATGTAATTAACTTTATTTCGAAAGACCAGCGCCTGCCAGATGGTGAAACAAATAACGGAAAGCTATACGCTTCAGGCCATTCCTACTATATGAATGGTCCACGTGTCCATGAATTTTTGCAGGAAATGAATCAGAAAACCCTAGCAAACTATGACATTATGACGGTTGGTGAAATGCCAGGAGTCACGCCAGAACAAGCAAAACTATACACAGCAGAAAGCCGCAATGAATTGGATATGGTCTTTCATTTTGAGCATATGGATATTGACTCAGGCCCAGATGGGAAATGGGATATCAAGCCTTGGTCTCTTGTAGAATTAAAGCAAATTCTATCAAAATGGCAAACCGAATTGGAGTATGAAGGGTGGAACAGTTTATATTGGAATAACCATGATCAGCCACGTGTTGTATCCAGATTTGGAGATGATGGTGCCTATCGTGTCGAATCAGCAAAAATGCTAGCAACTACCTTACACATGATGAAAGGCACACCGTACATTTATCAAGGTGAAGAGCTTGGAATGACTAATGTGCGTTTTAATAAGATAGCAAGCTATCGTGACATTGAAACATTAAATATGTACGAAGAGAAAATAAATGAAGGTGCCGAAGAAAAGGCATTATTAGAAACAATTCATGCAAAATCACGGGACAATGCGCGTACCCCAATGCAGTGGGACTCAAGTGCAAATGCTGGATTTACAGAAACAGCACCATGGCTTCAAGTCAACCCTAACTATGTTGATATTAACGCTGCTAGCGCAGTTGCTGACCCTAACTCAATTTATCATTATTACAGGAGGCTTATTGCTTTACGAAAAAAATATCCGATTGTTGTTTATGGGTCTTACGAATTGTTGATGCCGGAGAGCGAAAGCATATTTGCATATACAAGAGAACTTAGAAATAAACACTTATTGGTGGTAAGTAATTTCACAAATGAATTCGTCCATTTTGAAATACCAAAAGACTACTTAAAGGCCACTAAAATAATAGGAAATTATCATGAACGTAATGAGAAATTAGAACAAAAACTAGAATTAAAACCATATGAATCTTGTGTATATTATGACGCTGATTTCTAACAGGGATCAGCGTTTTGGTTCGCAGTTAAAAAAGTATAAATAATTTCTTACTGCATAAGTGAAACTAAGTTATCGAAACTATACAAACGTCCATTTCATACCCTACTACTAATCAATCCCCACTTGTTATTACCTCATGAATGGTTTCAGCAGGAAACTTATAAAGATTACCACTACAACCAGCAATATGATTACTGCATCTATTGTGAAATTCCATATAGCCATCAGTACATCTAAAAACCAATTCTATGCTGCTATCCAACCCCTGACAATCCATAGTATAAAACTTATAACCGCAACTCATTTATTTCATTTTCTAAGCACCATTTTTGAAACTTTTTTGTTCTATCGCTCATATATATACACTCTTTTTAATTAAAATATTTTATATCTTTCTACTTCCTTCAACTATATTTCAAGTCACTATCACCAGCCAAGTCCATTAACATCCATAAATAACTTACTCCTTGTACAGAGGCTCTCTATTGTATACAAATACTTAAATGAGTTAGACTAAACCAAAATACTAAGTAGGAAAAAGGTGGTACCTCTATGTCTCAAGACAAGTTTACAAACAGATTAGCTAATGAAAAATCACCTTATCTGTTACAACACGCTAAGAACCCTGTCGACTGGTATCCATGGAGTGAAGAAGCATTCGAAAAAGCAAGAAAAGAAGACAAACCGATTTTTCTATCAATCGGCTACTCAACCTGCCATTGGTGTCACGTACTTGCCCATGAATCCTTTGAAGATGAAGAGATTGCTGCATACTTAAATGACCATTATGTATCTATTAAAGTTGATCGGGAGGAACGGCCTGATATTGATTCTGTTTATATGACGGTTTGTCAGATGATGACCGGACAAGGCGGCTGGCCTCTATCTATTTTTATGACACCAGAAAAAGTGCCGTTTTATGCTGGCACTTATTTTCCACGTGAAAGTAAATACGGGATGCCTGGCATCATGGAAGTATTCACGCAATTATATCAAAAATACAAGGAAGATCCTGACCATATTAAAGAAGTTACGAAGAGTGTCACTGAAGCATTAGATAAAACAGTAGCAACTAAAAGCGAAACGCGATTAACTCTGGAAATAACCGATCAGGTATATAAGCAACTAGGTAAACGATTTGATTTCACGAACGGCGGATTCGGTTCAGCACCTAAATTCCCAACACCGCAAAATCTATTATATTTATTGCGCTATTATTATTTCACAGGAAAATCCGCTGCACTTAAAATGGCTGAAAGTACATTGCAGGCCATGGCAAATGGCGGAATATATGACCATGTTGGATTCGGATTCGCGCGGTATTCTACTGATGAAAAATGGCTCGTTCCTCACTTTGAAAAGATGCTCTATGACAACGCGTTACTACTAATTGCATACACAGAAAGCTATCAAATCACCAAAAATCCACTTTACCGAAAAATAAGTGAACAGATTATTGAATTTGTCATGCGAGAAATGCACAGTTCTGAAGGGGCGTTCTATTCCGCAATTGATGCTGACTCGGAAGGTATAGAAGGCAAATATTATGTGTGGGATTATGAGGAAATTTTCAATATTCTTGACGAAGACCTTGGTGACCTATATGCAACCGTGTATGGTATTACTCCAGAAGGGAATTTTGAAGGTAAAAATGTACCAAACCTAAACGACACAAACCTGGAGTCTATAGCTGATGAATATAACTTTACAATCGATGAACTGAATCAGCACCTTGAAGAAGCACGAGCTAAGTTATTAACTGCACGCGAGGAGCACACCTATCCACACGTTGATGACAAAATTTTAACATCCTGGAATGCAATGATGATCACCGCTCTCGCTAAAGCTGGGAAAGTATTCGAGGAGGAGCAATACATTAAAACCGCCGAAGCTGCCATAGATTTTATCGAAACGAATCTGGTTAAGAAAGGTCGGGTTATGGCCCGCTATCGTGACAGTGACGTAAAATTCAACGGCTACCTTGATGACTATGCCTTTTTAGTGTGGGCAAACGCAGAATTATATGAGGCAACCTTTTCATTAAACTATCTAAGAAAAGCCAGAGAACTCGCTGACAACATGATCGACTTATTTTGGGATAATGAACAAGGAGGATTTTTCTTCAGCGGAAAAGACAGTGAAAAATTATTATCAAGGGAAAAAGAAATATATGACGGTGCCCTCCCATCAGGGAATAGCGTTGCAGCCGTTATGCTTGCACGATTAGGATATTCAACCGGTGAAACAGCCTATCTTGATAAGCTGGAAGAAATGTACTATGCCTTTTACGAGGAAGTTAAACAAGGTGTAGCAGCAAGCACACATTTTGTTCAAAGTCTGTTGCTGACCGAAAATCCTACAAAGGAAGTCGTCGTTTTAGGAAATGACAAGAATTTTCTAGCAAAGCTCCAGAAAGAATTTTTACCGGATGTATCTTTGCTTGCCAGTAAAAATGCTGAGCAATTAGCTGAAGTCGCACCATTTGCCAGTGATTATCGTAAAATAGATGAGGAGCCTACCATTTACGTATGTGAAAACTTCGCGTGTCAACAACCTACGACCGATGTTAAGCAAGCTTTTAAAATGATAACCGAGTAAATACTATGACGCTACTTATTTCGTAGCGTCATTTCACTTTAATCTTTAGTTATGTTAAACGGAACATCTAAACAGCCGAACTCTGTCCAGCTTAACGTTCCGCGATAAAATTGTGAAGCTTCAGCGGAATAATTGTGAACTTCGGCGCTTTTGTGGTGAACTTCAGCGGCTTTCCTGTGAACTTCAGCAATTTGCATAAATTACCACGATTCCTGTGGTAAAATGTAATTAAACACTTATAAAGGAGAATCCATATGCTGAAAATAAAAATGAATGTTCAAACGGCGTATCACGGGGACTTACTACGTGAAGGCAAGATATATGAAATTGACGAAACCACAGCCAAGCGTTGGATCGCCAGTAAAATAGCTACTCCAGCTAATGAATAACAAAAACAGCCAACCTTATTACAGGAAAGACTGTTTTAAAATACTTCTAAAAGCTGAAGGATAGCTGGTCCTAATAGAATGATAAATAATGTTGGAAAGATAAATAGAACTAGCGGAAACATCATCTTAATTGGCGCCTTCATTGCTGCTTCTTCTGCCCGTTGGCGCCTGCGTTCACGTATGTCCTCGGTTTGAACACGTAATACAGAAACCATTCCGATACCAAGCTTCTCAGCCTGTACAATGTTAAAAATTAAAGTCCTCATATCATCTGACAAAATCCTGTCATTCATTGCATTTAATGCTTCTTTCCTTGTTTTCCCTAAACGCATTTCTTCCAAAGTAACCTTGAATTCGTCAGCTAATACCCCTTTTTTCTTCGCGGCTACCTGACTGACTGCTGCGTCAAATCCCAGTCCAGCCTCCAAACTAATCGTTAGTAAATCCAGGACATCAGGCAGACTTTTTTCAGCCAACTTACTTCTTCGTTCAATTTTCGTCTTAAGATAATATTTCGGGAGAACAACAGCAACTGCTAACCCCATAATCGCCAATAACAATAAAAGTGGAACAGACACACTTAATAACAAGCCATAACCTAGACCAACAACCGAAAATGAGACAATCAAAATTAGTTGCAGCATTTTAAACTCAACTGGACTTAACCCAAATGGCTGTCCCGCTTGCAATAGTTTCACTTCGATTTTAGAAGCTTCCTCTTGACCTAACTTATTACTGTATTTACGTTTGATCTTCTTCCAAACAGGATAAACGACACGTTCATAAAAAGAAGGTAATTCTTCTACAGCCGCGCTTTGGTCAGCCTCAGGTGTGTTGTTTGTAAAATAAGTTTGAATACGAGCTTGAACTCTTCCACTTCTTCCTGTGTAATATGCAACAATTCCATATGAAATTAAGCTTATACTAATAAAAAAGCTGACATAAACTGCTAGCATCATTACACCTCAATAGTTGTTATTTTACGAATTAGGAAAAAGCCAATGATTCCACCAATCAATGCTGCAACAAGCATTAATCGACCAATCGGATTCACAAATAGTGTTGTGATATACTCTGGATTCATTAGATAAATAATAAAACCAAGGACCACTGGTAATAAACTAATTACAATTCCAGATAGTCTTCCCTGCGCTGTCAATGTTTTTATCTGATTTTCAATCTTTGTTCTTTCACGGGTAGTCTCAACAATTTTGTCCAGCAAATAGGCTAAATTTCCACCTACTTGCCGCTGTATTAAGATAGCATCAACAAGCAATCTAAGATCATCACTTGGCATTCTTTTTTGCCATTCTAATAGAGCATCTTCCATACTTGTACCATATTGCATTGATTTGATAATGTGTTCCACTTCTTCTTTGATTGGTGAATAGGATTCCTGGGAAACCATTTGCAGTGATTGCACGAAACTGAAACCTGCCCGCAATGATCCAATTATCGATGTAATCATCCCAGGTAAACCCTCGTTAAAAGCTTTAATTCGCTTTCTTTGTTTCCCTTTCAGCCAAATTTCAGGAACAAAATACCCAAAAACAAGTCCGACAATCGCCAATAGAATGCTGCCGTTCAATTGAAGAATACCACCTAAAATTATCGCTAGCAGCCAGCGAAACGCGACAAACTCCTCCGGCTTTATTGGAAGTCCAGCTACACTAATCCTATCTTCTAAAGTATTACGCTTCTTGCTCGGTTTTTTCCTTCGAATCAATAGCATTTTGAGTCGCTGATTTGCGTTTTTAAGAAGCTCCGAAATGGATAGCGAATTTTGTACCACAGCTTCATCTTCTTTTTTTGATCCGCGCAGATTACTGAACGCTAAAAGAAAAAGAAAAACCGTTATAAATACTGAAATTATTAAAAGTGCTTCCATTTATATCACTCCATTTTTTCCGAGAAGATAGATGGCGGAAGCGTAATTCCCTGATACTCCATCTGTTCATAGAATTTCGGACGTATTCCAGTAGGTACAAGCTTACCTAAAATTTTCCCATCATCATCAACACCAAACTGTCTGAACGTAAAAATATCCTGTAGTACAATGATGTCACCTTCAAGGCCTTGTACTTCCGTTATATTTGTAATTCGCCGGGTACCATCTTTTAAACGGGATTGCTGGATAATAACATCAAGCGCACCAGCTATTTGTTCACGTATAGCTTTAATTGGGAGATCCATACCAGCCATTAGGACCATTGTTTCCAGACGTGACACCATATCCCTTGGACTATTCGAGTGTCCAGTTGCCAACGAACCATCATGGCCGGTATTCATTGCCTGAAGCATATCTAAAGCCTCACCACTTCGAACCTCACCAATAACGATTCGATCCGGCCGCATCCGTAGTGAATTTCGAACGAGGTCACGGATTGAAATAGCACCCTTTCCTTCGATGTTCGGTGGACGAGTTTCAAGCGAGACGACGTGATCCTGCCCAAGTTGCAGTTCCGCAGCATCCTCAATCGTTACAATCCGATCCGTGTTTGAAATAAAAGATGATAATACATTCAACGTTGTTGTTTTCCCGGAACCTGTTCCACCACTTACAAAAATATTTAATTTGGAGGCAACGCATGCTTGCACAAATTCAGCCATTTCCTGACTAAGTGTTCCAAATCGTATAAGATCGTGAATGGTAAACGGATCTTTAGAAAACTTACGAATTGTGATTGTCGGTCCGCCAAGTGCAAGCGGCGGGATGATCGCATTCACACGTGACCCATCTTTAAGTCGGGCATCAACCATTGGACTGCTTTCATCAATTCGACGGCCAAGTGGAGCAACAATCTTCTCTAAAACTGCCGACACATGGTCATTGTCACGGAAGGTGATATCTGTAAGCTCTAAACGTCCGTTTCGCTCTGCATATACTTGATTAGGTCCATTAACCATTACCTCCGTAACGCTCTCATCATTCAATAAGGGAGTGATTGGACCATATCCAGTAAGGTCATTCTCTATTTCTTCCTTCAAATTTTTCCTATCGTCAGCACGTCGAAGCTTATAATCATTTTCATTTATAATTTCAGATATAATTGTATCAAGATCAGACACAATTTCGTTCACATCTTCGTCTTTTCGTTCGCGAATAATGTACTTAAAGACAAGACTTTTTACTTCACGATATTCTTGAGACACTGCAGTTTTTTTGGTTTGTTTAGGCTTAGGGGAAGGATCGATAACGTTAAGATCACTTGGTTGTTCCTGGTGTCCTTGTTCTATATTCGTTTTTATTTTACTATCCTCATTTATTGGTTCCGTAGCATTCGTTTTGGTTTCACTTTTTGATTGTAGCTTTTCTAACAGACTCATTCGGTCTTCCCTCGCAATCGTTTACTTTTTTTGATGCGGAAAAGTCCGCGAAATGGCAGTTTTTTAGAAGCACTGCGCTCAACTGCAAACAGTTTTTTAGCCAGACGTTCTATCCCTTTCGAAAACTCAAGCTTTGGTTGACTTTGAACAATTGGAACACCTATATCCAAAGAATGTGAAACATGTTTACTATCATAGGGTAAATAGAATACTTCCGATATTTTCACAAGCTCAGGAATGTCACTTTTTTTAACGACTGACGAAGCGGTTGATTGATTGATAACTAACCTGACTTTATCTTTTAGGCCTAGTGTCTCAAAGGTTTCTATCATTAACCGGGCATTTTTTAAGGAAGCCATTCCTGGAGTTGCCGTTACCAGTATTTGATCTGCCTTTTCAATAACTTGTAAGGCGTGGTCCGTCAGCCCTGCCTGTGTTTCGACAAATAAAATTTCTGACGTACCATGTATTGCGTCAATAACTGCTGAAATCTGTTTACTGTCGATCATGTCTGCATGCTCTGGGCGTTTTGGGGCGGCTAATAAATCAATACCAGTTGAATGGGTGGAATAGTAATTAACACTATTCTCGCTATCATCTCGTTCTGCGACTTCCTTTATCGTTAAAATAGGATCAAGATCAAGCGCCATCGCGAGGTCCCCAAACTGAAGGTCACCATCTATAATACTCACATTTGAGCCTCTTGCAGCCAGGAATGCTGCCAGGTTGACGGTTACTGTTGTGCGCCCTTGTCCTCCAGTGGCACTGCAGACGGCGACTATCTGTCTCTTTTTTGTAGTATCAATTGCCACTGACTATCCCCCCTTTATTCATCCTCATGCTTTACGATACGGCTGCTCACCCAGCCATCTTTCTTTTTGTTTGTTTTCACTTTAAACCATACTCGTTCATCATCATCTGTTTCCTGATCATTCAAAAAAAGTAAAGCAGTCCCTTGATCAACAACCGTTAGAACGGGCGCCGTTAATTGGGGTGCTTTACGGATAATCGATCGTTCGGGGGTAGTAACAAAACGGGTATCTTTCTCATCACCGATTTTCGCTTCACTTTCCTCGTTATCCTTTTCCTTTTCATCTGGTTCTTGTTTTTCTCCTGATTCCTTTTCTGGATCTTTTTCTTCAACTGAATCAACTTTACTGTACAAAGCAAGATGAATACTTCCTAGTTCACTAGCATGTACTAGTTCTACTGAATCTTCTTTTGAAAGCTCAAGTGTCACTGTCATGTATGTTTTCTCTACATCGCCATCTTTCTTTTCAACCATTCGTTCACCAACAGCCAGCACGCGTACTTTCTCCAAAATTAAATCCGTTTCGATGAGAGGAATAGACTTATCCAAAACAACGTTGGACATCACATCCACGTAATCTCCTGGTGCTGTCAGATTAGAGACCGATTCGTCAAATTCTACTTTAACCGAGACCCCCCGTTTATTCTCAGTGATTTTCCTGGAAACAACATCAGTTACTTCCTCTTTTGTTCGGATTCGGTGATTCATTATTACTTCTCCGGCTTTAATATCAGCTGAGGCAAATTTCCCAATCACCTCTTCTTTTTCTTTCACAGATTCTGTATGTACTTGGTCTTTTGGTACTTCTTTCGTATTCAAGTTTTCGTCTGTTATCTTTTGATCGATTGCTATATCGGTATTCGCAGCTACAACCTCCACCACCTCTGTTTGTTCAGTCGGATTAGAACTTGATGGTGCAGCTTGGTTCATAACGATATAAAAAATACCTGTTGTAATAATACCTGAAATAAGTGCAAGTAGTACTATTCGTCTAGCTTTCATGTGTGTGTTCACCTACTCTATCAATTTGACTGCGTATGCCCCACGATCCAATGGTCCATTTTCACCGGTAAACCCTGTGCCAGTTCGTTTTATAAAAATACCATCAATTGAGTCGTCTGTTGAATCCATTGGCTCTGTAATATAAAAATAAGCAAAACCGGTAATTTCAATACTCTTCATTTGATTTGAATCAACTTCATGTGGCGCATATACAATAACCAGCATTACCCTAGGACAATCTCTGTGCTCATATTCACCATTTGGATATGGACAATTATCAATCCTGTAATTGATAGCATCACGAGTTTTGCCAGCAATATTACCTGTTTGTGTATTGATAATATCGCCAATTTCTAAGTTCTCATCGAAGCCAGTCGTTAAACTTTCGCTATATAATTTTGCACCAGGACCGTCCAATGCAAGCACACCAAAGTTTCCTGCCTCGGAATCACCTGAGTCCACTTTCAATGAATAAGTGTCTCCATAAACCAGTTCAACTGATTCATCAATTCCAAGTGGTACTGCACCTTTGGCTTTTGCCATCGGGTTAAGTGCTGCTTTAGCATTGACATGAATTGGTACTTTTTCGACTCCAAAGAGTTTCGAGAAGAAAAGGGGCACATCTTTGGTTAATTCGATTTCCAGCTGGTGTTCAACATCAAGGTTAACTTGATTTTGAGTGCTGGTTTCTCCGTGTTCTTCTATTATTCTATCGACAACATTATTTACATCTGCATCTGAATTAGGAAGTTCCTGGGCACCTGACAATGCCGCTGCATTAGCAGTCTTCTGCAAATGACTTTTTGTCATAAATAAGTGTCCACCATCAATGACTAAACCCACTATTAAAAGCAAACCGCCCAGTGCTAAGGCAACTAAGACAATCGCATTACCTTGTTCATTCTTTTTTAACTTTTTCAGCACGCTCCCTCACCTCTCATCACTCAACCCGTATAGTGGAACTGGTCTCGACTGTATAGGGAATAGCGGCATCCCCAAGCACATTGAGAAATTCCTCTGGATATGTCAATGTCACCGTTACATATTCACCGGATGAACGATTAGGTTCTTCAGGTGAGATGTCGATACCCAAATCAGTTAATTCACCAATATCAAAATTATTCTGTGCATACGTACGAACAGCCTCATCACCCTGTCCTAACCCGGCTATTCGGACAGACTCCTGAGTAATTAATTCCAATTGCAAATGAGTATACAAAACTCTTCCAAAGTCAAAAATACCTACCACTAGCATAAGCAGTATAGGTAAGATTAGCGCAAACTCCACTAATGATTGACCATCTTCATTTTTGATCATAGAAAACGCCATCCTTGCATCACCATGCAGAGAACCGCCCCGCCTGCAATTGCCACACCATAGGGATATGTTGCCGTTAAGGAGCCTCTTGATACGCCACCACGAAGAACGACGCCGCTTTTTAGACTAGTCACATAATAGACGATTGATTTAAATACACCACTACGGAATATGATAATTCCTACCGCTAGCAATGCCCCTAGTAAGGCAATATAAAGAAATGATTGAAAGACAAAAGCCCCGCCTTTCATTGCACCGATCAATGCGAGCAGCTTGACATCTCCAGCTCCCATTCCACCCATAAGGTATGGAATAAGCAGCAAACCAAGTCCAATCAAAAAACCAATGAAAGAATGGGATAGCCCTTCTAAACCACCAGCAATCAGGTGGTAAATAAAGGTAGCCAACAAAGCTGGATAAATAACTTTATTATAGATTTTTCTGCTTTTGATATCTGTAATTACACAAATTAATAGAATTAGTAGTAGAAAAATATCTAGCATCGTGACCATCCCTTCATTCGTAGTTTGATAGTTTTTAGTTTAAAAAGGACCCAAGGGGAGGGTCCTTTATTTTTTATGTTGCAGTACTACCTGATAAACTGTCTAATAAACTTTGAAATAATGTTTGAATCTCTGTTCCCAAAGTAGTCAGTGCCACAATTACTACGACCGCAATCAACCCTAAAATCAACCCATACTCAACCATACCTTGTCCTTCTTCTTCAATAAACAATCCTTTTAACTTATCTAACATGTAAACCTCTCCTTTTATATAAAATATATTAATTCCTGTCTAAGTGACTTCCTCATGTTCTCTTTTAACAAAATCGACAGCTTGTCCAACATTTACAGCAGAAGTTTTGATCTTACCAGATGGAAGCTCAACCACTGAATGTACATTTGAAAATCGTTTACCAATTTTACCTGGTGCAAAATCTTCCTCCATTCCAACAATTTCGTTCTTTTGACTAAGATATAATATATCAATGCGGCATTTCATAAAGAACGTATGAATCGATGAACATGGTGCGATATGCATTGCAAAATTATTTGGTAAACTTTTTGCAAACATTAACCCCTTAAGCCTTTTCCAGAATGAATAGGCTGTCTGTACATCACTAGCGATTAGCTGGCCAGTATCTCTCTTGACCAATTTGATCCTTAGCACCTCCGCATCTGTACTTTTTCTGTTGCACAGCTGCTTTTGCAATTCTATATGTCCTATTATGCCGAAAATTGTATAAATAAGGCATCCCTCAGCGTTCCCGTTATTCTAAATTCCAGATATTGAGAATGCCTTCCTATAAATTAGGGAAGAAAGCCAATTATCAATACTTATGACCCAGGAAACCCGTGCTGAAAGGTACAAAAAATATGTAAATTAACCTGCAAAATTCGACATTTAACACACGATAAGTCTAAATACCCAACGCAAAAAGACCCCCTAAAAGGGAGGTCTAATTAGAATGTGATTGTTCATACCTTAATTGGTATACCTTTGATATGGCATGAGCACGATCCGATACATCAAGTTTTTGGAAAATCCTTGTAACATGGTTTTTTACGGTATGACCGCTAATATATAACTTCTCTCCGATTTCCCGGTTATTCAAACCTTGTATAACAAGGTCGAGCACTTCTTGTTCTCTAGGGGAAATCTTCAATTCCTTAATGGTCTGTTCAATGGATTCAATATTTCCTTTACTCTGGAACGCTTCAGTTGAGACTTCTTCTTCAATTAGTTGCCCATCATGAATAAATGCTATAAATTTAGATATGATTTCACTTGGCTTAGATGTAAAGGACTTAATTATTTCCAGATTATTATATTTCACATAAGTTAAAATAATTGCTAAAGATTGACTTTCTAAGCTTACTTCATCCCACTGAACTGTTGATTTTTCACCTATCAGATCTTTGGCATCCTCCACGATGCTTGCAACTCTGCTATCAGGGATCATTTCTCTAATAAAAGCTGGATTATAATTAAAAAGGAGGCAACTGTTGATTAAGTCCTGAACATTCCACGATGACAGCCCCAGTTTTCCGGTGAATTCACCTGCCATTTGTGACGCTTTTTTAGCATTGACGAATGCTGCAGGATCAAACTGGCCAGTTGCTTTGTATAAGGAGTACACTTGCTTATCATCCTTACCACCGTCCTGGTTTTGTGCTAATTGTAACGTGGTGCCACCAATAATCGATAGAGTCTGTAAAAACTTCATGTCCTCATTTAATCGGGATTGGGCCATTGAATTAGTACCGACACATAACACGCCAAGTAGCTCATCCTTATAAAATAATGGACACTCAATTACTGGATGTTCCCATCTCGTTTCGTCTGAACTATTTTTTAACACAACATCTGTACTGATCCTCTGTGAATGGTTATAATACCGGTTTATGACATCCTGTGCGTATACACCCATGTTTTCATTATGATCGCCACGAGAGACTAGTTTCATTTTACCACTTGTTGAATCTTTTAGGACCATGCATGAGAAGGGGCCTTCCACCAAGCTAAGACTAATGTCTACTAATATATAAATAATTCGTTTGTATTCAGGTCTAGTGACCATCATTTTACATACCTCAACAAGCGATGATAAACGTTGGTGCTGCTGGGTATTCTCATTAGTCAAAGCACCAGTTAAAAGGCTGTTTTCCAGAATGATAGCTAACGTTTTGGCATATTCAAGTTCTTTAGAAAATGTATTACGTGTAATATGACCGCCAAAAAACAATGCTAATGACCCGTCATGTTTTGTAAATGGAAAACAATACAAGGCTGCAGGATGAAATTGAAATTTATTAAAAAAATACGATCTTGGATCATTCTTAATATTTTCCCAGTACTCATTGTCACCGGTTATAAGGACCCGGCCTAAAAACCCTTCCCCTACTGAGAATTCCGCATTTAATAATCCTTGTGCAGCTTCCCCTGAAACACTTGTAATGGAGTAGGTTTCCTCTTCCCGCTTTTCAGCTAGTCCCATAAAATCAAAATCGTTCCGTTTGCCAAAAATTTTTCCCATTAATGCATTAAGTTCTAAATCACTGTTTTGGAAGGCATCCATGAGCAAGTCGTTATATAATTGGTAGGATACATATTCGCTTCTCTCGTCAGAATATGCTGAAGAGAGTTTGATCAATTTATTAATCCAACTAATCCATTCACGCTTTTTCTCTATAGTAAGTATCGGTGTTTCATCAAGAACACGTTCCCATCCATTAACATCAGGATAGTTATTTTCCAATTGTTTCTTAACTAAATGTTTTGTTTCTTCCTCAATCATTAAGCCCGCCCATAAAAAGTATGTAGTTCCTCCTGATGTTACAGGGGCTATAATTGTATGAATACCAGGCCATATTTCGTAGACCAATGGATTCTTTATATTTTTCGCTTCTTTTAATGTCTTTTTCATAACAGCCAATAAACTGTCATGTTGCTGGTGAAGCAATGTTGTACAAAGCCTATTATCCCCTTTTATCGGCAGTACAGGTTCCCCATATACATCTGTCGTTATAACGGAAAGCATGAAACGTTCACTGGATATATCAAGAATTTCTTTCAATACTTCGATATTTTGGTTCATGTACCCTCAGGTGTACTTTTACTTTCAAGCTCCGTTATGATAAAAGGTTCTTTATACCGGTATAATGGTATGGATTCATCTCCCAATAGCTGTAATATTCCTTGCTTCACCAATAGTTCCAAGACTGGAACAAGATTCTCCTTTTCTCTTCCAAGCCGCAGTTCCAAGCCATCAATCGATTCAACCATATAAGGATTCGATTGGAATAGCATAGTACACTCCGCCCTCAATGGCAATAGATTATCCTTTACCATGGGATTTCCTCCTCTAAATTTCCAATTACTCCATAAAAACATTTACTATGTAAGCCTATATTGTTTGCACTTATTTACCCTGCTTTGTTAACTATTAAACTAACGATTGCATAAATCGGGAAAGCAGGCTCCTTTTCTGTACATATAGTCCATTGTCTAAAATACGATAAGGGTGTTCTCCATCAGCGACCCTTGTACCGCGCATTTTTAATACCTCGATCGTTCTTTTACGTAAAGTATAGAATCGTACCTTTATTGCTAACCGTATATAGCCATCAAATACAAAATGCTCAACTGAAGCAGTTTCTGATTTTAAAGCAGATTGTTCCTGAAGTAGGATTGAAGTCAGTCCATGCTTACGTAATACATTTCGAAATGTGTAAAGCATTTTCCGTTCATTACCGTTTAAGTATTTTATAAGACTTATACTATCAATTACAATCCGCTTACAATCAATTTCCTTAATCATTTCCTCGAACAATCCACCGGGGTTAACTATTTGGTCCATAAGAATTTCTGGCGATAGACCAACAACACGCAGTTTATTTTCCTGTTCGAGCTTACGTAAATCCCAATTAAATAATCTCATATCTTCATAAATTTGTTCAGGGAATTCTTCAAATGTTATAAAAATTCCAGGTTCATTATGCTTTCTAATACCTTCAAGTAAAAACTGGATACCAAACGTTGTCTTTCCTGTTCCCGGTCCGCCTTCTACAATAGTTGTACTTCCTTGAGGTAGACCTCCAAATAAAACGTTATCTAATCCAGGTATTCCTGAAACAGTTTTCTGTCGCATTATCTCACCTATCCTTTTCAGTCAGGGGCATTCATCCATAACAGCATAAAGTTATAGGAAAGATACATCCTATCTTATACTAGCAATCTTTCGATATGTATCCCCTACTGTTCTCATTTTAACTTATACGCTGCTCCTATTAATATCGACTACTAGTATCAGGTGATAAATAATAATAAAGACTCAAAACTTTCGGCAAAATAAGGTGTTTAGCAGGAATTTTTCCTATATTTAGCATAAAATAAGGACTAATGATTCAGAAGCCGAATTTCTAGAAACCATTCCTGGAAAATAAAAACCCCCAAACTATGTTAATGCTGCTGAACAAAGTTTAGGGGTTTTTCTAATTCTATATAGATTGCTATTTCGCAAAGAACTCTTCTGCCTGTTCCAAGTAGGTTTCCTGATCAGGTGTCAAATCATATTCTTCCACAATCGCATCAACTGGGCATACCGATTTGCATGCAGCACAATCAATACAAACGTCTGGATCTATGTAGTATTGCTCCGGTCCTTTTTCAATGCAATCAACCGGGCAAACAGTCAAACATTCTGCTGATTGTTCTTGACGGCATGGGTCCAATATTACAAAAGCCATCTATCGCACCCTCCTCTACATTCATGCTACAGTTAATAATACACGATACAAGCCTTTCAAGTAAACTATTCAATTCACAATTTGTCAAAATACAAGTGATAATGCAAAGAACAGCCAGGGTTAAATGCCACATGACAAGACGGACAGCTGTATCCACTATCAAGATATTCATTTATCGTAAGTTCCGTTTTACACGTACCACATAAAATAGCCTTTTCATTAAAGTCCTCTCGGGGCCACACTCTTGAGGCTCCACACCCATATTGTTGATGACAATGGTAGCATGAATAATATTCGTTGCAACAATAAAACTTAATTGCTATCCTATCATTTTCACTATGATAGTGGTTACAACGTGTTTCAGCATCAATTGCTCCGTTTACTTTCATAAGAATACCTCCAAATTACCTCTGAAAGTAGTATATCATATTAGTTTTATACAATAATATCCTGGGTATCGGTAGGTATAACCAATTATAAAGGAGTGCTTAAACGATGAAGAATTATAGCGTAGCACCAAATCAGGATGCATCAGCATGGATAGTAAAACTGGAAGACATAGCACCAGCCGACGAATTTGAAGCAAAAGATGATGCCATCGCAAAAGCAGAGGAAATGGCAAAAGAAAATAGTCCAAGTAAACTTTCCATTTTGGATAAGGAACATAATGTTATCCGAGAAGAAAGGTTCTAGAAAGCTTGGCTTATTGGTAAGGGGCTTTTCCCCTCATACTTTGGGTGCAGCCTTTACTAGTTAACTGTCTAGAGAAAAATACTAAGACATAATTAAAACTTTCAAATTTAACATGAATAATAACAGGATAGGTTTTTAACACGTTTAATTTCAATGGTTGGATTTAATAGGTAGTTGATATAAACTGCGACACAGTGAAAATTTTCTTTTGCACCACTCCGGTACCAATGCAACATCTGCTCAAGCTAACACTTTCGCAGTCTTACTAGCCATGGGCTCACTCATCAGGGTTATGAGAACGCGAACGCTGTTCAAATAGCGTGAAACGTGTCTTCATCAGGGTTATGAGAACCCGAAATCTGTTTAAATAGTGAGAAACGGTCACTCATATCGAAGTTATGAGCCCCGGTTGAGTATTTTTCCATGTTACTTCGCAGTTTATATCTAATAAGCAACATTAGAAAACTAGACATTCTCAAAGCCTTTTGGTGAATGCCTAGTTGCACTTATGCATTAAGAAAGTAGTTATACTATCTTAACTGCAAAATAAATTCGAACTAATTCCAATTCTATTTCAAGAATTTGAATCATAGTTCGGATTTTACTTTGACTAAAACACTTTTGCCCCAACCTCTTTCTAGTTTTATTGTTTTATTATACATAGTTATATATTACTAATCTTAAGTTGACATAAAGCATAATTCTATATATATTTATAATAGTTACACAATTCAATTAAATTTTGGAAAACTTGGCTTTTGCAAGCCTTAGTTGCAATTATGCAGTAAGAAAGGATTTATACTTGCTTATCTGTTAAATTAAGGGGGTGTTTCCTGGTTTGGAGGTAAATGATAATATCATAAGCAACAAAAGCGTGGATAGTTTCATTCAATCGATTGAACGGGATTTTTTTATAGGGAGGACAGAGGAACTTGAATTCTTTTACAACCACCTTAATTTTACTAATAATGATATAAAAGTCCTGTATATCCATGGAACTGGCGGAGTTGGCAAAACATACTTATTAAATGAATACAATCGGATTTCCAATGAAGAAGGCTTGCTATTCTTAAAAATGGACAGCAGAGACTTCCCTCAGACTCCTGAAGGATTTGCGGATCATATACTCACCTTAATTGAAACACATACCCACACACAGCTATTTTCCGAAAACTACTCATTACGAAAATTCCTTCACACCTTATCAGAATTAGCATCAGATCGACGTATAATAATAGCAATAGATTCATATGAACATATGGATGCCCTTGATCGGTGGTTCCGGCAAGTATTTATACAAAACTTGCCCTCCACCATACTCGTTATTATGGCTGGTCGCCATCCCCTGTCAGGTGAATGGGTCGAATCACCTGCCTGGCGCAGTCTAACGAAAGAAATCGAACTGAAAGATTTTAGTTTGGCACAAACACGGGCATTTCTTGATTACTATGGTATCGATAACAGCCACATGATTAAGGCGATGTGGAAGTTCACTGATGGGCATCCATTAACACTCACACTAGCAGCACTAACAGACAAAGAATTTTCAATTGGCACATTACATGAACAATCATCACATATCCTGATGGAACTTACTCAACGTTGGTTACTTGAAGTAAAGGACGAATCACTACATCGTCTAATTGAAGTCGCCGCCTTGTTTTTTAACTTTGACCAATCAAGTCTGTCAGCTGTCCTCAAGGAAGAAATTGATATAAAAACATTTAATGCACTTACATCTTTATCATTCGTTAAACCTGTTAAAAATGGCTGGGCTATGCATGATTTAGTAAGAGATGCTATTAAGATGAATTTGAAACTGCGTCATCCTGAACGTTTTGAAAAATACAGCCAACGCAGTGCATCTTTTTTTTATAAAAGAACAATCACAAATCGCTCACCTGCAGATGCGGCGTCCTTTTTCTACCATTTAGGTGATGAGTTTATCCGAAGTGTTTTTTTTCAAGAAAAAATTGATGATTCGATGTATCTAGAGCCGATTGCCGATTATAATTTCCATGAAGTATCTCGATTCTTTGAAAACCGTAAAAATGATTTTTCAGAAAGCGAAGCACAATTTTACAATAGGGAAACAAATGAATCGTATCATTTTCATGCTTCATTCGAACATAACCGCAAAGAAATGGAACTTATTGATGACACATATGTCAAAAAAATTAACTATAAGGATGCTCATTTATTAAAAAATAAGGATAATAAAACATTAGGGCTATCTATCATCGTACCGATCAATGTAAGCACGCTAAAAGTACTTGCCAAAGAACCTGTATCCCGTGCGTATTTCAGCAGATTAAATGATCAGGATACAAAGGAATACAGCGTCCCTGAAAATGAAAATGCGGGGTGGTTTATCCGGTTCCTTGATTACACGGATTCAACTGATACCGCTGCACGATCATTTATGCTATATAACTTATTCCCGCTATTGTTAACTAGCGGAAGAATAATTGTATCAACACCCTTACCATTTTTTCAGGATTTACTGGAGAATTTTGGGTTCCAGAAGATCCCAGAAGCAACGCATTATGACTATGGAGAAAACTACCCGTCCACCACTTATATTTTGGATGTGCGCGGTCCAAGGTTAGCCAATTATTTAAAACAGCTGACAAACGGTAATTCTGTTCAAAATGAGATGGAAGTTATTGCAACGACATTTTCATTAACAGAACGAGAAGTCGACATCGTTACGCTAATACTGGAAGAGAAAGGAAATGCCGCCATTGCGAAAGAATTATATGTTGCGGAAATAACCGTTAAAAAGCATATCACACGGATTTTTAAGAAAATGGAAGTAAAAAACAGATCACAGTTGATAAAATGTGTTATGGAAATTATTTCATAAGTGGATTTGGTAGGCAGTTTAACTGCCTACCTTTTTTCAACTACTTCAGCAGGCTTATTTTGCCGATTAATGGTAATTGTTTTTGTTTACCATTAGCAGCATTGATAATACCTAATATTACAAATATAAACCAGCATAGTGTGCCTAAAGGTAAAATCAGTAACCACCCTATAAGTGGGACTATAGTGCCAATTACACTCACACTAACTCCAAAGAGAAATAATACCAGACCCTGATTTGCATGATACATTGCAAATTTCGAATCCTTTGAGGTAATAAGTGGAATGAAAAAGATAATGTACGCTAAAATTGCCATCCCTTTATTTTCTTTAACATCCGCTGACTCTTCCTCAACTGTTTCATTAACATTTTCCGATTTGACTTCTTCAGTCATAATAAACACCTCCTTATAAATACTATTCAGATCATGAAATATTTATATTACTTTATGCCCAAAAATTATTCTGGTGCGATATTGTGGTTGTAACAAAACAAATTTTCAGGGTCATAAACCCGCTTTATCTTTGCAAGTTTAAAATAATTATCTCCATACGTATTTCGTGTAATTTCCTCACCAAGTTTTACACCGTTTAAATAAGACGTTTTTTGATAGGAATAAGGTAATAATTGATTATAGACAGAATCCATCCATTCTTGACTTCCAACAGGGTCCCCACTTACTATTTCACCATCGAAAAGAACTAGGAAGCGTGCATCCCTGACAGCGAATGCGGTTTCGTCTGCTGAAACACGGTTCATTCGTCCATTAAGCATCCAAATTTGTGCCATTGCCATAGGAAGCGGTGAATTTTCTATGCTTTCAAAAATGATGTTAAGCATTGCTTCATCCAATTCTTTAAAAAACAGTGATGTTCCAACAATTTCAGCACCTTGAGGAACCATTTGATCAAGCTTTTTCTGCAGGTCGGTATATGCTGTTTTTCCTGTATTATCCATTAAAGGAATTGCCAGTTCCTGTAACGGTTCTATAAATGCCTCTTCAGTTTCATGAGTCAACTCACCAGTGTACATTCCCGATACTGCTATCACACGTTTTCCATGCATACTCTCAGGCAAAAATGGTGCTGGAGGCAACTGCATAATTATCGAATTCACTGATATCTCATCCGGCGCATTATTCATATAGTCATCCAACTTCTGAAATATTTCTTTGGCATCCTTGTAATCATACATTATATCAATTGCCATAACATTAGGACCTACAGGGTAAAGCTGTAATTCAAATGATGTCACAACACCAAAATTCCCACCCCCACCACGAATAGCCCAAAACAGATCAGTATGCTCATCATTACTAACCTTAATTAATTTCCCATCAGCAGTAACCATTTTCGCTGACAAAATATTATCGCACGTTAATCCATATTTCCCTCTCAAATAGCCAAATCCACCACCTAGCGCTAATCCGCCAATACCTGTCTCTGAAACAGTTCCCGTTGGTGTAGCCAATCCTAATTTCTGTGTTTCAGAGTCAATATCACCCAGCATGGCACCCGCCTCTACGGTAGCAACTTGACGTTCCTTATCAACAGTTACGGAGTTCATTTTTGATAGATCCAACATAACACCCTCTTCACAAACAGCAGTTCCAGCCAGGTGATGTCCCCCACTACGAACAGAAATGTCCATCTTCTCCTTCTTTGCAAAGGAAACAGCTGATATTACATCTGCTTCTGACAAGCACTCAAATATAGCAGCGGGATATCTGTCAATCAGATTATTCCACACCTTTCTTTTTTCATCATAGCGTTCATGATTAGGTAAAATAATAAAGCCGCTTTTATCCGTTTGTGCCTCTTCTTTCATTCACCATTACCTCCATGATTAAAGATTAGGAACTTTCATTTGATTAAAGAAAGCTTACCATAGGATTGGTATGGTGTAATGTATACTCAGGTATACTTTTTTAAACAATTAAAACAGCGGCTTGATTAATAATAATCAAGCCGCTGTAAACTCTATTAAGGTATGATGAGCCTTACCTGAAATAGATCAAATATAGATTCGACAACATCTTCCAATTCAGTTGTTTCTTCATCTTGAGACGAATCTCCATCATTTTCCTCATCCGTTGTGTCATTTGAATTAGGATCCGTTTCATTATCTGATTCTGATTCCGTTTCTGTTTCTGTTTCTTCTTTCTTATTATCGGTTGCGTTCTCATCGGTATTACTATCGGTTTTTTCTTTCTCTTCAGAGGACGCTTTCTTTTCTGTTTCTGTAATGCTATCCTTCAAACTGGTTATGCTATCGGTTATTGTACTGGTCTTTTTTTGTATGGATTCCTCTTTCACTTTTAAACTATTAACTTTTTCTTTAACTTCTTCAGTTTCTTTCGTTACCTTTTCAACGCTTTCCTTTATTGTTTTAATATCTATTTCAGATTTGGTAGTTTCATTCGACTCCGTTTCATCAGATTTAGCTTCAGCTCCATCATTATTGGTTTCGGTCATCTCTAATAATTTAGAGAAAACTTCCGCTTGTTCCCGTTCACTTTCATTTGCGGGAGAATGCTTTTCGGTTAGTTTAGTAAGCTTTTCTTGTTTAGTGTTTATACTATTTTCAAGATCCTTAACCAATCGGGATGATTCGTCGACTAAGCTCGAAAACGTTCCGGAAACATCTTGAAATGATTGCAATTCTTTTTCCATTCTTTCTGTTAAGGCAACCAAATTATTCAATTTATCGGTGACTCCATCTTCAATTTCTTTTTTTAGAAGATTTTTAGTATCTTCTATCAAGTTTACTAATTCATCCGATGGTGTACCATTTTTTACTTTTTCATATGTCTCTGTTGCCTTATCTATTAATTCTCCAACTGCGCCAAGTTTCTGTTTATCATTTTCCAGTTCCTCTTTTATTTGATCCAGTTTGCTTTGCTCTTCTTGCTCCTCTTCTAGAATTTCCTTTATTTTCTCTTTAGTCGTCGGACTATAGTCTGGTAATTTCCCACATTCGCTTTTATAACAAGCTTCAATTTTTGTATTCGGCAAGGAAATGTCCGAAACCGTTTGCTTGGAAACCTTCATTACAACATTTGTTAGACAAACCCAACCCACTTTACTAGGGGCACATAAACCACCAATATTTGGAGGAGTGCCATCTATTGTTTCTGCATACAAATTCTGCACATGAATTGGTCCTGGTGATTTAATTCGTATCACCATTGGTTCCTGTTCCCCTCCAGTTTCGAGAACCTTCGTAATGGTTAACCCGTGGATAACTCCTTCCTTAATTTTTACTTTACCCTGCAGTGCACCCACTAGATCCATCTGGCCATCTACCTTTTTCGTTTCGATAATAAAACCGCCACTATTTCCATTATCTTTAGAACTATCTTCACTGTCAGTGTCAGCCGAAACGTTAGTTGTTCCTGCAGGCATTAAGGAAAATCCAAATACAAGTATGAAAATGAAACTGATTAAAGCAGTATTTTTCATATTTTATTCCCCTAGTTAACAAATTAAACGTACGATACAACATTAAGCCTGGACTGTCTTAACTTCTTTATCTTCCATGAATTCATTCGGTACTTCATCCTGGTCTTGTTGTTTTTTGTTTGGCACAACTCCCCTAATGGTAACTTCTTGCTTCTCCCAGGCAATGGACAGCGCTCCACCAATAATGCCTATTATCGTACCTATCACAAATCCTCCTAGTGCTCCCATTACTGAAAGTATAGACAGAAATATAGTGACGACACCAAACACAGTTGAGAATTGCGGGTATATATAATCTAAAATTCCCATGATTAAAATTAAGCCACCAAATAAAAAGCCAATAAATACAAAACTTCCAGGAATAAACGCAATAGAATAAAGGTGTAATGGTATATACAAAATCATTAGCCCTGCTAAGAAAATTAAACTCGCACCCCAAAAAGGTCTTTTGTTTCGCCACTTCCGAAATTTTCCACCATTAGCTATTTTACGGTGTTTTCCCTGTAACTTTTCTTCCTTTTTTAAAGCCTTTGCTTCTTTTCTACTCATATTTATCCCCTCCCATTGAGGATTTATTGATGTGTCATATCCGGTTCATCAATTTTCTCGACATAAATTTTGGTTCCATCCAAACTGACCACACTTTGAAATAGGTAGTCCGTAACTAACTTAGCATCCTTAATCGTAATTGTTTTAGCATCTTGCGACCAATTAGTTGAGAAATCTTCAGTATTTTGTTCTTTAATTGCCAATTCATTAAAGCTTAAATCAGCATCAATCATACGGGCATCTTGAATCAGACCGCTGATTTTGGTAGGACCTGAGGCTCGTATATGAACCCTTACCCAGCCACCTGTTGGCATTTTGATATCCTTATAAATGTGTAAATTCTTAATCTCCACTTCTTCTATCTTGTTTCGGATCATCGGTTCAGCATCAGAGTCACCTGTTTCACCAATGTGCGGTAATAACTGAAATCCCTTACCATTCAATTCATCAAATTCTACATAAAAGTCACCAATTCCACCAAGTGGTAATGCAAACGCTGTTCCGGTGAACCCGAACACAGACATAAGTCCTCCAAGCCCCAAAAAGCCAGCGAATAAAGCAATAAAAAACTTCTTTTTCCACGTTCTACCTACTGTTTCTTTCCTCTCTTCACCCAAACTTCACACCCCTTTGCACCTATTATCACACAAATTGTATTGTTATCGCTTACATTTAAAGACTAATTAAAGACTGAAATAAACTTAATTGATACGTCAGCACCAATCAAGTAAGTTCAAATTTATTCCCTCCTTTCCCTTTTACTGAATTAAGCAAAAATTCTTTAATATTATTATAAGATAGAAACAATACAAAAAAAACCCGACAATTATAGGTAATTTTCTATTTAGACCTACTTTATAATGTAAGAAAATTATGATTTATATACCAGTACCCTGTTTTCAGTGATAGGAAACCCACCCGGGTACAACATTTTGGATCTTACCCCTATTTTTGTCGGTTGTGAACTTGCATGATTTAAATATAAGTAACAATGCTAAATATACAGCATTTCATATCTTTATTTATTGAGAGTAATAATTACAAAGGTCTCCTTTCATTGAAACAATCAGGTTTATTTATTATTGTTAAAAGGTATTGTTAGAAAACTTGCTTAATCGTTAATGGGATTCTTATGTGTTTTAGAGCCTTCTATATTGGAGTACAAACTTTAATACAATAAGAAATTATCTATACTTTCTTACTGCATAAGAAGGATTTATACTATTTCTATAGAATAACTTGTAGATACCCTTTAAAACTTCACAGTCAATATTTCAAGGGCTTTGCATAGAATAGCTTTATGAAAGGGGAAAAGAGTTATGTCCCTAACCTTAAACAGTCAAATGATTAGGTTATTTAATAGTGGCCTTGAGATTGTTAAAACACATCAGCAGCAGATACTACTAGAGTGGGAAAATGTTCTTGCTCACCTGCAAGGGGGAGAAAAATCAACAAAAAATGTTGAAGATACAATCAGCTTTTTTGCAGAGTATTTTTTTGCAAAAGAAGACGATGAAACAGATGGTTATCAATTAAATGCTATTACACTTAAGCCTGTATCACTTCAAACAAATCAGTTTATTATTACATTATTAGAAAATGCCGTTCATAAGGTCATCCAAAAAAAGGAAAATCATTCATATCATGACCATCAGGCAGTTCAATATCTATTTTCAACGATTAGTGATGACATACTTAAACAACCATATCATCAATATTTTACGATTGATTCCTTTATAAAAAATCTTGTTTCCTCCAATCAATTACCAATTGAATGGGCAGCTATTACTATTAAAAAAGAACAATCTCATACGGTGGAGAAGTGGTTTAATAACTTAAGTCAGGATTTGTTATTAGGAAGCGATGAGTTGAAGGCCGATACAATTTATTCATTAACTGAATTATTACTGAATCAAATGCCTGAAAATAGTAAAGCCAAATACAATGTTATGACAATCCCATATGAAGACCTAACGCTATTAGTATGTGTTAACCATCACGATACTTCTCATATTATGCCGTTCATCACATATGCCCTGCAAACATTTCAATACGGAAAAGATACATTTAAAGAAAATAAACAAGAACAACAATGGAAAGATTCTGTCATCATGTTCAATGAAACCATTATGCGTTCTAGAACTTATAACGAAGCTGTGGAAAATATAACAGCTGGGTTTGTTAATTATTTGCCTTTCGAACGTTGCGCACTTTTCTCCTATTCTGTTTATGATCAAATGGGATTCGGGTTATTTGGTCACCGTCTTGACAATAAGGCGATTCAGAATATTACAGAGGACATTAGTAATCTGCCGTTAATCCAAAATAATCTGCGCATATTAGAATTGTTTGGAAAAAGTATGAGTTACCTACAACCGATTTACATGGAAGATGCAACTCTTGGATTCCCTGACCAATACGTTCAGCAATTCGGACTGAATTCAGTCGTGGTTGCACCAATCTATGTATCTTCCAGCAGCAAGCTTTTAGGCGCAGCTATTCTAGATCAAGGTCGTGGTAAACACTTTAAAGTAGCTCAAGAGACGTTTTCAGCACTAACAAAATTTGGTCAGAGCGCTGGTGAAATTCTATCGAAACATCAGAATGATCGACATGATGACAAACAACATACAGGTGAATTACGTCTGTCACCACGTGAAATCGAGGTTCTGAAGCTTATGGCTCAGGGTGCTTCCACCATTGAAGCTGCAAGCAACCTAAATTTAAGTGAATACACTGTTCGTGACTATATCTCTGCCATTATACAAAAAATGGACACTAAAAACCGTACTGAATCGGTAGCAAAGGCTATTCGCGAAGGTCTAATATAGACAAGATTAATAAGTAGTGGATAGCCAATATCCACTACTTGTTTAGCAGTTAAAACTTAAAAAATTATATAAACTTTCTTACTGCATAATTGTAACTAAGGCTTTCGCCAAATAGGTTTGCACTTCAGAGTATAAGGTATTCTAAGAAAGCCAAGTTTTCTAATCTTATGCATTTCCTGCTGTTGCACCAGTTTCCATTTGTGAATTTGTCGGACGATCCTCTGCATATAATTCTTCAATTATATTCTTATACTTATTTTCTATAACATTGACTCGCATAGATAACTTGGGGGTCAATTCACCGGTTTCGACTGTCCACTGCTCACCAATAATAACTACCTTTTTAGGTTTTTCATATTCAGCAAGGTCTTTTGTATGTTCTTTTACTTTGTCTTCAATTAGGTCCTTGACAATCTTATGACGGCAAATTTCATCTAGTGACTCTGAACGGATACCGTTTTGTTTCGCCCATGGTAATAAGGTTTCAAAATCAGGGTTAACCAGACAGATAATGTACTTCCGCTGATCACCAATGACAAGGGATTGCTCAATAAAAATGTTTTCACTGACAGCATTTTCGATTACTTGTGGTGCAACATTTTTTCCAGTAGATAAGACAAGAATTCGCTTTTTCCGATCGATTATTTTTAAGTAGTTATCTTCATCAAGTTCCCCAATATCTCCCGTGTATAGCCAATCATCTTCAAACGCGTTTGCTGTTGCTTCTTCATTATTATAATACCCTTTCATCACACTTGGTCCTCTAACAAGCACTTCTCCATCAGCTGCTATACGAACATCCAAATTCGGCATTACCTTTCCAACTGTCCCCACTTTAGCACGTACCATCGGATTTGTGGTAATAACTGGAGAAGTTTCAGTAAGCCCATATCCTTCTAATATCGGTAAATCAATTGCCCAGAAAAATCGTGCAACATCAGGGTTTAGCGTTCCACCACCAGAAACCATGCCACGAATTCTGCCACCTAGCTCTTTCTTTACCTTTTGATAAACAAGTCGTTCAGCAATTTTCCATTTCCGCATAAAATCGCTCGGCATAACCTCTCCCAGAATCAACTCATTTACAGGAGCGTTCAGGTATCTTTCATATCGCTCTATACCAATATTAATCGCCCAATTGAAAACTTTTTGTTTAATTGGAGTCCCATTATCAATTTCATCAAGCACCTTTGCATACACTTTCTCAAACAATCTCGGGACGCTCGTCAAAACCGTTGGGCTAATTTCCTTTAGATTCTCCTGAATTGTATCAATACTCTCAGCATAAGCAATCGTTGTACCGACTGATAAAGGCATATAATAACCTGCCATACGTTCGAACACATGTGATAACGGTAAATAGGACAGCGTAAGATCCTCTGGCAGCAATTCAATCAGCCAAAATTGAACTGCCTCCATATTTGACAGAAAATTACCATGGGATAGCATTACACCATTTGGTTTACCTGTCGTTCCAGAAGTATGGATAATGGTTGTCAGCTGATCACGATTTATCTTTTGCCATCTTTCTTCCCAGTCTGGGATTCTGTTTTCTTCTCCTGTTTTTTCTAATTTAAAAAATGATAAATTTGATTCTGTTGAAGAGAAGCTCTCACCAGGGTACATCGTAATTATGTTTTCCACATTAGCATCCCCAGCTAAAACTTTATCTCGTTGTTCTTCATTTTCAACAACGACTGTTCTAACATCGGCATTCTTTATAATATATGCAACCTGTTCAGACGGCAAAGTTGGATAAACAGGTACACTTACCGCCCTTAAACTTGCTGCTGCGAAGTCTGTAATCCCCCACATTGGATTACTATTAGATAAAATAGCAACTTTGTCATTTTCTCCTATGCCAAGGTGATTTAGTCCCGATGCAGCATCGTAAATTCGATTCCAAAACTTCTGATATGTGATATGCTGATATGTCCCACTTTCCTTCCATAACAATGCATCTTTTTCTGGAAATCTTTCAACTGTTCTATGAAGCATTTCCAGTAAATTATTCGGTTTCATGAGAACCCTCCCCGTTTTTTCTCCCATTCACATGATCTCGCCAACTTTCAAAAAACACCCATTCTAAAACGAAAATGAATTAAGCACTGTTTGCAGTTTTAAAGCAAGCCCCATATTTCCATTAATTTTCAACTTTCCACTCATAAATGCTGCAGTTGGATTCAGGGTCCCGGCAACCATCTCTCTGAAATCATCACTATCAATCGTCAATGTAACTTGTGCCTCATATTCTTCGCCTTGAGCAATACGTGAACCAGCTTCATCAATTATCATTTGGTATGTTCCGCCATCATCCCCCTGCAAATTGAATTGATATATCCCCTCCTTCCCTTGCGTGGCCGATAGATTATATTTCAACGCTGCATCAATCATTTCGAACACTTCCACTGAGCTAGGCTTTACTAACTCCGACATATAAAGTCCTCCTTTTATAACCGTTCTATTATTGTCGCAGTTGCCATTCCGAATCCGATACACATAACTTGAAGACCATATTTACCATTCTTGTCTTCTAATCTATGAAGTAATGTTGTCGTAAGCTTGGCACCACTCGCACCTAGAGGATGACCTAGGGCAATTGCACCACCACGGGCATTCACTTTGCTCATATCTGGATTCAATTCCCTTTCCCACGCCTTTACAACGGATGCAAATGCTTCGTTTATTTCAATAGCATCTATCTGCTCCAGGTTTAACCCTGCCTTTTTTAATACCTTTCGTGTAGCCGGAATAACACCTGTCAGCATAAGGACAGGATCCTCTCCGACAACTGCACGAGCAATGATTCGCGCTCTTGGTTTTACCCCTAATTGCATGGCTTTCTCCCTGGACATAAGCAGCAGACCTGCTGCACCATCACTCACTTGACTTGAATTTCCAGCAGTAACAACACCACCATCAGGTTGAAATGAAGGAGTCAAACTAGCTAACTTATCCATAGAAGTGGTTCTTCGTATCCCTTCATCTTGGTAAAAGGTCTCTTCCCCATTTTCTTTTTTTACATTAATAGGTAAGATTTCCCGTTCGAAATCACCGTTATCTGCAGATTCTGCAGCCCGTCGGTGACTTTCTAATGACAGTTCATCCAACTCTTCACGGGAGAGTGCCCATTTTTCTGCAATCATTTCAGCCGAAAATCCTTGTGGGACAATGTTAAAACGATCAACTAGTTCACTGCTGAAACTCCCCATATCACTTCCCATCGAGACGCGCGACATATTTTCAACACCACATGCAATCGTAATATCTGCATCCCCTGCCAATATTGTCTGCGCAGCATTGTGAATGGCTTGCTGGCTCGATCCGCACATCCGATTTAGTGAATAAGCGGGAACTTCAACAGGGAATCCGGCAGCAAGCACTGCCATACGTCCAATATTCCCGCCTTGTTCACTAGTCATAGTGACACATCCTGTTACAACATCGTCTACCTCATTTGCATCTACACCACTTCGATTTACAAGCTCTTTAAGAATCGGTGCGAGTATATCGACAGGATGTGTTTGTATTAACATACCTTTTTTACGACCTGCAGCTGTTCGGATTGCATCAACTATAACTGCTTCTGTCATAGTAACCCCCCTAATCAATATGTGAATAGTTCAATGCCGCCAGACACGTTCATACCGATTCCAGTAATATAATTTGCTTTATCTGATACCAAAAAGGTGATGGCATTGGCGATATCTTCTGGCTCGCCAGCACGTTTTAATGCTGTCCGGTCAATCATTCGATCATTCATTTTTGCATTTCCCATATTAAATGCCTCTGTCCCGATAATCCCAGGCACTATCGCATTGACGTTAATACCGTATTTCGCTCCTTCCAATGCCATGCTTTTTGTTAAGCTTAAAAGACCACCCTTTGTGGCAGAATAGCTTGCCTGGCCAAAACCACCAAGCGTTCCAGCGACAGAAGACATATTAATAATCCGGCCAAATTGCTGTTCTTTCATATATGGCCACACCGCCTTTGTACAATTGTAAGAGCCTGTCAGGTTAACAGTTAGATCACGATCCCATAGATCATCATTTTGATTTTCAATTTGTGACACGTGGTCTAACGTACCAGCATTATTCACAAGAATGTCGATCCTGCCAAACTCTTCTTTTACTTTAGCGAATACTTCTTTAATTTGATTACGATCCGTTACATCCATTTTCACAGCAAACGATTGCCTTCCCATTGCCTGGATTTCCTTTGCAGTTTGATCAGCGTACATTACCTTTGTGCTTTGCATGACCTGTGCAATCGGACCAAATCGCTCCGCCTCCTGTTCACTAGTTTCATCTGATTCGATTAAAATGTCTGTAATAACAACATCTGCTCCAGCTTCAGCCAAGGCAAGTGCGTCTGCACGACCCAAGCCACGTGACGCTCCTGTTACGACAGCTACTTTCCCTTTTAACATTTCATTCCAGGATGACAAATAGATCCCACCTTTTCTAAAACCTTACATTCTATTTAGTTAAGGAATCGCGCCTTTTCTTTTTGAAAAAATGCTGCAAGCCCGATACTTGGTTCCTCTGTCAAAAACGTATCAGCAAATGCAGTTGCTTCCACTTCAAATCCTTCTTCTATCGACCCTTCTGCTGCATTAATTGCATGTTTAGCGAGTCCCATTGCATGCACAGCTCCTTCTGCCAGCTTTTCAGCAAACGCAGTTGTATCCGCTTTCAGTTCATCAGGTATAGCAGCATGATTAATAAGGCCTGCTTCTTCTGCTTCCTTCGCTTCTAACTGTTTTGCAGTGAAAATCAACTCCATAGCCTTTGCCCGCCCCAATAATCGCATCATTCTCTGGGTCCCACCTGCACCTGGGATGAGACCAAGCGATAATTCGGTTAATCCGATTCGCCCTTTTCCCATAAAACGAAAATCGCATGCCATCGCCAGTTCACAACCACCTCCGAGTGCATGACCATTGATTGCTGCAATTACTGGTTTAGGCATTGTAGCGAAGCGATGAAAACATGCTTGCATTCGTGCGCTTTGTCTGGCAATCGTATTTTCCGATTCATCATTAGTACTTTGTTGTATCATTCCTTTTAAATCTGCTCCGGCTAGGAATATTTTCTCGTGGTTGGAAGTAAGAACGACCACTCGAACCGAATTATCTTCGGTTAGTTCATCCACTGCGGATTCAAGTTCTTCCATTAATTCTTCTCCAATGGCGTTAACGGGGGGATTATCTATGGTGATCCATGTGACCCCCTTGTTCCGTTTATCTATTTTAATAGTTTGATAGGACACAATACCACTCCTCACTATACTTTTATTCCATATGGAGCATATTGACGACGTGCTATCACAAGGTGTTGTACTTGGTTTGTTCCTTCAAAAATATCGAACACTTTCACATCACGGTATAATTTTTCAACTGGATGGCCATCTAGCCCGTCAGGACCTAAAAGTTCCAGGCATTTTGAACACACATCAAGCGACATTTTCCCAGAATAAGCTTTACACATTGCTGCTTCTTTCGCATTGGCTAAACCCAAATCAGCTTTCCATGCAGCTTCCCATGTTAACAGCCGTGCTGCTGCAATATCCTGTTCAACTTCTGCTAGAATTTCAGATGCTAGCAGAAAATACCTGCCCTGTTTCGGATAGTCTCGTTGTACAATATCCAATGTATATTCATAGGCTGCACGCGCTATCCCGATTGCCATTGCAGCGACAATTGGTCGTGTACTGTCAAATGTTTTCATAGCTACCTGGAATCCTGTTTGTTTAGAATTACTCGTTTCGTAAACTTGTTCTCCCCCAAGTAAATTTTCTTGTGGGACAAAGCAATCTTCTAGTAAAAGTTCTGCTGTTTCATTTGCTCGCAGTCCCATTTTCTTTGCTAGTCGTGTACAGCTGAAACCTGATGTTCCCTTTTCGACCACAAATGCACGTTGGCCAGCACGTCCACGTGAAGCATCAACCGTTGCAAACACAACAACCCATGAAGCGCGTTCACCATTCGTAATAAATATTTTTTGGCCGTTTAAGATATAACCGCCTGCAACTTTCTTTGCTGTTGTTCGAATGCCTGACGCATCCGAACCTGCCTCAGGCTCTGTTAAAGCATATGCTCCCCATCTCGGTTTATCTTTTGTAAAAATAGATAAAAAGCGCTTTTTTTGCTCAGGTGTTCCACTACTTTCCACAGGAGGTCCACCTAGACCTGCTCCAGGAAGTGATAATGTAACAGCAGGATCTCCCCAGGCCATTTCCTCTGTTGCTAAAACACCCATACGGTTTCCTTCCCGTTCTTTTTTAGAGTCCTTAGCTGACGTTTTTTGGGTACTATTTTCACTGAAAGATGATGTGTTTAAGTGGATACCCATTCTGTTTACATTGTCGAGCCAATCATCAGGAACTCTTTCCATTTTTTCTGCTTTCATTGCAATTGGCCGTATTTCATTAGCCGCAAACCAATGAGTCATTTCCTTAATTTGCTTTTGCTGCTCCGATAACTCAAACGAAATCATTGCAATGCTCCTTCTTTTGTACCAGCGATAATTTGTTCACCACGCTGAAAAAGTAAATCCTTTTCCCTTCCATACAAGGAAACCTGTGCTTGAGCATCCCGCATCCATTTCTCTACAGGGAATTCTTGCACAAAGCCATGCCCTCCAAGCAATTGAACTGCTGAATCCGTAATATAACGAACAGAACGATGGGCACGATATAACGCCCGAGAAGCTAATCCATCTGACTCTGAACCCTGTTCATCTGCTTTAATAGCAGCTTCTTTTACAAGGTGATTCGAAATTCTTGTTTCCATTGCCATTGAAGCGATTCGAAACGACACCCCTTGAAACTTTGCAATTACTTGACCAAATGCTTTCCGTTCCGCCGTGTACTCTGTAACATAATCAAGTGCAGCCTCCATTAAACCGACTTCTTTTGCCGCCTGTAATATTCGAATCCGTGTACGAACCTGTCTAAGTAAATCATCGGCTGTATAACCTTCTGCCACCACACAGTTTTTGGGAATATATACACCATCAAAAGAAAACCGCCCAAGTCCAGAAGCAAGTAACCCTAGGCGGTAATCACCTTGTTCAACCGTCCAATGATTGTGATTATCTAACCAGAGAATAACACTTTTCCCTTGTGAATTTTTCGCTGCAACTATCATATATTCAGCAAAGGACGCCATTCGAACTGGTTGTGAAGTTCCCTGTAGGATATACCCATCAGCTTCTTCTGTAATAAATAATCGGTCCTCTCTAACTTCATCGGTATTGACAGTGTTTACAAAAGCTGCAGTTCCATGATTGATTTGCACATCTTTTGTTAAGTTCGTAACTGTACTCTCCGGAAGAATACGTATTATAGAAGCTGCATCATTAGCGCCTGGTAACCCTTGAACAACATCGAGATCCCCATAACTGAGCGCTTGAACTAATTGCACTTGTGTAATTAACGGTAATTCTAACCCTTCAAAATATTCAGGTAACTCCAGCGATAAAAAACCCAGTTCTGCTAATTCGTTAATCAGGTTTTTATCAACATGACGGTTTTGTTCGCATTCGCGTGCAATCGGACGAATTTTATCTTTTGCAATATTTTTGGCCACTTCGATAAAAGATGTTTCCTCTTCTGTCGGGCGAAACGAAATCACATAGGCTCCTCCTTTTTTTGCTTTAACATATCAGGAGTGAACATTTATTTCGCTGCCTGATTATATGACGCGAGAATATCCTGCAATTTTAACGCGAGTCCCATATTTCCTTTGATTTTCAATCGTCCTGTCATAAATGCTTGTGTGCCATTTAACTTTCCATCAACCATTTTCTTAAAATCATCCGTGAACATATTCATTGTACAATCAGCATCCTCTATCTCACCTTCTGCGGCGTAACAATCATCATCATTAAATACGATATGGTATGTGCCTGATTCATCTCCGTTTAAATTAAACTGATAAATTGCTTTCATCCCTTTTGCACGTCTTGGATCATCTTTTATTGCCGAATCAATCTCCTTAAAAATCTCTTGTAATTCTGCCATTTAGCATCCTCCTTAAAGAATAAATAGTATGTAAAAAGCGTAGACCTAAATGAAAATAAAATATATTCCTTATTATGTCGGGTTCTTAATTTCCGTTTTAAAGAGATACTACCTTTGTACGGACTGCAAACAGATAAAATAATAAGACTGTTTTTTTAGCGAATAAGCCTTATTTCACTTATACAGTTTTCTTAACTGCTAAAAAAGAGCAAATTGTAAGAATACAATTCACTCTTGATAACAGGATCGTATGAAATTAAGACGGGTGAACGAACCAAAAGACATTAACTCTAATTTAACTTTTTCTGGAAACATAAATTTGATAATTTCCTTATCGGTATATCCCTTTTGGTGTAACTGAATTACTTTATATCTAGTGGATTGTAAATAATCGAGTTTCCGCTCCATCATTTCTTTCCCATTGGGAACCACACCCTCATGAGCACAAAGTACAGTCTTAAAATTGTATTGACCAAGCTTTTGCAGTGAATCAATATAGGAAGCAATTGACTCACCCTTTGAAAATACCTTTGGATAAGGCGTCACATAAAAATCACCAGAAAACAGCCATCCCTTATTTGGTTCCAAGAGACATACATGATCTGAAGAATGACCAGGAGTTTCTATTGGAAGGAACTCAAACTTAGATGTCTGGATAGTGTCAGGGTATGGGATTACCTTACTATCATAACGGTGACTAGAGAGTAACCCTCGGTACCAAGGTATTTTCACTTGTTTATTTAAGGTAGGAACTGCTTTTGTATGACTATAAATATTCACAGAAAAATTATTAGCAACCCATTGTAGCATCCCAATATGGTCCTCATGACAATGTGTTATAGCAACCTGCCGAATATCCCATGACCTAAACGCACGAATGAGATTTCTCCGCTGCACACTTGGACCAGTGTCAACAAGTACACCATCAACAAAATATAAATATACTTTCATCATTCGATAGAATGGATGAACTGCAATTTTTTGAATGTTTAACTCCTCATAGTTTATCTTTTTCATAGTTCTCTCCTTATTCCCTTCATTCTCCATTAAACATAAATCCAAGTGAAATTTCTATCCCGTGAAATGAAGGGTTCAAGTCATCTATTGAAGCTGTGTGATTTCATTCCATCTATAATATGATTAGAGCTAATCCAAGCGCAGAAATATACTAGAGTGCCATGACACCGCTCCGATATATACTCAGCTATCGCTTTCGTAGTATCTTCTTAGCCGCGGGAGCCTCCATGTATTTCGGGAGCCGGATTTAGTTCGTGGTTAAGAAAGTATAACTATTTTCTTAACTGCTTAAAAAAGAATGAAGGACGGTTAAGTCCTTCATTCCAATAGTTATTATGAAATTAATCACGAGGTCTTTCTTTTAGTTCTTCCCCATTTTTCCCTTGGAAACGAAGTCCCCAGCCGGTTAGTGCTGCAATAAGCATCACGATTACCAGGAACCAGCCTTGGAAAACAAACGGAAACACAGCAGTCGGCTCAACGATAGGTAGCCAATCATACTGACCTTGCATTGTTTTAATAGTAGACCAGCCCAATAACACTGGCGCACCCCAAGGAAAGATATATCCTAATGCAGATGTTACAGCATCAAGCATATTAGCCATGCGGTAACGGTGAATTTGATATTTTGTTCCTAATTCTTTAACAAATGGTGCAGCTGCAATCTCTGCTGCAGTATTAATTGTAATAGCACTATTTAGTAATGCAACGATACCCCAAATAGCAAACTCGGCTTTGCGAACTGAATTTTTAATCCACTTAATTAAGCCTTTCGTTATTGCATCCATTGTACCACCTAATTTTAACAAGTGAGCTGCGGCTACAATTAACAGGATAAGAATCGCCATATTAAAATAGCCAGTCAACCCGCTTACCAGTGCACCCTCAACAATGGTATCTGAATCAGGATTAAAACTTATTATATCACCAAAAGTTCCTAATCCTGATAGAACAATAAGTGGAATAGAAGAAATAATTCCCCATGTTAGTGATGTTAATAGATGATGTCCTGACAAAGCTAATATAAGTACGAGCGCAAACGGAGCGAGCATGATAAGTCCACCAGGGGTTGTCGATTCAATCATAGCGTCAAGTGCACCCTGATCAGCCTGTGTTTGACCGCCACCGCCAAAGATTGCGAACAAAATAACTGCTGGCACTGCCGCCACAACCGCATATTTAAAACGACTGCGCACAACTCCAGGTACATCAGCATCCTGTGTTGTCGCTGATACGATTGTTGTATCAGAAACTGGTGCAAGGTTATCACCAAATACTGCCCCAGCCAAAATTGCCGCAAACATGAATACAGGATCTGCTCCAACCGCAACACCAGCTGGATACATCAATGTACAAAATGCAACTGTTGTTCCATAACCTGTACCAACAGCAGTTGAAAATGTTGCTGCCAATAAGAAGGTTAAAGCAACGAATAAACCACCAGTAAGTCCGGTTATAGCTCCAATCCATACAAGTCCTTCTACTAGTCCACCAGCCTGTAACACCTGTGCGAACATACCTGCATAAAACCATGCTACCATTGCAATAACACCAACTGGCTGTGCTAGCCCATCAAATAAACCCTGTGCATAATCTTCCCACTTACTTCTACAAAAAAGTAAACCAAGAGTCAGACCAATAACCGCACCCATAACCAGCCCAACTTCGGACGAAAGCTGAAGTACACTGATCGAAATAGCCCAAACTACAAAGAACAATAAAGGTATGGCTGCCCCGACTGCCCCGAGTCTAAAGTCCAGTTTTTGAATCGTTTTGTCTCCAGTTGCTTTTTCCAATTCTTCGTTATCTGACATGTTTCTTCCCCCAAACAAAGTTATTTATAAATGCTTTTAGAAAGGCTATAGAAATATAACTTCTAAGCTTGCATACAAGTCTACCATAAGTTTTGAAATGTATGAATAGATAAAAAGATATAATCCCACTCAAATTTTTCATACGAGGGGGCTTATTCCTATAATCGTACGTCATTCGGAAAAAGTGTCATTATCTTTAAAAATTAATTTCAAAAATAATGCCACCAAATCCAGTAGAGAAACGATTAGTAATATAAGAGACAGGGAAATAACTAAGACTTCCCACATTAAAGAAGTATAATAACAGGATAGGATGTTTAGAGCGTTCATTTTCAATGGTTGATCTAATACGAAGATGATATAAAATGCGATACAGTGAAAACTTTTTTATGCACCACACCGGTACCAATGCAACATCAGCTCAAGCTTACTAGCCATGGGCTCACTCATCAAGGTTATGAGAACACGAACACTGTTCAAATAGCGTAAAATGTGTCTTCATCAAGGTTATGAGAACCGGAACGCATTCCAAATAGCGTGCAACGGTCACTCATCGCGGTTATGAGACCTAGTTGAGTTCGCAGTTTATATCTAAACAGCACCATTAGAAAACTAGACATTCACCAAGCCTTTTTGGCACTTATGCAGTAAGAAAGTAGTTATAGTTTCTTAACTGCAAAATAAATCCGAACTAACTCAAATTTATTTCAAGAATTTTGAATCATAGTTCGGATTTTACTTTGACAAAACACTTTTGGCCCAGCCTCTTTTAGAAAACTTATTCTTTTAACTTAGACAACGCATCAGCCAGTGCATTATTTTTAAAACCATCGTCGTCCTGCTTTTTCAAGTATTTATTCACATCTTTTTTGGAGACTTTATGCTTCTTCTCTTTTTCTTTACGCTTATTGAAAGCTGATAATTTTTCCCGGTGACCACATTTACAGATGAACATTTTCCCTTCACCTTCACCACGAAGCTCTAAACGCTTATGACAATTTGGACATCTGGCATTGGTATGCTTAGCAATATTCTTTTTGTGTCCGCATGAGCGATCTTGGCAGACAAGCATGCGTCCATTCTTATTCTTAATTTCCAGCATTAATTTCCCGCAGTCAGGACATTTCGTCCCTGTCATATTATCGTGCTTGAACGTTTCATCACTGTTTTTAATTTGTTGTACAACTTCTCTGGCATAGCTCTTCATTTCTTTGATGAAACGGTCTTTATCAAGCTTTCCTTCAGCAATTTGTCCGAGTTTATTCTCCCATTCCGCTGTAAGAGCTGGTGATTGCAGGTCTTCAGGGACAAGATCAAGCAGCTGTCGACCTTTTGATGTTATAAAAATGTATTTTCCACGCATTTCCATCAACTGATTATTAAATAGCTTTTCAATAATATCAGCCCTTGTCGCAACGGTTCCAAGGCCGCCAACTTCGCTAATTGTCTTTGCTAAGTGCTTCTCATCAGAGCTCATATAACGGACGGGATTTTCCATTGCTTGCAGTAATCCGCCTTCTGTGAATCGTTCGGGCGGTTTTGTCTCACCACTCGTCTGCGTCATTTTTACATTGGAAAACGATTCTCCTTGTTGGATAGCTGGTAACTGCTGTTCTGAAGTGTTATTTTCCTGATAAATTTCTTTCCATCCTAATTTCTTAACAATGTTCCCTTTAGTTGTGAATCGTTCATTATCAATTTTTACTTCAATTGTTGTTTGCTCGTATTCATATGGATCAGCCAGCACAGCCAAAAACCGCTTTACAACAAGGTCATAAATTTTACGTTCCTTATCATTTAATTCTGCTAGGATGACCGGTTGCTCTGTCGGGATAATCGCATGGTGATCTGAAACTTTTGAATTATCGACAACTGATTTTGGCAGCTTCCATTCGCGCTTCATCACTTTATTAGCAAATTGCGCATACTCATCTACACCACAAGCCTTAACGCGCTCTTTCAATGTTGGAACAATATCAGTCGAGATAACTCTTGAATCTGTACGTGGATACGTAAGTACCTTATGCTGCTCATATAGTTTTTGCATCAGGGATAATGTTTGTTTTCCAGAATATCCGAAAATACGGTTCGCATCACGCTGCAGTTCCGTTAAATCATACAATTGCGGTGCATATTTTTTCTTATAGGATTTATCAATGTTGATTACTTTTGCAGGTTTATTTTTCAACTGATTATGTAATGAATCAGCCTTTTCCTTGGAAAAAATCCGGCTGTTATTTTTTGGATCCTGCCATGTCAGCGTAACGCCGTTTGATGTTTTTGCTTCAATTCCATAAAACTTTTGTGGCTGGAATTCTCGAATTTCTTTTTCTCTGGCAGCGATTATTGCAAGTGTCGGCGTCTGCACACGTCCGGTGGATAGCTGAGCATTGAACTTAGTTGTCAACGCACGAGTTGCATTCAAACCTACATACCAGTCCGCCTCAGAACGTGCCACTGCTGATGCATATAAGTTTTCATATTTTCCTCCAGGCTTAAGTTGCTTGAATCCATCACGAATTGCTTTATCTGTAACAGATGAGATCCATAATCGCTTCACCGGCTTTTTTACACGTGCTTTTTCGATGATCCATCTAGCAACCAATTCACCTTCACGTCCAGCATCTGTCGCAATTACAATATCCTGCACATCATTTCTGTTCATTTGTGTTTTCACCGCGTTAAATTGCTTGCCGGACTTTTTAATTACAACCAGCTTCAGCTGCGATGGCAGCATCGGTAAATCGTCTAAACGCCATGTTTTCAATTTTTCATCGTATACTTCCGGGTCAGCCAGGGTAACTAAATGCCCAAGTGCCCATGTCACAATATAATTAGATCCTTCAAGGAAGCCATTGCCTTTTTTATTGCAGTTCAGCACTCTGGCAATATCTCTACCTACAGAAGGTTTCTCAGCTAATACAAGTGTTTTGCCCATTTAAAAAATCCTTTCTTATTTAACAACTCTCTCATGTTACTTTACCATAATTAAACTAAATTTGTGGACGGTCACAACTCATTTTTAAATCCATACAATATTTTATATAAGTACAGAAAGGAAATTGATATGGATGCTCTTTTATACCGGATTAATCCTGTTAATTATAGGGGTAAGTATCGATGGGTTTGGAGTTGGAATCACTTATGGAATGCGGCACATTCGTGTTCCATTTCTTGCTTTAAGTATAATTATGTTCTGTTCTGGAATAATTGTTTTTATATCAATGACAATTGGTAACATACTTAGGTCCTTTATTACGCCTGACATAGCTGAAATGATTGGCGGTATTATTCTGCTTTTAATTGGTTTATTTTGTTTCTATAATGTTACGCGTTCCAAAAGTGATGCACCTTCTGAAATGGATTCGAATGATGAAGCTTGGGACAATTTTAAAACCGTAATGAAACAGCCCGTTCAAGCCGATTTGGACCAGTCTGGGAGTATTTCAGCAAACGAGGCACTGCTTCTCGGATTTGCGCTGGCAATTGACGCTTTTGGTGCTGGTCTTGGAGCTGCTATGCTAGGCTATTCTCCAATCATAACTGCTGTTTCAATAGCCCTTATGAGCGGGGTGTTCGTATTATGTGGAGTCCGTTTAGGAATTTTTTTAGCAACCAAAAAATGGATGCAACGATTTGCACTGTTACCTCCATTTTTGCTGATTATGTTAGGGATATCTAATATGTTATGATTTACAACGCCTTCACCTGGCCGCCGTCAATAATAAGTGACTGTCCGGTAATATAAGTATTGGCACCAGATGCAAGAAACACAATTGCCTTTGCAAATTCATCTGGTTTACCGTATCGCTTCATCGGTATTTGCTGAACTGCTTCTTGTTTTACCCCTTCAACAGACACCCCTTGTTCATCCGATTTTTTCTGATTTAACTCCAACACGCGATCTGTTTCAATTGTTCCTGGACCAACCGTATTTATTAAAATATTATCTTCAGCAAACTCTCTCGCAAGACTTTTAGCAAGGCCAACAATTGCAGGTCGCATCGTGTTGGACAGAATAAGATTATCCAGACTTTGCTTTATTGATGAGGAAGCAATATTTACGATATGACCAAGCCCCTGTTTTTTCATATAAGGAATGACCTCGCGGGTTGTTCGAATAAAACTTAGTAAATTCAGTTCAAATGCATGGTACCAATCCTCATCTGACATGTCAGCAAATTTTCCGGCTGGTGGACCACCTGCATTGTTAACTAAAACATCTATCGTCCCATTCACAGAGACTGCATGCTTTGCCATCTGCTTGATTTCCTCGGCATTCTTCATATCACAAACAATATAACTAATATTATCATTACCAGTCTCTTGCTGGATATCTTTGACAGTACTAGAAAGAGTAGATTCGCTTCTACTACTTATTAAGACATGCGCTCCCTCTTTAGCAAATTCAGTAGCAATTGCTCTTCCCAGACCTTTGCTGGCAGCTGTTACTAGAACTGATTTTCCTTTTAGTTGAAGATCCATTCTATTTCACATCCTCTTCATTTAATTGTTTTAGAATTGCTTGGCTAATCGTTAGAGGAGTTCTTATGAGAGAGAATTATTTGCTTTCTTAACTGCCATTAAAGCCCGAAATCCACACTCTTATGGATTTCGGGTCGGTCATCTATTCAAACCGATGGTGAATATTGTTCGTTTTATATGTTTTATTAAATTCACACAGTTCCATCGATAGTGCCAAATATCGTTTCGCAAATAAATCAAAAAAATGTTCCTCAATCATTTGAAACAACCGCTCACATACAGCTTCCTTTACCTCAGTCGAACGACCTGGCCCAATCTTCATTGTAACATGAACAAATGCATCATCTTCAGCACCATCGGCAATAAAGTAATCTTTGAGTTCAATCGCCCGAGAGCGCAACCCTCCTGTGGGGAACACGCTTCCCTCTGCTATCAGCGTCTCATTTATTTTCTTTAACAGCGTATTGATCGCTGCTTCTGTCTTTATATTGTCCGTGTATTCAACAATGATATGCGGCATCTCATGAACCACCTCCTTCATCTAGCAAAAACACTATCACCAACAATTGTATTTTTCAGAGCACCGATGCCCTCAATTTCCGTCACAACTTCATCACCTTCGTAAACGTGAACAGTACCCTTTGGCGTTCCGGTCAAAATAACATCACTTTCGTTTAGAGTCATGAAACTGCTCAGATATTCAATTAAATACGGAATATCAAACACCATATCCCTCGTTGAACCTTCTTGTTTTAATTCACCATTTACATACGTTCGCAAACCCAACTGCATCGGATACGAAATATCATCTTTGTCAACGAAATAAGGCCCAATTGGCGTCAAATCATCTCTGTTTTTCGCTGCTAGATTTGGGCGATAATAGTTTTCGAGATAATCCCTAATCACATAATCATTTGCGATGGTATATCCTGCGACATAATCATACGCATCGTCATAACTTATATTTCTGGCAGTTTCGCTTATGACGACAGCAAGCTCGCATTCATAATGCATGTGCGTCGCATCAACCGGACGACGTGATTGCCCATTATGTCCAACAAGTGCGTTAGGCCCTTTTAAAAAAACTAATGGTTCATTTGGAGCCTTAAAACTGATTTCGTTAGCATGGTCCGCATAATTTAGTCCAAGTGCAAAGATCGTTTCCGGCTGAATCGGCGGGAGCCAGACGACATCCGCTGGTTTAACTACGCGTCCATCCGTGAGTTTCAGCCTTCCATCTATTTCAACTGCGTCATGTACCGAACCGAAACAAGCAACGCGTGCATGCCTCATCATGAATCACCTCCAGTGAATGTATCCTTTTCATTTATGATGTTATTTTCCAAAACACCGACACCATCAATTTCAATCCGTACTTCATCGCCTGCCTTGGCGAGTGGCGCTTCTTCCGGGACACCGACAAGCAACATGTCACCTTTACGCAACGTCATAAATTCGCTTACATCGGACACAAGCTGCGCCACCGATCGTACAAGGTTTTTCGTGTTATTTTCCTGAACCAATTCGCCATTCACATAAACAAGGATTTGTAATTGGTCTGGATTGGCTACCCCAGTGCGCTTTACAATCATTGGAGCAACAGGACAAAACCCATCACGTACTTTATTTTTAATATTTGGCCGGTAAAAATTATAATGCGGAATACTAACATCGTTCACCGCAGTATAACCATCAACATAATCCAACGCATCTTTTACTGATACATTTGTAGCATTTTTTCCAAGAACAACCCCGAGCGCAGCGCCTACTTGAATTTCAGACTCTCCTTTAGGAATTACTACTGGCTTGCGATGACTGTTAAGCGTATTTCGCGGTTTAATATATAATACTGGTCGTTTTGGGGGCTCATTATATGGCTTCTCTTGTAACGCTTTACCTATTGCCTCAAGTTGTCCCTGAAAATTGAAAAGCACACCATAAATGGTACCCTTGAAATAGACTTGCTTTAATTTAGCAGTATACATGAATGTCCTCCTTACTAGTTGTTGATTCCGGTAACAGAAGGCACTGTTTCATTGCCAGGATCTTTTTCAATAAAAGTTAACGTTTTACCAGTAAATCCGAATATAATTGTCAAAATTGGCGATAGCAGGCAGAAGAATGCAAACGGTAAATACGCCAATGTCGACACACCGAGAACACCAGAAATGAACACACCACAAACACTCCAAGGTACAAGCGGGTTTACAACAGTTCCTGCATCTTCAGCTACTCTTGATAGATTCTTATTCGCTAGCCCTACTTTGTTATATTGTGAACTATAAGACTCGCCAGTTAGCAGAATCGATAAGTATTGTTCACCAATAAGTACGTTAATTCCAATCGCTGTAAAAGCTGATGCTGCGATAACAGATCCTACTTTTCTTAATAAATGCTCAATTGACTCCAGTAACCTCGGAACAATTCCAAGTTTAAATAATAAACCACCCATACTTAACGCGAGTAGCACTAGCCCAATGGTGAACATCATGCTGTTTAATCCGCCTCGTGTCAGCAACGAATCTATCGCTTCAATGCCCGTTTCGGAAACATATCCACCAAATAACAACCCTAGTAAATCGCTAAGCGGAGTGAATCCGTTTACATAAGATAATGCAATTGCACTAATTGAACCCGCTGCAAGCGTCAATAATGCTGGAACTTTCATAATCGAAAGAATCAACAAAACAAGCAATGGGATTAATCCGTTATACCATTTAACAAGACCTGTATCGAACAGCCCCTGTTGGAAAGTTTCCATTTGACTAAAATTGGCAGCAGTTATCTCCGGGGAAATAAGGGCAAAAATGATAAGTGTAATTAAAAATACCGGTATCGTTGTCCATGACATGTTTCGAATATGTTCAAACAAATCAACCTTCAATGTTGATGATGCCATGTTAGTTGTATCGGATAACGGTGACATTTTATCACCGAAAAATGCACCAGACACAATAGCACCAGCCACGATTGCGAGGGAAACATCAACAGCAGAAGCAATACCGATAAAAGCAACACCCACAGTTGCAACAGTTGTTAATGAACTTCCCACAAAAATACCGACAATTCCTGTAACGATAAACACAATAGCAAAAAAGAAGTTCGGTGTTACCAGTTCAAAGCCCGCATATATCAATGTAGGGATTGTACCACCCAACATCCAAGAAGCAATTAATATTCCGATAAAGAAAAAGAGAAATACTGCTCCCATACCAGATTTAGCGCCTTCGGTAATTCCATCCTCCAAAGTGCGATATGATATCCGCTTTGACAACCCATACACCATTAAAAGCAGAAGTGCAATGACAAGCGGAATGTGCGGGGCCGCCTCAAACACAATAATTCCCATGCTAATAATCAATAACACTGCAATCGTAAGACTAATCGCTTCACTTAATGACGGTCTCAGAACTGCTTTTATTCGATACATATGAAAATCCCCTTTATTTGTGTGTTCAAAAAGTAACAAATCAGAAACAAGAAGATTGAGACACGCTGGTTTTGAAGACCGAAACGTATGCCCTTAATACGTGAGGACTGAAAAAACCGAGTAACAAAGAGATTCACCTGTTATCATTTGTTGGCTTTTTGAACTACCTATTTTATAATTTTATTACCGAAGTTCATTTCATAGGTGTTTTTTGTTTTTTGGTGGAACGTGTATGGCCATGTCAGTCAGTCCCTCTATCGCTTCCAAAAGTCCTTCATTTATACTTGGATGGGGATACGAAGGAAATTTTAAATCCTCTTCCCGTGCAACCATCTCAAGTGCTGTCACCCCTGTACTGATTAACTCTACTGCACCAGAACCAATCATATGGATACCGAGTAAAAGATCTGTTTCTGCATCTTTTACAATTGTCACAATACCTTCCTTCTCACCTGAGATCATTGCATAGCTATTTCCGCTTATTGAGAAATTGCTCGTAATCACGGAATGTCCTGCATTGCGTGCTTCAAGTTCCGTTAACCCCACAGCAGCTATCGGTGGTATGCTATGTACCACGGTTGGGGTGAGTGTTAAATCTACCTCACTCTTCATCCCGGCAATCGTTTCAGCAGCAACCTTTCCTTCTTTAATTGCCTTCACCGCGCTAAAGGGTCCCCCTGAGACATCACCAACAGCAAAAACATTGGCTAGAGTAGTTTGCGTAGTGTAATCTGTTTTAATGAATCCATTTTCCTTTAATGTAATTCCTATCCGTTCAACCCCCATGTTATTGATGTTTGGCTTCTGTTTAGTAGATATATAAATATGTGAAGCTGTTTCTTTCTCTACCTTATCTTCTTTTGAGAATTGAATCTCAACCTCATTAGAAGCCGGTTCCACGAAATCTAGTTTATGCCCGCTATTCACCTTGATTTTAGTCTTTTTCAAAATGCGACTCAGTTCACGGTTAATCGTTTCGTTAAACGGAAATTCAGTATCGTGGTGATATAGCTTTACATTGCAGCCTAGCTTGTTAAAACTGAACGCGACCTCTAAAGCGATATAGTCACTTCCATAAACAACAAGCGATTCAGGTATCTCATCAATCTGATATACTGTCTCAGGTAGCAAAACACGTTCATGATCTCGAACATCCCAATCTGGCATACTCCCTGTTGCAACGATTGCCTGAGAAAATTCATATACATCAAATTGATGCCCATTTGCAACACCAATCTTATTTTCAGCGGTAAAATTTGCTTCGCCACAAATTACTTCAATTTTATTTGCCTCCATAAGTCCTTCGACACCACTGCGCAAACGATCGACAACTTGATTTTTATAATTTCTTAACTGAACAAAATCTATCATCGGATCAGTAGTTTTAATCCCCATATTATCCATTACAGAAAGGGAATCCATCTTCTTGGCTGCATGCGTAAAAACTTTGGAAGGAATACACCCTCGGTTCAAGCAAACGCCACCAAGTAAACCTTTTTCAATTAGCGTTACGGATTTTCCAAGTTGGGCAGCACGAATGGCAGCCTGATATCCACCGGGGCCTCCACCGATAATAATAAGGTCACGCTTTTCAGCGAATTCGCCAACGACCATTTATACCAACTCCAATAATAGCTTTTTCGGTTCTTCCATCAACTCGATGAACCGATTGGTAAATTCAACCGACATTACTCCATCAGCCACACGATGATCAAAGGATAGTGACATTGTCATCATCTGGCGGATGGCAATTTCATCATCATCACGTACAACTGGTGTTTTTTTTGTTTTGTGAAATGCCATAATCGCAGTTTGCGGCTGAATGATAATCGGTGTTGCTCCTGTTCCGCCAAGTGGACCAACATTACTGACCGTAAATGTACCGTGCTTCATTTCATCTGATGTTAGCTTTCCGTCCTGTGCCTTTTTCGTTAACGCCTTCATTTCGGTATTAATTTCACGAATTGTTTTTTTATCAACATCACGAAGAACAGGTGCGACTAATCCTTTATTTGTGTTTGTCGCAAGTCCAATATGATATCTCTTTGCTAGAAGAATGACATTTTCTTCCTCATTCAGTCGCGCATTAAAAATCCGATGTTCTTTTAGTGCAATAGTGAGTGCTTTCAGAAAAAAGGCCACTACCGAAATAGATTCGCCTTTCTGCTTTAGTTCTTTCCGAAACTCCATTACATTCGTTAAATCTGCCTCATCAAAATGTGTGACATGTGGAATCGTTGTGATAGATTCGGTTAGTTTATCGCCGATTTGTTTTCGCATTCCAATATAAGGGATAATGTCTGACTCAGGTGCTGCAGCTTTTTCCGCTATCGGCTCTACGTCCCCTTCGATAGCTGTAAAAACATCTTTCTCCGTCACTCTTCCTCCTGGCCCTGTACCAGTTATTTGTTCAATATCTACATCGTTATCGCGTGCAATTTTTCTCGTAAAAGGGGCAGCTAGCACACGATTATATTTGTTTGGCACAGGCTCATTCGTTTTTTCCTGGGACACTTTTTTACCGTCATCAATCTCGATGATATTCGTCCCCACCGTCACTACTTCACCTGCCTCAAAATGAATTGCATTAACTTTGCCTGAAGCGGGGGATGGAATTTCGGCGACCATTTTATCGGTTTGCAATTCGACAAGGGGCTGATCAACCTTCACCTCATCACCCACATTCACAAAATAATGAATGATTTCCCCCTCATTCATCCCTTCACCAATATCGTGGAACTTCACCTCGATCATGATTTCACCTCCCTAAAACGTTATTACTTTATTAATGGCATTTGCGACTCGACCGGGTGTTGGAAGATACTCATTTTCCAGAGAAAATAATGGGATAGGTACATCAAACCCTGTTACTCGCTCAATCGGTGCTTTCAAATATAAAAATGCTGTATCGTTAATGACGGAGGTGATTTCACTGCCAACACCACCTGTTGCATGTGCTTCATGCACAATCACGACACGTCCTGTTTTTTGTACTGAATCTGCTATTATGTCTTTATCAAGTGGATACAATGTCCGAAGATCAATTACATCACACGATACGGATTGTTCCTTCATATGCTCGGCAGCTTTTAATGCAACAGGTATCATCGCTCCCCAGGCAAGAACTGTTACATCCTCTCCCTCTTGAATACGTTCGCCTTTGCCAAGTTCAATACTGTATTTTGCAGAAGGGACATCATTTCGCTCACCACGGTACAATCGCATAGGCTCGAGAAAAAGAACAGGATCCGGATCCTCGATAGAAGCAATTAAAAGTCCTTTTGCATCATACGCAGTGGATGGACAAACCACCTTGATTCCAGGTAAATGCGTAAAAAGTGCTTCCACACTATCTGAATGTATTTCCGGTGATCTGACTCCAGCACCAAATGGCGCACGAATGACCATAGGAATACTGTAATGTCCCATCGTACGCGTTCTTATCCGTGTTACATGTGTGGCAATTTGTTCAAATGCAGGGTAAATAAACCCAAGAAACTGGATTTCCACGATTGGACGTAACCCATTGAGAGCCATACCAACTGCCCCGCCAACAAATCCAGCCTCACTTAACGGTGTATCAATTACACGCTTTTCCCCGAACTCTTCCTGTAAATCAACAGTCGCCCGAAATACACCGCCATTTTTCCCAATATCCTCACCTAAGATTAGTGTATTTTCATCTTCTGTTAGCATTGTTTTCATGCCTTCATTAATTGCTTGAATCAATGTCAGGGATTTTGTTTCCATTACAATTGACCTCCCCTCTGTGCCATGAATGCCTTCTTTTGTTCTTCAATTGTCCAAGTCGGTTCTTCAAATACATAGTCAAACATGTCGTCAAGACTCGCTTTTTCGTGCGACTCCATGCTGGCAATCGCATCATCCAGTTCCACCTGAATTTCTTTTTTAATAGAAGAAACCCACTGTTCATCCCACATGTTTAGATTCTTCATGAATCGTTCGAGTCGCATTACCGGATCAAGCTTCTCACGCTTTGCATCACTTTCCTCCTGATCACGATATTTAGACGGATCATCCGCTGTCGTATGTGCACCAAACCGCCATGTGACAGCTTCAATTAATGTTGGCCCCTCACCATTACGGGCCCGATCTAGTGCTTCTTTGACCGCTTCATTTACCGCAAAAACATCCATGCCATCAACCCGAATACCAGACATCCCATAGCTTGCTGCTTTTTGTGCTATCGTCTTTGAGTTCATCTGTTTTGAAACTGGCAGTGAGATAGCGTATCCATTATTCTGATTAAAAAAAACTGCTGGCGCCTTGAAGACACTTGCCATATTTAGCCCTTCGTGAAAATCACCCTCTGAGGTTGCACCGTCACCAAAATAAGCGATGGCAGCATTTTTTGTTCCTTTATACGTTTCAGCCATCGCGACACCAGCCGCATGCGGAATATGCGTCGCAATCGGTATCGCAGCCGGAAGAATATTTTTCACCCTTGAAGGGACACATCCATCAATCCGCCCATTCCAATGCAACAGCATCATATCCATATCTGCACCAAACGTCAGTGTCGCCCCATGGTCACGATATGTCGGAAACATCCAATCATTAGCCTTTAGTGCCAGCGCACTGCCAACTTGTGAAGCTTCCTGTCCTTCAAACGGCACATATGTCCCAATCCTTCCCTGACGCTGAAGTGCGATACCTTTCTGATCATACATTCGTATCCGGAGCATGTGATAATAATAGGACTTTGCCTGCTCCTCTGTAATATCATAGTCATCTGAAACAAGATTTCCAGATGTATCTACTATTTGAAAAAGTGGATATTTATCTTCCATCTGTTTCACACCTTTTAGTTTTTATCTGAATTGACTTATATCCGTGTTACTCTCGTATATTCCATTTCGGTCGTCTGCTACGTGCAAAAAAGTTACTGCGACGACGCTGTTCTTCAAGTCTTTTTTCGCATTTTCGATTAGCTGCCTCCACCGTCGTGATATACTCCATATTCGCTTCCTTGTATATTTCAACCAATGAGTTATAGATAGCCTTTGTTTTAGCCAAAACACGCTCTTTGTTAGATCCATATAACTCATCAGCAACCTGAATAAGACCTCCTGCATTAACAATATAATCAGGAGCATATAAAATCCCTTTGTCATGTAGGATTTTTCCATGCCTTGCTTCACGCAGCTGATTATTCGCTGACCCAACAACTGCATGCACACGAAGTTTCTCCACTGTAAAATCATTAATAATTCCGCCTAACGCACACGGTACAAAAAAGTCTGCTTCAATATTGTAAATTTCGTCATTTGCTACAGCTTCTACAGTGCCGCTTGTTCCCGTAGCTTTTTGTTCAATCAAAGCTATTAATTCTTTATTTATATCCGTTACTACTATATCCGCACCAGCCTGCAGTAAATGTTCTGCAATCTTAAAGCCAACTTTCCCCAGCCCTTGAATTGCGTAGCATTTTCCGGCCAAACTGTCACTTCCAGACAGGAACATGTTGGTTGCCTTCAGACCATAAATAACACCCTGAGCCGTTGGGATCGAGGAGTCACCACTTCCGCCAAATGCTTCAGGGACACCATTTATAAAATTGGTTTCTTTGATGGTATGGACAAAGTCATCCATTGTAGTCCCCATGTCTGTGCCAGTATAAAAACGACCATTCAACGAATCTATATATTGGCCGAATGCTCGGAACAATGCAGCTGATTTTGCCTCGTTCGGATCACCAATAATAACAGCCTTTCCTCCACCAAAATCCAAATCAGCTGCAGCACATTTATAGGTCATCCCTTCTGATAAACGAAGCACATCCTCTAATGCCTCATCAACTGATTCATAAGGTCGCATCCTTGTACCACCAAGCGCTGGACCGAGTGTAGTATTATGTATTGCAATGATTGCCTGCAATCCTGATGCTGGTTCATTGCAAAAAACTACTTGCTCATGCCCAGAGAACTTTTGAAAGATATCATGGTCGACCGCCACATTATTCTCAAGTTGTTGCTTCATTTGATTACCCCCAATAAAAAGGTCCGCTTTTTTCAATCAATAAAAACAATCACAATTAATTAACGTTTGCTGCCCCGTTTACCTGCTTATATTTTCCTGAAAAGAACGCAAGCGGTTCACCATCAGTAACAAACACATCGGTCACTGCACCGATATATAACGTGTGGTCACCTGCCACAACCGAATCGTGAACATCACACGTCAAATTGACCATTGCGCCTTCAATGGCAGGCATATCGTTGAACCAGATAAAGTTGATATTACGCTGTTCTTTAACCTGTCCGGCGAAATAAGCTGACATATCCTGCTGATCCTCATTTAAAATACTTATGGCAAATTGCCCCGCTTCATCAACATATTGGTTCATATTCGCATTTTCATCAATTGAAATTAGCACCAATTTCGGATCAATCGATACTGACATGAACGCATTCGCAGTCATGCCGTAAACCTCGTTATTTAGCTGTGTTGTAATGACGGTGACACCCGTCACAAATTTCCCCATTGCTGTCCTGAAAGTGCGATCATCCATCTATTAAACACCCTTTCTATCAAGACTAGATTATAAATGTCGGCTTATGCTGCTTGAGCTTGCCTTGTTTCTGTTCGACTTTTTTACCTGTTAACACATTCAGTACTGCTGATGCTTCATTAAACCAGCTGTCTGGTGCTTCATGTCCCCAGAACGTTTGCCGCATAGGATCATTGATATCCCATCGTATTGGTTTAAAGTCAGGATCACTTGTTAAATAATCCCCATTATATAGCTCAATTCGATGACCATCAGGGTCTCGCAAATATAAGAAAAATGCGTTTGATAGTCCGTGGCGCCCTGGCCCTCGTTCAATGTTCTCACCATATCCCAAGGATGCCAGCACATCACACGTATGGATAATTGCTAGGGGATCCGGAAGCCAAAATGCAACATGATGCAATCGAGGGCCTTTTCCATTCATAAGTGCTAAATCATGAACCGTCTGTTTCCTGTGAAGCCATGCCGCCCATATATCGTCATTTTCTGTATCGGTGTATTCGGAACAAGCAAATCCTAAATCTTTATTATAAAAATTAAACGCAGCTTCCACATCAGAAACCATGTAGTTAAAATGATCAATTCGCTGCATCCGTGAACCTTTATATAAATCATAACGCTGCAGCAGACGTTCAACTGAATCGATCTCTGCAAAAAATTCCAGTGGCATACCGGAAACATCCTGTACCCTTAATGTCTCGCCAACTGCATGCTGTTCCCCTTTTTGAAACCATTTAGTCGTAAATCCTTTCATCTCAAATAACTCTGACAGCGCTTTCAAATCGCCGCTAGAAGAAACCTTATATCCCAATGCCTCCACACATGGCTCATCTGCCTTTTTCAATACTAGACTATGATGAGTATGCTCCTCAAGGCCGCGCAGATAAATGTGCGCATCATCTGCCTCTGTTTCAATGAAACCAAGTGCATCGACATAGAAATTTCGTGATGCATCAAGATCGGTTACATGTAAAATGGCCCGTGCACATCGGATAATGTTAAAATCCATCCTGATTCCCCCCTTTGGAATTTGCATTCACTCGACTTTCATCCTACACGTTCACTTCACTCGAGTTTTTCAAGAAATCCTGTACATAGTTTCGATACATATCCTTTTCATACCCATCAAAGTAGGTCATCCCCATTTTTATTGGATCACCAAAGAAATAGTATTCATAATGCGCCTGGCGAGAACCAAATGCGCTCATTGTCATATCCCATGCAAGCCGGAATAATTGCACACGATCTTGGCCTTCCAGGTTTTTCCCCTGTAAACCACGATGGATAATCGGCCCTATTTCCTCATGGTTAAAATCAGCTTCTGTCGGAATCCCCATCAATCCTGATGCACCAAGGATTCGTACAATCTCTACCATTCTCGGATAAATCCGCGGATACCAATTTCTTGCTGCATTGAGCGCATCAAAGTCTGGTGTCATCGTTCCGGATGCATCCAATTTTGCATTATGCTCCGCTCGATATAGATGTGATTTAATTGTTTCAAGGTTCAGCATGATCTCTGTTCCTTTGTCTTTAACATGCTGGAATTGGTCAATACCGATTGCATCCATCATATTTAAAACAACACCAAGCAAAAACTCTGTCTTCACAACGTTCTTGGCAACAACTTGGTGCGACATATGCACAACTGCATTTGTTTCAAGGAATGTTCGGTTACAAACGGATGAATTACCGCAAACAAAGACCCTCTCCCACGGTACAAATACATTATCAAATGAAACAATAGCGTCCCCTTCTTCAAACCTTGAGCCAAGCGGATGATCCCATTCATTTTTTCCATAGTCAAACGACTCACGGCTGATGAATTTCAGCCCTGGTGTATTGTTTGGCACAGCAAATGCCAGCGAATATGGATCATCGAGTTCCCCTGCCTTTTTAACGGTTGATGGGAAAACCAGAATCTCATCCGTAATACCACCCTGAGTTGCCAATAAGCGAATTCCGTCAACAATGATGCCATCGTCACGTTCTTCCACCAGATGTAATGCAACATTTGCATCCTTTTGTTCATGCTGCATCTTCGCCCGGTTTACCTGTGGGTGGATCAGCGTATGCGTCAGACTAATATCATTCTCGCGGGCATACTCATAATAATTACGTGCGTTTTCGGCCAAACGCGGGTCTGCCTCAGCAAATATGCCATTGTTCATCCCCATTGCCATTACTTCAGCATTCAGATAATCCGGTGAACGCCCCATCATTCCTCCACTTGTACGAGCCCATTCTGTCATTGCCTCCCTTCGTGCAATGAGATCCTCCACTGTTTTCGGCTGTAAAAATGTCTTTCCTACCTTTTCACCGGTTGTTGGTGAAGTGTACAGCATTTTGTCCTGTTTTTCGTACTGCAAATCATACAATTTTGCCATCGATTTTATCACGTTTTTAAACGCTGGATGTTCGGTTACATCATCGACCCTCTCACCATGAATGTACACGTTATTTTTCGCAGCTTTCAATCTACTAATATATTCTTTCCCTGTTTTTGCTGGCATACAGTTATACCCTCCTCTTTTATTTTCCCCATTGTGGTATACGGTGCTCTCCAAGTGCTACGTGAATAGCTTTTGGTTCCGTATAAAATTCCAATATAGCAAAGTGCCCACCTTCACGTCCGACACCACTCCCTTTCATGCCGCCAAACGGGATTCGTAAATCACGTATATTTTGCGCGTTGATCCATAGCATGCCTGAATCGACTGCTTGTGCTACACGATGCCCCCGTTTAATATCATTCGTCCACACATAGCCGGCCAGACCGTATTCGGTATCGTTCGCCATCTCGATTACTTCTTCTTCTGTTTCAAAGGCAATTACTGACATAATCGGACCAAAGATTTCATCTTGACATACTCGCATATTGTTTTTTGCATTTAAGAATATTGTAGGTGGAACAAAATTGCTGGCTTTCATGGCTCCAGGTACTGTTCCCTGTACAACCTCACATCCCTCTTCACGTGCTATATCAATATATCCTGTTACTTTGTCAAAATGCCCTTTATCAATTAATGGCCCAACCTCTGTAGCAGGATTCATCGGATCACCAATTGAAATTTTATCCACTCGTTTTCGCAATTCCTCCACGAATTTATCTTCAATCGACTTATGCAAAAAAACACGTGAATTCGCTGTGCACCGTTCACCATTGAAAGAAAAAATTCCCCAGACAGCCGCATCTAGAGCCCGTTCAAAATCTGCATCATCAAATACGATTAACGGTGATTTACCGCCAAGTTCCATCGAAGTTTTTTTCAATGAATCTGCACTATTTTTAATAATCGTTTTTCCGGTGACAGTTTCACCTGTAAATGAAATCGCTTTCAATTTATCGTTTTTAACAAGTGCATCACCAGCAGTTTCTCCGTACCCATGGACTACATTAAACACACCTTTTGGCAATTCTGCCCTAACCATTATTTCCGCCAATTTGTTTGCACTTAATGGTGATAATTCTGCCGGTTTTAAAATAACTGTGTTTCCTGTTGCAAGTGCTGGAGCTACTTTCCATGTTGTCAGCATAAAAGGTGCATTCCATGGCGTTATCAGTCCAACAGCACCCAAAGGTTGATAAACCGTATAGTTGATGAACTCATCATCAACTTGATACGCATCCCCATGCATCCGTGACTGAACCATTCTCGAGTAAAAGCGGAAATTCTCCGAAGCACGTGAAACCATTTTTCGCGTCTGGCTAATAGGAAGTCCTGTGTCAAGTGATTCTAGTACCGCAATTTCTTCCACTTCCTCAGCAATTAAATCTGCAATTCTATCGATATACGCCATACGTTCTTTCTGTTTCATACTTCCCCACGGCCCATTTTGAAATGCCTCATTTGCAACATGCGCCGCTTTTTCAATATCTGTTTTACCACCTTTTGCCACACGATTCATGACTTCATTTGTAAAGGGATTCAAATTATTGAAGTATCCTGACCCTCCTGCATCGACAAAACTTCCGTCTATGTAGAGTTTCACGTCCTCTACTTTTTTATGTTCCAAACATATCACCTTCTTTATTATAGTAGATTATATGACGTTAATGTATTACGTATATCATGTTGTATTTTTTCAGAAGGAACATCCAAGGGCTTGCGCAATACCGGCTTTATTTTCCCTATCATACCAAGTGCAGCCTTTGCCGGTGCAGGATTCGTATCGCGGAAAAGAACATTATTTAGCGGCATGAGACCAAAGTGCAAATCCTGTGCTCCTTCCACATCACCGGCTACCCACTTGTTATAAAGTTCTGCAACTTCCTTAGGTGCAACATTTGCAGTTGCGCTCACATGACCAGCTCCGCCAATTGCTAGCATCGGATAGCATAAAACCTCAATACCAGAGTAAAGGTTAAAGTCACGCCCGGCTTTTAGCAATACCTTATTCACATGCTCAAAATCCTTATTTGATTCCTTTACACCGATAATATTCGGACAATCCTTAGCAAGTGAAGCAATTGTGTCTACCTCCAAATTCACCGCTGTTCGACCTGGAATATTATATAAAATAATTGGGATTTCAACTGAATCAGCTACAGCCTTGAAATGCTTATATAATGCATGCTGATTTGGTTTGTTGTAATAGGGAACAATCACAAGTGCACCGTCAGCACCCATTTCTTGTGCTGCTTTTGTTAAACGCAGTGTTTCCTGGTGGTTGGTTGACCCTGTTCCCGGGATAAACGGAACACGCCCATTTACCGTCTTGCACGCCGTTTTCATTACCATTTCCCGTTCCTCGACAGTCATCGAACTCGGTTCACCTGATGTTCCTGTCACCGAAATTCCATGACTCCCACTTTCAATTTGCCAGTTAATTAACTCTTTGAATTTGTCAAAATCAATCTGCTCATCTTCATGGAACGGTGTGATAACAGGCGATATAGATCCCCTAAAACGCTTTTTCGCTTCTTCATACGCCACCCTAAATCCCCTCCAATTACGATAGTTTAATTACTATTAATATTCTGAATAATTAAATCGTATATGATTTAGTATATAATGTCAACAGGGTTTTTAGAATAAAAAAAACCTGTATAATAACCGTAATTGTACAGTCATCATACAGGGTTGTTTGCTTCCAAATGTTTTAATCTGCGGTGTTCGAAGTCTTTTGCTGTCTTGATTTTGTGCATTCGTGAATGTTGTTCAACTTCTGCAAAAGAACCACCAAGTTCAAAAAAACGAATAATTTCATAATGCTCTTTAATCGATTCCTTCACACGCAAAGAATACAAGGTAGACCCCAATCCACGTATAGAGTCGAGTCTATTCCACGTATCTTTTATCGACTCCAGCAAATAGTTATTATTACATTCTTCGCATATAACTCGGTGAAACTCGGAATTGAGCCTTCCGAATTCTAAAATATCGAATTCTTCCAATGCCTCCTCCATCTTTTTATTTAAATTTTTTAATATGTGCAGTTTCTCTTTAGGAAAACTTTCTGCACTTAATGCTGTCGCATGCCCCTCCAAGACTGCCAGCACGCGTAACGTATCTGAATAGTCGGTTTCATTTACCTCAGCAACTACAGGTCCAACATTCTGTTTATAGAAAATAAGCCGCTCCGACTCCAGCTGGCGTATTGCCTCCCGAACAGGAATTGTACTAGTTTCCAGTTCTTTTGCTATCTGATCAATAACAATTCGCTGCCCGGGAACGTAAAGACGTTCAATGATTCTTGATTTAATTACTCTGTACACTTTGTGTTGTTTCGTTTCTTTTTTCATAGTAAATCAATCATATATAAAATGATATATGATGTCAATAGAGTACCTCCAAAATTAAAAACTACTGAATAAAGGTTAACTCTATCCAGCAGTTTACTTGTCTCACCTTTATAACATTGAAAGTATCCAGCCAATAACTACAATCGCACCTATAACCATTAAAATTGTCCGTATCATAAATTTCACCCTTTCAACTTGTTCATATCAATAAAATACCCATTTAATTAAAAATGGAAACATCACGCAATCACATTTAACAGCACCGTTACTGTAACAATACTGATAAGCGTTGTCACAAGCGTAATACTGGAAACAAGGTCAGGCTCTGAATCAAACTCAATCGCATACATCGTTGTTGTTGCCGCACTTGGCATTGCAGCAACAATTATGATAACTGATGCAAGTACCGGTTCAACTGGTAAAATCCAGACAAATAAAAATGCAAGCAATGGTGAAATGACCATACGAACCACCACTGCTGACAAAATAACCTGCCAATTAAATTTTAATGATGTAATGGAAGCAAGCTGCATGCCAAGCATCACCATCATCAACGGAATTGCCGCATCGGCCACCATTGACATCGTGGAATAAACCGATTCAGGCATATCCCAAGGGACCGCTTGGAAAAAGAATGCCAATACAGCCGCGTACGTCGCAGGCATCTTAAAAATGGTGTTAAATGCATGTGAAAAGCCACTTGTACTTCGGGATGCATAATACACTCCAAAGACATTCATTACTAGTGACTGAAGCACCATGAAAAATATTGCATATGGCATTGCAGCCTCACCGATACTGTATAAAATGACAGGCACACCGTAGTTACCACCATTCATAAATGCCGTCGTCAAAATTGAACCACTTTCAACGGATTGGTCCCATTTAAAAATCAACGCAAGAATTTTAATGATAACGATCATCATAAATAATAAGAAGAATGCAAATATAATAATATAAGTAAATCCTTGATTAAAGCTAGATTCATATAATGTTGTAAAAACCAATGCCGGCAGGAAAATGTATATCGAAGTCGTTGCCAATGACTTCACATCAAGAATACGAATCCGCTGCAAAATAAATCCGGAACCAAAAACCGCCATAATCGGCAGCACAACCTGAAAAAACAACCCCATAATCACAACTCTCCAATTAACCTAATCTCCACTTAGTTTATCACATGTGTATGGATAGCTGGTGCCTGTCACTTCCCGTTTTTTGTCGAACACTTTTCCCGAAAATATGTTGACATGTGTTAGATTGTGTGAGATTATATATAAGTTAACGAATGAAGTAACTAGTAAGTATGAAATTTCTGGCATTCTGCTAGTAAGTTTTTGAAGATCTTATTCACACTGGCGCGACTAAGGGGTCGCAAGGACGTCAGAGCAGGTAGGGCTGACGTTGCTTAAGGAAGAAAACCCCAGTGGAACAATGACCGCGGTAAAGCGAAATCCCACAAGTGGCGATTTCCCACCCGATAAATTAATTCGGGATAAATAAAAAATTGAAACTTATGTGTTACTTTATAAATCAAAGGGGTACTCTTATAGTAAGAGTACCCCTTTTCCAATACATATAATGAAAGTAGGCTAGAAAATATGAGAATAGGATTGATCCAAAAACTTAAGGTACTTCGAAAAATTGATACTGGTTACGTACTAGAAGACGATGTACTACTGCATAATAATGAGCTAGACACTGAACTTGAACCAGAACAGGAAATTGAAGTTTTTCCCTATACTGATAAAAAAGGACAGGTCATCGCAACCACCAAGCTGCCTTCTGTACAAATGGACGAGTATGACTGGGCTGAAGTAGTTGAAGTCATGCCAGGTCTTGGCGTGTTTGTAAACATTGGTATCGCAAAAGAAATGCTTGTGTCTATCGATGACCTCCCATTGTTCGAAAGCGTTTGGCCGATAATCGGTGATATGCTTTACGTGACATTAGGAAAGGACCAAAAAGGACGCTTGCTGGCAATCCCAGCATCTGAGGGTGTCGTTGAGAGACAGTGGGATATAGCTCCAGATGACTTGTTAAACCAGGCAATCAGCGGACGTGTGTATCGAACTAGCAAGGAAGGTTCTGCTATTATTTCTGAAGATGGCTATCGTGGATTTATTCATCATACAGAACGAAAAGATGAACCCCGGCTCGGCGAATGGGTTGAAGGACGAGTAATCGATGTAAAAGAAGACGGAACGCTAAATGTTTCGCTTAGGCCGCTTAAGCAACATAGCATGGGTGAAGATGCTGACAACATTTTAATGCACCTTAAACAAAGTAATGGCGTCATTCCATTCAGCGATAAAAGTGACCCTGAAGATATTCAAGGAACATTTAATATTAGCAAAGCCGCCTTCAAACGCGCCCTAGGAAAACTAATGAAAGAACAAAAAATCGAACAACACGACGGCAAAACATTTTTGAAATAGATTTTGGGAGGTGCCTATTCGTATGGCGCCTGTCACCTCCCGAATTTTTTTGTCCGAATTTATCGAAAAATATTTATAACTAACTTTGCAGCCTAATCATGGCTGTTTTTTTATACTTAAGGATACATTACAGCCCTGTTTTAGTGTGGTAAAGTTTGAGCACCAACACTAAACGAGGTGCACACATGAAAAAAATTATAGGCTTTAGTTTAATCGGGCTTTTCCTATTTCTAATGACCGCATGCAGTGAAGACGAACCAGCGATGAATGACAAAACCAACAAAAGTAAGATAGAAGATACACAAGCAGCAACAGATGGAGATAAAGAGGTCAAAACAGAACAGCAAAATGAAGATGATAGCAATCAATCAGAAGAGCAAACAAATATCGATGATACAAACAAGGAAGAAACGAAAGAAAGTGAAGTTGCAACAGCTAAATTGACAGACGCTCCAGCAATTCTCCGCAAATCAAGTGAAGCAATGCAGAATATTGAAAGTTTATACATCGGTGGTACTACTGTTTCAGACGCAATTATCAATGATATCGAACGCATTGAAACGATCACTATTAATGCAGATCTGATGATCGGAGAGCAAAACACGCTCCACCAAACCGTTAAAATTGAAGCAAATGATGAGCCGGACAGTAATATGGAAATGTACCTTAATGAAGAAATGTATTACCTGAAAGAGAATGACAAATGGCTTTCAATGGAGCCGGAGTATGCGGTTAATAACCTATACAATACCGTATTTGATGAGCAATTAAGCTTTTATATCGACTTCGGTTCCCTTTTCCAGGTAATCGAAGAAGAAGATCATTACATCCTCAGCTATTCTGGCACTGATGAAGAATTTAAAGAAGTCGTTTTTGGCGCTGGTCAAAAAGTCTTGAATGATTTTTTCAGAGATTTCTATCATAATATGAAAGTTACTGGAACCTACGAATTGACCATTGATAAGCAAACATTTTATCTAACAAACTATTTCCTCGAATATGAAGCGACCACCTCTGGGGCAGCTGGTAAAGGGCATATCTATGAAAAAAGCGAATTTTTCTATAGTAACTTCAATGCTTACGTTGAGCTTATTGTACCGGAAGAAGTTCGAAAAGCAGCAGAACCTGTAAATTAATTTTATATACTTGAGGATACATTACAACAGCTTGTTTCGTATGCTAATGTTTGATAATAACCCTAAAAGAGGTGGCTTATGAGGAAATTAATTGCTTTATTATTTCTAATTAGTGTGTTGGCACTTGCCGCATGCGGCAGCGAAAATGCCGATCAAGATGAAACGGAAAAAGATGCTGTCGCAGAAGAAGAACCAACAAATGAAGAAACATCAGATACAAGTGATGAGAACACTGAAGAAAGTACAAAAGAAGAGGAACCTGAAGAAGCTGAAGAATCAAGCGAAAGCGGTAATCTTATTGGTTCTGATGCCAAGAAAATTTTTCAAAAATCAGCAGAAGCAATGCAGGAGGTGTCCAGTTATCTAGTAAAAGGAGAATTTACAGATGACAGTACTATTAATGGGCAAAGTGAAAAAGCAACAACTGAACTGACAATGGAAATTAGCTTAGCTGACCAATCCAATATGTATATGAAAGCATCGACAACAAGTAATACGAATTCCGGTGGAGTTGTCGAACTCTACAAAATAACAGACGGAATGTATGTAAATTCACCAGATCAAGATCAATGGATGAAGATGCCTGCTAGTTCAGACTATGGAAATCTGTTTACCACGTTGCAGGCTGACCAATTAACTGAATACGTCAATTTTAGTAATGCATTTGAAGTAACTGAAAATGGTAACCAGTTTATTTTAACATTCACAGGTACAGATGAGGAATATAAAACGACCGTATTGGGTGCTGGGATTGCAGCGCAGGAAGGCATTTTAAAAGAACATTATGATAATATGAATGTCAGTGGAACATATGAAATAAAAATCGATAAAGATTCATTTTATATGGTGGGCTACACATTAGAATACGAATCAACAACCTCAGGAGAAATAGGAGAAGTTGAAACGTATCATAATGCTAAATATACTATAAGCGAATTTAACGAGCACGATAATATCACGGTTCCTAAAGAAATCGCGGATTCCGCTGTATCGTTCAGCCAATGAAGTGAAAAATCGGCTTTGGGATGTTAAGTTATCCCAAAGCCGATTTTATTATTGCTTTGATGCTGTACTCAGGAATGCGTGCTTGTGTCAACTATTGATGTAACAGTAAATTGAATTGCTGAAGCGAACAAACATGCTATCCCCCATCCTCCAAGACCTAACCCAGTAATTTCAATTTTTCCAGCCATAGTTGCAATCATGAATAAGAGTAATCCTGTTGCGAACAACACAACCCCTGGCATATACATGATATACCTGTCTTGGGATGATACCTTACTCAGGATAATGTTTAAAATCATCAGTGCAACTGTTAGTACAAGTGCAATAATCACAGTGGTAACAAACATAATATCACCTCATCATTATTCTGCTATTATAATTCAGTCTATCTAGGAACTTTCATTAAGTCAATTAAGTTATCATATATTTCAGAATTATATTCATTTCATAATCCCAAAGAGATCATCCAATTTCTCATCAACATATGCATGACTGTCTTCAACACCCAAATTATAAAATACTGGACCAATCTCTTCCATAAAAAATTCCAGCATTAACATTGCAGCAAGGTCTCCTATTTCTTCATCACGCTCCTCCGAAAAATATCTTTTGATTGACTCCACAATTCCTGCTTTCTTCTCTTTTGTTAGTTCAAATTTTGGCTTCATGCAAAAAACCTCCGAATCATTTTAGAAAGATAGTATATCACATATTAACAGATAACTTTTACCTTCTTTAAAAAATTTGATATCTTTAAAGCGATCGATATGAAAGCGTATTTTACTTTCCTGGAACCCCATATACTTTGGAGTGCAAGCCTTAGCAGCGGAATGTTAAAGTACACTTAGCAGTAAGAAAGTATTTATAATTTCTTAACTGCTAAAAAAGGATTTCGCCGAAAAATGTCGAATACGATAATTATAACAAGGAGGTATACCATGCTGTCTTTTGAAAGTTATACATATGAACGACCTGACATGCAGCAGGAAAAGAAGACGTTCAACGCACTAATAGAAAATTTCATAAAAGCAAAATCAATTGATCAGCAAAATGAAGCTATCACGAAAATAAATGAATTCCGCAACCGGTTGTCAACACTCTCTAACCTAGTTTATATTCGTGCATCGATTGATACAAATGATGATTACTATCAGAAAGAACGGGATTTTTTCGACGAGATCGAACCAGAAATACAAGAACTGGACACGTTATTTTACAAAGAACTGGTAAAATCATCTTTTCGTGATGAACTGGAGAAAAAATGGGGCAAGCAATTATTTCAAATTGCTGACTACCAAATTAAGTCTTTTTCACCTGAAGTTATTAAACTGCTACAAAAAGAAAACAGGTTATCATCCCAGTACTCAAAACTGGTCGCTTCGGCCGAGGTTGAGTTTCAGGGAGAGACATATACATTGGCACAGCTTTCACCATTTACCGAAAGTAAGGACCGATTAGTTCGAAAAGAAGCTGTTGAAGCAAGTGCAGGTTTCTTTGCCGGGCATGCAAAGGAATTTGATGACATATACGACCAGCTTGTTAAAACACGGCATAAAATCGCAACAACATTAGGTTACAAAAATTTCGTCGAGCTTGGTTACGTAAGAATGCTGCGTATCGATTACAACGCTGATATGGTTGATATTTTTCGAAAACAAGTCCGCGAATCAATCGTTCCCCTTGCTACTAAACTTTACGAAAAACAAGCAGAGAGAATTGGTCTTAATTCACTCAAGTTTTATGATGAAAACTTCAGATTCCAAACAGGAAATGCAACACCAAAAGGGACACCCGAATGGATTATTGAAAACGGGAAAAAGATGTACGAAGAACTTTCACAGGAAACGAAAGAATTCTTCCAATATATGCTTGATCGAAACCTTATGGATCTTGAAGCAAAAAAAGGCAAAGAGGCTGGTGGGTACTGTACATTCATCGAAGATTATCAATCACCATTCATTTTCGCGAACTTTAACGGTACCTCAGGTGATGTCGATGTTTTAACACATGAAGCAGGACATGCATTTCAATTTTATTCCAGTCGTAACATAGGAATTCCAGAGTACTTAATGCCGACATATGAATCAGCAGAAATTCATTCGATGAGTATGGAATTCTTCACATGGCCATGGATGGAGCTATTTTTTAAGGAAGATACTGAAAAATATAAGTACGTTCACTTATCAGAAGGTTTACAGTTCCTCCCATATGGTGTTGCAGTTGATGAATTTCAGCATTTAGTTTATGAGAACCCAGATTGGACTCCAGATGAACGTAAACAAGCATGGAGAAAACTTGAAGAAATTTACCTGCCCCATCGCGACTATGATGGCAATGCTTATTTGGAAGCAGGGAGTTTCTGGCAGCGTCAAGGTCATATTTACGAAGCTCCATTTTATTATATCGACTACACTTTGGCTCAAATGTGCGCATTTCAATTCTGGAAACGATCACTAGATGAAAACGATAATGCCTGGAGCGACTATCTAAACTTATGTAAATTAGGTGGAACAAAATCGTTCCTGGGTCTTGTCGAAGCCGCTAATCTCCGCTCACCATTTGAAGAAGGAACCGTTGAATCGATCGTTGACTCAATTAAAAATTGGTTGTATTCAGTAGATGATAAATCATTGTAAACAAAAGCGAAATGCCTGCCCAGCACCGTAGTGAGTGTTCCAAAACTAATAAAGAGTAACTGTCAACATAAGCAGTTACTCTTTTTGCTTTCATTATGACTATATTCTTAGAGAACCTGGCATTTACCAATCATTTTGGTGATAGCAAAATTGCACTTATGCAGTATGAAAGGCTTCGGCGAGATCCCGCACTGCGTAGCACGAGGAAGCTTGCCAGCCGCTCTAAGGTGCGCGCTAGTGTATTTCCGAAGCGGTGCAATAGCACACTCAAGTATTTTTTCACTTGCAGTTAATATCAATTGCGAAAATTAAAAACTTACGAAAAGAGTATTCATTTTTAAGCAGCTAAATTCGATTCATTCGGTATTTTCTGTCCCCATACCCTGTTTAAAATGAAGGCCAATATAACTAGCGTGATAACACCTATAATAATAGAGAGAACTGCAGAACCTGATATACCCGCAACCAGGAATGAGACTATACCAGAAATTCCTGCTGTTATCGCATATGGGATCTGGGTATTTACGTGATCAATATGGTCACTTGCAGACCCTGCTGAAGACAAGATAGTAGTATCGGAAATCGGCGAACAATGATCACCAAAGATTCCGCCACTAAGTACTGCAGCAATTGCCAGGTACATTGATATGTCCATTGAATCAGCAATCGGCATTGCTATTGGAACCATGATAGCAAATGTTCCATACGAAGTGCCTGTTGTAAAAGCAACAATTGCACCAATAATGAACAGTAATACCGGGATTATCGCTGGCGAAGCAGTCTGTTCCGCAAAGTCAACAATATATGCTGCTGTTCCCAGTTCAGATGTTACACTTCCAATCGACCATGCCAATGTTAAAATAATATATACGAGCATCATACTCCTAAAACCACTTACATAAATAGACATAGCTTCTTTAAATGAAAACAGCTTTTGCTGCATGCCCATAACAAGAGCAACTATTCCAGCTGAAAAGGCAGCAATTAATATTGATTTCCCACCGTCAGCTTCACCAACTGCCGCAACAAAATCTTTTTCTGGAAACCCACCTGTCCATAAAAATAATGGTGGAATGAGACCAATAAGCACTACAATCGGAACAATCATATTTCGCATTTTAGGTGTATGACCTTCAGCAATTTCAACATCTTTCATTTGATCATCTGATGGGGGCTCGGCACCCTTACGAATGACTTCTCCAGTTGTACGTGCACGATATTCAGCTTTAGCCATTGGACCATAATCCCATTTCATAAAGACAATAATTGCAACAAGAGCCAATGCCAGGATTGAATAAAAGTTAAACGGTATCGTGAAAATATATGTCATATACTCTGATCCTGTCATACCAAGCTCCACAAACTGTGCACCAATAAGCCCCATAACAAAAACAACCCATGTCGATACAGGTGCTAATAGACACATTGGTGCAGAGGTAGAATCAACAATATATGCAAGTTTTTCTCTTGATACACGCATTTTATCCGTTACCGAGCGCATAACACTTCCAACCGTAAGTGCGTTAAAATAGTCTTCAAAGAAAATAATAATACCGAATAAGAAAGTTGAACTTTGTGCACCCCTTGGCGTTTTCACCTTTTTAGAGATTGCATGTGCTATAGCGTTAGCACCTCCTGTTTTTTGCAGGAATGCAATTAACACCCCAAATAGTCCACAATAAATTAAAACTGTTGCACTCCATTCGCTCCCCACGTTTGGTATGATAAAATCACCAAAACTTGCATACAATCCCATTAGTGGATTCCAATCATGCATCATCGTTGCACCCAGCCAGACACCAGCAAATAACGCAGGTATAACGTTCCGGGTTACTAACGCCAGCAAGATCGCAATAACTGGGGGCAATAACGATAGTATTCCAAACTCCATACTCTCATGCTCCTTTCAATTATTTATTTAAAGTACTACCTCCTAAAACATATTAATACTTATACATTAATATTTCTTTATTATACTAAAAAAGTCCTGCAAATTGATTTAAAAAAATTCAGATTACTTTTAAATACTTTTATACCAGGGCTAGTTTCTTTTATTTCACAAAACAAAACGAACCCACTAATGACAGGTTCGTTTCCATTTAACTTGTTCTTTAAATAGAACGATAAATGTAAAAAAAATTATTCTTCACCATGATCTTCCCGTAAAAACTCTCTAATTTCTTCAATTCTTAAACCCGCTGCCTTGGCCTCCTGCACTAACGCAACCCATTCCTCATCAAGCGCAATCATAAACTGATCATTCATTTAATTCCCCCCATGTAATCATGTTTATGTAAATTCAAATCTGGTTATATATTCCTATACCATACTCAAAAAGTGTATATTATAACCATACAAAAAAAAATTGAAATATGTAAGTATACCTAAGTATACTTATTAAATTTTAACGGTAGGTAAAAACTTGGCTTATCGACAAAACACTTGTCTTAGTTGCACTTAGTAAGAAAGGATTTATACTTTCTGGCTAAACAAAGCCACCCTAACTGACTTACAGTTAGGATGACTTCCCGCATCACTAATACAAACGCTACTTATTTGTATCAGACATGCTTGATTCAGCGATTTTGATCATTCGTTTAACCATTTCGCCGCCCACTGATCCGTTTTCGCGTGCAGTTGTGTCAGCACCAGTCTGAACACCAAACTCACTTGCAATTTCCTCTTTCATGCGATTCATTGCATTATCCGCACCAGGCACTAACAAATCATTACGATTATTGTTACCTGCCATAACTGAATCACTCCTCGTGGGTTTTTGAACAGTAATAAGACCTAACCTGTTCAGTGTTATTTTCTGATGACTACGTAATTTTACCCCTGTTAAATATTGCATTAGCCATAATTTATACACTTCTTTTATGAAATACGGTATAGTAAAGCACTCTAACCCTAGTGATGGAAGTTAAACATATTTACACACAATAATTCCAGCCTGTGTTAAAATACGATATATATTAAGAAAATATGGCTTATTGCATTGCCAAGCCTATATTAACTGCAAATAAATACACAAGGAGATCTATATGACATACAAGATATTATTTCTCGATATTGATGGTACTATCTTAAAACCAGATCACACGTATACTGAATCCACAAAAAATGCTATAGCGAAAGTTAAAGAACAGGGTGTTGAAGTGTTTCTCGCTACAGGTCGTCCGTTACATGAAATTGACGATTTAGCAAAAGAACTCGATATCCACTCCTACATCGGGTATAATGGTGCATTTGCAGTCTATCGTGATAAGACAGTTGTAAATGAACCAATGGATAAGAACACCGTAGAACAATTTTTGGATATAGCTAAAAAAAATGATCATGAACTGGTATTATACACAAGGGATACGAGTTACTACACGACACTAACACGGCCACTTGTCACCCATTTTATTGATACATTTCAAATGAAAAAAAGCGAGCTCTACAATGGGGAGCATAAAGATCAAATATTAGGTGCAACATTAATGAATTTATCCCCATCACAGCCTGCCCTATATGAATTGGGAGCTAATATTCATTTATCTCCAGTTCATGTACCTGGTGTCGAGCATTGCTATGATATTATTCGCAAAAACGTTAACAAAGGAATTGCTGTTGATAAGGTGCTTGATCTGCTGGATATTCCACGTGAACAAGCGATAGCTTTTGGCGATGGTATGAATGATAAAGAAATGCTTCAAGCTGTTGGAGAAGGTTTTGCAATGGGAAACGCTCCTAAAGAACTATTCCATTATGCCAAGGATAAAACAACCACTGTCTCAGATGATGGAATAGTTAATGGACTAAAAAAGTTAGGTTTAACCGTTTAAATGAAATGGCAGGATTGGTCTTCAACCCCAATCCTGCCATTATTTATGAGCAAACACGTCCAACCTGTCCATCCTCCAGCCGTACTTTGATTCCGTGTGGATGATAGCTCGAATTAGTCAAGAGATCCTTTACAACACCAGCTGTACGTACACCACTCCGCTGATCTTTTTTTAAAATAACTTCTACCTCTAACCCTGGATAAATATTCTTCCGATGCCTGCCATCAATTGTCATATAATTAGTCCTTTCCTTTTAAACTTCCTCCTAGAGTAGTTTATCAAAATAAGTCAAAAATATATACATACTAATCTTAAAGGTCTTTCCTTGCTTACCGGTCCTATGAGCTTGACTTCCAGAATGAAATACAAATAGAGGCTGACATTAGGCATTTGCGGAACCTTCTCCACCTTTTTCAATCATCGTTTGGTAAATATCATCCATTGACCAGGTTTTACCTTTTTCATCTTTATAAACAACATGTTCACGCTTGAAATGGACTGGTGAATCTAGCCCTGATGCGGCAGCAACCCTGAAAAGGCCCTTTCGCATTGTAATTACATAGTTGGCTGTACGATGTTTTTTTTCATTAATTACTAGGGCTTTTTGCATATCAGGGTCAGTAGTTGCCACCCCAACAGGACACATATTCGATGCACATTGTAGCGTTTGAATACAGCCAACAGTTATCATAAAGCCACGTGCAATATTCACAAGATCCGCCCCCATAGCAAGCGCTATTGCAACTTTGTCCGGTGAGATTAACTTTCCTGCAGCAATAATTTTTACAGTATTACGAACGCCATATTTTTTCAACGCGTTATCAACTAGAGGCAATGCAGATCTTATTGGTAAACCTACACTATCTGTTAGTTCTTGATAAGATGCACCCGTTCCCCCCTCACCACCATCTACTGTTATAAAATCTGGCCCTTTTCCCGTATCTCTAATTTGTTTTGCTAATTCATCTGCTTCAATGTGGCTTCCAATTACAATTTTCATTCCAACAGGGAGCCCTGTATGTTCTCTGATCCGATCAATGAAATTAAATAACGAGGGCATATCACTATATTCAGGAAATCGATTTGGACTGTCAATAGACTTGAATGGCTCAACCATACGAATTCTGGCAATTTCTTCATTAACTTTTTCAGCATCAACATGTCCACCACGTGTCTTAGCGCCTTGTGCCAGTTTTACTTCAAAAGCCTTTAATTCTGGAATCTTACTTTTCTCAAGTAACTCATCCCAATTGAAGTTGCCTTCACGGTCTCTTACACCAAACATACCGGGGCCAATTTGCATGATAAGGTCAACGCCACCTTTTAAATGGTAATCCGAAACCCCTCCTTCCCCGGTATTCATCCACGTACCTTTTGCCATACCCAAACCTTCAGAGAGTGCAGTAATTGCCCTTTCGCCTAATGAACCATAGCTCATTGCTGACATACCTATTTGACCTCTTACTTTAAATGGATATTTACATTGCCCACCTATAACAATCGTATCTTTTTCATCAAGCAGATACACGGAAGATTCATGTTCCTCTAACTTCTCCACTCTTTGTGCAAACATGGGTTCCTTAATCAGTAAGTAACGATTCGTTTTTGCTTTTGTTTTTTGATCCATTTTTAATTCCTTAGTGAGCTTTGGAAACATCGAATTCCGTATATAATACCCTTCTGCTTCAAAATCACGCTGTGATCCGAAGCCAAAAACGTCACGTTTATACTTTGCTTTTCTCACAATGTGCTGGAAATCATTACGTGAAAAGGGCTTTCCTTCATTATCATTATTGAAAAAATACTGCCGTAACTCAGGTCCTATACTCTCAAAAAAATACCGAGCTCTCCCCAATAAAGGATAGTTACGGAGAACCGGGTGCTGCTTTTGGGTCTGATCAACGTTATATAAATAAATACCTGTCACTACTACTATAATTAAAATAAGAATGACAACCACAAAGCCAATAATTGTCATGACATTTGCTATATTCATCCTACAATTCCACCTCTAATTAAGTGATTATAAAGTTAGGATGTATAGTAGTGACAAAAATTATCCAGATTAAACATTGAAAAACTTCGAAAATTTGGCTTTCGCAATACTATAATGGCGATAGCCTTAGTTGTATTTATGCAATAAGAAAGTAATTACTTTTTTAACTGAGTCAATTTCATAAATACTTATATTCATCATTTATCCGATCTATTTTACGAACTATAGTTTGTATTTACTGCTTTATTTTTTAATTAAGAAATTGATTTAATTGCTAATAAAACTTGCCAATAGCCGAATTGACTTGGCAAGTTACTATTTAGTTCTAATGATATTAATCCCGTACAGTTACATTATATTTAATCAACCAATAATTAATCTGACACAAGTGTGCAATAAGCTGCGGACCTTTCATTAATTGTCCGTACCATGGCTCTTTGAATTCTTTCCCTTCACTCATGACAATTGCTTCTACTTTTTTTCGATCTATAAATTCAAATAGCGGCGAACCGGAATCTGCTAGAATTTCATTCATCCAGCTAACCACTTTTCTAGTGTATTCTGGTTGAAATGTTTTTGGATATGGGCTCTTCTTCCGATACAATATATCGTCCGGCAGGATTCCTTCCATAGCCTTTCGTAAAATACCTTTCTCCCTGCCATGTAAATTCTTCATTTCCCATGGTATATTCCAAACATATTCTACTAAATTATGATCGGCAAATGGAACCCTAACTTCCAGACTGGCACCCATACTCATCCGATCCTTACGATCCAGCAATTGCGCCATAAACCAATGTATATTTAAATAAAATAGTTCCCTGCGCCTTGCGTTCTCCGCATTTTCCCCATCAAGTCTTGGTGTCTCATCAATCGTCTCTTTATAACGATTATATACATAGTCTTTAAGATTTAGTTTTGTTTGCCAATCTGAGTGAAGCAAATCTATTCTTTCATCCAGGGATCTCATCCAAGGAAAACCATCGTCTGATGAGGCTGTGGGGTCATGAAACCAAGGATATCCACCAAAAATTTCATCTGCACATTCTCCGGATAAGCTCACTGTTGTATGCTCTTTAATACGCCTGCTAAACCATAACAGAGACGAATCAATATCAGCCATTCCTGGTTGGTCACGTAAATCAACCGATTCCTTTAGCAAACTCGCTAATTCATAACCAGTCATCACTTCATCATGATGATTGGTTGAAAAGTGTTTAACCATCTTTTCAATCCATGGTCGATCACTAGAAGGCTGAAATTTGCTAGACTCAAAGTACTGATCGTTACCTTCATAATCTACCGAAAAAGTAGCCAGCTGACCTCTGTGGTTTGCTTTAAAATAGTCAGATGCAATAGCAGTTATTGCACTTGAATCTAAGCCGCCTGATAGAAACGTTGAGACTGGCACATCAGCAACTAGCTGACGCTGAACAGCATCAACAAATAACTCCCGCACTATTTCAGATGTTTCCTCTATTGAATCATGATGTGGATTGCTTTCTACATTCCAGTATCGCCAAACTTTTAACCCGTTTTTAGAAAAAATCAAAGAATGACCCGCCCGTAATTCATCAATTCCTTTAAATATTCCATGTCCTGGTGTTCTCGATGGACCTAAGCCAAATACCTCAGCCAAACCATCACGATCAACTGCCGTCTTCATATCTGAATGCGCCAATATTGCTTTTAGTTCAGACCCAAAAAGTAAACGTCCTGAACCTTCATAGAAAAACAACGGCTTAACACCAAGTCTATCTCGTGACATAAATAACTGTTCTCTCTCCTCATCCCACACCCCAAAAGCATAAATTCCGTTTAAGAAATCAACACAATTTTCTTTCCATTCAATATAAGCTGTAAGCAGCACTTCTGTATCTGATGTTGTATAGAAATTATAACCTCTGTTTCGTAACTCTTTTCGTAATTCTTCCGTATTATATAACTCACCATTATACACAAGCGTATAAGTACATCCATCTTTCTTCTTATGCATTGGCTGTTTTCCACCTTCAATGTCAATAACAGCAAGTCTTTTGTGACCAAACGCAGCATGTTTATCCACCCAAACTTGTGTATCGTCCGGGCCACGCAAAGTCAATGTATCTGTCATTTTTGCCAATGCAGGTCGCTCGTTCCAGGCGCTATTATTCCAATTCACCAATCCAGTAATCCCGCACAATTCACTTCATCCTCTCACAGAATATCAACAGAATAGTATATGCAGGTGACATAATAAGTATTCCAGATACAACTTATGAGTATATGACAAACAACCTTAAATAATGATAGTGAAAAAAAGAAAGAGCCAGGGACATAACTAAAACTTTCCACCTTATAGATGGATAATAACAGGCTAGAATTTTTAGAAAGGTTATTTTCAATGGTTGGATCTATTGCGTAGTTGATATAAACTGTGAAGTAACATGGAAAAATACTCAACCGGAATCATAACTTCGATATGAGTGACCGTTTCTCACTATTTAAACAGTGTTCGCGTTCTCATAACCCTGATGAAGACACGTTTCACGCTATTTGAATAGCGTCCGGGTTCTCATAACCCTGATGAGAGAGCCCATGGCTAGTAAGACTGCGAAAGTGCTAGCTTGAGCAGATGTTGCATTGGTACCGGAGTGGTGCAAAAGAAAATTTTTACTGTGTCGCAGTTTATATCTAATTAGCAAGAAAAATAAATCCGAACTTATTCTAATTCTATTTCAAGAATTTTGAATCATAGTTCGGATTTTACTTTGACCAGATCACTTTTGTCCCGGCTTCACATAGCCAGTCAATCTCTCGTTTTATTTTTCAGAAGCAAATACAATCCCAGTTTGTATACGTGCTTCTTCAGTTACAGAAAGTACATTGAAACTCAATTCTTTCAGTTCCTTATATGCCTTATCATTTCCAGTTTCTATAATTCTGGCAAAATGGTCAATCTCAAACACCATGTTATTGTCTTGATTTACAGAATTTAAAGTTACTCGTTCTTTTGATGGTGTTTTAAAAAGACGCGGGTTATTTATCTCCCCAGCATCATCGAAAATTAGTGTCCCTTGCTCACCTTGAATCTCACATGAATTAAAGGAATTGGATATCTTTGAACATAGAATCGTACAAGTGAAATCAGAATACGTTAAAACTAATGTGCCATTGCCGTCGACACCACTCTTTAATTTAACCGGAAAGTATGAAATATTTTCAGGCTGTCCAAACAAAGCTATTGCCACAGATAAAGGATAAACACCGAGATCAACAAGTGCTCCACCAGAAAATTCCGCTGTAAAGATATTTGGATTTCCTCCCTGCAAATACTTATCATAACGGGAAGAGTACTGAATAAGATGCAACGACATACTGCGAACATTTCCGATTTTATCAACATTATCCTTCAAACTTTTAAAGTTAGGTGAATGTATATTGCGCATTGCCTCAAATAAATAAACATTATTTTCTTCAGCTATTTGATGGGCCTTTTTCCACTCTTCCGTATTTGAAAAAATTGGCTTCTCACATACAACATGTTTTTTTTGCTTTAAAACTGTAATAGCATGTTCAATATGCATCGAATTTGGGGATGCAATATAAACACAGTCCAACTCCCTGCTTTTTGCCATTTGTTCGATGTCTGTAAAAACGTTTTTTACATTATGTTTGTCAGCAAACATATTCGCCTTTTCAGAAGTCCTGGAATAAACAGCATTATGCCTAAAATTTTCGGAACTTTTAGACGCATCTATAAATGCATCCGTAATCCATCCTGTACCGATTGTACCGAATCTCATCATCTCATCCTTCCTTTTGAATATAAATACTGCCCAACACCAGTGATGTTAGGCAGTATATACTACAAAATTTTATTGTTCAAGCTTTTCGATACGCTTTTCCAGGCTCTCTGTTGATTTCAAATGATTTATCATTCGCTTGATCAATTGTATCTCTGCCTGTGCAGTCATTACATGATCCTGTGCGTGTATCATGAAGAAGTTTGGTACAGTATCATCTTCGCTTTGAATTAGCTGTGTTTGATACTTATGACCTTTAAGAAATTCTTCATCCGCTTCCTCAAGTAACTTCTCGGCATCATCAAACTTATATTCTTCCGCTTCATTCAGGGCTTCATAAGCTGCACCACGGGCGTTTCCACCGTGTAAAATAAGTTGCATCATTATTTCTTCATAATTCATAGCGCAATCTCCTCTCTAGCTGTTAACTGGCTGTTCTTCGTTATTTGATTGCTCTTCTTCGACAAGTTGTTTTTCATATCGTTTAAAGAATGGGTAATAAATTACTGTCGCAATTACTGCGTTCATAATCTGAACAAGACCTGCCAGCCATGAACCACCGGTAGCAATAAATCCACCAAAGAAAATCGGCACCGTAAATGGTGGTTGAACGATAACAGGTGGCAAAATACCTGTTGCAAATAAAATATAGTTGACAGTAACAATAATTACTGGACCTAATATAAAAGGAATTATTAGAACCGGGTTCAGAACGATCGGAAGTCCGAAAATTACTGGTTCATTAATGTTAAAGAATGACGGGATAATAGCCGTCTTCCCTACTTGTTTAATTTGCGCTGACGCTGAGAAGACCATGAAGATAACCAGTCCCAGTGTTGCACCTGACCCACCGATATGTGTAAACATATGGAAGAAGGGCTCTGTAACAATACCTGTTGCTTCACTTCCTGATTCAATTGCATCAGCATTGCTAGCTAGCTGCGTCATCCAAAATGGATAGGCAACAGAAGATACGACGTTCATTCCATGAATACCAATTGACCACAGAACAAGCATTAACAAAATCATACCGAGGGCTGCCCAGTAAGAGTTTGATGCTGCAACAAATGGACTAAACGCGTCCAATACTAATTGCGGGATTGTAACGCCAAAGTTCGCCCAGACAATCCATGCCAGAATCCACACTAAAGGAAGGATTAACATGAATGGAACTAGCGCTCGAAAGGTTCGCATTACATATGGTGGAACACCTGCTGGCATTTCAAAAGCAACACCCTTATTAATAAGAAACCGCATTGCTTCAGTTGTTAGTATACCTAATATAATTGCTACGAATAACCCTTGTCCACCTAGATAGTTTAAAATATCACCAAAAGGTACTTGTGTAATGTCTTTTACTGGAAACGCAGTCATAAAGAAAGCTAGCATCGAAAGAATACCTGCCATAACTGCATCCATATCTTCCCGAATCGCTAAACTATAACCAACACCAAACGCCACCGTTAATGCCATTAGTCCAAAGGTCAGGTTAAATGGAAATAGTAGCTGTGCCTGAATAGGCTCTACTGCGTTTTCCCACGCATTAATTATTCCCCAGTCCAAAGAAGATGGCGGGTTGGCAATAATTAAGAAGAACGCCCCTGTAATAATAACTGGTAATGCAAAAATAACGAATGCATCTCGAATTGCCTGCAAGTATTTATTTTGGGCAATTTTTCCCAATGGTTCCATAAGGTGATCTTCTAGCCATTTTGCTATGTTCATTTCTATCTCCCCCTTATTTCATTAAATTTAATGCTTGATCAAGTACTTTATCGCCATCCATTAATGCGAATGCACGTTGATCAACAAGTTCTACCGGAATATTATGTTCATCTGCCACTTTTGTAACTTCTTTCTTCAGATGACGAACCTGTGGCTCCAATAATGCAACATCATATTCGCTTGCTTTCTGTTTAAATTCACCGGTTCCTCCAGCAAAAGCTTGAAAATCCAAATCTCTTTTTTCTGCTGCTTCCTGAACCTTTTTAGCTAATTGACTTGAAGTTGCTCCCCAGCTGCATAAGATAATTAATTTCATTTTAGTACACTCCTTGAATTAATTTTTTGATAGAATCTTTCTAGCTAATGCATCAACATTTTTATAGTGACCCATTAGCCAATATGAAAACCATGACGCTGCGAAAATAGTTAATGAAAATGCGACACCAATTCCCAGGATAAGGTTTGCGGAAGGCTGATTCGTTATAACTGAATACAGACCGTATCCCACCCAAATCAGTGAAAATGCGAGTGCATAAATAAATAGAAACTTTTTCATTTTATCCCTCCCCTTGTTATAGTCCCAAAATTGTTGTTGCCTATACCTTTTTACAGAATTGAAACTTGATACATCTTTCATGTATCATTAAGCAAAAACTGTGCCAACTTATACTAATCAAACGAATTTACTCTTCAAAACCTTGACATAACAATAATATTATTTTTCACAATAAGTAAAAAAAGCGCAATAAAAAAATGTGTGCAATAATTATTGCACACATTAGTGAGAGAGCTTTACTAGCTCCTTACGTATTTCGCTTACTAGTTCAATCTGGAAAACTTCTTCTATTTTGTTATAAAGAGGCGACCAAAGCTTATCCTCTTTGTCCGTAATTGCTGTTGTGTTGTCTAATGGAATGGAAGATATATATTGTTCATTAGTACCTTTTACATTTACCGAGATAATTCGATCAATTAAAACACTTAAATGCATCCACATACCAAGTTCCCTATTCGTATCCCATCCATAATAATGGCGAATCGGTGGAATAAACTCATTTAAGATTCCAGCAATTGTCTTCGGGTTTATATAGGTAACAATCTCTCCAAGTCCTTGAACAATCAAATCATAAATTTCTTCACTTGAAACATTTTTTTCCACGTTGGGGATTGTTGATTGGCGGGTGATTTCCAGCAGTTTCAACATTCTGGAAATACCCTCTTGCTGCAATAGTTCCCACGCTGGAATATATGGAATACCATCGATAGAAACCGGAACAGTCCCGATTATAGCAATCACTTCATAATAACTTTTCAAGTCCTTAAGGATGGAAGTGTCTTTCGTATTCGGATCAATTCTGACAGACCGAATCAATACATCCTGATCAAGTGTTGATAATTGATTCTCAATCCATGACTCTAGTAACTGTGCAGCACCCTCTCCAGTGAAACAAACCGTGGCAATAAGGCGCTTTTTCTTAATATTAGCTGACTCTTGTTCTTTTTCCATAAAAGTAAACATTGCCTTTTTAGATTCGTAATAGATATCATCCAAAGTCTGATCAGAAACAAGCGATTTTCTGCCAGCTTCCAGCACCATTGGAAGATTAACGCTTGATAGAGTTTTAATCGGCACATCCAATTCGTGCTGAATCGTATCGCCCATCGTAATCAGCGATCCGATATCAACTAGTAATAACGCACCTTTTATATGGTTTAGCCCAATAACTTTTTCCTTAACTCGTTCATATGTGTCTGCTGCAGCAATATCCAATGGCATATCAATCGCATGTATTACATTATTACCTAGCAGATAATTCGTAACTTCCGCCATCGAGGAAGCAGTTGATTTGCCATGGGTGACAAGAATAACCGCAATGGTTTGTTCAGATGCCTGTTTGTAATTCTGCTCAGGTGTCAGAAAATGTGCAATGAGCTCTATTTCTGATTTTGGCAAGTCTAATTCAATTGTTTTTTGCAAATGTGCCGCAAGCTGGCTCGCTGCCTGACGATAGGCCATATTTGGATGAATCATCTCTGGAATTGGAGCTTTATCAACATTATTCTTAAGGTGATTACGATAATTTTGTAAATGCAAGCCAATTACGTATAACTGATTCTCATGAATATTAATTGGCATAATATCCTTCAATTGTTTCGCCGCATTCTGTAATGCCCGATACAAATCTTCCTCTATCAACTGCTTCCACCCTTGTTGCAGTGAGCCCGAATGCTGATACTTTTGTGTTAAATCCTGTATATAATTTAAAACAACTGATTGAAGTCTATCGCTCCCATTCTGTTGCGAACCCTTATCGAGCCGTTGATAGATATTTGGAAAAGACTTTTGGTCAGACTCTTTTGCTTCAATTAGTTGAACCGCTTTTTGTTCATCCGTTTCCTGATGCACGAGTGCCGTGCTGTTACCAGGAAAATCCTCCATTTTTATTAGCACATTTTCTTCTTCTTTATTTAAATAACGTAAATAGGCACGCGCACAAACAATTTGAATATCACTTTTCAGCTGTCCGATATTACCAGGACAATCATAAGTCAAGAATTCATTCCGACATGCATCCTCAATCGATAAATTAGTATTCATTTTTGCAGCTTCTTCAGCGAGGAAATGCTCAATCAGTGCCTCACGTTCTGATATTGTTCTTTCTCTTAAAGGTGGAACATTCAATTTAACCGAAAAACGCCTTAATAACGTCGGCAGTAAATAGCTTTCAGAATCCTCCGTTGTGGCACCAATCAGCGCGATGTTGGCGGTCCTTTCTTGTGTTGCTTCACCCAGGCGGCGATAAACCCCTTTATCTATTAGGTAAAACAACATCTCCTGCCCAGAAGGCGGAAGACGGTGAATTTCATCCAGGAAAAGAATACCACCATCTGCCTGTTCAACTAAACCTTTTTTATCCTCTGTTGCACCTGTAAAGGCACCTTCTTTAATACCGAAGATTTGGCCAACAAGTAATTCAGCATTTTGCGCATAATCTGCACAATTAAAGGCAATGAAAGGTACTTCCTTGCGCTCAGTTGACTTTTCTATCGCCATGTTGGATAATTTTTCTGCTAGATAGGATTTCCCTGTTCCCGTTTCACCTGTCAATAGAATGGGGAGTGGTCTGGAAGGATACAAAAACGCTGCAGTTCCTGTTTCCAGAATCGGCTGGAGACTGTCACCCGCGCCAATCACGTCCGTTTCAGATGCTTTATTGCTGCTGGAAGTTTTTATTTTGTATTTCACAGGCTTCCCAGGAAGCTTAATGACCTTTTCCGCTTTTACCAAGTCATTTAAATAGCGACTAGCTGTGGACCGGTCTATATTGAGTTGCTCACCAATATCACCCGCGCTTAAGCTATTTTTATCTGTATTGTTAAGTTTTTTATAAATATCCATTATGCGACTCATAGCATGCTATACCTCATCTATCTTAAATAATAGTAATGCACATTTAATTTTAGCAGGAATAGCACAAAAATGCATATTTATTGACTAGCAAATAAGAGATGAGGCGACCTTATGTTTTACTGATGGCTTAGAAAAAGCTTAGAGAAAAAATCTTCTCTAAGCTCGTTTCCTTTTATAAGCGGACTCACGGGACGCTATTCTTGCAAAACAGTGACCTTTTAGCAGTTATCCGGACATAGAAGCACTTATTTTACATATATCGTACTTAATAGAAAAAATTTTGCCAAATAAGGTATCTGGTGTCCGAATACGCCACCATATTAGTTGTTTTTTACAAAACAAAGTACCTGCTGTCCGCCAAACTTCATAATTATATTTTTACCCGAATTTGCTTTACATATTTTAAGGCGTCAACGTTAATTCGATTCCTTTTTCTGCATTCATCTTAGTCACATGATATCCGCCGCCGACCCAGTCGTTCATTTGGTTATGGTACCAGTCACTCTTAAAGTGTCCAGCCTGGCCCGGGCCTACGATATGATAACCTGTTTTCATATCATTAGTATCGATCACAAACCGCCATGATGCACCATGATCAACAATTCCGGTTTCGGCATCATAACTCGCAGCCATTGGAGTAACACTGCTCCCACCAACAGAAATTGGATCCTCGTTATTGAAAAAGAATTCCAGTACCGGACTTACATCTGACAATGGATGATAAAACTGAACCTTATGGTAGTCGCCCCATTTCCAATCTGCTGGTTCGTTTCCATACTCTTTTAACAATTTGTCCATTGTATTTTCAAGTGACACGCTTAGCACTTCCTTAATTCCGCCATTCTCCTCAACCCATATCGAATCATTACCTTTACGGAGAAGTTCATCAGTTGTTTGCCCACGGCTGCCGAATAAATCCATGACATCTTCAGGAATTTCACCATCATATAAAATAGCTTCAATTTCATCCAGCCATTGGTGAAATATTAGTGGCTGAGCTGCATCAACATGATCCTTGTAATCCCATTCCAAAAGCAGTTCCAATGCCCTTTGAGCGTCATCCGTTAATTCCACACTATTTAACGTTTCTGCAAACATTGGTACAAACTCCCGTGCCTGTAAATTCATTTGGTCCATCTGCAACGCCTGCATATCTTTAGCCGTTAAATCATTACCTGCTTCAAGTACTTCAGCAATCCGCTCATAACGATACGGTTGTGCCCACATGTTGCTAATATGATAAGGATATTCGTCACCGATTATTTTATTGTTTGCAGTCGCAATAAATCCCTTATCAGGATTAACTACTGTCGGCAATTCATCAAATGGAATATACCCTTTCCAGTTATTCTCTTTTTCCCAACCTTCTAGAGGTAACTGTGCATCCTCACCATTTTCATAAATAGGAATATTTCCATTTGCTTTATAAGCAATTGTCCCATCCTTTGATGCAAACACAAAGTTTTGCGCTGGAGACAGGAACTTTTCCAAACCTTTCTCAAATTCTGGCCAATTTGATGCACGGTTTATTTCCAAAATAGCTTCAAGCTCTGTCGTTGCTTCCAAAGCCGTCCACCTTAAGGACATAACTGTATCCTTTGCGCTTTCATTGGCATGTTCTGAAATGATCGGCCCATGACGTGTCTCAACAACCTCGTAATCTATTGTTTCACCATCTTTAACCTTGATTGGCTCATCGATTACTTCAGCTTCTTCCCAATTATCCTCATACAAAAATTCATTAGGGTTATCAGGATTTCTCTTTTCCAGATAAAGCTGCTGGACATCTGGCCCAGTATTCGTAACGCCCCAGGCAATTTCCTCATTATGGCCTAATATAATCCCAGGAACACCAGCGAAAATAACGCCGCTCACACTCACGTCAGGTGACTCCAATTGCATCTGATACCAAATCGATGGCGTCGCAAGACCTAAGTGCGGATCATTCGCTAATAACGGCTGGCCCGACTCTGACTTTTCGCCACTTACAACCCAGTTATTGCTTCCATTAAAAGCATGTGGAATAATCGCATTTTCAAAACTTGCTGCCACATCAACTTCATCCGCGCCTATGATTGTCGGCTTATTTTCAGGGTAAGTCGGAAATAACTCATACGCCTTTTCTTCAGCAAAGTTGTTCAGTGCATAATAGTTAAACGCTTGACGCTCCCAATGCCCACCAAGGTCAAACGCCATATATTTACCTATTGTCAATGAATCAACCGGTGTCCATTCGGCTGGTTCAGACCCCATAAGTGTAAACTCGACAGGTAAACTATTTTCTTCTTTTGCCTGTCTAATATACGCGTTCACACCGTCGGCAAACCACTGTAAAACTTTCTTGCTTTCATCAGAATAGGTATCATATGACCCCTCCGCTGCCCGTCTTAATCCTAGTGAACGAAAATACTTATCATGACCGACAGCTGCTTCGCCAACAATCTCACTTAACGTCCCAGATGCCTGCCTGCGCGACATTTCCATCTGGAACATTCTGCTTTGGGCCTGTATGTATCCTTGAGCCATGAACAGATCATGATTGTTTGCCGCCTTGATATGCGGCACACCATCCCCATCCGTTATCACTGTCACCTCATTTTCCAATGATGGCAACTCAATTGTCCCTTCAGTCTGTGCAAGTGACTTATTTATGTATCCGTTTACAAAAACAAACAGACTAATCCCTATCGTCAACAATACCCCAAGACTGATAAGAATTATTTTTTTCTTATTTCTCTTTTTCTTTTGTGGCTCCAGATTAACTTCCTGTGTTTGCAATGACATAGTCCCCCCTTGTTTCTTAGCAAGATAGTATTGAATAAGCGCAACTGATTGCATGCACTCCATGCTTAACCCAAGTTTTCTAAGCAGTTAAGAAAGTATAAATCCTTTCTTACTGCATAAGTGCAACTAAAGCTTATCTATATTAGGGCTTGGCGATAAGCCAAGTTTTCTAATATCTATTATTATATTCTTTCGATATATACCGACAAAAGTCCTGCAAATCTACTAAATATTTAACGATAAGAGATTGGAGAACAGACTTGCTTAGAAAAGAACAAGTTCAAGCCTAGTCATTCACAACCTTCCATGTCCTGATTAGCCCCTCAACAATAGCACGAACCACTTCCGGATCCGTATCATATTTCGTATGCGAAAGCGGGTTCCAGCTTGTCAGCAATCCTCCAGTATTTACCCCAACGTCTTTTTTCACTGCCCGATTATATTCACCGTTCAGCCCCTTAAGTGGATATGCCAGAATATCATCTTTATCATAAAAATTAAGCCATTCTCCTTTTAAACCTGGGTAAAATTTCTCCAAATCAAGTGACGGAACAGCGATTGGCGAGCCAAAATCAATATATCGCATCGACCATAATGCCATTGGACTTCCCATCGTATAAAAGAGAGTTAGCGTCTCACATTGTTCAATCGGTGTCTGGTGGGTACACGTTTTCGTTTCAACACCCATATTTTCACGTCTGAACTGTAAATCATAAAAATAATTACTCGCAACTACAGTTCCAAGGCTATGACTGATGACACAAAGTGGTGCGTTTTGTCCAGCCCGTTCTTTCAATTTTCGAATCGCTTTAGCAACCAGCGTATGAACCTTATCATAGTTTTGCCCACCCGAACTCGTAGGCTGGTACGCAACAGCATCGGATAAAAAATCAATTATAAAGCGGCGCATCCGTGTATAATCCAAATCCTGATCCTGTTGCAGATTATTCCAAAGCTCCTCCTGCTCACCTGCAAAAATAGCCGACCAGAACACAGGCTCAAACTCCAGCTCTGAGCTCTTTACCCCTAACTTTTTCTCAAAACGATTCGAAATACGTCTAATCATTTTCTCAGCAAAATGTTTATCAGGTGTACCTGCTCCATGTAAAATCAATATGGCAATTCTTTGGGTCATACGTCGCCTCCTCTAAATACCTATTAACCTACTGAACAAGACAGACTTCAATTACAAACAATATATCCCATCTTCACTAGAAAAACAATCTCTTATTCGTAATAAAAATGCAACGTAATTGTAAGATTATTACAGCGCTAAAAAGGTTATATACTTGTTAACAGAGTCATTTCTGTAAGCGAAATATTATTTAACATAAACCGACAAAAAACGGGAAGTGACAGGCACCACCACCACTACCAAAGGAGTGATTTTAATGAAGGGGATTATTCTTGCTGGGGGTAGCGGTTCGAGGCTTTCTCCGAGTACCGACAGTATTAGTAAACATTTACTTGCTGTCTATGATAAGCCTATGATTTATTATCCATTATCAGTATTAATGCTGGGTGGGATTACCGACATCATGATTATTACCACACCTGAAGATAAACCCCGCTTTAAGGACCTTTTGGGCGACGGCTCATCACTTGGCATCAACCTTAACTACTTGGAACAATCAGATCCAAATGGGATCCCGGAGGCATTTATTCTAGCTGAGGATTTCATCGGAAAAGATGATGTGACACTTATCCTAGGTGATAATATTTTTTACGGTCAAGGTTTCACGACCCTATTTAGAAAAGCACTTGAAAATCATCGGAACGCAACAATATTCGGATATCGTGTAAAAGATGCACATCGGTTTGGGGTAGCAGAATTTGATCATAATCAGAAAGTAATTTCCCTTGAGGAAAAACCGGAACAGCCAAAATCAGATTTTGCCGTAACTGGGCTATATATTTACGACTACCGCGCTGTCCAGATTGCTAAACAACTACCATACTCAGCACGAGGCGAACTGGAAATCACCGACTTAAATAAAGAATACCTAAAAGGCAGCCAGCTTGACGTGCAATTATTGGGTAGAGGGTTTGCTTGGATGGATGCTGGAACACATGAATCACTTTTCGAGGCATCTGAATTTGTAAAGATTACGCAGCAGCGTCAAGGATTTAAAATTGCATGTCTGGAAGAAATCGCCTATTACATGGGCTATATGAGCCAGAAAGCACTAAAGGAAAAAGGAAGAGCAATGGAGAAGACCGATTACGGAAAATATTTACTCGAAATTGCTGACCGTAAACACACAGAACAATACTGGGAATCTATTGATCGAAATCCAATGTTAGGACTGGTAGAAAATGAATAAAACATTGCTCATAACAGGCGGAAATGGATTTATTGGTTCAAATTTCATCTATTATTTCCTGAATAAATATCCCGATTACCAGCTAATAAATGTTGATAAATTAACCTATGCAGGCTCAACAGCCAATCTTCGTGAAGTGGAGAATTTTGAAAATTATCACTTCATTCAAGGAGATATTGCTGATGAAGTTCTCATAAAAAGTGTATTTTCAATTTACGATATTTATGGTGTTATCCATTTTGCAGCTGAATCGCATGTTGATCGGTCCATTGAAGATGCAGCATCGTTTATTGAATCAAATGTACTCGGAACAACCGTATTGCTTCAGGCTGCTCGCGAATCATGGGAATTGAAAGGTGAACTTGCAACAAGACGCTTCCATCATATTTCAACCGATGAAGTGTATGGATCACTTGGCACAGCTGGAAAATTTCATGAAGATACACCCTATGACCCCCGTAACCCGTACAGTGCTTCCAAAGCAAGTGCCAATATGCTTGTGAAAAGCTTCGGCAATACGTATGGGATGAATGTTGTTATTTCGAGCAGCTCCAACAATTATGGGCCCAAGCAGCACGAGGAAAAACTGATACCAACAATTATTTCAAAATCCTTAAAAGGTGAGTCTATCCCTGTCTATGGTGATGGAAAAAACATACGTGACTGGCTTTATGTTCAAGATCATTGCCGGGCATTGGATCTTATTTATCACAATGCAAAACCATTAGAAACATACAACATTGGTGGTGGAAATGAAATTACGAATATCGAACTAGCGATGAAAATATGTGATATTCTGGACCATCTAAAACCTGAAAATCATAGCTGTAAAGAATTGATTGCATTTACAGAAGATCGCCCGGGACATGACAGACGTTATGCAGTCGACGATACAAAACTAAGGGAAACCTTAGGGTGGGAGCCAGCGATGGATTTGGATACGGGATTAAAAAATACGGTTGAATGGTATGTGGAACAATGGGAACAAATCACCCAACAATCTCTGTAGTCATTCCAGTATTCGGATGCGAACCTTGTTTGAACCAACTTTATGACCGTATTAGAACAACCATCGAAAAAATCCCTGCCCAGTTCGAAATTATTTTAGTAAACGATGCCAGTCCTGATAATGCCTGGGAAACCATTAAACAGCTAAGCGTAACAGATGATCGCATAAAAGGAATTGACCTTGCCAGAAATTTCGGTCAGCACCATGCAATTACTGCTGGTCTTGACTACGCTATCGGTAACTGGGTTGTTGTGATGGATTGTGATTTACAGGACCGTCCAGAAGAAATCCGAACTTTGTACGATAAAGCTCAAGAAGGATATGAAGTCGTATTTGGGAATCGTGTACAGCGTCAGGATAATTGGTTTAAGCGAAAATCATCACAGTTTTTTTACTCAGTTTATGATTATTTTACAGGTGGGACATCAGACCATACCTCTGCCAACTTTAGTATCAGTTCCAAAAAAGTGGTTGATGGATTCAAGCAAATGCGCGAACAAAACCGATTCTTCCCACTTTTCATTCAATGGATGGGGTATAAATCGAGTACTGTCCAAGTCGAGCATAACTCAAGAAAGGCAGGAAAAACTTCCTATAACATAAGAAAACTTGTCACTCTAGCAACCGATGCTATCATATCCCAATCGAATAAACCACTTCGCTTATCAATTCAATTTGGCTTCTTAATTTCGTTGGGATCATTTCTTTATGGGATGTATCTATTTGCAAGATACTTCTTTTTAGCAGAACCCGTACAAGGCTGGACCAGTGTCATGGTCTCCATTTACTTTATTGGTGGATTGATTTTTTTCAACTTTGGCATTCTTGGGCTTTATCTAGGCAAGGTATTTAATGAGACAAAGGCAAGACCACTTTATTTAATTCGTGAGACGACAGAAGATAACGACAAACGGAGCTGATAATATGAAACATTTACGGGAAACCCCTTGGGACAAGAGAAATTTTAATATGGACACATTTGAAGTGACTGGAACACGTGAAGAAGCGCTTCAGGAAACAAATAAGTATAATGGGCACTACACCCTTAAGATTGGCCCCTTGGAAAGTCCGGAGCTCCTTCTAAAATATGGTTTTTATTATATGGACACATTAATCGAGCCCGTATGTAAAAAAGAAAATTTACATCTTTTCGATAAAGATGCCACATCAATTACGAAAGATTATAATCCATCGGAGATTATTCTAATAGCAGAAGAATCGTTCAAGCACGGGCGGTTTCATCGTGATTTCAATATCCCAAATTCGATGGCTGACACTCGCTACATGAATTGGGTGAAGGATCTTCAGGAGAAGGATCAGATTTACGCCCTCATGTATGAAGATGATACAGCAGGTTTTTTTGCTTATGAGGATGACAAAGTTCTTCTGCTTGGAATTAAGGAGGAATACCGAAGCAGAGGTCTGGCAAAAGCATTTACGAGTCAAGGCTGTGCCGAGCAATTCAAGCACGGGCATAACGAGTTACGGACGTCCATTTCAGCTGCTAATGTGGCTTCATTAAATCTGTTTTATTCACTTGGCTTCAGGCTTATGAATACAGTCGACGTTTACCATAAAGTAACCGGCCCAGGTGTGTGATCATGGGATACCTTTATATTTTTGGCACAATATTTTTCACCGTTTATGGCCAAATTGTTTTAAAATGGAAAATTGATAAAGCAGGCTTACTACCAGAAGCATTGACTGATAAAGTTTATTTCCTCTTGCATTTATTACTCAACCCTTGGATTCTATCTGGGTTCATTTCAGCATTTGTCGCATCCCTTTTTTGGATGGCAGCAATGACAAAATTCAATATCAGCTATGCATACCCTTTTATGAGTCTGTCATTTGTTTTAGTGTTTCTGCTTTCCGTAATTATTTTCGGGGATCCCATAACTGTACAAAAAGTAGTTGGATTAACGTTAATAGTTGCGGGCATTATCGTTACAAGTCAATCGTTGTGAGGTGATAGATTTGATTCCGTTTAATAAACCATGTGTTATTGGAGAAGAAGCAGCAGCAATGCAGGAAGCAATTGAACAAACAAAGCTGTCCGGCAATGGACCGTTTGGAAAAAAATGTACCGACTGGCTTGAAGCACGACTGCAGTGCGAGAAAGTTATCCTGACACCATCATGTACAGCTGCACTTGAAATGACCACATTGTTAATGGAAGTTGGCGAAAAGGATGAAGTAATCATGCCATCGTACACATTTGTTTCAACGGCTAATGCATTTGCTCTACGAGGAACAGCGATTCGCTTTGTTGACATCGAACCAAATACGATGAATATCTCACCTGATGCAATCGAAGCAGCTATAACCAGTCGTACAAAGGCTATAGTTGTTGTTCACTATGCGGGTATATCCTGTGATATGGATTCGATAATGGATATTGCAAATCGCTACGGACTATGGGTTATAGAAGATGCGGCCCAGGCACTGTTCAGCTCGTACAATGGAAAGCCTCTAGGTACCATTGGACACTTTGGTGCGATTAGCTTTCATGAAACAAAGAATTTTACTTGCGGTGAAGGTGGTGCCTTAATCGTAAATCACTCTGAGGCAGTCGAACGCGCAGAAATTTTACAGGAAAAAGGCACAAACCGGGAGCAATTCTTTAAAGGAATTGTAGATAAATATACATGGCGCGATGTTGGTTCATCCTATTTATTGAGCGACCTAAATGCAGCATACCTGTCTGTTCAATTACAGCATGCCGACTTGATTAATAAGAGCCGATTACGTGCATGGAAGCAATATTACGATGGGTTAACTGATTTGCCCGAAGTTGAAGTTCCGCACGTCCCATCAGAATGCCAACACAATGCCCATATGTTTTATATAAAAACCAATCAGCAACAGGAGCTGATTGAATACCTTAAAAAACATGACATAATGGCCGTAACACATTACGTGCCGCTACATTCGTCACATGCAGGGAAAAAGTTTGGAAAGTTTATTGGTGAAGATCAGTTCACCACAACTGAAAGTGAAAAAATTGTTCGCTTACCATTATACTTTGGAATAGGAGAAGAGGCTGTAGATGATGTGGTCACCCATACACAAGCTTTTTTCAACACCTAAATTAATAACGTTCGCATGTCTGGTGATTATCGCCTATCTGCTGCCATATTATATTCTTGGTGAAGACACACATATTCGCGTGCACGACAATTTAGACTCAAACATTGTCTGGTACAAACTGCTCGTTGAAAGTGGACAGTTATTTTCACCAGGAACAATTCCAAATGTGATTAATGGACTGCCACGAAGTACACTTGCCTCCCCATTTGATGCAATGGTGTGGCTTTATGTACTCTTCGAACCGATGACAGCTTATACGATTGGGCAAACAATCATGCGGTTTGTTGCTTTCTATGGCATGTATATTTTATTTCGAAATCGTATTGAAACACCATTAATTTCAGTTGGTGCAGCACTATGTTTTGCACTGCTGCCATTTTGGCCATCAGGTCTCTTAACAATTGCAGGTCTGCCACTTGCTTTACATGTATTTTTAACAATCCGCGACCATGGGTGGAACATCAATAAATATTATTGGCTAGTATTATTGTTACTGCCGTTTTTCTCAAGTTTTATCCTTACATTTGTATTTTTCTTAGGTCTGATGGGCGTAATTTGGTTAATTGATTGGATACGATTAAAAAAGTCCAACTGGGCATTTTTTACCGCGATTACGTCTATGACAGTTCTCTTTTTGATGAAAAATTATTTATTACTTTATTCCATGTTTTTAAGCGATGGATTTATATCGCACCGGACAGAAAATAACCTTGGACATAATGATTTGGCAGAGACATTGAAGTTATTTTCCCATAATTTCGTTAACGGACATACGCACGACATGGCAGTCCACACCAAAATCATCGTCCCTGTTATCGGTGTTGCGTTCCTTGTTGCAGCATATCGTAACCTGAAACCGAAAATATTACCTAGCTTATTTATATTCAACTCCTTGATTTCACTCTGGTACGCATTCTGGTATTGGGAAGGATGGCGTGTATTAAAGGATCAAATTATGATTCTGAACACGTTTAACTTCAGCAGGATACATTTTCTCGATCCAGTGATTTGGTATATCTGCTTTGCATTGGCATTGTGGATTCTATGGAAGCATCTCCGATTTGGAAAAGTTTTAGTAGTAGCGTTAATTGTTGCGCAATGTGGCATCGTGTTTTATTTAAATGAAGAAAATAAATACAGTAAACTGGGCACTCCCACATTTGCTGAATTTTATTCAGAGAATTTATTTGATTCGATTGAAAGTTATATTGGAAAGGACCAATCCAAATACAGCGTTGTCAGCATCGCTATGCACCCAACCATTGCTCAATATAACGGATTCTATACACTTGATACGTATAACAACAGTTTTCCATTAGAATACAAGCACAAATTCCGAAAAATAATCGCACCCGAACTTGAAAAAAACTCTAATCTTAAGAATTATTTCGATACCTGGGGCGGCAGACTGTATATGTATGTTAGTGAGCTCGGCGAAAATTATCGATTCACAAAACATAGTAACAAAGAATTGGAAAATCTCAATATAAATACTGAGGCACTGTCTATGTTAGGTGGAGACTATGTGTTGTCTGCCCTGCCTATTTTGAATAACGAAGAGAATGGGCTTATATTTGAGCGGAGTTTCGAAAATAGTGAATCCCCATGGAAAATCTATTTATATAAAATTGCCGCTCGAATTTGAGGCGTCGTCGCTCGAATTTGGGGCATTGTCGCTCGACTTTGGTCCGTTGTCGCTCGACTTTGAGGCGTTGTCGCTCGACTTTGGTCCGTTGTTCGCTCGACTTTGGGGCGTCGTCGCTCGAATTTGAGGCATTGTCGCTCGACTTTGGTCATCGTCGCTCGACTTTGGTCCGTTGTCGCTCGACTTTGGGGCGTTGTCGCTCGACTTTGGGGCATCGTCGCTCGACCCCTCACCATGTCAAAGTGTTCAATTTTCTTAGTACATACTAATAGAAGAATACAGGTTCACTTATTGTAGTCCCAGAGTACTTTCCACTCCCCTTCAACCATCGTCGCATAAACATCCTGGACAATATGAAACCGGCCATATTTACCTTTATACTCTTGTATGACAGTCAATTTATAAACAAGATCAATCGGTTCTGCTCCTTCTTCAATTTTCCAGTTCTTTACTTCCACTGCTTCATCCAAGGAGTAAGTAAACGTAGTAACCCCAAAGTGATTCATGAACACGTGCGCGCGATCCTGCAGATAGTGCCCTTTATCAAACTTTTCTTGCATTAATGGATGGAACATTGCCCAGGAATCGGAAAAGGCCCCATCCTGTTCATATGCATAAAACATGTCAATTGCCTCAACCGCATAATCCTCAGGAGACTTATCAATGAAAAGATATATGGTAAAACCAATACCAAAGGTGACCACCAACAGCAGCACTATCCTCATCTTACCCCTCCTAATTGACTGGGCAATTACATTCCTAATTTAACCCATAACTTATCTCCGTTAACTTTGAACCCTTTTACATTGCCAACCGGTATATCTCTAATCCTGTCAATACAATTCAAATCAATCCTTATCGTATTTTTTTTATAGTGTAAAAAAGGTGGTCTGTTAAATATTTTACTTTTCAGCCACCCTAAATTAAGCGGTGTTATCCTATCAATTTGAAAATACAGCACTCGCTTGTCCGCATGTATTGGCTTTAAATCTATTTCAAAATTCATGTTAAAAATCAGCTTTTTAGCTACGCCGCTGAACCGTATTAAATCATCTTGCATGCATATAGATAGGTCCTGTACAGAATTTTGCCGGGCCAGTCTTTTTTCAAAGATGCGTAAGAGTATATTTGATGAAATTGGCAGGTTTACTCCTAGGTTGTTCATTAGATTCTTCCTTTGCAAATGCCGTTAATACCATTTTATTCGAAAATAGGCGAAATATTATATAATTTACCTAGTCTAAAATCTTTGTTTCAAGTGATAAGTAACCATCGATACCCCGAAAACTCCTCAGCACGAATATCATCCGCATTCGCACCTTCTTCAACAAACATGTCATACATGGCCATCACCATACCAGCCGGCCTGGTAAGATAATAGATTGGTTTGCTGACATCTGACACGTAACGCTTCAACAATTTTGCATCAATGTAACCGTTCTCTCCGCCCCATTCATCTGAATCGGCTTTCATCATGACAGGAACAAAACTGAATTTGGGATTCTGTTCCGCAAACTTTTCGAAATCAGTCATGAATGAACTTCCGGTGTATGCAAAGTGAAATTACCATGAGCATCGTCAAATTTCACCTTTTTTCGCTCGAGCAAGTCCTTAAGTATCCGTTAATATGCAGAATTACTCCCCAAAAAGATTTTGTAAAACCATTAAAAAAAGCCACCAGTCTTATAAACCAGCAGCTTCAATCTCCTTTATAGACAGGCTCCAACTTATTAATCGAATCCTCCTTACCCAACATCCCCGGGCTCACTTCAATAATATCCGGATACTTAATACCAGCTCCTGTGTTCAGAGCAACTACAGTTTCATCCTGTCCAACCCACCCGCTTTCTCTTAAGCTGCGAATCGCTGCAAATGTAGCAGCACCTTCTGGACAAATAAAACATCCTTCCATGTAAGCCACTTTCTCCTGTTCCTTAAGCATCGATTCGTCATCGATCGCAATCGCGCAGCCATCGGTATTATAAATAGCATCTAACACTAGAAAATCTCCTAATGCTTTCGGGACATTGATACCGAATGCAACGGTTTCGGAATTCTTCCAAAACACAGATTCGTGTTTTCCTTCTTCCCATGCCTCGACAATAGGCGCACATCCTGTTGATTGAACAGCTACTAATCGGGGAAGCTTTCCTTTGACCCAGCCTAATTCCTTTAATTCGTTCAGAGCTTTATAAATTCCAATCAGACCAACGCCGCCACCAGTTGGATATAAAATGACATCAGGCATATTCCAATTAAGCTGTTCAGCGATTTCCAGCCCCATTGTTTTCTTTCCTTCAATCCGATAGGGCTCTTTCAATGTAGAGGCATCGTAAAGGTTATAGTCCTTGACCGCTTTTCCTACTATTTTTCCGGCATCACTGATGAGTCCATTCACTAAATAAAGATTGGCTCCTGATAGAGCGATTTCATTTCGGGTGATTTTGGGAGCATTTGTCGGCATCACAATGGTAGCTATTATACCAGCCCTGGCAGCATATAAACCCCATGCTGCACCAGCGTTTCCATTTGTCGGCATTACTAGTTCCTTAACGCCAACTTCTTTTGCCTTCGATACACCAACGGCTGCCCCTCTTGCCTTAAACGTACCTGTCGGGATCAATGCCTCATCCTTCATGTACAGATTTCCAATGGACATATCATTTCCAAGTTTCCGCAACGGGATTAATGGAGTCATACCTTCTCCCAGTGAAACGACATTAATTTCTTCCTCAACCGGCAGTAATTCGTGATACCGCCATAATGTAAGTTCCCTTGTACCCCATTCACCGGGTGCTACATTCTTCTTCATTTTTTCCAAGTCATATGTTACTAATAAAGGTGAACCACAAGTGCATACTTGATGCTGCTCGCTGGTCCCAAATGTATTTCCACATTTCGGACAATAAAGATGCGAAATATAACTGAATTTCAACATATCCCCTCCTATCTAAAGACATGGTTGTATATCATTCCAATAGTTTCGAATAAATATCTTGTTCCAACATATTACTTACATTGATTACCTCACCGTTTTTTATGGAACGGTCAGCAGCTTCCCCGACAACAATGGACCAAAAACCTTCTTCCACTGTGGCTGTTGCTTTATAATTACCCTCTATGTTATCGATAAAATACTTGTGCTCATAATATGTGGCGCCACTATGACCACTTCCCTGAATGACTGTTGGGTAGCAGGGGACTGCTGTTTTTGCTGTTCCGTTTTCTCCACTTAATACTTCCAGATACGTTCTGTCACCGTTTATAGGTAAAAAATCCTCTTTTTCGTACGCTTTCAGTCTGCCTCCGTCACCGCATATTGTTAATTCTTCATAAAACATAGGTGCAAACATACAGAGCTGAAATTGGGCTTTGATGCCATTCTCGTAATTTACCGTGACCATCGCATTGTCGATAATATTCGACTTGGTACCTTTATAATAAAAATCCGTAAAATTGACATCCATGCTGCCTGTTGCGTAAACTTTTTCCGGCCTCGATTGTGCGAATAAGTTTAATAGATCAAAGTAGTGACAGCATTTTTCAACCAGTGTTCCCCCAGAGTATTCCGAAAATTTATTCCACTGATTGACCTTATCCAAAAATGGCACACGATGCTCTACAATACTTATATTTTTGATATTTCCTGCTGAATTTCTTTCCAGCATTTCGTGAATGGCTTCCGTATAAATAGGTTTATGTCTGTATTGAAGACCAATTTGAAAAATAGAATCGTAGTCTTTTGCTATCTCTTTTATCTCCCAGGTGTCCTTTAATGTTGTCGCCATCGGCTTTTCTAATAAAATATGTTTTCCTGACTTAACTGCCTCTTTAACAATGTCAACATGTGTATAATTAGGGGTGCAAATAATTAGCCCGTCAACTTCCGAATCCTGACAAGCACTTTCTAACGTATCATAAACTTTCAATTCATTACCCGGATACTCCTGCCGAAAAAAATGACAGGTATTCTCTATACTGTTTTCATTAAGATCAAAGATACCATTGATTTTTGCCCGTCCCTCCAACATTGTAACCTTTATGTGCTCCTGGCCAATCATACCTGCACCAATTACATTAAATTTATACTTAGGGGGAGTTTTTGAGAATAAATACTTATCTTTCTCTGTTAAATAGTCTGACTTAAAAAAACCAGTATAAAAATTATTATTTGTTTCACTCACCACCTGATACACCTCCTTACAGTCGACACGCCGGAATGGAATAATTTTGAAGGACATCCGCAGCCTTATTCTGGCTCCCAAATAGATTTATTTTTTCTTTTACTTTCTCTTTCATATAGGTTTTACCTGTCCCAAGTGAATTAGCGAGTACAAATTCCTGCTGGTTCTCCTCGAACACTTTTTGAATACCGTAAGTGAAAGACTGCCTCAATTCGGTATCCACGTTAATTTTAGCAACACCTAATGAAATAGCCTTTTCTATTTGCTCATCAGGTACACCAGAACCACCATGCAAAACAATTGGCCGTCGTACAGCTTCTGTTATATCTTGTAATCTTTCAAAACGTATTTTTGGTTCTGCCTTGTAAAGACCATGTGCAGTGCCAATAGATACTGCTAAATAATCCACATCCGTTTCTTGTACAAATGAAACAGCTTCTTCTGTTGTAGTTATTAGGGCATCTTTTTCATGAACAGTTATATCATCTTCTGTTCCTCCAATTTTTCCAATTTCACCTTCTGAACCAATGTTAAGCGCCCTGGCTATAGCCACAACTTTTTTAGTTAACGCTGTATTTTCAACAAATGATAAGGACGAGCCATCAAACATAACGGATTGAAACCCTAATTGGATCGCTTTCATCGTTTGTTGAAAATCACTGCTATGGTCAAGATGATTAGTAATTGGAACGGTGGTATCCCTCCCATACCAATCAATTAATAATTTCATTGGATCCATGCCTAAGGTTTGAATAACTTTCTGTCCTACCTGAATCATAACAGGTGACTGTTCCTCTTCTGCCGCTTCAATTATAGCTTGAACAGTTTCGGCATTGTGTGCACTAAAAGCACCTATTCCATAACCATTTCTATAAGCATGATCTAATAATAGCTTGCCATTCAGAAAAGGCATTTTTAACTTACCTCCTTTATCTGTTTAACTCAATATCATAATGATACTGATCACTGCGATATTTTGTTTTCGTATATTCAATCGGGTGGTTGTTCATACCAAAACTTAAACGATTCATCTCAAGCATCGCCTCACCGGGCCTTATACCCAGTAAATCTGCCTCGTCCTGCGTTGCATTAATCGCATAAATTTTTTCGCTTGCCTTATGAAGATAGATATTGTGGTTCTCTAAAATTTCATAATACCTTGCTGCATTCAGGTCGTATTGCATTAAAATACTCCCAATATTATATGGCCAGCACGTTCGCTCCAAAGCAATTGGCATATCATCAGCAAACCGGATTCTTTCTATTAAAAGAATAGGTTGATCTTCCTTAACAGCTAACATTGATTTTTCAGTAAATAGCATATCACTAAATTCCGTTCGTATCAGTTTTGATTGAGGAATTTGACCTTTTTCAACTACCTCCTCAGCAAATCCTTTAAGGCGGCCTAAACTCCCTACTAATCTCTGAGGTTTAACAAACGTACCTCTGCCTTGTGTTTTTTCCAGTAATCCGATTTGTACAAGAACAGAAATCGCTTGCCTAATAGTCGTTCGGCTTACATCAAATTCTTTCATTAATTCCCGTTCGGTTGGGATCAGTGTTTGTTCTCCCCACACACCATCCTGAATGCGTTTAACCAATACATCCTTAATTTGAAGATATAAAGCCTTATTTGAGTTATGATCTAATTTATTTGCAGACATCAACTTATCTCCTTTGCAATGGCGGCGGATAAGAGGATAAGTCATAACCAATCAGTGGGCTCAGCCATTCATTATACGCTGCCTGGTCATTCAAAAATTTTGCTGGAAGTTTTCTTTCCCCGCTTTGAACAATCGTTTTAAGGGAAACTGGTGTAAACACTGATTCATATGCAGTATTTTCGGAACGCTGGAGAGATACCATGACATCTGTCGCTCCTTCTCTAAGCCAGCGGGCTCCCACACTGCCGACTTGAATGGCTTCGGTATAATCAGTTGCTGAAACGGAAGCAGAGCAGCTTCTTTGATTCATTCCTAACAATTCAGCACGTACCATGACATTCATGTGTTCATTAACCTTATTTTCAATCTCCTTTGAAATCCCTCCCAAAACGGAATGACCATTTACACGCTCTCTCTCTATTTGGCTTCCTTTATCCCAGCATACCCCTTCGCTTACAACAATCAGCGCAACACCATAATCCCGAGTTGCCTTTTTAATATGATGAAATAAAATCTCAGGTCTTAACGGCTTTTCAGGCAATGCGATAAAATGGGGACCATCGTTTTCGTATTCCTTGAGAAAACCAGAAGCTCTCGCCAACCAGCCAGCGTTTCTGCCCATTGTTTCAATAATCCGTACTTGTTCAAAATTATTCATAGCCAAGAGATCACGTCCCATATCCCTTGTCACTTGTGCCACATATCTGGCAGCACTCCCAAAACCCGGAGAATGGTCTGTTCCTGCCAAGTCATTATCCACCGTTTTGGGGAGACCTAATAGTTGCAACTGAAAATGCTGACGAATAGCTTCATCTTTTATTTTGTCCATTGCCTCCATGGTTCCGTTTCCACCAATGAAGACAAGCGTATCAATCTGGAGATCTTGGAGTACCTGTACAGATTGGCTTATTTGTTCCTCACTTAATGTATAGCGGCCGGCACCCAGAGATGCACCAGGCACTTTTTCATGTGCCAATATATTGTCAATCACGTTGTCACTAGCTTGCAGAAACTTTTCTTTTGCTAACCCTTCAAAACCGTTCCTAATGAATGTAAGGGAGTGATCCTTATATAACGCACGGACAAAAGCTGCCAACGTGGCGTTAATAACTGCTGTCGGTCCTCCAGCTTGCCCAATGGCAATATGCTTCATTGATTCCTTAGCTCCCTTCAATCCAACGTGTATACAGATACTGGTAATTGCAGCTGTTTACCTAATTCCATTAAATCACTAACAACATCTTCATAAACCAATCCGTAATGAGGTTCGAACCCTTCTTCCATTAGACCGTAAAGTGTCTCCGTCACATTCGTTTCCAGTTCAACCTCGACCGAAGTTCCATTAAAACGTTGTGGGGTATCAAGTGCCTTCCCCCTCATAACAAGCAGTCTGTATCCTCCAGTGGTATAGCCGACACGAAAGATAGTCACTATTCCTGGTTTAAGTCCGAATTCCATCGTAAATCCAAGCCCGCGATTTGGATGCACACCAGGCTGAGCGCCCTGCTCAGGATGCGCCAATGAGTACGCTCCTGCTCCACAGTGCCATAATACAACGGAATTACTAGCTTCATTTACATGCACCATATCACCTAGGTATGGCGCTTCCCCCCCTGACAATTCTTGCAAAATATACATTGTGAGGGCTCCATGGATATCCGATTCACAAGAGGAGACAACCCCATCCTCCGTGAATTGGGACAATGTCGAACATGCAGCAGCTCCAAGTTCATTAAAAAATTCCGGCCAGCAGCGAATAGAAAGTGCAGAAATATTTCTCCGATGTATTTCTTCCCGTACAAAAGCTGAGAACTGTGCAAATCGTTTAACCGTTTCATCAGTTGCGTTCAAACCAATAACTTGCTCCTTGGCACGGCTAATCTCCTTTTCCCATTTTTCCTCAGGCATCTGTTTACTTTTAGCGAACGCTTCCTGTAAATCCATCCGGATCACATCGATTCCAAATTGATCTTTCAGTTGTTTCTCATCTGTTCCTGAAAAATAAAACCCTGGCTGGTGATCACCCAGGACGCCAATGTTAAAATTCTTGATCCGGTCAATCAACGTTCGTATGTTAAGTTGTTGTTTTATATTTCGTTGAACCTGTGCTTCCTCTGAATTACCAAACACAAATGTATAAGGATGACGATCACTTTTCAAGACATGACAAGTGCTATTTCCGCCTGTCAGTGAATTAAGCCGTAACCGCTCACCAACGCTTGGTTCTCGTATGGACCATACAATTACAGGCGCAGAGGAATGATCCAACAACATCCTGATAAATTGACCATCAGCAAATGTGACGCTTTGATAAATCGTAACGGCAACCTCATCAATGTTTATATCTAGAAGAAATTTTTGCAATGCACTAGGAGCTGTAATGATTCTTTCCGGTTCAATCAGCTCATCGGTCAAGTCATGCAAAAGGGCAGAACTATTTTGCCGCTCCTTCTCGCCGGTTTCCAGATCGAACGTTTTTCTTCCGATTGGCAGGTATAATATTTTTCCCATTGCAATCACTTCCTCCCTGGTATTTCGTGATAAAAAATGGTTCTTTTCCTATAGTTTGTTACTATCTGTACCCGCAGCCCGTATACACTTCACTTTCCGGGAGACGACTGTAGAGTCCTTCTTTTGCTCGTCGTGTAACAAGTTAGTGCTGTGATATTGCGCATAAAAGATTGCTATCGCACTGCGAGGTCTCACCGATGCCTTTGTTCGAGGCCACTGAAAGACTACCGTATTATTAACCAAGTGAAAATCACTTCCCATATTTCATTCAATAATCATCTTATAGTAGGAAGTAACATAACATTTCACTCATTCTTTACTATGTGAAGTGGAAAATAAATTTCAATTGCTCCCCCAGGAGTCTTCGTGTATACGGTTGTGAATAATATATGCTTAAATATTTCTTCAAAAACAACAAATCTTTTAGAAATAGCCTAAAAAATTAGCCTTTGACCGTACCGGATGTCATGCCTGCAACAAAATAACGTTGTAAAAAGATATACATGATGACCATTGGAATGGATGCAATCAGTACTCCTGTAAACAACATTGGGTAATTCGTGGAATACTGCCCTTGAAAGTCCAGTAGTGCAAGCGGCAGTGTTTTATATGCATTATCTGTAATAAACAGCAATGGAAACAGCAAATCATTCCAGTGCATCACAAACAAAAAGATGGCAGTGGCTGAAAGTGAAGGCAATGATAATGGAATAACGACTTTTGAAAAAATCCGCCAGTTGCCGGCACCATCAATGGTGGACGCTTCAAATAGTTCTTTTGGCAGTGTCTTCATAAAACCAGTCAGAATAAAAACACCAACAGGTAATGTGGAAGCTATATTAACTAAAATCAGCCCTAACAAACTGTTTGTTAATCCTAAATCTAAAACAAGTGAATATAACGGAACCATATTCACCTGGGGCGGAACCATCATGCCGACCGTAAACAATGCGAAAAGTACATTCCCCTTCCAGTTATTAAGCCGTGTTATGCCAAAAGCAATCATGGCAGCGAAAAACAAGGTGAGCGATACCGAGGAAAGGGTCACGACCGAGCTATTCACAAAATAGCCTGCCATCGTCTGTTCCTGAAAGATGTTGATAAAGTTATCGATGATGAGACCATCTACCGGTATTCCCAACGGATTATCAAACGTCTGCTCCAATGTTTTCATCGATGTCAAAACGACCATTAAAAGCGGTACAAGTATCAGAACGGCATATATAAGTACCGCAGACTTTCTAATAAACAAGCGCATTGCCCCCTTCCCTAGTAAGATACCCGGTTGGATCGCAGCACCTTAAACTGAATATACGTAATCAACGCAATAATACACATAAAGATGACTGAAATACCCGACGCATATCCAAAATCATAATTTCTGAAAGCAACGGTATAAATGTAAGTGGATATAATTTCTGTCGAATAATTTGGCCCACCGCCAGTTAAAGCGAAGATTAAATCAAAAGCCTGAAACGACTGTATTGTTGTATAGGCTATTACAATCGTCGCTGACGGTGCCAGCAATGGCCAGGTGATTTTTCGGAATAGCTGCCATTTAGAAGCTCCTTCCATTTTGGCCGCTTCATATAAATCATTCGGAATGGCATGCAGTCCAGCTACAAAAATGATTAGCATCTGACCTGCATGGAACCAAACTTGTGTAAAAGCCAACGAATAAATCGCAATATCACCGTTACCAAGCCAATTTTGTGTCAAAAATCCAATCCCTAAAAGATTCAATAATTGATTTAAAATCCCCAAATTCGGGTCATAAACAAACGCCCATATAAAAGCAACCGAAACAGATGATAAAATAGTCGGGAAGAAAAACAAGGCTCGCAGGTAGTAATTCACTTTTGTATTTTTAACCAGAATAATAGCGAATATCAAAGCTGCCAAGGTTTGAAAAATGGCGACGAAAATCATAAACTCCAAGTTATTGCCTACAGACTTCATGAAGATACTATCGCCCGTAACCGCACGTTCATAATTCGCAAATCCGACATAATTAAAATCAGCACTTATTCCATCCCAATCAGTAAACGAATAATATAATGCGCTAACTGTCGGAAACAAAAAGAATATCGAATACAGTATCAAACCCGGAATAAAAAACAGATAAATCGCCTTTGAAATTTTCATGAAATCAATCCTTCTCGAAATTACTTATAAGCGAGCCTTACTTGTCATTTACTCTATATTTTCCTCAACAATCTGCTGTGCTTCTGCAGCAGCATCTTCCGGCGAGGCATCACCTAAAACATTTTCAATTGATCCAAGTACAGCATCCTCCACAGCAGCCTCTGTGATTAAATACCTTGGCTGGAAGCGTGTCTTTTTATCAGTAATCCAATGCGCCGTATTCTGAAGTTCCTCTGATTCATATTCCACATCTTTTACAGTTAAGTGCTGTCCCGTTCCATTAGCATACTGAGAAGCAATTTCAGGTTGGCTCAAAAAGTTGATAAACTGCTTCGCTTCTTCTTTCTTTTCGGAATTTTTGTTAATTGCGAGCATAAACGTAGCCGTATGGATACCTTCGTACTCTACTTCATTTTCCGGTACCGTAATTGGCGGTAAAAGGCCCAATTTAAGATCCGGATTCAACTCCTTTAACGCAGCCATATGATAGGAACCGGTAGCCAGCATTGCTGCTTCCTCATTTGCAACCATTTGCATGGCAGAGTCCTGATTTGTCCCTAATGCGTTTTCCTGGAAGTAGCCATTCTCATTGAAATATTGAAAGTCTTCTAATGTGTTAGTCCACCAATCATTTGTCAGTGACTCTTCACCACTTTCAAGTTTCTGAAAAACTTCTTCATCTTTCGCATTGTTCATCATCATGCTATTCATCGTTTGGTTCGGCCCGATATCAGCACCTGGAAATGCAACAGGAACGATATCATTTTCGATCAATGTATCCACCATTTCCTGGTACTGTGACCAGCTTTTTGGAACATCAAGTCCTAATTCCTCAAACATACCCTTGTTATAAACAGGCATATTAAATACAAGCTGATACGGGATGGCTAGTTGTTTTCCATCAGCCTGACCAACGCTAATAGGTCCTTCCGAAAAGTTACCAACAAAGTCTTCATTCGTTAAATCGGTAAACAAACCCGCTTCCTTCATTGCCTCAAATTGCGATCCCGGAAATGATGTGAACACATCACCGGTAGATCCATCACGAAGCAATTGCTGTGCGTTTGACTGATACTGTTCGGACGGATAAATATTCATCTTAATATCGATGTCAGGATTTTCTTCTTCAAACTGTGCAATAATATCTTCAAATACCTCCTTATCTTCACCCCTCCAATGAATAAAACTAAGCTCAGTTGCTTCAGACGCCGATGACGAATCATCACTATCCTGTTCTTCCTGACTTGAGCTATCTGCACAAGCTGCTGCAAAAAGCATCCCTAAAAACATAAAACCGGCCAGCCACTTTTTCATGAACTAATAACCTCCTCTTATATTTGTAATAATAAATTCCTAAAGGTAGGTACCTTTTGAACCAAGATGCATGTCTTCAATTAAAACGCCTGTTTATAAAAGCGCTTTCAATAAATCTGAAAATATCTCTTATTATTAAAAAACCTATTCCTCATTTTAAATAAATAGAACTGCTTGAATAAAAAACTTGTCAAGCAGTTCTAGAATTATCACTAATGATGCAGGTTAGGGTAGATCAGCACGTAGGCTATCCAAACAAAACCCATTGGAGCGCCATTATCGTAACGTAAGAGCAGGTATCCATAACCCACCAATGGATGATATGACAATCATGCAGCTAGGGAATAAAGCAATTGAACAAAACAGCTAAAATAGTAAAAGGATCGTTCGCAATAATAGCGAGCGATCCTTTTTCAATTAATCCTTATAGTTTAAATTTCCTTACTAATCCATTCAATTCTTCTGCCAGCTTGGCAAGGTCCTCTGAGCTTGCTGCAACTTCCTCCATTGAACTGCTAGTTTGCTGCGCCGATGCAGAAGTTTGCTCAACGCCCGCAGCAGATTCTTCAGAAATAGATGCAATTTCTTCAATAGATCCATTCATTTCCTGACTCCCTGCGGAAATTTCGGATAAATTTTCAGACACAGTGTTTATACTATTAACCATTTCTTTAACGGCTGTGTTTATTCCATTAAATGTCTCACTTGTTGTTTTGATTTGTAATGTTCCTTGTTCAACCTGACGATATCCGCCTTGTAACGATTCAGATACTGCGGTTGATTCATTTTGAATACTTGCCACAATCTCTGTAATATCCGTAACAGAAACGGAAACCTGTTCAGCAAGCTTCCGAACCTCATCAGCTACTACAGCAAAGCCTTTTCCATGCTCACCTGCCCGGGCAGCTTCAATTGCTGCGTTCAACGCAAGAAGGTTTGTTTGTTCGGCAATATCTTTAATTACCGAAACCAATTTGGATATTTCCTTGGATTTGGAATCCAGACCTTCTACTTTTTCAACAGCATCTTTTACAATTTGGTCTATCCTGATCATTTGTTCTGTAGAAGATTCCATCAGCTGACTACCTTTATCTGTCATACCAAGTACGTCATTTGATGCTCTTTGGATACGTTCTCCGTTGTCATTTGCTTCCATAACCTTGGTTGAAAATGACCCCATAACCGTTGATAGTTCACTTGCACTGTTAGCCTGTGTTTCTGAACCAGAGGATAACTCCTGCATAGTTGTGGCAATTTGTTCAGATCCTGACTTTACCTCATTGGCCGACTGGGTAAGTTCCTCACTTTGGCTGTTTACCGTTTCCGAAACATTTGCTACCTGCTGAATTACATTTCGCAGGTTTGCACTCATTGTGTTCACAGCCGCAGCAAGCTTTCCAATTTCATCTTTTCCCTTATAATCAATTTTTTGCACAGTCAGGTCACCATCGGCAATTTTATTACTTACTTCAACTACACTATTCAGGTTTCGGGAAACTTTACGACTGACTATGTAAGCAAGTATTCCGCCAATGAATATAGCTGTAACTACAGATGCCACCTGGATAATAAGTGTCAAATTCTGACTTTCCTTTGTTTGTGTTATTGCCGCATCACGTTCCTCGTTAACAATGGCCCGTAAACTTTCCAATAAACCCACTGTTTTAGACCTAAGTTTGTTCGCCTGCGTTACATAGTGCTCAGCAGTTCGCTCATCACCATTTTCAATGGCATCAACAATACGTTGTTCAAACAATTTATTTATCAATTGGTCATTCTCAACAATTTCATCAAATAATTCCTGCTGTTCCTTCGTATCCATTTTATCACTCAACTGAGCTTCCAAAACATCGAACTGATTGCTACTCGCCGCATATTCATCAGCAATTTCCTGATCCTGATTTTCAAGGTATTCGACAATACGAATACCTTTAGACCTTGTCAGTGAACCCATTTCAGTAAGATTGATAGACCTGTCTCCTCTTCTTTCCAATGCATCAACATTATCCCCGATATTTGAAATTAACATTGTTGCCGTCCCAGTTGAAGCTCCAAATAAAATAAAAACTAAAATTAATATAAGACCGTACTTCTTCCCAATCGATACATCCTTGAAGTTGAATTTAAATTTGTTTTTAAACATTCCCGACTTCCCCTCTATCTCTATTAACTTAATATTAAGTTATGTCTCTCCTATTAATATCGACATAAAGTACCTGTTTGTTAATATTAAAAAACTAGACTTATCGCCAAGCTTTAATGACTAAAGCCTTAGTCGCACTTATGCAGTAAGAAAGGATTTATTCTTTCTTAACTGCTAAAAAAAGCTATTCTACTAATATAATAGAATAGCCAAGTTTTAGAGTAATAATAATATTAAGCCGTTTGGCAGTCAAAGCAATCATAGCAACTTCAATATTTCAATCAGTTTGCGTTTATAAGTCAACTACAGGACTTTACTAATGGTACTAAAATCATATTAATGATTACTAAACAAAAATTTAGAAAACTAGACTTATCGCCAAGCCTTAATAGCGAAAGCCTTAGTTGCACTTATCCAGTAAGAAAGGATTTATACTTTCTTAACTGCCAACAAGTTTCTATATATTTTGGAAAGAACAGCCAATCAAGCTTTTATCAAACATCAAAACTGTCAGGATTTCCACCACTGCGATCATTAATATTTAAACCGCTGATCCGTTCGATATCTTCCTCCGTTAATGAAAAATCAAATATATTCGCATTCTCGATAATCCGGTGTTCTTTTACCGACTTAGGAATCGTAATAACATTCGTTTGTATATCCCATCTTAAAATCACTTGTGCTGCAGACTTATTATATTTTTCGGCAATTTCAACTATAGTCGGTTCATCCAAGAGACCGCCTCTTTTAAGCGGAGACCATGCTTCTAGTTGGATGCTTCTGTCTTCACAAAATGATTTAAGCTCTGGTTGTGTAAGATGAGGATGATGTTCCACCTGATTTATCGCTGGTCTAACATCACAATCAGCCAACAGACTTTCTAAGTGCTGTACATGGAAATTACTCACACCAATTGACTTGACCTTTCCATCTTCATACAATTTCTCCATTGCTCTCCACGTGTCTTTAAACTTTCCACTGACCGGCCAATGAATTAAGTAGAGATCAAGATAATCCAACCCTAGTTTCTTAAGACTTGATTCAAATGCCTTTAATGTATTATCATAACCTTGCTCATCATTCCATACCTTTGACGTAACAAAGATTTCCTCTCTCGGTATTCCAGATTGCCTAATTCCTTCTCCTACTCCTGTTTCATTTTCATAGAAAGACGCAGTATCAATACTTCTGTAACCATAGTTTAGGGCCGCCTTAACCGCCTCAGTCGCAACTTCTCCATCTTCAACTTTGTAGACGCCGAGACCAAATCCAGGCATCTTTACACCATTATTTAATGTGACTGTATCCTGCAGACTATTTATCATAATTATTACCTCCACATACAATTATTTATTTTAAATCCTATCCTACTTTAAAGCTATAAATCAAATCATAATAACATTTATCCGTAAAAATATGGACGAATTACATACTTGAAGAAAATACAAAATTGGAGTATTATTTTTATTGTAATTAAGTGGCTGGTGTAGCACAGTTGGCAGTGATGTTCACTCGTAATGAAGAGATTCGAATCCTCTCACCAGCATCCTCGTAATCTCTGCTAGTAAAATATGGAGAAATACCCAAGTCTGGCTGAAGGGGATGCACTCGAAATGCATTAGGGCGGGTAACCGTCGCGTGGGTTCGAATCCCACTTTCTCCTTTTCTATCATAATAGAAAAAAATCGGATAGTGAAAGACACTATCCGGCTTTTACTGACTTTCCTTTTTAAATCTATCAAATGAATCCCATAATCCCCATAAATACATAATTCCGAGTGCTCGATCATAAAGTCCGTAACCTGGTCTACTATTTTCTCCCCATATATGTCTACCGTGATCAGGCCTAACGTATCCGGAGAAACCTGTATCATGATAAGCCTTTACAATATTATTGATGTCAACACTTCCATCTTTTGTACGATGAGATGTTTCTATAAAATCCCCGTTATCGTACGTTTTCACATTTCTAATATGAGCAAAGTGAATTCGGGCTGAAAATTCACGAACCATATTAGTAATATCATTATTAGGGTTTGCACCGAGCGAACCACTACATAAAGTTAAACCATTATACGGGTCATCTACCAGTCTTAAAAACCTTTGGATATTTTCCCTATTGGTTATAATTCGCGGCAAACCAAATACTGACCAAGGTGGATCGTCGGGATGAATCGCCATTTTTATATTGTTTTCTTTAGCAACTGGTATAACTCTTTCAAGAAAGTATTGAAGGTTGGACCATAAATCTTCTTCTGTTACCTGTTTATACTGTTCAAATAGCTTAGATAAATGTTCAAGTCTTTCTGGCTCCCAGCCTGGCATAGTAAACGAAGAATTATTAGAAATCATTTCCACTAGTTCCACTGGATCAGATTCCTTTATTTTTTCATTTTCAAAAAATAAGGCTGTTGATCCATCCTCCATTCCCTTAAACAATTCAGTCCGTGTCCAATCAAAAACCGGCATGAAATTATAACAAATAACTTTCACACCCGCTTTTGCCAAATTCTCAATAGTCTTGATATAATTATTGATATATTTTTCACGTGAAGGTAATCCCAGTTTTATATCCTCATGTATGTTAACACTTTCTACAACATCTATATTTAAGCCGTAATTCTCTACTTCTTTTTTCACCTCTAAAATTTTTTCCTCAGGCCATTCTTCTCCCGCTGGCACGTCATGAAGAGCCCATGCCACACCTTCTACACCAGGTATTTGTTTGATATGATCTAACTCAATTGTATCGTTTCCTTTTCCAAACCACCTTACTATCATTCTCATATATTGTTACACCCCCATCAACTTATTTCAAACTTGAAACTTTAAAAACAAATTCCCTGGATGCGTTCTCGGTATCCTTTAAACTTCCTTTAATCAATGAGCTCCCTACTCCTACAACTTCAGCACCGTTCTTAAACCAATCGTCAATATTAGATAAATCCACTCCACCTGTTGGCATAATAGACAGTTGCGGTAATGGTGCTTTGAATTGCTTTATTGCCTTAGGTCCGAAAACACCACCGGGAAATAGTTTAATCATTGAACAGCCTGATGAAAGAGCAGTCATCATCTCAGACACTGTCATGCACCCTGGCAAATATGGAATTTGATATAGATTGCACAGTGATGCAGTTTCTTTATCAAAACCTGGACTTACAATGTATTCCGCACCAGATTGCATTGCCATCCTAGCTGTAGTTGCATCCAACACAGTTCCTGCACCAACCAGAACATCAGGAAAGCGTTCGGACAACGTTTTAATTGCTTCTTCCACTTGAGGAATTGTATATGTTAACTCAACGCTAGTAATCCCACCCCGAATACACGCTTCCGAGGATTCAATAGCTTTTTGACTTGACTCCGCACGAATTACAGCTACTATTTTTGATTCTTTTAATTTTTGTAATGTATCGATCATTTGCATAGCATTCACTCCCTGCTAAATTTTGGTTGCACCAAATCCTCCGTCTACAGTTATCATTGAACCAGTAACAAAACCAGCTGCTTTTTCAGATGCTAACCAAATTACAGCCCCTTGTAATTCTTCAGGATTCCCAAATCGTTTCATAGGTGTGTGGTCCATGATTGATTTCACACGATCCTCCGTAAGAATTTTGCGATTTTGTTCTGCTGGGAAGAAGCCTGGAATGATAGCATTTACTCTTATATTATCCGGAGCCAGCTCCTGTGCCATAAATTCTGTAATACTATTAATAGCAGCTTTGGAAGCAGAATATGTTACTACTTTTGTCAGCGGCGTAATGGAGGAAACAGAAGAAACATTAATTATGCTTCCACCTCGTTCTCTTTCTTTGTTCCTACGCGCAAATTCCTGGCATGTAAACATTACAGACTTCAAATTAACATCCATTATACTATCCCACTCGTCTTCTTTTATATCAAAAAAAGGTGTTGAGCTATTAACCCCTGTGGCATTAATTAAAATGTCCCAGCCACCATACTTTTTATCAATCGCTTCAGCCGCTTCTTTAATAGAGTCCATCTGCAACACATCTAATTTTATGAAATCTGCTTTTACATCATACTGTTTAATCTCCTTTAAAATGGAATTTGCTTTATCCTCATTTCGGCCAGTTAAAACTATATCTGCTCCACTTTGCGCCAAGCCTAGCGCCATAGATGAACCAAGTGTGCTTGTACCACCCATAACAACTGCAATTTTATTATGCAAATTAAACATTTCATTCATTAAAAAAACCTCCAAATATTTTGCCATCCTACAGTTTAATTATTACTTTACGTACTCCAGAAGGCATTTCTTCCATTAATTTAAAAGCTTCTTGAACATCATCTAAAGCAAACTCATGACTTATTAAGTCTTTCACATCAAAGTCTTTCGAATTAAACAATTCAACAACCTTAGGAAAACGATGCGTCTGTAGTCTTGAACCACATATAGTTAACTCTTTCTTTGTGATATTTACTTGTGCTATACGAGAAACATCTACATGGAACCCTAATAAAACCACTCTTGCTGCAACAGATGTTACATCGATTGCTTGCTCAGCTGTTTTTGGAGTTCCTACGGCGTCAATTACTACGTTTGCACCCATTTCACTTGTCCAGTTAAAAAGTGCTTCGCTAACATCCTGGTCTCGAGGATTTATTATAAGATCTGCTCCCCACTTACGAGCGAAATCTAACCTTTCCTGATTAAAATCAGAAATAGCTACTTTTGCTCCTGCATTCAAGGCCATTTTCAAACAGCATAATCCAATTGGTCCGGCACCTATTATATAGACCATATCTTCATTCTGAATTTGACCACGATATGTTGCTTGTGCACCAATTGAAAAAGGTTCAATTAAAGCAATCTCGGACCAGTCAAGCGAAGAATCCACACGATGAACAAGGTTCTCAGGCATTACAGTTACTTCACGCCCACCGCCTTCTCTATGAACACCATATACTTCTACATGCTCACATACATTTGGACGCCCCTGCTTACAAGCATAGCATTCACCGCAGGATGTCATTGGTTCAATTACGACTTTGTCACCAACGTTTAAGCCTGACACAGCATCGCCTATACCCTCTATTTCACCTGCTACTTCGTGGCCGATAATTCGAGGATAAGAAGCAAAAGGATTCTGCCCATGTAGAATGTGCATATCAGACCCACAAATTCCCATTGCCTTCATACGAACCTTTACTTCATTCGATTTCATTAGTTTAGGTTCTTCTACTTCAGCCACGCGTAAATCATGTGGCTCCTTTACTTGTATTGCTCTCATCTATATACCTCCGATCTAATTATCAAAAAGACTTGGTAAAAACAGAGTGATTTCCGGGATGAACGCCACTAATAATAATACAATTAAGCTTACAGCAAGAAATGGCAATAATGCTACCGAAGCTCGCCCAATTGATACTTTCCCAATACTTGAAGCCACGAATAAACATACCCCTACTGGTGGTGTTGACAGGCCAATCATTAGGTTCAATACCATCATGACACCAAAATGAACCGGATCCATACCAAGCTGTGTTGCAATTGGTAATAGTACAGGGAAAAGAATAACGATAGCCGCTATAGTTTCCATAAATGTACCAACAAACAATAATAATAAATTTATCAATAAAATAATTATAATTGGATTATCAGAAATAGATAAGATAAAATCAGCGACTAACTGTGGTATTCGCTCACTTACCAATATCCATCCAAATAAATTTGCAAATCCAACGAGAACCATAATACCAGCAGCACCAACCATTGAATCTAGTATAATCTTTGGCATTTCACGAATCTTCAAGTCCCTGTAAATAAATAGTCCTACTAAAGTCGCGTATACCACTGCTACAATAGATGCTTCAGTTGGTGTGAAATAACCACTGAGTATGCCAAATAATATAACTACCGTCATCATTAAGGCCCAAAACGCACCCCAAAAAGACTTGAATATAACTGGGAAACTTTGCCGTTCTCCCCTAGGATACTTACGTTTAGCAGAGATAACATACGTAACAATCATTAGTCCTGTAGCAAGTAATATTCCAGGAATTACCCCGGCAATAAATAAGTCACCTATGGATACTGTTGCCAATGTACCCAGAATAATCATTGGCAATGATGGCGGGATAATTGGACCAATCGTTGAGGATGATGATGTAACAGCAACTGAAAAAGATGCATCATACCCCTCCTTTTTCATAGAAGGAATCATAACCGAACCGATACTTGCTGTATCCGCAAGCGCTGTTCCGGATATTCCAGCAAAACCCATTGAAGCACCAACATTTGCTAAACCTAGACCTCCACGAATATGACCTACAATATTATTCGTAAATGCGATAATTCTTTTTGTTATCCCACCTGCATTCATCAAGTTTCCAGCTAAGATAAAACCAGGTATACAGAGCAAAGTGAATGAATTAATCCCTTCAAACATTTTTTGCGGGATAATCGATAAAGATATATCAGTTAAGAGAAGGTAAATTAGCGAGGATAAACCCAAACTAAAAGCGATTGGAACACCAACAAAAATCATTACGATAAATGACAAAAATAAAATCAGTGCCATCATTATTCAACACCCTCTTCCCTCTTAACGGTATTTTCCTTTAGAACATGAATTATATTTAAGAAGCTATACAAAGCTAGAAACAGAAGTGTTATTGACATACTTAAGTAGACATAAAACATATCAAGTCCCAGAGTTGCAGATGTTTGCCCCTCTCCGAGCATTGCAAATTCATATGCATACGTAACAAGCACTCCTGAAAATACACCTAATACCAGATAAATAAATGCATTATAGAACTTCTTTATTCTATTTGGTAGGAATCCAACAAGCAAATCCACTGTAATATACTCCCTTTTCTCCATTGCTACTGGTGCTCCAAATGCAATAGAATAAACAAATAAGTATCTTGACAACTCTTCCGTCCATACAAAAGTTAATGGTGAATATCTACCAGTGATTTGGATAAGAACAACTACAATCAAAGCAGAAAACGTTAGAACTGTTAAGAATTTAAGTATCCTGCTGAAAACATTTACCGCTTTCATGGTTTCACCTCATTTAAAAAGATTAAGGGGGGAACATCTACTAAGAGATGCTCCCGATATTCATTATTCTGCTGCGCTTAGAATTTTTTCATAAAGTGCTAATTGTTCCTCTGAAAGGCTATTTTGTACCGCTGGTTTCATTGCTTCAGCAAAAGCATCTTGATCAACTTCAACGAATTCCATGCCCTTATCTTCTAACTTTTGAACATATCCTTCTGTTTCAGTTTTATATAAATCCATGCCGAATGCCTGTGCTTCTTCTGCAGCCTCTTTTACTGCTGCTTGCATATCTTCATTCAACGAGTTTAACTGTTCGTTTCCTACAACAACATAAATCCAGCTGCGAACGTGTTCTGTTTTGTTAACGTAGTCTTGTACTTCAAAGAAACTTGCACTATGAATTAAATCAACTGGGTTTTCCTGGCCATCAATAACACCTTGTTGTAGTCCTGTAAATACTTCACTAAAATCCATTACCTGTGGACGAGCTCCAGCTTCTTTCCATGAATCCATGAATAATGGAACGTTAGGAACTCTCATTTTAAATCCTTCTAAATCAGAAGGTGATTTAATTGGTTCGTTTGATGTTAGATTACGTGGAGCACGCAAATGATAGTACAATGGTGTCACGCCAACTTTTTCTTTGACGGCGCTTTCAATTTCCTCACCAATATCTCCTTCTACAACACTCTTAACATGTTCTTCATCTTTAAATGCGTATGGCACTGCCATTAGAGCAGCTTCGGGTGCCCAGTTTTGCATCGTTTCACCAGAAATAGTCATATCAACAGTTCCGGCTTCAATACCATTTAGTACTTCTGTTTCACTTCCTAATTGCTCGTTTGGATAAATTTCGATTTCTAATTTACCATCTGTTTTTTCACTAACTAATTCTGAAAATTTTACTGCAGTTTTATGCCATTGGTGATCTTCATTAGATAAATGACCAAGCTTCCAAGTAGTTGTTTCTCCTTCACTACCGCTGCTTTCCCCATTTGATGATTCATCTCCACCACAAGCTGCCAAAATAAAAATTAGTGATAGCCCCATTAATAAGCCAATAACTCTCTTCATAATATTAATCCTCCCTGGAAATATAATTTGTTGTTCTCTTAGTCACCGTTTTCATTTAAGAATATTTAGTATATTTAATAAATTAATCCCCCCTTTAACGTAATAAAGATTAGATTATGAAGTTAAATATTCATAAATACTTTCAGGAATAGGTATACCACTATTCATTCGTTCTTTCTCTTTCAATTGCTCAGGTTCTCCTGGCACCATAACTGATTTAAACCCTTCTGCAGGTTCAAGCTGGTGTAATTCGTCAATCATATTGTCAATGTTTTCAAGGAATTGATCTTTTTCAATGAATAATCCTGGATCAACCGTTAAAATCACATGTCCCAAACGACGGTTATTATTATAATCACCATACATAGTAGCGATATTTGTTCCGAATGCAGAACCTGTTAAAATTCCGGAAAGTACATCTACGGTTAGAGCTAGTCCGTATCCTTTTGGACCACCGATAGGCAATAGGTTTTTTACTAAGTTAGGATCTGTAACAGGATTCCCGTTGGCATCTACACCCCAATTATCCGGTATGGATTTACCAGTTTCTCTAGCATGTAGTACTTTTCCTAATGCTACGTTACTTGTAGCCATATCAAGTATAATTGGCTTGTTATTTTTTGCTGGAAATCCATATGCTATAGGGTTTGTACCAAAATACGGCTCAGATCCGCCAAATGGAACCACTGCACTGTCTGTTTGAGTCATTACCATACTTACAACTTCTTCTTTTGCAGCTTGTTCTGCAAAATAGGATAGAGCACCACAATGACTGCTGTTAACAATTCCAACCATGCCAATTCCGTTTTTCTTCGCTAAATCAATTGCTTTATCCATCGCTTCTTTAGTAATAACATGACCCATTCCATTATCACCATCGAATAATGCTGCTGTTTTACCTCTATCCTCAACATTAAAATCCGGATTTGGATTCATTCCGCCTTCATTCATTCGTTTCACATAATGTTCTGTTCGCAACACTCCGTGAGAGCTTACTCCTCTAGAGTCAGCATGTACCAAAACATCTGCAACTACTAATGCATGTTCTTTACTTACATTTGCTTCAGTTAATTTGTTTACAACAAGTGATTTTAATTCTTTCTCTTGAACTATTACGTCTGTCATCTATATCTTCCTTTCTAGTCAAGGTTCTCATGCTGCCTCTTCATATAATAATTAATGTCATCACGGCTTTGAGTTAAGGAAATTACGATTGCATCTAGTAAAATATGGACACTTTGATCAAACTGATTACCCATCGGTTGAATTGTTGCAGGTTCTTCCGGACGTCTTAGCTTAGTTGCAGCAGGGACCTGGATAGTTTCATCAGCTAGATGACTAAGTTCGGAGTCAGCTGCAGTTGTAACTAATAATAAGGTTGCTCCTGATTTCTTTACCTGTTCAGCAGCCGATAAAAGTGAGGTTGAATTCCCCGATCCACTAATCTCCACCAAAACATCATTTTTTTGAATACTCGGCGTTATTGTTTCACCTTTGACAAAAACGTCGTAACCTGCATGCATTAACCGCATGGCGAACGCTTTTCCCATTAAACCTGAGCGGCCTTCACCGGCAACAAATATTCGGTCTGCCTTATTAAGTTCATTTGAAAATGACTCAATTTGGTTTTCATCAAGCTGTTCGGCAACTTGCTTTAGTTCCTCAAGAATTTTTAAATGAGTTTTCTTCATTACTTTCCAATCACCTCCTGCATATTTTTAGCTGCTTGTTCAGGATTCAGAGAGCCCGTAATATAGCTTCCGATAATATACACGTTAGGATTTAGTTTCGAAAAGTACTGAACGCACTCTGGGTCAATACCTCCAGCTACAAAAATGGTAAAGCCTTCAAGTACATCTTGATAATTTTCCAGAATTTCCAAGGATGTTTCACCTTGCATGTCCTTTCCAATATGCATTGATACTGCCTTTACACCAATTTCCTTCAACTCTAAAATACGATCCTTTGTTGTTATACCAAGTAAGTCTACAACAATATGTTTTCTGTGTTCTTCAGCAACTTGTAATGAGTCTATTATTGTTTTATCTGCCGAAAAACCCATTACAGTTGTATAATCTGCACCAGCTTCGAAGGCTTGATGCGTCTCATGCTTTCCTGCATCACATGTTTTCATATCAGCCAAAATCTCTTTTTCAGGGTACATTTCTTTCATCTCCTGAACGATTGACATTCCGTATTGCTTTATAACACCAGTTCCAATTTCAATGTAATCAATATATCTATTAATTTGGGCAACTATCTTGAAGCATTCTTCCTTACCCATTCGGTCGAGAGCTATTTGAATCATCAAGACCCCTACCTTTCAATAGTCTTTATCTCCTCTAATCTGTTCAGGGCATCTTCTAGGTATGGCAACCCTTCATTATCACCAACCACTTCAACAACCATTGAACCCAGAATATTAGCAAACTTTAATATCTTTTCTGCACCCCAGTGATTTAGTAGTCCATAAAGAACACCTGCATCGAAACCATCCCCAGCACCAACGGTATCTATAGCGTTTACATTTTCTTCTGAAGGTTGTTCATATAAATTATTATCAGTCCACAGCATTGCGCCATGTTCACCTTGTTTAATAAATAAATGTGATACTGAGTATTCTTTTACTTTCCCAATCCATTTGTCTATATCCTCTGTACCGAACAACAATTCTAATTCATCAGTTCCTGCCAATAAATAATCAATATCTTCCATCCATCGCAATAGTGTTTGTCGAGCCAATTTTTCATCCCATAGCTTTAATCGAATGTTTGGATCCATTGATATTTTTAAGTTATACTTTTTTGCTAATTTAATAGCCTCATATACAGTATTAATGTTTTGATTATTTACTGCTGGGAAAACCCCTGTAATATGCAGCAACCTTGCTTCTTTAAAGTATTCTTCATTTAAAGAATTTGAATCTAGCGTTAGTGTTGGTGATTTCTCCCGATAGTAAAATGTATTTGATGACCCATCTCCATTTATTTCCTTAAAATTAATTGACGTCGGATAGCCATTCATGAGCTCCACTTCACTAACATCAATACCTTCTCCGCGAGCGAAATTATAAATATATCTGCCAAATTCATCCTGACCTAACCGGCTTATCCATCCTGTTTTTAAACCAAGCCGAGCACATCCAATCGCAACATTAAATTCTGCCCCGCCAACTTTTCGTTTGAATGAGTTAACGAAGCGCATTGGCCCAGTTGTATCAGGATCAAAAGTAATCATGGCATCGCCAATTGTTATAACATCATTCACTAGATACACCTTCTTTCTTAGTTGAATTACGAATGATTATTGATGGTTCATGTCGATGTATTACTGGATCTTTTATTTTTTTATCCTTAATTTTTTTCAATAAAATTGTTGCCACCTCTTTACCCATTTCAAATGTTGGTTGCGCTATGGTCGTTAGAGGTGGTGAATGAATAGGACCAAATGATACTTCATCAATCGTTATTAACCCTATATCCTTACCAATTTCTATATCGTTTTCAAAGGTATATTTTAATATTTCCATTAGAGTCAAGTCGTTACCAGAAATAATAGCATCAGGCTTTTTATCCAATGAAAACAGAGCATCTAGACCTTGGTTGAACGAGTTCAGTTCCATCCCTCTAATGAATTCAGGCCTAACTGTTATACCGTTTGCTTTAAGAGTACTTTTGTATCCATTTATTCTTTCAACCCTAGGCGTAACGTTATCAACTAGTGATGTAGTTACTATGGCTATATCTTTATAACCATTCTTCAATAGATGACTAACAGCAAGTTCGGAAGCCCTTTCATTATCTAAAAGAACTGTATCCGTATTAAGCCCATCAACTAGCCGATCCAAAAAGACAATTGGGTAGTTCTGCTTCAGTAATTTGTCATAAGTTCCTAAGTTACCACTTATTGGTACTACTATTAATCCATCCACTTGTTTAGCTAAGAGAGTTTCAATATATTTCTTTTCTTTTTCTGGATTATCGTCAGCATTGCATATTATCGTAGAAAAGCCATTATCGTTACATACATTTTCTATTGCTCTAATAACTTGGGTGGAATATGCATGTAGAATATTAGCCACGATAACACCAATTGTCGATGTACTCTTCTTTTTCAAGCTTCTGGCAACAACGTTTGGTTGATACTCCAATTCGGAAATTGCATTTTGAACTCTTGTTCGAGTTTCCTCACCCATATATTCAAATCGCTCATTCAAAAATTGAGACACTGTACTTTTTGATACCTCAGCTTTTTCAGCCACATCTGCAATCGTCATTTTCCTACTCATGATAATCTCCCTTATTCCTTACTAAAACGGTTTACTAAATCGATTTAGTGAAATTATATAATAGATGTAAGCGTTTTACAATGGTAAAATTATTTTTTTGAAAAATTCCTTAAAGAAATTGGGTAATAATACACACAAATCACAGACACAGCAATGTCTGACTAAATATAACATCATAAAAAACGTCATCCCATCTGGAATGACGTTTTATTATTTATGCAACTTTTCCGACATATGAACAATTTCAAGCAGACTTAAATATCGGCCAATTATACTTTTCAGCTAGCTTTTTCATTGCTTCATCTGGATTTACAACAATTGGATGGTTGGCAAATTGAAATAATGGGAAATCGCTTAAACTATCCGCATATGCCCATACTTCCACTGATCCAGTGATGTTATTTTCATCATTGATCCATTTCCGTACTTTATTTACTTTTTCATCTCCATTAATCACAATCCCGATTTCACCAGTGCAAATGCCGTTCTGATCATACTGTAACTCCGTACTAATAATATGTACTTGCAAATTCACTTCCCTTGTAAATGCCTTTAAAAAGGGATGGAGTGCACCAGATAGGACAATTATTTCATCACCTTGCTCCTGGTGTTCCTGAATTTTTTTAACGAGCCCTTGATGAATATCTTCCCTGCCAATGTCCACTAGCTTACGGAAAAATTCATCCATTTCTGTTTCAGACTTTCCTTTAAAGGATTTAGCAAAAGCTTTAAAAAAGCTGATCCGGAATGCGTTCTTTCCTTTTAAAATTCCATTAACAGCCGCTTTGATAACTCCCGCACCAACGACTGCCCACTGTTTAATGTTAAAATCCTTTTGCGCTGCCTGAAACATAACTTTAAATGAATTCCCTTGGAATAGAGTGCCATCGAAATCTACCGTTACAACTGCCATTACTATATCACCTCTAGTACAATTGTATCCAAGCAATGGAGGAATGTAAATATTTTCATGGATGTATATGCTTCAGTACATATCACAAAATTGATATTAAAGTACAATCCATTTAATATACTAACAAGGAGTGTTGTTACATGCGTATTAAACATGGTGGAAAGCTAAGCAAAGCTTATTTCAAGTCATATATGAAATTGATAATGAATACCAGAGATTGTTCACTTGAAGAATCAAGTTCAATAACACTGGAGGGAATATTCGGTGAAGAAAAAGACGGGACTGATGTCGAGGTCTACCAAAATTATTTAAAAGCATTTGAGGAATTAAGAGATATTAATACAGATTAAAGGAATTGCTAATGACAGAGCAATTCCTTTTTAGCAAGTAAGAAAGGTCATAAGATTCCCTTTGACGATAATCCAAGTCTTATAATCAGCCTAAATCTTACTTATTCGCTTTATAAATCCCACACATTTTTCAGCAATCAATTCTTTATCGTTATCCAGTGTAGCAACATGATAACTATTTTCAAGTTTCACCAGTTCACGGTCATTTGATGAGATAGAATCGTATATCTCCTGTGAATTATCAGGTGGAACGACATGATCAACCGTTGACGAAAATATCATTGCTGGTGTTTCTATCATTGATAGATTCCCTCTGACAATCATCGACAGGGCGATAAGTTCCTTCATCGACTTTACCGGCGTTTTAGCATATGCGAGTTCTTCCACGCCTTCTTGTTTTATATCCGACCCAATACCATCAACAAATCGCGTCTTTGTATCCCGAAGTGAATCATGAGTTTTAATTAAATCAGGCATATGCACTGCAGCGTTAATGGGCATAATTCCTTTGATTAAGGAAGAATTCTCTGCCACATAAAGTGTTAATGTTCCGCCCATGGATAACCCTGTCACGAAAATCTCATCACATGTCTTATTTAATATTTCTAAGGCATCTCCTATTGATCGAATCCAATCGCGATACGCTGTAGTTTCCATATCCTTTGGGTCAGTTCCATGCCCTTTAAGACTTGGTCCATAAACCGTAAAGCCTTCATCTGCTAATTTTTCACCCAAGAACCGCATACTCTGTGTTGTGCCAGTGAAGCCATGGATAACTAGCACCCCTATTTTGTTTCCCGGAAAATAAAATTCTTCGGCATTTTCCATCACTTGATAAGATTCACCCATATTACCCCTCCGTTTCACACTATTACTGTATTTATTCGATGGATACTTCTAATATTCCTTCAGTCAACTGGGATTAATCACATTATAGGATAAAACGATCTTCTCTACTACTACATTCGAATCTCGAAGGATAAAAGTGTCATTAAAACTAAAAATATTTTTCTTTAGTTAATGACACTTTTCATCGCTTGGAATCGATTGTAGTAGTAAGAAGTCCTAGTCAAGCTTACTGAACAGTACTAATGCCTTTCACTGTGCAGCCTTTCCTCTAAATTTGACTTTGTCTTTGTATGATTATGCAGGTCACAATAATACACAACTGTTTTTAGTTTAAGTGAAATTTCACAAGTTCCTGTCTGCCTGATAAAATTTTTCCAGTAATAATAATTGTGCGTCTCTGTTTGAATAACTTCATGATTGGTGCTTAATTCTTCCCAATTGTGCTGTTGTTCAACCTCTATGTTCTCTGCGTTTACTAATCTCATGGGCATCAGAATCAGAAAAACCAATCCAGTCATAATAATATACCTTCGCAATAACATCACCACTTTTATTGTTAGTCTGTTCTCATTTAAGTAACATTCACTAAAAATTGGAAACTATACACACAACGTGTTGAAATACATTACACAATCGATAATTTTCTGTTAATATATTTATCAACTATATAAAAAAGGGGCCTGAAGCAATGACCAATACTACTAATCTGGTAAATACGCTATATAATGCATACAGTCTTGGACAAGCTATTTCCAAGGAAGAGATTCCAGAAACTATTAGTAAAGAAGATGCATACAGTGTCCAGCATCAACTCACTGAGCTGAAATCAGCCAATAGCAATGATAAATTGATAGGCTATAAAATAAGTTTAACAAGTGAAGAAACACAGCAATTATTCAATTCCACAACACCTTTATATGGTGCATTAACAAAATCGAGTCTTTCTGACGGATCGATTGATTTTAAAAAAATGCTATCCCCTCTTATCGAAATTGAGCTAATGTTTATTGCACATGAAGATCTATCGGCAACAGATGACATACATTCTATATTACAGAAAATGAGTATTGCACCAGGACTGGAAATTCCAGATTCACGTTTCAATGATTGGTTTCCAAAACTCAGTTTAGGTCAAGTTATTGCAGATAGTGCAGTTGCTGGTAATGTGATTGTTGGAGAACCAGTCGAGGGAATATCTTATGACCAATTAACAAATATAAATGCAAATCTTACATTAAATGGCGAAATAATTGCACAAGGCCCGTCGACCGAAGTGCTTGGTAATCCTGTTCATGCAATCCAATGGCTTATCGAAGAACTGGCTAAAAAAGGACGAACAATTCAAAAAGGAATGATCATCTCATCTGGTACATTCATTCTGCCTAAACCTCTTGAAAAAGGAAAATATCAGGTTTCTTTTGATAGAGTTGGTTCAGTTAATCTTGACGTATTATAATTGTAAAAATTGCACGATAAATGGTGTAACAGGCACACACCTAAAAAGTTTAATAATTATCACAATTTAGTATTGCATTAACATAAAATATGCCGTAACATTGATATCAAATTTTTACACCACAGGGGGCTGGCGACATGGATAATCATTCAATTAAAGTTAATTATTGTTCAACAGGAAAAGTAAAGCCAAAGTCGGATGAATTGGAATTTGGAAGAATCTTCACCGACCATATGTTTATCATGGATTATTCAGATTCTTTGGGGTGGCATGATGCACGTATTATACCGTATCAACCACTTTCGATTGATCCCTCTGCAATGGTATTCCATTACGGTCAATCCGTTTTTGAAGGGTTGAAAGCATATCATACACCTGAAGGGGATGCACAATTATTTCGACCTAAAAAAAACCTTGAGCGGATAAACCGATCAAACGACCGGCTATGTATCCCGGAGCTTGACGAAGAATTTGCTCTACACGCAATCAAACAGCTAGTCGGTATCGATAAGGATTGGATTCCAAAAGCTGATGGAACATCACTCTACATCCGCCCTTTTATTATATCTACTGAGGCTTATCTTGGTGTTGCACCATCACGACATTATCAATTTATTGTTATCCTTTCACCGGTTGGTGCTTATTATAAAGAAGGAATTAATCCTGTTAAAATTGCTGTGGAAAATAAATATGTACGCACAGTAGCAGGAGGAACCGGTGAAGCCAAAACTGGCGGAAACTATGCAGCCAGTTTAAAAGCACAGGAACTAGTTGCAAACAGTGGATATGCACAGGTATTATGGCTTGATGGAGTTGAGAGGGAATACATTGAAGAAGTCGGCAGTATGAATGTGTTCTTTAAAATAAATGGAGAAATCGTGACCCCAGCATTAAATGGAAGTATTTTAAAAGGTGTGACGAGGGACTCTGTGATCGAATTATTGAAACACTGGGATATTCCCGTTGTTGAACGAAAAATTTCCATGCAGGAATTATATGACGCACATGAGAATGGATCACTGGAGGAAGCATTCGGAGCTGGTACTGCTGCAGTTATTTCACCAATTGGTCAGTTAACATGGAATGGCGATCATATTATAATTAACAACGCGGAAACAGGCTCAGTTTCCAAAAAACTTTATGACACATTAACAGGTATTCAATATGGAAAACAGGAAGACCCATTTGGCTGGATCGAGAAAGTGAAAGCAGTTAGTAAAGTTAAATAATTAGAAAACTTGGCTTATCGCCAATCCTTGATGGCGGAAGCCTTGCACTTATGCAGTAAGACAGCATTCATGCTTTTTTAACTGCTGAAAAATGTAACCCCCTAGCTGCATTAACTAGGGGGTTGCATTATTAATATTACTTATTTTCCTGCTCACGTTGAAATACTACTTCACCGTCAATCATTGTTGACTCAATGACAACATCCTTAATTTCCACCGGATCTAATTCAAGCAGATTTCGATCCAATATTGCAAAATCAGCACGCTTTCCTTCTTTTATAGAACCATTAACATCTTCTGTACCATTGAGTTTCGCACCATAAATGGTCATAGACTTCAAGCCTTCCAGTACGGATATCTTTTCATCCTCACCAAGCACATATCCATCCTTTGTAAGACGATTTACGGCAGCCCATATGGAAAACAGTGGAGAAATCGGCGTGATCGGACAATCAGAATGCAGTGTGTATAGTATTCCATGATCAGACACACTTGCAAGTGGATCTATTTTTGCTCCCCGATCTGGTCCCAGGAAAATATCACGGTGATCATCACCCCAATAATAGACATGGTTAATGAAAACAGATGCCGCAATATCATACCTGGCCATTCTTTCTAAATCCTGTTCTCTTGCAGTTTGTAAATGTTCAATCCGATGAAGGTGATTTTCTTTAGGTCGCAGGTCCAATGCTTTCGAATATCCTTCAATAATTGAAGCAATCGCCAGGTCTCCATTCCCATGTGTTGTAATCCGAAATCCTTCGTTATGAAATCGCTGGTATAATGCATTCAAGGTTTCCTGAGAATGTATAAGCTCACCATTGAAATATTCATCTCCATAATAGCCATCACGCAAAGCAGCAGTTCGCCCCTGGATTGATCCATCCTGAAAGAGCTTTACACTGTCCAATTTTCCACGACCATTCGTATCGTTATCAATTCGCTGCCCCATTTCTTCTGCATCAAATCCCATAAACTCACCATCATCAAATAAGTGGTGCATGATCATATAGCGCATATACAACGGGTTTTTCCTAGTACGAACCGCTTCCATATGTGCCTTGTATTCTTCAAACCCTAAATCGAGACCTACAGCTGCATCCGTACTAGTCGTTATTCCTACCTTCAAATAATCGCGTGCTGCCGCTTCCAACTGATCAACCAACTCATCCGTAGTTGCCTGAGGCATTCGATGCATGACACGTTCCAATACCGGCAACTCATATAGTACCCCGTCAAGTTTACCATCTGCATCACGTCCGAAGTGCCCTCCGGATGGATTCTCAATAGCTTCAGATACCTCACAGTACTCAAGTGCCTTTGAGTTTACTATAGCAAGATGTCCGGAAATATGCCGAATAAATACAGGATGATCTGGAGAAACTTCATCTAAGTCTTTACGGGTTATATGACGGTTCTCTGCAAGTTTTGTGTTATCATATCCAGCCCCTACAATCCATTGCCCATCCGGTTTCCCTTTGATTTCCATTTTCACAATAGACAAAATATCATTCACTGTTTTGTTTGGAGGAGTCGAACAATTCAATTGTTGCTTTTGCTGTGAAAACATAAATAAGTGATTATGGGTATCGATGAAACCCGGAATAAGAGTGCGCCCGTCTAAATCAATCCACTGATTGGCTTTTGTTTCAGTTTCCAGATTATCAAACCATATTTTTGCGATTTTTCCATCGGAGACCCCTACCGCATTAGCAGCTCGACTATCTTCTAATGTAAGAATGTTTCCATTATATATGACTTTATCATAACTCAATCAAGTTAACTCCTTTCATGAACATCTTCATCTGATTGTATAAAATCCTCAAAATAAACTGCATGAACTTTTTCTCTTTTTGAATGCTGTGTTAGAAGACTAACAACTATTAATGTTATTAAAGAAACAGTAAATCCTACTATCGTTACATCTATCGGCATATCTAAAAATGGCCAGAAAATTGTGATAGTTGCTGACAGAATCATGGATGATAAACCACCCATAGCTGTTACACGTTTCCAGAACATAACTGCAAGAAATGGAAAAACAAGTGTTACCGCGGATAGTCGCAGTGCCCACTGATAAATCGTAATAATATCTGTAATGTTATATGCGACAATTAAGCCCAACACTGAAATAATTACTACACTCCAGCGTGATACCCGCATCATTTGACGTTCATCAGCATCCGGTTTAATCAATCGGGCATATAAATCCTTCGTCAAATTCGAACTCCCCTGAAGAATAAATGAATCCGCTCCTGTCATTAAAGCTGAAAGTAGACCAACTAGGATAATTCCACCAAGAGCTGGCGGCAGCAATTCAATTGTTACATAGGAGAAGATCAAATCAGGATTAATATCTGAAGGTACAAACCCACGGGCAATAACTCCAATTCCGTATGGCAAAATAGAAATCAGGGCACCTATGATAACAGCTGTTATCCCAGCCTTGCGCGCTACCTCTTCAGATTTCGAAGCGAAAATTCGCTGCCAGGTGGATTGCCAAATTAAATAAAATGGGCCAACTGATAGCGCATAAATTAAGACAGCGGTAACCCCTTCTTTTCCAAATGGTGTTAAATAATCTGCAGGAGTTGTGGCAAGAATCTCTTTCAAGCCTCCTCCATACATGATACTTGCAATAAACAACATGATAATACCAACCACTAAAATAACTGACTGAATCGCATCCGTAATTATAGTCGCAGGTAAACCACCCAAAATAGTAAATCCTAAAATTAATGCAAATGACACAATAACACCTGCATTAAATGACATATCAAATGCCAACGTAAAGACCGTTGACATCCCAACTATTTGCAGTGCTAATGTCGGTACTGAATAGATAAATGCAGATAATATTGAAGGAAAGATTCCAGTCTTACTGCCGAATCGTTCACTAAATAAATCCGCTAATGTATATAGTCGCTGGCGACGAAGCGGCTTGGCAAACAATACAATTAATAATAGTGTAAATATGTATGCTGGCAAAGCAAATTTAAAAAAGCCTGACATACCAACTGTAAATCCCATTCCTACCCAGCCGATAAATACTGCTGCACCACAGAACGTACTAATTATAGTTCCTACGATTGACCAATAGCCCATATTCCAGCCTGCAATTAAGTAATCATCTGATCCTTTGACACGGAAAAAGTACCAAAAACCCATCCCAAAAAGAAATCCAAAATAAATGATAAAGTAAAATAAATACCAACTCATGTTTAACCTCCAAAATTGTACTAATATTCATTATATATTAGTACAAAAACCTTGTATAATAGCAGATTGTAAAGGGTGTACGAGTATTTGCTATTATTTTATGGAATGTAGGAGATATGTATTCTGTGTGTCGGAATACCGTAATAAGTGTTGAATTTTGCCGAAATCTTTTGGTTATCTTTAGAACTTTCTATTTTATAAAACTTTGTTGTTGACACAAGAGAAGTGAATTACGACTACTTCAATTATATGGTATGTACTTAAACTGGCAGGATTATACAATAAGGGGGATAAAGTGTTACCACTCGCCCGCCAACCAATCGAAGTGAATCCTCGTTCCGCTAATAGCTGAAAATCAGCCAATTTTGAGGCAAAAATGGCGAATACCGGAATGAGGATCCGAACCCAAGCCTAAAACGGGGGTTTTCAAGGAAATAACGGAATGAGGATCCGCCAAAATAGTAAACTGGATCCTCATTCCGTTAAAAATAGATTCTTCAACAATAGGGGCAAAATGTATACTAACTATTAAATGATTTCCAATGTTATTAGCATTTTTCTCTCCCAAAATTGAATTCGCCAGTAAAATAGTAAACTAGCAACCCTATTAAAATTATTTAACTTTAATAGTGTCAGCAGTTATTTTCAATTTTTCAATGAATGAATCGCCTACATCCCCTGTAGCAGCATTTCCACCTAAATCCGGGGTCAGCATCTCTGTTTCTTTAACCATATCCTGTATCGTAGTTAGTACTGCTTTACCCCAACGTTCTTCTCCAAAAAAATCTAACATCTGACTAACAGACCAAATAGCTGCAATCGGGTTAGCTATCCCTTTTCCAGCAATATCCGGAGCAGATCCATGTACAGGCTCAAACATAGAAGGGTATTGCTTTTCAGGATTTACATTGGCACCTGTTGCAAGCCCAAGTCCTCCGGTTATTCCAGCGCCGAGATCTGTTATGATATCACCAAAGAGATTGGATGTTACTACAACCTCAAACCGCTCGGGGTCTGATACTAAATACAGACTGGCAGCATCAACAAGATAAGAATACGTCTCGACATCAGGATATTCTTTTCCCACTTCTTCAAATACTTCATCCCAGAATACCATCGAATAGTTAAGTGCGTTGCCTTTACTTATGCTTGTGAGTGTTCTATTTGACTTGCGAGCTTCCTCATAAGCATAACGGATGATTCTCTCTGTACCTTTACGGGAAAACACGCCAGTTTGCAATACCACCTCTTCAGGCTGTCCTTTAAACAGCCAGTCCCCTGCCCCAGCATACTCACCCTCACTATTTTCGCGGATAACAAGGAAATCAATATCCTCTTCCGTTTTTGATTTCAATGGTGTCAGCGACTGATTTAATAGTATGACTGGTCGCAAGTTAACATACTGATCAAATTCTTTTCGGATTCGTAATAGAAGTTCCCATAATGAAATATGATCAGGTACTCCAGGGTACCCAACAGCACCTAAATAGATAGCATCAAAATGTCTTAATTTATCAATGCCATCGTCATCCATCATCTTTCCGGTTTTTAGATAGTGTTCACAGCCCCAAGGAAACTCTGTGAAGGAGAAGGAAAGGTTGGTATCCATTTTTTCAATTGCTTTTAGAACTTTCACACCCTCTGTCACAACTTCCGGTCCAATACCATCGCCTGGGATTAGTGCAATATCGAAATTTTTCATAGTAGCTCCTTTCTGTAACTAAAATTACGCTCCAATCCTCTTTTCATCTTCTATAAACTTCTTCTCATTCCGATTACCCAAATAACGAAGCAGGAAGAACTGAGCGATGATACCCACAATCAACAGTACAATACTGCTTCCAATTAAGGTGTACGACAAATATAAAACGCCCGCAATTCCCGCTGGTACCATAGCATATGGAATCTGCGTGTTAACATGGGCGATATGATCGGACTCAGCGAATATGGAGGCCATAACAGTCGTATCTGAAATTGGCGAAACATGATCTCCAAAAATTGCCCCGGCAAAAACAGCACCAATTACAATATGAACTAAATCCATGCCACCAAAGGTATATGCCATTGGAATTGCAATTGGAGTCAGTATTGACATTGTGCCCCATGATGTACCGGTTGCAAATGAGATAAACATACCTATCGCAAATACAAGAAATGGGACTAGGGCTGCGGTCATCCACCCTTCTGTTGCACTAACAACGAATTCCGCTGTGCCAAGGACCGATGTGACTGTTCCAATGGACCAGGCCAATATGATAATTACTAGTGCAGGAAGCATTGTTCGAATACCACCAAGCAATGTTTCTTCACACTTTTTCAGGCTCATACCCTGGATAAGTGCCAGAATAATGCCGACCGTCGTCATCGCAAATGCGCCCCATGTTAAAGCAACGGAAACATCAGTAGCTGCAAGTGCATCCATAATCGAAATCCCTGTAGCACCACCACCTGAATACCATAATCCCCAAATACTTACTGAAATAAGTGTTACAAGTGGAAGAATGAAATTCCAGACACTACCTTCTTTCTTATGTGGTTCACCTAGATCCTGATCAACAGAAGATAAGGGTGTTGATCCATCAGGTATTAATTTGCCAGTTGTCTGTGCTCGGTGTTCGGCTTTTGCCATTGGACCAAAATCCTTACCGGCAATGATCATCGGAACGGCTAACAGACATAGTATTGCATAAAAGTTCCACGGAATTGATTGTAAAAATGCGAAGTAAGGTTCTGCACCTACAATGCTAAGGCTTGCAAAGGCTGCGGCAATCAAAGATACCTGGAAGCCAATCCAGTCGGAAACTGGTCCTATTGTCGCTATCGGAGCAGCTGTCGAGTCTAGTATGTAAGATAACTTTTCCCTCGATACCTTATGTTTAGCGGTAATATCTTTTGAAGCATTTCCAACAATGACAGAGTTCACGTAATCGTTAAAAAAGATGAGCATTCCTAAAAGGTAAGGTAAAAATTGAACTCTTTTTCTAGTAGTTAATTTCTTTTCCAATAATCGTATCAGACCATCTGAACCGCCTGTCTTGAACATAAAGGCAGCACCTGTCCCAAGTAACGCCGTCATAACGAGAAATCGTGCGTTCCAAGGATCAGTCATAACATCCTTCATCCATGTAAAGGTTTCCCCTACTGCACCAAATGGGTTTCCTCCCGCAGCAATTAAACCACCTACCAAAATACAAATAAACAATGAAAACAAGACACGTTTCGTTAAAATTGCAAGTACCACCGCAACAATCGGTGGGACAACAGATAAAAAGTCCATAGTGTTTTCCCCTTTTCTTATTAGTAATATTGCAAATAAAGTCTATTAAACATATACTCGCCGAATTCTTTCCATTAAACTCGACAAAACTTCATCCACGATGCTGTCCATCCATCCTGCTATTTCACGTGCTAGAATTTCCTCCTTTCCCTGACCGCCCATCATAACAACTTCGTCCCCTTCGCAAACATCCGGTACGTTCGTGACGTCTATAACCGTTTGGTCTAGGGAAATCGTTCCAACAATCTTGGCTCGATGTCCCCTAACAAGCATTTCACCCTTATTAGATAAGGCTCGCTGATAACCATCACCATGCCCAACAGGTACGATAGCAATCTTTTCAGCAGTGGTAGTGACATAGCAGCCACCATAGCCAATTGGAGTGTTTGGCGGCAACTCCCGAACATGCAAAATTTTGGATTTCAATTGCATAACTGGTTTTAGCGAAATTAAATCACGTTGATGAAGTTCAGGCGGATATCCAAATAAAGCAATGCCGGACCTAACCATATCCAAATGCATATCCTTTCTTTCGATAGCAACAGTCGAAGCACCAACATGGCGAATCAGAAAATTAAATCCCAAGTCATGTAGCTTAGATACTGTGTCGATAAATAATTTATATTGCTGCTCAGTTGTTTCCCAATCCCCTTCATCGGCACTGGAAAAATGGGTGTATATACCTTCCCACTGCAATCCAGGAAGGTTGTAACACGACTTGCAGAAATTGCTAGCTTCACCTGGGGAAATCCCAAACCTGTGAAGTCCAGTATCTATTTTTAAATGTACTGGTATTGTTTTTCCTTCCCTTGTTGCCTCATCGCTAATTGCATGTGCCAGTTTTATTGAAGAAACAGATGCTGTTAATCCATAATAAACAGCATCCGCTGCTTGTTCAGGCATAATGGAACCTAACAGATGAATAGGTACAGATATGCCGCTTTCCCGGAGCAATGCTCCTTCCTCAACAGTTGTGACACCAAGCCGGTCTGCCCCTGCTTTAACAGCTTCACGTCCGATTGGAACAGAACCGTGTCCATATCCATTTGTTTTTATCACGGCCATAAGCATGCTGTTTCCAACTGCTTTTTTTAGTGTCCTTACATTTTCGTTGAAAGCTGCCAAATTCACTTCCGCTATTGTTGGACTTCCAGACGTCATTGTTATTGAATACGACACAGTTCAGTCCCTCCCCTAAAATCCTCTAGTAAAGCGAGCGAAACTCCTTCACTATTTGTTTTGTGATTTCCCCAGGTTCCCCATTACCTATTGTGTGATCATCAACTTTCAGGATCGGCACAACATCCAACTTGGTAGCTGAAATAAATACTTCATCTGCATTCAGTAATTCATCGACTGTGTACGTCTGTTCATTTACTTTTAAATTTAACGCCTCACACAATTGAATTATCTTTCTCCTGGTAATCCCATTTAAAATATAGTTGTCAGCTGGATGTGTGTACAATTCACCATCTTTCACCATAAATACATTCGAAGCACTCGCCTCCGTAACGATCTCACCACGATGAAGGATAGCTTCAATTGCACCATGCTCAACAGCCTCTTGTTTAGCCAACACATTCGGAAGTAGATTAAGTGTCTTGATATCACACCTTAACCAGCGAATGTCTTCCGTCAAAACTGCTGTTGCACCCTGATCTTCCACGTTATTCGCTCGATCCTCAGCCCTAGTATAAGCCACAGTTACGGTTGAAGTATCTGCGTTCGGAAATTCATGCCATCTTGCGGCAGCCCCTCTTGAAACCTGCATATAAATAATGCCTTCGTTCAAGCTATTCGCCGATACTAATTCTTCGAGCTTGGTTTTCAAATTTCCAATTGAACTAGACATGTTTAACTTAATTTCTTTTGCACTTCTTTCCAGCCGTTCCAAATGTTCATCAAGCATCAGCGGTTTACCATCATAGACACCGATAACTTCATAGATTCCATCTCCGAATTGATAGCCGCGATCCTCTATATCGACCAGGTTTTTCCTATCCATAATCCGGTCATTGAAAAGCATTTTATTCAACACAAAAACCTCCTTTACCTTTTCACTCTGGAATTGTCGAATTATATTTGTTTGCTATATCCAATATGACGGATGTTTCGACACTGCAGCCACTAATAACAACTACAACCTCGCTGCCAAGCTGTATTCTGTTATTCAAAATTGCGCCGATTCCGGAAGCAGCTGCACCTTCGATAATCATCCGGTGATTATCCAGCATAAATCCCATTCCCTCAGCAATTTCATCTTCATTCAGCAAAATAATTTCATCGACATACTGCTGAACCATATCAAACGTGTAACTATTGTTGAGACCAATTCCTCCTAGCAAACTATCAGCTAATGTGTTCTGTTCTTCCACGATGATAGGCTTTCCAGCTTGAATACTCTCATACATTGTCGCACCGTGCTCTGTTGATGCTCCTATCACCTGAATATCCGGATCAGTTGATTTCAATGCTACTCCTAATCCGGAGTGCAGACCACCACCAGATAGCCCGCCAATCACTGTATCAACCTCAGGCAAATCCTCTAATAATTCCAAACCAATCGTTCCTTGCCCAGAAATAATATAAGGGTCATCAAATGGATGAATGACAGTCAGACCTTGTTCTCGTTCCAGCTGGTAACTGCGTCTTTCCGCATCATCCTGTGACTCACCATATATTTCTATCTCAGCCCCTGAACGCTTTAGAGTATTAACCTTCCCATTTGGAACTCGTTTCGAAATACAAATCGTAGCATTAATTCCCAGTTTTTTTGCTACATAAGCTACACTCATCCCAAAATTCCCTGTCGAGAACGTTGTGATACCACGTTCCTGTTTCTCAGGCGTTAGACTCAAAATCTTATTTGTTGCTCCCCTGATTTTAAATGAATCGCTTACATTTAAGTTTTCCAATTTTAAATGAACCGACGTACCTGCAAATTCCGATAATACAGGGGAATAAATCAGCGGGGATTTCTTAACAACGGAAGAAATCCGCTTCTTCGCTTTCCAGACATCACGTAGCACAACAGATTTTCCAGCCATTCTATCCCCCCTTTTTGGACTAAAGTACACATAAGATAACTGACTTCGAGCGACTGCCTCCCGATTTCCACCAAGATTCACCTATTCCTTATTTTAGAAAACTTGGCTTATCGCCAAGCTCTAATATAGATAAGCCTTAGTTGCACTTATGCAGTAAGAAAGTAGTTATACTTTCTTAACTGCCAAAAAACGTTTCACTGTTTCCCCCAAAATAGATACGCCAACAGGAAGAACCTTTTCATTTATATCAAAATTCGGTGTATGCAGTTCTCGGGTTTTTCCATCACCAACTGCACAACCCAGAAAGAACATCGCACCGGGTACAACCTGCGTCATATGTGCAAAGTCTTCTCCCCCTAAGCCGAATGGTGTGTCGAGCACCTTAAACTCCGGATGAATATCCCTAATAACCTCTCGAAAGAGCTGATTAACTGCTGGATTATTCTTTAGTGAAGGGTCTTCAGGAGTTATCGTCAATTCATAATCACCGTCAAAAACCCTTACTAATGAAAGGGACTTTTCCAATTCAGCATGTAATAACTCTCGGACATTAGGATCATAACTCCGAATTGTTCCTTTGATTTGTACTTCAGATGGGATAACATTTCCGGCCACACCGCTTTGGATACTGCCAACACTGATTACTGCTGAATCAAGAGGAGAGATCCGACGCGACACAATTCCGTGCATAGCTTGCAGGACAGGACCAAGCATCCATACTGGATCAGTTCCCAAATGTGGGTATGCGCCGTGACCACCAGTGCCAAAAACAGTAGCATCAAACAAATCTACGTTAGCCATGCTATAGCCATCGTGTACCTTTACCTCCCCAAGCTGATTATCAGGACTCATATGAAGCGCTATAACACGATCAACACCCTCTAGTACCCCTGCTTTAATCATATATGGCGCACCGGTCGATCCGTGGACATCGGCCTTTTCTTCAGCAGGCTGAAATAAAAATTTCACAGTTCCTTTTAACCCGCCATTTTGAAAGCTCTCTCCTAATAAACTAGCAACCCCTAAGCCAATCGCCATATGTGCATCATGTCCGCAAGCATGCATCACACCTTCATTAAGGGACTTAAAATAATGATTCGTTTCTTCATGAATTGGCAATGCATCCATATCCGCTCGAACCGCTATTGTTGGACCAGATCCTGACGAGAGTGTACCAACGACTGCTGTTGGACACCCTATTTCAGCTTCTACCTGCATACCTGGGATTTTTTCTAAAACCGAAGCAACAAACTTTGATGTTTCCACTTCCTGAAAGCTTAATTCCGGAATAGTGTGAAGCTTGCGGCGCCACTTGGATAACTGATTAGCCATGTTTTGTGCTTTTTTTAACACCTTCACATCCCCCCTTTTAGAAAACGTGGCATTCGGTTAAAGGGATTCTCATGAAAGCGTGTTTTGCTTTCTCCCCCCCTTATAATGTGGCGTGCACGCCCTATGGCGGCTGTATTTATTCTTCATTAACTGCTAAAAAAGAAGGGAGTCAATTTTAAGCAACTCCCTCCATCAAGATCAATTAACGGATGCTATAGCAGTGATTTCAACTTTAACTCCTAACATTTGACTGCCAATCGTAATTCTCGCTGGCTTTATTTCTACATCTTCAAAATATGATGCATATACGTTGTTGAATTCTCGAACATTTTCCTCATTCAAATTAGCTAAATGACATGTCATATGGACAATGTTTGACAAACTAGCATTCTTCTCAGCTAGAATACCTTTAATATTTTCCAAACTTGCAGCGGCTTGAGCTGCGATTGTATTTCCTGCCGAATCCCCATTTGGATGAACACCATCTTGCCCTGAGATAAAAATAAAGTTACCAGATTGAACGCCTTGTGAATATGGTCCGCTCGGTTGTGGAGCATTGAGCGTCTGTATCATCTGTTTCAAAAAATCACATCCTCTTCAAGTAACTGTTCAACCACTATTCCATTCCAATTGAAACATACTGTGATTCTACAAAAGCGTCGATTCCTTCATGCCCGCCTTCTCTGCCGATACCGCTCTCTTTCATTCCACCAAACGGAACCTGTGCTGCTGAAGGCGCCCCGTCATTCCAGCCGACAATCCCGAAATTAAGCTGTTCAATCACACGGTGACCTTTTGCAACATTGTCCGTAAAGACATAAGCGGCTAACCCATATGGCGTATCATTCGCTAATTTTACGGCATCCTCTTCTGATGCAATTTTTTGAATAGGTGCTACAGGGCCAAATGTTTCCTCCTGCATAACTACCATGGATTGGTCCACATCTTTAACGACTGTTGGTGTGTAGAAAACTCCGCCGTCATCTGTGATAGACTTACCTCCCGTAACAACATGAGCACCTTTTTTAACTGCGTCATCCATGTGATGCTTAACCTTATCCAATCCTGCCTGATTGATTAATGGTCCAATATCAACTAAATCATCGGCACCATTTCCGACTTTTAATTTCTCAACTTGTTGCGCAAACTTCTCTACAAACTCGTCATAGACTCCCGCCTGCACGTAAATTCGATTTGCACAAATACACGTTTGACCAGCATTTCTGAATTTAGAAGCCATTACACCTTTAACCGCCAAATCAACATTAGCATCATCTAAAACGATTAATGGTGCATGACCGCCGAGTTCCAGCGATAATCGCTTCACTTGATCAGCACTTTGACGTATTAAAATTTTCCCAACCTCGGTTGAACCAGTAAAGGTAATTTTACGAACCTTGTCATTATCCATAATCGCCTTAGCAATTTTGGATGATGAACCTGTTACTAGATTAATAACACCTTTTGGAAATCCAGCCTGCTCACATAATTCCATTATTTTAACAGCTGTTAATGGACTTTCACTTGATGGTTTCATTACAACCGTACAGCCAGCAGCCAATGCCGGACCCATCTTACGAGTTAACATTGCAGCCGGAAAATTCCAAGGTGTTATCGCTGCAACAACACCAACTGGCTTTTTCCATACTTGCAGGCGTTTATTCGTCGCATGTGAAGGAATTGTTTCACCATAAATCCGCTTACCTTCCTCAGCAAACCATTCAATAAAAGAAGCTGCATATTTCACTTCTCCCCTTGACTCGTTAATTGGCTTACCCATTTCAAGTGTCATTACTTGTGCTACTTCTTCCAGATTATCCAGCATGAGCTGATTTAATTTTTTCAAATAACCGGCGCGTTCATAGGCAGTAAGCTCTGACCATGATTGAAAAGCTTCATGTGCAGCACTGATTGCTTGTGAGGCTTCTTTTTCACCACCATTAGGAACCGTTCCGATAATGTCACTGTTTGCTGGGTTCATAACGTTTAACGTGCTCAGGCTATCACCAACCCATTCACCGTTAATGTTCATTAAATAATTATTTGTCTTTACTTCATTCATTTTTGCTTCACTCCAATCAGGAAATCTAGAATTCTATTAACCATTTACCCCAACAAGCACTGCTTCAATCGATTCTTCCAGGATATTCAATGCTTCCTCAAGCTGTTCATCAGTAATTACTAAAGGCATAAGCAGGCGAACAACATTGTCATGTACACCGGCTTTTAATACGATAACTCCGCGCTTGTGAGCTTCTTTTAAGACCTGACCTGTCAGCTCTTTTGCAGGTTCTTTACTATCACGATCTTTAACAAGCTCAAGCGCGCACATAGCTCCAAGACCTCTATATTCACCAATAACATCAAAACGATCGTACATGTTTTTAAATCTTTCCATCACTTTTTTACCAATAATATCAGCACGATCGTTTATATTTTCTTTCTCCATTACTTCCAATACGGCAAGCCCTGCCCGGCAACCAAGCGGACTACCACAATACGTACCTCCTAATTCACCAGGTTTGGCACTATCCATTACCTCTTCACGGCCAATCACACCACTAATTGGCAACCCTGCAGCCATCGACTTAGAAATAGCTGTCAGGTCAGGTTCAACGTCATAATGTTCCATTCCAAAGTACTTTCCGGTACGCCCAAAACCTGTTTGGATTTCGTCTGCAATAAACAGTATGCCGTGCTGTTTACAAATTTCATATATTCCCTGAACGAATTTTTTACTAGGAATAATAAATCCGCTTTCGCCTTGAACAGGCTCCATAATAAACGCTGCAACTTGGCTTGGGTCAACTTCACTAATGAAAAAGCTCTCCACCTGTTCTAACAAATAATCAGTGTATTCCTCTTCATTCATTGATTCAGGGCGGCGATAGTTATAAGGGTATGGCGCATGATAAACTTCTGGTGCAAACGGGCCATATTCATATTTGAATGGTCTTACTTTTCCGGTTAGTGACATTGTCATTAATGTACGGCCATGAAATCCACCTGAAAACGATACAACTGCCTGACGCTTCGTATACTTCCGAGCAATTTTCACTGCGTTTTCTACAGCCTCTGCTCCACTATTTAAGAACATTACTTTCTTTTTTGAATAGCCTGGTGCAAGCGTTGCTAATTTTTCAGCAAAATCGATATACGGATCGTACATCATGACATTAAATCCAGTATGAATGTAGCGATCAACCTGGTCGTGTAAAGCGCTTACAACTGTGTCATGACTATGGCCAACATTAATACAGCCAATAGCTCCAGCTAAATCAATAAAATGGTTCCCGTCAACATCCTGCAGCAACGCACCTTTTGCTTTTTCAACAAATGTTGGAACTCCATAGCCAACCCCTTGAGGTACAACGTCATGTCTTCGATCCAGCAGCTTCTTTGCCTTTGGCCCTGGCAGTTCAGTTTGAACGTTTGCGAACTTTTTGTTCATAATGTTAAGCCTCCCCAACCTTTAAAATTTATTTTACTTCACACCAAGTAAATGTGCCTCTACGTATGCGATATGATTCTTAACGCTCTCATTCACTGTATGCACATCCCTTGATACTAATGCTTTAAGTAATTCTTTATGCTCATCATAGAAAGCTTGAAAACTGGAATAATATTGATCAAGATGCATAAGAAACGTTCTGATTTGCACTTGAAGCGAGTCGTAAATTTTTATAATTCGTGAGTTACCACATAAATTAACGACATAACTATGAAATTGCATATCAAGATCAAACAATTCATTCCAATCCTTTTCGTCAGCCTTTTCCTTCATTTGCTCGATAATCTGCTCCAAAAATTCAATATGTTTTTTTTCAAGACTTTTTATTGCCTGTGTAAAGGCTTGAGATTCAATCAATGTGCGTAACTCAATAATTTCATCCAAATCCTGTTCGGTAAAATCAGCAACATAAGTACCTTTCCTCGCTTGACTTATAACCAGTTCTTCAATTTCAAGTATCTTCAGTGCTTCGCGGATCGTACTCCGACTCACATCAAAGCTTTCCGCTAAATCCGTTTCAAGTAAACGTTCACCAAACTGAATCTCTTCATTCCATATTTTCCTCTTTAGTTGATCCGCAATTAGCTGACTTAATGGCTTTTGCACGATGTAATTATCATCTTCCATATGCAGAACATCCTTCCTATCCTTTTGTATAAAAATGTTTTATGTCGATTGTCGACAATTACTATTTTCATAGTAATGCATAATTTTTGAATTGTCAAATTTTTTATACGTTTAAAGGAGTAATAGTGTATTCTTGCCCCTGATTTGCAAACCTGCCTGGACTTTCGTTACAGATGTGGATAATTATGACAGCTAAGAACCAAAATACGTTTTATTTTTTTTGATAAAAAAAGGCATTGCAGAGATAATACACAATGTTTAAATAGAGGTAATGACTTGAATCATAAACTTTATTTATATTATTTTAAATTTTTTATTTTTTATTGACTTTACACCATATAATGGCTATTTTTATGTTAGATACATTGCCGACATAAATGGGAAATGAGGGATTAAAGTGAAAAGAAAAATTATCGCATATAACCGAGTGGAAAAGCCTGTTCTGAAAGATTTACAGAATAAGTTCGATGTCCGCTTTTTTAACAATGCTGATATCAAAAGTAACCCTGAATTCTTGGAGTTCCTTGGTCAGGCGGAAGGCATTATCGGATTGGAATTGCCTGTTGACCGTGAATTACTGGACCTTGCTCCCCACCTAAAAATAGTCAGCAATGTCTCGGTTGGGTACAGTAACCTAGACATCAGCGAAATGAGTAAGCGAAACATTATGGCAACCAATACACCAGACGTCCTAACTGATACAGTTGCTGATACAATATTTGGTATACTTGTTGCCACAGCCAGGCGAATTCCGGAATTAGATCAATTTGTTAAAAATGGCGAATGGATAACAGAGGCGATTGGCCCTGAATATTTCGGCGTTAATGTTCATCACAAAACGTTAGGGATTATTGGTATGGGTAGAATTGGTCAGGCAATTGCTAAAAGGGCTCACCATGGTTTTGATATGGATATTTTATATCATAGTCGCACAAAAAAACCGGATGTTGAGGAAAATTTTAATGCAACATATTGTGACCTAGATAGATTACTGGAGAGTTCTGACTTCGTTTGTCTCATTACGCCACTAACACCAGAAACAGAAGGTCTCATCGGGAAAAGGGAATTTCAGTTAATGAAAGAATCAGCTATCTTTATAAACGGGTCTCGGGGGAAAACAGTCGTGGAAAAGGATTTAATTAAGGCTCTGCAAAATGGGAATATTGCAGCAGCTGGTTTAGATGTTTTTGAAAGAGAGCCCATTAAGCTGAGTAACCCGTTACTGCAGATGAAAAACGTTGTAACAACTCCTCATATCGGGTCATCCACACATGAGACTGAGCTGAGGATGTCAGAAGTTGCTTCCAGCAATCTCGAAGCAGGGTTAACAGGTAAAAAGCCACTTAATTTGATTGATGCCAGCGTATGGAAGGAATCATAATAACTGTCAGAAAACCTGGCTTACCATTTAAGGGATTCTTAGAAAACGTTCTGTGTTTGCATAGAGTCCCTTTTCTTTGGAGTAAAAGTCATAGTTACACTTATGCAGTAAGATAGTATTTCTTAACTGCCAGAAAAATAGAGTGCAAGAATCATAATGATTTTGCACTCTAGACTATTGAACTTTTTGATGTTTTCGATTTAACATTAGATTAAGCAAGCCGTATATTCGGTTTAACCATCAATTCACGTGGAAAATTAGCCAAAATTTCGCATCCTGTTTCCGTCACCTGAAATGATTCACTAATTTCGACACCCATATTGTCCATCCAAATACCAGGGATTAAATGAAATGTCATATTCGGTTTTAATACCGTACGGTCCCCAGGTCTAAGACTTGCCGTATGCTCACCCCAATCTGGAGGGTAATTGAGCCCCATGGAATACCCCATCCGCGACTCTTTTTTAATTCCGCTTTTTTCGATAACTTTACGCCAAACCATCTCAAGCTCTTCACATGTAATACCTGGTTTGACAGCATTTAATGCCTCACCGATTCCTTCAAGTACAACATCTGATACATATTGCATTTCTTCTGATGGCATACCAATTACTGCAGTTCTTGCTAGCGGTGCGTGATATCGTTTATAGCAGCCAGCCAACTCAATAATAACTGGATCCCCATGCTTAAATCTATCGTCTGTCCAAGTCAAATGACATGCAGATGTCTTTTCTCCTGTTGGTAATAATGGAACAATTGAAGGATAATCACCACCAAAATCTTCGGTGCCGGTAATCTGCGCATGAGATATTTCTGCTACGACATCACATTCGCGGACCCCTTCATTAATCGTATCAAAAGCTACTTGCATTGCCTTTTCAGAAATTCTAGCAGCTTGCTTCATATAGGCAATCTCCCGATCCGATTTTATGATGCGCACCCAATTGACCATATTTGTACCATCTTTAAACGTCGCATTTGGCAACCCTTGTGTTAATCGCATATAACACTTAGCTGTAAAATAATACGCATCAAGTTCAACGGCGATCGTTTGCCTCGCTCGGTTTTTTTCTTTTAGTAAGTCACACACAAAGTCCATTGGATGCAAAATAGTCGATTGAACATAATGATCTGCATACGGTGTTATATGGTCTATATCTAGCCATGTAGTATGCAGTGCAGCACTAGCGTCTTGCCCACGCCCAATCCATATCGGCTGTTCCTCATCAATCATTACGACAAGTAGTTGGTGAACGTAAAAGGACCAAGCATCATATCCAGTCAGATAATTCATATTAGCAGGGTCCGTTACTAACAGGATATCAACTCCGGCATCAGCCATCCGCTGCTTTGTACTAACTAATCTCTCTTTAAACTCAGAAATAGGAAATGTTAACACAAATCATCCCTTCCCCTCGTGCTCAATTTTACTAACTATATACACAGAAGCGCATATTTATTACAGAAATAAGTTTGATAGTTGTGGGTCGGAGTATTGGAAGAAGTAAGTTATGTTGTGTAGTGTATGTGGCGTGATAACAGTCTTTATACATTAAATGCATAAAAGATTTAAAATGGAACAACATTTACATTTTGTCGATTGTCGACATTATCTAAATACTATTATAATTCAGTACAATTCCAAAAGTCAATAAATTTCTATCGCCCATTTGGTTCCTATCCATTTTCGTGCCTGTCACATCCCGGTTTTTAGCGAACCTTGTCGACCGGACCTGCCCAACTGTCCCATTAAAAAACGGAACAACCTAAATTTAATGGGTTGTTCCGTTTTTTAATTATAATTCACTACCTAAGCAACTCTATCAATCTCTTTTTTCATATGCTCATCTGAATACGCTTTTCCGTACTTTACAATTGAAAACTTATACAGTATAATGCCTAGAATTACCCATGCCCCTACAATCACCCATTCATATGGCCAAATAAGTGCAGAAGGCATTCCCGGCATATAAAGTATTGTTATACCTCCTGACATGAATACTGCAATCCATCCAATTGTCGTGCCCCCACGTAATCTAAATGGACGCTTCATGCCCGGTGCTTTTTTACGTAAGATAATAAACGATATAGCTACCATCAACCATGCAACAACCAAACCGAGTCCACCAGCATCAACTAACCATACAAGGGCTGGACGACCTAATAATGGTGCAATGGTTGAGAAAACACCAATCAGCAATATTGCTCGATGTGGCGTATTATATTTAGGATGCAGTTCGCCTAGCGATTTTGGAAGCATCCCTGCTCTTGCAAGCGCATAGATTGCACGACTTCCACCAACGTAGAAACCAATCCAACTGGTTAAAATCCCCCCAATACCCCCGAGGACTAGTAGATTGCCCATCATCTGACTATCACCAAATGCTTTTGCCATCGCATCAGCCGTTACAAGATTTGATTCACCTATTTCAGTTGGACTCAACACACGTGATACACCAAAAATCACAGCAACATACCATACAACAGCAAGAATAACCGAACCAATTAATAACTGTCCGATTTTCTTTTGTGGAAGATTAATTTCTTCAGCAGCTTGTGGGATAACATCAAATCCAACAAACATAAAAGGAGTCATGATAATAACAGTAAGCAACCCAGCAATTCCCTTTTCAAAGAATGGCTGCATATTCTGAGCGTTTCCTCCGGCAGTACTACCAGTTATCAGCATAAGTCCCGCTATCAGAATCAGCAACGTGAGGATAAACGTTATCGCGGTCGTAAGTTTAATTCCACGATAATTTATCCACGCAACGAGAACGGATCCTAGTATACCAACACCTGCCCATGTCGCTGTGACATCCCAACCTGCTATCGTGTATAAATAACCTTGACTGTATTCTGGAATTAAATATTCAAAAACAGTTGGAAGAGCAACTGCCTCAAAAGCCACCACTGAAACATATCCAAGAATTATGGCCCATGTTGCTATAAATGATGCTGTTCTTCCCATCGCCTTGTAGGTATATACATGTTCACCGCCAGCAAGAGGAAGTGCTGAAGATAATTCCGCATAAGTTAAACCAACAACCACAACTAGTAATCCACCAATTGTAAATGCAAGAATAGCTCCCAATGATCCAGCCTCGGTTATCCATAAACCTGTTGTTACTACCCAACCCCATCCAATCATCGCACCAAAAGCCAGTGCAATAACATCCTTATTACCTAGAATTCTTAATAATTTCCTTTCGTTCATTTTGCTCCCTCCGATCGATTTTGGTAACTAATTAGCAAGTCCATGTATAATTCATATGTTTTTACACTGAAATTTATTTCAGTGTTAAGATGTCACGCCAAGCTGTTTTTGAACTGACAATACAGAATCGTAGAGTTTTTCCACCAATGTATTTATCTGCTCGTTATCTATAACAATTGGTGGTGCAAAGCAGATAATATCTGTACCATTAAACGTGACAGGACGGCATATTACCCCTCTTTTATGTAAAGCTTCAATTACTCTTGAAGCAACATTCAGTTCTTGTGCGAATCGTTTATTTGTTACTGGATTCTGAACAAGCTCAACAGCACCAAGAAGTCCGATAGTTCGTACATCCCCAACAATATCAAGGTTTTCTTTCACCATTTTGAAACTCTTCAGCAATACCTCCCCCATTTTCCGGGAATTTTCAATTAGATTTTCGTGTTCAATAATCTCGATATTTTTCAATGCAACAGCTGCAGCAGTCGGGTGGCCACTATATGTAAATCCATGGAATAAGGTACCTTTTGACTTTTCCTTTAGCACGTTGTGAATATGATCTGAAACAACAACACCTCCCAGCGGAATATAACCACTGGTAACTCCTTTTGCGAACGTCATCAAATCAGGTGTAGCTCCCCAATTTTCCATTCCAAACATTTTTCCAGTCCGGCCAAACCCGGTTATTATTTCATCAGCAATAGACAAAATTTCATATTCATCGCACAATTTGCGAACCTCTTTAAAATAATCTGCTGGGGGAATCAGCACACCACCAGCACCTTGAACAGGTTCCACTAAAAATGCCGCTATATTCTCTGGCCCTTCGTCTTCAATCACTAGACGAAGAGAAGCTATTGCCTTTTCCGTATTGCCCCCGTATGGTGATTCCGCATGGGTAAAATCAGTCATCATATGTCCGGCCATTCCCCCAAAATTCCGGTATCCCTGTCACACTAGTAGATGCTGCAGCCACTCCATGATAGCCGCGCTTTAGGGCAATAATTTTCCTTCGACCCGGCTTCCCCTGTATTTTCCAGTAATGGCGAACTAGCTTAATAGCAGAATCATTTGACTCCGAACCCCCAGATGTGAAAAATACAGCATTCAAACCTGTGGGAGAAATAGATGCAATCTTCTCAGCTAGTTTTATCGCAGGCTCATGGCTAAAGGTTGAAAAAGCAGAACTAAACGCTAACTTTTTCAATTGTTGTGCAGCCACTTCGGCCAGTTCTTCTCTTCCATGTCCAATATTTACATTCCAAAGAGACGACATCGCATCAATGTATACGTTTCCATTTGTGTCCGTTAAGTAAATTCCCTCTCCCTTTTCCATAATCACTTTTGCTCCATCCTTTTGTTGTTGCTGGATTGACGAAGTTGGATGAATAAAATGTCGCTTGTCTAACTCAATTAAATTTTCCACATTGGTCCCTCCTTGTTTTAGTTGTATCCGACGCTTTTTACTGTCACATATAAATAAAAAAACCAGATATATGGACAGGAGAAAATAAGGTATATACTCCTATCTATATAACTGGTCGTGATCTAGGTACTTGCTCCACTTATCCAGCAGAGTCAATTAGATTTAGCAGTTAATATTATTTGATTATTATTAATTTATCAAATATTTAGTAAGCGGTCAACTCCTTTTTTGATAGTCCCTTATCGTAAATTTTATTGCGCTGTAACCATCGCAATTTATTATGAAATGCGACGTAGTGTGTAAAAATACTCAACCGGGTCTCATAACCCTGATGAGTGACCATTTCACGCAATTTGAACAGAGCTTGGGTTCTCATAACCTCGATGAAGACACATTTCACGCAATTTTATCAGTGTTCGTGCTCTCATAACCTTGACAGTGAGCCCATGGCTAGTAAGACTGCAAAAGTGCTAGCTTGAGCAGATGTTGCATTGGTACCGGAGTGGTGCAAAGGAAGATTTTCACTATGTCGCACTTTATATTTTTTGTGTCAAAAACAACAAACCTTTAGAAAACAGCCTTTTGTTATAAGGTCAAAACATATAATATGCCGGGGTCAGCTAAAATTTTTGCACTGAAGGTTTTATCATGACAATTTTAGATAGTATAATAACTGTGGAGGTGAGAACCAGATGAATAAAACGGTAAAAGATATACTCATGATTATTATTGGTTCATTTATTTTTGCAATCGGTGTTAATTATTTCGCCATTCCGAACCGTTTGTCAGAAGGTGGAGTAATTGGTATTACGATTGTCACGTTTTATTTATTCGACTGGTCCCCGGGGATTGTAAACTTTATCCTTAACACATCACTCGTGGCAGTCGGTTATAGATTTTTTGATAAACGTGTAATCGTTTATACAGTAATTGCAATTATTTTTTCTTCATTATTTTTACACTTCACAGTTGGTTGGGGTGACGAAATAAATGGTGATACATTGCTTGCCGCTTTATTCGCTGGTTTGTCGGTTGGACTCGGACTTGGACTTATTTTCCGATCCGGTGGTACGTCAGGTGGATCGGCTATCCTCGCCCGACTTGGAAACCAACTTTTAGGCTGGACGATTGGAAAGGGAATGCTTGTAATCGACATTGCCGTTATTGTTGTATCCTCCTTTATCATTGGTCAGGAAAAAGCCATGTACACACTGATTTCTGTTTATGTCGGCGCAAAAGTAATTGATGTTGTTGTGGAAGGTGCCAATGAACGGACAGCCGTAATGATTATATCCAGCCACCCGGATCAAGTACTTGATGCAGTGACTAACAAAATGGATCGCGGCATCACAATACTTGAAGGAAGAGGTGGCTATACAAAATCACATCGCGAAGTATTGTATCTTGTCATTAACAGGTATGAAATCGTCCCCTTCCGAAAAATAATAATGACTATCGATCCAGAAGCATATGTAACCGTGCACGGCGTCCAGGAAATATTCCGAAAAGGATATAAAGGCAGGTAACGGTCTGGCCTGAAGAGGTGCCTGTCACTCCCCGAATTTTAGCGAATTGTGTCGAACCTGAACAATAAGTATTTAAAAGGTCAGCACCTTATACCAGATGCTGACCTTTTTCTATTTCCTCATTTAAGTACATCCTATACTTTTCCCGTTTTTCTGTGATAGACCCGGAAAAGCTATCTAAAATAACATCGCTATTCAACAAACCACTCTTTTTCGTATACAAATAGTATCGATAACTGCTCCAACGGTAAGATTCAGCAGTTTTTACCATCCCCGCTTTAAGAGGGTTTAAATGAATGTACCTGCTAATCTCAAGCATGTCCTCGTTTGAATAAATAATCTTATCAAAATAACGTTTTTCAAATACATGGCCCGTTATACTATTCTTCGTATTATAATAATCGGCATAACGCTTGTTAAGAAGTGACATAACTTTGGAGACAGGCTGTACTTGAGAGCGTAACTGAAGATGAAAATGATTAGTCATCAGGCAATATGTAGCATGTGAAGAAAAACTTTAAAATCACCTATATCCTTAAAAAGAGCATCCCGCCGATTACCACGACAAACGATGTGATAAAAGGATTCGGGTACCCAAAGACGTGGTTTTCGTACCATAATTCACCTCACTTTTCATTCCTTATTTAAGATAATTGATATAGCTCGAAATTGCAAAAGCGTAAAATAGGCTGAGTTATCCCTAAAATTAAGATTTCGACCAGCAGAGTCATGAAATAATGCAATTCACTCGTAAATCCCGGCAAAATAGAGCTAACATCCACTATCAAAATAGAATATCAACCAAATTTGCACTTCGACATATATTGACAAAAACCGGGGAGTGACAGGCACCAACGAAACCCTCCCCCAACAACTTTAACTTATCAATAGGTATAAGTTTTTGATATCACTTTTTTAAGTTTAAATAATTTATTTTTATCACTAACAAGCATACTATAGTAAGTGAAGGAAGGGAAAACATCTCTTGCTTCACGATACCGCCTTTGTGGCCACAGGGCTATTCATTTCCATCAAAATATTTGGAGGTGACTCACATGTCAATGCAAGAAAGTACAATGGTTGAACAGCTTGCAGATTGGACAAATGACATTAAATGGGATGACCTTTCTGAAGAAGCAATTGCTGCTCTTAAAGGGCGCATGCTTGACTCGATTGGCTGTGCAATAGGGTCGCTTGAGGGAGAACCTGTTAAAGCGATTCGCAAAATGACAGAAGATCTGGGTGGAGAACCACTCGTCACATTAATCGGTGGCGGAAAAACGACCCCTGATTATGCAACTTTCCATAACGGGGCTACAATCCGCTATCTGGATTTCAACGACTCTTATTTAGCAAAGGATGAGACCGGTCATCCATCAGATAATATAGCACCAGTCCTGGCAGCTGCAGAATATGCTAATGCCGACGGACGTGACTTTCTAACAGCACTGGCCATTGCCTATCAGGTTCAATGCCGTCTGTCGGATGTCGCACCAGTAAGAAATCACGGATTTGATCATACCGTTCAGGGTGAGTATGGCGCAGCAGCTGGATCCGCGCGAGCTATGGGGCTTAGCAGTAAACAGATTGCAAACGCCATTGCGATTGCAGGTACAGGCTACAATTCACTGCGCGTAACCAGAACCGGCGAACTTTCGAACTGGAAAGGTCTCGCCTATCCAAACACTGCTATGGGAGCAGTTCACGCAACATTGCTTGCAAACTATGACATCACAGGTCCCCGCGAGGTTTTCGAAGGCAATAAAGGATTAATGGATTCAATCACTGGTCAATTTGAAATAGATTGGGCAAAAGAAGATCTTGAACGCGTGACCGATACAATCATAAAACGCTATAACGCAGAAATACATTCACAGTCATCAATTGAAGGAATTCTCGAACTGCGTGACCGTGAAAATATCAAAGCGCATGATATAAAAGAAATTCGACTTACCACCTTTGATGTTGCCTACAACATTATCGGTGGCGGAGAAGAAGGCAGTAAAAAAATAATCCGCTATAAAGAAGAAGCTGATCACTCCTTACCATATATGTTGTCTGCTGCATATCTGGATGGTAACGTCATGCCCGAACAATACGAACCGGACCGCATAAATCAAGACGATATCCAGCAACTCCTGCAAAAAGTGCATGTTGAACCAAGCGATGAATTTAGTGATCGTTTTCCAGACGAAATGGCATGCAGGATTGAAATCGAAACAAATGATGCCCGTATTTTTGACATTGAAAAGCGTGACTATCAAGGCTTCAAAACACAACCCGCCAGCTGGGAAGTACTAATGGGAAAATATAATGGATTGACTCAAAAGATTGACAGCAATTTGGCTGCCGAAATCGCCAATACAATAAGAAATCTTGAAAACGTAAAAATTAGTGAACTAACTGCATTACTTGGTCAAATTAAAATCAAGGAGGATGAATCATTATGAGTAATCAAAAAGCATTTCAAGGAATTCGCATGAACAGCCGTCAGCAAAAACCACGTACACGTGGAATAACCGAAATTCGCGGACCATACTATTCCGTTATGGGCAAAAATTATCTCCAGGATATTTTAGAAACAATGGGTGATTATGTTGATTCATTAAAGTTTGCTGGCGGGGCTTTCACATTATACCCCGAGGATAAACTTCGTGAATTAATCGACCTAGCACACGATTATGATGTAAAAGTATCGACTGGTGGGTTCATGGAAACAGTTGTAACACAAGGTCCTGAAGCAATTGATCACTATATAAGCGAGTGTAAACGTGTCGGCTTTGACATTATCGAAATTTCCACAGGCTTCATTACCATGCCAACCGATGATATTGTCCGTCTGGTTGAAAAGGTACAAAACGCCGGCTTACTCGCCAAACCAGAAATCGGCGTACAATTCGGTGCAGGTGGTACAAATACTGTTGAACAAAATGAAGCTGAAGGCATTACTGATCCAGCACAGGCTATCGAAGTCGGCAAGAGATGCTTAGACGCCGGAGCTTATATGCTAATGATTGAATCAGAAGGTATTACGGAAAGTGTTCACACATGGCGTACCGAGGTTGCAACTCAGTTCGCACGTGAACTTGGTACTGAGAAAGTTATGTTCGAGGCAGCCGATCCGGATGTATTTGAATGGTATATCAAAAACTACGGCCCGGAAATTAACGTCTTCGTTGACCACAGCCAGATTGTTCAGCTTGAAACATTACGCCGTGGCACCTGGGGAACAAAGGACTTATGGGGTCGCGTAGTTACGCTGGGTGAATAATAATTTAAAAAATATAGCCGGGCACACTAACCCGGCTATATTTATTACAAAACTTGACCTGCGACAATTAATAAAATCATAAACTGCCTTATAATTAACTTAAGTAATAAAAATATAGCGGGAAGTGGACAGTATGAAGATAACTGCATTTATCATCATAATTGTAATGACCCTATTAACTACTTTTGCCATGCAATTTGAAGGCAGCACGCTACACCTTTCGGAAACATTAAAGGTGAACCCCAAATCTATTACTAAAATTACGTTATCTCCGCCATCTGATAGCAGCTATAATAGTACAACTGAAGAAGACAAGATCCAGGAGTTATCCAGTTCATCGACCGGTTTAATTATAAAAAAATCAGAGGGAATGAACCAGCCTATTTACCTATGACAGCGAGTATGATTTATCTGTATGAAGATGGGAAAGTGGACTTTATTGTTTCATTTGAGGACAAAGTAATGATCAGCCAGGAGGTTTTTGAGGTAAAAAACGGAGAAATCAAACATAGCTTTGTAACCGACTATTATAAATCACTGGAATGAATTAATTGAAAGTAATTCTCATTAGGACGTATAATACAGTTAGAAACAGATAAAAAGGAGATGACCTCTAATGGCTAGGATTTTAGTTATATATGCAAGCTTGACTGGCAGCACAGAAATAATGGCAGAAAGTATCGTCGAACATATTAAAGATGATCATGATGTTGTCGTCAAAACGTTTGACTTCGATCCAATTGATGCAAAGGAATTGAAGAATTTTGATGGAATATTGATTGGCTCTTATTCATGGGATGACGATATCCCATTTGAAGTAGAAGGATTTCATGATGATATGGATGAAGTTGATTTAACGGGAAAACTCGTGGGTGTATTTGGCTCATGTGATTCCTATTACGATATATATGGTCCCGCACTTGATACAATGGCTATAAAAGCAGAGAAACAAAATGCAACGGTCTTTGAGGAAAAATTAAAAATTGAGCTTGAACCCGATCCTGATGATATCAAGCATTGCCAACGTTTTGCCGATGAATTTTTAAAAGAAATTAAGAAGTAATTACATAAGCCCTTAGTTATTATCTAAGGGCTTTAAGTATATCTTTCAAACTCAGTTAACCTCTAAGCCTGTTTGATCAATTTGTAATCCGGCAATCGTGTAACCAGTTATTCCTTCTTCTATCTGTTCCCGAATATAAGCTCCCTTTCCTTTAGGAACAAAGGAAATCATAGTTGGCCCCGCTCCGCTTATCACTGTTCCATAAGCACCCTTGGCTTTTGCTTTTCGCCTTATATTTTCGTAGTTCGGAATGAGTTCTGCCCGATAAGGCTCATGAAACAGATCATTCTCCATCATCTTACCGGCAACATGATAATCGCCAGACAGTAGAGCGGCAATCATTACGTTGGTAATTGCACTTGCACTAGTGGCATTTTTTCTGGAAAAGTTAGCTGGAAGTACACTTCGCGCGGTTTCAGTCTTCAGTTCACTATCAGGTATGCAGACAACAACATCTAAATCAAGTGAAGGCATCCGGACATATTCAACTTGATTATTCTGCGTTGTAGCAGTAACGACGACCCCTCCAAATAGGGAAGCTGCGATATTGTCCGGATGTCCTTCGATATCGGTCCCATATTGCAGCTTTTGTTCACCTGTTAAAGACAGATCACATAACTGATTGGCTAATTCAATCCCAGCCAGTACCGCAGATGCACTGCTGCCGAGCCCCCGTGCTAACGGAATTTCACTAGCTACAGTCACTTTACAACCTGGTAATGTTTTTTGATGGCGATCTGCTGTGTGCTTGGCAATTTTATAGATGAAGTGATCCGCATAGTCTGTGAAAGAAGGCAGAAAATGGGATTTGTGCTTAAACTCCCATTCCTCCTGTTCTGTTACGTCCAATGTCAAAAAACGGTTTAATGCAAGACCTGCTGAATCGAATCCTGGTCCTATATTTGCTGAACTTGCTGGAATAGAGACCTTAAACTGTTTCAAGTTCTGTCACCATATCTGTGATATAAGCCGTAACTTTTTCTTCATCATTTGGAAGTGACACAGGATCGACTGTTACCTGTTCAATCGCTGTTTGTGGATCCTTCAGACCGTTACCAGTTAGCACAGCTGCAATTTTGCTTCCTTGTTTAATAGCCCCTTCCTTACACTGCTGAATAACTCCCGCAATCGATGCACAGGATCCAGGCTCTGCAAAAATCCCTTCCTTTTTTGCCAGGAGTTGAAATGCTTTTTTTATTTCATCGTCTGTTACCATACCAATTTTTCCATTAGATTCATCTCTTGCAGCTATCGCCATGTCCCAGCTTGCTGGATTACCAATACGAATTGCTGTTGCAACTGTCTCTGGATTAGGGATGATTTTATTTTTCACAATAGCTGCGGCTCCCTCAGCTTCAAATCCAAACATTCTCGGAAGAGCTGTTTGCTTTTCTCTGTTATATTCTTTAAATCCTTTCCAATAGGCACTAATATTCCCGGCGTTGCCGACAGGAATTGCAAGGATATCAGGTGCCTCGCCAAGCTGTTCACAAACCTCAAATGCAGCTGTCTTTTGTCCTTCAAGACGATAGGGGTTCACCGAATTCACAAGTGTAACCGGTGCATTTTCACTTAGTTTACGCACCATTTTTAACGCATCATCAAAGTTGCCGTCGATTTCAACAATCTCAGCACCATACATTTTGGCCTGTGCAAGTTTTCCAAGTGCTACTTTTCCCTTAGGAATGACGATAATTGCGCGCAGACCTGCTCTTGCAGCATATGCTGCTGCTGAGGCTGATGTATTACCGGTTGAAGCACAAATAACGGATTTACTTCCTTCTTCAACTGCCTTTGCAACAGCCATCACCATTCCGCGGTCTTTAAATGAGCCAGTAGGATTTGCTCCTTCCACTTTGCCATACAGTTCCACACCCAATAACTCTGATAGGTGTGGAAAATGTATTAAGGGTGTATTGCCTTCATGAAGTGACAAGGCAGGTGTTTTTTTGGTTACAGGTAAATAGCTTTGGTAATGATCAATTATTCCTTGCCAGCTCATTGGTCATAGCCTCCTTCAATGCGGAAATAGCTTTTCACTTCCTCGACAACATCGACCTTCGCTAATTTTTCCAGCGCTTGATTGATTTTTTCCAAAGTTGTTTGATGTGTAACTACGATAACCTCAGCAAGTCCATTTTCCTTATCATTTTTGATTGGATCCTGCAAAATCCGTTCAAAACTTATATCTAATTCATTAAACAAGGATGAGATTTCCGTAAATGTTCCGCTCCGATCCTGCACATGTATTCTAAAATAATACTGTCCAAAGCGCTGTTCAGGTGATTTTAGCACCTTGTCATAACGAGGTGTAACAACCTGTTGTCCAGTTACACCCAGCAGCATATTTTTAATGACTGCAGTAACATCAGACATTACAGCTGTAGCAGTCGGTAAGCTTCCTGCCCCAGGCCCGTAAAACATTGTCTCGCCAACAGCTTTTCCGTTAACATAAACCGCATTGTACTCATTTTTCACTGCTGCCAGTGGATGGTTCTCAGGCAAAAATGTTGGCTGTACACTTACTTCAATCTGCTTATCCTGAAAATCTGCAAAGCCGATCAGCTTCATTTTAAGGCCAAGCTGCCTCCCAAACAGGAGGTCCTCTAAGGCCAGACCCTCTATCCCATCAACCTCTACATCCGCTAGATCTACGGATGTTGAAAAAGCAAGTCTGGCAAGGATCGCCATTTTTCTGGCGGCATCCAATCCACCTACATCCCCTGTAGGATCAGCCTCAGCAAAGCCTAGCTCCTGAGCTTCTTTTAATGCATCTTCATAGGCTACTCCTTCATCATCCATTTTCGTTAGAATATAATTTGTAGTCCCATTTACAATTCCCATCACTTTTTCGATTCGGTCTGATGCGAGTCCATCAACTATACCGCCTATAATAGGGATCCCCCCTGCTACACTGGCTTCATAGAACAAGTCACATCCGTTTTGTTTTGCCGCATATTGCAGCTCTGGACCGTGTAATGCCATTAAATCTTTATTTGCAGTTACTACGTGCTTTTTGGCTTTAAATGCTCTTAAAATATGTTCACGCGCTTCATCAATACCACCCATGACTTCAATAATGATGTCAATTTCAGGATCAGCCAACACTGCTTCTGGGTTTGTCGTGAGAGTTGCAGGATTTACTTGTACATTACGATCCTTCTCTACGTCACAAACCAAAATACTTTTGATAGTGACCCCGCACCCCAGCTGATGGACAAGTTCTTCCTGATGTCCTTCAACAATTTGCACCACACCAGACCCAACTGTTCCTAAACCTAAAAGTCCTACAGATATATTTTTTTCCATAATCTCACCTCATTTTTAATTTGTTACACCTGATTCTAACGGTTGACTTAATTGAAGCGTATCATGCAGCAAATTCACTGCCTTGACTAGATCCATCTCGTGTATTAATACACCTATAGTTGTATGACTGTCAGCTGATTGCAAAATTTGAATATCTTTTTCATTCAGTTCATCTGCAATTTTAGAAGCAATTGGACCGCTTAAAAGATCATTCCCAACTACAGACACCTTTGCACAATTTTCGATTACCTGTGGCGGTTTGCAATCCAGGTCCTTAATGAGACCTATTGCTGTTTGTGTATTAGCCTTTGGAATTGTGAAAAGTAATCCAGTTGAGGATATAGCTGAAAAGTCAACTTGAATCCCTGTATCTGATAACTTCTTAAAAATTTGATCGCGATGCTCTTTCTTTTCAATCTTAAAATGGGTTAACGCCGACTTATGAGCAATACCAGTAATTGATTGTTCAGGACCAAAATCTGTGATCAGCGTTCCATTTTTTGTCTCATAAGTAGAACGTACATGTAGTGGTACATTCGCCTCTCTGGCAATCTCAACAGCACTTGGATGAATCACTTTCGCGCCTTGATTTGCCAAGTTACAGCTATCCGAGTAGGTCGCACGTTTTAACTGCCTTGCCGACTTGACTATTCTCGGATCTGCAGTCATAATCCCGTTGACATCCGTAAAGATTTCAATTTTTTCCGCATTTAGGGCCACTCCTAATGCTGCTGCAGTCGTGTCACTTCCACCTCTGCCAATCGTCGTAATCTCTCCATCAGTTGTTTGCCCCTGAAAACCCGCAACAACTACTACATCGAAGTTATTTAGCTCTTTTTCCAGGCGGGTTGTATCCACATTCTTAATCTCCGCTTGTGTAAATTCTGCTGTTGTCATGATTCCAGCCTGACCGCCAGTGAGTGCAGTAGAATTAATATGATTTTTTTGCAGTTCATTTGATAAAACAATACTTGCAATTGTTTCTCCGCACGACATCAACAAATCCATTTCACGTTCATTGTGAAAAGGTACCGACCCGTCAACAAGATTTAGCAATGTATCTGTTGCATAAGTGTCAGGCTGGCGCCCCAATGCTGACACAACCACAACCAACTTATACTGCCTTTCAACTGCATATTTAATATGCGAAATAACTTTAGAAATGCTCTCTTCTGATTGTAATGAGGTACCTCCAAATTTCTGAACTAAAACTGTCATCTCGACCCTCCCTAAATTTTTTCCGGTTCTGTCCTCTCCATAATTTCAATGGAGCCTGCTAGGATATTAGAAAACTTGGCATTCGCCAAGCCTTAATATAGATAAGCCTTAGTTGCGCTTATGCAGTAAGAAAGAATTTATACTTTCTTAACTGCTAAATAAAAAAGACCCTTCTCTTCCCATAATCCTGCATAAGTTCAGAATTAATGGGGAGAAAAGAGTCTACTTTTCACGGTTCCACCCAGGTTTATAGCAATCTCGCGACTACTACCTTGTGAAGCTGTCGAACAGCCCGTTTTGATAACAGGTGCATTTGATTGCACCTGGCCAAGTCTAATAAGATAACCCGTTCAACTTAGCACTCGGAGATGGTTTCAGAACACTTTGTATTTCCAGGCTTCCAGCAACCCCAGATCTCTGTTAATACAAATCACATGTTCCTTCGTTCTCGTCAATGAGTTAATTTTATTCTTTTATAAGATGTGTATTTCATTTATTGAATATTTGATATTGCCGATAATCATATAACGTTTTACGCAGTTGGTCAACAGCTTTTTCTAATTTTTTAATATCTTTTCTAATAAATTGTAATTGTATGCGGTTGCAATGTCTGTGGCATAAGGAAAGCTACACAATATTACAATATTATTACACTGCTAATGTGCTGCAGCAAAGAAACCCAGGAAGTGACAGGCACCACATATTAATTCAGTCACATTGTTGCGGGTTTGGTATATTTTAATGTAAGGATAATGGTATACTAATTTAGAAAAATATCACACTAGGAGGTTCCCACATAATGAGCAACTTCCCAATTTTCGATGGGCATAACGATACACTTTTGAGTCTTCATTTACCTGAAGAAGCGAAAGAACGATCATTTTTCAAAGAGAGCGACATAGGACATATTGATTTTCCTCGAGCCAAAAAAGGCAATTTCGGTGGTGGTTTTTTTGCAGTATGGACACCTAATGACGGCTATGAAGTTAATCCTGAAGACCATGTAACATCAGATGGATACGATATACCACTTCCACCACCAATTAAACATAAAAAAGCATTGGCCAACACAAATACGTTTGCTGCTGGCTTGTTTCGACTCGAGAACGAATCAGATGGAAAATTTAAGGTAGTTCGCAATGCAACTGAACTGGCACATTGTCTTAAAAACGACGTCATGGCTGCTGTGCTTCATATAGAAGGCGCTGCAGCCATTGATACAAATTTTGATACACTGCACGTTTTATATAAAGCTGGACTGCGTTCACTTGGAATCGTATGGAGCAGACCAAACGTCTATGGTGAAGGTGTTCCCTTCCGTTACCCATCATCCCCTGATATTGGGTCTGGACTTACTGAGACCGGCAAGCTGCTTGTTCGTGAATGTAATAAACTAGGCATCATGGTCGACACGACACACTTGAATGAAAAGGGATTCTGGGATGTTGCGCAAATTACAGATGCACCTATCGTAGCAACACATTCTAATGTACATGCACTTTGTCCAATATCACGTAATCTGACAGACAAGCAGTTAGAAGCTGTTGCACAATCAAATGGTGTAGTTGGTATCAATTATGCGGTGAACATGCTTCGTGAAGACGGTGGAACTGATACTGATATTTCGCTGGATTTAATTGTTCGCCATGTCAGCTATATAGCTGACAAGTTCGGTATAGACCATGTCGCTCTCGGGTCTGATTTTGATGGTACAACCGTACCAGACGAACTCAAAGACGTTACTGGTTTACCCAAACTTGTTGCACGACTACAAGCACACGGATTTAACGATGATGAATTACGAAAAATCACCCACGGAAACTGGATCAGGGTACTGAGTGAAACGTGGAAATAGGTGTGTAGTGCCTGTCACTTCCCGATTTTTGTCAAACTTTGTCGAACAACATAAATATCTACCAATACAAAGCAGCCGTCATGTAATAACGGCTGCTTTCTATCTCACTTATTAAATATCCCTAATCTACCAATACGCTCTACCGCTTCCTCCAGTCGTGCTTCGGAATCAAGCAGACCAACACGAACATAGCCTTCCCCATTTGACCCAAAACCATTTCCAGGAGCAACAACTACATGTGCTTTTTCTAACAATAAATCAGCAAATTCTTCTGAAGTATAACCAGTCGGGACAGGTAGCCAGGCAAAGAACGTACCCTTTGGCGCGTCCGCTTCCCAGCCGATTCTATCCAATGCAGCAATGAATCGCTCCCGACGATTTGCATATGTATCAACCAAGTATTGCGCTGCGGTCTGATCACCAGTCAACGCTTCTGCAGCAGCTTCCTGTACTGCTCCAAACAAACTGACATACATGTGATCCTGCACAAGGTTAATGCTCTCAATAACAGAAGGATTTCCTACAGCAAAAGCAACTCGCCATCCAGCCATACTATAGGCTTTTGATAACGTATAGATCTCGACCCCGACATCTTTTGCACCCGCTGATTGCAGAAAACTAACTGGCTTTTCCTCTTCAAATCCAATTGTCGCATAGGCAAAATCATGCACAACACAAAAATCATGCTTATTCGCTAGTTCAATCGTTTCATCAAAAAATTCTTTACTTGCGGTTGCTGCAGTCGGATTGTTCGGGTAGTTTAAAAACATCAGCTTCGCCCGTTCAAGTTCTTCCTCACTTATCTCACTGTAATCAGGCAAAAACCCGTTCTTCCTAAGCAGTGGCATAAACGCTGTTTCAGCATCAGCCATTGCCGTGCCTGACATGTAATCCGGATATCCCGGGTCAGGCAGCAATGCCAAATCACCGGGGTTCAACAAACACTGACTCAATTCCACAAGCCCTGTTTTTGCCCCAAACAAAATAGCTACTTCTGTTTTCGAATCTATCGTTACACCGTACTCCCTTTGGTAAAAGTCTGCTACAGAGTCTTTTAAATACTGGAACCCTTGAAACGGTGTATACTTATGATTTCTCGGTATTTCTGCAGCCTCCTGCAGTGCCTTCACTATATGCTCAGGTGTCGGCAGGTCCGGGTTTCCCTGTCCAAGAACTATAACATCATGACCCTTTTCTTTCATAGATTGCGTCTTCTTAACCAGCTTCGCAAAAAACTGTTCAGGCAACCGCTTCAGCATATCTGATTGCTCAAATTTTCTCACACGAACCACTCCCCCAATCCCAGATTAAGTTTTATCGTAACGATGTTTCCCGGGATTGTAAAGGGAGCCCACAATAAATTTACGATGCAAATATCCTTTGTTCTCCCGCTAATTTTTGAATCATCGGAAGCATCCCAATATCCAAGTTACCGCCACTAACAATCACTCCACAATTTCTGGAGCGAATTCTGTCATGATATTTAAACAGTGCTGCAAGTGACGCAGCACCTGCCCCTTCCATTAACGTTTTATTACGTTCAAGCATATAAACAATTGCTGAGGCAATTTCCTCATCGCACACTGTTACAATATCATCGACATACTTTCGGATAACCGGTAATGTATTTTTCCCTGGCTGTTTCACTGCAATACCCTCTGCTATTGTTTTAACAGATGTAAGTTTTTCATTCACGTTATGATGAAAACTTTTATGCATGGCAGCAGCTCCATTTGCCTGGACACCGATCACTCTGATATTGCGATTGATATGTTTTGCAGCTGTCGCGATGCCGCTAATTAATCCGCCACCACCAATTGGTACCAAAATCGTGTCAATCCTGTCTTCCTGACGCAACATTTCCATCGCAATAGTCCCTTGCCCTGCCATAACGTCATAATCATCAAATGGATGTATATACGCTGCTCCAGTTTCTGCTTTTCTTTCTAATGAAGCCTCAAATGCCTCTTGGAATGATTCACCAATAAGAACAACCTCTGCTCCATATGCCTTAGTGGCATTGATTTTTGCAAGCGGCGTTCCTTCTGCCATAAATATCGTCGTCTTCACTCCCAATTTAGCTCCTGCATAAGCTACACCTTGTGCATGATTCCCTGCTGATGCAGTAACCACGCCATTTTGTAACTGTTCCTTTGGAAGCTGCATTAGTTTAAAGGTTGCTCCTCTAAATTTGAACGCACCTGTTTTCTGCTGATTTTCCATTTTAAAATACACGTTTTTCCCGACCATTTGATTGGTGGTAGACGAGGTTAGTAACGGTGTGCGATGGACAAAAGGCTCGAGCCGCTTCCATGCATTGTAAACCGTTTCGCCAGTTAAGAAATTCCCAAGGTTTACACTCCTTTTTATTATAAAACTGTTTTTTGCTGTTTAATGCCTAATAGAAATATACTAGACATCCCTACAAGCACCATGTCTTCGCTTTCGAAATATCTTCCCCACAAGAGTCTCACAGAGTTCCCCCTGCTAACGTGCATTTACGTTTCCAACAACCTGAAGTTTTGTTACTTTTTAATCTTGTTTATATTGATCACAATATGCGTTAATTAATTTTAAGGATAAAGTGTGCAAAAACCAGCGGAGGAAATACATGGAGACTCCTGCGGGAATAGCAACAGCTGAAGATCCCGCAGGAAGCGGTTTTTGCTTCCGAGGAAGCTGAAGCGTTGCCCGCGGAAAGCGGAATGTATTTCCGTAGCGGTGTCACAGCACTTAAATTATCTTTCTACATCACAGTTTATATAAAACCAGCCTAACTAAAATAGCAGTTATTCACTATCTGCCCTCAAACGCAGTGATTTTAGCCTCATGATGCAACGTAAGAGCGATATCGTCCCAGCCATTTAACAGCTTTTCTTTATGGTAGTTATCAATCGAAAATGGAACTGTTCGTTTATCATCAACAATCTGCTGATTTTCCAAATCCACTTGCAAATAAAGTGCTGATTCTTCCGCTTGTTTCATCCATTCACTTACTTGTTTTTCATCCATCTGCACTGGAATAATCCCATTCTTCAAGGCGTTATTATAAAAAATATCGGCAAAACTAGGGGCGATAATTACCCGAAACCCATAATCCAGCAACGCCCACGGTGCATGTTCACGTGATGATCCGCACCCAAAATTTTCACCGCCCAATAAGATAGAGGCATCCGCATATGCATTTTGATTCAAAATGAAGTCATACCGTTGCTTGCCATTATCATCAAACCGCCAGTGATAAAAGAGAAATTGTCCGAATCCGGTTCGTTCGACACGTTTCAAAAACTGTTTTGGGATAATTTGATCTGTATCAACATTTGTACGATTTAATGGAAATACTTTTCCAGTATGCTTTTGAATTGCTTCCATATCCACTCACCTCCTATTGCAGTGCCCCTGCATATTGACGTACATCCACAAAATGACCTTCAATCGCAGCAACAGTCGCCATTTCCGGGCTAACCAGATGAGTTCTGGCACCATTTCCTTGCCGCCCCTCAAAGTTGCGGTTCGACGTTGAGGCACACCTTCCACCAGGAGGAACAATGTCATCATTCATAGCTAGACACATACTGCAGCCAGCCTCTCGCCATTCAAACCCAGCTTCTTTGAAAATAAGATCAAGTCCCTCTTCTTCCGCTTGCCATTTCACTTTAAATGATCCTGGAACAACAATCGCTCTAACTTTTGGATTCACTTTTCTACCTTGAATAACTGATGCAGCTTTTTTCAAATCACCCAATCGTGAATTGGTACAGGAACCGATGAACACATGGTCAATTTCAATTGAGGTAATTGGCTGATTTTCTTTTAATCCCATATATTCCAGTGCTCGTTCCAAGTCCTCTTTATACTCTGCATCATTTACTGACGGAGTGGAACCATTTACAGGTACACACATACCAGGATTTGTTCCCCAGGTTACTTGCGGTTCAACTTCAGCTGCCTTAATTGTTACGGTCTCATCATAAACTGCACCTTCATCAGTAGCGAGCTTCAGCCATTCACCAGTAAGCTGATCAAATTCCTCACCTTCAGGCACATGTGCCCGGCCGCGCAAGAATTCAACAGTTTTTTCATCCGGACTGATCAAGCCAGCTCTTGCACCAGCTTCAATCGACATATTGCAAACAGTCATCCGGCCTTCCATAGACAAGTTCCGAATCGCATCTCCGGTATACTCGATTACGTATCCTGTGCCAAACCTAACGCCATATTTCCCGATAATAGCTAGTATTAAATCCTTCGCTGTCACACCTGGACCAAGATCTCCATCCACATGGACATTTAGCGTCTTTGGTTTCTCCTGCCACAATGTTTGCGTCGCCAAAACATGCTCAACTTCACTTGTTCCAATTCCAAAGGCCAATGAACCAAAAGCGCCATGTGTAGAAGTATGACTATCTCCGCAAACAATCGTTTTTCCCGGCTGTGTCAACCCAAGTTCCGGACCAATCACATGAACAATCCCCTGATCAGGATGATACATATCTGCAAGAGTAATACCAAAGTCCATGCAGTTCTTTTTCAACGTTTCCATCTGTTTTACCGAAATTTCATCCTTTATTACATCACGGTTTTTCGTTGGAACATTATGGTCCATAGTTGCATAAGTCAGGTCCGGCCGACGGACTTTGCGATCAGTCAGCCGTAATCCTTCAAATGCCTGTGGTGACGTAACTTCATGAACAAGGTGCAGATCAATATACATAAGACTTGGTTTACCTTCTTCATCATGGACAACATGCTTATTCCAAATTTTTTCTACAATCGTTTCGGGCTTCCCCATTAGGAATACCTCCTCTCTCTTTAAAAATATGAACTGCAAATACTGTCTGAAACGCTTTTAGTCGTGATATTTTCTATAACTGCCTCTGTCATCTCGGCGGTACCAACAAGTTTTCCGCCTTCTCTATTCAAATCAGCTGTATGATAGCCTTCATTTAACGTATCATTTACTGCTGATTCAATCTCAGCAGCCTCCTCTTCCATGTTAAAAGAATGGCGAAGCATCATAGCCGCTGACAGAATCATCCCAATTGGATTGGCCATTCCACGTCCTGCAATATCAGGCGCAGAACCATGAACTGGCTCGTAAAGACCGACACCGTCTGAACGTACACTTGCGGACGGCAGCATTCCAAGCGAACCAGTTAAAACGGATGCCTCATCACTTAAAATATCGCCAAATAAATTCTCCGTAACCATAACGTCAAACTGATCAGGACTTGTAACAAGCTTCATTGCAGCAGCGTCAACTAGCAGATGGTCCACCGTTACATCCGGATACTGCTGCCGCTTTTCCTCTACAACTTCCCGCCAAAGACGGCTTGATTCCAGCACATTTGCTTTATCCACTGAAGTTAAATGCTTTCGTCGTTTTCGTGCACTTTGGAATGCTTTATCAACAATACGTTCGATTTCATAGCGCTGATAATAAAGTGTATCAACAGCTGCCTGCCCATTTTCTCGCAGTTCACTAGGCTGCCCAAAATACAGACCACCTGTTAATTCACGAATGATTAAAATGTCACTTCCACTGATAACTTCTTGCTTCAGTGGAGAAACATGTTCTAATGCCGGAAAACTCTTGATTGGCCGCAAATTCGCAAACAGACCCAATTGTTTCCTAATTCCAAGTAATCCTTTTTCAGGCCGCTTGTTTGCCGGGAGATTATCCCACTTCTTTCCCCCAACAGACCCTAGTAATACAGCTTCAGCCTGATGGCAAGCCTTCAACGTATCATCCGGCAGCGGGTTGCCATAGCGGTCAATCGCATCTCCACCTATGGCATGTTCATGAAAAGCAAAACGGTGGCCGTATTCTGTAGCAACCGTATTCAGTACTAACTTCGCTGACTCCATCACTTCTTTACCAATACCATCTCCTGGCAGCAAAACAACCTGTTTATTCATTTAATATCCTCCTTTAACAGCCTCTTCTTTCGGCTTTGATATATGATATTGAATCATGTAGCGGTTCACAGCATTTAAAAAAGCATTTGCCGACGCCTCAACAACATCCTGTGCTGTTCCACGTCCATTCATTGATTCTCCATTTACCAAAAGCTGTACATGTGATTCAGCAAGTGCATCTTTTCCGCGTCCAACTGAGTTCAGTTGATAATCAACTAATTGCAATTCCTGTTCGATTAGGCTATCCAATGTGTTATATAGTGCTTCAACACTTCCCTGACCTGTACGAGCATTCTGAACCTTATTCCCTTCAGGTGTAGTCAATGATACTGTTGCTGTAGGGATATTCGCTGTACCGTATTGCACCTGGAACATTTCCATTCGATACTTAGCAGCACCAGATTGATCTGTTTGTATTTCCATCAAAATTGTAAAAATATCATCGTCAGTTACTTCTTTCTTACGATCAGTTAGTTGTTTAAATTGATAGAATGCCTTTTTCAAATTTTCCTCAGCTAGCTCAAATCCCAGTGACTTTACTTTATCCTGGAACGCATGACGCCCGGAATGTTTTCCAAGAAATAGTGTATTTGACTGAACTCCAACCATTTCTGGTGTAATAATTTCGTATGTTTCCTTGTTTTTTAGAACGCCATCCTGATGGATACCAGCTTCATGTGAAAATGCGTTACGGCCAACAACCGCCTTATTTGCCTGGACAAACATTCCAGATAACTTCGCAATAAGGTCACTCGTACGCTTTATCTCATTAAGCTTCAACCCGGTTGTATAAGGATATTGATCAGACCGAATTTCGAATGCTACAGCCAATTCTTCTAATGATGCATTACCAGCACGTTCTCCAATACCATTTATCGTTCCTTCTACCTGAGTAGCACCGTTTTCCACAGCAGCAATCGAATTGGCAACCGCCATACCCAAATCATTATGGCAGTGACAGGATAAATCTACCTGATCAATATTAGGTACTGTTTCTTTAATAAATTGAAATAGCTCCCCATATTCTTTTGGAGTCGTGTAACCGACAGTATCCGGTAAATTAATCACTGTGGCACCAGCATCAATCACTTGCTCAATTATCTGTGCAAGGAAATTCCAGTCTGACCGCGAAGCATCTTCAGCTGACCACTCCACTTGCGGAAACTTTTGCCTTGCATATGCGACGATATCCACCGCTGTTTCAATCACTTGCTCAGGTGTTTGTTTCAGCTTATATGTCATATGAATCGGTGAAGTTGCCAAAAAGATATGAAGGCACGGTTCCTCTGCATATTTCAGCGCATCCCATGCCTTGTCGACATCTGATTTCACTGCCCTTGCAAGTCCCGTAACCGATGTTCCTTTGATGGTTTCAGCAATTGCTTTTACTGCTTCAAAGTCACCCTGGGAAGAAGCAGGAAAACCTGCCTCCATCCGGTCAACACCCAATTTCTCAAGCTGTCTGGCGATTTCCAGCTTCTCAAGTTTATTTAAATTTACTCCCGGTGATTGTTCACCGTCTCTCAAAGTTGTATCAAAAATTTTAATTTGTGACATGCACATTCACATCCTTTTGCTTTTCTTTTGTTGCTTGTAATGGCTGTTTTACAAAAGGCATTAAATCACGGAGCTCCTTTCCAACTTTTTCAATCGGATGCTGGTTTTCCAAGGCATTGATTGCATAGAATTGAGGACGGTTTGCCTTGTTTTCCAAAATCCAGCCTTTCGCGAATTCACCTGATTGAACTTCAGAAAGCACTTCTTTCATGCGGGCTTTTGTTTCATCGTTGATGACTCGTGGTCCTGAAACAAAATCACCCCATTGCGCGGTATCAGAAACTGAATAACGCATATTTTCAAGTCCACCTTCATACAGCAGATCTACAATCAGTTTCACTTCATGCATACATTCAAAATAGGCTACTTCAGGCTGATACCCTGCTTCAGTCAATGTCTCAAACCCAGCTTTTATTAAATTTGTAAGTCCACCGCAAAGTACTGCTTGCTCACCAAACAAATCTGTCTCCGTCTCTTCCTGAAATGACGTTTCAAGAACACCCGCTCTTGCTGCGCCAATTCCTTGAGAATAGGCAAGTGACAGTTGCTTGGCATTGCCGGTAACATCCTGGAAAACACCATACAATGCTGGGACTCCAGCACCTCCCTCGTAAGTCCGGCGAACCAGATGTCCTGGACCTTTTGGAGCAACAAGGAAGACATCAACATCTGAAGGTGGAACAATTTGATTAAAATGAATGTTAAACCCGTGCGCGAACGCCATTGCATTACCCGTCTGCAAGTTTGGCTTAATGCTTGCTTCGTAAACCTCTGTCTGATGTTCATCCGGCAGCAGCACCATAACAACATCAGCAACCTTAACAGCATCAGCAACAGAATAGACCTTAAAGCCGTCTTCCTCTGCTTTTTGTTGCGATTTTCCTGGCCTTAGACCAACTACAACGTCATACCCGCTCTCTCTAAGGTTTAATGCATGTGCATGCCCTTGTGATCCGTAACCTACCACCGCGATTTTCTTTTCTTGCAATACCTGCTTATCGATTTCTTTTTCATAATATACTTTTGCCATCTGAAACATCCTCCTCAAAGTTTTTTTAATTTAACATTCTTTACACTGGAAACGAATTGATTTCGGTTACCTGCTGTGGCTGCTGCCCTCTTAGGAATGCAGTTACACCAGTTTTGGAAAGCTCTTTAATTCCGTATGGCCGTAATAATGAAATTAACGCTTCAACCTTATCAGGTTTACCGGTGACCTGAATCGTCAGGCTTTCCCGGGAAACGTCAATGATGGATGCCCGAAACGGAGTAATTACTCCTTGAATTTCTGCACGCAATTGGCCGCTCCCTTTCACCTTTATCAATGCTAGTTCCCTTGCAACAATCGCCTTTTCTGTAATATCCGATACTTTCAATACATCAATTTGTTTGTTGAGCTGTTTGGTCAGCTGCTCCAGTTTCTGATGATCACCTACCTCGACAACAAAGGTCATTTTCGATATGCCTTCTGTTTCGGATGCACCAACTGAAATACTTTCGATGTTAAATTGCCGCTTATGCATCATCCCGGTTACTCGATTTAGTACGCCTCCTCGATTCTGAACTGTTGCACTTATAATTCGTCTCATTTTGTCACCCCTACCATTTCGTGAATTCCTTTTCCTGGGGCAATCATCGGATACACATTTGATAATTGAACAACTCGGCAATCAACAACAACCGGTCCATCATATGCAAAAACTTCCTGCAATCTTTCTGTTACATCCGCTTCCTTGTCGATCTTCATCCCACGGATCCCGTAACTTTCAGCTAGTTTCACAAAATCAGGATTTGATGAAAAAACTGATTCAGAGTAACGTTCCTCATAAAAACTTTCCTGCCACTGCCTTACCATTCCGAGCGCCTCATTATTAACAATGATTACTTTAACAGGTAGGTTTCGTTCCTTTACTACAGAAAGTTCCTGAAAAGTCATCTGAAAGCCTCCGTCACCTACTAACGCAACAACAAGATCCTTAGGCGCTCCAAGTTGTGCACCAATTGCAGCGGGAAATCCGAATCCCATTGTTCCGAGACCTCCTGATGTCACCCAACGATTTGGTTTTTCCATTTTATAAAATTGCGCTGCCCACATTTGATGCTGTCCGACGTCAGTCGTAACAATTGCTTTTCCTGACGATTGTTTATAAACCTGTTCTATCAGCCATTGTGGCGATATTTCTTTATCCGACTGTTCATACCACAAAGGATAATCTGTTTTATTTACATGCAGCTTTTTCAGCCAAGGTTCATGATGCATAGCCGGAACAGCCTTTTCCAGTAACATCTTCAACGCTTCATCCGCATCAGCAACAACAGGAATTTCCGTCTTAATATTCTTGCCGATCTCAGCAGGGTCAATATCAATATGTGCTACCTTCGCATTTGGCGCAAAATGTTTTAAGTTTCCGGTCAAGCGATCATCAAACCTTGCACCAATATTAATTAATAAGTCACTTTCATAAATCGCCATATTCGCCGCGTACGTTCCATGCATTCCGCCCATTCCAAGTGATAACTTCTCTGATCCCGGATAAGTTCCTAGACCAAGTAATGTTGTTACTACCGGTAGCTGATGTTTCTCCGCAAACTGCTTTAAGTTCTCAGACGCATTTGCAAATTGAACACCCGCTCCAGCGAGAATAACCGGTTTTTCCGCACGGCTTAGAGCGTCAGCTAGTTTAACAATTTGTAACGGGTTAGGCTTTTTGGTTGGCTGATATCCAGGTAAATGAAAATCACTGGAAAATGTCTCTGTCGTTACAGCTGCTGATACATCTTTTGGTATATCAATCACAACAGGTCCTGGTCTTCCTGAAGCAGCAATATAAAAAGCTTCTTTCACGATCCTGGGTATTTCAGATACACGTTTTACTTGATAATTGTATTTGGTAATTGGAGTCGTAATCCCCAGCACATCCGACTCCTGAAAAGCATCCGTTCCAATTACACCACTTGCTACCTGCCCGGTAAATACGACTAGCGGTAACGAATCCATCATCGCGTCGGTAATACCTGTTATCAGGTTCGTTGCTCCCGGTCCAGATGTCGCCATCACAACGCCTGGTTTACCCGTAACCCTTGCATACCCTTCAGCCGCATGAACCGATCCCTGTTCATGCCGTGACAGCACATGCTGAAAAGATGCTTGACTTCGATACAACGCATCATAAATAGGGAGTACCGCCCCGCCTGGATAACCGAAAATTGTATCGGCACCAGCCTCTACAAGAGCATTCATCAACACATCAGCACCGGTCATCTTTTCTGTTACACTTACCATTTCAGGTTTCGCCTCCACTTTCACTATTGCATGCCTCCTTAAAATTAATTTTTTAGAAAACTTGGCTTATCGCCAATTTGGCGAGCCTTAGTTTCAATTATGCATAAGAAAGCTTTTTATACTTTCTAAAATTGCTTATAAAAAAAAAGACCCTTCTTTCCCCACACACCTGCCAATAAGCAGAATGAATGGGGAGAAAAGAGTCTCTTTTCACGGTACCACCCAAGTTTACAGCATCCTCACGAATCCTGCCTCACTAAGCTGACAAACAGCTTTTTTTGATAACAGGTATACCCGTGTATACCTGACAGAATCTAATGGGGAGCTTTATTTGCAACCCTTTCAATTCTGCACTCAGGGACGATGTCAGAACAACATGTAATTCCGGGCTTACAGCAACCCCGGATCTCTGTAAAAACATGGGCCATGTTCCTTTATTCCCATCATCGAGTTGATGATATTATTTGTATCTGAAAATTTTATATTGTCGATAATATTATACCGTTTCACAGCAAAGGTCAACCACTTTTTGAAAATTTTTTGATACTTTTGATTAGTCAAATAGTTTGAATGCGTTTACATTATGATTACGATAAGAATTTCGTGCATATATTACATTTACATTACAGTGTAAAAGGGGAGATTTGTCCGCTATAAGGTTGAAGTTTTTGATATCTGGTTGAAGTTCTCGATATTGGGATGAAGTTCAGATATCCGGTTGAAGTTCACATTTAGGTCGATATATTCATTTTCCAGTTGATAAACTAAATTTCAAGTCGATATCCTTCCATTACGGTTGGTAAACCATACATCTGGTTGATATATCCGGTTTCAGGTTGATAAGCCAAATTTCAAGTCGATACCCTTCCTTTTCGGTTGATATATCCAATTTCCGGTTGATAAACATATCCGATCGAAGTTCTATAGATTCTTAACCACCAAAAAATAACCCCGGTATTATCCGGGGCATCAAAAAACTATTTAAAATCAGTCACTGCTCCTTTTGAAGAACAAGAAACCGTATGAGCATATTTACCTAAGACACCTTTTTTATACATAGGTGGATCCGTCCATTCATCCCTGCGGCGCTGTAATTCATCTTCAGAAATCTCAAAAGAAATTTCCTTTTGCTCCGAATCAATCGTAACAAGATCATTTTCTTGTAAAAGCGCTACTGGACCGCCATCCTGTGCTTCTGGTGCAATATGACCTACTACAAGACCATGTGTACCACCGGAAAATCTGCCGTCAGTCAACAATGCCACTTTTTCACCAAGTCCCTTACCAACAAGCAAACTTGAGATTGACAGCATCTCAGGCATACCGGGGCCACCTTTTGGACCGACATAGCGGATGACTACCACATCACCCTCAGCAATCTTATTCTCACTAATTGCCGCCGAAGCCTCGTTCTCCGTATTAAACACACGTGCCGGACCAGTATGACGACTGACTTTCACACCGGAAACTTTCGCTACTGCGCCGCGTGGGGCTAAATTACCTTTCAGAACAATCAATGGACCATCCGCACGCTTAGGGTTATCAAATGGCATAATTACTTTCTGATCATCCTGCAATGGAGGTGCCTCAGCTAAATTCTCGGCAACTGTTTTTCCAGTTACCGTCAAACAATCCCCGTGCAAATACCCTTCTTCATAAAGAAGCTTCATGACTGCCTGCACACCACCTGCATTATGTAGATCCTGCATCACATATTTGCCACTTGGCTTCATATCAGCAAGGTGCGGTACTTTAAGTTGCATCCTGTTAAAGTCATCAATGGTCAGATCAACATCAATCGCATGGGCCATCGCCAGCAAATGAAGGACCGCATTTGTCGATCCGCCCAATGCCATCACTACCGTTATTGCATTCTCAAATGCTTTTTTAGTCATAATATCTTTTGGATAAATACCTTTTTCCAGTAAATGATACACAGCTTCACCTGCAGCAGCGCAATCAGCTGCTTTTTCCTTTGATTCAGCAGGATTCGACGAACTACCAGGCAAACTCATGCCCATTGCTTCCACAGCTGACGCCATCGTGTTCGCCGTATACATCCCACCACAGGCACCGGCACCAGGACATGCATTACATTCAATCGCTTTTAATTCCTGATCATCAATGTCACCGTTGCTGTGTTTACCAACTCCTTCAAACACCGACACAATATCAATATCTTTTCCACCGTGGGAACCAGGGGAAATTGTTCCGCCATATACGAAAACAGACGGTACCTCGCTATTAGCAATCCCAATCATACAACCGGGAATATTTTTATCACAGGCACCAATTGCCACAAGTCCATCTAAGCTTTCTGCACCAGTCACCGTTTCAATAGAATCTGCAATAAGATCCCGGCTTGGAAGTGAATAACGCATACCACTCGTACCCATGGAAATACCATCAGAAACAGTTATCGTGTTAAACATAAGTGGAACACCGCCAGCTTCTTTAGCACCTTTCTTGGAACTCATCGCCAAATCGTTCAGGTGGATGTTACAGGGCGTTACCTCACTCCACGTACTTGCAACACCAATCATTGGCTTTTTAAAATCATCATCCGTAACACCAACTGCACGAAGCATCGCACGGTTCGGTGCTCTCAAAAAACTATCACTGAAAACATTACTCTTTATCCGTAAGTCTTTTCCCATAACAAGCCCCACCTTTCTTTTGTAAAACTATTCTAATAATTTAATATAAAATTCTACCACTAACAGCTGAAAATGAAAAGGTATTTTTTAGAATAATGATGCAAAGATAGAGAGGAAGACTTAATATGAAAATGATAGAATAGTGCTAAATTGCTTAGAAAACTTGACATTCTTTAAAGAAATTTTTATAAAAGCGTATTTTGCTTTCTTAGGGCCCCTTATACTTGAAGTGTAAGGCCATTATGGCGAGTGAGTTAGTTCACCTAGGCAGTTGGAAAGTATTTCTTAACTGACTGCTATAAAGTAATACTGCTAGATATGCTATCCTACCTTTAATTTTGGTAACTTAAAATAATTTTGCATTAGCTGTTTTTTTCATAGATGACTTTAGCCGTAATCAAATCAAAAATACCTATACCAACAGACTTAAACAATAAAGTTTTGTCTGAAATATCGTTCGGCCTATGTCGTTCCTTAATCATTTTTTCTAATGACATTGTACTGCTTTCATTTGCTCCAAATTGTTTCGCTCGAATCATATCCCCCGACTCGTGGAATGCACTAGATGCATCAACATAAAACTCATCTACTGCTGATAGAAAAGAATCAGGAAGTTCCTGCATGGAAGTCTTAAAAGATCCAACTGCCACAACTAGTTTCCCCTTCCAAACCGATGGCTCCATATTAGGCAAGACCGGTGTTTTGGATGTTGTCGTAGTAATAACAATATCTGAATTTATGATTAGTTCGGCCAATCCAGCCTCCTGTACAGTTAAATCAGGGAACTCTTTTTCTGCTTTTGAAATGAAATCATTTAATTTTTTGCTACTGCGATTATAGACATATACTGTATCAATTGTTCGCACAGCGCATGCTGATTGCAAATGACTCCATCCTTGGGTACCCGTGCCAATAATTCCAATCGAGGAGGCATGCTGATCTGATAGATATTTCATCCCAAGTCCACCAAGTGCCCCAGTACGTAATGCAGTTATTGGCATTGCATCAAACGTCATAAGAGGTTCAAGTGTTTTACGATTATAAAGCACCATTAACCCATGTATCGTCGGCTTATCCAGCTTCGTATTGTTGGGTGCAACACCTACTAATTTTGTTGAATAGTAATCCCCATAAAATGCCGGCATTAATAACGCTGTGTTATCCTCATCATCAATATGCATACGATCAGGAGTTATCTCATTACTAGACTTATCCTGCAAGTAATAGTCTTCGATAGAACTTATTACTTCCCTCATCGATATCGCTTTGTTTATTTCTTTACTTGATAACATGCCATACGTCCTCCTTTATTTTCATAAAATTATGTATTTTACCTTAACATAATATGTAAACAACCATCCTATTTCAGCACAAAATACAGTAGTGTGCAATGTTCGAAACAGCTTGTGTCGAGGCCTGTAATATTATTAATTTTTTTCAGACGATAGATTAACGTGTTGCGATGGATAAATAAATCTTCAGCTGCTTTACTTATATTCATATTGTTATTGCAGTAAGTGATGAAATCATGTTTTAGCTGTGAAAATGCATCATCGTTTATAAGTGGTTTCAAGCGCTGAACAAGTATCTTTTGCATGTTTAAACCCAGCTGATGTGGAAGCATCTCAATTAATATATCCCAATCGAAATAAGAATAAATTTTTGGTGTGATCATGGATTCATGCGAGAATTTTATAAGCGAATCTGCTTCCCAATATGATTGAGCTACATGGTCCAGCGACGAGCAGATATTTCCCGAGGCAATAATTACATCACTGAGTTTATATACCTGAAACATTTCCAACAAATGAATGCTGCAATTCCTAAAGTCATTCATAAACTTCTGAAAATCTTCTTCACTATTAGTACACTTTAAAAATACAATTCTCTCAGTGTTTAAGAACGCACATATATCTTGTTGATTCCCGCTAAATGCGCGAACAATACAGTCCAGTATTGTTTTTTTCATGCGCTCTGGCGGGATATGTCCATGTTTATCTTGCATATTCTTCAATAAATAGTCACCGATATCTATTACAATACAAGTACGCTTCCAATTTGGTTCAATATGAAGCAACTCACAATAATGACTGATTTGTTCATGATTAATAGATTCATTTAATAGAATATACTGGACAAACGATTCCAATGTCATAGCTTCCAAATTCTCAATTTGAACATGGAGTGTTTCCTGCCACATCATCTCCACATATTTCTTCACCAGATACGCATAGGATTCAACTTCTTGCGGATTTCCAATAATACCAAGGACACCAACAGGCTTGTTTTCAAAATTAAGAGGAACAGCAACTCCTGGCAATACATTATCCATATGGATTGTTTTTTCTTCAGTAAATAAAATGACTTTATTAGCTTTGATAACCTCAATTGAGGGTGTATGTATCGTTCCAATTCGCAAAGGATTTGTATCTCCGATTATATAACCTTGTTCATCACTTACACTAATTGGAAATGGCAATATTTCTGAAACCGTTTTCACTGTATTTTGTGCAAATTGTACAAAGCCTTCCATCACAGTTTCCTCCCTCACATAACCTGTTCACTTTAATATTATCACAATATTTTAAATAATAATACACTTCACTTTCCACTACTAATTTTGTGTAAAGTGCCCATAGACTTTACTGTGAAAAATACGTTATAAATAAAATGTTAAGAATTATCTAACTATTAATCAGAGGTGATTTAATGCAAAAAACATCAGATATCATCATTATTGGTGGGAGTGTAATCGGTTCGAGTGTTGCTTATAACCTGCTAAATGATGGTTACACAGGCAAGATAACAGTTTTTGAAAAAGACCCTATATATGAATTTTCCTCAACGCCTAGAAGTGCTGGAGGCATCCGCCAGTTATTCACCACAGCAATCAACATTCAAATTAGTCGCTACAGTTTAGAACGATACAAAACATTTCCTGAAGACATGGCAATCAACGGTGAACAGGCTGAAATAGACTTTCAGCAACGAGGCTATTTATTCCTAGCTAAAAATGAAAACATGGATCAATTACAAAAGCAAGCGAACTTACAACGCGAATATGGTGTTCCATCTGAATTTTTGTCACCTGAGGAATTAGTAACCATTATTCCTGAATTAAACACAGATGATTTACAAGGAGGGTTGTATTGTGCAGAAGACGGATATCTTGATCCCTATTCGGTCATGCAAGGCTATGCCAAAAAGGCAAAACAGCTTGGGGCCTCTTATGTATATGAACCAGTTGAAACGATAATAAAAAACAATCAGGGTGTTACCGGTGTACAATTAGAAAATGGCGATACATATCACGCACCAATCGTTATAAATTGTGCCGGCCCTTGGGCACCAGCATTAAGTGAAACAATTAACTGTCCTGTGCCTGTTATTCCATTAAAAAGGCAGATTATCCAGTTTGACATTGCAGAACCTTTAACACATAAACTGCCTCTAACTGTTGACCCGACTGGGGTTTATTTTCGTCATGAAGGACAGAGTCTGATTGTAGGGTTCTCGGAAAAAGTCAAACCAGGAATCGACTTTAAATGGTCCCGCGAACTTTTCCTGGAGCAATTATGGCCTATTCTCGGACATCGGATTGATAATTTTCTATACGCAAAGGTCATCAGTGGCTGGGCAGGAATGTACAGCCATAATACAGAGGATCAAAATGCGATTATCGGTGAACATCCAGAAGTAAATGGTTATTATTTAGCCTGTGGGTTCAGTGGACATGGTATGCAGCAGGCGCCAGCTGTGGGTAAAGGTTTGTCCGAATTAATCCGTACAGGAAACTATCAAACACTTAATTTATCACCGCTCCGATTTGAACGTTTTGAAGAAAAAGATTTACTTATTGAAGGTGCAATAGTGTAATCTATATCGACTATAGAAGGAGGATGATTTAACGGTCTCAAGCTAAGATTTATGCACTAGTATTATGTAAGCGATTACAAAAAATGGAGGTTTTACGAATGAATATAATATTAATCGAATTTATTCTGTATTGCTTAGTAATATTGACTATTGGTTACTATTTCAGTAAAAAAAGTAAGACACATTCCGATTTTTTACTGGGTGGAAAAAAGTTACCTGGATGGGCACTTGCCTTTTCCGAACGTGCAACTGGTGAATCAGCATGGTTACTCTTAGGGTATACCGGTTTTGTATTTATGACAGGGTTATCAGGGGTTTGGGTAGCTGCCGGTATCGCAATTGGTATTTTATTTGCCTGGCTATTCCTAGCCAAGAAATTTATGAGGGAGACCAATAAATATAACGTCCTCACACTCCCAGATTACCTTGCAGCACGTTTTGGTGAAAAAGCCAATATTATTCGCTGGCTGACAAGTATCCTTATTGCGGGATTTCTAATGTTTTATGTAGGCGCACAAATGGCTGGTGCTGGCAAAATGCTCTTCACAACATTTGGTATGTCCCCCACAGCTGGCGTTATTCTAGCTACTATTATCATAATTATTATTGCATTTGCTGGCGGTTTTATATCAGTAGTTTGGACAGATATGATTCAAAGTATCATGATGTTAATCACCTTAGTTATTTTACCGATTGTCGCACTTATTTACATTAACACAAACGACTTATCAATCAGTCAATCACTTGCTGATGCAGGTAATTCGTACAATAATTGGTTTGGTGGTTTGACTGGATTTGCTCTTGGCGTATTATTCTTCAACAACTTCTCATGGTTCTTTGGATTTTTAGGGGGACAGCCACAGCTTAGCGCTCGTTTCATGGCCCTTAAAAATGATAAAGAAGCTAATCAAGGCAGTGTAGTTGCAATCATATGGACAGTTCTCGCTTACAGCGGGGCATTCCTAATCGGTATATGTGCAATTGCGATGTATAGTCAGGGATCTTTTGCCGATGTCGAAATCATTCTGCCTACTATGATTCTGGACTTAATGCCTCCTTGGATTGCCGGAATTCTACTTGCAGGAATCTTGGCTGCAATTATCACCACTGCTGATTCACAGCTAATGGTTGTTACAAGTTCTGTCAGTGAGGATATTATTCACAAAGCAATGGGTATCGATTTAACCGAGAAACAATTAATCTGGATCTCGCGTGCTTCTGTTGTATTTTTCGGATTAGTTGGAATGACAATTGCTCTCGTATCTGAATCGTTGCTTTATCTTGTTGTCAGCTGGGCCTGGGCAGGAGTCGGGTGTACACTGTCACCAGCTATTCTAATGACATTTTTCTGGAAACGTTACTCGGGTGCTGGTGTTATTGCTACTATCCTATCAGGCTTAATATCTACATTAATTTGGATTAGCACACCACTTGAAGAAATGATCACATCAAAGTTCTCTACCTTTTTCATAGCTCTATTTTTCGGTATCGTATTTAGCTTATTAATGCCAGATAAGGACGAGAAGATAGAGTTAGGTCCAACGGAAGAAGCATTGTAATGAATTTAGTAGGAGGAAGTGCCTTAGGTGCTTCCTCTTACTATAATAATCGAACCTCAAGTCAAGAAAGTGGCATAACAAGTAAAATTTTTTTTCCTGAAAGATGCCACTTTTTTTGTTTCACGTTCGATTGTAGTATAAATAGAACTACTTGATTAATTTAGTTATTCCGATCAGACAAAATTCGCTAAATACCGGCAAATCGCAGGCACCACGCATTTTAATCTGGAGCCATGTATTTGGTGTACTCCCAGGTGGTAATGTATGCATCGATACAACAAGTTCTTGCTGCAATTCTTCCAGTAAAATAACGGCCTGATTACCATCTTCAATTCGGTCCAATACTCCGGCTGCAATCAGTTCTGAATTGACGTCAGAATCCAGGTAAGTCAATGACAACAAATACAGTACCAACAGGTAATACTTCCAGACAATATTCATAAGTTGGCTCCTTGTTTAACTTTTTTCTATTATGACAAGATAGATCGCAATTAGCACATAACTATAATTGGAAAAGCGGAGCAGACATCTAAGGGAAAATTAAATTTTTTCCTTAGAAAAAATTTAATTTTCACGTACAAAACTCAGTTCAAAAATCAATTATGATCATTTTGTATATAGATTTCCCCTAATAGCTCTGATACGCTTAAAGATAAGCAATAGTTAGGCGATTGGGGAGACATTAAGATGACCAAAAAATATTTATTTATTCTAATTTTCGCTATTCTGGTAGCATGCGGCCAAAACACAGATCAAGGTTCAACTGATCAACAAAAGATCACAAACCATTCGGAATCAGTAAAAGAATCATTACAGGATAAGGAGAAACCGAAAGAGCAAGATTCAATCCAAAGCGAAACCGATGGAACTACCAAACCAATTTCAGATGATAAACCTGATAAAAAGAGCAATTCATTATCAGATCTGAAGGTTCACTACATCGATGTTGGACAAGCTGACGCTACCCTTTTTCAATATAAGAGTAATGGTGAGCAATCCACTATATTATTTGATACTGGAGATTGGCAAGGAAATGAGGTGGCTAACTACCTTTTAGCACAAGATGTTTCTTCTATCGATGTGCTCATTGTCAGTCATGCTGATGCTGATCACTCCGGGCAATTGGCAGATGTCATGAACACATTTGATGTTGGCGAAGTTTGGATGTCTGGAAATGAAAGTTCATCACAAACATTTCAACAAGGTATGAAAGCTGTTCTGGCAAGTGATGCTAACTACGATGAGCCAAGAACCGGAGACACGTTTGAAATTGGTACGATGGACATAACCGTTCTCCATCCTATCAGTATTTCTGGCAACACAAACGAAGAATCCATTTCCGCAAAATTCACATATGGCGACATGAGCTTCCTGTTCACTGGCGATGCTGATCGTGATAGCGAAATGGAAATGGTAAACAGCGGAAATAATGTTAATGCTGACATTGTGCAATTAGGACACCACGGATCCAACACATCCAGTAATCCAGCCTTTATTGATGCAGTAAGTCCTGAAATAGCCATTTACAGTGCAGGAGCAGATAACCAATATGGACACCCTCACGCCGAAGTGATTTCACTTATTCAAAACGCTGGGATCAAATTATATGGTACTGATGTTCATGGAACGATTGTTGTAACAACAGATGGAAAAGACTATACCATCCAAACAAAAGAAGATGGCACAATCAGCCCAAGTAACAGCGATTCCTTAGATAACTCATCCAATAATGATACAAATGATCAATCAACTAGCACGGAAAATAAGACAGCAACTAGGGACTGTATTAACATCAACAATGCATCATCTAATAAATTGCAGGAAATTATCCATATCGGTCCGGCACGTGCAGAGGATTTGATGAAATTACGTCCATATCAATCAGTAGATGATTTAACAGATGTTAGTGGAATTGGTCCATCGCGGATAGCCGATATCAAAAGCCAAGGCTTAGCATGTACAGGAGGATAAAACATGAGAGGAATACTAGATCGATTTGAAGACAATAACAAAGCCGTCATCCTCATTGAGGAAACCAAGGAAGAAGTAGTCATTCCGGTTGATGAATTACCTGATGGCAGCAGCGAAAATACGTACTTCAACATGGAAAAAATAGACGATAAGTACCAGATTGTTTCGATTGATGAAGCAACCACCCAAAAGGAAGCTGAAGAAACATCTGATTTAATGGCAAAATTACGTGCAAAAAGTAAAGGGAGTAAGTTTAAGAAGAAGTAATAATAAGAAAAGCCGAAATCCTATATGGACTCCGGCTTTAAGTTTAATTATCGATAAAAATTGACAAAAATCGGGAAGTGACAGGCACCACTACAATTCTTCTTTAATATCATAATTAGGCAATACCAGCACTTCTACTCGTCTGTTTTTTGCCCGATTTTGATCATTGGTGTTCGGTACTAGTGGTTTATGTTCACCAAACCCCTTTGCACTGAATGTTCTTGGGTCAAGTTTGTCATTCTCTAGTATTAAACGCATGAAGTTAACCGCTCGCATGACACTTAAATCCCAATTCGATGAGAATTTACTAGTACGAATTGGCCGTTCATCTGTATGTCCACTGACTACTATTTGATGTGGTGGATCCGTGTACAAAAAGGTTGATATAGCACTTGCAATTTTCCTGCCTTCTCCCCTCACCACCGCGCTTCCAGAATCAAATGTTACATCATTGATAATAGTAACTAATAATCCTTCTCCAGTTAACTTTGTTCCTAACTTTTCGGCAAGATTGTTTTCAGTTATATATTCATTTATTCTCTTCTGCAGCAATTCCAATCTATTTAACTCTTGTTCACTGTCACTTAACTTTTCTTCTTTTTCCTCTTCCTCAGGTTTTTCAGTCTCCTCTTCATCTTCTTCCACATCCTGAGGCATCTCTACTGTGCTATTACTTTCTTCTAGTATCCCATCGCCCCCGGAAAACTCACTATTAAACACGCGAGAGAGCTCCTCATATTTTTTTGCATCTAGCTCACTCATCGCAAATAAAACTATGAATAATGCCAGGAGCAGCGTTAATAAATCCGCATAAGGAAGCAACCAGGATTCACTCATATGAGTTTCATCATTCTTTTTCTTTCTGCGCATCTGATCCCTCCTGGTCTAACTTCGATAACTCTTTTGGAGATAAATATGAACTTAATTTATCCCGAATCAGCTGTGGGGATTCACCATTTGTTATGGATAAGACACCTTCAATTATGATTTGTTTCATCAGCACCTCTTTTTTTGATTTCTCTTTAAGTTTGTTTGCAAAAGGGTGCCACAATACATAACCAGAAAATATACCAAACAGAGTTGCGATAAAAGCTGAAGAGATAGCATGTCCTAAAGCCTCCATATCATTCATATCACCTAAAGCAGCAATTAAACCGACAACCGCCCCCAACACACCAAGCGTCGGAGCGTATGTACCAGCCTGTGAAAAGACGGAAACACCTTTCTGATGTCTCTCTTCCATAGCATCAATTTTTTCTAACATAAGCTCTCTAATAAACTCCGTTGATTGCCCATCAACAGCCAACTGGATGCCTGACGACAAAAAACTGTCATCCACCTGTTCTATTTTAGACTCAAGCGATAGTATTCCTTCTTTCCGAGTAAGCTCTGCCCATTCAGTAAATCTATCAACAGTTTGTTTTACATCGTTCTGCTTATCTTCCTTAAATAGTATTATAAATAGTCTCGGTACCTTTTTAATCGTTTCCATTGGAAAAGCAATACACACAGACGCAGCTGTTCCGAAAAATATAATAATAAAAGCAGCAGGATTAACTAACGCTGCGGGATTAACACCTTTAAGTGTCATACCTATCCCAATAGCTAAAAATCCGATAAAAATGCCAATAATTGATGTCTTATCCATCATTATGTACCTCCTTGAAGATAGGGAATAACTGAGAATTCCCGATTTTCCTATAATTAAAAATAGCCTACCAAAAATGATAGACTTTAATTAGCTTAACTACTAATCTTTTCATCCTTTTTCGGTAACCCGGCGATCATAGTCATAAAACCTTAGACCCGTGGCTCTGCGTCCTTACCTTTCAATAAGTTTGCCGTTATCGCAGGTTATTCAACTTTTTTCTCATCAATCAACCCTTATTTTTATTTAGAAGTTTCATACTAACTATATCGTTCAAAATTCCGGAAAGTTGAATATCAAAAGGGAAGAAAAAATATTTCGAAAAATTTAACATGTGTTGTGGCCAGTATGATTGCGCCTTCTGATACTCTAAAATCATCTGATACCTTGAAAAAAATAAAGAAAATGCTTATAATAAAGTCTGACTCAACGGGGCATTAGCTCAGCTGGGAGAGCATCGTGCTGGCAGCGCGAGGGTCAGCGGTTCGAGCCCGCTATGCTCCATCCAACTTAAGTCTTGTGGTATCAAGGGGTAAATAGAAATATCCACTTACATCATGTAAGTGGTTTTTTTGCGTTGTGTGCGAAAAAACCAAAGGTACAAACTATAAAATATATAAATGAAATTTTTATATTATTCTTTACTAATACTTTACTTTGAACCTTTTTTATTAATTTTGAACTGATATAATAAAGACTAACTATTATTATGGAGGGGTGTTTTTTGAGGTATAAACTATTAATAAATATTATATTTTTTATTGTATTAATGGGATTGGTGAGTCAACCTATCTTTACATCTGCTGAAGAGGTGGAAGCATCTAGAGCAGTGTCTATGGATGGAACTCTTCAAGTATATGTCGATAAAGATGTTGAATCAGAAGTATTAATAGAATATGAACTGGGTACTATTATCAATTACCAGAAAGATGAAAATGACGGTAATTGGTTAAATGTAGAAGTAATTATTGGCGAGGAAACAAAGAAAGGATATGTACATAAAGATGACGTTACATTGGTCGAACCCGAAACACAAGATCTTCAGGGTGTAGTAATTCCTGATGTCATGAACGTTTATCAAAAGCCAGTTGAGAATTCTATTGTAATGAAATCTATTGAAAAAGGTACATTAGTATCTTATCAAACATTCATTAATGGTTGGTACGAGATAACATTAAATGCTGATGGGAAAGAAACAACAGGTTACATAATCGCAGAAGAAGTAGAAGAGCCACTGAACAATCCAAGCTCTTTCTCTGGAATTGCTTTAAATGATAAAACGCATGTTTACTCCAAAGCTTCTAAGGACTCTGTGTCGCTGAAGAGTTATCCAAAAGGAAAACTTTTATATTATCAAGCTTTTATTAGTGGTTGGTATAAAGCTATTGTGTACGTGGATGGTCAACCGCATACAGGCTACATATCTCATGATGATGTGGAAGAACCTGTTCAGAACCAGCAAAGTTTGTCAGGAATAGCTTCAAACAGTCAGACTAATATCTATTCCTTTGCAAGCAAGAATAGTGAAATACTAAAAAGTTATCCAAAAGGTGACATATTATATTATAAGACATTTCTGAGTAATTGGTATGAGGCATTAGTATATGTAAATGGTGAGGCTAGAATAGGATACATTCATTTGAATGATGTACAAGAGCCTACCAATAATCCTGTCTCTTTATCAGGTGTTGCGCAAAAAAATAAAACATACATATATTCTAATGCAAATAAAAATTCAAAAATAATAAAAAACTATCCGCAAGGTAAAACATTATATTATAAAACGTTCATTGATGGATGGTACGAAGCTTTAGTATATATAAATGAAGAAGCAAAAACAGGTTATATATCCGCTTCTGATGTGGAGGAACCTGTTGGAGACCAAAAAAGTCTAAAAGGTGTCTCGATAAACTCTACTACTAATGTATATAAGCGACCTAGTAGACATAGTTCATCCTTGAAGTCGTATGAGGCTGGACAAATACTATATTATAAAACGTATTTAGAAGATTGGTATGAAGCACTGGTTTATGTGAATGGGGATAAACGCACGGGGTACATTCATGTCAATGATGTGGAGTCACCTGTTAAGAACCAAAAAAGCTCATCAGGATACGCTGTAAAGAAAACTCATGTGCATTCTAACCCTAGTAAAAATAGTAGCTCGTTGAAATCCTACGATGAAGGAAGTTTGCTTTACTATAAAACATTTTTAAGTAAATGGTATGAAGCAATTATATATAAAAACGGGGTAAAATATACCGGTTATATCCATAAAGGTGATATTGAAGAGCCTGTGAAAAATCAAGAGAATTTATCAGGTTATGCATTAAACAAAACGCTAATTTATTCAAGTCCAAGCAGGACTAGTAAGTCATTGAAATCTTATCAAGAAGGTAGCTTATTGTACTATAAAACATTCTTGAATAATTGGTATGAAGCATTAATTTATAAAAATGGAGAAAAGCATATCGGTTATATTCACCAAAAAGATGTTGAGACGCCTGTAGATAATCATGAGAGTATGAGAGGTTATGCATACCATTCCAAAATAAACGTTTATTCAGCTCCTAGTAAGAAGCGGGACGTATTAAAATCTTATAATGAAGGAAAACTATTATACTATAAAACTTTTATGGAAGATTGGTATAAAGCCTTGATATATGTGAATGGAGAAGCACAAGCTGGTTACATTCACAAAAACGACGTATTAGATGAAAATGCTAGTCGGAATACCTTAGATGGGATAGCAGTAAGAGATAAGACATTTGTTTACAATAAGACTTCAAGAAAATCAAAGAAACTGAAGGGATATAGCTTTGGTTCGAAATTGATTTTCAAATCCTTTACATCAAATTGGTATGAAGCAATCATTTTTATAGATGGAAAAACACATACTGGTTATATTCATAAGAATGATGTGGTAGATGAGATGGATGATATTGGACCGATTGTCAATCCTAAGACTGTCTATTCCTACAATCAAATGGTTAGTGACATTACCAAGCTAAAGAACGCCTATCCAGGAATCATTCGTACTAATGTCATCGGTAAATCAGTGGAAGGACGGGATATACCATTAGTGAAAGTAGGGAATGGGGATAAAAAGATTACAATCAATTCATCCCACCATGCTCGTGAATGGATTACAACAAATTTGGTTATGCATCAAATTGATGAGTATAGTAGAGCTTTTGTGAACGGGACAAAAATTGATGGCTATAATGTTCGCAAATTGCTGAATCAAGTGACAATCTACTATGTACCTATGGTAAATCCCGACGGAGTGACCTTGAATCAATTTGGGGCGGATGGTTTCAATAATAGATCTCAATTAATTAGATTGAATAATGGAAGTACAAACTTTACTGCGTGGAAGGCCAATTCAAGGGGAGTAGACTTGAATAGACAATATCCCGCTAAATGGGAAAATATCAGATACGTCGCTTCTAGCCCAGGACCATACAATTATAAGGGAACAGCACCACTTACCGAGCCGGAAGTACAAGCTCTTTACAATTTCACCAAAAAACATAATTTTGAATCACACGTAGCTTATCATTCTTCTGGTGAAATCTTATATTGGGCTTTCAACTCAACTGGAAAATTAAGAGAAGAACATCGGAAAATTGCGGAAAAAGTGAGTAATAAAACTGGTTATAGTCTTTACCATCCTACCAATCCAAGTGGTGGGGGGTATACTGATTGGGTAATTGAATCATTGAAAAAAACTGGTTTGACACCTGAACTCTCACCGCCTGTTGGGAACCAACCTGTACCTTTAAGTTATTATGATCGAATATGGAGACAAAATAACTCTATTGGTTTATTGCTAGCAAAAGAGGCTCTTAAATAGGTTGAACGCATATAATCCTACCAAGTGTACTTGGTAGGATTATTCTTTTTGCAGTTAATTACGTCATTCTATTGTTAACTCCAGTGACCAGCATTTCAGCCTTTTTCTCACAACCATAATTTATAATTCCACACCCTCAGGCCAATGTAAATCATGTTCCTCAACACTGGTAATCTCGTTATTTTCATCAACAAATACTACTTTAGGCTTTAAATGTTCTATTTCCTCATCGGTCATGAGGCCTTGGCTCAAAATAATAACCAGATCATCTGGAGAGAATAAGTTTGCAGGCGGCCCGTTGAGGCAAATGCGGTTCGAGCCCTCTGGAGCCGGAATGGCATAGGTCTTCCATCTTGCAGCATTTCGTATGTTTGCAATCTGTACCATTTCATAAGGCTTAATATTTGCTTCCTTCATTAACTTGCAATCGATCGTTATGCTGCCAACATAATCAAGCTCAGCCTCCGTGACTGTAGCTCTATGTATCTTTCCTTTACACATTAAGCGTTGCATAAAAATGCCTCCTCTATAATAAATGAACATCTCAAGTACAGTATGACTTAAAACCAACGATAATTACAAGTGGGCTTTTACAAGCATTGCAAACTCTACCTTTGATAAAGTGCCTGTCACTTCCCGTTTTTTATCATAATATGTCGAATGCGATATCTATTTCGTTCCTGTAACAACAACAACATTACAACCATTAATATAACCATTTTTCACCTTTCCAGGTCCTTATAAACAAAACACCGCTCTCCGTTTAGAGAACAGTGTCCGAAAACAACAATATTTATAAACCAAAAATTGTTACAAAGATCGGGAAGTTACAGGTACTAATTCATTTGCTACTGCTGTGGTTAGCTCTTTCGTGGTTTTTGGTACGAATGATTTTAGCACTGAGTTTATCATCGGTCCGGTAAATCCTTTTGCGGTTATATTTAGGGAGCCAGTCATTCTTGTCACATATTCGTTTTTCTCCTCAGCTTCAAAAAAACCATTTCCATCAAAATTCTCGTTCACTCCGGTTAAACGAAAAGAGACTGTGGTCGGCTCTTTCCATTCTGTGATGTCCACCTGAAGACAAACTGTTTTTTGTATAATACCGACGTCACCTTTAAATGTCCAGGTCGATTGTTTGGTGTTAAGAATTTCATGCGTCACATAGCCAGGAACTAATGGGGCCCACTTATTCATATCACTGACAAATTCCCAGATGTATTCAATCGGAATATCAAGATCCACCTGGTGCTTCCCATATGGCATTATACTACCTCCCTGTTTGTTAAACTTACGTTAAATTGCACATTTATTATTATATGCCTGCTTTATAAATCTAGAAGCATATTCTAAAATTATTATTATGAGACTAATCCAATCCACTACAACGATTATATCCGCCAGATTTCCGCTCCACTATCTTGCCTAACTGGAATATCGCATCCTCATTACCATTCGCACTTATAATCTGAATACCAATTGGCATATCATTTTCATCAGTGCCAGCCGGTATCGTCAATGATGGCAACCCCCAAACATTAGCGTATGCAATATATGGCATATAGTGCAGGAACGTTTTACGGATGGAGAATATTTCTTGAAATACCTTTCCATGCTCAGGTGCGCCTGTATGATAAACCGGTAAAATTAATAACCGATTGTTCAAAAAAGTGGCTACCTCCTCATCTCCCTGCTCAATAATACCTTCTATTTCCTTTATTCTGCCTGCCGATGGTTTGAATAGTTTAGCTCCAATTAATGCCCATGACAAATACGGATGAACCTTAGTTTTCCTGGTTAGTTTTTCTTTAGCATATGCGGCTAATACGTTTGAACGGTCCGTACTGAACGCTAGTTTTTCCATACTCTTTCCACCATCAAGTGACATAATTTCCTGCCATAGCTGGGCACTATTTTCAAAGTAAGGAGGTGTGGATCTATTTACCAAAAATAATCTACTTAAATATTGTTCAATTCCACTCAGCGTCTCCTTAGTTTTTTGCGATAACGGAATATTCATATCGAATGATAAAATATCAATCTCGAAATCACTGAGGGATTGCTCGGTAAAGGGGTTATTTGCAATAATATCGTATATTAATTCCATATCACGCACCGATTTTCCCATCGGCCCCATTCCTGACATTCTTTTTTGTAAAGGAATAGTGTCAGCTGGAAAATGGCCATTGGATGATACTTGAAATTTCCCCGGTTTAAATCCAACTACCCCATTAAAATGACTTGGAAAGCGAATAGAGCCACCAATATCGGAACCAATTCCAGCTGCAGCTCCACCTGCTCCGAGCAATGCACCTTCTCCACCACTTGAGCCGCCAGCTGTTCTGGCAACATCCCATGGGTTGTTCGTTCTGCCATACAATTTATTATCTGTTTCCTGACAAAAACATAGTGCAGGTATATTTGACTTACCTAGAATAATTGCACCAGCCTCTTTTAACTTTGCCACAACATCTGCATCTTCTCTTGCTATCAAGTGCTTTCTATTTAACAGTCCACCTGTTGTTTTCATGTTCACAACATTAAATGCTTCTTTCACACTAATTGGAACCCCAAATAGTGGCCCTTTATTGACGTGCTCTTTTTGATTATCTTTTTCTTGAGCCTCTCTTATGGCTTCTGCATATCGTTCCTCCACAACAGCATTAACAGCAGGATTCACTCTCTTAAGATGTTCTATATAAATGTTTACCACTTCATAACTGGATAATTCTCCACTTTTAATAGCATTAGCAATAGAAGTAGCATCCATGTCTAAGATGGATTGTGCAGATAACAATGAAACTTGATCCGTCCCCATTTCATCCCATCCTTTAATTTAATTATTATTTAAAAAATCAAATAATTATATAGATAACTTTACTATACCATATTCAAAGTAAATACTGCTTTAGAAAACTTGACATTCGTTTAAGCGATTCTTATGTAAGCGTATTTTGCTTCTTACAATCAATTACAATTTGTTGTTCAAGCATATATGGCGAATGTTATAGGTGTACTTATGTAAAGAAAGATTTTATACTTTCAAAAAAAGCTCCTTCCATTGAAAGAGCTCTGTAACAGTTACTTGTTATCTTTAGTTTGCCGGTTTTTCTGTTTAACCTCTTCAGCATTGGTATCACTATAAATGTTGGTACCATGGCCACCTGATGTCTTAGCAATCCATTCTTTTGCTTCATTATACGACAGCCCAGAACGCCGGCTCTGTTCTTTAACCGCATCAATATCTGTTCCTGCAGCCGTATATCTGTCATTATTTTGATTACTTTCCTTCATGAAAAAACCTCCATTCCGTTTCCTATTATTTTGCACAAATGACGGTTTTTAATTAGGGAATATATTTAGTGGTTGAATATCTCATATACGGAATAGTTTTTGGTGAATTTCAGGAGTTGTCCGGTTTATACATATTTTTTCCCAACACGAATCGCACCTTTCACAATTGGATAATAACTAGCAATACTTATTCCTTGTGACTGACATCTAAACTTCTGATAGTATTAATTGATAATGAGAGTAATTGATGGGAGGAATATACAGCATGTCAAAGGATGTAAAACTACGCACATTGGAAAAAGATGATTTGGAGTTTTTACACAAGCTGAACAATGATCCAGATGTGATGGATTATTGGTTTGAAGAACCTTATATGTCTATGGAAAAGCTAAAGGATGAATATGAAAAAAGCCAGGACAGCACACGAGAGAGACAGTTTATATTAACTTATAAAGGGGAAAAATTGGGATTTGTAGGCTTGTATGGTATTGATCAGAGACACCGATATGCGGAATTTGCGATTATGATTGATACCGCACATCAGGGTAATGGTTATGCAAGCACAGCAACTCAGTTGGCGATGAACTATGCTTTTTCCACGCTTAACCTGCACAAGCTTTATTTAGTTGTGGACAAATTGAACGAAAAGGCAATTCATATTTATGAAAAAGTAGGTTTTCAGGCTGAAGGCGAATTGTATGAACACTATTTTGTCAACGGTGAGTATCATGACGCCGTGTTGATGAGTATCTTTGAAAAAGACTATTGGAAACTGCTTAAATAGCAATAATCTGTAAATAATCATAATGGAGGAAGTGCCTTGCCACTTCCTCCATTTGTATACTTAACACTTAATCCATTCCAGGCACCGAAGCAATAATTTCCAAATCACCTTCAATTATATATTCCTCTACAGTACTTGGTAATATAAAATGATCTCCTATCTGAACTGGAAACGTCTGTCCATCAACCATAACATTACCTTTTCCACTAATCACACTTACTAAAAGGAAAGACTCCAATTTTCGTGAAACTTCACCATCGAGTTTCCAGTGATAGACACTGAAATACTTCTCATCAACTAACTGTGTACTAACCAAATCGTCAATTACTTTTTCAATCTGTCGTGAGTCAACTTCCTCATGTGGATAATTAGTTACCTCAATAGCAGCGTCAACGTGTAATTCACGTGTATTTCCTTCCGTATCAGTACGGTCATAATCATAGACCCTATATGTAATATCTGAACTTTGCTGTATCTCCAAAATGACTATTGCCTTTCCAATTGCATGAATTGTACCACTTGGGACGTATATAAAATCACCTTTTTGAACCTTTACACGTCTAAGTAACTTATCCCAGTCCCCGGAATTAACCATTCCCTTAAATTCTTCAGCTGATTGTGCATGGTGTCCGAGAACAATTTCCGCACCTTCTTCACAGTCCAGCACATACCAGCATTCAGTTTTTCCGTAACTTTCACCCTCAACTTCTCTTGCATATGTATCATCAGGATGAACCTGGACAGATAAATCATTGTTAGCATCCAAAATTTTAACTAATAACGGAAAACCTCCTTCAGTAGATGTCTTCCCAAATATTTCTGGATGTTCCTTCCACGCTTTAGCTAAATTCTTTCCCTGTAACGGACCATTTACTATTTCAGAAGGTCCATTTGAATGGGCTGATATAACCCATGCCTCACCTGTTTTGTTAGTCGGGATGTCGTATCCAAAAAGTGTTTGTAAATTATTGCCACCCCATATACGCTCCTGAAATACAGGTTTCAGAAAAATTGGTTCGTTATACATTTTTATTCCTCCATACCTATTATCGAGTAAAACATAAAGCTGCCGCTCCAATAACACCGGAACTTTGTTCTAACTTAGCCGGAACTATTTCTGTTTGTCTTCCGGTTTCGTTTAATGCGAATTCACTCACATATGCTTGAATCGATTGAAACAGCGGATCACCTACTTTTGATACTCCACCGCCGATCACGATTTTTTCGGTGTCAAAGGTATTAATAACTGAGACAGATGCAACACCAAGTACACGGAAAACCTTTTCGATTAAACGAATAATTTCCTTATTTCCATTAAAATAAAGATTAAATACATCTTTTGTTGATATGTCTTTTCCGATAATCGCTGAACCCTGTCTGGCAATTGCCGTTCCTGAGGCAATCCACTCTAAGCAGCCGTATTGTCCGCACGTACATTTTCCGAACGATGGTTCAACCACTGTATGTCCAATGTCACCTGCATTCCCCTTCAATCCCCGTAACAGCTTCCCTTCCGCCACAATGCCAGCACCAATGCCTGTACTCACTGTTATATAGGCAAAGTTATCATTCTCTTGTGCTGCACCTATCAGTCTCTCAGCCATTGCTGCAGCGTTTGCATCGTTTTCCAAGGAAACAGGAATAGAGAAATGCTGCTCAACTAAATGTGATATTGGCACATCAATCCATCCACTTAAATTAGGTGGCGACGTAATAATGCCATGTTTACTATCTAATGGTCCAGGTGCCCCAATACCGATACCTATTAGCTGTTCCATTGGGATTCCCGTTCTTTTGATAACCTGTTCTATTTCATTATTAATTTTCTCCACCATTTTAATTGCAGGAATCGATAGATCAGTAGGAATAACTGATTCTGTTAAAATATTACCAGCTTCATCAACTATCGCTATTGCGACTTTTGTTCCACCGATATCAACGCCTATAGCATGCTGCATTATGTACACACCCTTTTATTTATATCTTATCATAATCGCCATTCCAGATTTGAATAACTTCCTAATTAATAATAAACTTAAGTAAATACATTGCCCAATTTAAGGAGGCATTAAATGGATACGACCGAATTAACTAACTCATTTAAAAAAATATTTGAAACAACCAGCGCTCCAAGAATATTTTTCGCTCCAGGTCGAATCAACCTAATCGGTGAACATACAGATTATAATGGTGGAAATGTTTTCCCTGCAGCCATTTCATTTGGTACATACGCTCTAGCAGCCAAACGAAACGATCAGAAATTCCGTTTTTACTCATTAAATTTTCCTGAAACTGGTATTATGGGATGTGATTTATCTGATCTTTCCTATAAAGTGGATGATGATTGGGCGAACTTTCCTAAAGGAATGATAGATTATTTGAAAAATGCTGGTATCGATATCGAAACAGGCATCGATATTTTATTTTATGGAAACATACCGAATGGTGCTGGATTATCTTCATCAGCATCAATTGAGATGGCAACAGGTGTTTTAGTAGAAAATCTGTATCAGCATCCGATTAATCGAATTGAACTTATCAAAATCGGGCAAAAAGTGGAGAATGAATACATTGGTGTTAATAGCGGTATCATGGATCAATTCGTGATAGGAAAAGGCCGGAAAGATGCTGCCATTCTCTTAAACTGCCAAACTTTAAACTATGAATATGTTCCGGTAATACTGCAAGACTATTGTATTTTAATAATCAATTCAAATAAACGAAGAACACTTGCTGGTTCCAAATACAATGAGCGCAGAAGCGAATGTGAATCAGCTTTATCTGATCTACAAAAAGAACTCACTATTGAAAATTTAGGTGACTTAACCCCAGAAGGATTTGAATCTCATAAACAGCTGATCAACTCTCCTATACATAGAAAACGTGCGAAACACGCAGTTTACGAGAATGCACGTACGTTAGAGGCACGAAAAAATTTAAATCAGCATGACTTGATTGCTTTCGGTAAGCTTATGAACGATTCGCATTCATCGTTAAAAGATGATTATGAAGTAACTGGCCGTGAACTTGATACCATTGTTGAAGCAGCCTGGGAACATAAGGATGTCATCGGTGCCAGAATGACAGGGGCAGGATTCGGCGGTTGTGCAATAGCACTTGTTAAACGAGACCAAGTAGATAACGTTACACATCACGTGAACACTATCTATCGCACAAAGATTGGCTATGATGCTACCTTTTACACTGCCACGATAAGTGAAGGTGCTAGAGAAATTACGGAGGGAATATAATATGAGTGTATTAGTATTAGGTGGAGCAGGGTACATAGTCTCCCATGCAACATACCAATTAATTGATCAGAAGGAAGACGTTATCGTAGTTGATAACTTGGAAACGGGATATCGTGATGCGATACATCCTAATGCAAGGTTTTATCAAGGTGATTGTCGCAACATCGATTTTTTACGTGACGTATTTGCAAAAGAACCAATTGATTCCGTGATCCATTTCGCCGCAAACTCTTTAGTCGGCGAATCCATGGAAAATCCGCTCAAGTACTATGATAACAATGTCCATGGAACACAGGTTCTTTTACAAGTAATGGTCGAGAATGATGTTAAATTTATTGTATTTTCGTCAACAGCAGCAACATATGGGGAAGCGGATACCATTCCTATTACAGAAGAAGTCGCTCCTAATCCAACAAATACTTATGGTGACACAAAACTCACCATGGAGAAAATGATGAAGTGGTCTAGTCAAGCACATGACATTAATTACGTGTCGCTGCGATATTTTAACGTGGCCGGTGCGAGAGAATCTGGTGAAATTGGGGAAGCACATAACCCGGAAACCCATTTAATTCCGATAATTCTTCAGGTAGCACTAAAACAACGAGAGCACATATCCATTTTTGGTGATGACTATAACACCTCTGACGGTACATGTGTCAGGGATTATATTCATGTAGAAGACCTGATTAACGCACATATACTAGCACTTGACTACCTGAAAGATGGCGGAAGTAGTGATATTTTTAACTTAGGCAGCAGTCAAGGCTTCTCTGTAAAAGAAATGGTTGAAGCAGTTAAGGCAGTTACAGGTGAAGAAATCCCAGTCAAAATCGAAGAACGTCGCATTGGGGACCCAGGTACGTTAATAGCTTCTTCACAAAAAGCAAAGGATTTACTTAATTGGAATCCAACCCGGACTTCCATAAACAAAATAATTCAGGATGCTTGGAACTGGCACCAAAGTCATCCCAATGGATACGAGGATGTGAAATCCTTATGACCTCAATCTATCAACATATAAGCAACCTACTTGATGAATCTGTAAAAAATCGATTAATTGAGACGGCCGATAAAATTTATGCACAAAATATACTGTTGGACCTATTGCAGCTTGATTCCTATATCGAGCCAAAAGCATCCACCCCAAACTGTTCTGTACCTGATATTGTGGATGATATTGTTTCCTATGCAGTTAAGAATAATATCATTACCGATATTTTAGCTGAAAAGGAAAAATTTGCAGCAAAGATTATGGATGTTTTTGTAGCAAGACCGTCGATGATAAATGAACAATTCCAATCTAAGCTTGTTAATGATTCATCTAAATCAGCAACCAGTTTTTTTTACGAGTTAAGTAAGAACAGCAATTACATTCAAATGAAACGGATAAAAAAGAATGTTCATTTCAAAGCCAATACAGAATTTGGATCAATGGATATTACAATAAACCTATCCAAACCGGAAAAAGACCCTGAACAACTCGAACTTGAACGCAGTAAAAAGGAGAAATCCAACTATCCTCTTTGTCCGCTTTGCATTGAAAATGAAGGCTATGCGGGCAGAATAGATCATGCAGCTCGAGCTAACCATCGCGTTGTAAAAATTCCATTACAAAAAGAAAATTGGTATTTGCAGTATTCGCCATATGTTTATTACAACGAGCACTGCATATTACTCGCAGAAGAACATCGAGATATGAAAATCAGCAAAAACTCGTTTGAACGGTTACTCGAGTTTGTTGAAACGTACCCGCATTATTTCATGGGATCCAATGCGGACTTACCGATAGTTGGCGGCTCTATTTTAAGTCATGATCATTACCAGGGTGGCAATTACGAGTTTGCTATGACAAAAGCAAAAAGCCGGTTTGATTTTTCACTAGAAAACTATACGTCTGTCAGTGGATCAGTCTTATACTGGCCCATATCTGTTATCCGTCTGCAAAGCATTGATAAAAATGAATTAATTGATGCAGCAAATCACATTCTGAATACATGGAAAAACTATACAGATGAGGATGCTGGAATCCATCCATTCACTAATAATGTGTCACATAATACCATTACACCTATAGCACGAATCCGTGATGGAAAATATGAACTTGACCTTGCACTAAGGAATAATAGAACAACTGCTGAACATCCGATGGGTATTTTCCACCCGCATGCTGATGTACACCACATTAAAAAAGAGAATATCGGCTTAATCGAAGTCATGGGATTAGCAGTACTTCCCCCTAGATTAATTGATGAGTTAAATGAAATAAAAAAACATCTTCTAGGCGAACCATCCAATATAGCAGATTATCATCAAGCATGGGCAAAAGAAATAAAAGCTGCATACGGTGAGCAGACTGACAAGAATATGATAAATAGCATTATGGAGAACGAACTGGGAAAAAAGTTTGTTAACGTGCTTGAGGATGCAGGTGTTTTCAAACAAAATTCATCGGGAGAAAATGCCTTTAAACGTTTTATTCAATCTTTAAATAAAAGGAAATGAGTTACTTATGAAAATTACAACACAAAATATAAACCCTAACGAACATATAACATGGCAGCTCTACACGCTTTCCAATGATAATCAAATGGAAGTAAGCATTCTTAATTATGGAGGGACCATAACAGAAATACGAACTCCAGACCGGAATGGAAATATCGAAAATGTTGTGCTTGGCTTTAATAATTACCAGGACTACATAAAAAATCCCGCATTTTTTGGAGCAATTATCGGGCGAGTCGCCGGAAGAATAAAAGATGCCACTTTTCAGGCCGATAACCAATCGTATAAACTAACAGCTAACGACGGAGATAACCATTTACATGGTGGAGCAACAGCATTTCATCATGCTTTATGGGAATCGAGTCCCTTTGAGACAGAAACATCTGTTGGTGTAAAGCTTTCACATGAAAGCCCTGACGGGGATGATGGTTATCCCGGGAATGTACATGCCGAAGTTACCTATGAACTTAACAATGAAAACCAATTGATAATTACGTATAACGCAACTACAGATAGAACGACACCACTGGCACTCACAAATCATACATATTTTAATTTAAGTGGGGACTTGAAGGATACAATAGAAAATCACAATGTAACGATGAGAAGCAGCCAATTTGCAGAGTTAGATGAATATCTCATCCCAACAGGAAAAAAACTTAATGTTAAGAACACACCATTTGACTTTGCTTCAGGCCGAAAAATTAAACATGGAATATACTCTACTCATCTACAAAATAAAATAGTCGGAAACGGGTATGATCACTACTTTTTTTTAGAAAAGCCAAATCAATCAGATGTAACTGTAAAAGAGAAAAAAAGCGGACGGACACTAACAATCAACACTGATGAACCAGGAATGGTTATGTATACATCCAATAACCTGGACGCTGGTCTTGAGCTTAATGAAAGAGTTTCAGAAAGGTATTTAGGACTTTGCTTAGAAACACAAAAACACCCAGCATCACTCATCTATGACGATTTCCCATCAATCCTTCTGCATCCTGAAGAAAAGTATCATTCAAAGACTAGTTTTACTTTCGGATAGTAAAAGAGAGAAACGACATAAGATCGTTTCTCTCTTTTAATTTCTAATAACTTATTTATTTTTATTTAAAACATCAAATGCAACGGCTGCGAGTAGTACGAGGCCTTTAATTGCTTGCTGCCAATCAATTCCTATTCCCATAAGGGACATACCATTATTTAAAACCCCCATAACTAGCGCACCTATAACGGCACCAAATACTGTACCGACGCCACCAGTGAATGAAGCCCCCCCAATAACTGCTGCAGCAATTGCGTCAAGCTCAAATAGATTACCAGCTTGGGGTGTTGCGGCATTTAATCTACCTGCAAAAATAATACCGCAAAGAGCGGATAAAACACCCATATTAACAAAGACCCAAAACTTCATTTTCTTTGTTTTGACACCTGATAGCTGAGCTGCATTTGCATTGCCGCCAACAGCATAAATATGCCTACCGATAACTGTTTTGTTCATAACAAATGTATATCCTGTAATGAGGACCGCTAGGACGATCAACACATACGGAATACCCTCATATGAAGCTAATACATATGTAAATACATTAATTAAAGCGATAAATAAAATTAGCTTTATAATAAATAAAGGATAAGATAGTGTTTTAAACTCATATTTAGTATCTGTTCTTCTTAACTTTATTTCACTTAGTACATATACAATTGATAAGGCTATTCCTATAACTATTGTAAATAACTGAAGTTCCCCTCCGCTTCCGCCAAACAAATCTGGTACGAAAGAAGAACTTAAACTTCGAAATCCATCCGGAAAAGGGGCTATTGTTTTACCATCTAATACGACTAACGTCAATCCTCTAAAAATTAACATTCCTGCCAGCGTTACGATAAAGGCTGGAATATTAACAAACGCAATCCAGAATCCCTGCCATGCACCGATTATAGCTCCAAGTACTAAACATAGCAATATCCCTACTATCACCGGCAACTCCCAGGATACTAATAGCACACCTGCAACGGCTCCTACAAATGCTGCAACCGATCCAACCGACAAATCAATTTCTCCGGTTATTATTACTAGCATCATACCGATTGACAACACAATAATATAACTATTTTGCATAATAATATTTGTTACATTTAGCGGTTTTAATAGAATACCATTCGTTAACACCTGAAATAAAAGTACGATACCGACTAAAGCAATTATCATTCCAAATTTTCTTATATTGCTTGATAAAAGTTGTTTAATTCCCTCCACTGGTTACGACCTCCAACTATGTGTCATATATGTCATTAAGGTTTCTTGATTCGCCTCATTTTTATCAATATCTCCAGTGATCTTCCCTTCATTTAGGGTATATATGCGATCACACATACCTATTAATTCAGGTAATTCAGAAGAAATCATAATAATACTTTTCCCCTGCTCAGCAAGTTCGTTTATTAACTTATAAATTTCAAATTTTGCTCCTACATCAATACCACGCGTGGGCTCGTCCAGAATTAAAACATCAGGATCGGTAAATATCCATTTTCCTAAAACGACTTTTTGCTGATTCCCTCCACTTAGATTAAGTGTTTTTTGATGAATGGTAGGTGCTTTAATATTTATCTTTGATTTAATAGACTCCGCCTCTACTACTTCTTCACTTGAATCAATCACATTTTTATTTGCTAACCTGTCTAAATTTGCTAGTGTTAGGTTATTTTTAACACTATCAATTAGAATTAATCCATACTCTTTCCGGTCTTCCGAGACATATGCAACACCATTTTTAATGGCATCATCCACACTTTTAAAAAATACTTCTTTTCCATTTCTGAAAAGTTGACCTGTGATTCTTCTACCATAGGATTTCCCAAACACACTCATTGCCAGTTCAGTTCGTCCAGCACCCATCAATCCTGCAATGCCGATGATTTCTCCTTGCTTTACGTGTACATTTATATCATGAAGTATCTGTCTTTCTGAATTTATCGGATGGTAAGCTGACCAATTTTTTATTTCAAAAACAATATTGTCTTTTACATTATGGTTCCTTTCTGGGAATAGGTTAGATAAATCTCGACCAACCATATCCTTAATAATTTGACTTTCGGTAATTTCACCATCTTTAGCATGATATGTCTGAATCGTCTGACCATCACGTAAAACTGTAATACTATTAGATACTTTTAATAACTCTTTTAATTTGTGGGATATCATGATAGAAGTCATACCCTGTTCTTTAAATTCCAATAATAGCTCTAAAAGATTTTCACTATCCTCTTCATTTAGTGCTGCAGTCGGTTCATCTAAAATTAATAGTTTCACTTTTTTTGATAGTGCCTTAGCAATTTCGACTAACTGTTGTTGACCGACACCAATGTTTTTTATTTTTTCTTGGGGGTCTAATTTTAATCCTACTTTTTTAAGTAGTTGTCTTGTTTCTATAATCGTTTCATTCCAATTAATAACACCTTTTTTTGCTTGTTCATTCCCTAAAAATATATTCTCCGCAATAGATAATTCAGGGATTAATGCGAGTTCTTGGTGGATAATGACAATTCCCCGTTCTTCACTTTCATTTATATTTTTGAATTGACATGCCTTCTCTTCAAACGTAATATCGCCTTCATATGTTCCATAAGGATGTACACCGCTTAGGACTTTCATCAAAGTAGACTTACCGGCACCATTTTCACCTATAAGCGCATGTATTTCGCCTGGCCGCACTATTAAGTTTACATCACTTAAAGCTGTTACACCTGGAAATGTCTTGGTTATTTCCTTCATTTCCAATATAGTTTCATTCATTGCTATCACAACCTTTTGAATCGGAAATAAGTAGGATGATTTAGCAATAAGAAGAAAACATCATCGCTAAACCATCCCGTTAATGTTCAGATTTATTCTAATTCTTCCTCTGTGAAATACCCAGTATCTATTAAGGCTTCTTGATAATTATTAATATCTACTGAAATAGGTTCTAACAAATAGGAAGGAACGACTTTAACTCCATTATCATATGTTTCCGTATCGTTCACTTCTGGTTCTTCGTTATTAAGTACGGAATCTGCCATATTTACTGCTTTTTTAGCTAATTCTCTTGTATCTTTAAAAATTGTTTGCGTTTGTTCTCCAGCAATAATAGATTTAACAGAAGCAAGTTCAGCATCTTGCCCAGTAACAATAGGCATTGGATTATCATCCGAACCATACCCTACTGCTTTTAATGAAGAAATTACACCTCTGCTAATACCATCAAATGGAGAATAGACAACATCTATCTTTTCACTTGAGTAATGTGCACTTAACAAGTTATCCATACGTTCTTGAGCTTCTGAGCCACTCCAACGCAGAGTTGCTCCCTGTTCAAAATCAGTTTGACCACTTTGTACTACTAACTGTCCCTCATCGATATATGGCTGAAGAACTGACATAGCACCATCCCAGAAGAAGTACGCGTTATTATCATCAGGTGATCCTGCAAATAACTCGATATTATAAGGTCCTTCACCCTTAGCCAAACCTAATTGTTCTTCAATGTATTGTCCTTGTAGAACCCCGACTTTGAAATTATCAAACGTAGCATAATAACTTACATGCTCACTGTTCATAATCAAACGGTCATACGCGATAACTGGAATCTCTTGGCTTTTTGCTTGTTCTAATACATCTGTTAGTGCTGAACCATCAATTGAAGCAATTACAAGAATATCTACCCCTTTTGTAATCATGTTTTCAATTTGTGATAACTGGTTCTCCACAACATCCTCAGCATACTGAAGATCTACCTCATACCCTAAATCTTCAAATTCCTTCTTCATGTTTTCACCATCATAAACCCATCTTTCAGAAGACTTGGTGGGCATTGCAATCCCTACTGTTTTACTGTCGGTTTCTCCCCCTGCATCACTGCTGCAAGCTATCATAGCAATTGCAAGAAACATAATAGATAACAAAAAGCTGACTTTCTTCATAATCTTTTCCCCCTTTTTCCTTTACCTAAGATTTGGTTTTGCAGTGTTATATTCACAGACTCTCTCCTAGATAGCGCTTTCATAAAACAATAAACTGGTAAACTATGTATACTGTAAACATAACAATGAACCATAAAATTTGTTCGTACAAAATATAAATAATCGCCTGTCATCTTGTACGTACATTTATTATAAAATAAAAGAATCTATTTAGCAACATGAATTTTTGTAATATTTTATATTTTTATAAAGAAAAAATACCACCCTCTTTATATTAAGGTGGCATTTTACTGAGTTGTAATTTTCTGCTGATTCAAGTCCTTTGTGGAATTCCTTATAGCCATTTCTGGTGTATAAACAACTGAATCAACTTGATGTTGTTCATTTTTTTTATTAACACTCTTTAATTTAATTAAATCTATTATTGTATTCGCTGCGGCCTTACCCATTTCACTCTTTGGATGGATAATGGATGTGAGCTTTACTTCAGATACTTCAGCTAAAACAGAATCATCATAGCCAATAATTGATATATCTTCGGGAACTCTAATAGTTCTACGTCGCAGTACATCAAGTACTTTAATCACAAGTTCATCATTGTAACAAACCAAACCGGTAATTGAATTACTTTTAGAGTCCAAAATTTTCTCAATTTCCTCAATTGGTTTTGTACTTTTTTCCTCAGTGTTATACGTTATTATATTTTTTGGGTTTAACGGAATTCCATGCTTTCGATGTGCTTTTAAGAAGCCTTTCATTCGTTTCGTCCCTTGTGTATCATCCGTTTTAAAGCAACCAACGATATCTATATGGCCTAATTTAATTAAATGCTCTGTTTGCATAAATCCGCCTTTTACATCGTCCATCACAATGCTTAATGGCTCTAGTTCGTCATAATAAGCATTAATCATAATATAAGGAGTGGATAGCCGTTCAAGATTCAAATAATAGTTAATATTAGGATTTGAAAATGCGCTTTTTGTGGGCTCAATAATAATTCCATCAAATTGTTGTGTCAGTATCTTCTCTAATATTTGCCGCTCTTTTTCATGATCATTGTTCGTGCTGAAAATACTTACTTGATATCCTTCTTGACTCAGCCGGGATTCAGCTCCTCTAATAATGGAGGGGAATATATAATCAGAAATATATGTCGTAATAATAGCAATGTTTTTCTGGCTATTTTGACGTTGATTTTCATTCATTTTACTTCTGTCAGCACAAAATGTTCCAGATCCTTGTTCACGGTATAGCCAACCTGTTGTTACCAAGTCTCCAATCGCGAGACGAACAGTATGACGACTTACACCGAACTCTTTCATTAACTCGCTTTCCGAACTTATTTTTTGATAGGGGGTGTATGTCCCATCCATAATTTTTGATTTAAGTGCACTTTTTACCATACTGTATTTTGTTTCCATAAAAACCACCTCAACTTACCTGCATTTTTAATTATAAACTCATTCGTATAAGTATAAGTAAAGCATAACACAATTTTTATCGAAACTATATTAAAAAATCACAGGGATATATCCAACAACGTATAGTCCTGAATCAAATCATATCGCACTTCCAAATAGTGGGTAACAACCGCTGTCACTTCCCGTTTTTTAGAGAAATTCGATGAATAATATTAAGAAAAAGGGTCAGCATCCTTAAAGAATGCTGACCTTATATATATTTGGTTCTTAGGATTTACCACATTGAGTAAATGAATCAACATTTGAAAAAAAACTTCCAAATGACAAAAACTTGGCTACAGTCGCTAATCTTATTCTACAATAACCGTAGCATATACTTTTTGTCTTGTTGATCTAATTGTTTGACCAGGTTTGCCAAAGAAAGGGGTTCCATTCATATTCCAAAACAATTGTTGTATACGCGTATGACGATTGTGGTCGTATAGCGGATTTCCTTCGATTTTTTTATATGGACGGCTATGGTAAACAAATAGGTCGGTTATTCCATCTTCAGCAACCGTAAAGCTATTGTGCCCCGGTCCATATTCAAGTGTCTCCTCATTTGAAACAAACACGGGCTCTTTTGTTTTTGACCATGATTTTGGATTTAATAAATCACTGTCATCTTCAGCAGTTAATAATCCCATGGCATAGCGGTCATCGGTTGCACTAGCAGAATAGGAAACAAATATTCTCCCGTTTCGTTTGATAACAGCTGCACCTTCGTTAACATAAAATCCTTCTTGCTCCCATGAAAATTTTGGTGTCGCTAATAGTACTTGTTTTTTTATCGTCCATGGATTACTCATTTCAGCAATATAAAGGTTAGAAATTGTTTCATTTTCAACTTTTTGGGCCCATATCAAATAGCGCTTTCCATTATGTTCAAAGGTAGTCGCATCCAAAGAAAAGCTTTGAAATTCTGTGTTAATTTGTCCTTTTTCTACCCATTCACCCTCGAATGGATTTGCAGTACTGTTCTCCAAAACATATGGTCGAATTGCCCATATATCGTCTTTATCTCCAGCCGCATAATGAATATACCATTTACCATCAATAAAGTGAATCTCAGGTGCCCATATATGTAAAGACATAATCCCGCTATTATATTTTCTCCATAAAACCGATTCTTCAGCGTTCGGAAGGCCTTTTATCGTTTTTGCTCTTCTTAGAACAATACGATCATATTCAGGATGAGACCCCGTAAAATAATAATAGCCATCAGTATGTTTATATATATATGGATCTGCCCTTTGCTTAATTAATGGATTGGGATAAGTTCGCAGCTGAAGTTCACCTTCTACGGTGAACATACCTGGTTCTTTATAGTTTTCATGATTAACTTCATCCCATTGCACATCTAGTCTCGCGGTTATACCATTATCCAATTCAACGGATACTTTACTTGGTAGTGATGGGGTTTCTCCGGTTTTCGTAGATATTTCTAAATGGTTAACTTTCGTAATATTCATAAGAAAAATCTCTCCTAACTTTCATATGGATAGTTTTTCAATAGGATAGTTAATATCTTTTAGTTTGAATTGATTAACTAAAAATAAGCCTGTGCATCTTTCCCTTAAATGGAAGGCTTCATTTAAACTTCGGGTAATTAAAACATCACTAATACGAAGATCCTCAGGTATTCTAGGGCCACCTACTGCGTAAAGAGTGTCTTTAATCTGGGAAGATGTAGGTAATTCTTCCATTTGACTTTTTATTTCTACCCAATTTGTAATGAATTTTTTAGAATAGCTACAGTTTGGGGCAAGATTATTGATATCCACATCGACCATCAATTGTTTATATAAATCAATTATTACCGTTGTTGCGATTCCTACCTTTGCTCCATGTAAAAGTTGTTTACCATCATTTTTTAATAATTCCATTTCCCAGTAATGGGATAAATGATGTTCACTGCCTGAGGCTGGCCTGGAATAGTCTAATACTAGCATGACTAAACCTGACTCTATTAAAGATTGCATCAAAATACTCAGACCGTTTTCCTCATGGTCTGCTATTTCCAGAGAACTGTTAACACAAGCCTCCAACGATCTCCTAGTTAAATTTGCTGCCAGTTGATTATATGGCTCATTGTCAACCAAACTTGAAATCTTCCAATCTAACAATGATGTATATTTACCAACCATGTCACCAAATCCCGCTGCAGTCATTTCTTGTGGAGCAGCTTTAAGTATGTCAACATCCGCAAATACAGCAATAGGCGCTGTGGCTTGAATAGTTTTCTTTACTCCTTTGAAAATTAAAGGAGCTCCTTTAGAAGTAAAACCATCTACCGAGGCTGCAGTCGGCACAGAAATAAATGGTAGCTTCATTTTATAACTCACAAAACGCACCATATCATGAATTGTCCCTGACCCGACTGCTAAGATTACATCTGTATTGTTTGGTATTTCAACTAATAACTGAACTAGTGTTTGTTCATCTGCAATTACTTGTCCATGTCTATTAGGACGTAATTCCACAGTGGTCACCCTAAAACTTTCTGATACTAATTCATCGATTTGGTTTCCAGCCGCTTTTCTCGTATTGTCATCTACAATGAGAACTACATTTTCAAACTCTTTTAATTCTAGATAAGCTGGCAGTAAATTTATAGCTTCTTTTTCAATATTAATTTCTGGATAAGTAATGTTTTCTGCGCCTACTTCTTTTGCCAGTCTTGTAAAATCCCTTAATAACGCCATCTTACCCCTCCTTGTCTATTTTACTTTTCATCAATCTTACGAAAAACAAGGCCCGTCAGCCAAACCCAAGCCACCAACAAAACACTGATCGAAAAGAACAGAATTAAACTTGGAAATTGCAGAGATAAGTAAGTCACGTAAAAGAAAACCAAAGCTATGGCAACTGTATAATGAATTTTAGCTATTCCTATTATCATTGCATTCTTTAGTTGTTGAATAAAGCTATTTTGGTATTGTACTAACAAGGGAAAGAACCAAATAACAATAATAAAGTAAAAGAAAACGATAAGGTAGAAGGCGAAAATAGTTCCCATAAACACTTCACCCTTTGCATTAGCAATTAAATTATAGTTTAGATATAATAACCCGCCAATTAGTGCTAAAAACATACCAATTTTGTTAGAAGCTAAAAACTCATTTTTATAGTAATGTTTGAACGTTTTCCAACTAGAGATGTCGCGTTCTCCATTGGTCCATTTTTTGGCAACACTTAAGGCTGCCACAGTCGACGGAAATATCCCTAAAACAACAAAACCTACTATGGAAAATGTTAGCCATAATAAATTCAGAACAAAGAGTCGGGTAATCCATTGAAACATTAAATCTAGTGATGAAACGATACCATTTCCATTCATGATTGCTTCCACCTTGTATAAATAATTATCCCTTGACTCCTCCTACTGTAAGCCCTGATACAAAGTACCGTTGGAAGAATATAAATAGAAGTACAATGGGAATGATTGTCATAACAGACCCTGCTATTAACACATCGTAGTTATTGCCATAAGGGGTCAATAGCGTCGCCAAACCAACTGGCAGGGTGAACATCTCATTTGATCTTAACACGAGTAAAGGCCATAAGAAGTTGTTCCAACTCAACAACCCCTGCAAAATAGCCATTGCTGCAAAGGATGGCATCATTAAAGGCATCATAATTCTAAAAAATATTCCGTATTCTGTAGAACCATCTATTCTGGCGGCATCCATTAATTCTTTTGGCAAACCAACTGCATATTGTCTAAAGAAAAATACAGCAACAGGCGCTACAATTAGAGGAAGTATGACTGCAAGATAAGTATCAATAAGCTGCATCGAAATCATTAATTTATATAACGGTAACATTAGGATCTCAAAAGGAACCATTATGATAAATAACACAAGAAGGAATATTACATTTTTACCTTTAAAATCATACACTGCCAAAGCGTATCCAACCATTGCCGATAGGAGTAGTGATAATATAATAGTTAAACCTGAGATGATTAGGCTATTTCCATACCATTCCCAGTACGAAGCTGCTTGGGTGAATATATACGTATAATTATCTAGATTCATATTACTTATATCAAAAGTAAGACTCATTCCATTTCTAATTAATTCTGAAGAGGGACGAAATGAGGATACAATAAGTCCAAGAACTGGAAAAAGAGCTACGAAAGATATAAAAACAAAACCTAGATTAATGATCCATTTTAGCATGGTGTTATTCTTTTTTCTCATTCTAATCGCCCCTTTTAAATGCACCAGTTACTAATAGTTGAATAAAACTGACCACAAAAATGATTAGCATTAACACAACACCTATGGCTGCTCCAAATCCCATATCATTTTGTTGAATACCCTGTTGGTAAACATAACCAATAACGGTTAGGCCAATATTACCTGGTGAACTTGTTTCCCAAAACACAAAACTTTCTTCAAACATACGAAAACCATTTATTATCGAAATAGTTACAACAAAAATTATAATTGGTTTTAAGCGTGGCAGGGTTACATAGAAGAATTTCTGAAATACATTTGCTCCATCTATTTCTGCAGATTCATATAGCTCCCTTGGTATATTCTGTAATGCTGCAAGAAAGTATAAAATGTTAACACCCATCCATCTCCAAGAACATAATATGACCATTAAAAACATCGCTGACCATGAGTTATAACGCCATTCAATTGGATCTAGACCAATAAATGCAACAATCTGATTAGCTACTGCAACATCAGATTCACCAAACATCATTCGGAAGATTGTACCTGCAACAATCACAGATGTTAATGAAGGAACAAATAATGAAGCACGAAAGATAGTTTTAAACTTTACTACCTTTGAATCTAACAGCACTGCTAGAATTATTGGTATAATAGTTAAAACTAATACTGTTAGAACCACATAAACACTTGTGTTCTGCAAAGCTCGAAAGAACGTTGGATTAAGAAGTCTCTCATAATTACCCCATCCTATAAACGTAACTTGACCGGGTAACACACTCTGAAAACTCATTATGATTGCTTGAATAGCAGGATAAAGCGTTAAAACTAAAAAAGAAATAATAAAAGGTGAGACAAAAACCCAAGGCGCTACTTTCTTTGAGTTCAAAAATTTAATAAACTTGTTTGGCTTCTTATCCGATTTTCTATTTGGTTTCTTATCTGGTGTTACTTCTGGTGTCGCCATATTCTTAGCTGCTGATGCTTCTGACATGTATAAGCCCCCCTTACAAATATTGTCTTATAAGATAAGGACAGAAATTCTGCCCTTATCTCATGTTATTACTCTTTTGATTCCATCTTAGCGCTTATCGTATCAGCCGCTTGTTTAAGTGCTTCCTCCGGGGTTTGAGAATCTTGCCTTATAACACTATGCATAACATTTGTTTGCAATTCTGTTATAACATCGGTTGTGTTAGTTGTTAGTTCTACACCACTAACCTCACTCCGAATATCTACTAGCATATCCCAAATACGGTCACTAAAATAATCAAAATACTTGTTGTCTTCTTGTAACTCAGGTGATTCCCACACATCGGAACGAGGAGGGACAAAACCTAGTATTTTCCATAGTTGAATACTACCTTTCTTAGACAACTTCGTATATGCTAAGAACTCTTTAGCAAGTTCAACGTTTTCTGATTGGTTCGTTACTACAGTACCTGTACCACCCATACCTGCACTTCTAGCTTCTGTACCTTCCCATAAAGGCATTGGCTTCATTACCATTTTCCCTTTAAGATCTGGCATATAATCTAGGAATCTACCCATATACCACATTGGCATCATTAATGAAGCAGCACCACCCTCATTCATAAATCCATAATACTCTTCAGAATGGTGGAATCCACCAGGTGTTGGGACTGCAATCTTAGATTCATTGACCATATCATCTAAAAATTGTAATACTTTAACATTCTTTTCATTATCTAAAGTCAACTCACCTTTATCATTAAAGAAACCCGACCCACTTTGACTAACTAACGGCCAATAACTCCAATGCTCATCCGTTTCAACTGTGGTCATAGGTACACCGGTTTCTTCTAGAACTGTTTTACCCGCTTCCTTATAGTCATCCCAAGTTTTAATAGAGTCAATGTCTATTCCAGCTTCATTCATTATTTCCTTATTATAATACACAACAGTAGCCCCCAAATGCGTTGGGACTCCATAGTAGTTACCATCTTTGCTATACATATCGATACGTGCTTTGACCATTTTTTCTTTTATCGGTTCAATATAATCGTTCATTGGAGCTAGCTGGACTTCACCTTCTAAATAGTTAGAGAATCGACCAACTTCAATATCGGCAATATCTGGGGCCCCTTCACTTGACTGCAGTGACAAAAGTAAATTATTATGCAACTGATCATATGGGTATGTTTCTGCAACAAGCTTTATTGGACGATCTGAATTTTCCTTATTCCAACGCTCAGCTGCATTTTGAAATATTTGCATGTGTAACTCGTTAAAGGTCCAAAATGTTATTTCAGTTGCACCTTCAATATCATCACCAACAGATGCGGTTGCTTCTATTTCTCCACCTGCAGAATCTTCTTCCCCTTCACCACTACATGCAGTTAACATTATAATGAGAAAAGCAAATAGACCAAAAAAAAGTATTTTTTTCATTATATTTCCTCCTATTCTCTCGTGTTATTCCGAGTTAAATCATTTAATGTATATAGCTGCAATCTTGGTTATTGCTAAAAGCATCATTATTTCTTTAAACGAATAACATTCCAAGACGTTTTCGCTATGTTTGCTTCTAGGCAACCACTTTTAAGTTGTGAATCACCATTTTTATGTGGAACAACCGCTTGATTACTTGCTGTATTTACTGCTTTTAAATTATCATGCTCAAGCACAATATGTTCCACTAATCGATATTCTTCAAAACTTCTCACATCAGCATTTACAGTTATGTTATCTGTCAAATTTTTATTTATTATAAAGATAGTAACTTCTTCTGTTTCTTCATTATAAACAACAGAGCAATCAATATAAGGAACATCTGTAAAATCCTTACTATCATACTTTGGAGATGAAACAATTGGTTTTAGTGAAATCCCTCTACCATAAATGGATGCATGCATATAAGGATAGAAAATGGTTTGTTTCCAAGATCTTCCGTTATTCTCAGTCATTATTGGTGCAATTACATTTACCAATTGAGCCAAGCAAGCCATTTTCACCCTGTCTGCATGTTGCAAAAACGTGATTAGCATGCTTCCAACCAATAAGGCATCTTCAAAGTTGTATTGATCCTCTAATTGCGGTGGAGCTACTGTCCATGGTTCGATTTTCTTATCACTTTCATTTGAATGAAACCAAACATTCCACTCATCAAAACTGAGGTACATTGTTTTTTTGCTGCGATGTTTCGCTTTAATGTAGTCACAGGTTGATGTAACAGTATCAATGAAGTGATCCATGTCCATGTTTTTAGCTAAATAATTAGCTGGATCATTTTCCTTATTTCCATAATATTGATGAAGGGAAATATAATCTACTTGTTCATATGCGTGATCTAACGTTGTTGCTTCATACTCAGGAAATGTTGGCATACCCGTATTTGAACTGCCACAAGCTACTAATTCAATAGATGGATCAACTAGCTTCATAGCTTTAGCAGTTTCCTTCGCTATTCTCCCGTATTCATGTGCTGTTTTCTGACCCACTTGCCAGGGTCCATCCATCTCATTACCAAGGCACCAGGTTTTAACGTTGTGTGGATTTTCATATCCATGGGATTTTCTCAACTCACTCCAATACGTACCTCCTGGATGGTTTGTATATTCCAATAAATTTCTAGCAGCATCGATTCCTCTCGTTCCTAGATTAACAGCCATCATTATATCCGAATCGACCTTTTTAGCCCAATCCGCAAATTCATTCGTTCCAACTTCATTTGTTTCCATTGCTCTCCACGCTAATTCTAGTCGCCTTGGCCGTTCTTCTTTTGGTCCTACTCCGTCTTCCCAATTATAAGCAGATACCATATTTCCACCAGGATATCTAACGATAGGGACTTGTAATTCTTTTACAAGTTCAATTATATCCAAGCGAAAACCTTGCTCATCTGATTGCGGATGACCTGGTTCATAGATCCCTCCATATACAGCTCTACCTAAATGTTCAATAAATGAACCATAAATCCGTTCATCCACCTTAGCTATTTGATAGTCCTTATCCAAAACCATTCTTGCCATTAAGTTATTTTTCACATAACTACCCCCATATTATTTTGTTATCAAGTTATAATAATTAATTTATTGTTAACGCTTACAAATAGTTTTAAAATTTTTAAAAACTATCCCCTCCTTGTACGAATATTTTATGATATTTAACACTAATTCTCCTTCATGTACGTATAAGTTGTATTGGCTTTATTATAAATAACTTTACCGAACAATTCAAGTATATTTAAGTATTTACTGAAAATTTAATAAAATAATATTATTTTATCATTAAACACAATTGCAAGAGGTTTTAACCCTTACCTGAAGAGTGACCTCAATTTGTCTAACTCCACTATCTATTCAAGAACAATCAATTTTTGCTCAAAAACTTCTGCCACCAAACCTCCTATTGCAAGACTTGCAGTATAACTACTAACGTTTAAATGTTTCATTAACAACTTATTTTTCGATTAATTCTCTGATTTGGTAGAGGGTATCCATCTAATATTTTAGGCATAACCATGTTTCAAAATACTATATCTTGTCATAACCAACACACAACTATTTTAATAGTAAGTGGAACGTATAAGCGCCTTTATAGAGGTAATAATTTTACTTAAAACAGAGATTTGCTTTTTAGCAAATCTCTGGAAAAATTCCTTCTCTTTCAATTCTTTACTGCCATACAGCTTCACTCAACTTTAATTCATTACGCAGTTTACGTGGAACTGTATCTTTATCAATAACAACACATTCTATATTCGTCATATCAGCAAAATCATATAATTGTTCGGTTGTTACATCTAATGAAAATACGGTATGATGCGCTCCGCCTGCATAAATCCAAGATTCTGTTCCTTCACTCAGAGATGGTTCAGGCTTCCAAAGTACTTTTGCAACAGGTAATTTTGGTGTTTCTTGATTAGGTTGTTCTGCTTGCACTTCATTCACAACAAGTCGATATCTTCCACCCAATTCAATTAATGAGACGTTGATAGCATTACCTCCTTGTCCGTCAAACACGAGTCTTGCCGGGTCATCTTTTCCGCCAATACCCAGTGGGTTTACAACGATTTTTGGTCTGGTTGCAGAAACGGTTGGACAAACCTCAAGCATATGCGAGCCAAGCACCATTTCATTACCAGGTTCCAGGTGGTACGTATAATCCTCCATAAAGGATGTGCCTTTGTTTCCGGAAATAACCTTCATCATTCGAAGTAAAGCCGCTGTTCTCCAATCGCCCTCACCAGCAAATCCATACCCTTCTGTCATCAAGCGTTGCGCAGCAAGTCCGGGTAGTTGTTTCATTCCATGTAAGTCTTCAAAATTAGTTGTGAAAGCATTGTAATTTCGCTTCGATAAAAAAGTTTTTAAACCTAATTCAATACGAGCTTGCTCTAAAATGGAATCTCTTACTGGACCGCTCTTATGGGCTTCAGCAGGTAAATCATACAACTCACTATAATCATTGAATAAGCCTTCCAATTGCTTATCAGAGACCCCCCGCATTTCTTCAACCAGATCACCAATTCCATAGTAATCAACTGTCCAGCCAAACTTAATTTGCGCCTCTACTTTATCACCATCGGTTACCGCAACATTTCGCATGTTATCACCAAATCGTGCAACTCTAATGTTTGTTCCTTCTGTCACTGCTACGGCCGTTTGCATCCAACTACCAATTTTCGATATTACCTCGTCATTCCCCCAATGACCAACAACTACTTTTCTTGGGATATTCATACGAGTTCCAATAAAACCGAACTCGCGATCTCCATGTGCAGACTGATTCAGGTTCATAAAATCCATATCAATATCTTTCCAAGGTATATCACGATTAAACTGTGTATGTAAATGCAGCAAAGGTTTTTGAAGTGCATTAAGACCTGCAATCCACATCTTTGCTGGTGAAAAAGTGTGCATCCAGGTAATTAATCCAGCACAATTCTCATCACTATTGGCTTCCAGCATTAGTTTTCGGATATCATTTGAATTTGTCAGTACTGTTTTAAAAACAATTTTAAAAGGTAAACCAGCCTTTTCATTTAAATTATCTGTAATTGTTTTGGAGTGGTCACCCACTTCCTTTAGTGCATCTTCGCCGTACAGTTGCTGACTTCCAGTTACGAACCAAAATTCATAAGGTTTTAACGTTAGCATTTTGTTTTCCTCCCATATTGTTTTGACTGGTATATTATTTTATTGATGAATTATTTATAGTCAGTTCTAAGGGCTCTTAAACGCTTCATAACATCATTTTCACCACGACCGAAATATGTATGAAGTGTTGAATACTCTTGATACAATTTTTCATATATTGCTACATTTTCAGGGATAGGCTTGATTACTTCATCTTTAATTCTTGCCATATTCCTTGTTGCATCTAATATTGAACTATATCCTCCATTATCTTCACCTGCTGCAACTGCTCCAAACATAGCAGCTCCTAACGCTGGTGTTTGCATTGAATCTGCAATTTTAATAACACGATTCGTCACATCAGCATAAATCTGCATTATAAGCTTGTTCTTTTGCGGCAATCCTCCACAAGCATAAAGCTCGTTAACCTCTACTCCATTTTCATGAAACGCATCAACTATTTGTCGAGTTCCAAATGCTGTTGACTCCAATAATGAACGGTAAATTTCCTCTGGCTTCGTTTGCAGTGTCATTCCCACTAACAGCCCGCTAAGGTCAGTATCAACAAGAACGGAGCGATTACCATTCCACCAATCAAGTGCCAATAATCCCGTCTCACCAGGTTTAAAATTGGTAGCCTTTTCTTCTAGCCATTGATGAACATTAACACCTTCATCGTCAGCCGCTTTTTTTACATAATCAGGCACAGCTTCATCCACATACCATGCAAAAATGTCACCAACAGCTGATTGACCTGCCTCATATCCGTAAAAACCAGGTATAATACCGTCCTCAACAACACCACACATACCTTCCACTTGCTTTTCATCTTTTCCTAAAAGCATATGACATATAGAAGTACCCATAGCCATCACTAATTTACCTGGCTCAGCCACGCCCATAGCCGGCACTGCAGCATGGGCATCAACATTCCCAACAGCAACAGCAGTACCTTCGATTAATCCCGTAAGTTTCGCCATATCTGTAGTAAGTCCACCAGCATTGGTACCTAATGAAACAACATCACCACGAAGCTTTGACTCTACTAAATTTTCCAAGCGTGGATCCAATGATTTGAAAAAATCCTTACTAGGATAACTTTCTTGTTTATGCCAAATTGCCTTATAACCAGCCGTACAGCTATTACGCACCAAATTATTAGTAAGCTTCGAAATCACCCAGTCCGTTGCTTCCACAAATTGATCTGTTTTGTCATAGATTTCTGGAGCCTCATTGAGAATTTGCCATATTTTTGCAATCATCCATTCCGAAGATATTTTACCACCATACCTTGGCAAGAAATCCTCCCCGCGCTGTTCAGCAATTTCATTTAATTTTGTTGCTTCATTTTGTGCTGCATGATGCTTCCATAATTTTACCCAGCTGTGCGGGTTATCCTTGAAGGATGGATTATTGCTTAACGGCTCTCCTTGCTCATCAATAGGCAGCATTGTACATGCAGTAAAATCAATTCCAATCCCAATAACATCACTGGCATCTACACTTGATTCACGTAAAACAGCTGGAATAGAGTTCCCCAAAACTTCTATATAATCTTGTGGATGCTGTAGAGCCCAATCTAGGCCAAGTTCAACGCCTGATTCAGGTAATGTCTGATCAATAACCCCATGTCTATAGGGTGTTACATGATCAGCCACTTCCATGCCGTCATCTAATGAAACAAGAACAGCTCTGCCTGATTCCGTTCCATAATCTACACCAATCGTATATTTTTTTGCCATAATGCCTTCCCCCTTATTTCTTTTGTCCGTAATACGCCTTTGATCCATGCTTTCTTAAGTAATGTTTATCCAACAATGCTTGATCTATATCCGAAATGGCTGGATTTAACTGATACGTTTGCAATGCCATTTTAGCCACTTCCTCTAACACAACAGCATTATGAACCGCCTCGCTTGGATCTTTGCCCCATGTAAAAGGAGCATGACTATTAACAAGCACACCTGGCATTTGTAGTGGATTTATATCTTGTAGGGTTTCCACAATCACATTTCCGGTTTCATGTTCATACGAACCATTGATTTCAATGTCTTTCATTGATCTTGTACAAGGTATTCCTCCATAGAAATAGTCTGCATGTGTGGTTCCTAAAGCAGGAATATCCTTGCCAGCCTGTGCCCAGCTTGTTGACCATGGTGCATGTGTATGTACAACACCGCCAATTTCTTTAAAATTTTTATATAGAACAATATGGGTAGGAGTATCTGAAGATGGATTCAAATCACCCTCAACTACATCTCCTTCCAGATCAACGACCGCCATATCGTCACGTGAAAGTTCTTCATAAGAAACTCCACTTGGTTTTATCACTACTAAATTACGCTCTCGGTTGATACCGCTTACATTTCCCCAAGTAAAAGTAACAAGATTATGCTTTGGAAGTGCTAAATTAGCATCCAGTACTGATTGCTTTAAATTTTCCAACATATTTTTCACACCCTTCACTAAAAATTATTCTTGTACGTATGAGATACCGTTCATATCTTAATAATAATATAATTTGTACGTACAATCAACACAATAATTCTATTATCCTTAGAAACAACCTTTAAAAATACCTGTAATAAAAAGCATCAAAAAAGGACAAGCATATAGCCTGCCCTCTATTATAAAATTTTTCTTATTTAATAAACTCCCCGTATATGTCCATGTACCTCCTGACGATAAAATGATGCCAGCCACTCCAGTTCTTCGGGTGAATATCCTTTTACATCAAGTGCTTGTAAATTATCCTCTACTTGATTCATATTTTTGAATCCCGGAATAACACTGGAAATTTCTTTATGTTCTAAAATCCACTTCAGTGCCGCACGGGTCATAGTACCCCTGCCATCTTCAATCCAATCTAGCTTCTGGCTTAGTTCAACTCCTTTGTTAAACTCAAGTCCAGCAAACGTTTCACCAACATTAAATGCCTGACCATCACGATTAAAATTACGATGGTCATCCTCTTCAAACGTAGCATCTTCACTAAATTTTCCGGTAAGCAGTCCGCTTGCTAATGGTACACGAGCTAGGATACCTATCCCATTATCGTTTGCTTTTGGTAATAATTCCTCTAAAGGCTTCTGACGAAAAATATTAAAAATAACCTGTAATGAACTTGCATTTGTATGTTCCAAGCAATATAACCCTTCTTCAACTGTCTCAACACTTACGCCATAATAGCGAATTTTCCCTTGTTTCTTTAATTTTTCTAACGCTTCAAACACACTGCCGTCCTTAAGAATCTCCATTGGAGGACAATGAATTTGATACAAATCTATCTGATCACGATTCAATCTTCTTAAGCTGTCCTCACAGTACTCTGCTACACGCTCCATGGAATAGTTTTTTGGATCATGAATATCACCGGCGCGGCAAAATTTAGTGGCAATTTGAATGGAATCTTCTCTTCCCTTTGTTGCCTTTGCTAAAAGCTCCTCACTATGACCATCGCCGTAAACATCTGCGGTATCAAAGAAATTAACACCTTTATCCATCGCTCGGTCCAAAGCACGTAATGCATTATCATCGTTCAGTTTGCCCCATGCACCGCCAATAGCCCATGTGCCAAAACTTAACTCACTTATCTTTAAGTCTGTATTTCCTAGTTGGTTATACTTCATATAGTTTAAATCCTCCAATTAATTAAAGACTTTAAAATTAGTTTAAAACATGTACCAGCATGATGCTGGTACATGTTTTTTGCCTTAAGTAACTATTGCCACTGCCTTAATAAATAAGTACTGTTCTGTTTGAGAGTACCGAATGCAGACTCAGATATCAGCTCATTCTCCCTCTCATTTTCAAGCTTTTTAATAAATTTGTCCATATGATCAATAGCTTTCTCAGTCTCACCCTTATCTTCAAAGTTAATCACCGAATCCAAGTGCGCCTGTAATGATCTAGCAGTACCATAGTTTTCAAACTCTCCGTCTTGTCCAAAATCACCAATAAGTATTCTCATCTCGTTTAAATTATAATCCATCATTTCCCAATAGGATGGTTTTACATTGAAATTTGGATCAAAGACAAATGGTGCATCTTTCCCAACTCCATTATTATAATCTTCTGCACGATCATCAAGCCATGTATGATCATCGGCAATACCCCAGAATGTTACGTTGCTGATTTTATCATCTAATTCCTCATAGAGCTCAAATAACTGATTGTACCGCTCTGCTTGATCGAACAGACGTCCACTTGCTAGGATTTCATCATAGTTTGCAAAAGCAGGAGTTGGCGGCCATCCATAAAGACTAACATCTAACTCGGTAATTTGATTATCCAATCCTAAACCAGTGAACATATTGATAGATTCTCTTGTATCTTCAATAGAAGGCCAACCGATTTGAATGTGTGCCTGATGTCCTACTCCATCAATTGGAACCCCTTGGTCCAGTAAATCTTTTACCAAATCATACAGATAGTCTCTCTTTGGTTCTACTTCGGTATTATAATCATTAATAAATAATTTGGCATCTTCTGCGGCATATTTTCTCGTTGTCTCAAAAGCTTTTTTAATATAGTCTGTTCCAGTAATCTGGTACCATTTAGATTCACGTAAGCCTCTGTCATTAGATGCATAAGGGTCAATTGTTTCATTGACAACATCCCAGGCATCCACTTCATCCTTGTAGCGCGTTACGATAGTCTTAATGTGAGTTTCCAGACGTTCAAGTAAAATCTTCTTATTTCTTTCTCGCTGTTCAGGATCTGTTTCATCTACCATTGGATTTCCTTCCCCATCCAGGAAAAACCATTCCGGTACCTGACTATGCCAAACAAGCGTGTGGAAACGCAAATCCATGTCATTCTCTTTCGCAAACTGAACAATTTTGTCTGCTTCTTCAAAGTTAAAATTTCCTTCTTGTGGCTGAATATTGATAGGCTTCATCACATTCTCGGCAACAATGCTGTTATAATGGCGCTTCAATACCTCTCCATGAATTCCTTCCAGCTGATACGGTTCAACAGCAGCCCCAATAGGAAAGGAATCTTCATATCTTTTTCCAAGCGGCGTTACCTCTAAAGCACTTTTTGATTCATACCCCTCCTCTGCATCGGCTACGCTTGTCCCTGCAGGTAATAATAACGACAAAGCTAACCCTGTAACAACTGTTACTCCTAGAACTTTTAACATCAAACATTCCCCTTTCTATAATCATTTTGAAAAAAACTAAACCGATAGACACCTCCCCCAATAAAAGTTCTGATATATTAAAAAGACCACCTCAAATAGCGTTGAAAACGTCTGAGATAGCCTTTTTTTAGTGAGTATATTTATTTGCGGAATTCTAAAAGTGCTTCATTCATTTTTTTCGTCAGACCATATATTTCCTGATATACACCGAATAACTTTTTATAGATTTCAACATTATCCCTATCCGGAATAAACTCTTTCTCTACTTGTAAAAAATCATCCGCACAATCGCTTAATGAATCAAACCACCCGCAGCCGTATGCCGCTAACATTGCCGCTCCCATTCCAGGACCCTGCTCACTTGAAAGTTTAATGATTCTGGCATCGAAAATATCAGCCTGCATTTGTAACCAAACATCATTTTTCGCACCTCCACCAATTGAAACAATCGAATCAATCGTCTTTCCATTATTGCGGAATATGTTAATCGATTCATTTAAGGAAAAAGTGATTCCCTCGAGAACCGCTCGAACAAAATCTTTTCGCTGATGTGAACTATCCATGCCAATAAAACTTGCCCGAATCGCAGCATCTGCATGTGGAGTTCTTTCGCCTGCCAAATAAGGCGTGAACAACAATCCATTAGATCCAATTGGAACAGAATTCACTTCAGATACTAAATCCTCAAACGATTCATCCTTGGCAAAGACATCTTTAAACCAACTGAGGCTATGCCCGGCCGATAGGGTAACACCCATTGTATAAAAAGCATTAGGTGCCCCGTGGTTAAAATAATGAACCTTACCTTGAAAATCTTTGTTATCACTATCTTCGTAGGAAAGGACAACACCAGAGGTACCAATACTGCAAAGCGTTTTTCCATCCTCTAGAATTCCTGAACCAATCGCACCACAGGCATTGTCTGCGCCACCGGCAAATACGCTTGTTGATTTCGATAGGCCAGTAATGCCGGCAACTTCAGCACTTATCTTACCTGCTTCAGCATGTGACTCAACTAATGGAGGGCAAAGCTTTGGATCAATGTCCACTAAATTACAAATCTTTGTACTCCATTCTTTCTTACTTATGTCCAATAGTAATGTGCCTGCAGCATCGGAAAATTCCATGTGCAGTTGGCCTGTTAGTCTATAGCGCAGGTAATCCTTCGGTAAAACAAATTTCCTGGCTTTTTTAAACAATGCTGGTTCATGTTCTTTTACCCATAACAGCTTTGGTAATGTGAATCCTTCTAGTGCAGGGTTTTTCGCTATATCTAGCAATCTCTCTTCGCCTACAGCATTATAAATTTGCTGGCATTGTTCAGTCGTACGTGTATCATTCCAAAGAATAGCGTTACGTAGTACTTCATTATTTTCATCTAGCAAAACTAAGCCATGCATTTGTCCGGCAAAACTAATACCTTCAATTTCATCAGGGCTAATTGTGCTATTTGTCAGCAAATCTTTCAAACCTGCAAATGTCTGTTCCACCCATACTTTGGGATCCTGTTCACTGTAGCCGGTTCTTTCCTGAATTAAAGGATATTCCTTTGAGATTTCGTGTTCAACCTCACCATTTTTGTTAACCAGTAAAATTTTTACCGCACTGGTTCCTAAGTCGATACCGATTACATATTTCATAGCATTACTCCCCAGCATAAGCTTTTAATAAGTATTGATTCAATGTCGCTTTAATTTGTTCCAGACGTCCGGATTGATGGCTGATTTCAGATAATCCTAAAGCATGATCCTCCAGCTTTTGAAAATCAGTTTTTCCTTGAACAACATCCAAACCGATCCCTTCCTTGTAGCTGCTATATCTGTTTTCAACAATTTCCTCAAGAACGTTATCATCAATTAGTTTTTGCGCTACTTTTAGCCCGACTGCGAAGCTATCCATCCCGGCAATATGAGCATGGAATAAATCCCCCGGCTCAAATGAACCTCTTCTAACCTTCGCATCAAAGTTTAATCCGCCACGGCCGAGACCACCATTTTTAATAATTTCATACATTGCTAATGTTGTAGCATGCAGATCTGTAGGGAATTCATCTGTATCCCATCCTAACAATGGATGCCCTTGGTTAGCGTCAACTGAGCCTAACATATCATTAATACGTGCATAATTAAGTTCGTGTTCAAATGTATGCCCGGCCAGTGTTGCATGATTTGCTTCAATATTAAACTTAAAATGGTCCTGAAGATCGTAATTTTGTAAAAAGGCAAATCCACTGGCTACATCAAAATCATATTGATGTGTAGTCGGTTCTTTCGGCTTAGGCTCGATTAGAAATTGAGCATCAAAACCTATCTCTTTAGCATAATCAACAGCCATATGAAAAAATCTTCCCAAGTTATCCATTTCCAGTTTCATATCTGTGTTAAGAAGTGTTTCATAGCCTTCACGTCCACCCCAGAATACATAATTTTCTGCACCCAGTTCTTTACCAATTTCCAATCCTTTTTTAACTTTTGCAGCCGAATAAGCAAAAACATCTGCATTATTAGAGGAAGCTGCTCCATGAATAAAACGAGGGTGCGTAAAGTTATTCGCTGTATTCCAAAGTAATTTAGTTTTGCTGTCCTTCATATACCCCTTCATCAGGTCAACAATCGTATCCAGATTCTTATTCGTTTCCCTTAAATTGCTTCCCTCAGGAGCAATATCTACATCATGGAAACAAAAATATGGTACATTCAGTTTTTCAAAGAATTCAAAGGCAGCTTCTAATCTAGCTTTAGCCAAATCCATCCCTTTATATTTATCCCATGGCCGAACCATCGTACCGGCACCGAATGGATCGGAACCATCCATTGTAAATGTATGCCAATAGGCAACCCCAAAACGAAGGTATTCCTCTACCGTTTTATTGCCTACTTTTTCTTCCGGATTATAAAATTTAAACGCAAATGGATTAGTTGAATTCGCTCCTTCGTATTTTATCTGCCCAATATCGTTAAAAAATGTCATTATAATAACCTCCCAATAATTTATAATGTCTTAATTGAAGATTTTGAAATCGCATACATCAAACAGTCTAAATTTAAACTCCGTAAGGTATGTATGTTTTACGTTAATGTAACTGCTTACATAAAAGTATACCAACCAAAAGTTAGTTTGTCTATCACATGAACAAAGTTTATAATAAACATGTGATAACCTTCTTCCCTTGGATAAATGATTAATTTATAATGGATCACATGGAACATCCCGAAAGGAGGATTCCACCTTGAATAGTACAAGTGGCTTTATTTATAGTGTATTAGAATGGATTACAAGGTTTGCCTATGTAAATTTGCTCTGGATAGTGTTCACATTAGCAGGCGGCATCGTATTAGGCATCTTCCCTGCTACAGTATCCTTGTTCGCCGTGATACGAAAATGGCTCTATGGCGAAGCAGACATTCCAGTTTTTAAATCATTCTGGAATTTTTACAAAAAAGATTTTATAAAAAGTAATTTACTTGGCGTATTTATCAGTGGGTTAGTCATACTTATAGGAATCGACTTTTTATTTATAGAGGTAAATGTAAACGATTTACTTAGATTAACGTATTTACCATTGTATATATATATGTTCCTGTTTCTATTATTCTTTTTCTACATCTTCCCGGCATTTGTTCATTATGATTTAAAATTGCGGAAAGTGATCAAGAATGCTTTTCTTGTAATGTTAATTACTCCGCTTCATAGTTTACTAATTATTGTAAGTCTCATATCCATTTATTTTATTATGGAAGCAGTGCCAGCTTTGGTCTTTATATTTGGTGCAAGCTTTTATGCATTTATTACGATGTGGCTTTGTCTAAATGCATTTTCAAAAGTTGAAAAAAAAGGAAAACGTTCAAGAGGGTGAAAAAGAATCCAGCAACTCTTCTACAAGAGTTAAGCTGGAATTTTTCTCTGCCTGTATTTTATTTTTCTTTATAAGTAAAATAATCAAAATCAGCGTGCTTGCTTTGGCCAGATGTATCCTGGCAATGCATGCCAACAAATGCGCCTGTAAAAAATCCTCCCCCTTGAATATAATCATCTGACAGTTTATAGGAAGGAAATTGAATTGGGATAACTGTCCAGTTTTTACCGTCAAATGAATAGGAATACTCGTAAATGTTTGTCTGTACATCAACCCGAAGGTACACATATTCCACATCATCAGGGATAACAACTTCTTTACCTTTAAACGGATGATTAAAGGTAAAGTTATCACAGGTCATTATCTCTAGTATCCTGCCTTTCTCTTCATGCCAGGAGACCTGCAATGATGTCCAGTTTTGCGTATTATAATAATTTACTAGACCTGCAGATTGCTGAAAAGTATCTGGCTTGAAAGCTACTTTTGTCTCTGCAATAAATTCAAAGTGCTGCCACCGCCGTGCCACATATGCTTGAGTAAACTTTGATGACAACGATTCTTTTCCATATAATCGTAAATGCCCGGGGTTGTCGTTTAGCGAGACAATCTTCTCCCCTAATGGAACACGTAATGTCTGAAAATGAGGGTTTAATTCAATTGAATCAAAGTCATCTTTTTCAGGATAATCTTTTTCCCATTTCACTTCTTCTATTGATGGTCCCTCAATTTCTAATAAAGGCTGATTACCTCCAACGACATATGGCCAGTCATTTTTCCATTCCAATCGCTGAATTGCTGTTTCTCTGCCAAGAGGACAAAATCCACGAGGATCCAACAAGGGCTGGCCTTCTCTTGGCAATGGCCTTCCTGTTAAATGAACTAAAAACCATTCATCTGTATGTGTTTTAACCATCGAAGCATGCCCTGATTTCTGCAATGTATTTCTAGGGTATGGCCAAGAAGTAATCAATGGATTACTAGGATGAACTTCGTATGGCCCACCTATATTTTTTGAGCGGGCAATTGTAGCTTGGTGATCATATTTTGTACCACCTTCAGCAGTTAACAAGTAGTAATAACCATTTATTTTATATAAATGAGGCGCTTCTGTTAATTTTATGTCTGTTCCTTTAAATATAACTTCTGCTTTTCCAACAAGTTTTTGTTCATTCACATTATATTCCTGGAGCACAATACCATAGAAATCATGGTTTCCTGAACGATGATCCCACAGCATATTTGTTAAGTATTTTTTGCCATCGTCATCATGAAATAAAGATGGGTCAAATCCTGAACTGTTTAAGTGTACTGGCTCTGACCAGTCACCATCAATCGTCTCACATGTGACAAGATAATTATGACTATCTTTCCAATTCCCTTCTGTTACCTTGACATCAGTATAGATAAGCCAGAACTTCCCATCGCTATAGGAAAGCGCGGGCGCCCAGATGCCTCCTGAGTCAGGATTACCAATCATATTAAGCTGACTCAGCCGGTTAAGTGGACGCGAAATTAACCGCCAATTCTTCAAATCCTTCGAGTGATAAATTCCTACTCCCGGGAACCATTCAAATGTAGAAACAGCAATATAGTAATCCTCTCCAGCACGACAAATACTTGGATCCGGATTAAATCCTGTTAATATTGGATTTCGAATAATAGCCATTTAAATCCACCTCTACCTCTCTATATTTTCTTATCCTTTTACTGCACTCGCTGAAATCCCTTCGACAATTTTGTTACTGAAGAAGAAGAACGCAATTAAAATTGGAACAATACTAATTACGAGGGTAGCTCCGATTGCACCCCAGTCAGTCATATATTGTCCAACAAAGTTTTGAATTCCCACCGTTAATGTCTTATACTTATCTGAACTAATAAAGGTATTAACAAATACAAATTCATTCCAATTGTAAATCATGTTTATAATAACCGTTGTTGACATTACTGGTATTGTCATCGGTATGATAATACGAAAAAACAAGCGATTAATAGAGCAGCCATCTATGATTGCAGCCTCCTCAATTTCACGTGGCAGGGTATAATAAAAACCTAACAGTATCATCATCGTTATTGGAAGGTTGTAAGCAGTATACGTAATGATAATCGAAAATGGATTATCAATTAAATTAACGGTTAGGAACATTTTAAATAGTGGTATCAGTGCTGAATGGATTGGTATCATTAAACCGACCATAAATAAACCTAATACTAACGAACTGAGCTTCCAGCGCATCCGTGTGATAGCGAAAGTGGCCATACTTGCTAATAAGACAGTTAGTAAAATAGCCACAACCGTATACCAAACACTATTGAAAAAATATACTCCTATATCACCTTGCCAAACCTTAATATAGTTTTCCCATTTCAGTTCCTGTGGGAGTGCGAGTGGAGATCCCCCGAAAATTTCCCTAGTATCTTTTAAAGAAAATAGAACAAGCCATACTAACGGAAAAATCTGAAAGACTCCTACTACCCCTAAGCAAAAGTAAAGAATTAAATATCCTATACGATTCATGTATTTAACCTCCTTCTCCCTTCTAATACTGCACTTCATCATCGGTAGCAGTTAACTTGCGGATGAATACTGTGACAATAAGTGTAATGATTAATAATAGGAAGCCAATTGCACTTCCGTAGCCAAAGTCAGAGACTGAAAATGCTAATTTATACATATAAGAAGCCATTACTTCACTTGCTCCACTTGGACCTCCGCCAGTCATAACATAAATTAAGTCAAAGTATTTCAATGACCCAACAATAGCCAATACAATAGTTACCTTTATAACCCCCATAATAAGAGGTAATTTTACTTTATAGGCTATCTGCAAAGGAGAAGCTCCATCAATTTTGGCTGCCTCAATTAGTGAATCAGGGATATTTTTAAGAGCTGCATAATAAATCAATATATAAAAGCCTGCATACTGCCATAAAATAGGAATAAAGATAGCATACAATACGATATTTGGATCCCCTAACCAGACGGGGGTATTCTCTATGCCTAAGCCTCTTAAAAGACTATTTAAGATACCATTCGCCGGATTATAAATCTTAATCCAAAGTTGCGCAATCGCCACAGAAGACAGCAGCATTGGTATTAAATATATTTTCCTAAGCAGACCTGCACCTTTTATTTTCGAGGCCAAAATAAGGGATATTGCTAAGTAAATTACTAAACTTAATGTAGAAAAGGCCGCCAGTAAAAAGGAATGCATGGCACTATCCCAAAACTTCTCATCTTGGACAGCGTTAATATAATTCTCTAGACCAATAAATTGCATATCACCGATTCCATCCCACTCCATTAAGCCATAATAGCCTGTCAGAAATAATGGTATGTAGATTAATACAGCAATCAGCAGAAGAGCAGGAAGTATATACAATGCAATCATTAGCTTGTTAGACATAACTTTATTCAAAACCTTCACCCCCAAATGATTGTATATAAATCGCTAAGCTAGTAAACTAATTTTCTTATTGAAACCTTTGCGCTTCATATGTTTCACCAAACTTCATTGTAACCGTTTTCTTTTTTATAATTAAAAAACTTTAATAAGTACTATACCATTCTTATTAAAGTGCAGTTTTAGAATATCAAAATACGAGCTGTTTGTCTAGTGGATAAACAAAGTTTATATCAGTTTAGTTTATATCAGTAAACTTGTAGCTAGTAGTAATAGTATAGCAGATTACTATGGCCCTATTTTTTCACCAAAAAAATAAGGCTGTCGAGTTTCTTATCGACAGCCTGTGGACATACAATTAAAGCTTTTTCTTCTACTTATATTCTATTCACCTTCAGCAAGCGCTTCTTCTTGTAGTTCAGTAAACTTCTCTGGTGTTATTTCCCCGCCAAATAATGATTGAATTGCATCCAGGTGAACCTGTGCTACATCAGGATCCATTTGAACATCGGCAAATAGTGTAATATTCTCCGCCGCGCTTAATTCATCCAGTACATTAATATACATTTCTGGGAGATCAACAGAACTCGTATCAACTTTAGTTGCTGGGATAACCCCTGCATCTGTTACAGCTTGTTGTCCCCATTGTTCAACAAAGTAAGAAGCAAATTCTTTAGATTCAGTTTTAACCTCAGAGTTTTCTGCTACAAATAATCCAACTCCTGGTCCACCAACCCAGCTGTTCAAGCTTCCTTGACCATCAACAGTTGGGAAGTTAAAGAAACCAACCGAATCTCTGAATTCTTGTGGCACATCTTCGTTCGTTGTGTAGTTAGGCAAATCCCATGATCCGATTAAATACATAGCGGCTTGACCATTCATAAATAAGCTTTTAGCCTCCTGATCAGCAAGGGCATTATAACCTTCATTAAACGCATCCAGTTCTGTTAAACTTTGTATTTCTTCCGCTGCTTTTACTAGTGCTGGATCTTCAAACGAGCCAGATCGATCAATTGCATTAGTTAGTGTTTCCGCTCCACCAATACGGTCAGCCAGGTACATATACCATAATGAACCAGTCCACCGGTCTTTATTTCCTAAAGCAATTGGTGCAATATTATTTTCTCGTAATGTATCAACAACGTTTTTGAATTCTTCATATGTCTTTGGAACTTCCAAACCATTCTCTTCAAATATTGCCTTATTATAGAAAATAGGTGCGATATTTAATTCTAACGGAAGTCCATATGTGTTCCCATCCATTGCATACGCTTCAGTTGTTCCAGACACAAAGTTTTCCTGTAAACCACTGTCTAACACATCATTTAAAGGAGCGAACATCTCCCCTTCAACATAAGGCTTTAAAAATCCTGCTGCCCATGTCATTCCAACATCAGGTAGTTCTCCGGATGCCGAAAGTACCTTCAGTTTTTCCTTGTATTGCTCATTACCTAGAATCTCCAATTCAACTTTTACACCGGGATTATCCTCTTCGTACTTACTTACAATTTTATTAACAATTTCGTAGTGGTCTTTTGAACTACCCTCTGGCCACAAATGCATAAACTCAATTGTTTTTTTATCACCTTCAGCTTCATCTCCACTAGCATCTCCATCTTCAGAACAGGCAGCAAACACCATCAGTACCAAAACTAGTAAAGCAAATAATAATACTGATTTCTTCTTCAACATATTTATACCCCCTCGTTATTGTAAACGCTTTCTAATTCCATGTGTATAGAATAGCAAACAAATCATCGTTTGTCTACTGAATAAACAAAGTTTATAATAATACTTAGTTGTCGATAATAGTTAAATAGAGGTCTCGCTTTTTATAACTTCTTTAAATGGTGTTATACTTATACTAATTAATAACGTTCTGAATAAAGGTGGCCTACAATAATTAAATATCTAAGGAAAAGGAGAACACGGTAATTATGGGAATAAATCAAACATGGAATCAATTCGTCGTTAAAAAAGGAAACAAATCATTAGTGCTGCATACAATTAAAGTTAGCTCACCGAGTTCACGGGCAGATGTTGCTCATAAAACTGGGCTCAATAAAGGAACTGTATCTTCTTTGGTAAATGAACTGCTTCAGGAACAGCTGATTACCGAATCAGGCCCAGGACAATCAAGTGGTGGCAGAAGACCTGTCATGCTACATTTCAACCAAATTGCCGGGTTCTCTATTGGTATAGATTTAGGTGTTAATTATTTACTTGGGACATTAACCGATCTTCAAGGAAACATTTGCTACGAAAAAAAAATCAATTACAGTCAGCTTTCGTATGAAGAATTAGAAAAAAGGCTATTTGAAGTAATTGATTATTTAACAAACTCTGCGCCTTCGAGTCCATATGGGATTGTCGGAATTGGCATAGGCGTACCAGGGACGGTAAGTACAAACGGTGAAGTATTATTAGCACCTAATTTAGGCTGGAAAAATGTAGACTTAAAAACAGTTATAGAAGAAAAATATGATGTACCTGTTACGATTGAAAACGAAGCAAATGCTGGTGCTTACGGAGAAAAAAAATTCGGGGTAGGAAAAACCGTCGACAATATTATTTATATCAGTGCAGGTATTGGAATAGGGGTAGGCTTAATCCTTAATGGAGAACTTTTTAAAGGCAGTAAAGGGTTTTCCGGTGAATTAGGACACATGACAATCCAAGCCAATGGACTTAAGTGCCGCTGTGGTAATGAAGGTTGCTGGGAATTATACGCATCTGAACAAGCTTTATTAAACGAAGCTAAACAACTGGGCATATACCCAGAAGGTAATAATGAACTAACACTCGAAGATATTAATAAATTAGCTGAGGCCAACAATCCAGATGCTATTCAGCTATTTGAAAAAATCGGGGATTATTTAGGAATCGGCGTGAATAATATAATAAATATTTTTAACCCAGACCAAATCATTATTGGTAACCGGATTGCTACCTCTGAAAAATGGCTTAAGAAAACACTAGAAAACAGAATGAAAACACATACGTTATGGTATCAGCATAGTGATTTAAACATTTACTTTTCGGAATTAAACATCCACTCCACTGCTCTTGGAGTAGCCGCTATAACAGCAGAGAAATTTTTAAATGTAAATTTCGAGAAAAAGGCTCTAGAAGCATAAAGCATAAAAGTAATCGTCACTCCTTTTTTATCGAAGATACTACACTGAAACGATGACCACCTTAAGACTTCAACTCACAACTAAAATATTAGAATACTTGGCTTATCGCTAAGCTCTAACGGTGAAAGCCTAAGTTTTACCTATGCAATAAGAAGGGTTTACACCTTCTTAACTGCAATAGGAAGAGGCCGGGAAAAAAATGTTTTAGTCAAGGTAAAATCCAAACTATGATTTAAAATTCATTAGTTCGGATTTATTTTGCAGTTAAGAAAGTATAACTACTTTCTTACTGAATAAGTGCAACAAGACATTCACCAAAAGGCTTGATGAATGTCTTGTTTTCTAATGTTGCTGATTAGATATAAACTGCGACATAGATTCGATTAATATCATTTAGTGAGGCTCACTAACCGCGCAGTTGGAATATACTCGCTTTCACCACTCCGGGTACAAAGGCGACATCTGTTCAAGCTTATGCATTCACAGTGTCTTCCTTAGCCGTGGGCTCACCACGAGCCTCCTCGCTCGCAAAGAACGCTCCCTGTGGGGTCTCTTAGGCTCGCTGTCCCACACAGGAGTCTCGCATATTTCAACTGCTGGTTTAGATGGTCTAAAATCTTGTTTATATCATCACAATATGCATTTATTTTTTTGAATAAGTAAGCAAAACCGGAGGAAATACACGTAGACTCCTGTGGGAGCTGAGGCCTAGATGAGACTACGCAGCGAGGCTCATCAGCCGCCCTAGGTGCGCGAAGTGTATTTCCGGAGCGGCATAATAGCACTCAAATTTTATAAAAAGTAATTCGCAGTTTATATCAACTACGTATTAGATCCAGCCATTGAAAGTGAACGTTCTAAACATCCTGTCCTGTTGTTATTCGTATTTAAAGTGAATGTTTTAGTTATGTCCCGCCTCTTATCTGTTGAAGCATAATTCTTTATATTAGAAGTGATCGCTTGCTTGTTACCCTTTCACTGACCCTGCCAATAGTCCACGAACAAAATATTTCCCTAAAAAAATGTAGACTAATAATGTTGGCAGAGCTGCTAGTAATGCACCGGCCATTTGCACGTTCCATTGGACAATTTGACTTCCAGAAAGATTTTGCAAAGCAACCATAATCGGCTGGTTATCTGATGTCGTAATAGTTACTGCAAATAAGAATTCGTTCCAGATGTTAGTAAACTGCCAAATCGCCACAACGACAAATCCGGTAATTGATAACGGAATGATTATATGTCGGAATATACCCAGGAAGTTCGCACCATCTATTTTTGCGGCCTCAATCATCTGATCAGGAATATTCGCATAAAAGTTCCGGAACATTAAAGTTGTTATTGGCAATCCATAGACAACATGTACAAGTATTAGTCCTGGAATAGTATTATATAAATCGATTGTACGTAAAAATTGTATCATTGGTATTAAAATACTTTGGTATGGAATAAACATTCCAAACAAAATAAACGTAAAAATTGTATCTGCCCCTCTAAATTTCCATTTAGAAAGCACATATCCATTCATCGCTCCTAACAATGCTGATAACAATGTTGCTGGTACAACAAGGTAAATACTATTCAAAAGGTTTGGTGCTAGTTCTGTAAACGCCCTCACATATGAACTAAAATCTATTGATGTTGGTAAAGCCCACATGCTCTCTAGTGATACCTCGTCTAAAGGCTTCAAACTCGTGACAAGAATTACATAGATTGGCATTAAAAATATTACTGCCAGAAAAATTAATATAAAGTATTTTAATATTTTCCCAATATTAAGTGCTGCCATTAATTATCACCCTTTCTACTATTCCAAAGGTACGGAACAATAAATATTGCTACTAAAAGTAACATGATAATTGCTATAGCAGCCCCATTCGCATAATAGTTTCCTCTGAATGTTGTTTCGAACATATAAACACCAGGAACATCCGTAACGAAATTTGCTCCGGAACCGGTCATGGCATAAATTAAGTCAAATATTTTCAGAGAGATATGGGCCATGATAATAATAACACTCATCGTAATCGGCATTAACATTGGAAGAATAACTCTGCGAAATATTTGAAATTCGCTAGCACCATCTATTCTGGCAGCTTCCCGCAGTTCATCCGGAATACCACGTAATCCGGCTAAATACATTGCTAACGAGAATCCTGTCATCTGCCAAACTGCAGCAATAACAACTGCAATAATGGCCACTGGCAACCCGAACTCAATACTTCCCCATTCATAACCGGCCAAAATGTTTGTATCAGTGTACCATTTTGGTTTAATTCCAAACACACTCAAGAACTGATTAAATCCTGTTGATGGGTTTAAAAGCCATTGCCATACAACACCAGTAACTACAAAGGATAGCGCCATTGGGAACAAGAAAATATTACGAAAAAAGGATTCCCCTTTTAGCTTTTGATCTAGTAGAACTGCTATCCCCATCCCTAATATTATGACGAATCCAATAAATAAAATTGTAAAAAACAAGGTATTTCGCAAGTCAGATTGAAAACGGAAATCATTAAACAGAAAGATATAGTTTTTCAAGCCCGCGAATGAAAAATCCGGTACAAGTGTATTCCAATTACTTACCGATACATACCCAGTCCAACCAATAAATCCATATACAAAAATAAAAATTAAAATAACGGACGGAATTAAAAACGCAATAGCTGTCCACTGATCTTTTGAAAATTTCCTATTGCGTTTTTTCTTTACTTCCTCCAAATTAATACCCTCCTCACATCGAGGTTTCATGTTGTAAAGAAAAAAGGCTGCCAAATTATATGAGGCAGCCTCAAATCTGCTAAATTATTACATTTCCGGTGCTGCGCTTTCTAGTGCCTGAACAAAGGCGTCAACATCACGTTGTGTTACAAAGATGTTTACAGCTTGATTTACTTTTGTTAAAAACCCTTCTGATGCTGCAGAGCCATGCGCAAGACTTGGAACTAATCGTGCTTCCTGGAAGTCAGCCATCGTATCTTTACCATACTGATCATAGTTAGATTCGTCAGCATCAACACGTGCTGGAATTGAACCTTTTAATGGATTAAAGGCATCCTGTCCTTCCACAGATCCTAATACTGAAAGAAACTTCTTAACATCATCAGGATTATCTATCCCTTTTGGCAATCCGAATGTGTCGGTAATAACAACAAACTCACCGTCTGTAGCAGGGAATTCAAAGTAACCAAAGTCCTTATTTGTTTCCAATTCTAAGTCATTTGCGAAATATCCTTTTGCCCAATCACCCATATTAATCATTGCCGCGTCACCATTTGCAACTAACTGACCTGAATCTTGCCAGTTACGTGAAACATGATCTTCATTTACATAATCAAGCATTTTACCAAATTTCTCAGTTGCTTCTACGACTCGCTCATCGTCAAAGCCAATTTCACCTTCAAAAAGTTTCTTATAATCGTCAGGTCCTAAAACACCTAATAGAACATTTTCAAAAATCTGAGTCGCTGTCCACGATTCTTTGTCCCCTAATGCTAGTGGATCTATGCCCGCAGCTTTTAACTCATCTGCTACTTCAAAAAACTCATCAAATGTTGTTGGTACCTCAATTCCGTTATCCTCGAACACTTGCATGTTATAAAACATTACATTTCCTCGATGAATATTTACTGGTACTGAATAAATGTTGCCATCTTTACTGACCAAGTCAATTAATTCCTGTGGAAATTTATCCATCCAGCCATTTTCTTCATAAAAGTCGTTTAGTGGTTGCATTTTATCTGCTGCAACCCAGCCTTCGTTTAATTCATCTCCACCGTGAACCTGGAATGTTGATGGCGGATCGTCACCTTGCATTCTAGTTGCAAGTACTGCTTTCGCGTTCGTGCCTGCCCCACCAGCTACAGCAGCATTTTCAACTGCAATATCCGGATGTTCTTCTTCAAACAAATCAATTAAGGCTAACAGGCCATCTTCCTCACCAGCACCTGTCCACCAGCTAAAGATTTCTACTTCTTTAGCACTCTCTCCACTATCAGAATCACCGTCAGACCCAGATGATTCTGAACTGCATGCAGAAACAACAAGTGCCAACGCTAAAAGAAACATAATTCCATATAATTTCTTCACAAATAAATCCCCCTTTTGTTTGATAACGCTTTCATACCTAATTGTAAAAAAATCTAGGTGTTTACAGAATATTAATTACAGCACTTTTTTACTATTACCTTCACTTTTTAAAGATTTCGTATTGAAAGTGCTTAGGGGACATCTGATAATACTTTTTAAAAACCCTGCTAAAATAATTTGGGTCATTATATCCAACCATATAGCTTATCTCTTTCAATGAATAAACATTTTCCTGAATTAAACCTTTTGCTTTTTCCATACGAAGTTTCGTCACATAATCTATAAATGTCTGCCCAAACTCCTGTTTAAATACATTTGAAAAGTAATTGGGGCTTAAATCGACATATGCTGAAGTTTCCTCCAACGTCACTCCGTTGCAGTAATTTTCCTCAACAAATGTCTTAGCCTTTGCAATGTACTGTTTGGATTGATAGTATTCTTGTAAATTCATACAACAAATCGTAATAAATGTATGCCAGTCATAAGGTGAGTTCAATTCAGATATAGAACTGTCAGGAATTGAAATACCCCGTTCTTCCAGCAATTGTCTTATATTAAAATAAATTTCTTCCAGGTCACTGGTTGTAAAATCTTCCTCGTTAAAAATATCCACAGAATATCGGTCATTACCTTTTCCAATCTCTGCAAGCAGACGTGTTATAATCTCTTTTCTATCATTCTCTTTTTCTCTTAGAAACCCGTAGTTCCGCTTTTTCACTTTATTTAACTGGTAGCTAGCAGTAAGTGCTTCTTGATATGATCTCGGGAAATTTTCAAGGGATTCACACGGATATCCTGCTCCAATAAAGCAATTCTCCCCGATTTCCAATTGAATCCTTCGAGCCACAGTTAGTACCTCCGCTTTATCAATATTCATCGTCACCAAAACGCAAATAGAAAGTCGCTCTTCAGTCATGTTAAAGATAAAAGAATGCCTAATATGCTTTTTTAAAATAAGCTCAACTGTGTCTTCATCTACAAGTCTATTTAACTTTGCAACCAAAAAATACCCAGTTTGCATTTCGGGAAAATACATCTGCTGTATGTCATACGCCTCTTCTGAAACTGGTTGATGCATCAATTTTGTAAATAAACGCTCTTTAAATAACTTTCTCTTTTCGTCCTGTTGTTCACGTTCATGCAAGATTTCTTTTTTAACACGGAGTATTGCTCGCACAATTTCCTCTTTTTTTCCGGGCTTTAGAATATACTCCTTTATCCCATAGTTCATGGCCTGTTTTGCATAACCGAACGAATCATAAGCAGATACCAGGATAAACTTTATTGAAGGATCATGCTTGGTGATCTCTTTAATCGCCTCAAGACCATTTATCCCCGGCATTTTTATATCCATAAAAATAATATCGGGATGTGTTGATTCTGCTAGTTCGATTGCCTTTCTACCATTCTGTGCTTCCCCAACAATACGCATATCAGTAAAATTACTTTCTATAAACTTTTTCATCGCTTTTCGTTCCAGCAATTCATCCTCAGCAATTAATACGCGCATTATATCCCCCCTTACTCCATAGGCAGAAATAATCGAATCGTTGTTCCCACCCCTATATCCGACTCTATTTCCACGACATGCGAATTTTGATTGAAAAGCTGCAGACGGCGGATAACATTAGTCAATCCTATGCCAGTTGAGTGACCTACATGCTCCGGTTGTTTCATTAATGAAACGAGTTCATTCACTTTATCCTGCGCCATTCCCACTCCATCATCGCTAACTTCAACAATAATATTAGTTTCACGTTGATAGATATGCAGTTTAATAATGCCACCATCCTCTTCTCCTTCAATACCATGAATAAACGCATTCTCTACTAACGGTTGAAGGGTTAGACGAGGAACCTTCACATCTAGGCATTTTTCATCAACATCTAAATTAAAAATAATTCGTTCGGAAAAACGAGTTTTTTGAATATGAAAGTAATCTTTGACAACATCCACTTCATCCGCTAAAGTAACGCTGCTTTCAATTTCACCCAAACTATGACGAAGAAGCTTTGCAACAGAATCAATCAGCGACGATGTGGATTTGGCATCTTCTAGGTACGCCATTTTAGATATTGTGTTTAATGTATTAAATAAAAAATGTGGATTAACCTGATTTTGTAAATGCTTTAGCTCCATTTCCTTAAGCAGACGGTCCAATTCTGATTGGTCCTTTATTTCCTCAACTAATTCATGAATATTTGACCGCATGTGATTAAACGTATCACCAAGTAATTTCAATTCATCATTCGACTGAATTTTGATTGGTTCACCTAACAAATCCCCTTTGGAAACTTCCTTTGCAGCACGAGACAGGTCTCCCACTGGACGTGTTATCCCCTTCGAAAACCAAAGTGCGAAAAAGATTGCGATCATACTTGTTGTAACAAAAAGAAAAATAGTAAATAGCAAAAAGTTATTATTACGTAACTGTAAGTCTTCATAGAATGATTTATAAGCAGTCATTTCTAAATCCATCATTTCCAATGTTGATTCCTGAATGTACCCTGATGCATTACTGGTTTCCTCCAGATGAAAAAGGTACTGTTCAATGTCATCCTTTATAACAAATCCAACCGTAAGTTCACTTTCATGAATAAATGTTTCAATTAGATTAGTGTAATTTTTCATTTCTATTTTTTCTATATAGTAAAAAGTAGATTCCAGTTTCTCTTTTTCCTCTTGAAGCTGTTTTTTTGTATCATAATAATTTACCGCATTTTCTGCTTCCGATTCAGTTACAAATGTTTTGGTATATGTATATAAATCTTTGGTCTTTTCTGAAATAGAATTCAACAATAAAAATCTCTGAAAACTTTTGTTATAGGCGTTTGTTAAATCATTTGAGCTGATAAAAATAGAAATTGCTGTTACCTGAAATAGCAGTACAAATACAAAGAAGTAAACGATTAGCTTTCCACGAATTGTCTTCATTTGCTTCCACCATTTTGAAAACCTTTCAAGTCCTGTTTCTCGAGTATCCTCGTTTCAGTATAAACTTCACTATTCAGCATTCCTTCACCTTGAAGTTCCATCATTACTTCCACTGATTTATATCCCATTTCTTTCGGGTACTGTGCAATAGTTGCATCAATTTTATTATGACGAATCAAAGAAAGCGTATCCGGCAGAACGTCAAACGTAGTAATATAAATATCTTTCCTGGATGCTATTTCATTAATTCCTTGTACCATACCAATCCCATCAAGGGCACTTGTACCAACTAACGCTGTTATCGACGGATAGTTTTTAAGCAGCGAATAAGTTGCTTGAGTCGCACCTACTTCAGTTATATTGGACTCCTTGATATCAACAATATGAATACGTTCTTCAGCTTTAAATGCTTGTTTCAAGCCCTCTAGCCTTTCCTGCTGGTTTATCGCATCAAAACGGCCGGTAATAATTCCAACATACTGTTCGCCAGTAGTATTTTCGATAATAGTCTTCCCAGCCAGCTGACCGGCATAGAAGTTATCAGTTCCTACATATACATTTCGTTCACTGCTTTTCACATCAGTGTCGACCGTGATAATCGGTATTCCACGTTCAATTGCCTTATGTACTAAATCGACAAAGCGATCCCCTTCAACACCCTGTGTAAGGATTCCATCAACTTTTGCAGAGATCATTCGGTCCAGTAATTTCAACAATTCGTCATTGTCAGCTTTTTGCGGTGCCATATATTCCAAATAAATATTATTTTCCAAAGCAGCATTTTTGGCGCCTTCTTCAATTAAACGCCAGTAATCGTTTTCAATTTCTTCAGCAATTAAAGCAAAATGATAGGTATAATCATCAGATTCAACTTTTTCAGCTTCTATATAAAATGCCTTATATCCATAAATCAGCATACCAACAAAGCTAATGACAAATAAAACACCGCTCAACGTATAGAGTAAAAATCTGGAATTACTGTTCATACTGCCACCTACTTACCAATTATGTTTCTATCTTACCATGGAGCAGTTAAAATAATAATACCCTAACTTGCTAAAAATCTGACAAATTAGGGTTTAAATAAACTTAAGATAATTCGATTAGACGACCTTGCTTGATTGACTCATAACAAGCATCAATCACACGCATATTATTTATCGTATTATTAAAATCATGATACACCTGAGTTTTTTTATCTATAATTGCCTGTGATAAATGCTCCACCTGGCTTCGGTATTGATCGCAATTCACTGTTTCAGTTCGTTGCACATTGCCCTTTTCAACAACCACTAACCCGTCGCCACCATTATTATCCGGACGGTATGCTCTAGGAACTTTAATCCGTCCCTCTGTTCCGACCACCTCATATTCACTCCGATGTGCCATATTAAAACTAGAGTCAAATATTGCTCGTACTCCATTTGGAAATGTCATATACCCCACTGCATCGGTTTCTACTCCATACGCAGGGTCAACTGCACCATGCACTTGAACAGTATTTGGTTCAGTCCGAAGTATATTCCTAATCGAATGAATACCATAACAGCCGATATCATAAATACTGCCGCCACCCTTTTGATTACTCATACGGATATTATTTTCCTTTTTGGCAAGGTAAAACGAGAAAGCAGCGCGCATCAGTTTCACTTCACCAATCTCACCAGAGTCAATTATCTCTTTCACACGATTATGCTGCGAGTGAAAGTAATACATAAATGCTTCCATGAAAAGAACCCCGTGCTCATCACAAACTTTTTTCATTTCCAAAACATCATTGGAATTTATTGCTGCAGGTTTCTCACACAAAATGTGTTTACCCTTCTTAGCAGCCTCAATTACCCACTGTTTATGCAAATGGTTTGGCAATGGAATATAAACAGCATCAATATTCGAGTCATCCAACAGCTTATCATAGCCATCATAGGCAGTTGGGATACCGAATTTTTCCGCTATCCTCTCAGCCTTCGTAATGTCACTCCCACTTGCTATAGCTGTCACTTCGGCATTATCTGAACGTGAGAATGCAGGTAAAAGTGCTTTTTGTGCAATATTTGCAGTGCTTAATACACCCCAACGGATTTTTGACATGAAAACTCCTCCTGTATGAATAGTTGCAATCTTTTATTAATTATACATGAAATTGTTTCGACAGCAAAAATGTTCAAAAGTCGAAAAAACAGTCAATATGTCATTTCCCGGGAAATAAGAAGAATATTGTTGTTTTGTGAAAAAATCTAGCAATCAACTAATTATACTCATCAGAACCCATAATAAAAAGAAAGTAATTAGAATCGTCAAATTGGATACAGTTCCGATAAATCTCTGGTCATAGTTAAATTCAACAGAATAAGGCAAAACAGACACAGATACCGGCAGCATCAGACCAATAAGGACAGTATATCTAAACATATCATCATAAGGTAATATAAAAAAGAGTGATATACCGACAGTTAAGCCAAGTACATATCTAATGGTCAAGACCTTTATAATGAGTGTATAGTAGCTTTTATCAAACTTAAAATTTAAATAAATACCTAGTAATAAAAATGATAGAGGCATGTTTGCTACGGAAATTATCTCGGAAACATTTACTACCATTTCTGGAAGCTGAATACTTATAATATTCAATCCACAAACAATAATATAAGTCATTAATGGGATTGAACCCGTTAACTTCCTCATAATTACACCTGGACTAAGCTCTGCCTTATCGGATGAATAATAGCTGCCTATTAGATATAGTAAACCAAACACGATAAATGCATTTCCAACATCAAACATCCCGAAATATTTAATACCTTCTCTTCCCCAGATCCCTTCAACAAGCGGATATGCAAACAAACCAATATTAAAGCCGGGTACCAGCATGCCAAGCATACCTTTATTTTCTCTGCTTTCCTTTCTAAATATAATAATAGATACAAAAGCCGAAAGTAATCCATAACAAAAGGCTATACCTATAAGAAGAAATAAGGAAGATTCAATTTTAATGTCACTAAAAGATACAATTATTAATGCCGGAAGAGTCAGATTGAATATTATTCTCGCTAAACCTTCACCATCTTTTTCCTTTATTATATTAAATCGCTTTAGTGTATATCCCAATGCTATGATTATTACGGCATACAGAAATTGTTCATTAAAGCCAGACATTATGTAGTTCACCCTTAGTTATGTATATTTATATTGTTTCATCATTCATAAAAAAGCATTAGAATTCATTCACATGAGTTCTAATTCCATAATCACTTCCAATAATAACGCGATCCACCATGCCCACAAATAAACCAGTTTCCACAACACCAGTCATTAGTTTTAACTTTTCATGCAATCTGGTTGGTTGGGGAATTTTTTCAAAACTGCAATCTAAAATATAATTATCATTATCAGTAATAAATATTTCATTGTTATCTTTTTTTCGTAAATAGGGAACACAATTCAGCTGAGAAATATGATGTGCGGTTAGTTCCCATCCAAACTGGACCACTTCAACAGGTAATAAAAAATCCCCCAGTGCAGGAACCAATTTAGATTCGTCTGCTATAATGATAAGCTCCTTTGCCACCGAATCAACTATTTTTTCCCTAACGAGTGAGCCGCCTCCACCTTTTAGAAGGTTGAGCTGTTCATCTATTTCGTCAGCTCCATCAATAGCTAAGTCAATTTCAATTACGTTTGAGAAGTCAGTTAAGGGAATGCCGTATTCTCGTGCTAATTTTTCCGTTTTATATGAAGTTGGTATGCCTTTAATATCCAATCCTTCGTTAACGCTTTCTCCAAGCTTTTTAAGCATCCAGTCGATGGTTGACCCAGATCCCAAACCCACAGTCATTCCGTTTTTAATATATCTAACAGCCTCTTCTGCAACCTTTATTTTATTCCTGTCTATTTTATTTAGCATGTATATCACTCCTAGTCCAATGGATTAACGGCCCAGCCATCCGCCATCCACTGCTAATAAATGGCCATGAATATATGCTGACGCCTCTGAAGCAAGAAATACTACAGTACCCTTAAAATCTTCTGGATTGCCCCAACGATCTGCAGGTATTCGATCAAGTATTTGTTTACTTCTAACAGGATCGTTTATTAAAGCCGTATTCATGTCTGTCGCTATATAGCCTGGAACAATTGCATTTACATTTACGTTTTCTTTTGCCCACTCATTTGAAAGTGCCTTAGTTAGTTGGGCTACCGCGCCTTTGGCCGCAGCATATGCAGGAACGGTTATCCCACCTTGAAATGAGAGTAAGGAAGCGATATTAATAATCTTTCCACTACCTTGTCCAACCATGTACCGACCGGCCTGCTGGCATAAAGTCCATACAGTTTTAAGGTTAACATTTATCACATCGTCCCAATCTTGCTCAGTGAATTCGACGGATGGTGAGCGACGTTGTATCCCAGCGCTATTTACTAAAATATCAATTCTCCCATAAAGCGCAACGACTTCAGGAATAGCATTTTTAACTTGGTCTGGATTCTCCAAATCACAGGCTATAATTTTACACTGCCGGCCTGTATTTGCTTCAATTTCTTCCTTAACGTCTGTTTGTTCGGGGTTTCGCTGTAACAGCGCAATATCCGCACCTGCATCTGCTAAAGCAAAAGCCATTGACCGGCCAATTCCTCTTGTCGCCCCTGTAACTACTGCAATCTTTCCACTTAACTGAAATAAATTTGCCACGAGAATCCCCCTCATTTTATGGAACCTACATATCATAACATTTCCTAAATGCAAGCTATCTGTTTGTATAAATCTAATGATAATCGAGTTAGATGATAATTGAAAGAAAAAAATTTTCATCTTTTCTCTTTATTTTAAACTTATTTTCATATAAGATTATAATTAAACGCATACACACAAATTAAGGAAGTGGGTTATTAGTGAATACAATTACTCCAGCCACAAACGTCTTAAATAGAATCCGTTCAGCTTATAGTTCTTTTAGTGAAAAAGAAAAACTGGTTGCCGACTACATTCTTGATAAGCCAGAAAAAATTATTCATGCAACAATTAATCAGGTTGCCGATGATTTGATGATAGCAGATGCTACTGTTTTTCGCTTTTGTAAGCGATTAGGCTTCAAAGGTTACCAATCACTTAAAATTGTATTAGCTTCTGAAATAGTCAATCCCATCAAAGATATTCACGAGTCAATCAATGAAAATGATTCAGAGCTGGAAGTTACCAAAAAAGTATTCCAGTCAAATATAAAAGCAATCGAATATACAAGAGATTTACAATCGCAGGATTCTATCCAGCAGGCAGTTGACTTTCTAACACGATCCAATAATCTAAGTTTTTACGGAAATGGCGGTTCTGGGATTGTCGGCTTAGATGCACAGCATAAGTTTATAAAAACTGGCCTGATTAGCCAGGCCTATACAGACAGTCATTTACAGCTCATGTCTGCATCTCAATTAAATGAACAATCTGTTGCCATATTTATTTCACACTCTGGTTCAAATAAAGACTTGCTCGACGTAATTGAAGTTGCAAAAAAGAGAAATGCCAAGACAATAGGAATTACAAACTTTGCCAAATCACCACTAAGCAAAGTAGTTGATATTAGTCTGTTCACTGCAGCACAAGAAACTGAGTACCGATCAGAGGCACTTGCCTCACGAATTGCCGAGCTAAGTATTATCGACGCCTTATATGTCAATTACTGCCTGCAAAAAAAGGAGCAAACAAAAGAGTCCTTATCCAAAATGCGTGATGCAATTTCAAGCAAACGATTATAAGGATACAAAGGTAAAGGCGCCCTACTGGAAGGCACTAGGCAATGGGCGCTGGATGTAGGGACTTGACGCGGCTACAAACTAATCAACATAAATAACTGCCAACATTATATCAACTTTTACATACGAAAAGGAGAATCAAGCATGTCCTCTTATATTATAGGGCTTGATATAGGTACTACGAGCGTCAAAGCTTTAATGTTTGATTATAGTGGGAGAATCATAGCTGAGCACGAAGAGAAATATCCAATCCTTTACCCCGCTTTGAATTGGGCTGAACAAGATCCACTTGAAATTGAAATAGCAGCTATCCACGTTTTAAAAACAGTAATACTAGAATCCAATACTCCCAAAAATCTACTAAAGGGAATTGGAATCTCTTCAGCTATGCACTCACTGATATGTGCCACAGACGATGGAGAGCCCCTCTCAAATTCGATTATTTGGGCTGATTCACGAAGTCAGAATCAGGCAGATCACCTTAAACAAACAAATTCAGCTTTATTCTTTAAAACAGGTACTCCTCTTCATCCGATGACCCCTCTAGCAAAATTAGTCTGGATGAAAGAGCTGGCTTGGCAGCCTTACAAAGACGCAAACAAATATATTTCCATTAAAGAATTTCTTGTGAAGCGATGGTTTAATGAAGAAGTGGTTGATTATTCAGTAGCAGCTTCAACTGGTTTATTTGATGTGGAGAAAATGGATTGGAATGAAGAAGCACTTACCGAAGCTGGCATAACAAGAGACAATCTCTTCTCAACTGTTCCACCTACTTATCTTCTAAAAGGTTTGAAATCTAGTATTGCCAAAGAAATAGGCATCGACCAACAGGTTCCATTTACAATTGGAGCTTCTGACGGCCCTTTAGCCAATTTAGGTGTAGGAGCGTTAAAACCCGGTGATACCGCAATCACAATTGGCACAAGCTGTGCCATAAGACAGTTTACAGCCAAACCGCTGTTAGATAAAAAAGAAGAAATATTCACCTATCGATTTGATTCGAAATCATGGATAACTGGGGGTGCCTCGAATAACGGGGGGATTGTTTTAGCTTGGCTCCAGTCTTTATTTAGCTCGGAAGGTGACGAACTTTCTATGGAAGACATGAATCAACTGGCAGCATCCTCGCCGCCCGGAGCTAACAATTTATTATTCCTTCCATACATCACAGGGGAAAGAGCCCCCATCTGGGACTCACAAGCCAAAGGAACCTTTATCGGCTTGACCTCTACACACCAAAAAGGTGATTTAATTAGAGCAGCTATGGAAGGCGTCATTCTTAATGTGTACCAAATTGGACAAGCGCTGAACAGACTAGGCAATGAACATGTAAATCTTTTTGCTAATGGCGGCTTCAGTCATTCCGATATTTGGGTCAGTATTCTTGCCGACATTTTCGGAAAACCCGTACATTTACCTGAGAGTCATCAAAGTTCGGCTTGGGGCGCTGCTTGGTTAGCTTTATTCAGTCTTAATGAAGTTTCTTCCCTTGCTGATATTAAAAAAGTCGTCCCAATGAAGGATACGATAGAACCTAATTTAAACAATCATCTATTATATAAACGTTTATATGAAATATTCAAAGACGTTTATGGACAAATTAATACAACCTATACGAGGTTAGATAACCTGCAGAGGCCATAGTAGTTTCACAGATTAGTTAGTCAATTTCTTCCGCCTTCTCCGCCTCTGCTGGAAGAGCGGGAACAGTATCCTTGTTGGTATCAAAAGAGAGGTGATAAGTTAGCGTTTCGGGATAAGAGACAAGTGGACCTAATGAATCAGGGTGTACTGGATTAACTACCCATTCAAGAGAGAATGGTTCTCCTCTCTTAAAAATCATCTCTAAATAAGTATCGTCTTGCTTACTAAGTAGTGTACCCCGAAAGTCGATTGATGGAAACGCTTTGAAAATGGCTTTATATGTGATATGGTCCCCATTTTTATCTTTAGTGATTTGCTCTGCATGTTTTAATAAATCAACTGTCCATTTAAATGGATTATCAAGTGGTGCCAGTTCTTCTGTGAAACTGTGGGGGAAAGTTCCAACAAACCAATGGTCACTGCTCTTTAAGTAAAATTGCTCCTCAAATACATAAGCATCAAATGAAAATTCATCACCATCAGATATTGGTGTGGTAATCTGATAATAAGAGTTTTCTTCTGACCAGACTCCCTGGCTTTCAGAATATACTTTATTGTCCCACTTGTAGGCTGATTCAATCTGGTACATACGTGTTTCATTATCTTCAAGCAATGTAACCCATTGACTATATTGATAGTCCTCCTTGCTTATGAACAACGCGTAACCAATCGACAATCCGATAACAATAGACAGAAGTGGCAAAAGCCATTTTTTAACAGGTTTATAAATAGCCATCTAAGTCATAGTCCCCATTCGTTTGCCAGTAGCCTTGTTCTCGGCCTGCAGTCAATTGGATTCTGGTAATCCACTTCACTGATTTATATCCGTACATATTTGGATGGTAAAGTCGACAAGGGAATCCCTGTGATCTTTTCAATGGCAAGCCATCAAGCTCAAATATAAGCATGGCTTCTTCATCAAGCAGTTGGGAAATAGTGAAGGAGTCATAGTATAATTCATCTCCTGAATAAACCGTTACATAGGTATCATTAGGATGATTCGCATAATACGGTTCTAGCAGATTCTTCAAATAAATGCCACGCAATTCTACGCCCCTGACACTCCAGCCTGTAACACAATGAAAATCATCGACGATTGAATACCATGGTAATTTTCGCATATCTTTCATCGTTAATTCTTCCCTTACCTGATTAAGATCTTCGATGGCGACCTTCCAGTCTTCTTCCTCATACCGTGGATAATCGTTGGTTACATTATAGATTCGAAAATAGCCCCTTCTTTTCTCTTCGTTCTCTGGGATAGACAGTATAGGGGAAATCCAGCGAATCCAGCCTCCTAAAAATAGAAAAACGAGGAATAACAGAAGCGACTTCGTAATATCACGTCTCCCTAATTTGTTTTCGGATATCCAATCAGGGACTTGTTTACGCCCTCTCCACCAATTCGGCCACGGAATCCTTACATTAAATAGATGCCCATAACCGTGAATTAAGATCCAAGGAATGACAATCCAGGTCGACCAATCATGAATGATTACACTGTTGTTCCGCACCCATACTGGGACGAGATGCTGAAAATACATCAGAATACCAGAACTTAGCCATAGTGAAAAAAGAAGGACAAATAACCATATGTTGAACTTTTTAATTGGGGCACGTTTTTTACCATACAAAAATGCCTGATAAATAGAGATCAGCATAATTCCAATATAAAAAATGGCGATAACTATATGAATCGCCACGAGTGGTATTTTCCACTCATTAAACAGTGTCCTGAAAAAAGAAACATATAAGCTAATGCCAGTAAGTAAAAGCAGAATAAGAACTGTTGCGTGTATATGATGAATCCAACCTAATTGTTTCCGATTCATTTTCATATCCCCTAACTTTTATTCAAGTCACGAAAGGAATCGAACAACTTCATCAAGAGCTTCTTTGCAATCTTCCCCTACAACTCTAACTGTAAGATGATCACCATTTTGTAATTGCAGCGTGATTAATCCTAAAAAACTTTTCAGACTGATCTCTAGAACAGATCCTCCGACTATTTTCTTTAGGTAAATTTCCGAGTGATATTTTTGTGTCATTTGACTTAGGTCAATAATTGTCTCCTCTTCCGTAATATTAACCACCACTTCTTGCGTGATTTCGTTCATTACCTCCTCCTCCTTTCTCTATTTATCCCTAAGCAGAACTTTCCCTTTAATTTTTTTATTAACTAAATATGTTGGATAAAAACCTGTTAATACGTCTGCTACATTTTGAGCTACTTTACTTTTAAGCTCTAATTCAGCTTCCTTTGAATTCCACGCTATATGCGCGGTTAGAGTAACATTCTTCATCTCAAGCAACGGATTATTAAGGTCTATAGGTTCCGTTTCAAGTACATCCAAGGAAGCCCCGGAAATCACGTTTTCTCTTAGAGCATCAACTAACGCTTGCTCATCAACAACAGGTCCTCTTGAGGTATTAATAAGAAATGCTTGTTCTTTCATCTGTTTAAATTGTTCTTTTCCTATCATCCCTTTTGTCTGTTTGTTCAGCGGAGCATGAACGGAGACAAAATCAGATAGCTCGCACAGTGTTGACAGATCCACCAGCTCAACGTCTAATTGTTCCGCTGCATGAACAGGAATAAAAGGATCGTGAGCGACCACCTTCAATCCAAAGGCTTGTGCTTTTTTCGCTAACAGCTGTGGGATATTGCCAAAGCCTACTAACCCTAAAACCTGATTACTTAACCGATAAATTGGGGCAGTGACCTTGTAATCCCAAACTCCTCTTCTGACAGCCTTATCCTGCTCGACTATTTTCCGTACCGAAGCCATTAAAAGAGCAAATGCATGGTCCGATACTTCCTCAATGCAATAGTCCGTCACATTGCAAACCATAATGCACTTCTCAGTAGCAGCATTAACATCAATGACATCATAGCCTATTCCATACCTTGATACTACTTTACAATTTGTGAGTTGATCGATCACTTTTCTGGAAATTGGTGCATACTGACAAATGATTCCATCAGCATCTTTAGCTGCATGAATGACTTCTTCCTCTGTCGTACATTGGGCAGAAACAACTTCAGCTCCAATACGTTCCAATATTTCAATTTCTGGAGCTATCGTATCATAATTAAAATCTGTTACTACTACCTTAAACTTACTCATATCCTTGCCTCCTTACGTTTGCAAAAATATAGAAAATATATACCTCAAGCTTTTGCTTCTCTACCATTCAGCCACTGAATTATCTTTATGACGCCATACCGGATTTTTCCAGTTATGCCCTATCTTTGCTTGTTCACGTACATATTCCTCGTTAATGGTGATTCCGAGCCCCGGTCCTTTTAACATTGCTACATAGCCATCTTTATAGTCCAGCACGGATGGATCAGACAAGTAATCCAATAAATCATTACCTTTGTTGTAGTGAATGCCTAAACTTTGCTCTTGAATGAATGCATTATGCGATGTAGCATCTACCTGTAAACAAGAAGCTAAAGCAATCGGTCCAAGTGGACAGTGTGGAGCTACAGCTACATCATAAGCTTCAGCCATTGAAAAGATTTTTTTACACTCCGTAATGCCGCCTGCATGAGACAAGTCGGGCTGGATAATATCCACATAGCCACCCGTAAATAGATCTTTAAAATCCCAGCGCGAAAACATTCTTTCACCTGTTGCTATTGGTATATTGGTTAAACCAGCGATATCTCTAAGTATTTCATTATTTTCAGGCAATACTGGTTCTTCAATAAACATTGGGCGATATTGCTCGAGTTCTTTCACCAATACTTTCGCCATAGGCTTATGAACTCTCCCATGAAAGTCAATGCCGATTCCAATGTTGCCCCCTACTGCTTCACGAACAGCTGCTATTCGTTCAACTGCTGCATCAACTTTGTCGTATGAATCAACATATTGTAATTCCTCGGTTCCATTCATTTTAACAGCGGTAAACCCTTTATCGACAGCTTCTTTGGCCGACTTCCCAACCTCAGTTGGACGGTCACCGCCAATCCATGAATAAACTTTTATCGTGTCACGGCATGCCCCGCCCATTAGTTCTGAAACAGATGCATTATAATATTTCCCTTTAATATCCCATAGCGCCTGATCAATACCTGCAATCGCACTCATTAGAATAGGACCACCTCGGTAAAAACCAGACCGATACATTACTTGCCAATGATCTTCAATTAGAAGTGGGTCTTTTCCCAGCAAATAATCTCCTAATTCTTCAACGGCAGCTTTGACTGTTGCCGCTCTTCCTTCGACCACTGGTTCACCCCAACCAAAAATCCCTTGATCGGTCTCAATTTTAAGAAACAACCATCTTGGGGGGACTACAAAGGTTTCTAATTTTGTTATTTTCATTGTTAGACTCCTTTACAATCTTGCTCGTTTAATCCGCATCACGAACTGTTCTGCGATTTCCGTAAGTTTTTCAAAGTTTCCGTCTGCGATTGCCTCTGCATCCGTCAGAGAGCTTCCAACACCGACAGCTACCGAACCCGTACGAATAATGTGCTCAACATTATCAAGTGATACACCGCCAGTTGGCATCATTGAAATGTGGCCTAATGGACCTTGTAAATCTTTGATATAATTTTCGGAAAGAGCATTGGCTGGGAAAACCTTGATTAAGTCTGCACCAGCCTGATATGCCTTCACTATTTCAGTAGGGGTCATGGCACCAGGGATAGAGATTTTCCCGTATTTATTAGTCAGCTGAATAGTTTCTGCATCAAAAATAGGTGAGAAAATGAAATCAGCACCCGCCTGTATAGCCGTTTTTGCTGTTTCTGCATCTATGACTGTCCCAGCACCAATCAATACGTTATTTCCATGCTCAATTTTCAGTTGATTTATCATCTCAAATGATCCATCCGAATCAACTGTTATTTCTATTGCCCCTGTTCCGCCTTTGATTAAAGCATTACTAATCTCGTAAATTTTATCTTTATCAAGTTTACGGAGTACTGCAACAAGACCAGACTTTTTCAAAAATTGCAGCTGTTCCCATTTATCCATTGCACATCCCCCTGGAACTTTAGTTATCGATTTACATCACTATTATTTGAACCATTATCTAAAAATCGTTCTAGTTCATCTTCCCTCGGCAGTCCTTCAACGTCACCATGCATTCCAACAGTAATAGCTCCGATTGCATTTGCCCGAGCCAATGTATCAGGTAAAGAATCATTTCGCAGCATACCACTGATAATCCCTGCAGCAAATCCATCTCCAGCGCCAACCGGGTCAATCACTTGAGCGACAGGGTAGCCCCTGACAAATCCGCTCGCTTCACCTTTTTGATAGTAAGCACCTTCACTACCAAGCTTAACAACAATTGCTTTCTTTCCATCCTTGTTGAGGGCAGCAGCGATTGCTTCTGGTCCTGTTTCCCCTGTTAAAAACGTTCCTTCATCAAGTCCAGGAAGGATGACATCTGCTTGCTCAGCCATTTTCAGTAGAACCGCTCGCGCCTTTTCCGCCTTCCAAAGTTTTAGTCTAAGATTTGGATCAAAAACAATCGTCGTGTTATTTTTTTTGGCAATGTCCATTACTTGAAAGACCGTCTGCTCACACGTTTCACTTAAAGCTGGCGTAATACCTGTTACATGAAGAAATTTTGCATTCGCTATATATGACTTATCCAAATCCTGTGGCGTCATTAAGCTTGCTGCCGAATGTTTCCGGTAGTAAAACACATTTAAATTCTCATGTGACTTTTTTTCCTTAAAAAGAAGACCTGTTGGAGCCTCATCCGTTTGAAGACAAGCTGACGTATCAATTCCTTCTCCGCGAATAAATTGAAGAATGTAGCGTCCAAAGGGATCATTCCCAAGCTTGCTAAACCACCCGACTTTATGACCAAGCCGCGTAAGCCCAATACTTACATTTGATTCTGCTCCACCTATATGTTTATGAAATTGACCAACATATTCCAGTGGAAACATCTGAACTGGTTCAAACAGGACCATGGTTTCGCCAAATGTGACGACATCCAAAGATTTTTCCATATTAACCTCCAAGACTCGGCAAGAATAATGATAACTGTGGAAAAACAATTATTATGATAAGTGTAACCAGCATGGCAAAGAAAAATGGCATAATTGCCTTTGCAATTGTTTCAATAGGCAAACCGGAGATGCCCGAAGCAACGAATAGGTTAACACCTAGTGGTGGCGTGATAAATCCTATTGCAAGGTTAACGACCATAATGATTCCAAAGTGCATTGGATCATAACCAATTTGAACTGCAATTGGCAGTAATATAGGCGTCAAAATGATAATAGCTGCCAATGTATCCATAAAACAGCCGACAACTAATAACAATAGTGTAATTAACATCATAATAATAATTGGACTTTCAGAAACTGCCATCATTGCATTTGCTACCTTTAAAGGTATTTGTTCAATGGTGAGAAATCGCCCAAACGCAGTTGCTGTCCCCACAATAATTAAGATTGTTGCAGTCATTAGAGCTGCATCTGTTAATACCTTTGGAAGCATACGAAATGACAGTTCACGATAAATTGCCATACCAGCAATTAACCCATAAACGACCGCAATAACTGCAGCTTCTGTAGGAGTGAAGTATCCACCATAAATTCCTCCCAAAATAATAACCGGAATTAAAAGTGCCCATTTTGCTTCCCAAGTTGCTACCCAAATCTTTTTTAGTGAAGTTGGTTCGTCCATTCCTTTAAAGCCCATTTTCTTAGAGTAGAAGTATGCATAAACCATCAATCCCATGGCGACTAACAAACCAGGTATAATACCCCCAATGAATAAGTCACCAATCGATGTACTCCCAACAACACCATAAATAACCATCGGAATACTCGGTGGAATAATGACCCCTAAAGAACCAGCTGCTGCAACAACAGCCGTGGAAAACTTCTTATCATAGCCATTTCTTACCATTGCAGGTATCATAATACTTCCGATTGCAGCCACTGTGGCAGGACCAGACCCGGAAATTGCCGCGAAAAACATACACGTAATTATTGTAGCAATCGCAAATCCACCTGTTTTATTACCAACTAAGGCGTTTGCAACATTAAATAAACGCTCCGATATTCCACCTTTACCCATGATTTCCCCAGCTAAAATAAAAAATGGAACAGCCATTAATGGAAAGGAATCGATTGAAGTTACTAATTCCTTCATTAGAAATTCAATCGGTAGGGTACCAGAGTAGAAAATAGTGATTAATGTTGCTATACCTAATGAAATCCCAATGGGTACAGTTAAAATTAAAAGTACTGCAAAACTGCCAAATAAAACACCCGATACCATTTTGTGTAACCTCCTAACCTATTCAATAGGATCCTTCTGCGCTCTTTCATACTCAAGTGTAACTACATCTGAAACCTTTCTCGATCCAAATAAAGCAGTAAAATTTTGTACGAGATTCTGTATCAGACGAATTGCTGTTAAACCCATGCCAACCGGAGTTGCCATATATACTAAACCCATCGGTATATGTAATGCCGGTGATTGTTGTCCAAATGCTAAGAGCTTTTCTCCAATGGAGTAACCATAAATGATTGTGAATATCGCAAAAGCCAAAAATAGTAAATTAGCAAAAATAGTGAGAATAACTCTTCCTTTTTCTTTCAGCAAATGCAGCATAATATCAATCTTTATATGTCTTTGCTTTTTCACACCTAAACTTATCCCTATATAAACAAGCCATATAAAACTAAACCGTGCTAGTTCTTCCGACCAGGATAGCGAATTATCGAAGGTTCGCATGACAACTTGCAGAAAGATAACTACAACCATTACAACTGATAATATGACAAGTAAGACTTCTTCAATATATTCATCAATCCATTTTATAATTTTCATGTGGTAATCACCTCTTCATCATTCAAATCATGATAATCATGATTTTGAGTTGAAATCCTAAAGCCTTTATTCCGTGTATATTATAGTGAAAAAAGACTCTGAAGATTAACTCCCCAAAGTCTTTTTAAATGTAATGCACATCCACAATACCTGCCCCAAATAAACATAAGATATAAAAATACCACACCTTATATTGTTAAGGGAATTGTCGTAGGAGCAGGTCAATTAATTACAATAACTATTAGACTCCTTATTACTTACTTCGATGCCTCATCAATCGCATCATAGACTTCCTGTACCAGATCTTCACCAATCTTTTCTGTATACTCATCCAAGACAGGCTGAATAATATCTACCATTTCCTGGCGAGCTTCTGGAGTGATTTCAGTATAAGTCATTCCTTCATTTTGTAGGTCTTCTACATACTTTTCATTTGCTTCACGATTTAGTTTACGTTCATATTTTCCAGCTTCTAGAGCAGCGTCTCTTACAATAGTTTGTTGTTCATCTGTTAATCCATCATAAAATTTCTTGCTCATAAGGAACACAAATGGACTGTAAACATGGTGTGTGCTAGATACATAATCTTGAACTTCATAGAATTTTTCCAAGTAGATTGTTGCAACCGGATTCTCCTGACCATCAACTGTACCTTGCTGCATCGCAGTGAATAACTCTGTAAATGCCATTGGAGTTGGGTTAGCACCTAATGCGCGAAATGCATCTAAATGCAAGTCATTTTCCATGGTACGAATTTTTAATCCTTCAAAGTCTTCAGCAGTTGCTACTTCACGCTTACTGTTCGTTAAATCACGGAAACCATTTTCCCAATAAGCTAAACCTACTAAATTCTGATCTTCAAGCATATCCAAGAATTTTTGCCCAACTTCTCCATCCAATACTGCATCAGCTGTTTCTTCATCTGGGAATAGGAATGGAAAGTCAAAAATACTATATTCAGGTACAAAGTTAGCAAGAGGAGCCGTTGATGGAATTGTTACTTCTTGAGATCCTAACTGAAGTGCTTCCGTCATTGTACGGTCATCACCAAGTTGGCCACTTGCATAAGTTTCAACCACGATTGCTCCATCGGTTTTTTCTTCCACAATTTCCTTAAACTTTAATAGTCCTTTATACTGTGGATGATCCTCATTCAGTCCGATTCCTGCACGAATTGTCTTTGTTTCTCCTGAAGAGTCAGCTTCTTCTGTTTCTTCAGTACCATCTGTTGCTTCTGCGTTGTTGTCACTAGAATTGTCAGACGATGATTCATCACCATCACCGCTACATGCACCAAGAAAAATAACCATTAGAGCTACAACTGCAAACATTAAAATCTTCTTCATTTTTATAAATCCCCCTATTTTTTGATTAATTTTTAATAACGTCATGCCCACCAAATTCATTTCGTAAGGCAGCAACAACCTTACCTGTAAAGGTATCTTCCTCAAGCGATCGATATCGCATCATTAGCGATAAGGCAATTACTGGTGCTGCAACCTGCATATCAAGTGCTGACTCAACAGCCCATTTTCCTTCACCTGAAGAATTCATAACCCCTTTGATACCATCAAGATTAGCATCTTTTGCAAATGCACCTTCAGTCAATTCCATTAGCCACGAACTGATAATAGAACCATGATTCCAAACTTTAGATACGCTTTCATAATCATAATCAAATGGACTTTTACTGAGGATATCGAAGCCTTCCGCGATAGATTGCATCATTCCGTACTCAATGCCATTATGTACCATTTTTAGGAAATGACCACTCCCCAATGGACCAGTATATAAATATCCATTTTCAACACTAACACTTTCAAAAATTGGCTCTATTTCTTTAAATACCTCTTGTTCTCCGCCAATCATTGCACAAATACCATTTCTAGCTCCATTTATTCCACCACTAGTACCTACATCATAGAAATGAATTCCTTTCTCCTTTAATTGATTTCCTCGACGAATAGAATCTTTATAATTTGAATTCCCCCCATCAATAATAATGTCACCCGGGTCAAGTTTATCCTGTAAATCACTTACCAACGCTTCTGTAGCTTCGCCAGCAGGTACCATCGCCCATATTATCCGAGGGCTTTCTAACTGTTGTATTACTTCCTCAGTTGAATATGCCGGGAGGGCACCTTCAGATGAAATTTCTTTCACCTGTTCGTGATTGATGTCGTATGTGATAACTTCATGACCTTGGTCAATTAAGTTAAGTGCTAGGTTGTAACCCATCTTGCCTAGACCAAGTAGTGAAAGTTTCATCCATGTAACCCCTTTCAAAATAATGAAAAAATATTTCTTAAATTCATTATATATGAAAAGAAATTTTATTCAATACTTTTTAGATAAAATATGAAAAAAATTTTATTAAAGAAAGTATTTGCTTTATGCGTTGTTGATGTCGCGCGTTCTGGACTATTTGAACACGAAAACTACCAGAAAAGAAATAGATTACAAAGCTTGTTTAAATATTAGTCAGCGGACAGAGTGCTATTATTTTACATATATCAACATAAAATAGGGGGAATTCTATCAAATAATGAACTGATGCCCGCGAAAATAATTTTAGGTATTCCTCTATTTAATTAGACTAATATTTCACTGTCCCATTAAACCAAAAAAGCTAATACCAATAAAAATGACCATCAGTAAAAAATGATGGTCATTTCACATTATTATATTTGTGATAATCAGCGTCTCTATTATGATGACAGACGCTTTTTCTATTTGATACTTTTAGCGTTTAACCCTTTAACTTCTCCTGAACCTCCTTCATCACATCCGGATCAAAGCCATTTCCAAATGAATTGCCAACTCGCACTGATTTTCCGAAATGATACTGAGTGGCACCAACAGCCTCGTGGATTTCATTGATATTTGTAGGCGTAAGTCCTGACCCCGGTATGATGACAGGTCCATAACCCTTTTCTGCAAGCTCTTGAAGCTGTTGTTTCCCTGCTTCAGCATTTGCTTTGCCACCTGACGTTAATATCCGCTTCACATTCTGTCGGTATTTTGTCAAGGTTTCATATGCAAGTTGCTGTGATGGTACTTCGTCAAATGCACGGTGAAAAGTGATATCCAGTTTAGGATAAAGCCGGATAAGTTCCTCCAGCATAGTCGTATTAATTGTATAATCCTGATTTAATGCCCCAAATACAATGCGATTGCTGCCAAGTTTTTGAATGACATCGATATCGTCACGAATAATTTTGAAATCCTCATCTGTATAGCAGAAATGATAGCTATGCGGGCGGATCATAACCTGCACAGGGGTGGCTACACTTTCCAGCACTTGCTTGATTGTTCCATAACTTGGAGTCAAGCCACCCTCCTGCATAGCAGAAACGAGTTCGAGCCGATCCGCTCCCAGATTCTCAGCTTGAATTGCTTCCTGCCCATTTTGGACAATTACTTCTACTTTCATCAGATCACCTGCCTTCATATGTATTGTCTGGGAAGTGACATGCATCTCACTATTGAAATAGTTTTATTAATGCTTGTGTTCCGCTGTCGTTTTCTCCTTTTTCGGCTAGTTCTTTGTATAGTTCCAGTGAAAGTGAAAGCCCTGGTGTTGAGAGTCCCATTTCTTGTGCCGACTCAAGTGCAATGGTCATATCTTTGATAAAATGCTTCACATAAAATCCTGGTTCAAAATCACCTGCAAGCATCCGTGGGGCTAGCTTTGATAACGAAAAACTGCCTGCTGCACCGGTTGTAATACTATCCAGAACTCGGGAAGGATCGAGCCCTGACTTTTTGGCATAGGCTATTGCCTCACAAACTCCAATCATATTCGATGCAATTGCGATTTGATTTACTAATTTTGTATGCTGACCTGCACCAGCTTTCCCCTGTAAAATAATATTTTCTCCAAGTACATCAAAGATTGGGGAAATTTCATTAAATATATGCTGTTCACCGCCAGCCATTATGGCAAGTGTTCCGTTTTGGGCACCAACATCACCACCGGATACTGGCGCATCTAATACATGAATATTTTTTTCCTCTGCTTTTTGGTTGATGTAAATGGCAAGCGCTGGTTTGGATGTAGTCATATCAACAACATATGTACCAGACCTTGCATTTTCGATAATTCCTTCTTCCCCAAAATAAACACTTTCCACATCTGATGGATAACCGACCATCGTTATAATAACGTCAGATGTCTGCGCTAAATCAGCGACAGAATCTTTCCAAACTGCACCGTTATCCAATAACTCCTGAGCTTTTTCTTTTGTCCGGGTATAGATATTTATGGAATAACCTGCTTTTTGCAGATTTAACGTCATACTTTTGCCCATTACGCCTGTTCCAATAACCCCAATAACTGACTGCTTTGAAGGCATAACTTCTCACACCTCTCCCTTTATGTTAACTGTTTCCATTATATTAAAAAATTCGGCTTATCGCCACGCTCAATGGCGAAAGCTCTTGTTACACTTATTCCAGTAAGAAAGTATTTATGTTAATTGCGAACAAATTACAAAGAAACTTTTCAGCTAGCTGCTCAAATAAAAAGCTCTGACCAATAAGGACAGAACAGCTTTTTACTACTCGTTTAATATCCCGGAAATTCTTCAGTAATGATATTATCATCATTTATCCCTGCTTCAATTAGCATTTCCCGCATATCCCATACCATACCAGGTGGACCAGACAGATAATATATTGGCACATTTACATCTGAAATATACTTTTTAAGCATATCAGCATCAATATGACCACTTTCCCCATTCCAATTTGAGTCGGCTCGTGTCATTACAGGAACAAATGTAAATTTACCATTTTTCTCTGCAAATGCTTCAAAGTCATTCAGAAATGGTGCATCGTCAGGTGTTTTATTCGAATACAATAACGTCATGTCATGTGATGTTTTGTCAATGGTTGCTTGGGCAATCATGCTCCGTACTGGAGTGATGCCAATACCTCCTATTATAAATACGGCAGGTGTTGATTCCGTTTTATGAAGGGAAAAATCGCCATATGGTCCATTGAATTCAACCTCCTCACCATCTGGTAAATCCTTTAATACCTGCTTATAAGCAGAATCACGTATTCTTGTCGCAGTAGCTAATTTATTTTCAGCCGGCGCATATACAAAGGAAAAGTCTCTTGAGTTTCCTTTTTCATCTGACTCACTCGGTTCAATTAAATTAAACTCACCAAATTGTCCTGCCTTAAATTCAAGTCCATCAGGATTTTCCCAGTGAAACAGCATAGTGTCATTCGCAATAACTTCTTTTTTAATTAATTTAATCGTATTAGACACTTTATTCAGCTCCCTTCCATCTCAATCAAACAATCTATTTAGCTTTACCCAATATAACCAAATTTCAATCAAAAGCGTCGTCGTGCCTGTCACTCCCCGGTATTTGTCATTATATGTCGAACAGAAACTGAAAAGGATGCGCTCCATTACGGAAACGCATCCTTCGACTTATTCTATATCAGATACTTTTACAACTGCTTTCCCCAGATTTGCTCCTTGGAATAAATCCAGAAATGCATCAATTGTCTGGTCGAATCCTTCTGTAATTGTTTCTTCGTATTGTATTTTTCCTGCCTGCAGCCATCCAGCTAATGCTTCAGATCCTTCTTTAAAACGGGAAGCATAATCACCAACAGTGAAACCTTTCATTAACGCGCTTGATTTAATCAGGTAGCCTTGGACACGTAAACCAATATCGGCCTCCTGGTTATTATAGGAAGAAATCGCTCCACAAACAGGGATACGCGCAAATTTATTCAATAGTGGAAGAACGGCATCACCAATTTCCCCGCCAACATTTTCATAATAAACGTCAATTCCGTTAGGGCACGCATTTGCCAATGCCGTTTTAATGTCCACCGTTTTATAGTTAATCGCATCATCAAATCCTAGCTCATTTTTAAGGTATTCTATTTTTTCATTCGAACCGGCAATACCAACGACATATGCTCCTTTAATTTTGGCAATCTGGCCTACAACAGAACCGACAGCACCGGCTGCTCCTGATACAACGACTGTTTCACCTTCCTTTGGATCGGCTATATCAAGCAGTCCGAAATAAGCTGTTAGGCCAGTCATTCCTAACACACTTAAATAAGCAGATGCTGGGGCAAGATTCGTGTCAATTTTCCGTATCCCGGATTGGTCTACAACCGTATACTCCTGCCATCCTAACGCGCCCGTTACAACATCATTTTTTTCAAAATGTGCGGACTTCGATTCAATAACCTGTCCTATCACAGCGCTTGTAATTACGGAGTCCAATTCAAATGGCGGGACATAAGACTTCACATTATTCATTCTTCCTCTTAAATAAGGGTCCACCGATATATAGTTAGTACGAATAAGCACTTCACCTTCAGCCGGCTCTCCAATTGGTACTTCGGCAAATTCAAAGTCCTCTTTTGTAGGCGTTCCTGATGGTCTTTTTATAAGTTTAATTTGTTGTTGCAAACTAGTCATCCTTTCTTTTTTTAAAACCTTAGTTACTATCCAAATATAACACCAATGCAACTCTATATACCAATAAGTAAGCTGTCATCTTATTAAAAGGCTGACAGCTTAATCAAATTTATTCCTTATCCCTGATTGTTAGGGCGAACAACCACTTCATTAACATCTACATTTTCCGGCTGATTTACAGCATAGAATACAGCCTCAGCAATGTCCTCACTATTCAGTGGCGTCATTGACCCGGCACTTTTTTTAAAGTTAGAAAGAACTTCTTCATCTGTGATCGTATTTGTAAGCTCCGTCTGAACTGCACCTGGAGAAATGGATGTTGTACGGATGTTGCTTTGTGCCACTTCTTTTGCTAGTCCCTCCATCATAATACGAACTGCAAACTTCGTCCCTGAGTACACCGCACTGCTTGGAAATACCTCATGCCCAGCAACGGAAGATGTCGTTAAAATATGGCCAGCGTTTTTCTCTAGCATATGCGGAAGTACTGCTGCTACACCATAAAGCACTCCCTTGATGTTGACATCAACCATTCTGTCCCACTCATCTATCTTCAGATTTTTCATGAAGGATAAAGGCATTAACCCTGCATTATTGAAAAGAACATCTATTTGACCGTATTCCTTTATAGCAAATCAGCAAGTTCCTGCATTTGTTCTCTCGATGTAACATCTGTTTTCTTTATAGCAATGCTGCCATTTTCAGAGCTGATTTTATTTTTAATTTCTTCTAATCGTTCTTCTCTGCGTGCAGCAAGGACAACATTGGCTCCTTCATTAGCAAACTTTTCGGCTGTTGCTTCACCAATACCGCTGCTTGCACCAGTAATAACAATTGTTTTCCCTGTCATATTAACCACATATATCACTCCATTAATTAGTCTAATACAGTATTTTCCCCTGCATAACCATTTTTAAACGAAGCAATGTATAACTGCCAAAAAAAATATCGAGTACCACGATTACGTGATACTCGATATTCGATAATAGACTTTATTTCATCCACGTAGGCTTGCCAAATCCTTTAAACTGCTCATCAATAATCTTTTCAAACTCTGCTGATTCAATTACCTCTTTAATATCCTTAGCCCATTTTGTGTCAATATCTTTCGTATTAACAACCACCCGGTTTCGATAATCATCAGGCATTTCTTCAAGTACTAATGCGTCCAGCAGATCCAAATCTGCTGCTAAGGCATAATTCCCGGGTACTGCAGCTAAATCCTCACTTTCAACGGTTCTTGGTAGCTGTCCTGCCTCTATTTGTTGGAACTTCAGATTCTTTGGATTTTCAACAACATCCTCTATTGTTGCACGTAATGGGTCAATACCATCCTTTATCGTTATCAGGCCAGCATCTTGCAACATAAGCAACGTTCTAGCTAAATTAGTTGGGTCATTTGCGATTGTGATTGTGCTTCCATCTTTAATATCTTTCAGCGTATCAAACTTATTTGAATAAACACCCATAGGAGCTGTAGGTACTATTTTTACCTCAGACAACTCCATATTATGTTCCTTTTCAAATGCTTCATAGTATATTTTATGCTGGAATAGATTCGCATCCAAATCTCCATTGTCTAACGCTTTATTCGGTTGAATATAGTCACTGAATTCTGTATTTTTAACGGTATATCCTTTTTCTTCAAGTAATGGCTCCAATGCCTTTGTCACCATGTCACTGTAAGGTCCAGTCGTCGCCCCAAATTCGATTGTCTTATCATCTCCATCATCACCAGATGCCTCGCCCGACCCACAAGCTGCAAGTACCAATGCTGCCAATAACATTACTAGTAATCCTAATCCTTTTTTCATTTTAAATTTCCTCCTCATTATCGTTTATTAACTGTTTTTGCTATAAAATCACCTGTGTACTGAATCACTTGTACCATTACAATCAGGACTATAACAGTCGTATACATGACCAAATCATCGTAGCGGTAATAGCCATATCGAATTGCTAAATCACCGATACCTCCACCGCCAATCGTACCTGCCATCGCTGAAAATCCGATTAAACTAATCGTTGTTATCGTCAGTCCACTTATGATTCCTGGCTTTATCTCAGGTAAAATAATATCCTTAATAATCATCCATGGTGACGCACCGACAGAAATGGCCGCTTCTATAACCCCTTTATCAATTTCCCTGGCTGCTGATTCTACTATTCTTGCAAAAAAAGGAATAGCTGCAACTGACAAGGGTACTGCTGCTGCAGTAGGACCAATTGTCGTACCTAAAAGACTGTTCGTTAACGGTAATAGGAAAACAAGCAGAATGATAAACGGAATTGACCGAACAAGATTGGTAATCACCCCTGCAACGCTTTTCACAAGTTTATTTTCCAAAAAGAACCCTTTGTCCGTTACATATAAAATTATTCCAAGTGGAAGACCGATTACAATAGCAACCAATAATGCTACTCCAACCATATAAAGTGTTTGAAAGAAAGCAGTATTCAGTTCCGGTAAGATTTCAATCAAGCGACTAAATTCCATTTTGAATCACCTCCACCTGTTTCACCCTATCCTCTAAATAAGCGATAGCTTTTTCAATTTCATCCTTATCACCATTTAACTCCATAATAAAAATACCAAGTGGAGCATCCTGTATGTATTCAACTTTCCCATGTAAAATATTCGCACTAACTCGAAAGCCCTGCATCATATCGGATACGATTGCTTCCTCAGCAAGCTTTCCGCGAAATTGAAGCTTAACCAATGTACCTTTGCATGATTCAAGCAATTTTTCAGGCAAAGAAAATTGCAATACTGTTTCAATAAAGTTCTTCGTTAACTCCTCCTTTGGATCAGAGAAGATATCATAAACAGGTCCTTCTTCAATAATTCGCCCATCCTGCATCACAGCACACCGTTGACAAATTTCCTTGACAACCTCCATCTCATGGGTAATGACAACAATTGTGATACCAAGCTCTTTATTAATTTTTTTCAATAAAGCTAAAATAGATTTGGTGGTACTTGGATCGAGCGACGATGTTGCCTCGTCACAAAGCAATACTTTAGGATTATTCGCAAGCGCCCTGGCTATACTGACACGTTGCTTCTGACCACCGCTTAACTGTGATGGATAATGATTAATCTTGTCAGATAAACCAACCAGTTCCAATAATTCTACCACCCTATCTTTTCGGGCAACCTTATCAATTCCAGCAGCCTTTAACGCGAACGAAACATTTTCAAAAACCGTTTTAGAAGCAACTAAATGAAATCCTTGAAAAATCATCCCAATCGATTGTCTTGCTGTTCGCAAAGCTTTTGGAGGTAAGGTTAACAAATTCACACCATCAACGAGGACTGCTCCTGAAGTCGGCCGTTCCAAAATGTTCATGCATCGAAGCAACGTGCTTTTACCTGCGCCACTATAGCCGACAATTCCATATACCTCCCCTTTGCTCACATTTAGAGATACGTCGTCTACACCCACAACCTTTTGATGCTTCGATTGGTATACCTTTTCTATCTCTTGAAGTTCTATCATCACCTAACCTCCTTTAGATTAGAAAACTTGGCATTTGTTAAAAGAATTCTTTTGAAAGCTTATTTAGCTTTCTTAGAACCTCTGATAATTTTTGGGATGCAAGTCTTCCTTAATGGCGAATGCCTAAAAAACCCCCTCTTCCAAAATGAAAGAGGGGGTTGATTATGTATTCAATCCTTATCTCTCAGAATGGTAAACATCATTCTGCAGGAATTAGCACCACACCTTAAAGGTAGGTTGCTGTGACATCGTAGAGCCTGATCCCTCCGTCACTCTGGATAAGATATTTAATTTTTTTAATTAGTACGACTAATATTATATTTATTCCGTATTTTTGTCAACAGCAAATTTTTAACAATGCAACTTACTTCTCTACTGTAGTGAAATCATGGTAAACTAGAATCGTATATCTTGGCAGTTAAGAAAATTACTGCATAAGTACAACTAAGGCACTCGCCATTAAGGCTTGAAGAATGCCAAGTTTTCTAAAAATGGGGGAAATGAATGGGTAAACGAATATTACTTTTTATAATAACAAACATTCTCGTTTTAACGACAATCGTAATCGCCTGGTCACTAATTACAACTTATACAGGAATCAGCGGTTCATTTGAAAATAGCAGTGGTTATTTGGGAATTGATTATGCATCACTAATGGTATTCAGCTTGCTGGTAGGTTTCATAGGATCGTTCTTCTCACTGGCAATATCACGCTGGATTGCCAAGAAAATGATGAAGGTCAAAGTGCTGGACCCAAATGGACAATTATCAGCAGCTGAACGCGCTGTAGTTGAAAAGGTTCATCGACTTTCTCGTGCAGCTGGATTAGTCCATATGCCTGAGGTTGGAATTTACCAATCTGGTGAAGTCAATGCATTTGCGACAGGTCCTACCAAAAAGCGGTCGCTAGTTGCTGTTTCAGCTGGTCTATTGAACAACTTGGACGATAAAGCGGTTGAAGGTGTCATTGCCCATGAGGTAGCCCACGTATCTAACGGCGACATGGTAACCATGACATTATTACAGGGAATTGTTAACACGTTTGTAGTCTTCTTCTCAAGGATTGCAGCAATTATTGCGTCACGATTTGTGCGCGAAGAAATGCAATTTGTCGTCCGTTTCGCGGCGATTATTATTTTCCAAATCTTATTCTCAATTCTTGGAAGTATCGTCGTAAGTGCTTACTCAAGACACCGAGAATATCATGCTGACCGTGGAGGCGCAGATTTAGCTGGTCGGGATAAAATGGCCCATGCGCTGCGTTCATTGAAAAATAACGTTGGCCGAGCTAGTGTGAATGATCGTACCGATGATTCAGCAGTTCAGACAATGAAGATAAATGGAAAAAGCGGTCTAATCTCACTCTTCTCATCTCACCCGGATATCGATGAGAGAATTAAACGATTAGAACAGCGCTAACTTTTAACGGGTATTTAGGATAAACAATAAATCGCCTATGAATTAGGGGTACAAACCACACGTGGATTTGTACCCCTTTTTAATTGGCTTCAGTTATTTTAACATTGCGATTAAACTCAAGACGCATTATGTTTAAACTATTCGCAACGAACGCTAAATGCAGGTGGATCCTCATTCCGTTAAAAGCAAGAAAAGCTGTTAAAAAAAGGATGAAGTGGATCCTGGTTCCGTTAAAAGCACAAAATCAACGGAAAATGAGGTTTAAAAAGACAAATAACGGAATGAGGATCCTAAACTAAGCCCAAAACGGGGTATTTACAGTGAATAACGGAACGAGGATCCGGCAAATCAACAAGGTGGATCCCCGGCTCCTGTTTATACTGTTATTAGATCCAAAAATCAATGAATAACCCAGTAAATTATGGGAAAAGTAGAAAAAACAAGGAGGTATAACACTATGAAAAAGTTTCTGCTTTTCATTGGTATTGTTTCAATTACAAGTCTAATGTTAGTTGGATTTAACAACGCGGAACAGCATTCCGATGTACGTGGAATGCATGAGCTTAGTAATAAGGAAGACATTTTAAGAGGTACCAGTGAAGTGATTACCACTACAGAAGAATTAAAAGAGTTAACAGAATCTGATGAAAATAATAGTACTGAAATTAATCAACTCGGGGAAGAAATCGAAAAAAGGTGGGACCGGATCGAAAAGAAAGTCGAAATGGATTACCCAGAAGATTACACACATATCGAGGAGAGTCTGTACCCGTTAATTGCAATGGCTAATAGAGAAATACCCAACAAAAAACAACTTCATGATTTGTCCAAAGAAACACTAGAAAAGCTAGAGAACTTTAAGAAGAAGATTAATTAAGTTTAGCGGGACGGAGGGGACAGGTTCATCGTCCCGCTGACGGAGTATGCCCCCTCCATCCTTCTACTCAGCTAATTCGTACTCATGAGCCCAAACTTTCATTTCGGGTTCCCATTTCATTCCAGGATGTATGGATAAAATGGCGTTCTTATATCCGTCCGCATTTTGGTAGCCTTCCTGCATTGCATCTTTATCTGTTATTTCGCCAAGTTTTTGTTCATAGACATTCGTTACAATACACTTCTGACCTTTAAGTGTCATGACCTCACCAATATCTGCATAACGTCCATTTCGGCGGGTTGCAGTTTTTTTGCCGTTAATTACCTTATCTATATCTGCTTCAATTGTAACCAGTTTATCAATCGCACACGTTTTTGGTGGTAAAGCGTTATTCTGTTCTGCCATTACGTAACCTCTCCTTTGTTTATCTAATTCAATTATATACGTTGAGAGATTACAAGGCTAATATTAATTTCAGGACGGCGAGACAAAGGAATAGGTTCCTCATCCCAACACCACTGGGACGGTGTTCCTGTCCCCTCCGTCCCCCTCAAATAATAAATATTCAAATGTTGTTCATACTAAGCTGTAAAATGCTACACAATAAAAGCAGGTGCATCTATGAATTCCCAACTTATTTCAATTATCATTCCATCTTATAATGAAGCAAGTAACATTGAGCCTCTTTATCAGGCAATTGCTAATGAGTTTTCCGGCATCAATTATGAATATGAACTTCTTTTTATCAATGATGGAAGTACAGATGACACGCTAAATCGTATCAAACAGCTGGAATCAATCGACCCAAATGTGAAGTATATCGCTTTTACAAGAAACTTTGGCAAAGAAGTAGCACTCCTTGCAGGCTTTCAGCATGTTAAAGGGGAAGCTGTAATTGTCATGGACGCTGATTTACAGCACCCCTGTTCCTTAATTAAACCATTCATTCAAGGATATGAGGAAGGATTCCATCAAGTCATCGCCCAGCGCAATCGAAAGGGAGACAGTCGAACACGGTCATACCTTTCCTCTCTCTATTACTGTATTGCTAACAAAGTAGTAGATGTTGAACTTAAGGATGGTGCTGGAGACTTCAGGCTATTAAGCAGAAATGCAGTCGAAGCACTTCTGCTTCTAAATGAAGGTAACCGTTTTTCAAAAGGCTTGTTTTCCTGGATAGGCTTAAATCAAAAAACAATTTTTTATGAAAATATAGCCCGGCAAAACGGAAAGCCTAAATGGTCACTCTCCAAGTTATTGAATTATGGTATTGACGGGGTTATTTCTTTTAACAACAGGCCACTAAGAATTTGTTTTTATACTGGCGCTCTTATTTTACTCCTGTCTCTCATTTATATTTTTGTTAACCTGCTTTTTATTATGACTAATGGTATTACTGAACCCGGGTACTTCACCATTATATCTGCCGTTCTATTTCTGGGAGGTGTTCAATTACTCTGTCTTGGTGTGATTGGCGAGTACATTGGAAGGATTTATTATGAAACAAAAAAACGCCCCCATTATTTAATACAGGAAACAAATATTTTAAAAGGAGAACATCGTGAACGTAATCAGGCTAGAATTTATAAGATTTATAATAGTGGGGATCATTAATACCTTGATTTATTATGGGATTTATTTGATGTTTAATGTAATGCTAGAAATTAACTATATGGCTTCTCACATTATTGGGTTTGCGGTTAGTTTAATTGTTTCCTTTTTTCTTAGTTCCTACTTCACATTTCAAGTAAAGCCGTCTTTGAAAAAATTCCTGCAATTCCCGCTGACACAGCTTTTTAATATCAGCATTTCATCCGTACTAATTTATTTATTTGTTGAGTATTTATTTATTGATAGTACGATTGCTCCGATCGTTTCCCTATTTATCACCGTTCCTTTCACATTTTTGATTACGGGAAAAATTCTAAAGAAATAACGGAGAATACATATGCAAAAAAAACGCAGTCTAATTTTTCTTATAATCTGTAGCCTTGTCGTTGCTACGCTGGGACATCTATTTTTTATAACAGAGTGGTTTCAGGATAGATATATGGTAGGGCCGAATGATGGCTTACAGCAAATGGTTACATTTAAAAAGCTTTTGTATGAGCAATATTCCACTGGAAACTTCTTTTATTCCTATCAATTTGGTTTAGGTGGCGGTACTTACAGTCAATTGGCGTTTTACTTTTCAACGTCATTTATGTTTATGTTAACGGCAGCTTTTGTTTACTTATTACAATCTGTACAGTTAATTGGCCCCGCCGATACATTATTTTGGGCGAATGCAGCTGTATTTGTCAGCATCGTCCGGCTGGCGATTATTATTATTATAACAACATACGTATTTCGCTATATGAAATGCAACTGGATGCCTGCATTTACCGGGGCTGCTATCTATGGATTATCCGCCATCTATTTTCGCCATGTAACTTATTGGGAGTTTTTTGCGGATGCAATGCTGTGGGTCCCATTACTTGTATTTGCTGTGGAAAAAATCATTCGTGAAGCACAAGGTGGCTGGTTCATTATTGCTGTCGCAGTCACTCTCTTTAACAATTTTTACTTTGCGTATGTTAACTTAATCTTTATCCTGATTTACATCATGCTTCGTTGGAAAATTCAGTTGGTCGAGAATGAAACGAACCGACTGAGGCAATTAAAAATGTACTTTTTCAGCGGGATCCTCGGCCTGGGAATCAGTGCGATTTCTTTTGTTCCTGCTGTTTATGGCTATTTGAATAATCATCGACCACCATATAGCCAGCAAGTTCCTTTATTTAATTGGGATAACATTTTATTTAACAGCCGATTCGTGATTGTCCCTGCCCTTTTTTTGATTTTACTTTTCGTATTTTCCTTGTATAAAAATCGGACCTTTCGACTGTTTGCAGCGTTGAGCATTATATTTATACTTCTTCACTTCACTCCACTCGTAGCAAGTGCATTTAATGGATTTTCTGCACCTCAATATCGTTGGGAATACCTGCTTTCCTTTACAATAGGTGGTTGTGTAGCTTTCGGCTTAAAATATATAGATGAAATTAGCAAAAAACAATTGACAATTGCAAGCATTGTCGTAACTATTGCTTATCTTTTTACTGTTTTTTTAGATAAAAAAATAAGCATCACTTCTGACCTAAGTTTTGCAGTATTAACTATGGTCCTTATCACGATATTTTTACTTTTCATGTTTATATGGGGGAAAAATCGAGTACGTCTCATACTGTTGTACACCGGGTTTTTAATCATTCCTATTGTTTTTGCAAATGTTTTCCAATACGGGCTTTCCGTGCCGGGAAAAGTAGATGAAGTATCAAAAAATCATTTGCGAAGTGAGGATTATAATGGAGAAGAACAGCGGCAAATTATCCAGCAGATTAAAGACCGCGATAATAATCCTTTCTATCGGATTGATTGGAAAGTTGGATCCTTCAATAATACACCTATTGTACAGAATTTTAATGGAATGAGTGTTTATGGAAGTATATTGAATAAGCATTTACTCTACTTTTACCTGTATGATCTAAACATTGACATGGGGCGGGAAAGTGTTAGCCGATATGCAACCCTCGGAAACCGTGCTAACTTGTATAGCCTGCTTCAAGGAAAATACATGATCATAGAGAAGGACAATAACAGCCCTATTCCATATGGATTCAACAAAATAATTGAATCAGAAAACTACATTGTATTTCAAAACAATAATATATTGCCATTTGCACGCACTGCCAAAATGCTTTTCTCAGAACAAGAAATGAAACATACTTCAGTATTGGCAAGAGAATATGCCATGCTGGAAGGCGCAATTGTACCGAATAAAAACAACACTGCTGCAATTCCAAAAGAGCAGAATATAATTGATACAGCAACTCTTGAAACAGTGGACGCCTCATATAATGATAATAAGCTCTCAGTCACAGATGACAAGGGTGGAATTGATATTATAGTCGATGAAATTCACCCTGATACAAAAGATTTTTATATCCGTTTTCATCTTGAAAATTTGGCAGCCGACCAAGGATTCACTTTAAAAGTAAATGACTATAAAACAACACGTAAGTCCAATCAATCCGTTTATAAAACCTACGATGATAATCTGACCATTCGCGTATCAAAGGCAGACAAAGTCAAAATACGCTTGCCAAAAGGAGACTATATTTTAAAAGATATAGCACTGTATCAGGAAGACTATTCAAAGCTGGAACAAGCCAAAAGACAAGCGACAGAAACTAAGAAGATAAACTGGAGCGATAACCGCATTACAATTACCTACAACAACCAGAACAATGACAATCTCATGATCCTGCCAATTCCCTACGAAAAAGGCTGGGAAGTAAAAGTAAATGAGGAAACACAAGCAGTAAAAAAGGTTAACTACGCATTTGTTGGCTTTCCTATAGAAAAAGGAATCAACCACATAAAGTTAGATTACTACCCACCATACTTCAGAACCACACTAGTAATAACCCTCATAAGCCTCATATTATCTGTGGTGAGTTGGCGGAGAGCCAGGGGGACAGGTCCCTTGTCCCGCTAGAGCTGAAAGTGTGGGGACGGGGTTCCTGACCCTCCGTCCCGCTTCGCCTTAATTAAAGGATATTTCGTTAATTTTCCATTGTCCTTCTAATTTGGTGAAGAAAAATTCCATATCAAATATTCCGTGTAATTCGCTTTTGTGTTTTTGGACCAGTTTATATGTGGCTTCATTAGATTTTTCTATTGTATAAGGATTATCTTTGTTAAACATTGGATAGAGGTCTCTTGGAATCAAATATAGACTGCCATCTCCTTCTTTCACAAAGCCACTCCATATTGTTTGTGCCATATCTGTCGTCATAATATCGGTGAACTGGTTATATAGCTGTTCTTTCGTTTTTATTGTTTTAAATTTGTATCCAACATATTCTTCATTAAAATTGTCATAATCCACATCCGACTTTATTCTTTCAAACATATTATTATAGTTGGTTAGTATTTTTAAAAAAGTTTCTTCTTTATTAGATCCATTTTTATTTGTGTTTTCATTTTCAGAGGAGTTGTTTTTCGATGTTTCACTTATATTATCACCGGCACTATTCACATGTAAAAGTGCAGTAGATTTGACTGCCTTAGACGCATTTAGTGAATGCTGATGACTTTCTGGCGACTTTTCCGTACCGCTGCTGTTTTCTTCTGCTGTACCACAACCGGAAATCAGTAACGTAATAGTTAAACTGACCATTAAAATGTGTTTCACAATAACACCCTCTCCATTAAGTTCTATCTATTTAGACGGATTAGCATATGCAAATGTTTCATTTATATTACAATATTCTTATCCTTTGTAATATTATTACCAAATTTTATCTTAGTAAAACTTCTGCAGGGGGATGAAATCATGGGCTTGCCTCATCTCAAAACAAGGCAGATCAGCATCACAGCGTTGTCCTCATTTTTAATTCAACTACTTCTAGTACCTCTTATACTATTACAATCGAATCTCATGTAAAAAAAGTGTCATGCGAAAATAAATATTTTTTCTTTAAATAGTACACTTTTTCGCTTCCAGAAACGATAGTAATAGTAAGAGATATATTTCCTGCTTCAACTTACGGGGGCTTGAATTCAGGTGCCCTTAGTCCGTTCACTGAATTGACATGCTAGTAGTCATAGCTTATAATGAGGTGTTATATTTTGGAAAAAAATCCGGAGTGATATAAATGCTAAACCAGGAAGATAACTTTATAACTAGATCAAAACAATTGTGCGAAGAAAGTGGAATGGATCCGAATGTTATGTCCAGACCAAAAGTATTTTTAACCGAAAATGAACTAGCAGAAAAGAGAAAATCTTATAGTGAGATACTATCTGTTGTAAGCTTTTTCTCAAATAAGCTATTAAATTCATTAGAAGGTACTCCAATATTAGTAGTTATTTCTGATGCGAATGGATATCTTTTAGATATAGATGGCGACGAATCAATAAAGGCTACCACAGAACAGTTTGGAATTATATTAGGAAGCCAATTTACACAGGAAGACACGGGAACAAATGTTGTAAGTCTAACATTACAACAAAAACATCCAATAAGTTTAATAGGTGAAGACCATTACCATAAATCCCTCCAAAATATAGCCTGTTATGGTGATACATTTCAATATACAGATGAAAAAAATTTACTTGGCAGTGTTTCAATTATGATGCCTATTCAATTTCAAAATCCGTTGTTTTTAACCATGCTTTCACAAGCTGTTGATTCGATTGAAAGAGAGTTATTGCTAAGGAAGCAAAATAGGAAACTAGATATCATGAATCAAATCATGTTAAGCAGAACAAGTAATGGTATCGTTATCACAGATGAAAATGGGATTACAACTGAATTTAATGATTTTGCTCAACAAATCTCAAATAATAGTAAAGATTCCGTTATAGGAAAAAATATTTACGAATCACAATTAACAGGCGACTATTTTAAAAAAGTACTAGAACAAGAAAAAACCTTTAAAAATGAAGTTATTAAATTTACAAACCAGCAAGGTGAACGTACTGTTTGTTTATTTGATGCACAACCAATCTATGAAGAAGGAAAAATGGTTGGAGCATTCGGGCAATTCAGGGATATTTCTGTTCGATATTCCCTGCAGGAAAAATATAATTATTTAGCATACCATGATGATCTAACTAATCTAGCAAATAGGCGCTACATCAAAAAAGAAGTAGAAACACTTATAGACGAGATTAAATCCGGTTATCAAAGAAATTTGGCTATATTATTTTTGGATCTGGACCGATTTAAAATAATAAATGACAACTTTGGCCATTCAAATGGCGATATACTCTTAACGGAAGTGAGTAAGAGACTGTCCAAATGTTTAGGAGCAAATGACTTGCTCGCCAGAATGGGTGGTGACGAGTTTATTTTCCTGCTTAAGGACTTTGAAGATTTTAGTTACGTTACTGAAAAAGCGGGAGAGATATTAGCTCAATTTAATGAGCCTTTTCAAGTTGCAGCAAACGAACTGCATACTACTGCTAGCATTGGCATTGCAATTTATCCTGATTACCCAATTACACCTGAACAACTTATGGTATATGCGGATAATGCAATGTATCAAGCAAAGTCACAGGGTAAAAACCGTTATGCGGTTTATACATCTGAATTATTAGTGGACTCTGTGGAGGAATTACAGCTTGAAGCTGATTTACGAAAAGCGTTGGATCAAAATGAATTCGTATTACATTATCAGCCTCAAATTAATAACAAAACAGGAAAAATAGTTGGGCTAGAAGCATTAATTCGATGGCAGCACCCTAAGCTGGGTTTACTCTATCCGGGCAAGTTCATAAAGTTAGCAGAAGATAGCGGTCTAATCACGCAAATTGGTGAATGGGTGATAAAGGAAGCATGTACCCAAAATAAAAAATGGCAAGAGGATGGTTGGGAACCTATAAAAATTGCAGTCAATCTATCAACACAGCAATTTTTGACCCAGGACCTAGTCAAGTTTATGGAAAGTGTTCTTAATGAAGCAGGATTAGATCCAAAATATTTAGTCGTAGAAATTACAGAGTATATGGCAATGGAATATGATTACTCCCTTAAAGTATTACAACAACTTAAAGCCCTTGGAATTTGTATCAGTATCGATGATTTCGGTACTGGTTATAGTTCTTTAAAATATCTTAAGGACTTTCCGGTCGATTACATAAAAATCGATAAGTCATTTGTCGGAGAAATAATAGAAGATAATAATGATGCTGTCATTGTAAAAGCAATTATTACTTTAGCTCACAATCTTAGTATGGAGGTAATTGCAGAAGGGGTTGAAACAAAGGCACAGTTAGAATTTCTGCAACAATACCACTGCGATAAAACACAGGGATATTTCTTCAGCAAAGCTATCTCAGCTGAGGAATTCGAACAAGATTATCACACTTTACAAAAACAAATTAAGTCAAAAAACGAGAGGATAATAGATAAATGAATACTTCTGCATCAATATTAGCTGCAAATTTTAAAAAATGGGGAGTTGACCACCTATTTGGTATACCTGGTAAGGCTATCTCTCCAATTATATTTGAATTAAGGAAATATGATATAGAGTTTGTACTGAGTAAGCATGAGTCTGGCGGTGGGTTTGCGGCAACTGGCTACTCGATGATGAATCAGAAAATCGGGGTGGCTCTCGGGACTTCTGGACCAGGAGGTACTAACCTGCTAACAGCAGCAGGACAAGCGAAAGCAACTCATACACCTTTGCTGCTTATTACAGGTCACCCTTCTATGAAAGATACCGGTAAAGCAATGGGGCAAGATTCAAGTATATTTGGGACAGACCTTCTTGACATGTATAAATCGGTAACTAAATTCAGTGCTAGGGTAGAACGAGGCGATATGCTGCAATCTTATCTCCAGCATGCTCTGGAAAAAGCCCTATCTGGTATTAAAGGACCAGTACACTTATCAATTCCTTTCGATATTTTAATAGAAGAGATAGAACCTTTTGAAATAGATTTACCGAGCCCAAGCGAGATGATTTCTCCTGCGATTGACGATGTCGTTGAAAAATTGGATTCAGCACAACGCCCGCTTTTATTTTTAGGAAAAGGCGTACATTCAAGCAGAGCATATGAAGAAGTACAGATGCTTGCTGAACATTGGAAAATACCTGTTATGACAACACCGGGTGGCAAGGGGACATTCATCTCCAACCACAAACTCTCGCTGGGAGCATTTGGATTAGGCGGCACAGTGGAAGCGACCGACTATGTAAATCAGGGTGTAGACCTATTAATCGTAATCGGATCAAAATTAAGTGATATGTCCATACCTGGTCTTTCAAAAGATATGTATCCAGAACATCTTATTCACTTTGATTATGACCCAACATTTATCGGGAAATCTATCAATGTACCTACGACACCAGTTCTAGGAGATATTCGATCTAACTTAAAAGTTATTTTAAGAGATATACCTAAACCTGGCGGTGCTGAATTTTCAACTGACATCAAGACCGCGCAAGTCGAAAACAACCATCCAAATGAGCGAATGTCTGCAGTCACAGCATTAAAATCTATGAGAAACGCTTTGCCTGATGATGCGATTGTCTTTGGAGATGATGGCAGTCACTCGTTCTACGGAATTCAAAATTTTGATATTTATAAACCAGGAACTTTCTTTTTTGATGATATCTTCGGCGCCATGGGGAATGGAATTGGCTATTCAATCGGCGCAAAACTAGCAGCTCCTGACAAAACGATTGTTTGTCTAGTTGGAGATGGATGTATGTTTATGCACGGCACAGAAATTTCTACGGCATATAATTATGATTCCCCTGTGCTTTTCATCGTATTAAATAATGGAAGATTAGATATGGTGGAAAAGGGAATGAAAAAAATGACCGGTTCCTCCACTGGTGGCGTTTATGAAACACCTTTAGATGCAGCGTTATTTGCTCAATCAATGGGATTACAAGCATATACCTGCCAAAATTCACTCGATTTAACAGACCAAATTAAACAAGCACTACACACTACAAAAGAAACTAAAAAACCAGTTGTTGTGGAGGTTTTAGTCGATCAGAATGAAACACCACCAACCATGGGGAGGCAGTAAAATGGAAAACAGTAAACGATATGAGGCCGGCATGGATGTAATGAAAAAACTATTCTCAGATGAAGTCCGTGGGGGAATGGAAGGGATGAAGGAAATTTCACCTGACTTTTGGGAAATGATAGTTTCGTTTGGATTTGGTGACACCTATTCAAGAGAAGTACTGTCGCTTTCACAAAAGGAGATCATTACGCTAACTGCACTAATCACACAAGGGGCATTTGATCAGCTCAAAGTCCACCTGCAAGCAGCACTCAAAATTGGACTAACAAGAGACGAAATCACCGAAATTATCATCCATTGCTCAGCATACACCGGCTTCCCCAAAGCCGTCCAAGCAATGGGAATCGCCGGCGAAGTGTTTGACGGGTCATGAGGGGCCCAGTCAGTGGCGGGACATGAGGGACAGGTCCCTCGTCCCGCTCATCCCACTTCATTAATCATTTCGTGCACTTTGGCGATTTCTTCATCTGGAATTAGATAATAATATACGCCGTCAATCTCTGTTCCGCTTCCTTTCATCATATAACTTACTGTATTCTTTCTGACATTCTTGTAGTTAAACAGCAGATCCTTCATATCAGCAAAATCCATATTGGTTGCCATATTTTTACCAAGAACATCAATCATATTATCAATTTTATTAACCGATGCGATACTTGAGCCTTTATCAATAATGGCTTCAATAACCTGACGTTGACGTTTAGTTCTGCCGAAATCACCGTTTGGGTCCTTGTAACGCATGCGGACGTAACCCATTGCCTCTGGCCCATCTAGTGAAATTTCACCTTTGGCATAATGGTAACCTTTTTCGTAATATCCAGTATCATACCACTCCAGTTGGTTATCAACGGTAATCCCTCCAACAGCATCAACCATTTCAGTTAAGCCTTCCATATTCATTTGCACATAATAGTCTAAGTTAATATTCAACAAGCTCTCCACTGTCGCAATAGACATATCCGTTCCACCAAATGCATAGGCATGATTAATTTTATCTTCAAGACCTTTTCCAACAATAGTTGTTCTAGTATCACGAGGAATACTGATTAATTTCATCTTATTATTTTTTGGATCCAGCGACAGAACCATCAATGCATCTGAACGACCACTGTCCCCAGCACGTTTATCAACACCTAACAGCAAGATATTTAATGGTTCTTCTCCCTTGATTTTCTTTTTACCTAATTCATGATCAATGGATGGTACTTTTTGATGAATTTTCTCATTTACGGTATCCTTGGCATCATTATAAAGTAAAAGGGCATACGCTCCCACACCAATTGCCAAGATTAAAATCAACACTAAACTATATTTAATCCAGGGACGTTTTCGCTTATACTTGTTATTTGAACGTTTTTGTTCTGACATATACACATACCTCTATCTATGGAAAATAAATACATTTCTATTGAAAAACAGGTCTATTATACCATCTAATAGAGGAAAATTACTAGTTACATTTAGATTTCATATGTATATCGTACATGAGTCTAAGCTCTTCCCTATATTTATAATAGCTTATCGGCAAGTCCTAATAGCGACAGGCTTAGTAAGGATTGTAATTTCTTAACTGCCAAAAAACAAGACGGCATAAGTCGTTTAACCGATTTATACCGTCTTATTAGCAATGTTAATTTCATTCATATATTATTCGACATAAACCGGGAAGTGACAGGCACCACCACCTACTTCTCCGGTGCCAATTCTATTGCTTGTCTTAGGGCTTCCAGCATGCTTCTTTCGTCTGCTTTGCCTGTGCCTGCGATGTCAAATGCTGTTCCGTGGTCAACACTTGTTCTGATAATTGGCAGACCTACTGTGATATTTACTCCAGCTTCAAGTCCCAATACCTTAATTGGTCCATGTCCCTGGTCGTGATACATGGCTAGTACGATATCAAAATCACCCCGCTGCGCTCTGAAAAATAACGTATCAGCTGGAAGTGGTCCTTCAACATTCAGTCCTTCCTCTGTTGCACGGTCAATAGCTGGGATGATTTTTTCTTCCTCTTCCCCATAACCGAATAATCCGTTCTCTCCAGCGTGAGGGTTAATTCCGCATACACCTATTTTAGGTTGGTCTACTCCAGCATTTGTTAGTGTTTCATGAGCTAAACGAATAACTTTATAAACGCGCTCCGGATTAATCATATTGATAGCATCGCTCAGACCGACATGAGTCGTTACGTGAATTACCTTTAATTTAGGCGACGACAGCATCATAGAAAAGTCTTTCGTACCCGTTAACTCAGCCAGAATTTCTGTATGTCCAGGGTAAATATGTCCACCTTTATGCAATGCTTCTTTATTTAAAGGAGCAGTACAAATTGCATCAATTCGACCGTTGTTTGCAAGTTCGATTGCAGTCCTTAAATATTCAAATGCTGCATTTCCTGCCTCTGAAGAAACCTGTCCAAATGGCAGATCTCCTGGAAGTAAATCAAGATCATAACAAGCAATTTCACCAAAATTTGTTGTGAAATCAGAATCACCATCTACTTCCTTAATCGTTAATTCAGTATTAAGCAGTTCTGCAGCACGCTTCAGCATTTTTGCATCGCCAATTACAATTGGATGGGATTGTTCATATACATGCTTACTCTGTAAACTTTTCACAATAATCTCCGGTCCTACTCCTGAAGCGTCCCCCATTGTGATGCCTACTATTGGTTTATTGCTCATCTTTATAAACTCCCTTCAATTCCTGCATTGCATTATAAATCGAAGCTTCTTTTCCAAATGCTCCCGCTTTTGTAACCACTGTATATTCCAGATCTGTACCGATTAGTGTGCCCAATGGAATTCCTGCTTCAACTTGCTTGATTAAACGAAAGCCTATTCCACCTAAATGACGCGAGGTGTCTTTTGCTGTATCTCCGCCTGTTAGTACCAAACCAGTAAGATCTTTATTTTTTTCAGTAATTGCTGCTACGATTTTGCCGATCGCACCAGAAATACGTTCCCCAATTTCGTAGCCTGTTAAATTAAGTTTTTTTCCAGTCTGCATAACTTGATCTCTTACTTCTTGATTAGAAGGAACATACAAGACAATATCATTCCCGATTTCTAACCCTTCAAGCAATTCTTTAATAGTATTCTGCCTTAGGTTTTCCCAATCATCCCCAAAAGTTTGCAGCGGATCAAGTTCAACCGCAGTTACGTGGGGTTGATTAACCGCATAACGCACTTGATTTTGGGTTACCTGTGATAAACTTCCACAAACCGTCATGACATGATTGGATTTGGCAAAAGATCGCTTGTCAGTCTTTTCACTGATCCCCAGTACTTCCGGAAGTACCTCAGCCAAGCCAGCAGACCCTGACCAAATAACCCTTTCAGAAACAGCAGCCATTTTTTGTGCTGCTTTTTGTAAATCGTCCTGTGATTCTACATCACAAACAACATAGCTTATCTCATTTTCCTTGAAGCTATTAACCTTTTTACGAAAATCTGGTAAACCTGCCTCAATATCTGCTTTTTTCAACAAGCCAACCGGTTGTCCAATTTCGTGTTCCAACAGCTTAGGGATTGACGATTCCGTAACAGGGTGCTTCGGGTCTTTTGATATTTCTGTTTCAGCTATTCTATCACCGTTGACATAATGAACCCCATCTTTCGTCGTTCTGCCAAGCGGCGGGAAAGCAGGAGCAATGAATACAAACTCCGGCTTAAATACATCATAAAGGGCCTGCAACTCAGTTCCAATATGCCCTCTCAAGGTAGAATCCATTTTTTTATAAATAGATACATAACCTGCTTGTTTTAAAAACTGACCAGCCTGCTTCGTCACATAAGCCGCTTCATCCTTAGACAACGCACGTGAATTTGTATCAATAACAACTCCGCTATCAAGGTTATTCTGATTTTTCGGGATATCAAAAAGAACGGAAGTATTGATACCTTTTTCTGTAAGCTGAACGCCACTATCATTTGCTCCAGTTAAATCGTCTGCAATAATACCTATATTGTGTTTCATGTTGATTCCTCATTTATTAACAGATTTATATTATTCAACTACATAGTCGTCCGGTACTTTAACACCCTTTTTGTCTAACCGCTTCACAAGAAAACCGATATATACCGGAAGCAGAATCGCTGTTGTAACAGTTGATGCTGCAACCTGTACTGTAGCAAGGTCAACGTGTGAAGCAAAGCTTGCACTGGCAGCTGCAATTGCGGCTGGTGTTGCTACTGCATTACCTGCAGTTGAACCCTCTGAAGCACCAGCAATAGGATTCCATTTAAATGCTTTAAAAATGAAGTACCCTGCTGTACCAGTTAAGAATACAGTTGCTAGGCCAAGGATAATACCTGACAATCCTCCATCAATAATTGCGCCAAAGTCAATTCCCATACCTAATGCAAAAGCGAAGAACGGAATTAACATGGAACTTCCTTTATCGAAGAACTCTCTCATTTCTTCATCTAAATTACCTAATACCATACCAACAATTATTGGTAATAATACTGCGATAAATGAAACGAATGAAAACAGCCCGTCAACGAATCCCATAGCACCAAAAATAGATAACGCTACCATTGTAAAGAAAGGACCATCATTTAACGCAAGCAAAGAATATGCTGCACGGTCTGTTTTATCACCATACTGGCCAACCAGCGCTACATACAAGCCACCATTACTGTTAGTCATTGCAGCAATAATTGCAATTGGCGCTAAACCTAACCAAAGACCATTATCTCCAGCTAACATATATGCAATCAGACCGAAAGTTGCACCTACTATCCATTTGGTCGTCAGCAATGTTGCACCTTTACCAAGACTGACCCCAACATTTTTCAAATTAATTTGTGCTCCTGTACATAATAGGAATAGTGCGATAAGCGCGCCTGCCCCATCTACGAATAATGCCTGTGTGAAGTTACCGATCCTTAGTAAATCAGGTGCGATAGTATTAAGTGTTGCAGCAAGCAACAATGGTATTACCATCATACCTCCAGGAACTTTTTCTATCGATGCTTTAATTCTCATGTTTATCCCCCTCATAATATATTGTTTAATAATTAAACATAAAATATAATGTAAAGCGTTTTCATATATTATGATAAGATAGATTGATATAAAATGCAACACATTTTGTCTTTTTATTTTTTACCAAAAAACTCCTTTTAATTATCGTTGCATTTTTAAACAATTGTATTAAAAAAGAGAACCCTATCTAGGATTCCCCTTACTGCTTTAATTTTCGCCATAAAGTTGAACGATTAATATTCAACCTTTTTGCAGCTTTTGATTGATTGTTTCCTTCTTCTTCCAACACCTGCCTGATCACCTGTTGTTCTATTTCTTCCAATGTTCCAACAAGTTGCAGCTTTTTATCATTAACCATCGACATTTGTTTGTATTTATTCATCAATTCTTTTACATGGAAAAGTTCTATATAATTTGCCGTCGTCATCGTACTTAATTCCCTGATTATCTTTTTTAGTTGGGACAGATTTCCTAACCATTCAAATTGCAAAAGATATTCAATTGCATCTTGTTTCATTCCAATTGTTTCAAAGCCATTTTCAGCATGAAATTCAGCTAAGAAGTAATCAACAAACACTCCAATGTCCTCTTTTCTCTCCCTTAACGGTGAAAGATGAATGACATGATCAGAAATCTTTTGATAAAGCTCTTTATCAAGTGCTTTGTTGTCCACCAATTGATCAAGCGACTCGTTAGCTAGTACAATAACTTGCATGGTATTTGGTATATTTCGTAATAAGTTTTTAATGGTATCCTGCATTTCAGCAGACAGTGATTCAATGTCTTTTATAACAACTGTACCGTGCTTTATAGCCGTAAGCTTTGCTTGTATCTTATCTCCACTTGTTAAGTGGCTTCCCTCTAAAACAACCATAGGATACCCCTGGCCAAATTTTTCAAAATGTATTTCTTGCGCAACTGTGTATTTCCCTGTACCGGATTCGCCAATAATGCTCACCAACTCATCAGCACGTGCAAATTGCTGTATATTATTTCGTAAACGTTTGGCTTCGTCACTCTCTCCAATAATCGGAATATGTACAGGGGCACCTATAAGTCTAACCGCTCTATTATCAGATTTTAACACTGAGGCATGAATATTTATCCCTGCAATACCTTCCGACTTACTCACCATAAAGGCTTGTAATTCATATACAGTATTTTCACCTTCAACTTCAGTCCACTGATTTGTTTCGTTTTCCAGGACCCTCTTTATGACCTTCGAAATAACAGGTGATTCTAATATCTCATGGCACTGACTATCTTGTTCGTACATTAAATTTTTCTCAATTACATCTGCATTTTTATTCAATAAAATAACCGGGAAAGGCATCGAATTGAAGGTTTCCTGAAAATAATAGAATTGGCTGTTCACTCTGCGAAAGAAGTTATATACTCTTTTTCCTTCTTCAAAAGCATCTGTAACGGCTTCTTTTCCGGACGTAATCAGAACACCACGCAATCCTACCTGTTCAGCAACTTGAACTGTGATAACATCACCAATCACCACAGTGAAACCTTGTTGCTTCAGTTCCTCCAAGTGACCTCTCACTTCAGTTCTGGATTTAATTGTGATCATCTTTACATCAAATTCTAAAATATTGCATATAGTTGCTGCCCCTTGAGAAATATTCGCATAGCCAACGAGCGCAACCCCTTTTTTGATACCACGAATGAGAGTGAAAACACGCAGCATATCATACCCAGTTATATCAATATGCACAACAGGTATCGAAACTTCATCCTGAATCATTGTGGCTGTTCCACCACGACTGATGATTAGCTCATACCCTTGCTTTTCTGCTAATTTCGCCACCTTTACGCCTTCCTCAAGGTTAGCTATAGTCACATCCAAATCTATATCTTCTGGTGTATCCACTTTTTTAGCCGTTTCTGCCAGACCTTGATACGGAGCAATTAGGAGTGTTTTTATCATCTTCCATCCCTCACTTGTTGCATATTTCAACACTTCCATTATTACATATAGACTGTTAAATGTCATGTGAAATAGGGATGAATATAGGTAAGTTAACCACTTACCCCAATAATAACCCGCCATACACTAGTGCAGCCCCAATAACAAAGGCCGGATGTACTTTCATACGTTCTATTAATAAGTAACTGCAAATTGTAATTAAAGCTGTCTGCCAGAATCCTATTCCTACATAGGACTCTTTGAAAAAGTTCCAAGCCATAACACCTAATAATATTGCGATTACAGGGCGTACATATTGCGTAAGTCTTTTAACTTTGTTGGAGTCTTTATATTTATAAAGGATTCCTACCAGCAAAATCATAATTATTAAAGAAGGTGCCACTGCTGCAAAAACACCAATAAAAGCTCCTAGTATACCGCCTTCATCGTACCCGATATACCCAGCCATTTTCGTCGCTATTGGACCTGGTAAAGAGTTTGCGAGTGCCAGCATTTCACTAAATTCCTGTACACTCATCCACTCGTACCGTTCTACAACTTCATGTTCCACTAAAGGAATTGAAGCTGGTCCACCTCCATAGCCAAGGATACCTGGGATAAAAAAGGCCATAAATATATGCCAGTACTTCATAACCTTTAGCCCTCCTTCTCCCTAACATGCTGTTGCGTTTCATCTTTTTTACTGCTTTTATCTTTCTTAACTAAAGCCATTAGTAACAAAAATCCGATTACGATACCTGGATGCATATTTAAAAAATATAGTAAGGCAAAAATTATAATAGCCATAACTCCTGATTGCATCCAGCCCATACCTTTAACAGCTTTATCAAAAAACTGCCACGTCAGTACTGCTAGCATTACACCGACAACCGGTATTACCGCTGCAGTCATCCCCTGCACCCATGGAAGATCATCAATTGATGACAGGGAAGCTAACAAAATTATCATCAGAATAATTGTGGGCAGGATTGTTGCTAATACTGCATTTATCATTCCAATAAAACCAGAAACATTATGTCCAATATACCCTGCAAGTTTCGTTGCAATTGGACCTGGTAATGTATTCCCTAGCGCCAGCAGATCACCAAAGTCTTCATCACTCATCCATTTATATTTATCTACTACTTCTTTATGGATGAGCGGAATTGACCCAGGCCCTCCACCATATCCGAGCATGCCTATTCTAAAAAAGGCAATAAATAAGTCCCAATGTGTTTTCATAGATAGCTTTCCTTTTGTTTAGTTTTATCTTTACCTACCATGCTGTAACAGCACCATCTGTCCGTGACTCTGTTCCACCTACCAATACTCCGGTTTCAGGGTCTCGCCAAATTATTTGACCACGGCCAAAGCTATTTGGTTCGAGTGCTATTTGTACATCATGTCCTTTATCTGACAATGCTTGTGCAATATGGTGTGGTAGTCTGTTTTCTACTTCTACCACTTTATCTTTAAGCCATTGCCAACGTGGTGCATCAAGCGATGCCTGTGGATTGAGTCCAAAATCAATCGTGTTCATGATTACCTGAACATGCCCTTGTGGCTGCATAAAGCCGCCCATTACACCAAAAGGACCGACGGGCTGATTGTTTTTTGTTAAAAACCCTGGAATAATCGTATGGTAAGTTTTCTTGCCACCTTTTAAAGCATTGACGTGCTGTTCATCCAACGAAAAATTATGGCCACGATTTTGTAAAGCAATTCCTGTTCCAGGTACAACTAAGCCTGAGCCGAATCCCATGTAGTTACTTTGTATAAAAGAAACCATGTTCCCTTCATTATCTGCTGTTGCTAAATAAACCGTACCACTCAAGGAAGGTTCTCCTGCTTCAGGAAGAAGTGCATTGTCACCGATAAGCTTTCTTCGCGTTTCCCCATAATCATCAAGCAGTAATTCATCAGACGTGACTTCCATATAATCTTCTTGGGTTACGTGCTTTTGCCCATCTGCAAATGCTAGTTTAATAGCTTCAATTTGCTTATGGTATGTTTCTGCGGAATCTTTTTCTTGGAAATTAAACCCTTTTAAAATGTTCAATGCCTGTAGTGCAATAATACCCTGACCGTTTGGCGGGATTTCCCAGACATCATATCCCCGATAATTCACATTAATTGGGTTCACCCATTCTGCTTTATGTTCTGCAAGATCTGCAGCAGTTAGGTAGCCACCATTTTCTTTTGAAAAGCTAGCAATTTTCTCGGCTAGTTCACCACGGTAAAATGATTCAGCATTTGTTTCAGCAATGGAGCGTAATGTATCAGCATGATCTGATGAAGACCATACTTCACCGACTCTGGGTGCTCGACCTTTAGGAGCAAATGTGTCAAACCAATGTGTAAAGACATCTTCCTTCAAGTTCTTCTTAAACCCCTCGTAAGCCTTGTTCCAAAACTTACTTAACGTAGGGGATAACGGGTATCCCTTTGTAGCATAATTAATTGCCGGCTGTAATACTTCCCTTAATGGAAGTTTCCCAAATTGCTTAGAAAGCTCAGCCCACGCCCCAGGTGCTCCTGGTACGGTTACAGGAGTGAAGCCATATTTAGGAATTTCATTATGCCCAGATCCCTTAACAGCATCGATTGAAATGCTTTTCGGGGCACGTCCGCTTGAATTCAAGCCATGCAATTCACCTTTTACCCAAACTAATGCAAAGGCATCTCCACCAATGCCATTAGAAGTAGGTTCTACTACTGTAAGGCACGCTGCTGTTGCAATCGCCGCGTCTATTGCATTTCCACCCATTTTCAAAATATCCATCCCCGCCTGCGAAGCTAAAGGCTGGGAAGTTGCAACCATACCATTATTAGCATATGTTGCATTTCGTGTTGTTGTATATGGATGAGATTGGTCGGTAAAAGAATTCAATATGATCCTCCTCGTATAGTTATATTATTATTATTTAAAAAATATCAAACTTCGTGACATGCAATAAAATGACCCTCTTCTACCTCACGCCATTCTGGAACGACTGTTTTACAATGTTCCTGTGCTAATGGACAACGGGTATGAAATGGACAGCCCGTTGGATAGTTGGATGCACTCGGCAAATCTCCCTCAAGCTTTATCCGTTCCTTTTTCCGACCTGGTATTGGACGAGGAATAGCGGATAATAATGCTCTTGTATATGGATGCAATGGATTCTTATATATTTGGTCAGATGAACCAAGTTCCACCATGGTACCAAGATACATCACTAACACACGATCACACATGTGCTTCACAACTCCTAGGTCGTGAGAAATAAACATATAAGTCAGCTGGTACCTTTTTTGCAGATCAATCAGAAGTCGAATAATTTGAGCTTGTACGGACACATCCAGTGCAGAAACAGCTTCATCACACACAATTAATGATGGATTAAGTGCAATTGCACGAGCAATGCCAATTCGCTGTCGTTGCCCTCCACTAAATTCATGTGGGTATCTATTATAATGATCCTCCTGCAGACCAACCTCTACTAAAAGTTCCCGAACGCGCTTTTGCCTATCTGCCTTCGATAAACTACTGTGAATTACAAATACCTCTTCCAAAGCATCGCCAATTCGTTGCCGGGGATTCAAGGATGCAAAAGGATCCTGAAATATCATTTGCATATCCTTTTTGTATTCTTTTAATTTACGTTTTGACAAACCTTCAATATGGTCGCCACGAAATTCAATGGTACCATCGGTTATATCCTCTAAGCCTAAAACTGATCTTCCAAATGTCGATTTCCCACAGCCAGACTCACCCACAATACCAAGAGTTTCTCCTTCATGTACCTGTAAGCTAACATTCTCGACAGCTTTCACATTTGCTGTTGTCCTTTGAAGCACTCCGCTTTTTATCGGGAAGTACTTTTTCAAATCCTTTACTTCAAGAAGAGGTTGTTGATCCGTCATCAGTAGTCGCCTCCTGGAGCCAAAATTTACTTTCATCATCTACATTCGGCACTGCAGCTAGAAGTTTTTTTGTATAGGAATGCTGCGGGCTGTTAAATACACTGTACACATCACCCATCTCGACAACTTCACCACCATACATAACCATAACTCGGTCGGCTATCTCAGCAACAACCCCCATATCATGCGTTACAAACACAACGCCCATCCCCATTTGTTCCTTTAAATCATCAATTAACTCGATAATCTGGGCCTGGATAGTTACATCCAAAGCTGTCGTTGGTTCATCTGCTATTAATAAGGAGGGGTCACATGCTAATGCCATTGCAATCATTACCCTTTGCCTCATTCCGCCACTAAGTTCATGTGGATATTGTTTTAATTTTTCCTCAGGATTTGGTATCCCCACTTTGTCCAGTAAATCAATACTATTTTGTGTAGCTTCTTTTTTTGACAGTTTTCGGTGAATCATTAATGGCTCTCTAAGCTGAAAACCTATACTAAAAACCGGATTCAATGCTGTCATTGGTTCCTGGAATATCATTGACATTTCGTTGCCTCTGATCTTTTGCAGCTGTTCCTCAGATTTACCTACAATTTCATCACCCTTCAAGCGTATGGAGCCAGTTATTTCCCCATTAGCAGGTAAAAGACCCATTATGGATAGGGAAGTAGCACTTTTTCCACACCCAGATTCACCAACTATGCATAATGTCTCCCCTTTATTCACGGAGAAAGAAATACCCTGAACAGCAGGAAGTTTCCCGCCTGCTGTCCGGTATTGGGTGACAAGGTTTTCTACTAGTAATAAATGTCCCATCAATAACCCTACTCTCTGCTAACGTTATATAATAACCACTGACCAGTAGGATCTACAACTAAGCCTTTAACAGACTCATCGTATGCGGCTGTAACCGTTCCATGTTGCATAACCACCCATGGCGCATCTTTTATGGCCATTACATTCGCTTCATGTAGTTTTTCCTTACGAACTTCCTGATCGACCGTTTCACGTGATTCTTCTACTAATTTATCAAAGGCATCATTACTATATCTGCTAAAGTTTGATGAATCGATATTGTCTGAATGTAGATTTGGATAAAGTAATTCACTTCCATCGGCTGTACTATTGGACCAGCCCAGGAAGGTCATTTCGTAATTACCCTTTCTTCCCGTTTCCAGAAAAGTTGCCCATTCCATTGTTTCAATTTCTACATTTAGACCGATTTCTGTTAACTGAGCCTGCACAATTTCAGCCATCTTCATATAATTATCACGATTCGCTGTTAAAAGTGTTACTTTTTGACCACTATACCCATTTTCCTCTATTAATTGTGAAGCTTTTTCCTTATCATACGGGTAGCTCGCTTCTTTGGCTTTTTCATTATAACCAAACACCTTTGGTCCAATAACGCTCTCGTTATGCGTTCCTAATCCATTTAATTGCTTAACATATGCTTCCTGATTAACTCCGTAAGCAACAGCTTGTCTGAATTTCAATTCATTAAATGGTGCCTTATCCATATTGAACCCTAAATAAGATACACGTGTTCCTTCAGACTTCTGAACTTCAACACCTTTAAGTGACTCGATTCTAGGAAGCTGATCAGATGGTAAAGCATCGATAAATTGGACTTTACCTGTTTCTAGCATTGAAATTGCTGTGGAAGTTTCCGGAACCACCTTAAATGTAACCTTTTCCAATGAAGCGGGATCCTTCCAATAGTCTTCATTTCTCTTTAATGTGATATGGTCTCCTTCTACCCATTCTCCAAATACAAATGGACCAGTTCCTACAGGATCTTTGTTAATATCCCCTTCCTTATCAGCAGTTGGACTAACAATGGCTGCGTTCGTATGGCTTAATGCTGCCAACATTGGACCATAAGGTTTTTCCGTTTTGAGAACTACTGTATATTCATCTCTTACTTCAATGGAAGATATCGGTTCTAGTAGCGATGCTCTTGGTGCCGCTCTTTCAGGATCTTTAATTTGTTCAAACGTATACTTTACTGCTTTAGCATTGAACGGTGTTCCGTCGTGAAATTTAATATCTTCACGAAGATGAATTACCCATGTATTATCATCGGGTGTCTCATATGACTTCGCCAATAACGGCTTTGCTTCCAATGTTTCGGGATCTTGCGTGAATAAAGTTTCATAGATTTGATACGTAACATTAGATGAAACCGAATCATTCGTGTCAATTGGAGACAAACCAGCAGCATCTGTTGTAGTTGCGTATGTTACTTCGTTTGGCACTTCACTACTGCTATTTTCCCCACTACTACTTTCACTGCATCCAACTAATGTAATTATTGTTATTAATACAAGCATGAAAAGCTGAAACATTCTTTTACTCATATAAATTCCTCCTCATTTTTTATCCATCTAATTCCATATTAGGATCCAATGCATCCCTTAATCCGTCACCAACGACATTAAATGCAAAGATAGTTAGCATAATAGCTACTCCTGGAATAACTGACATATGTGGAGCGCTCCACATGAAGTCTTGACCAGCTGCTATCATTGCTCCCCATTCAGGTGTTGGCGGTTGTGCACCAAGTCCTAAGAAACTCAGTGCTGATGTAGATAAAATAGCTGTACCCATTCGCATTGTTGCAAACACAATAATTGGTGCTGTGCAGTTTGGCAATATATGTTTTAGTATTATCCTTGCATCACTTGCTCCCAATGACTTCATAGCTAAAATATATTCCTGCTTTTTAATGGATAAGGCACTCCCTCTTACTATCCTTGCGCACCCAGGGATTGACCAAATACTAATTGCAATAATCACATTTACCAGGCTCGTCCCTAACATCGCAATAATTAGCATTGCTAGTAAAATCCCAGGAAATGCAAATAACAAGTCAACAATTCTCATAATTATGCCATCAAGTTTCTTATAGTAACCACCCAGAAGACCTAAAATAAGTCCTCCAATTAACCCTAATATAACGGATGACAACCCCACTACAAGGGAAATCCTGGCACCGTATATTAATCGTGACCACATGTCCCTCCCATAGTTATCAGTTCCAAGTAGGTGACCTTGTTCACCAACCCCAAGCTCCGTCTCACTTAAATTTTGTTCAAAAGGACCCTGACTAACGAGCAGAGGTGCGAATACAGCGATAATTATTAGAATTGCAATAATGAAAAGTCCAAAGACTGCTAGCTTATTTTTCAGTAACCGTTTAAAGGTTTTTACGAGATTGCTTTCTTGTTTCCTTGAAGTTGCATTTTTTCCATTTAAAGCCAAATTAGATGGCACCACTTTTCCTCCTCACCGCTAGTTGTACGTTATTCTTGGGTCAATTAGTGCATAAATAATATCTACTATTAAGTTAACTATTACGAAAATTGCAGCTACTAACAGCACGGTACCTTGTACAACAGGGAAGTCCCTTGCTGCAATTGCGTCTATCATTAATCTACCTATACCATTAATTGCAAATACTTGCTCGGTAATGATAGTACCACCCAATAATGCTCCGAAATTTATACCAATAACGGTAACAACTGGTATCATTGCATTTCTCAAAGCATGAATCCAAATTAATGACCAGCGCTTCACACCTTTTGCTTTAGCAGTACGTATATAGTCAGATTTAATTACTTCTAACATCGCTGACCGACTCATACGGGCAATTAAAGCTGCTGAAGCAGTTCCTAATGTAATTGCCGGTAATATCAACTCAACTACACCCTGGAAAGTAAAAATCGAGGAGTTTAAACCTCCTACTGGAAGCCATTGCAGATTAACCGCGAATATAAGTATTAGCATCGTTCCCAGCCAAAAGTTGGGAATAGATACACCCGCCAATGAAAATGTCGTACTGGATATATCAATCCAGGAATTTTGCTTAATGGCTGCGATCATACCTGCAATAATCCCGATAATTATCGCCACGGCCATGCTTGCACTAGCAAGTTTTATCGTATTCGGAAATCTAGTTAAAATAGCCTCCGTCACTGATTGTCCTGTTTGGTATGAGTAACCAAAATCACCTTGCAGAATACCACCCAAGTAATCAAAATACTGAACTAAAACTGGTCTATCTAACCCTAAGTCTACTCTGATCGCTTCAAGATCTGAGTTACTTGCTGTAGGTCCACCAATGATGGTTGCAGGATCTCCGGGAGCAATAAACATACTCATAAACACTAAAAATGAGATACCCAACAACAATAAAACTAACTGGAACAGCCTTCTAACTACTAAACCGATCACTTTATCACTCCTCCATTCAATATATATTTAAAGTTGTCAAACTTTTTATTAAATTACTAAAATAGTACATAATTATGAATTGAAAGTCAATAGAATTTCAGACAAAAAGTATAATAAAATGGTGTAACCGATTCCATTAATGACAAATAAATGGTAAAATAGTTTCATTTTGTATAAAATCAAGCATATTAACTTAGCTAAAAAGTTTTGTTAAAATGTCTATTTTCTGATATTATAAAAAAAGAAATCAAAAAATAGTAATTTTTAGGGGAAGTTAACTATGAAATATGATGATATAGATCGGAAAATCATAGAAGAATTAATTGTCGATGGAAGGTTATCGTATGTAGAGTTAGCCGAGAAGGTAGGTTTCTCACGTGTAGCTGTTAAAGATAGAATTAAGAACCTGAAGGATACTGGAGTAATCGAGAATTTTACTGTTACCATTAACTCAGAAAAGTTCGGGAAAAATGTTTCCGCTTTTTTTGAAGTAGATGTGGAACCAAAGCAGTTACAGAAAGTAGCGCAAAACCTTGCAGATAACCCCAATGTCGCTAGTGTATATCAAATGACTGGTCCCAGCACACTACATATGCATGTACTTGTGGAGGACTTCAAAATGCTAGAAGTTTTTATTAACAACGAACTATATGCTGTTGAGGGCATAACAAGGGTAGAAAGTTCTATACTATTAAAAAGATTTAAAAGTCGGATAGGATATAAGCTGTAGATTATTAATAAAGCTTGCAAGGAAAACAATCCCCTGCAAGCTTTTAATTATATTGCTAGTAAATTCCTACCTGATCAAATCCACTAGCAACCTCTTCTGCTTCTATACTATCTTCACCATAAATATCTACCGCTGACTGTACGATAGCTGCTCGTGCAACACTAAAATCTGAATCCGGTGTTAAGTAAGTAGTTAATGCACGATAGTAAATATGCCCAAGTTTATCCTTGCCAATTTGCTGACCTATTAGGTATGCAGCATGGTTGGTAATGGACGAGTTAACATGAACACCACCATTATCTACCCAAATTGGCATGTCATAGAATTCATCCATATGCTCAGGATACATGCCGTCACCATACGGAGCTCTGGCATCAGATACTGCAAATTGGTCTGGATTACTTAAGCTACGTAATGCTACTCTTCCCTCTTCAATAGAGGCTGGCGCCATAATGTCTTCACCCAATTCCCAATCATCTTCATCGATAAGGGCTCCAAACACATCAGCGAATGACTCATTCAATGCACCTGATTGATTCCGGTACCGTAAATTTGCCGTGTGACTGATCACACCGTGCGTCATCTCATGAGCAGCGACATCAAGTCCTGCTGAAAGTGGTACCATGAACTCGCCATCCCCGTCACCATAGGTCATCTGACGGCCATTCCAAAACGCGTTATTATAATTGTTGCCAAAGTGAACGTAAGAAACGATAGCCATTCCATTACCGTCAAGGGAGTTACGATCATGTTCATTAAGGTAATAATCATATACTGTTTCTGAATTATAGTGTGCATCTACTGCCGGGTGTTGGTACTCATCCATCCAGGCTTCACTCTTGTTTTCGAAAATATTTCCAGTGTTATAATCATATGTGTAAATACCTTCTAGACTATTATGTGATTCATCATATAACTTAAATGTGGTGCTTTCATCAGGTTGTATTTCCATCGTTGTGTGAAGCTGTCGCTTGGCACCGTGCACCCCTTCACCTACACCTTTGTGTGCCTTCTTTTCGATTTCATCGGCATGCAATAACGCATTATACTTATCAATGACATCTCCCGATTTGGCATCAACAAATACAAACCAGTTGCCAGGTTTGTCACCAAGGAAATTAACATTAATTTTATAGGCTAGATTACTTTCTCCTTCGAATGAATAAACAACGAGGTCAGAGGTAGGTTTATACGCAAGTTTTTCTGGAGCATTCACTGATGACTTAGCTTGGTGTATAGCTTCGCTGATGTCAACGGAAGGATTGGTGTTAATAACATTATCTTCAACTACTTTATTATGGTTGCCATTTACTGCAACAACTTCATTTTTCTCATTAAAGTGAACAATTACCTCAGTACCTTCTACAGGCACTCCACTTTTCGTTTGATTAAAGCGAATGTGTGTCATTCCAAGGTCATCTTTTTGAACATCTTTAACCTTTAGATTTTCCTCTGGATTCTTAATCCCTATCCTTTTTTCATTTTGCTTCAGGAATTTAACCGCATTTGAGGCATTGCTGGCATCAAACTTCTTTGCGACTTTCTCCTTAACGAATATCGGGACATTCGCATTTGCATTCCACGTCTTCTCTTCTTGCACACTACTAAAACTAGAGTCTTGCGGTTTAGCTAACACGTCACTCACTGTGACCGAGCCAATTAATAGCACTGAAGACAGAACAACAGGAACAATATACTTTTTCTTCAATATTATACCTCCTATTTAATTTGATAGTTTTATTATAGATTAGTAGATCGATAATTTCATGATTAATTAGAATTGTTTTAATTTTATGATAAATGGTTATGTTTACCTAATATGGTTATTGATTAGGGTAATAGAGACTATCTATTAACTTCATAGAAGTAATAGCAATTTAATCAAAAAAAGCACCCTTTAGGCGCTTTTTTTGTCTTTCATTATGTAGTTCATTGCTGCTTCTTCATGGTAATTAATTTTCTGTTCAAGCTCATGTTTGAATCTCTCATCAAGACAATCGGAAACAACAGTTGTTAATTCCCTCAGTCTTAATTGATGCCAAAAAAACCTACCACGATAGTAAAATTTCTTCAAACATATTCCTCCTTGCAATACCATAAATCGACGGAGGTCGTATTCGATATCTGGCAAGCATTGTCATCCGACTTTAGCCCCTGTAGTTTTGCGTCATCGCTTTTCAACGATTTTGCCCTTTCGTACGATTTATGTTGTTAGTTGTATTATCGTGTATATAGTCACAGTTTTTAATGATTCTTTACACCTATTTATAAAAGCTAATTTCTTTGCGGAGCAAAATAATTCAGGTAAACTGTACGCTAAACTGATATAATTTCTTTACAAGACTCGCTTAAAAAGGAGATAAAAGCATTGATTAATGTTTACACAGATGGGGCATCAAATGGCAATCCGGGAATTAGTGGTGCTGGTGTTTATATAAAAGCAAACGGAAAAATATACGAATATTCATTTCCATTAGGAGAAATGTCAAACCATGAAGCAGAATTTCATGCTGTGTTAAAAGCATTGGAAATTTGCATGGAAAATTTTCCAGATGAAATACTGTCATTTCGGTCGGATTCAAAGTTAGTAGTAGATACAATTGAAAAAGATTTCACGAAAAATCAAACCTTTCTCCCCTTACTTGAGAAAATTAGAGATAATTCAAGCAGCTTTCCATACTTTTTTATCAAGTGGATACCTGATAAAAATAACTACGCAGATAAATTGGCGAGAAAAGCTATTCAACGGGACGGAGGGTCAGGTTCCTCGTCCCATTAATGCCAATCCCGAGGTCGCCCCTCGCCCCATTAGAAAACTTGGCTTATCGCCAAGCTTTAATATAGATAAGCCTTAGTTGCAATTATGCAGTAAGAAAGTATCTACACTTTCTTACTTGTCAAAAAAGCTGAAATTCCTCCTAAATGGAATTTCGGCTTTTTACATTCATACCCAGAACTCTGGTCCGTTACGCTGGATTCAGTATCCTTTTCAGAAACTGCTTCGTCCGCTCTTCTTTTGGTTCCTTAAGAACTTGACTTGGAGGACCTTGTTCGACGATATAACCTTCATCCATAAACAGGACTTCATCGGATACCTGATCGGCAAATTGTAATTCGTGGGTTACGACAACCATTGTCCAATTTTCTTTTACCAGGTCTTTGATGACGGATAATACTTCTCCGATTAACTCTGGGTCTAAAGCAGAAGTAGGTTCATCAAATAACATCAGTTCAGGTTTAATTGCCAATGCTCGCGCAATACCAACCCGTTGCTGCTGACCGCCGGATAACTGATTTGGGTAAAGATTTGCTTTATCCTTTAACCCTACTTTTGTAAGCAACTCTATTGCCCTGTTTTGCTCCTCTTCCTTCTTACCTTTTTGCACAATAATGGGACCCTCTGTCACATTCTCCAGTGCAGTTTTATGTGGAAAAAGATTATAGGATTGGAACACCATCCCGGACTTTCTTCTCAATTTCAATACATCCCGTTTATGGATTTTGTTGGAAAAATCCAGATTAAAAGAATCATGAAATGAAAAGGTTCCTTCATTTGGCTGTTCCAATGCATTCAGGCAGCGAAGTAGTGTTGTTTTCCCTGAACCTGAAGGACCTATAATTGATAATACTTTTCCTTTTTCGATTGTTAAATTTATGTCTTTCAATACTTCCAACTCTCCAAATGATTTGGTCAAGCCATTCACAGTTAAATACACAGATAATTCACCTTCCTAGGAAGAAATATGACGCTCCAGTCGGGTTTCGATTGCCTGCTGAACAAGTGACAACAGAAAGCAAACAACCCAATATAAAAATGCCGCTTCAATATATATAAGCATGAAATCGTATGTTACAGCCGCAATCTCTTGTGCCTTCCTGAACAACTCCGTGACAAGAATTAACGAAGCAAGCGACGTATCCTTCACCAGACTGATAAACGTATTGGATAACGGTGGCACGGATACCCTTGTCGCTTGAGGAAGAATTATTCGCCTAAGCGCTGTATTTTGGGTCATCCCAATCGTATATGCAGCCTCCCATTGACCCTTTGAAATAGATAAAATAGAAGCACGAATAATTTCTGATGCATATGCCGCTACGTTAATCGAAAATGCAATAACCGCACTTGGAAAAGGGTCAATCGTTACATCAAGACTTGGCAGCCCATAAAACACAATAAATAATTGAACAAGCAAGGGCGTCCCTCTGACTGCCGATACAATTGCAATAGACGGTGCGCGGAGAAATGCTGATTTGGAAAGCCGCATGATGGCAAGCAATAGTGCGAACAATAAGCCAACGGTAAATGCTATTAAAGTAAGCGGGATTGTATATTGAATCCCGCCTAAAATCATTGGAAGCAAAGAGTTTTTGAATAACTCCCAGCCTCCCATCGTTGCATCTATGGTAAATAACATATTACTTGGAAGAAACATCTTCACCAAACCATTCTTTTGCAATTTTAGCTAGTGTGCCATCTTCTTTCATTGCCTTCAATTGTTTATCAACCGCATTAACTAGTTCCTCATTCCCTTTATTAAAAGCAAATGCCGTTTTGGAAGCATCATCCTGTTTGGCAGCAATTTTAATTTGCTCTGATCCCTGCTGCTGGATATAGTCGAGGACGGCGAGTCTGTCATTCACTGTTACATCTGCTCTACCTTGCTTCAGCAATTCAATTGATTGAGCTAAACCTTTAATACTAACGATTTCCGCCCCATTTTCTTTAGCAATCTCTTCAAAGTTACTTGTAAGGGACTGTGCGGACTTTTTCCCTTTTAAATCGTCAAACGAATCAATACTTTCATTATCTTTAGGTGTAACAACCACTGCTGATGAATATGTGTAAGGCACGGAAAAATCATAGTTCGCCTTACGTTCTTCATTGATTCCTACCTGGTTAGCGATAAGATCAAATCGTTTTGAATTCAAGCCTGCAAACATCGAATCCCATTTTGTTTCCATGAATTCAACGTCAACACCCATTCTATTTGCAACTTCCCGGATGACTTCTACATCATAGCCAGTTAATTTGTCTTCTGCATTATGGAATGTAAACGGAGCATATGTGCCTTCCGTTCCTACAGTAAGAACACCTTTTTCCATAACTTGATCATATAAACTAGCCGTTTTTTCTCCTGATTCATTATCTGCACTGTTATTTTGCTGCTCTTCGCCAGATCCACATGCCGATAGAACAGCCACTAAACTTGCCAGTACCAACAAATAAAATAATTTTTTCATATTTATACCCCCAGTAATCTTATCGGAATAATGTCTAATTGATTATAAAGTATCAAACCCAATATGTAAATGAATTGATTTCGAACTTATTTATATACTTACCTAAAACTAGAATTTCATTAACCCGGAACGGAGGGTCAGGTGCTTGTCCCTAATCCTGAAAATGCTATAATGAGGAAAAAATTGGATAGGCACAAGAGGAGGATTATAATGGCAAACCGTAAAGGCATTAAACGTCATGAGTCACTACAACCTCTGTCACGTCACCATATGATTGGGCTGCACTTAGCACTGAAGCTAAAACGAGCTGGAACAGATGAAAGCCGTTTAACAATAGAAGAAATTAAGCAGGAAACCGATGAATTCTGGAATCCAAATGGGCAACAGCATTTCAGGGAAGAAGAGGAATTTCTTTTACCTGCATACGCCCAGTATGCAAAAGTAGATCAGCCGGAGATAATAGAGATGCTTTTGGAACACGTAAAGATACGCGCACAAATGGATAATCTTATCAATGGAGAAGATGTCAGTTTAGATGTCATGCACGAGTTGGGTATACTGTTAGAGGCACATATCCGAAAGGAAGAACGAGTGATTTTTCCCATGATAGAAAAAGCATTACCTGAGGACAAGCTTCATGAGCTATCCCCTTATTTGCATTGAGTCATCGGTAGTTGAAAATTCTATCCGAAAAAATAACCACCTCCCTAAAAATGAGGTGGTTACTCTCTTATTCGGATCAACTTAAAAAGCGTCATCTTCCCTAGTTGTCGGATCACTTATTCTATTAGTTGATACAGGAATATCATCGTAGATTTGTGGATCTACATCATTAATCGTTCCATCTGATAGCCCCTTAAACACTTCATAAAGTGGCTTTTTAACAGTTTCTTTAAGCATACCATTTTGTTTTTGGCCCAATGTTTGGGTTTGGCCTTTAATTTCAATTAACATAATAGCAGCATCATTTAGTGCAAATGCTCCTAATGCAGTACCAGGCAAATTTACATCTGGATACTTTTGAATTGCTCCAAAATGTGAGTTACCATTTTGTAATGTAAGATAAGAAAGTGCGTTTACTTGTTTTCCAAGCTTTAAGACATCCTCATCAACCTCATATTTTTTACCAGAAAAAGGATCTTCATACGATTGTGTCGCTACAACGGCAGCAAGCTGAACAGGAACGGAACGATTGTCCTCGTCTGATAAAGTGTTAAATCCACGGTGGTGAACATCTACAAACACATCAGGCTGAAATTCCTGAAATACAGATGTTACCGTTCTTGACTCAGCTGTTACATAAAAGCCACCGTATCTACTGTTATTGGTAGAGCGACTATTCAGAAAATCAGCAACTTCTGACTTGTCCTGGTCTTCAATATTAAGGTCAAGATTCGGGTTATAGTCCCTATTCTGATCATATCCCGGAATTCCATAAACGATGCGCCCATTGTTATTTTGAGCTCGTTCACTGCCATCCTCATTATAATACCAAGGTGCTAAAGTATCAGCCGGTAATCCTAATGCTTCCGGATCCCAAGTTTGATGCGTATACCTAGTTGGATACCAGCTATCCTCATATTTATTGTCTGCACCTTCCGGATTAATACGTGGCATAATCCATATCGATACATTTTCCAAAATTTCATTTACTTCTTTACCATTTGATGAAAGCTTTTTGATAATATCCAAGGCAGCTTCCGTACTAATTTGTTCATTGCCATGGATTTGTGTAGTAATAAGTACTCGTTTCTTATCTGGATCACTATCACCAAATTTCACAACATGGAGTGGTTCACCCTTGTCCTCCGCTGTACTATATCCATCTGGTGATAGATTTGAATAACCTGCTATATCAAGCTTCATTTTTCCATTAGAGTTTCTTTCCAGTTTCTGGAGTTTTTTGTATAATTCCTCATTACTCATATAGCTAGAAAGCGAAATGTTTTGTTCGTTTTCGACGTAAGGGCCATTAGGACGAGATTGCGGGTCTGCAGTAACACTTGATGAGAAGACTAATGTGAATACAAACGTGATAGGAATTGCTAACTTGATTAACTTCTTCATGTCTATTCCTCCTAAGTGATTTGATAGTTTAATTATAGAGTAATAGACTTATATTTTCATGATTAATTAGAATTGTTTTAATTTTATAACAAATAGTAGTGTTCACCTAGTTAACTGTTAAATACAGGTAAAATAGACTATAAAATCCATATTGTACGGAAATTCATATAAAAGTATTGTCTTCGAATTCATAAAGAATTTGGAAGGCAGGGGGCTTGGGGCAATGAGAGGCTGGTAGATGCGGGACGAGGAACCTGACCCTACGTCCCTCTCCTCTTCATCAACATATACTCTACAGCACCTGTTCCAATAAATACACCGCTCAAAATCAAGATAAATCCAACTATGTGATTCATCGTAATTACTTCATTTAAAAAGATAGATGCTCCGGTGATCGCAAAAAGTGTGTTCATATTGATAAATAGGGCTGCTTCTGCTGGTCCTACTTTTTTTATGGCATAATTATATGTCATATGGCCAAACGCTGATGCAAAAACTGCACTGAACAAAAACACCGCTCCCAGCTTCCAATCAAACAGATAGGTAATCTCCTGAATTTCTGAACCAAAAGCCTGGCTCAATATAAAAATAAAAACCGAGCCAAGTAAAAGCATGTAACCAGTTGCCAGACGTGGATCAAATGTCGGTTTCAGTTTGCTAATCAAAACAAAACTAAACCCCTGAACGATAACTCCCAGAAACACGATGAAGTCACCTAATGAAATAGCAGCCAATCCATCAGCACCTGTCAATGTTGTTACGACCACTCCAATAAATCCTAAAATGAAGCCAGAGACCCTGAGCCACGTAACACGCTCACGCAAAATGATTACAGTCATCATCACGGTAACCAGAGGCATCATCCCTAAAATCAACCCACCGTTTATACCCGATGTCAAATCTAGACCAATCGCAACAAACGAATGATGTAAAACGACATTAAAAATAGCTATGTAAAAAATGACCAGCCACTCATGCTTGCGAGGTAACCTGAATATCCCCATCACAGCACAAATTATCAGCACAACAACCCCGGCAGTCATAATTCTAAAAGACGTCAACAGCATCGGGTCAATTGCATCAACAAGCACCTTCAGCGCCGATAGATTTAACCCCCACATTAACATTACCAGTAATAATAAAATATATATTTTAACCATAAAACTCTTCACCTAATTCCACAGTTGATTCTTCTACTCTACAATACTACCAGGGAACTGTCACGGGACAGTGGGGTCAGGTCCCTTGTCCCCCCCATTTCTATCACTGGGACAAGGTTCCTGTCCCCAGCGTCCCAGTCCAAGCAAAAAGCCAGCTCCGTGGCTGGCTTTTTCCTTTATTATTCAATAAAACTAGTATCAACTAATCCTTCTAGGTCTGGTTTTTCTTTTAAGAATTCAAGATCATGGGAGGAGTTTGCGAATTCTTGTAATACTTCTGCATCAACTTCATACGTGAAATTAATTCGTTCCCATGCGTTATCAATAACAGATGCGGAAAGTTCCTGATCGGTAATTTCCTTTATCTTTTTGATAGCAATTTCTTTAGATTCTGCTGGGTTATCTTGAATGAACTCTGTTGCTTTTTTGTGACCATCCACGATACTTTGAACGAGGTCAGGTTTGTTTTCGACTAGATCTCGTGACGTTACAAATACAGCTGCTGGTAATGTTTCACCATATGCAACATCTTTAGTATCTACGAGTACTTTACCGCTTCCTTTTTCCTCGATAACAGATGCCCATGGTTCAGGAACTGTAGCTGCATCAACGTTTCCTGTGGTAAACATGCTGTGATATGTTGCTGGTTTACCTGTAACATGCTTCATCTCTCCACCAGTTCGGTCGGATGTGATGCCATATTCTTCCTTCATCATTGTTTCAAATTGAACATCATGCGTGCAGCCTACACGTGGTGAGATAAAAGTTTTTCCTTTCATGTCTTCTGGTGATTCGATATTGGCGTCTTTTCTAGCCATAATCACCGTACCACCTGTTGATCCTGCACCAACAACATTAATTTCTGCTCCACTTGTGAAGTGATTCATCGCTGGCCCTGGTCCAACGAGTCCACCTTGGATGTCACCTGTTTCAATAGCTGTCATAAAGGCTGAACCATCCGGGAAATACTGATATTTTACTGTTGTTCCGTCTGGTAGTGTTTCTGAGTACAAGTCTTTTTCTTCAGCTACCATCCCAGCAACATGGTTAATGTTTGGGAAGTATCCTATCGTAATTTCTTTTGAACCATCACCACTTTCATCTCCACCTGATGCTTCACCACTGCTCCCGCATGCAGCTAATACGAGACTAAGTGCTGCTAATGCTATAATTGATAAAAATCTCTTCATTTTCCACTTCCACCCTTCATTTTATTTAACTAATCCCCAACGTTTCATAACATTTTTCTCTAATTTAGAAAATACAAGTTGATCGACGATTGCTCCAATCAGTCCGATAATGATAATAATGGCAATAACCTGATCCATCCTGGCATAGTCTTGTGCGTATCTCAATGAATATCCCAATCCGGGACCATTACTCAATAATTCACCAGCCATTAATGCGCGCCAGCTGAATGCCCAGGAAAGCCTGACACCAGACATGAAATATGGAATACTTGCAGGTACTTCAACACGGTAAAATAATCCAAACCCGCTTGTTCCCATCGTTCTTGCTGCTCGAACGAAGTGAGGTGGTACATTATGAATTGCCGACCTGACATTTAAGGCCATCACAAATGTGCCGCCTAACACAACGACAAATACGACAGCAAATTCGGTGAATCCAAATAACATAATAGCAAGCGGAACCCAGACAATACTCGGTATACTTTGCAATGCAATTAAATACATGCCCGCTGTTTCATCCGCCTGTTTCGATTTGCCTAGTATCACACCGACAATCGTTCCCAGGAGAATCGCCATGAACAATCCTGCAAATAAATGTTTAAAACTCGCCCCTAGTGCCTTGACGAAATCCCCTTGCGTAAATCCTTCATACAATGCTGTCCAAACTTTACCAGGGGACGGAAAAACAACATCTGCAAACACATTTATCGAAAAAACTAACTGCCATAATCCAATGATTGCAGCCAAAAATAATACACGTTTAACGACTATATTGAATTTCATTTGATAACTCTTCCTCTAAGACTTTTTTTATTTCACCTTCAAGCAAATCCATGACTTTCTTTTCATGTTCAATTACGACTTGGTCCTCACGCTTTCTAGGTCTTGGTATATCGACTTTAAAATCAGAAATCACTCTGCCGGGACGCGTCCCCATCACAATGACACGATCTGACAGTTTAATAGCTTCCTGGATACTATGCGTTACAAAGAGGATCGTTTTTTGTGTTTCCTGCCAAATTTTTATTAACTCATCCTGCAGTATATGGCGTGTTTGTTCGTCCAACGCTCCAAATGGTTCATCCATTAATAAGACCTTCGGATCCATTGCGAGAGCTCGAGCAATGGCAACACGTTGCTGCATCCCGCCTGACAGTTCATAAATAAAGCTGTTTTTAAATCTGCTTAAGTGGACCATTTTAAGATAGTGATCGGCCCGTTCATTAGCTTCTTTTTTACTCATAATTCCTTTTAATGGAAAGGTAATGTTATCTCGAACATTGAGCCATGGGAATAAGGAAGGTTGCTGAAAAACCATACCGCGTTCTCGTCCGGCCTGTTTAATTTCCTTTTCCTGAAGCAGAATTGACCCTGACGTTGCGCTCTCAAGCCCTGCGATCATCGATAGTAAGGTTGATTTCCCACAGCCAGAGGGTCCTAGAATAGACACGAATTCGTTCTCAGATACATTTATGTCAATATCGGAAAATACTTCAAATGATGACTGCTTCTCCTCGTCTGTAAAAGTCTTTCCAACATGATTCAATTCAAGAAACAATGAACTCCCTCCTTTTCACGACAATTCCTATCAACTAACTTGGTTATTACAGTATACTCATCTTGCCTTGCATGTGTCAATGGTTTTTGTTCCTATTTATGCATATTGATGAATCCTTCTTTCATAAAAATTAGCCACACATTTAAAAAACCCCACATAATATTTGTGGGGTTTGCTGAGGATTAGTCAATGGGCGTCTATTTAAATATCTATCCATTAATCATCTCAACCAACTGCTCAACTTCTGTTTCCGTTGTTCTATAATGAAACCCGATTCGAATTCCTCCAATTCCGTTAATAGATCGTAAACTAACTTTCATATCGTTCTCGGAAAGTTTATTAAATAACTGCCTCTCTTTATCAATCCCATCTTTATTTGTTAATGTTATAATGGATGACCATGTATTTAGTGAATCACTCCCTAAAATCTCATAACCTTCCATTAAATACATTCTACTTCTAAATAATTTTTGTAACTTCATAATATGTTCTATAGCAACGTCTATGCCAAAGTTCTGCCAACAAGCAATACTTTTACTTAGCATCAGGGCTCCAAGGGCATTTATCATTCCACCTGACTCAAAAATACTGGCATCATTTCGACGTGACATATCAGTTAAATCAACTAACTTCCGTGTTCGTGATTCAAGATAATTAACCCAACCTACCTTAGGCTCCTTAAGATTAAAGTATCCATAATAAGCTGGACATATTTGTTTAAGCAAACGATCACTAATGTACATAAAGCCTAATCCAAATGGGCTATTTAATAATTTATGTCCACCCACAATGTATGCATCAATCTGATCATTTTTTAAGTCACGTCTAAATACACCTGCCTCCTGAATCCCATCAATTATCCAAAATTCATTAGACTTTTTGTCACGTAACTTCAAAAGATCCTGGAATGAGAAACGGTATCCACTTACTTCTTGAACAGCACTCATGCACAGAATATTGGCATCCCTGCTCAAACAGTTATTTATTGTATTCGCAGAAATTATCCCATCCCTGGTCTGGCAGTAGTGTATTCCATCAGAACGATCCCATACGAGTGCACTGGACATGAACTCAATATCTGGAACCCCTACTTCAACATCAATTTCAGAATCTCTTAAAGCAGATGCAATAGTACCGAGACCTTCTGTTGTATTGGAAATAAACGCTATGTTATCAGCAGAAACGTTATATAAATCAGCTATTTGTTCTCGTGTTTTCTCTACTAGTGTTACCATTTCCAATGTATAGTCTTTTTCGCTTATAATATTCATTGGTAGCTGAGTTAAAAATGCTTCTGCTTCCTTTAGAGCCTCTTTATCTGGTATACCTAGTGAGCCATAATCAAAATATACCATCTAACAATCCTCACTTCGCCGCCTTATTGAAATCGTTATCATTTTGTTCATGACCATAAATATCTATTGATTCTGCTTGATATTCATCTTCACTCATAAATTCAAGACCCCATCCACTAAATGCTGCATACACGATTACAATGACCATAGCTATACAGTAAAACACATAAGGTACAACACCTACTGGGTTAAAATTTGGATATACAGCTAAATCAACCGTTCCGCCAACAAATGCAAACGGAATTAACAACCCTACACTATAAGGTAAAAATCCAATAATTGATGTGGAGCCGGCGTCAAGTAAATTACCTCTTCTCCAGGGCTGAATCCTAAATTTGTGTCCAAGTCTTCTAACAAAATCACCTAACATAACCATTGAAGGGGTGCCGGCTGTCGTTAGTGCATTTAAAATTAGCGTAGCGAATACAATTACAACTTCAGCACGCTGTGGTGTAGTAGCTACAATCTCAGCCTTTTCAATTAGCCAATCCAAAAAACCACCACGTTGAAGTGTCCCAATTAAGGCCATCAGGAATATTGTAAAGACAGCAACTCCTACCATCCCAAAAATACCATCTAAAATAATCCCTCCAGCAGTGAACTCCTCACGGTTTATAGACAAAATATTTTTGAACCCTATTAAGCCTGTCACAAGCCCCAAAATAAGTCCAAAGGCATTAGAGTATAATAAACCCTCAACAAGGTCTCGCCCTTTTATCATTAAAAACAACAGTAGTGCAGGAACTAATAACATAACTAATCCTAGAGGTGAAATATCTTCAGGTGGCTGAACTGATCCTGAACTATTAGAAAAAAGTGCAAAAATGATATAAAGCCCTATAGTTATCGAACCTGCAGCAATTGCGTACCTAAGGCGACTCTTAACAACTCTATCAATATCTGTTCCTTGCGAATACGCAGAAACTATTGTCGTATCTGAAATAGGAGCCAAATTATCACCTACATAAGCACCACCAATAATTGCACCAATTATTAGCAACGGATCTCCTCCTAGCGCATAGCCAACAGGGAATAATATAGGACTCGCTGCAATTAACGAGCCAACTGCTGTTCCAGTTGCCATAGAAATAAGAGCTGTAATCAAAAATGCAATTAACGGAAACCATGCAACTGATAACCCTATTTCCAATAAAGACCACACCAATCCTTCAACAAGGCCAGTTGATTGCAATAACTTAGCCATAATTCCTGCTAAAAACCATGCTAATAACATAATTGCCAGCATACGCGAGGTAATCCCCTGTATTAGTGAGTCTATATATACCTTTTTATTCTTTGCTAACATTAGTCCTACTAGTAAAGCTAATAAAATCATCGGCCAAAAGGCTTCTGGTAAAGCTGCTCCAGTAAACCCAAGCCATAAGATTCCAATAAACATTACCCCAAAGGGAACCAGTAAAATCGGTACGCCCCCATAGAATTCCAGTTTTCTATTCGTTACATCCTGCTTATCTCGAGACATGTTGACTCCTCCTCCAAAAGATTAATTAACTAATTTAGCAAGTTCTTTTATTGCTAACCTAACGTCATCTTTGGTGTTATAAAAATGTGGAGCGATTCTAACAACGTCATTTCGAGCTGAAACAATAATACCTTCATTCTTTAATAAACCCTCAACTTCTGATGCATTTTCTACATAAATTGCAGTGTTAGAAGCTTTACTCTTTAGTGAATTAGGACTTTTAACCATTAACCCCCTTTCTGCTGCTTCTTCAATCGCAATCTGAGATAATAGTTTTAAATGTTCTTCAATATCACCTATTAAGTATTGATTTAATACTTTTAACGCAGCTTCTGCCGCAAAACCGTTAATCATCGGAAATGTTCCTGAATCAAAGCGCCTTGTCCCCCCTCCGTAGTCAACGTTTTTAATATCAAATGCAAATGGATTACTCTGCCCAAACCATCCTGTAATTTTAGGTGTCATCCGGTCCGCAATTTCTTTCTTAATATATAAAAATGCGATACCTGGAATACCTAATGCGTACTTTTGCAAACCGGCAGTCAGCATATCTATATCCATTTCCTTAACATCAATAGGACATTGACCTAACGATTGATAAGCATCTACAGATAAATACGCTCCCTTTTCATGGACAACTTTTGCAACTTCCTTTAAATCTTGTTTAAAACCATCATAAAAGGAAACATGCGAGGTATTTACAATTAATGTTTGATCATCAATGTGACTATCATAATCCTCAGCCTCAATAAATCCGTCTTTCTTATGACCAATAAAATCTATATCAAATTTATCTTGATGAGATAGCCAAACATGACCAACTGTAGGAAAGTCGAAATCAGCAACTAAAACTTTTTTTCTCTTCTGATCTGTTAAACTAGTTGCTATACTTGATACACCATGTGATACACTAGATACAATAGCTATTTCACTAGGATCAGCATTAATCATTTTTGCAAATTCAGAACGAGCGCTTTCACAAGCTTGCATCCATCCTCCCCAATCCATTCCGTTCTCTTCCCAGGAGGACATGTATTTATTAATAGACTCTTTCACATCAACGTGCATCGCACTTTGAGAGCAGCTTGAAAGTTGGATTTTATTTTTTAAAATTGGAAAAGACTCTCTTATTTTATTAATATCATTTATCACTATAATCATTCCTTTCAAAACTATAAATATAGTGGGAGGTTCATAATTAAAATGGAAATACTAACGCAAACAATATCCCCTTGGTTAGAAAACTTAGACTATGACTGGAGCCCACTTATTGACCAAGCGAAAACGAAAGAACTCACTTCAAACATTCATATCTACGACCAAGGCGATCAAGCAGACACTGTTTTTCTAGTTCTGTCCGGACGTGTAAGACTATTTATGCTATCAAGTGATGGGAGAGAAAAAGCGATATCAATAGCCGGAAAAAACTGTCTAATGGGCGAAAACCGGGTACGAAAAGATAACACCTACTTTGAAAATGCAGTAACTGCCTCTTCAGTTAGCATTGCGTATATACCCTACGCCAAATTTGAATCGATTATCTATGATAATAAAGATCTTATGGCACAATACATTGATTTGCTAAACACCAAATTACGATTAGCTACTGTCTATAACCTTCACCTTTCATATGGAAGTTCTATAAAACGTATTTGTGACGCTTTCTACCATCTTGCTATGAACTACGGTAATAAAAAGGACGACGGAATTACCATCCGAATTCAATTTACTCATCAAGAACTTGCAAACCTAATTGGGACAAGTAGAGTAACAGTCGCAAATACGGTAAATAATTTGTTGAAACAACAAATTTTAGTAAAAAAAGGTAAGTTTTATCACATCCCAAAATTATCAAGGTTAATCAATACCACTAACTAGTACAATTGTGCCCTAAGCAAAATAAAAAGTCTGTTAAATACTTTACATATTAACAGACTTTTTTATATTTTCAGATTTAGGAAAATTTGTTAACAGCGGAAGTAGGAACGCCCTGCTTACAAAAAAGAAATTGATTTAGTGGATTTTCGCAAGCAGCCGAGGATGCTGAATAAGACTATTGAAGGAACATTAACTGTTTGTTCTTTTTATCTGTTGGAGCTTCTCTGGACTCTATAGCTTTAGTCCTACCCTACTACAATTCAATTACAATTCAACCAAAACCCCTGTCTTATCATCTCTCTGTTTCATTCGAGGAAATTGGATACATTGCGGATCATCTTCTTCTCTTTTCTCAACTTCAGCCAATAATCCATCTAGACCATCGTTAAAAGCTATTTCAGCAGTCTTACTCCACGCATTGATTTCATCCAATTCTGTTGGCAAAAGCAGCCCGTCACTTAATAAAAGAATTCCGATAACTCGATTGAGCGGAATTCTTCCATACTCAATATAAACAAACGCCTTATCACTGCCATCAATAATGCTGTAACCATCAGCCGAATTAAGCTTATCCCGATTCCGTAGCAACGTAGGTTTAACCTTTTCTCGAAGCTCTTTTAAATCCAAATCGTTCCCTGCTTCCTCACGTAACTTAACCAATTCACTAATTGCCTCTTGATCCAGGTATTGGACCAAATCATAAGTGACAGTTCGTATTTCATCGCTTTCATATTTCAGAAATAGCATGCAATCTCCTGCATGAAAATAGTCAAAAGCTAACCCGTCTTGCTCAAATTGGACAGCAGCTACACCTGTTGAACTTCTCTGCTTTTTAGGTATCTCATTAATACTGGGAGTATCTAAATTTCTAAAACTAGTCTCATAGTATTCCACAGCTTTTTCACTTAATCTGTAATTTGCTGCCTGCATACTTTCATAGAGGGATTTAGCTTGTGTAACCTGCTGCAATTCTTTCTGTACAGCATGTGATGCTAGATAGCCCGGCATACCATCCAAACCTGTTGCACCATCAATAGCTGCAAAGATATGAGCATCTTCATTTATAACATAGGCATCCTCATTAATATCTTTATCGCCCTTTTTGTATATCTTGGTTACTTTCAAATCAATTAACCTCCCCCAACCTACCTTGGTGTCATAAATAATTGCGTCCAGTAGGTCTTATATGGCAGCCCAGCACCTTCAACATATCCAACACCAATATGCGTGAATCCATCCTTCATAATATTTTTCCGATGACCTTCACTGTTCATCCAACCCTCTACAACCTGTTCAGGACTGCGTTGCCCGGCTGCAATATTTTCACCTGCTAAGCTATAGTTAAAGTTGAATTGCTGCATCATATCAAAAGGTGAACCATATGTTGGCGATGTGTGGCTAAAATAATTGTTTTCAGCCATGTCCTGCGATTTCTTTCTGGCAAGACTGCTTAGACGGTCATGCATTTTTAGTGGATCTAAGTTCTCTTTTGCCCGTTCTTCATTAACGAGTTCAACTACTTTCTTCTCAAACTCGGAAGGATCTTTAGCCTCAAGGTCCGAGGACGCACTTTGCTCTGTAGAACTTCCTGGGTTCGTTTCTCCACCTCTTGGAACTCTCACCAATTGAGTTAAATTATCTTTAACTTCCGCTATACTTATATCATTGTCAGCGAGCCATTCTTTTATATTTATTGTCCATTTATCAAAAGTCGCTGCTTCTATTTTGTCAGCCTTCCACGTTTTCTGCACTGTATCTGGTGTTTGAATCGACACCATAAATAAAATAGCAACAAACACAAATAACCATCTCAACATTTGTGTTCACTCCTTCGTTTGTGAAATCTCTCTAAACATATCATTTCTGCAGTCAGACTGTCTATATCGTCTGTGATATCTGCATAAATACGCACAATGTAATATTTCCCTTTTTTTATCATTAAAAAACAAACTTGAAATATTATTAGGCATTATCACCAAATCTCAATTAATTTAATCGAAAAGAAAACTGCTAGATTATATGGTAAAATAAATCACATAATTAACGGGACGATGAGCCTGTCCCTCTTGTCCCCCATAAAGGAGTTGTATCAATTGATCACACTAAAAAACATTCATCAAGCTGCTGAAAAGATTTCTGATACGATCAATGAAACACCAATCCTTACTTCCACAGCGCTTTCTTCAATTTGCGGGAATAACATGTTTTTAAAAAGTGAACATTTGCAGAAAACAGGTTCCTTTAAAATAAGAGGTGCTACAAATAAAGTGAAACAAGCCGTTCAAGATGGGGCGACATACGTAACAGCAGCTTCCTCTGGAAATCACGGGCAAGCAGTTGCTTATATTTCCAACATCCTTGGAGTTCCAGCCACAATTGTTGTGCCTGAGGATGCAACGGCCAGTAAATTGAATGCCATCCGAAACTATAATGGTGAAATCGAGGAATGTGGGACGACTTCAGCAGAAAGATTGCCTCGCGCAAAGGAATTAGCAGCTAAAAAGAATGGCGTGTTTATTCCCCCATATGACGACCCATATATCATGGCAGGGCAAGGTACAGTAGGAGTGGAGATATTGAAGCAGTTAGATGATGTTGATGTGGTAGTTGTTCCCGTCGGTGGAGGTGGTCTTATTTCCGGAATATTAACAGCAATCAAGGAAACGAAACCACATGTGAAAGTTATTGGAGTCGAACCGGAAATAGCTAACGATACACACCTTTCGTTGGAAAATGGAATAATCACATCAATTCCTGGAACAAGTACAATTGCCGACGGGCTGCGAACGAGTCAGCCTGGTGATCTGACATTTCCGATTGTGCAAAAGTATTTAGACGACCTGGTATTAGTCAGTGAAACAGAAATCCAGCAGGCCCTATTTTTTATTCTCGAACGAATGAAACAGGTCATTGAACCATCCAGTGCTGTCGCAATAGCTGCGGCGATGTTTGGGAAGTTGGGTGTACAAGAAAAAAACATAGCATGTGTTGTTTCTGGCGGTAATCTGGATGTGCGTAAGCTTGGGACATAGGGTCAGGTCCCTTGTCCCGCTGCTGTGGTACCGGGACGATGGACCTGTCCCCTGTTGTCCCTCGAAGGGGATAGAGGCGCTTATTATTCATTATATAATCATCAGGGTAAACTAAAGATGAAGATAGGTGTTGAGTTTTTAAAGAAAAAAGGGGATATGAAGAAATTTATATCCTTTCTTACTGAAAAAAATCCTTCAATTAAACTTGATAAATCATGTGAAAGAAGGTTATAACGGGACGGAGGGTCAGGTTCACCGTCCCGCTACACACCATCCAATTAGATATGAAACAAGAAATAGTATCTATTTTAACTATAATCGATCCTCACGTAATAAAAGTGGCATCGGATAAATATTTTTATCCAGATGCCACTTTTTCAGCTTGAGAAACGATAGTACTTAAAAGAAAGGTATTTTCTGCTTTAGCAAAAAATGGACCGCTGACCCAAGAGAAAGTAGCCCAAAAAACACCATGCTATCATAACAATCCTTATCAAAAAATATACATTTAGATGAGGGGGAATTGTTGTGAGTGAAATAAAATGTCTTGTATGTGGCGGAGAGCATTTCCGTAAAGGATATTATACTATTGATGTTAATGTTGATATATATTCAACAGCTTATAATGATGTAAGAACTATTGCAAACAGTTTCGAGTACCCAGTTGATATCGATGTCGATGTAAATACTGAACTAGACCATCAAACAGATGCGAGGGCAGATATTAATCTAATGCTAGTACCAGAAGAAAAGAAATCCTTTATTGATCGCCATTCTGATGTTTATAAATATGCTTGTGAGGATTGCGGCTATATTATGACATTTACAAAAGTAAAAAATGTTAAAAGTAAAAAAGAAGAAAATGAACAAAAACAGAGGGAGAATAATTATGATTGGACTGATTTTGGTAATTAGGGGAGCTGATGACTGAAAACGTGATCGTATTTTTCATGCGGAGTTTTTGAAAGCTTGGGTCTGGGACAAATAAAACGCCCCTACCATCCCAACGTTCCCATGTGGACGACTAATTAAAGAATGCATCTCCCAAAAATGTTCACCTAGGAGATGCACCCTATTTTAATAGCATGTTTCTCTTCATTACTTCATACCAGTTAAAACAATACCTTTAATTATATGACGCTGCAGTAGAATAAAAACCAGAATTAATGGAATAACAGAAATAGTAGCTCCAGTCATTATCAAATGCCATTGGGATTCAGCCTCCCCAGATGAAAAGTACGATAACCCTACAGGCAAGGTTCGAAGACTTGAGGATTCTGTTACAATCAATGGCCACAGAAACGCGTTCCAGTTACTAAGAAAAGAAAAAATACCTAAAGCAGATATTGCTGGCCACACTTGCGGAACAGCTATCTTAAAGAAAATTGAAAACTCATTCATGCCGTCAATTCGTGCAGCGTTCAATAAATCTTCTGGAATCTGTTCCATGAATTGTTTCATCAAAAATACTCCGAAACCAGTCATTAGACCCGGAAACAGTATCCCCCAATAAGTATTGGTCCAGCCTAGTTCCGAACTCATCATGTACCATGGAATAATTAGCATTTCTACTGGTACCATCAAAGTACTAAGTATCACTATAAATAAAAATTTCCTTCCAAAAAAAGTAAATTTTGCTATGATATAGCCAACAAGTGTATCGAAGAATATTACACTCACTGTCGTAATAACTGCGATAATAACACTATTTAAAAACCACCTGATAAACATACTTTCTTGTAAAACCTCAATATAATTTGCTAAGGTTGCACTTTCTGGAATAATATTCAGATTAAATATATCCATTGGTGCTTTTAAAGAAGTAGATAACATCCAGATAAATGGAAAAAGCATAACAACTGCGCCTATTATTAGGGCTATATAAGGTAATAACTTTCCTGGTTTCATCCTCACACCTCCTATATTAATAATCAAATTTCTTGGTTAGTACTTTCATTTGGAAAATAGTCAAGCCCAAAATAAATAGGAACAATATTACAGTTGCTGCAGAAGCCATTCCCATATCATATTGTTGGAACGCCTGTTGATAGATATAAACAACAACTGAAATTGTAGAATCTAGCGGTCCACCGCTACCATCTGAACTCATATTAATTACCTGGGTGAAGGAAACCTGGATAAACGTAATCATTCCAATAATGGCTGAAAATACGATAGTTGGGTTAAGTAGCGGAACAGTAACATTCCAAAATTTTTGCCATGGGCTAGCTCCATCAATATCAGCTGCTTCATATAACATTTGTGGAATGTTTCCCAATCCAGCTAAAAATAAAACCATTTGGAATCCGATTGATTGCCAAATCATAGCTGCTGCTATAACATAAAGTGCTTGATCTGGAGAACCTAAAAAAGGTTGTGGGGGTAAACCTATATTTATCAATACATCATTAATAAAACCGTTACCCATAAAAAGCCATTGAAAAACCCAACTTATGGCAACAATACTGGTCACATATGGAATAAAGTAAATGACTCTAAATAAGCCCTTAAACCGATTGATCTTGTGCAGTAATAGCGCAACGGTTATACCGAATAGCAATTGACCTGCAACGCCTATTACAATATAAATAAAAGTATTTAAAAGGGATTTAAGGAAAACTTCATCCTGAAACAGCGCTACAAAATTATCAAGGCCTACAAAGGGGCGCTCCCCAGTTGCAAGGAGGTTCCACTCCCTAAAACCCATATTAAATGTAAATAAGGTTGGCATAACTCGTATGCCTAAATAGAAAATTAATGGGAGCAATAGACTGATAAATATAAAGAAATACTTTTGATATTTATGGGTCTTTCTGAGTTTATAAAAGAAAGGTGCTTTTTGTTTAACTTTTTCCTTTTTTTTATCATATTCTCTATCATAGTCTTGAGAAGATTTTAATTGTTCCATTATGTACCCCCTTATTGTGAAGAAAGGAGAAGGGAAATACCCTTCCCCCATCAAAACCTTCTATTTATCACTCCAATACTCATCATAAAGTTCCTGTGTAGAATCAACCATTTCATTGAATGCTTCCTCTGGATCTGCTTCTTCCAATAAAACTTTATTAGCGGCATCGATCACAATATCACGTTCCTTAGTTTCATCTATAAAGAAATGAGCATTTGCAAAAGGTAATGATTCAATAAATGGACCGTATATTTCGTGATTTACATATTTATCCTGCATTGCAACTGCTTCTTTAGCAGGAAGTTCTCCTGTAGCGTCCAACCACTTTTCCATTACACCCTCACTTGTTAAAAACTTTATAAATTTAGAGGCAGCTTCCAATTTTTCGCCCTCCACGTCTGAAGTAATACCATTAGTCCAGAAAGAAGCATTAGTGGATTTTTCATCCTTTGCAGGAAGTGGAGCAACTGCATAATTCAAATCGGGAGCATCACTCTGCAATGTTCCTATCCGAAACGACCCATCTATGTTCATAGCAGCTTTTTCTGACATAAAAGCCGTCACATCATCGGTATAAAAACCTTGCTCTGAGGTTCCAAGTTCTCCAGGGAAACTTAACCAATATTTAAATGCTTCAAGCCCTGCAGATCCTTCCCCCCAAACTACTTCTTTTCGATCGTCACCTAAAACTTTACCGCCAGCTTGATACGTCAAGCCATCTCTTAGCCAATGATGCCCCTGTTGTGAAGGTTCCCAAGCTAATCCAGACTGCTCAATTCGCCCGTTGTCTTCTGCTTTCGTTAATTTAACAGCATAATCCTGTAGTTCATCCCATGTTTCGGGTGGAGCATTGGGATCAAGACCAGCTTCTTCAAAAAGATCTTTATTATAGAATAATGCTAGTGTTCGAACTGCTGTTGGTATTGTCCAGTATTCACCATCCAGTTTTGTAGCTTCCACTAATGGGAAAAATTCATTTTCAATTTCCTCATGTGAAAAAGTATCTTGAGGCAGCGGCTGTAAATAACCAGAATCTACATAAGACGGAACCCATCCATAAAATAAATTAATTACATCTGGCCCATTTCCTGCTGGCACTTGGGCAGCTACCTGTTCATTATACTGATCATAAGGAAAAGTTGTTTGCTCAATAGTAATTCCCGGATTTTCTTCCTCAAACTCCTTAATTAACTCATTCATTAAGTTAACCTTTGAATCGAAAGCATACTGCCAGTATTCTAATGTAATATCACCATCAGACCCTTCTGCTGCGTTTTCCCCGTCTTCATCCGAGCATGCAGACAATATAAACAACACCATTATTCCCAGCAATATCAATTGCCATTTCTTAATCATTTAAAAACCCCCTACTCATAATTTATAAAACCAAGATTCATTAAGTAATCAATCTTTCAAAATAGACTCGTGTTCTTTTAACAACAAATAACCTGCCCCTAACAATGAAACATCCTTAACAGATGTTATTTCAAGCTCTGTTTGTATAGGTATATGCTTTTCAATTGTTGCAGATAAATATGGTAAAAATTGATTCATAGATTTTGAGATTCCGCCCCCCAATACAATCCGTTCAGGGTTTATAATGGAAATCACATTTACTAAGGCAAAGGCAAGATGCGACAGGGTTTCATTAATCACCTCCAAGGCAATTTCATCTTTGTCCATGGCCATTTGGAATACTTTTTTTGCTGACCAAACTTCATTTACACCATTTTTGCCCACTAAATTACTAAGCATTCTCCGTGAAATAGAAGGGCCCCCAACATGGTTATCTAAAAATCCATAACCTGTAAAAGTATGTTCATATTTTTTCTCTGCTGTATCTTTATCAGTAACCATATACCCTATCTCACCTGCCGAATAAGAGGATCCGCGATAAAGTTGACCATTGATAATCACGCCGCAACCAATACCGGTTCCTAATGTTATGACAAGAAAATTATTATTTTCCGTACCCATTCCTTTCCATAATTCACCTAGAGCAGCAACATTTACGTCATTGTCGAGATAAACTGGGAATGGCAGAAGATACTCCATTTGCGATTTCAAAGGGACGTTTTTCCAACCAACACTAGGAGCATCAACCACAACACCTTTATTCACATCAGTTATTCCAGGTACTCCAATGCCTGCACCGAATATTTGATCATTTTCAAGGTTACTATCTTTAATTAGTTTTTTAATCATATCAGCAATTACTGGGGTAAGTTGACTACCTACAAATGGTTGTGTTTCAAAAGATAGTTGATTTATAACTGTCCCTCCAAGGTTCATGACAGCCATTTTCACAGAGGTGCCCCCAATATCTACGCCAACAAGATAGTATGCCTCCTGGTTAAAGTAAATTTTGAATGGTTTTCTTCCACCAGAGGAGCTTCCTCTTATACTTTCTTCTTCACTGACCCACCCTTCTACCAACAATTTATCAACAACATTAGATACAGTTGGCTTACTAATAGATAGTGCCTTAGAAATGTCAGAACGTGAAATTCCTGGATTTCTTTGAATATAACGAATAATTATTCTTTTGTTTAAGTCTTTTATGTTATTAGAACTCACCATGATGCCTCGGGTATATATGGTTTTTCCCTCCCTTCAAAAACAATTCACTTTCCAATAAGTTAGTAAAGTTTACTTATTAATTAATCACACAATACTAAAATATTTCAGAAAAGTCAACGCTTTCATTTGATAATTTTACTAACTTGTCCATTTTTCTGAATAATCAATGCTTTACAATGAAAGCGCTTTTGTATAGACTAATAATAATATTTAAATAAGTAAGTAAGGTTTACTAACTATAATTTTTTTATATTTTGGAGGTCGAATTGGGATGAAAGAATTAAAGAATGAATTTGAAGCTACCGATGGTGTTGAATTTCCAGGGGAAGTGTATGTGGAGGAATTATTAAAACCCATATTCAATGACCAAAAACAGTACTTATTTGAAGCGATGTTTAAAATAAACAAAGCGCATACGACTATGCTGACAGAGCAAGGGATTCTTACCAAGGATGAATGTAATAAGGTTTTTGAAGGATTAAATCTAGTAGAAGGCTTGGATCGAAGTGATTTATTGTATACTGAAGAGTTTGAGGATTTATTTTTCCTTGTAGAATCTAAAATTGGGAATCACATTGGTGATGAATTGGCGGGTAAAATGCATATTGCAAAAAGTAGAAATGATATGGGTGAAGCAATGTACCGTATAGTGTTACGAAACTATCTAGAGCAGACTATAGATAATGCAGAGAAATTAAATCAAGTAATTCTCTATCAAGCAGAACAACACATAGAATCTATTATGCCTGCCCATACTCATACCCAACCGGCACAACCAACGACATTCGGACACTATCTAGTCGCAATATATGATAATTTATCAAGAGACATTGAAAGATTAAAACAGGCATATAAGACAGTAAACCAATCTCCTATGGGCGCAGCTGCCATTACTACAACGGGATTTCCTATAAATCGAGAGCGAATGGCCGACTTGCTTGAGTTTGATGGGTTAATTGAAAATTCCTATGATGCAATTGGTACAGGGGATTATTTAATAGAAGCAGCACAAGAATTAATAAGCCTTATGACAAATATGGGTAGATGGATTCAAGAGTTTTTACGAATGTCATCAAAAGAGGTTGGATTGTTACAAGTATCAAATGCATATGTTCAGGTTAGCAGCATTATGCCACAAAAAAGAAATCCTGTTTCTGTAGAACATTCTCGCGCCATTGCTAGCAGTGCTGCAGCAGAGGGGATGGCAGTACTTCATATGATTCATAATACACCATACGGAGATATAAATGACACAGAAGATGATTTGCAGCCTCATCTGTATGGTGGATATCAAAAGGCTAATAGAGTGATAAAATTAATGCGAGCTGTTATTCTTACATTAAATTTCAATAAAGAGCGTGCTCATCAGCAAGCAAAGGAAAATATGATTACGATCACAGAACTTGCCGATGTACTTGCCCGGGATTACGGTGTGCCCTTTAGAAAAGCACATAAAAAGGCAAGCACTATAGCAAAACGTGCTAATGAAGAAAAGAAGGAACTTTATCAAATACCATTATCTAAAGTGAATGAATGGTTAGGTAATGTTCAATTAGAAAATAATGATTGGGAATCCATCATTGACCCCAAACAATTTGTAGAACGAAGAAAGGTAACAGGGGGAACAAATCCTAAGGTAGTATTAGATATGATACAACGGAGGAAAAGGTAAAAATTTATTCTTGAGAAGTTTGTGTCCCCTTAAAACTATTATTAATACGGGGGGGGGATTACAACTGCAACTTTCTTAATTTAGACCAATCATAGTTTTCCTCCATTACTTTTCAGTAGAATTGATTCAAATAAGGTTTGTTGATTTCCATTAACTCCTCATAAATTTTCATTGCAGCATTTGCACTTGGAATATTTGGATCGGTAAGTAAGGCTTGCATAACCAAATTTCTGTCACCATTAACTCCTGCGTCTACTACAAGATGCTGAACATCAATTTGCGTTTTACATAAAGCAGCAATTCCCCTCGGAAGCTTACCGAGTGTAAGTCCATTTATCCCGTTACCATTGATTAAGGAAGGCACTTCAACAATTGCATCATTTGGAAGATTAGTTATATAGCCTTCATTTGGGATATTTACAGATTCAATCATTTCATTCGTATTATTTTTTATTCCGTTTATTATAGTAAATGCTTTTTCTCCAGAGGGCTTAATTAAATCACTGTCAATAGTTACCTCATCATTAATAATGTCGTTTAAAGTTTTAACTACATTTTGACGCCTTTTTTCATATTTATTAAAATCATAGCCTGCTTTACTAATCATTTCATGCGCATAAGGAAAGAATTCACCTAAATGACTGTCACCAGACGTTGGAAAAAGCCCATAATTGTGGAAAATAAACCTCGATAATTTTTCATATTCTGTAGTATAAATTGCCTCTTTTTCTATTAAGAGCGGATACAAATCTTCTCCATTGCGTTTATCTCTAATATCAACCATCCAAGTAAAATGGTTTATACCCCAAGCTTTCACATCAATATATTCTCTATCAATATTAGTTAATGTTGAAACAATACCAATTCCTGCGTTAATTTGATGACAGAGACCTACCACTTTAACATTCGTATACTTTTTAATTGCCATGCATAAGCGACTTTCAGGATTTGTAAAATTAATTAGTAGTGCATCAGGACAATACGTTTCTATATCCTTACAAATATCAAGAATAATTGGAAGGTTTCTCATGGTATGAAAGACTGCACCCGGTTCGACATTTTCACCCAATACATGGGGAATTCCATGCTTTTGTGGAATAGAAAAATCCCACTTCCACATTTTCACCCGATCAACAGCGATAGATACAATTACAAAATCCGCTCCTCGTAAGGCATCAAGTCTATCGGTGGTCGATGATATCTTGTATCCAGCATCAAGGTAATCATTAAACCGAATTGCGACTGATTCCATTCTTTCAACGGCAACTTTGTCAATATCTACTAATACCAGTTCACTTCCCCATAAATCTTTTGTAGAAAAAGCATCTTTCAACATACTTAGTCCGAAAATGGCGCTACCTGCACCAACAATAACTATTTTCGTTTTATTTACCATAAATGACCCCCCTTAATTAGGTTACTCTCTAAAAATTCCCCCGAATCACAATAAATAAAAGATATTGCGATTCAGGGGATTCTTTTTGTAATTTTCCTATTGCTGATACTAGGTACTTCTATTCTTCATATAATGGATAGCTGATTAGGTTGCTAAAAATGCGATACCCACCAGGTACATTATTCTGAATTTGTCGGTACCAAACTAGGTTTGTATACATGTATGTTCCCTCTCCATGATCAGCCATCAAGATACCACCGTTAAATGGCTCCTCATTCGGGTCAGCCATACTTACGAACGTTTCAAATCTATCATCCCATTGCATAGGGTAATATAAACCACGCTCCTGAACCCAATTGGACCAGTCATTTTCAGTTATACTGTTTGGATAGTTAAACAAAGGATGATTTGGTTTCAGAACGTCAACCTCGGCATCTTCATTTGTGACACGCCACTCGATTGAAGGCTGGCCTATAACAAGATTGTATGGACTTGTTTCATCGGGATTCCAATTATCCCATGGCTTATTGTATTGCACTACAAGATGTCCTCCATCTTCAACGTAATCTAGCAATCGTCCATTGTTATTTCTTAAATCTTCACGAGAAAGATATGCTCTAACACCAGTAACAATGGTGTCGTATTGGGACAGATCAGCGGATTGAAGGTCTTCTTGTGATAATTTCGTAACATCCATCCCAATACCTTGTAATCCTTCAGTAACTTTATCAAATCCACTATCAACATATCCTACCTTCAATGTTTCAGGTACGTTTAAATCGAATGCGACTCCTTCGACTTTTGCAGGGTAAAGATAGTAGGACTTATCGATATGATCGTAATCAATCTTTTGTACGTCTGTGCTTAATGATTTTCCATTTGCGTTTACGATAGGGTTAATAGAAAATTCACCTTTGTTAACACTAGATCCAGGCGAAACGGTAAACGTTATCGTTTTGGATTCACCCTCTTCTTCAAATGTAACAGGTGCTGCTTCAGGCTCAACTTCCCATCCTTTTGGTACATCTAAGCTGACAGACGCATCAAGCTCTCCATTCGTATTATTCTGTACTTCAGCATCCACGGTGATTTGTTCTGGGACATCCAAAGTATTTACTACTAAGTTATTTGGATCGACCTGCACGGAGACATCCGGCAATACAGCTACGGTAGCATTTGCATCATAACTATGCTTCACTTCTGTTGGTCCTACCGAATAGGATACTTCTGAATGGATAACAGGCTCTTCATAAGGCTTAAAGTAATTAGCATCAGAGGGAACATTGATAGTAAATTCAATAGTTTTCTCCTCACCGGCTTTTAAACTGGATAGAGTTGTTGCTTCATTCAAGGTCCAACCCTCTGGTAGATTTAGCGTTGTGCCAACCTCCTTTAGAGGATGCTTCCCTTTATTTGCTAGGGTAACGGTAACTTGTGTTTGTCCATTTTGAACTAGCGTAGTATCTTCAACCACTGTCTCTACTTTCAAGTTAGCAGCCACTTTACTTACATCAGAGAGTTGTTGCTGTTTAACATCAAGGCGAAACAGAATATCTTCTTTAATCTTATCTTCCAGATTACTATTTTTTAATTTCGACTCTAACTTTCTTGCTTCATTAAGAGCAATATGAGCCTTTTTCATTGCCTTATTACGATTTGGATATTGTTTTATAACCTTCTCGAGCGTCTTTTGAAAATGGCTTAGTTCTTCACTTAACGGTTCGTTATTTAATTGACTTGCAATTTCAGAGAAATTATATGCTAGTCCATCAAAAAGGTCCTCTTGTTCTGGAATATCCTTTAGTGACTTAGCAAGTCTTAAGTTAATTTTCTCTGGTTCAACTGGAATGTCATTTCCCATTCCTTGGCTTTTGTGAAGATAACGAGACTTTTCGCCAAGCTGTGGGTAAGTCATCCCATAAATCGGATCATACATACCGATTTCTGTTGAAGTAGTTGCGTTTTTAGAGTCTGCGGGAAGGTACAATTTTTTAGCTTGCCAAGTAGAAAGCCCTTCTTCCTCAAGCTGTTCGGGATACACGGTTGGATCCGCCGCATCTTCGAAAGCCTTTCTTGTAAGCTGATTAATTGCTCTGTGGTGTCCATGTTGAGTGTTTACATCTAAAAAAGATGTGAAGAGAATATCGGGTTTATATGTTCTTATTCTATGAATAAAACGTTCATAGGTTTGGTCACTTCCCCACTTTTCTAACGTTTCATTGGAACTCTTAGAGAAACCAAAGTCATAAATAGGGTCACTAGTTGTTTGACTTAAATGAAATACATCAATGCCAGTAACCTCGGAAGCCTCAATAAGCTCATTTGAACGGATTATCCCTAATCCATTACCGAGTTCCTTACCTATTTCATTTTGTCCTCCTTCCCCACGGTTAGCGATAAGACTCGCAGTTCTTAATCCAAGTCCTCTTGAAAGGTATGCAAGAAAATGACTGCGCTCATCATCCGGGTGAGCCCCAGTATTCATGAAACTTAATGTAGTATCTAAAGGCTGCAATGTATTCCAGAGCTCAACATCATGTTCAACTTTTTCTTCTCCCACTGTTTTCATAGGTGTCATTAGTGGGATTAGTAAAAATAGAATTAAAAACAAATAAATAATTTTCTTCATGGTATTTCTCCCTTCATGTTTCTGATACAGTGACAGGTTTACTTACCAAATACTTATTTATCTTCATGTTAGTATCTTAAATACGATCACCTCCTAAATTTAATTGATAAAAAGTAGTTTATACTATAAGTTAGTAAAGTTTACTTACCAACAATAGACGCACTTCAACTGAAAGCACTTTCATTTATGAATTCTAAATATGTTGAAGATAAATTTATTCTTACATTTATCTTCCCTTATGCATATATTCCCCATCGTTTACGGGCCCACCTAGAGTATAAGAAAAATCGATCCTTATTGTAAGGGAGGTTAATGGATAAATGTTAACAAATTATTTTAAATAGTTTGTCATTTATTGTTAAAAGTACCATATTTATGTCCCCTAGTATATAATTCATTATTACTATTTATAATTAATCTAAGAAAACTTCACATGAGTCATAAGTACTGAATTCAGGAGTGTAAAATTTCAATTATATACTGAAAAAAGACTGAAAAACAGCTGCTAAGAATGAACAAGAAATTAATATCCGCCACAAAATAAAATGCCGTGGAACTTTCCAGGTCACCAACAGCGCAAGATATACAAAAACAATATCTGCCTAAACTAAACGAATCTAATATAAATAAAGTGGCACCTGGATTGAAAAAATTAATTTTTTCAATCCAGATACCACTTTTTCAGCTTGAGAAACGATAGTACTTAAAAGAAAGGTATTTTCTGCTCTAGCAGAAAATCACATTGTTATGGTACCTTACGAAAAATTTCGTGCGATTGTATACCACACTCCACTACATCCCCTCTATTTGACTTGCATCTAAAATACCCATTGCAAAAACAAGAATTACAGCGAGCAGTATAGCCAAAGATAAATAGAGAGCAAGCGACTTAATTTTTGTTCCCACCGAGGTTTGATAGTACGCTTTAACACGCTTGACCTCTTTTTTAATCTCCATAAGTTGGTATTCATTTTTGTGGTAAATAGTTTCAACTAGTGAATCGAAATGAGTAGCCGCATCTACTTCCAGTGTATCCTCTCTGATATTCATTTCGTTTAAGATTCTTCTCAAGATTTGTTTCTCCGCCTTGCTCTTTTTAATTTCTGTCCGCTTCTTTTCCTGTAAAACCGGAAAGGTAAAGCCTTCATTATTCTGCAGATAACGATTAACGTTGTCTTTTCGTTCTTTGATTTTAACAAATAAGGAAGTAAATTGATTTTCAGTGATATCGGAATGGCCAAAATCGCTTGACTGATCAGCTAAAAATCTAAACTCCTTGTTTATTTCGGTCAAAACATTCTCTTCATGCTTCATAATTTCCATATCTGTATTCTTTTTGAATTGTTTCCACCATGTTACGAGACCGAAGATAAATATTAAAATTAGTATGGGATCTGGTGAGATAAAAAGAATCGGAATTAAAACTAACAGCCCAACTAACCATATATTCGGTGACAATACACTCACGATCCGTCCACCATCAAGTGGGGATACCGGAAATAGGTTGAATAAATTAATAAGTGCGCCAAGCTGAATTACAAGAGCCCAATAAGGATCCCCTGTCGTAGTATATAAAGCAAATGCTGGAATTATGGATATTAATCCAGCTAAAGGACCACCATATGCCACAAAAAATTCTGTTTTGGCATTGTCTATCTTTTTCGGGTCTATCCCTATCGCAGCCCCTAAAAATGGGATAAAAACTGCGGGACTTGTTGGAATGTTTTTCATCTTAGCTGCAACAAGGTGCCCCATCTCGTGAATAAATATTAAGTAAACTAGTGCTATTGCAAATTTCCATCCAAAAAATATCGCATACGCCCAAAGTGATACAAACATTGAGGCTAACGTAGCAAATTTCCCAACTTTCAATAAGACTAGCAGCCATTTTGCTTTGGTTAATAAGAAGACTCCAATTACGGCTAGCCATCCCCAGTAACTTTTATTTGTATTTTGTTTAGCAGTTGTTGCCATGATAAACGCCCCAATCTATTGTTGCTTCTTCTGTTGCAAGTTTAACATAAACTTATTTTTGGGTGTCGGTTATTTAAAACGGCTTTAAATTGTCATAGGTAACTTCAATAAATAATTTATCTTAGTGACCCCGGACTAACAGACTTTTTTAAGAGAAAAATTCATTCTTAATATTTTTTCCTCAACCAATTATTCCAGAGTAATATTCCTTGGTACTGGCATCTTTTTTCCTTCTCTAAATTGAGACTCATATGATTGGCGTACTATGCATCACTTACACCCTCCATTTAATATAGAAAATGAGCTTGCTCATCAACGTTAATTAGTAGATGATACAAGCCCGCTCAATCCTTAACTATAAATCCCCTTCAAAGCTGGATACATTTTTAAATAGCGATTATAAATTTCCTTGTATTTCACAAAATTATCCATATTGGGTCGATAAACTGAGGCATCAGCAGACATAATAAAATGTCTCGAGAAGTCACTATAATCCTTGGCCCAACCTAATTTAATAAATGCAGAGGAAGATGCCCCCAACGCTGGCATATATTCACTTTCAAAAGGAACCCTTATTGGTTTTCCAATACAATCGGCTAATATTTGGCACCAGGATTCACTTTTTGACCCACCACCAATTAGAGTTATATTACCTGATGTATTGTCATTAAGTAAATCGATTAATTGTTTTAACGCAAACGAAATTCCTTCAATTACTGCTCTAGCGAAATCACTATCTTCGGTATTTGGTCCAATACCCCAAAAAGCGCCCCTCGCATCAGAATCCCTGACTGGACATCTCTCTCCATGCAAATATGGTAGGAATAGTAACCCATTACTACCTGCCTTAGAAGTTTTTAGTAAGTTCTCAAATGCATCATATCGATCTGTGTTCTCGCTACCGGTAAAGGTACGAACTGCCCATCGATGAACATTCCCCACATTCAATAATGGGGCAATGGAAATCGTGGAATCGTTAGGTAAATGTGCTAAATGAAAAAGTCCATTGATTTCCGAATCCTCTTTAACACCTTCTCGAATGATTGCAGCCCAGCCTGTAGTTCCAATATAAAAGTAACTATCACCCTGATCTACTGCTGAAGCACCAACGCTTGAAGCGCCTGCATCACCACACCCACATAATACTGGTGTGTTTTCACAAAAACCAGTTTCACTTGCAGCATCCTTCGATAAATATCCTGCTATGTTTTCGGCATTCAAAAGTTTAGGAAGTTTTGTTTCTTCTATTCCTATGGATTCTATAATTCTCTTTTCCCACTGGCGTTTCTTCAAGTTCATCATGCCTGTTGTAGCCCCTGTTGTTGGATCAGTTACAACAGAATTTGTCATTTTGTAAATGATAAAATCTTTTGCGCTGAAAACAAAGTGCGGCGTATTTTGATATAAGCTAAGATTATGCTTCTCAAGCCATCGTAGTTTTGCGACTGGTGTTGAGGCACTTACGGTATTTCCCAGTATTTCATGTATCGTGGGAAACTTTTGATTTATCCATTCCGCTTCTTCACTAGCGCGTGTGTCAGAGTATAAAATCGCACGTGATACATCATCGGCAATTGGAATAACATCTTCCATTTGTCCTGCAAAAGTAATCATCGATATGTGGTGTGGGTCAATATCAAGTTCATTCCACCACTTCCAGGCCATTTCTTTGACTCCTTTCCACCAATCGAGAGGGTCTTGTTCTACATTGCCGTCGGGGCCAGTATACGTTTCCAATAAGACAGAGTAAGGTCCCTTTAAGTCAGCATGCTTATCAAGAAGTACACCTTTAATCGAAGTAGTGCCTATATCGAAAACCGCGATGTATTTCACCTTTTATTCCTCCTTTCTACTTTTTGCTGAGGCAAGCTCTTTAATTAATCTAAGTAATTCTTCCCTTGATCCCTCATTTACTAATCTAACAATCTCGCTTCCGACAACAACCCCATCATATCCAGTGTGATACACATTTTTGGCAAGTTGTCCGTCTTTGATACCAAAACCACCCATTAACTTAGCATCCGTTAAATTTCTCATTCGTTGATAAAATAGAGGCAGGCTATTCACATTTGCAATTGATTTACCCGTTTCCCCTTTATACAATTGACAATATAAAAGTTCCGTATCCTCTATATATTGGCATAGTTCATCATCTCGCATGCCATCGTTAACAACAGGGAATATCGCTGCACCTAATGGATGGATTTCTTTTCTCATTGCATGAAAATGCCCTTGCTGCAAATCAGGGATAACAAAACCATCAGCCAATTGAGCAGCAGCTAATTTCTTATATAAATCATCTTTCACCAAATCATTGTAATACCCCATAATCCACACCGGTACATTAATATTTTCCCTGAGCTGCTTTAAATACGAGAAGTAATCTTCCTGTTTGCGAAAATCTTCCACAACAGTGGCGTGTGCATGACTTATTACGTCACCATCCAAATAAGGATCTGTACTCGGTATACCAATTTCTACAGCATCAAGCCCAGCCGAAACACAAGCGGTTATTAAATCGATACTTTCCTCATGGCTTGGATGTTTTCCAACAAAGTAACCTGTCAGAAAAACTTCCGGTAGCTTGAGATTATTCTTTTTTGAATGAACATAAACCATTAAGAATCACGACCTAACTTTTGAACAATTAATGCAATAATGATAATAGCCCCTGTTATAATATCCTGCATATAAGATGGAACCTCAATTATCGTAAGGCCATTAGCGAGTACACCTAATATTGCAGCCCCATACAATGTACCAATGATATTCGGAATTCCGCTCCTAACTACTGTCATCCCTAAAAATACCGCTGCATATGCATTAAGGAAGAATCCATCCCCACCTGTTGGATGGGCCGATCCCAGACGTGATGCGAGCAATGCCCCTGTAAAAGCTGCAAGCATACCACATAAAGCAAATGATATCGTCTTGTAATATTTGATATTTATCCCTGAGACCTGTGATGCCCGCTCATTGCCGCCAATCGCATAAAATCTTCTCCCAAGCGACATTTGGGACATAATATACCAAAAAATAACAACTATAAATATCATGATAATTGACAATAGGGGTATCATTGCCAGATTTGTTTGGCCAACATATTTAAATGATTCAGGAATATTTTCAAATACAGTCGATCCCCCAGTTAACCAAAATGTGACTCCACCTAATATCGTTCCCATAGCCAAAGTGGTCACAAATGAAATAACATTAAACTTGGTAATAATAGCACCATTGATAACCCCGATAATAAAGCCTATCATTATCGGAACAATGAGGCAGATGATAACCGGAACCCCTGCTGCTGCCAATTTAGCAGAAACAACTCCTCCCAAACTGGCCATAGCTCCTATCGAAAGGTCGAATTCTTTTACAGACATTACTAATGTCGCACCTACAGCAATAATTACCAAGAAGGCAATTTGCCGTGTAATGCCTATCATATTATCAATTGTGGCAAAAGAATTAGGACTCATAATACTGAATGCAAAGATAATTCCTAAGCCAGCAACGATTGTTCCATATGAACTTAACATATTTTTATTCAACTGAAGCTTTTTCCCGTTTTGTGTGGCTATATTCATTTTGCCACCCCCTCCATTTTAGTTTTATAACAAATATCCAGAATTTCATTTGTTGTTAAGTTATGATTCTCCAATACTGACACCGTCTTTCCTTCGCTGAAAACTAACACACGATCACTTATTTCAAGGATTTCATTAATATCAGAGGATACAAAAATGACCCCATCACCCAACTCTGATTGTTTTTTTAAAAACATGTGAATCTCAGTGCGGGTCATAATATCAACTGCCTGTGTTGGTTCATCACACATATAAATATTTGGTTCAGTTAATAGCGCCTTTCCAAACACGACCTTTTGCTGATTACCACCACTGAGCTCTGCTACTCTTTGCTTCATACTTGTAGCTTTTATCTTAAATCGTTCCATTTCACCATCTACCAATGTATCTTCTTTCTTCTTATTAATTTTCCCCTTATCCGTTACACTGCTGATAATTGGTAAAGTCATATTATCCTTAATAGTATTACTCATAATAAGTGCTTCTTCATGGCGGTTTTCCGGAATCATTGCTATGCCATTTTGGAGCATTTTGCCTGGAGAGGGCTTTAGAATTGGTTTTCCCTTATATCGAATCTCTCCATGGTCAATTGACCTTAGCCCATAAATAGCTTCTAGGGTTTCAGTTCGTCCAGCACCTGCTAAACCATAAACACCCAGTATTTCACCGGAATGCAATGTAAAATCTGCCTTTTTGACCCTCTGATCTTTTGTTCGCAAATCGTTAACTTGCAAAAGAATATCTTTGTTATTCGGCTCTTTTTCATGTTTCTTTTCGACTGTTCTCAACGCTTCTCCGTCCGTCATATGGTGGATAATCAGCTCTTTGGAAAGCTCATCCTTATTAAGCGTCGTGGTCAGTTTTCCACCTGTTAAAACCGAAACCTTGTCCGAGATACGAATCACTTCTTCTAAACGGTGTGATATATAAATAATGGCTACACCCTGATTTTTCAGGCGCTCGATAAAGGAAAAGAGCAATTCCGATTCCTTATCAGATAAAGACGCAGTCGGTTCATCCAAAACTAAAATCTTTGAATCGGAATTCATTGCCCGTAATATCTCAAGCAAAGTCTGCTCAGAAGGTGTCATTTTAAAGGCAGGAATGTCCAGTGGGATATCAATCCCCCACTTACGCTTCAATAATTCTGCCTCTGCTTTCATTTTTCTCCAATTGATTCCAAAAAGTCCTCGCTTCAATGGATAAGGGTCGTTTAGATATAAGTTTTCCAGGCCATTGAAGTATGGAATAAGCTGCCTGTCTTGATGAATAGCATGGATGCCCAATTGTTGTGCATCTTTCGGCGCTTTTATATCTACTTTAGAGCCTTCACAAAAAAGTTCACCTGATGTAGATTGATAGACTCCTGTTAAAATTTTTATTAGTGTGGATTTTCCTGCACCATTCTCTCCAACTAGAGAATGTATTTTTCCTTGTTCAATTGATAAATTAATAGAATTCAGTGCCTTCATATCACCGAATACTTTACTGATTTGCTTCATCTGTAAAAGTACCATTTTAATCCACCTTTACTTTGCTGTAACTAACTCGGCTGGAGCATATAGCTCTGTATCATCTACTTCACCAGTTTCAAAATACTTATCCATTTGTTCAATAACTATTTCCGCCATACCGACAAAATTTTGTTTAACAGTAGCTTTTAGTGGTGAACCTTCATTAATTAACTCAATCGCCTGACTATTACCATCAATTCCTGTAACAATAATTCCTTCTCGTCCATCAGCTTGAATTGCTTGCGTCGCACCAATTGCCGGTTCATCCCAGCCAGCCCAAACTGCAGTGATCGCATCTTCTCCTTTATTTGACAACAACAGATTTTCCATTTGTTTTCTGGAGTTTTCAATTGGGCCAGGCACTTTTACTTCTTGCTCTGTAATAACATTAATATCAGGGTAATCTTTTAACATTTCATCCAGCTTTTCTGTCCGCTTTAATACTCCAGGATGTGGACGGTGAGTCAATACAATTAGGTTTCCTTTTTCATCCATTTGCTCAAAAAGGTGTTCAGTGATCATTTTCGACATTTCATCGTTATCGCTAGTTGCATTTAGTGTCATTCCTTCGATATAACTGGAATCACTTCCAAAAACAGGAATGTCATTTTCATTAGCTAATTGAAATTGCGACTGTAATTGATTCGGATCCGTACTTACCAATACAATTGCATCAGTATTGGCTGAGATAACATCTTCCATACGTGAAGCAAGTGCTCCAGCATCACCGGCAGTATCTACCACGTTCGTATCCCAGTTATTCTCTTTAGCCTTCTTTTCAATTTCATCAACCATTTGTTTTGTAGTGACAGATGACAGATATGGCGTCAAAATGGAAATACTTTTCGTCTCTTCCCCATTGTTATCACTAGCACTACTAGAGTCATTCGAACATGCAGCTATTACAAACATTAATACAACACTCATTAATACAAAGCTAATTTTCTTCATCTTTTGTTTCCTCCCATTTTTCTTTTTCTAAAATTTGTTCGGCGGTTACCATGTCTGTTATTAAAACATCAATCCATTCACCTTTCAGTGAAGCGTGTATCGCATCTACTTTAGCGATACCACGGGCTAATCCAACCACTAGTGGAATCGCTTTCAAATTACTCCCACTAATACCTATCATTCGTTTAGAGATGTGTAAATCTATCTCTTCCCCATAACTATTGATAAAGCTTGTCCCAATACTTGCCACAGCCCCCTCTTTTTTCAGCTTTTTTAATTCATATTTCTCCATTTGCATGGAATTAAAAAAGGTTGCACTCTCAGAAATCTCACCAATCCCGACCACAGCAGTTTCTACATTGTTAGCTAAACTAATCACTTTTTTAATTTGAGGCTCATCCATTAGATTTCGATATAGCTTATCCGAACTGACCATTGCAGGTGCATGCAGCACCCAACAATCCCCCTTTGTTTTTCTAGACAGCTGTGTCACACATGTATTTGCATGCCAGTTTGTATCATTGAGCCCCCATCCGCCAATTAAAGGTACAAAATGGGTATCACTTTGCTGCGTCTCATTTATTTCACTTACTACCGAAGCTATAGATTTTCCAGCCATAACCCCAACAGCTCCGCCTCTTTTAATAACGCCTTCAAGATAGATAGCGCCAGCAATTGCAAAGGGGGTATCTGATGGCCTGTTATCAACGTCGGTCGAATCAACTACAATAACATTATTAAGCTGAAATCGTTTCATCAACTCTTTTTCGATAGTCATCTCATTACTAAAAGGATTGCGAACATTCACTTCCACAATACCTTCCGTCTTTGCAGCACTAATCATCCTGCTGACTTGAGGTCTTGAGATCCCATGTTTTTTAGCTATCTCCTGTTGATTCAAGCCCTCATGATAATACTCTTCACATATGGTAACCATAAAACGCAGTCTTTCCTTCTCCATAAGTTTCCTCCCGCCTTTTGAACATTTGTTCATAGTCTGTATTATGTTCATTATTATTAATAAAGTACCGTCTAACAATTCATTTGTCAAGATAATTTTGAACTTTATGAACAAAATTCTGGTAGATATTGTGTGGCCCTGAGAGTGAGGTATTAGATATGCGAGAAAGCGACGTATGTTCATTTTCAATTTAAAAAAACCCTTAATCATCTCTAATGTAAATTGCTGAATTAGAGTTTACGGCTGCTATAACTGGCATTGCAGTAGGTAAGCAAACCTGCCATTACACTTCCAAAGCATAATCACCCAATTCAGGTTGAGCTCGAGACGGTCATATGATATGCGTTGATTTTATATAATTAATGTTTATTATCCTTTTTATCACACAAAAACCCCTCCCAATTCAGGAGGGGTTATATAAGCATTCGAGTTGTTTTCCTTCATCTTTCAACTTCTTCCTCACTTCTCTTCCCCAGCTTTTCACGGCATCAATGGATACACCTTCCTGCTGAGCGATTTCTTGCATTGACATCCCTTCGATGATGAAGAATTGCACCCATTTCCATTGATTTTCACTTAGCTTGGACTTCACGCTTTCCCAAAAGGTATTATCCTTGATGGTGATACCATTCGGGTCGAATATTGGAAGTTTCGTTGTCCCGCAGCTGTTGCCATTATCTACTTCGCATACTTCTTTTTGATTAACTTTCTGTTCATTATTGTCTTCTCTTGTTTTCGTTCGGAGCATGTCGATTAGGCGGTTGCGAATTGTGTAGTTGAAATAGGTTGCAAGTGGGCCTTTGTCTGGGTCGTATTTTTTGTAAGCCATCCACATCGCATACAGTCCTTCCACATAGAATTCCCGATGCGGGTCGTTTATTCCCAGCTTCAGCATATGATAATGGATCCTTTTTTCATTTTGCTCGAAGATTTCTTCAAACGTCATACTTACCTTTTCAGTCATTTTTTTCTCCCCCTAATAACTATACTTATAATAGAGCAATTCCACTAAATCTCATCCTATGTATTTCTCAATTTTCGCTGTAAAATCGGAAAATGTCCCTGTGATATTCAGATTATCCCTCTATTCATTTGTATAATCGATAGAACTCTGCAAAAGGTGGCATTTTATTAAAAAAAATTACGTATTAAATTTTTAGAAATAAACAAAACTGCCAGATCAACTAGTGAACAATCACCACAGACCTAACAGTTTCTATGTTTTTATACTGCTTCAACACAACCTACACCCACACATCAAAAGCTAAAGAATGGTAGAATCTGACTCCAATTTCCCAGCTTTTCACTCCTCTGTGATTACGCTTTCATTTTTGAAAATTCCTTTAGTTAGATTCCCCATAGAAACTCCCTCATTTCCATTGGTTTTCTTTTAGCTTTTTCTCATTGCTCTCCCAGAATATATCTGTGATTCCTGATTGATTTACCGGTTGGAAATTTCGTTTCGTTCATCTGTGCAGATTGCTTTATCCGTGCTACATATTTCTTCTATGTTGTTACCTTCCCTTGTTTGTTTTTCAAATCAATGAGAAGTTTATGAATTGTGTAGTTAAAGTATGTTGCCAGTGGTCCTTTGTTTGGCTCGTATTTTTTGTATGCCATCCACAACTCATATAATCCTTCCACATAAAACTCCCGATGCGGATTGTAGCTACCAAGCTTGTGCATATGGTAGTGAATTCTTTTTACATTTTGCTTAAAGAATTCCTCAAATGTTACATTTTCTTTATCGTTCATTGATTGACCCCCTTTTTTATTCTCTTATATAATAGAGTATGTTCACAAATTCGTCATCTATAATTTTCCATTTTTGACTAAAAATTTAATCTTTGTTGAAAAAGTGTCGAAAATTTGTAATATTTGATATAAAAACGCTTCTTTAATAACAGCTTCTCAAAATCATTTCATTCGACGTATTTGAATTGAGCACTTCTTCTCCATAACGCTCATCCGCCTATTTCATAATCCCAATCGCCATCGCCAAATCAAATATTTGAAAGTTTTTCTTATGTTCAGCAGGTGATAAATTAATCACGATTTTCTTATAAAGAACCTCTCAATCATTTGCATACAAAGCCCCCATCACACGGTCTTTAGACTCCTTGAACGAAGCATCCGGCAAATCAACAATACTAACCACTTCCACCCCAGGTAAAAGAACTTAGTGTACCAAACTTAGCTATTTTTTCTACAATATGACATTATAATTATTTATAAGATATGCTTCACGATGGCTTTCTATATTTATTTAGGTGTTGCATTTAATTTTACAATGAACCTTTTATAACGTGTTTGAAAATTTTAATTTTTCTGTTGACTAAATCAAGTCAGTGAAGTACAATTTTCTTTAACAATTGTACAACAATTTTGTTGTTAATATTTTGAAAGCGTTTACAGAAAAGGGAGGAAAAGAAGTATGGATACTGGTGCAACTTTAGGATTTGTGTCAATCTTACCCCCACTAATTGCAATTGTACTTGCATTTTGGACAAAGAATACTATTCTATCATTGGGTGCGGCTTGTTTCTTGGGAGTATTATTGGCAGGAAATGGACTTATGGGCTTTCCCGATTTAATGAAGAGATCTTTGGGTAATGAGAGTTTTTCATGGATATTTCTTTTAGAAATTTTTATTGGTATACTTATTGCGTTTTTTCAACGTACTGGAGCAATACAAAGTTTTGGAAGCATTATTGAACGTAAGAAACCTTCAAGAAATAATATTGGTATAACCACATGGTTTATGGGGATGTTTGTCTTTTTTAGCGACTATTTCACTCCTATATTTGTTGGATCAACTATGAGAAAAGTTACAGATAAGGTAAGAATCTCCCGTGACAAACTGGCTTATATATGTGACTCTACATCAGCACCAGTAAGTGTAATCATTCCAATTACCGGCTGGGCGGTGTTTATATCAGGACTTCTAATAGGAATGGGGCCAATTGCAGATGAAACTACTGCCTTAGCTATTTTCACAAAATCAATTCCGTTTAATATTTATGCTATTCTTTCTGTTTTGTTAGTGGGGCTAATTGTATCCGGGTTAGTAAAAGACTTTGGTCCTATGAAGGCAGCAGAGGACAGAGCACTTAATGAAGGAAAGGTATTGTCCGATAAGGCAGATCCTTTAATTTCCCAAGAACTTACAAATATGGAGCCCTATTATAAAGAACGTTTTTTAAGTTTTGGCTGGAACTTTGTGTTTCCCGTACTTATCATAATAGGGATAGCTGTTGGAACATATATTTTCATGGGGTCTGCAAAAACAATGGAGGCTTTCCTTGGCGCTGCTGTGGTTCTTGGTATTTTAATGCGAGTACAAGGCATACCGGTGAAAGATATAATGGACACTGCTATGAATGGTATAAAAGGTATAATGCCTGCAATTATGATACTAGTGTTTGCCTATACAATAAATACATTGAGTGAAGACATGGGAGCAGCTAATTATCTAATAAATTCAACTGAATCATGGTTATCTCCAAGTCTGCTTCCCGCAATAACATTTATATTGGCAGCACTGATTTCCTTTTCAACTGGAACGTCTTGGGGGACATTCGGTATTTTAATTCCAATACTAATTCCACTTTCTATTGGCTTTTCAGGCGGTGACATCAATTCGATCGTTCTTGCAACTATTGCTGCTGTTGCTGGTGGTGGAGTGTTCGGTGATCATTGTTCTCCATTATCGGATACAACCATTCTTGCGTCTACGGGAGCAGGTGCAGATCATATGGATCACGTTAGAACTCAACTTCCTTATGCTTTAACAGTTGGTAGTATTGCAGTTGTCGCCTATCTAATCATTGGAGTCTCAGTATAATTATAAGGAGGAATAGTTTATGAAGGTTGTTGTATTTGGTGGATCAGGATTACAAGGCAGAGCTGCTATGTATGACTTATGCACCTCACCTACTGTTACAAAAATTATTTGTGCCGATGTTAATTTCACTGGACTCGATTCGTTCAGTAATTACTTAAATATGAATAAAATAAGTAAAAAAACAATAGACGCAAATAATATTCAAAGTTTAGTTGATATCCTAGAGGGGGCAGACATAGCTATTGACTTATTACCAAAACAATTTAATTCCATTGTAGCTAAAGCTGCCATTGAAGCAAAGGTTCACTTAGTTAATTGTTCTTATGCACAAGGTCTCCATGATACTGTTCATGAACATGCAAAAGAACAAGAAATTACGATTATGCCAGAAGCTGGACTAGATCCTGGGATCGATTTAATTCTATGCGGTTATGCGGCTAGTCAATTAGATGAGGTACATGAACTATATTCATATTGTGGTGGTGTACCTAGTCCTGAAGCGGCAAATAACGCTCTAAACTATAAGATTAGTTGGAACTTGGACAGCACTTTAATGGCTTACAAAAGGCCTGCAACCCTATTAAAGAATGGAGAAATTATTGAAATTCCTGCTGAGGAACAGCATAATAAGGAATGGTTGAAAACAATATCGTTTCCAGGATTCGGAACTTTAGAAGCTATTCCAAATGGAAATGCAATTAAGTTTGCAAGATTACTAGGAATTGATAAGAGTGTTGTAAATACTGAACGTAGGACCCTAAGATGGATAGGACATGGAGAATTTTGGAGTAAGATGTCTGCACTAGGATTCTTAAGTAAAGAACCTGTTGAAGGGTTACCAATTGAACTAACACCACACCAGTTCCTGCGTGCACATCTGGAGCCTCAACTTCAATACGAAGCAGATGAAAAAGACTTGGTATTAATGAGGAATATTGTAAAAGGAATAAAAGATGAGCAGATAGTAGAATTAACCTACGATCTGGTTGATAAGAGAGACCTAGAGACCGGTCTTTTCGCTATGAACAGGACAGTAGGATTCACCGCAAGTATTGTTGCACAGATGATTGTAAAGGAACAGATTACAAAGCCAGGCCTTTTAAGCCCTATAAAGGATATTCCATTTGAGATATTCTTTAAAGAAATAAATCACCGTGGTATTATCATCCAAGAATCAAAACAGTTAGTTAAAACAAATCACTAGCTTGTTGATATGTATTAACTCTTGTTCTATATTCTTCAATTGTGCTACTAATATGCTTATCAAGTAAAAGTTTAAAGGCATCCGCATCCCGGCTTTCAATGAGATTAACAATCTCTTGATGCTCTTTAGGGCCACGGCTGTCTTTTTTATTAACAACATAGAATTGATCATATAAAATTAAATAGATGTGGGTCTGATGTATCATTTTTTTGGCTTGCTCTTTCAAAAACCGGTTATCACTTATGTTTACTAATATCTTGTGGAACTGTGTATTAATGTCTATATAACCTGCAAGATCTTTTTGATCATAAGTTTCAATCTCCTCGTGAATAAGTTCTTTTAATTTCTCTATATCTTTTTCCTCAATTCTTTCCATTATATGTTCAGTGGCTATCAGTTCCAAGTGCTTTCGAAAAGTAAATGCCTCTATGATCTCTTCAATCGCTGGGTTGATAACATGCGCTCCTTTATTTGGAAGTATGGTTACTATTCCTTCTTCCTGCAATTTTGAGAAAGCATTACGAATCGGAGTGCGACTCACGCCTAAGGTATCCGAAATGTCGTTTTCAATTAGTTTTTGACCAGGATTTAGTTTCTGACTAAGAATCCCTGCTTTTAATTTTTCATACACGTATTGAGCCATTGATTGTTTCGTCATGTCTACCCAACTTCCTAAACATTATTGTTGTACAATCACTATATGCTACTAGCCATGTTGAGTCAACATTTTAATTTTCAATAATGACTAGTTTTAATGGTAGGACTGCCCAGACAATCTAATGATTCAATTATTCCTGTTATTTCGTATTTCATTCCTGATTTCATACCAACTATCCATCGCCAAAATATCATATATATTGTAAACCTTTATCCTGATTAGGATAATTAGGCTTGAGAAAGGTGATTGGCTTTGGAGACGAACAACTTCAAATAGAGATTGGCCGGGAGCTGAGTAAGTACCGGTTGCAACAATCGTATACAATGGAAGCGTTAACGGAGAGATTGATACCACTGTGTTCTAATTCTTCAAAATGGTCAATATCTTATATATACCTTGTCAGTTTTTCGAGGACAAGGAAAGACAAGGTGGAATTATAGAATTCCGTTCTACCGGCTGTTAAGTAAGAAATTATAAAATAGAGTAACAGGCACCTAAAAATTATCTATAAAAATCCATATATACTTCTCAATAACCAAAAAAGGGCCCACTCCCTCGAAAGGAAATGAGCCTCACTCATCACTTGTTCTAATAATAGCCATAAGGGCACTGACCAAAGATTAAATTTAATATCTGCATAGATTTCAAGTAACTCACCTTCAACAATTAAGTCGCGTAATGCCGTTACCTTGGTGGATATGTCAAGATCTATAATTTCCACTTCATCATAATCAGCTTTAATAAAAGGACACTTCGATTTAATTCCTTCAGCTTCTTCATAAACTCTCCCATTTCATGGTATCTTGAATGGCCCTCGAGATAAGATGACGATTAAAATATGACATTTTCCGTTCACCTAATAATTGGTGTTTTATAGCATTTCCTATCCTGTTGTTTCATTAACATATGTTAATTTAAAATGGGCATTTAAGACTCTATCCGCATCAATGATCTTCTGTATCATTTCAAACTGCTTTCCTATGCTGGTTTCGAATTTTCTCGCTCTTACATTCTCTCCAATGCATGTTAGGCTATTACTTTTCTTTCGCGCAATTGTTCGGGTGTTTTATTGAATACGATAATACTTGTTACTTAAGTACATTATTCCTGCTTCTTCAAATTATCCAATTCCAATGCTTTCATTGTTGAAGTTTTAATTTCAGCAATAAGTTCGGGTTTATCAGATAACGTTTCACCATATGAGGGAATCATTTCTTTTAATTTTGGTTTCCACTCATTAAGCTTTTGCGGGAAGCATTTTTCAATTAATCCAAGCATGTCTGAAACAGACGTTGATGCACCCGGCGAACCACCAAGTAATGCAGCCAATGTTCTATCGTGGCTGTGAACAATTTCCGTATCACTAAATTGAATGGTCCCTTTACCAGCTGGCGTATCTTTAATCACTTGTACACGTTGTCCAGCCACTTTTAGTTCCCAGTCCTCGTCTTTTGCATTAGGAAAGAATTCTCGTAATTCATTCATTCTCTCTTTCTTTGATAGTCTCAATTGTTGAATCAAGTATTTCAGCAACGATATATTTTTGACGCCCGCTGCTAACATGGTAATCATATTGTTCGCCTTGACTGAAGCAAACAAGTCCAAATTTGAACCTGACTTAAGAAACTTAGGTAAAAAGCCTGCAAAAGGACCAAAAATTAGTGTTCTTTTACCATCGATAAAACGCGTATCCAAATGTGGAACAACCATTAGTGGTGCTCCAGGTGGATTTTTACCATATACCTTTGCGTAGTGCTGTTCGATCACCTTAGGATTATTACATTCCAGATATTGTCCACTGATAGGAAAACCGCCAATGTGTTTCCCTTCAGGAATTCCGGTTTTCTGTAATAAAAGCAAGCTGCCGCCGCCGGCTCCTATGAAAACAAACTTCGAAGTATGCGTTCCAATTGCACCGTTCTTGTCGCGAACCTTCAATTCCCACAACCCATCTGTGGTCTGCTTTATATCTAGCACATTATGATTGTAATTAACAGATACGTTTTCTCTTTCCAAATAATCGTACATTGTGCGGGTCAATTCCCCATAGTTAACATCTGTTCCATCATCAATTTTCGATCCGGCAACAGATTCATTTGCTGACCTATCATTCATAATAAGCGGGAACCATTCTTTTAATCGTTCTGGATCTTGGGAAAACTCTATTTCTTGAAATAAAGGATGCCCAGATAATGCTTCAAAGCGTTTTTTTAGAAATTCTACATTTTCCTCGCCTTTAACAAAACTCACATGAGGTAAACTGGTAATAAAATTGCGGGGGTTCTCAATTAAATTACGATTTGCTAAATAAGCCCAGAGTTGCCTTGATAAGTGAAAACGTTCATTTATTCTAACTGCTGCATGAATATCGATGGAACCATCAGATTGTTCATTTGTATAATTCAACTCGCATAATGCGGCATGTCCTGTTCCTGAATTATTTTTTTCGTTAGAGCTCTCTCCACCAGCAACTCCAATCTGCTCGAAAGCCGTAATTTTCCAATCGGGTTCTAATTCTTTAATCAATACTCCCAAGGTTGCACTCATAATCCCAGCACCTATTAGAACAACGTCTGATGTAGATGATTGATAACTCATTTTGGCTCACTCCCATTTATATAGTTCGAATTCTCGTTTAAACAGAGTTCAGTATTATAAGACCATAAGCTCCGTTTTCGAAAGCAAGTGGAACTAGCTTTCGAAAACGGAGCCAAACTGTTGGTTCCAGCACTTATGGAAATATGAAAGGTAATTATGAAACTCGTATAATAACATCCTCTATAAATCTTATACTTAGAATATATGTGCTCCGATTATCGTAATGAATAATACGACAAAACCAGCAATTGCTTCACTAGTGGTATATGTTTTCAAACCACCCTTAACAGTTAATCCAGCAATTTTGGTTGAAATCCAGAATCCACTGTCATTTACATGCCCAAGCATTAATCCACCTGAGAGAGAAGCCATGGCAACCCAAACCGGATGAATATCGACACCTGTTGCAACTCCAGCCATAATAGTCATTGTAGTAATACCGGCTACTGTACCTGAACCGGTGATTGTCCTAAACATAACACCCATAAAAAATGCTACCAAAATAATACTTATGGTGGACTGGGCATCGCTTACAAAAATATTTACAATAGCCTGATCAATGCCAGTGTTTTCGATAATCTTACCGAAAGCTCCACCAGCCCCGGTAATTAACAATACGATACCTGTTGCCTGCATTGCTTCCGAAGAGGAATTATCTCTTTCTTCTTTGCTAAGCGATTTGGCTGCGATGAAGTAGGCTGCTAATGTACCGATTAATAATGCAATAATCCGATGACTAAAGAAGGCGATTACAGCAGGATTTTCATCATAGAAAACGCTTCCAACTGAACCTAAAATAATCATAATACTTGGTAAAATGATTGGAATTAAGGCCAGCAATGCAGATGGCGGATTTGATGGAACATCTATTCTTCCAAAAGTATTGTCCAATGACTCATCCTCGTCCTGCTCTTTATTCCAAAATCCTTTATCCAAAATAATGAAATATAGTTTGATCGTTACCATTGTAGCCACAAATCCAACTAATGTACCTATCAAAATCATAATTCCTAAGTCAAAATCCAATATACTTGCAGCAGCTAATGGATTTGGTGTTGGTGGCACCAGTGTATGTGCTACAGCCGCACCAATTATGATTGCCCCTACAGAGTATGGTAAAGGTTTATTTGCTTGTTTCCCCAATTGAATTGCTAATGGTACCAAGATGATAAAGGCAACATCAAAGAATACTGGTATTGCCAGGATGAACGAAGCTGCACCCAAGGCATATAAAGCCCATTTTTCGGACGTCCTGTTCAAAACTGCCGTCGCAATTGAGTAAGCACCACCGGAATCGGAAATAAGTTTACCCAATATAACTCCAAGGCCAATTGGAATACCCAATGCAGTCATTAATCCTCCAAAGCCTTCTGAAATACTAGTTAACGTTTCCACGAGCCCAAGTCCTGAAGCAATCCCCATAAATAAACTGGCTATAACTAACGTTACAGCAACATTAAATTTAAACTTCATTGCTAACGTTAAAATGATTACAAGTGATAAAAATAAGTATCCTATCAAAAAAATATCTTCACTCATATTCCTGTCTCCCCCTTGTTATTTTAATATTAAGAAATATATTTATCTACTTCCGGACGATATAAGCTTACCTCGCCCTGGAAGTTGAAAATTTAAACTTTATAATTCTATTAATCTTTATTTACTTTTTGCAGATTTGCTTTTTTATTTAGACTTACACCAAAGCCTGGACGGTCGCTTAATTTGACCTTACCGTTTTCTGGAATAATTTCATCCTCAAGTAATGGGTAATACTGCGGAACAACCTTGTCTGCATTCGGACTCATGACCAAATATTCTGCAAACGGACTGTTAGTCTTGGTAGTTACATAATGATAGCTGTACACCCCACTGCCATGAGGAATTACATACTTTCCATAGCTTTCAGCCAAATTACCGATCTTTATTAGTTCGGTTAATCCACCACACCATCCAACATCCGGCTGGATAATATCTACGTCACTGAACTCCATTAACATTCTGAATCCATAGCGTGTCGCCTCATGCTCTCCGCCGGTAACCATCATGTTATTTGGTGCCCTTTTCTTCAAGTCACGGTATGCCCAGTAATCATCCGGGTTGAAGCATTCCTCAATCCATCTAAATCCAAGCTCTGATGATTTTTCCATTAATTTTTGTGCGTATGGCAAATCGAGTGACATCCAGCAATCCCACATAAGCCAGAAATCATCGCCAACTCGTTCACGCATATCTGCTGCCTGTTCAATGTTTTTCCTTAACCCTTCTTCGCCATCAGCAGGACCATATACCAGTGGAATTTTACCACCGATAAAGCCCATTTCTTTAGCCAAATCCGGGCGCGGTCCGGTTGCATAACATGAAATCTCATCTCGGACCTTTCCGCCAATCATGGCATATACGGGTTCTTGTCTGACTTTTCCAATTAAATCCCATAATGCAAGATCGACTGCTGAAATCGCATTCATAACTACACCTTTTCGACCATAATACATTGTCGATCGATACATTTGATCCCACATTTTTTCAACATTTTCCACTGGCTGTCCAACAATAAATCGATCTAGGTGATTCATGACTATCCATGCAGCCGGGTAGCCTCCGGTTGAAATTCCAACACCAACTTCTCCATTATCCGCTTCAACCTCGATTACTAATGTCTTTAAAGCATTAATCCCAAAACTGGTTCTTGTTTTTTTGTATTCAGGATAAATACTCATTGGTGTTGCAATTTGATTGACAATCCAATGTTCCTGTCCCTGATCGTGATAGTCCCCGCCGCCACCACCTGCAACATATGCACGGATGTCTTTGATTTTCTGACCGGTTAACCCCATTATTCTACCTCCCTAAAGCATTCCTATTATTTATTAAGATCAAGGAATATTTTGCTGTTTTTAACTTTGCCTTCGATTAAATCCATGAAAGATTGCTGTCCATCTTCCAGCTTACGAACTTCTGTCCATCCATCTGGTGTAACCTTGGCATTGACAAGTAATTGAACTGCATCTTGGAAATCCTGTCTGGAATAACAGAAAGATCCTAATACCGTAATCTCACTTCTTATAAAGTCATTGATTGGTAAAGTTGTCTCATTAACTCCCAGTCCAACATTCATAATAACGCCACCAGGATTGATAACTTTAGCTGCCTGTGATCTAGTTGGCAGAAATCCGACGGCATCAATCAACACATCTATACCTTTATCACCAGCGATTTTCTCCAGTTCCTGTTCAAACCCATCCTCACCGTTATTCAAGGTGTGCTCAATACCAATTTCATTCAATGTTTGCAACCGTTCTTCATTAATATCAGCAACAATTACATGGTTTGCACCAAGTTCTTTTGCAACAAAAGAACTTAATAAACCAATAGCTCCCGCACCATAAATCAATACATTTGGAACAGTATGTAAAGCCAGTACTCTTCTTATAGCTCTGAAACAGCAAGCTAATGGTTCAGCCAGTGCAGCAGCATAGGAGTCAATACTTTCTGGCACTTCAACAACAGCACTTGCAGGAACAGCAACATATTCCGCAAATGCACCTGAACGGTGAATTCCGATAATTTGTCTGTTTTCACATTGCGTTTCGTTACCTCGTACGCATTGTTTACAGCTTCCACAAGTTAATAGTGGATTTACGACAACCTTTGCGCCCTTCGTAACTCCATTAACTTCCTCGCTTAAACGCTCAACATGTCCACTAAACTCATGACCCATTATGAGCGGTGGAACACGCAAACTATTATGTCCTAAGAAGCCCTCAATTTCGGAGCCGCAAATACCGGCGACATCCACTTTTACCAACACTTCATCCTTTGCCAGTTCGGGTACGGACCTTTCCTCTACATCCATTTGCTTTGGTCCATTCCATGATAGTACTTTCATCTGTTTTCCCCCTTCGTTGTTATCGAACTGGATTTTCCAGTACTCCAATATTCTCTATCTCAATTTTGCATGTATCACCCGATTTTAAAAATAACTGCGGATTACGGAAAACGCCTACCCCATGAGGTGTTCCGGTTGCAATGATATCCCCAGGTTCAAATGTGAAACCTTTTGACAGATATGAAATGATGAATGGAATATTAAATATTAAGTGTTTCGTATTTGAATCCTGCAGTCTTTCCCCATTCAAATCAAGTTTGATATCCAAATGATGCGGATCTTCAATATCCTCTTTTGTAACAATCACAGGACCAAGTGGTGCAAACGTATCATAGGATTTTCCTCTTACCCACTGTACATCTGCAAATTGTACATCCCTGGCACTGACATCATTAATGATTGTGTAACCAAAGACATGATCCATTGCATCTTCTTCAGGGATATTCCTACCTTTCTTCCCAATGACAACTGCAAGCTCTGCTTCATAATCCACCTGTTCTGATTCCTCAGGTAATTTAATCGCTTCACCAGGAGCTGTTAGACATGAAGCCCATTTTGAAAAAATCATCGGTTGTTTTGGTGGTTCCACATTCTGTTCAATACAATGGTCCATATAATTATTTCCTACACAAACTACTTTTCCTGGACGAGATACCGGATTCAATACCTTGACGTCCTCATAACGATAAACCGCTCCCGTTACTGTATCTGCGTTTTCTTTTGCCCACTTCCAGACCTTGTTAATAACAGGCAATGTTTTATCATTATTAACCACCAATTCATCCAAATTATTTACTAATGAAACATTCTGATTGGTTGCTTCATTATATAAATCTACTAATTTCCCCAAGTCATATACATTTGTGTCTTCCTGAATACCAATTCTTTCTTGTTCCTTTAATTCGAATGTGAGTAATTTCATGTTTCCACTCCTTGTTAGTTAATATTAAATTTGATAACGTTTCCAAAAAGTTTTAATCAAGTGGTAGATTATCTAACTTTTAGTAGAATCTCCCCTTTTTTTCTAAGTTTATTATAATAAACTTAGTTTTATTAAATGAACTATTTAATATAGTAACATAAGACAATTTATTGTCAAATAATTTTTAACCTTCTTCAACTTTGAAAACTTGGCTTATCGTTAAGACTTAATTGGGAAACCTTAGCTACGCTTATGCGCTCAATTTTTAGTGTTTTCTAACCAATAAAAAAATGCCATATACCATTCAATCAGGAATATGACATCATTAATACCTTCATTATTTTATCCTAAATAGCCGCTTATCTTAGATAGTTTGTTTGCTAATTCAATAATTTCTGTGGTTGCTATTTCTTTCTTCTTTATCCAACTCGTTTTCGGCATAGTAAAACTTATGCCATAAACAATTCTATTGCTATGATCATAAACAGGCGCTCCTACACAATAAAACCCCTCAGCACCCTCCTGTTCTTCAACCACATATCCATCTAATTTTGCCTTTTGTAACTGGTCCCATAACTGTTCAATATTTTCCACTGTATAGTCCGTTTTCTTTTTAAATGATTCATCTTTATAAATTTCTTTTAGTTCGTCAAATTCATACTGCGCCAACTGAATCTTTCCGATTGCGGAAGCGTACGCCGCAAATCGGGTTCCTGGATCTGTAACAAGTCTGACCGGTGAGCTTCCTTCTTCCCTACCGATATAAAAAACATCGCCACCCATTAGTTTGCCTAACTGAATATGTTCATCAACGATTTGGATTGCCTTTTTAGCCTCACTAGAAAACGTTTCCATAATATTGAATTGATTTAAATAAGTGGAACCGATAAATCCTAAAACTGAGCCCAGATTATATTTCTCATTCTGTCCTTTTTCGATCCAGCCTAACGTCTCCATTGTATTTAATAAAGAATACATAGAACTTTTATTTATTTCTAATCGATTTGATAAATCAATCAACCTTAACCCATCCGGATTCTTAGCAACTTGTTCAATAATCAGGTTTGCCCTTTCCAGCGCCGGCACCCAATACTTTTGCTTTACCAATTTCAACCACCGTTCCTTTATCAGTAAAATTTCAGTTTATAATAGTAAACTTACTTTATTATAACACACATAAATTAGCGACAATATTAAGGCAGATTTCGTGTCTCGTCTTCCTAATGAAACAGTTGGCACTTGCTGAGTATGCATGTGAAATGTTCTTGTGCATCCTGTGCAAAATGAACGGAGTACCATGTAAAGCAATAGAAACGCCTCTTCTCCTCTCGCTTCCCTATGCTTTAAAACTAGATTTGGAGATACTCCTAATATTCTTGCGGCCTGGATTGGAATATCTTGTACCTCCGTTTATTCGTAGATGATACCCTATTTTAAATATGTTACATATTATCTATTTCGACGTTATAACATAAATTGTGTAAAATTCGATTGTTTTTTTAAATTGTGTCTATTACTATTTTCCTATTTCTAATGGAATCTATTAAAATATGTAGAATCATGCTATAATTAACGCACTTTATATTGAAGGGAGTATTGAAAATTTGAACAACAAGAAATTATTCATGTCGGTAACTGCAAGTGCGGTAATTGCCTCAGCATTTGTCGGTGCAGAAGATGCAGATGCAGCATCGTATAAGGTGAAAAGCGGTGATTCATTGTGGGCAATCGCACATAAATACGATGTTAGTGTCGGACAGCTTAGATCATGGAACAGTCTATCAGGAAATATTATTTTCCCAAATCAAGTAATTGAAACATCCAAATCTACTAATACATCAAACTCTAATTCTACTACTATTACAACGCAATCTACTACATATACCGTTAAGAGTGGTGACACACTGAGCGGCATCGCAAGCAAACATAATATTTCTCTAGCTAAGTTAATGAAATGGAATGAATTGGATACAACGCTGATTTATCCTGGGAACGAGTTTGTGGTTTCCAAGGGTGGGGACGGTGATAGCGGGCAGCCTGATGTGAGCCCTGCTCCAGATAAGGAAGTTGCATCATCGAAAGTGTACACCGTTAAGTCAGGTGACAGCTTGTCTGCGATTGGATCGCGTAATGGTGTCAGTGTTGCTCAGTTAAAGAAGTGGAACGGGCTGAGTTCAGATTTGATATTGATTGGCCAGAAGCTGAATATCGGCGGGAAGTCGACTACTGATGATGGAGGCGATACGAGCGCGCCTACTGCTGATGTTGACTATAACGTTAATAAATTGATAAGCGGTGCTAAGAGTGTAAACGGTGCAGGCTACGCATGGGGTGGCGAGTCACCAAGCGGCTTTGATTGCAGCGGATTTATTTATTATGCGTATAGTGAGGCTGGAAAAGACATAAGCCGACTATCGACTGAAGGCTACTACAACCGCTCATTCTATATTAATAAACCACAAGTAGGCGATCTCGTATTCTTCGAGAACACCTATAAGTCCGGGATATCACATATGGGAATCTATCTAGGTAACAACGAATTCATCCACGCCGGCTCAAGTGGCGTGAAGATTACTAGTTTGGATAACTCTTACTGGAGCAAGCACTTCGATGGGTTTAAGCGGTTTTACTAGGTTTTAAGTGTGAAGAAGAACATCCAGCTGATGCTGGATGTTTTTTTAATGGCGTGGCGATTGCACGAGGTTGGTTGCTATCCCACAGTTTTGTGCTATAGTCATTCGGTATAATGTTAATATTTTCTAATTATTGTCGATATAATAAATAAGAAGTGGTACAATTAGACTAGATAATACCCTATTACAAAGATTCTAATATAAATCTAAGACCTAAATTACTTCATGCTATTATATTCTAGCTCATGTTTCTAGCTTAGGATTGTGATTTGGCAAATTAAGGAGATGTTGTATAATAGATACCCATGCCGAGTATACAGATGAGCTGTTACGAAATATTGAAAATAAGAAAGACAAAATGATAAAGATAGCCGAAACTTTCGGCCTAACAGCAAGAGAAACATTAAAATATAGTCAAGAATTAGATGAGTTAATAACTAAGTACCAATATATGCAAGAATACTAGAGATAAGGGGAACATTCAGCAGGTGCTGGATGGTTTTTTATTTACTGGGAAGGTAATTTTCTGCTTTAGCAGAAAATATCCTATTGAATTGATTAGATAAAGTAGAAGATTTTCGGCAAATGCCGAAAATCACCCTTCAACTATACGGTAGCTGTCACTCTATCTATATTGAGATCTGCTTGGGGAAGGCTTACTCGGACGGGGCTGTTTTTTGCGCAAGTTTGCGGGCTTGCTCGCTCGAGTTTGGGGGCTACTCGCTCGAGTTTGGGGCTTGCTCGCTCGAGTTTTGGGGGTGCTCGCTCGAGTTTGGGTGTTGCTCGCTCGAGTTTGGGGGTTGCTCGCTCGAGTTTGAGTGTTGCTCGCTCGAGTTTGAGGGCTGCTCGCTCGAGTTTGAGGGCTGCTCGCTCGAGTTTGGGAGCTTCTCGCTCGGGTTTGAGGGCTACTCTCTCAAGTTTGAAGGCTGCTCGCTCGAGTTTGGGAGCTGCTCGCTCGAGTTTGAGTGCTGCTCGCTCGAGTTTGAGGGTTGCTCGCTCGAGTTTGCGCGACAGCAGCATCAATTTTCTGCTACAAATAAAAAAGCGCCCACATGGACGCGTGATTATCCTAGTTCTGGATAGAAGAGTACTTTGACATATGATCCTTTGCGGTTAATCAGGTTGTCAAAGGTTTCTGGCCCTTCCTGCAAGTTCAGGCGGTGGGAGATCATTGGTTTGACGTTAATTTGTCCTGTGCTCATGTAGTGGACGGATGAACTCCATTCTTTTCCTGGGAACGGTGAGGATAGCGCATTCCAGGATCCGAGCACGTTTAATTCATTGCGGACGATACGTTCAAAGTAAAAGCGCTCGATTTTAATGTCGGCATATGGGATACCCATGAAGACAACTTCTCCGCCTTTTTTTGGCAGGGCGAATACTTGGGCCGATGTGATTGGAGATCCTGCTGATTCGACAGCGAGGTCAACCCCTTTACCGTTTGTATGTGCTTCGATTTGTTCATGTGCTGGTTTTTCCAATGAATTGATTAGCACATCCGCACCGACTTCTTTGGCAACTTCAAGCTTCGTGTCATCGATATCAATTGCATAAACTTTCTTTGCACCGAATATTTTTGCCCATTGGACGGCGAGCAATCCGATACTGCCACATCCCATGATGGCCACTTCGGCTCCTGGCTGGATACTTGTGCGGTAAAAGCCATGCGCTACGACCGAGGATGGTTCTACCAGGGCTGCTGTATCGTAGTCCACATTATCTGGAATTGGTACAATGTTTTCCTCTGGCAGTTTTACAAATTCTGCATATGCACCTGGTACGCGCGCACCAATGACATGCAATTTCTCACAGCGTGATGGTTCTCCTTTTTGGCAGCTTTCACATTCACCGCAATAAAAAGCAGGACAGCCGGACACTCGGTCACCTGGTTTAACGTTTTTCACACCTGCGCCAACGGCTGTGACTTCGCCTGAAAACTCATGGCCGAATGTCATGCCTTCAACATATGGTCCCAATTTTTTGTAGCGTGAAATATCGGAACCGCATATCCCAACAGCCTTCACCTTAATAATCACGTCATCTGCTTGTTCAATGACTGGTTTTGCTGATTCTTCAAAACGGATATCCTGTTCATCATAAAGATTAAGGGATCTCATTTCTATCACCCTTTCTAGTTGTGATTAGTTAGCTGTTTCTTCTGTCTTTTTTTTACTAGACAAGATTTTATATAATGCAAATCCTACAATGATTGTATTGAAATAGATTTGATAGTCGAGGTAAAAATCACTTATTCCGCGTAAAGGTCCAAGCATAACTTCCAACATTGCGTCGACCATTTTTAACCCTCTTTTCTAATGGGATCAATCGGGCTTTAATACCCGATCGTCCACTGATTAATAGTTAGCGTTTGATGTTTCACCAGTAACAATTGCTATGGCACCACTTGCTCCAATGCGGTCTGCACCTGCTTCGACAATTGCGATTGCATCATCGTAGGTGCGAACACCACCAGCAGCTTTCACACCGAAATCAGGTCCGACAACAGAACGCAATAGTTTCACATCTTCAACAGTAGCACCGCCACCATTAAAGCCTGTTGCCGTTTTGACAAAGTCTGCACCTGCTTCGACAATCAGCTTGGCAGCTTTGACTTTTTCGTTTTCCGTTAACAGTGCTGTCTCAATGATTACTTTCGTTGTCAGGCCTTTAGATGCGTTAACTACTTCAGCAATATCTTCTCTTACAACATCATATTCCTGTGACTTCAGTGCACCTAAATTGATCAGCATATCAATCTCTTCAGCACCGTTTTCAATCGCTTCTTTTGTCTCGGCAACTTTTGTCTTCGTTGTAGCACCGCCTAATGAGAAGCCAATTGGCACACCGACTTTAATGTTGTGTGGTGACAATAGCTCATAAGCATATGGCACATAGTACGGATTGACGAATACTGTCTTAAATCCATATTCAATCGTTTCCTGACAAAAAGCCTTAATATCTGCCTTGCTCACAGTTGGGTTCAGCAGTGTATAGTCAATAATATCGGTCAGTTTTTGTTCATCCATTTTACCAGCTCACTTCCCATGTTTAATCAACAGGTGTCAGTAATACTTTGATTCCATCCCCGTCTTTGATGGCTTTATAAGCCTCATCCCATTGGGTAATATCAAATTCATGTGTGATCATATCCGTTGCATTAACGGAACCATTATTGATTAATTCCAGAGATGGCTCCCAGTCTGCCGGTTTCTGGCTTCTGCTGCCGACAACTCGGATTTCTTTTTGAATGACTTTTTCCATATCAAATTGGATTTCTGATGCTGGGAAAATACCAACTTGTGCGTATTGCCCTTTTTTGCGCAGCAGATCAAGTCCTTGTTTTGCAGCAGGAATGGCACCAGAGCATTCAAACACAACATCTGCGCCATAGCCATTTGTCAGGCTGTTAACAACTTCTTTGACATCCTGTTTTTGAATATTAACAACGTTGTCGATGCCAAGCTCTTCTGCTTTATCGAGGCGAACCTGGTCATTTGTTAAGCCGGTAATAATGACTTTTGCACCGCGGCTTTTGGCAACCTGTGCTGTGAATAGCCCGATCGGTCCTGGACCAATGACGACAACTATATCACCTTCTTTAATATCTGTTTTGTAAACTGCGTGATGCGTACATGCCAATGGTTCGGTCATAGCAGCATCCTCGTATGAAACATTTTCTGGCAAATGATGCAGGCTGTCTTTACGGGCAACCAAATACTTGGCAAAACCGCCATCCTGCTGTGTTCCAAGTCCTTTACGATGATTACAGAGATTGTAGTCGCCTGCTTGGCAATACTCGCATTCGCCGCAAATATAGAATGTTGTTTCTGATGTGACGCGGTCACCTGGTTTGAACTCTGTGACGCCTTCTCCAACGTCAACAACTTCACCGGAAAATTCATGTCCTAATGTAACAGGGACTGCAACCTTGTAATGACCTTCGTACGTGTGGATATCGGAACCGCAGATACCTGCATATTTTACTTTGATTTTGACTTGATCTTTGCCGGCTTGCGGTTCTGGTTTATCCTGGATCTCTAGGTTTCCAAATCCATGTTCTCTTTTGACTAAAGCTTTCATTGATGACTCCTCCTATCATGTTCGATTACAGTGGCTTTTTTATGTTTTGTTGTTTTATGCTTTGATTTAGATATGAACTGCGTCATAGACTTAGGGTGATTGATTAGTCTAGTGTAGTTCTCTGACCACGCAGCTGGAATATGCTCGCTTTCCGTGGGCTCACCAGCCGCCCGCGGAAAGCGCAGTGTATTTCCGGAGCGAAAGTCTATGACGCAGTTTAGTTATTCAACAACAAACATTCAAAAAACAGCCAACACATTTAATGGTAAATTTAGAGGAAAAATTTAGTTAAATAGTGCAAAGAATTTCCAAATAATCCAGTTCACCAGGTTACCACCTTGGTCGATACTTGAGATTTTGGCTGATCCTTCAGGCATTTCAAATTGTGCATTTTGTGCCATTTCCGTAAAGATTGGTGCAATATCTGTTGCCATATAAAGCGATAATGCAATCATAATCGTACCAACAATTACCGAGTGCACAATGTTACCTCTTGCTGCACCGACGATAAATGCGACAACAAATGGAATTGTAGCCAAGTCACCAAACGGTAATAATGCGTTACCAGGAAGGATAACTGCTAGCAATACTGTAATTGGAACAAGAATTAATGCTGTTGCAATAACAGAAGGATGTCCAAGTAATACTGCTGCGTCAAGTCCAATATGGATTTCTTTATCACCAAAGTGTTTATTCAACCACTCACGTGCAGATTCTGATACAGGCATTAGCCCTTCCATCAGGATCTTAACCATTTTCGGCATTAACACCATAACGGCTGCCATTGACATACCAATGTCAATAACGTCACCGACACTGTATCCTGCTAATGCACCAATTGCTGCACCTAGGAACAGTCCGATAAAGATTGATTCACCAAAAATACCAAATCGTTTTTGAATTGTGTCCGGGTCAGCATTCAAATTTTTCAGACCAGGAACTTTTTGAAGTAATTTTACTAACCAGATTCCTGGCGCGTAAGAAATTGTACTTCCTGTTGCAATCGACACACCTGGTAACTCATAGAAATCGCTTACCATAGGTGCTGTCCAGTCAGCAACTTTCAGTGTTACTATTTGGAAAATCACCGCAGCGATTAGTCCTTGAATGATACTGCCTGAAATTGTGTAAACAAGTGCTGCCATAAACGTGTAGTGCCAGAAGTTCCAAATATCAACGTTCATAGTTTTTGTTGTTTTGGTTAATAGCATGGCAACGTTTACAATCAGGCCAAGTGGTATGATAAATGCTGCTACTGTAGATGCCCAAGCGATGGATGATGTAGCAGGCCACCCAACATCAATGACGTTCAATTCAACTCCGAGCCGATCAACCATTCCTTGTGCAGCTGGTCCCAAGTTATTAACCAGCAAATCAACGACTAGGAAGATACCGACAAATGCTACCCCTATTGTTAGACCGGATCGGAATGCTTTACCTGGCTTCTGCCCGAATAATAGACCTAATAAGAATATAACAACAGGTAAAATAACGGTAGCTCCAAGATCCAAAAAGGCTTGAATAAAATCAACAAAACCTTGCATTGTTCTTCCTCCTCATACTGTGATGTGAATCTCGATTTCTTTTGATACAAGAAACCGAGATTGTCAGTTTATTATTTTTGCAGTTCTTCTAAGATTTGTTTCTTTGTATCTTCTGTCCCAATACCTGTCAGGAATGAGCGAGCATTAATGACTGGGAATGGATATTCCTTTTTAGTCATTGCTGTTGTTACGAGTAAGTCAGCTGTATCAATATAGCTGTTTACTTCTGCAATTTTGATTTGTCTGATGTCCAAGCTAAGACCATGTTCTTTTTCCATATCCTCGATTGCTCCATTAACAACTGTTGATGTTGCAATACCAGCGCCACATGCTACTAATACTTGTTTCTTTTTCATTTCGACTCACCTCCTTTAAGGGCTGCTAAATCTAACTTAGCCTCCAGTAATTGTTTGATTTCAGTTTTATCTGCTGAATTAACCAGCTGCTGCAATGTTTCCTGATTCTGGAAAACCTGCATCAATTTCTGCAGCAATGATAGCTGTGAATGGGCCTCATCCATTGCCAGCATAAAGACAACCTTGACTGGTGTTATTTCACTGTCATCGCCACCCATCACACAAAAATCAATCGGGTCTTTTAAAATACCGACACTGATTGTTTTTTGGTTAACATGTTCCACATCTGTATGTGGGATGGCGACTGACACTTCACCAGTTGGCAGGCCAGTGGCAAATTCACCTTCTCTGGCAATAATTGCATCCGTAAAACTTGCTTTTACCAGCTGTTTATCTGCCAGATTCTTACCCATTTTTGCTAAAATAGCTTCCTTTGAATCGCCTTCTACATTTAATAGAATGACAGATTCATCAAAATATAATTCGCCCAATTTCGACACTCCTTTTCTATGCTGTACGGACCACTCGCTCAATCTTTCGAATACGATTGTATAATGGCATGAATGGCTTCTATCGTTTGAGCATTAATCAGCTGATTGCGGTCCTGCTGTGATCCAGAAAGTTCCATTAGCTGCATAAGCGCATGCAGATGCTGTTGTTTATCAACCGCCGCAATAACAATAATTAAATGAATGTAGTAATCCGATGAAAACGTAACGCCTTCTTCTAACCTCAATAAGCTCATTCCAACTCTGTTGACCCCGTCCTCAGGTGATGCATGCGGAATAGCTATATTCGGTCCGATCACAATGTATGGATCTTCATTTGAATAGCGAAGCATGGCGTCAACATATTCCGGGGTGACCGCGCCTCTTTCAACCAGCGGCTGTGCACTCAGGCGGACCGCTTCTTCCCAGGATTCAGCGCTTTTTTTCAATGTAATGGTGCCTGGCTTAATTAGCTCATCCAAGTTCCTCGTTTTACGGACCGTATTCTGGCTAATCGATGAATCATCATCCCTTTTTACATAGCGTTGTAATTCCTCAGCTAATGCTTGTTCATTTTCAATCGATGAATGATTGCGAATAATCGCCATCAGCTCTTCGACATTCAGATCATGCGGTAAATAGCCATGCAGCTCAAGCATTACCTGCTTCCGAAGGCGTTTCTTTTCCTCACGTCCAAGAAATGCCTTTGCAATAAATAATTTTTTATCCGTTTCCAAAAATGTCGGTGCAAACACAATGTCATAATCCAATTTATAATTCAGGAACTCACGAACTGACAGTGAGTCGAGAAAGACAAACTCTGGAAAAAGTTCACTTAACTCGTTAAACATCAGTCTTGATACCGATATACCCTGCGGACAAACAACAATTGCTTTTGTCTTCTTCTCAATGCTTTCCCCTTGGCGTTTCATCCAGCCACCGATCAGCATCGTGATATACGCGATTTCACTATCAGGAATCGGGCTGCCAACCAAATCTGCCAATGGTCCTGTTGACCGTTTAACCAAATGGTGCAACTCCTTGAATTCTTTGCTTAATGAACCCTGAAGCGAAATCGTTTCCGACAGCTGATACTTAATACGGTAATAGGCTGGCTTGATATGCTGCAGCAATTTATCCAAAAGCAATCCACGATCCTGCAGATAAATACAAGCACTTTTTTCAAACAGGCGCAGCATATTATCAATCACCGGAACCAGATTTGGAATGACATCTTCATCTGTCGGGAAGTCTGTCCTGTAAACATTCGTTGTCAATAAATGCAATGTGATGAACAAGCGCTCCTCCATTGGAATCTTGTCAGCTTCCTGGAAAATCTCTTCAGTTGCCTGATATTCCTTCGTATTGGAGAGCTCTTCATATTCTATGGAAAAAATATTGACAGCATGCCCCTGTTCAATCCTTCTCAGAATCAAAATAAGCACATATGGCATAGTCCCAAGCTTCTCATCCGTGAACTTCAGATCAAGCTTATTCTCAACATTTTCAATCCGCTCGTAATATTCAGCTACTTCCTGTTCATCAATCGAAGCCAGCTTCTTCAACTGTCGCTCTCCATCAGGCATGGATAGCATCTGGTACGTTGCATAAATGAGTAAATTGCGAATCTTGAACTCCTTGCCCTCAATCAAATACCCGAATTTTCGCGAATAACGAAGATTCAAATCATAATTATCCAGGAAAACCTGTGCATCCTTTAAATCACTAAGAACTGTATTCTTACTCACATCCAATTCAATTGAAAAGTGATTTAGCGATAATTCCTCTTCCGTGCTCAACAGCATCATGATAATGATTTGAACCCGCTGTTCACCAGTCAAAATCGCTGTATCCACTGGAGCGCTTTCATTCTCGATACTATACATAGTAAAAACGGATTGATCGATAACAAAATATCCTTGTCTTGTTCTTTCAATACTCGGAAGGTCTTTACGCATTAGCCAATCATTAATTTTATTAATGCTGTAACCAAGCTGTCGACGCGTTAAATTATATTTCTTCTCAATCGCCAAACTCGTCACACCAGGATTACTAATTAGTTCATCCAGGACTTTATTATCCCGCTCACTAAGTGGCACAATGTCTCCCCTCCCTCCGTTAAATTAATTATATCACCGCACCAACGCATAAAGTATACGTTTTCAGCACAAGTGATTGAACAGTTAATGTACAACATTGTGATTTACATTTTCAAAACCAAGGTATTACATAGTTTGGGGTATGGTGGTGGGAATTATGTATTGGGGTTGATTCTGGGGTGGGGCGGTCGCTCGAGTTTGAGGGTTGCTCGCTCGAGTTTGGGGGATGCTCGCTCGAGTTTAGGGGCTGCTCGCTCGAGTTTGAGGTGCGCTCGCTCGAGTTTGGGGGCTACTCGCTCGAGTTTGAGGCTTGCTCGCTCGAGTTTGGGGGCTACTCGCTCGAGTTTGAGGCTTGCTCGCTCGAGTTTGAGGGGTGCTCGCTCGAGTTTGGGGCTCCTCGCTCGAGTTTAGGGGCTGCTCGCTCGAGTTTGGGTACTCAATTAAATAGGAAAACATCCAGCCTCGGCTGGATGTTTACATTATTATTTTTGAAGGAAGATTTTCGGCTCATGCCGAAAATCAACAATATTGGTGAGGTCGTTCTGATTTTTGATACTTTACCCAATACCTACCTTTCTCGACGTAAATAAGTCCGCTTTTTGATAGTATCCTTGTAGCTCCATTCCGTGAGTTCAATTTTAGAAAACGCATGCATTCTCTGTTTGTTATGTAGGGTTTTACTAATAACAAGTAATCAGATATTGCATTTAGGTGAGCGTTCTTCGAGAACATTTTACATCTCCTGCACTTCCACCCGCCATACACCCGCTCCATCCCCAGCAATCCACATTCTGGACAGATAACCCCAGGTGACAGATCTATTTTCTTGATTGAGAATTTCTTGTTAATATCCATATCAAACACATTGCAGGCATTCAGAATTATTTTTCCGACTTTTCTGTCCTGAATTTTGATAACAATTTGATCGGTAAGCTGTTGTTCTTTGTCCATAATCATGGAGGGAATTCGTGCGGCATGGGCGACTACTTTTCCTACTGCTTCTGTGTCACCATTCACTTTAATTATGGTAGATGGTTCACTAATAGCAACAAAATAATAGATAGGAATGCTAGGGAGATTTTGTTGGGAGAGCCAGTTTTGAAGATGAAATTGTTGGTTTTGGACTTGGGTGATAGGATATTCGAATCCTTTCTCTACCTTTCCGTCGCTCCGGGTCATTTGTTTGAGGGTTGTATCGAAGGTTATCGTATCATTATAGTTTTTCGAATCAACAATATAAATCGCCTGCTGTGAAAGAACCAGTGAATCAATTTGCACATTTTTGCCGTTCACCCGCAAATAAACATCTTGAAGAATGGTATAGTTTGTTGCCAAATAATCCAGGTAGTAATCAACCTTCAATTCCCCACTAAACCCTTTCTGTTGGATTGCTGCATCTTCCTTCATAGCTGGCAACTGTTGAAAATGTGGTGACAGTCGGGGGAACGCTGCATCAAGCTTTTGGAGTGGTCGTGGTTTAGTCCTTAATTTCATATTCATTTCCATTGCTCCTTAATTCGCTTTTAGCAATAATACAACGTTTTGCTTCATAAGGGAAATCAGCAACAATCACTGAAGTGGCAATAAAAATGAAATTTAATTCTACTTAAAATAAGGGAATGGAATTTTCCTTTACCCAAGCCAAAATTTCACCTATTTAAGTGACAGGAAAATATAATTTTATTAATTCCAGAAGAAATTTTCAGTATCCGTCGAAATTCAACACATCCAATATGAAAAAGCATCTAGAACCTAGCGACAATATCTAACAAATTATTTCCCCGGAAATAATTTTGTCAGTATTTGTTTGTTGAAGTGGGCTAATGGAACTAAAGGACCAGTGCACCCCCGCACTGGTCCTCAATATTATACTAATTCAACTTCCTGCACATTGCGTTCAACTACGCGTGCGCTTTTGATAGTTACTAGATTTCCGCCTGATGATGTGAATGCATCTTGTGCGATGACCTCGTCCATTGCAGCCTTGACTGCTACTGGATCAACTGGCTCAATTGGCTTCTCTAAAGAGTATGTCACTGTTTTTCCTTCAGCGTTTAAGAATTTAAGCTCTAACTTTTTCATTGAGTTCCCCTCCTTTCTATCTTATTCTGTAAACCTTTGAACGTTTATGCTCCTCTTAGTTCGGAACTGTCTTTTCGCTCGATACTTAAGAGTGGGCGTTGCTGTAAAACGACGACTGCGTTAGCAATTGAATATAACTGATCAGCTGTTGCGGCGATCTTTACATTGTTGAAGCTCTTCGTTTTGAAAAGCTGCTTACCTGATACTTCGTCAATACCGTCATCCAAAATCAAGCTCATACGTGTGTTCACCATTTGTGCTACTGCCATGTTACTCACCTCCTTTCACACATACTATCGAACCTCACAACTAAAAAGTGGCATCTAAAATAGAAAAAAGTTATTTTCACTGAAAAAGCCACTTTTCTGGTTTAAGAAACGATAGTACTTAAAAGAAAGAGATTTTCTGCTTTAGCAGAAAATGGCCTATTGAATAGTTCACTAAAAAGCAGAAGATTTTCGGCATCCGCCGAAAATTAACATTATTGGAGAGGGTAGTTGCGCGAGTTAAGTGCGTTATTGGCCGAGTTTGAGGACTACTCGCTCGAGTTTAGGGGCTGCTCGCTCGAGTTTGAGGGCTGTTCGTTCGAGTTTGGGTGCTACTCGCTCGAGTCTGAGTGCTACTCGCTCGAGTTTAAGGGCTGCTCGCTCGAGTTTAAGGGCTGCTCGCTCGAGTTTGGGTGCTACTCGCTCGAGTTTAAGTGCTACTCGCTCGAGTTTAATTTCTGCTCGCTCGAGTTTGAGTGCTACTCGCTCGAGTTTAGGGGCTGCTCGCTCGAGTTTGGGTGCTACTCGCTCGAGTCTGAGTGCTACTCGCTCGAGTTTGAGGGCTGCTCGCTCGAGTTTGGGTGCTACTCGCTCGAGTTTAAGTTCTGCTCGCTCGAGTTTAAGTTCTGCTCGCTCGAGTTTGAGGGCTGCTCGCTCGAGTTTACACGCTACTCGCTCGATACCGAATTCTAACATATTAAAAAAAGCAGACCTGCCTAAGCGAGTCTGCCTTGATCAAACGTTTGATTAACTTTTAATTAGCCCTACCATCCTAAGTCCATGCAGAATGCCATCATCTTGTACATCTTTTGTTACTATTTTGGCTGATTCCTTAACTACATCTGATGCATTGCCCATTGCGATGCTATTCCTGACTGATTGCAACATTTTAATATCATTCAGGCCATCGCCAAATGCGTATACATCATCAGCGGGAATTTGCAGATGATCGATTAATTTTTCTATACCAGCTGCCTTTGATCCGCCGTGGGGAAGGACATCAATGGAGTGCTCATGCCAACGAATAAATTCAAGCTGCTGCTTGAATGCTTCCCAATAATCCTGTTCACTCTCCTCTGGAGTGAACAAAAGGGCTTGGTATACTTCTCCACTATGATGGAATTTGGGATTATAGGTTAACTCCTGGTCAACTTTTAATGAGTCGATTGCCCTTTTCACCAGTGGATGATTTTCCGTATTGGAATACCAATCTTCATGATTCACATAGATAATAGGATGATTTTTGGTTGCTGCAAAGTTATTTAATTCTTGCAGAACATTTGATGATAAGGGATTTTTATATATTGCTTCATTTTCAAAAACAACGTATTGCCCGTTCATACTGACATGTGTATCGATATCCAATTCTTCCAATATTGGTTTGAATGTGAAGGGAGCACGTCCTGTCGCAGCAGCGACGATATGTCCTTTGCGCTTTAATTCAGCGATTGCTTTTTTTGCTGTAGCTTGTAATTGCTTATTGTGATCGAGAAGGGTTCCGTCAATATCAAAGAAGATTAATTTCTTATTCATTTTTTTCTCCATTTCATAGAAAATTGGCCATCATTTAAAATGATGACCACTATTAGATTAATTAAAATGTATTCCTTTTTCAAGCCATGCGCTTCCAGCTTCAAACAACGATTCAGATATCGTTGGATGCGGGAATACCATGCTTTCGATTTCATCTACGGTTCCTTCCAGATGCATGTATGATGTTGCTTGGCTGATCATTTCCGTGACATGGGCGCCAACCATGACAACACCTAGAATTTCGCCGTATTTTTCCTCGGCAATAATTTTCATGAAGCCGCTTGTTTCACCTGCTGCAATCGCTTTTCCGTTCGCAGCGATGTCGACTTTTTTCGCCTTCACGCAATATCCTGCTTCTTTTGCCTGATCTTCAGTTAGCCCGACACTGGCAATCTCAGGGAAGGTATATACACAACGCGGTATAATCGATTCCTTTTTAGCAGAATTACCTAAAATATGATTAACCGCTTTGATTCCTTCGTCAGTTGCCGCATGGGCAAGCTGGAATCCGCCAATTAGGTCGCCAACAGCATAAATGCCTTCAATTGAAGTTTTCATATCCCGGTTTGCTTTGACAAATTTACCGTCAAAATCAACGGACAAGTCCTCTGTCCCAGTGAGATTCGGGGTTCTTCCTACTGAAATGAGCACACTGTTTGTCTGGATACTTTTCGTCTCGCCATTCTTCTCCATTTTAACAGTTGTTTTACCATTATCAGATTCAAAACTGGTAATCTTGGATCCTGTATGAGTGGTAATCCCGTTATTAGCGAATTCTTTCGCCAAATAATCAGCGGCATCAGGGTCCTCGTTAGGCAAAATACGGTCAGCCATTTCGACGATTTCTACCTTCGTATCGAGGCTGTTAAAAATACAAGCAATTTCCAGACCGATAACGCCACCTCCAACAATTACCATATGGGATGGAACTTCACTTATATCGAAAATGGTATCACTCGTATAATAGTCAACAGTATCCAGGCCAGGTAGGGGTGGGACAAAAGGCTTCGAACCATTCGCTAATATAACATTATTAGCCTGCAGCTTTTCACTGCCATTACCAGTCTTAACAGTAACCGTTTTGCTGTCATCAACATACCCATATCCTTCAAATACTGTGATTTTATTTTGTTTCATTAATCCTTTGATTCCATTTTTTAGCTGGTTAACGACTTTATTTTTTCGGTTAACCATTTCTTCTATTGAATAGGAAAAATCATTCACCGTGATTCCATATGTCCTGGAATCTTTTATTTCTTCAATTACTTCAGCATGTTTTAATAATGTTTTGGAAGGAATGCAGCCTCGATTCAAGCATGTTCCACCAAGGTCACGTCCTTCAACCAGCGCTACGTTCAGGCCTTCTTTTGCAGCGCGGATTGCTGCTACATAGCCACCGGGGCCGCCGCCAATTATTGCTAGATCAAATGTCTTCATGGATTTCACCTCCTATACTAACAGACCATATGGATTTTCTAAGCGATCTTTTAATTCTGTTAGGAATGCAGCTGCTGGTGCGCCGTCGATTGCCCGATGATCAAATGACAGGCTGAGTACCATCATTGGTCGAACTTCAACCGATCCATCGACAACAACTGGCTTTTCAACGATTCGACCGACGCCAAGAATTGCTGTTTCAGGCGGATTAATAATTGGTGTAAACCCATCGACAGCATACATGCCTAAGTTACTGATGCTGAACGTGCTGCCGGACATTTCAGCTGGTGACAATTTGCCATCACGTGCCTTCAAGCCTAGTGTTTTACTTGCTTCAGTTAATTCAGCAAGACCTTTTTTGTCAGCGTCAGGAATAGATGGAACGATCAATCCGTTCTCGACCGCTACAGCCAATCCGATATTCACATCTTTATTCATTACGATTTCATCACCAACGAGCGAGGCATTCACTTTCGGATGATTTCCTAATACGTGTGCTGTTGCTTTGATAATAATTTCAGTATAAGAAAGTCGATAGCCTGTCTGTTTTTCGATAACCGGCAGTAATGATTTACGAACTTCAATTACCTGCGACATGTCAATTTCACTTGTTAGCGTGACATGCGGAATACTCTGCGTACTTTCCAGCATCTTGTCTGCAACAGCTTTACGCAAGCCTTTCAGCTTAACGCGTTCAGGCTCTTCAGTTGGTTCCGTTTGAGCAGCAGCATATCCTGTGACATCTGCTTTTTCTATCTTCCCACGAGCTCCAGATCCTTGTACCTGAGTAAGATCCACACCTTTGTCAGCAGCTATTTTTTCAGCAAGCGGTGTAGCACGGTTTGTATTGATCGCTTTAACAACATCTTGTTCGTGTACACGGCTCTTAGGACCTGAACACGATACACTGGACAATTCAATATTATTTTCCCGGGCAACACGCCTTGCTGCTGGCGTAGCACGTACTTTATCAGTTGCAGATTCTTCTGGCTGTTCAGCTGCTGGCTGCTCAGCTTCCTTAGCAGATTCACCAGCATCAGAAGACTCTTCCTCATCTGCTAATTCTGGCGGTTCGTCCGGTACCTCTTCGTTTTCCTCACCAACATACCCAATAACCGCATTTACAGGTATCTCATCATCCACTTGATAATATTTTTTTAAAAAGACGCCTTCTTCATATGACTCAACTTCAATATTGATTTTGTCAGTCATGATTTCAAATAAAGGCTCACCGATTTCAACAGGATCGCCTTCTTCTTTCAACCATTGAAGCAACGTACCAACTTCCATCGTACTGCTTAGCTTTGGCATGAAAACTTCTTTAGCCATTACGATCCCCCCTTACGCATTATTTAACGTTTTCTTAACGGATTGAACAATGTCAGGAACCTGTGGAACCGATGCTTTTTCCAAATCTGGATTATATGGAACTGGCACAGGTAGTGCGCCCAGGCGCTGAATTGGTGCATCAAGATAATCGAATGCATCACTTTCCGCTATCATACTGGCGATCTCACCGCCGACTCCACCGCGTTTAACTGCCTCATGGACAACAACAACGCGTCCTGTTTTTGAGACGGATTGGACAATTGTTTCTTCATCTAATGGCACGATTGTTCGCGGATCTACCACTTCGACACTAATGCCCTCTTTTTCAAGTTCTTCAGCTGCCTCTAAAGCACGATGCACCATAACCGCTGTAGCAACGATTGTCACATCAGTACCTTCACGTTTCACATCTGCTTTTCCTAAAGGAATGCTGTATTGATCCTCAGGAACATCGGATTTTGTTTTGTATAATACTTTATGCTCGTAAAATACAACCGGGTTATCGTCATCCATCGCCGCTTTTAACAAGCCTTTTGCATCATAAGCTGTTGATGGCTGTACAACCTTTAGACCCGGAACGTGTGCCACCCAAGCTTCCAGACTTTGTGAGTGCTGTGCGGCTGCACCAGTTCCAGAACCACTTGGCGTACGCAATACCATCGGCACTGTAGCTTTACCGCCGTACATATAGCGCATTTTGGCTGCCTGGTTAACCATTTGGTCCATCGCGATGGTAATAAAATCGGAGAACTGCAATTCCAAAATCGGACGCATTCCGGTTAATGCTGAACCAACAGCCGCCCCGGAGATCCCTGACTCACTAATTGGTGTGTTTCTGACACGTTCAGGACCGAATTCCTCAATCATGCCGCGAGTTACACCAAAGGCACCGCCATATACTCCAATATCTTCACCAAGTATAAATACATCATCATTCTTTCTCATTTCCTGTTCCATTGCTTCACGAACTGCTTCTGAATAGGTTATCTCTCTCATGATTATTCCCTCCTATGCGTAAACGTCACTTAATAGGTCTTCGTTAGCTGGCATCGGTCCTTCTTTTGCGAAATCAACTGATTCCTCGACAGCTTGTTTTGCTTCACTTCTTAGTGATTTTGATTCTTCTTCGGTGAAAATTCCCGCTTCAATCAATACACCAGCAAAACGTTTGATTGGATCTTTATCTTTCCATTCTTTCTCTTCTTCACGTGTACGATATTTCTTCGCATCACTCTTTGAATGACCTTTCCAGCGGTATGTTTTCGCTTCGATTAACGTTGGGCCATTCCCGTTTCTGGCGTTTTCAACTGCTTCATGTGTTGTATTCATCATTTCAACAATGTCGTTTCCATCAACCGTAACACCAGGGAAACCGTATGACTGAGCACGCTCAGAAATGTCCTTTACATTGACCATATTTTTAATGGGGCCAGACATGCCGTATTGGTTATTCTCACAGATGAACACAATAGGCAGGTTCCAGATAGAAGCAAGGTTTAATGCTTCATGAAAGCTTCCCTCGTTTGATGCACCATCACCAAAGAAACACAGTGTCACATAATCCTGTTTTTTCATGTGGGCTGTTAATGCTGAACCGACTGCCAATGGAATACCACCACCAACAATCCCGTTTGCACCTAGATTCCCTCGTTCAACATCGGCAATATGCATTGATCCGCCTTTACCTTTGCAGTAACCGTTTTCACGACCAAACAGTTCCGCCATCATTTTGTTTACATCCGCACCTTTGGCGATACAATGTCCATGGCCGCGGTGAGTACTTGTAATTTTATCCTGGTCCTGTATAACAGCACATGCGCCGGACGCACTAGCTTCTTGCCCTACGCATAGATGTGTCGTTCCATGAATTTCACCTTTCGCAAAAAATTCATCAACCTTCTCTTCAAAAAAACGTATTGTCCACATTTGTTTATATAAATCTACCAATTTGTCCTTGCCAACATCAGGTACTAATTTTACGTTATTTAATTCCATTTATTTCACTCCTTTTACATTTGTTCATTATAATTACGTTTGTAACAATAATAAAATTTTCTGGCTCTTTCGTCAAGTGATTTGCTAGAAAATTTGGCTTATCGCCAAAGCTTTAGTTGCACTTATGCAGGTATTTATACTTGCTTAATTGTTAAAAAACCTCCCCACATGAAGAGTGAAGAGGTATTTATTTAATTAGGCTGTTTTAAAAGATTGTTGTTTTAATACAAAGATATAAACTGCAATACACTGAAAATTTCTTTTGTGAACTATGACACCGCTTCGGAAATACACTTCGCTTTCCGTGGGCAACGCTTCAGCTTCCTCGGAAGCAAAAAACCGCTTCCTGCGGGATCTTCAGCTGTTGCTTTTCCCACAGGAGTCTACTTGTATTTCCTACGCTGGATTTTGCTCACTAAATATTAACAAATGTATATTGCGTTAGATAAAAACAAATTTCAGACTATTTAAACCTGCAGTTGGAATATGCGAGACTCCTGTGGGACAGCGATCCTAAGAGACCCCACAGTGAGCGTTCTTTTCGAGCGGAGGCTCATGGTGAGCCCACGGCTAAGGAAGACACTGTGAAAGCTTCAGCTTGAGCAGATGTCGCCTTTGTACCCGGATCGGTGAAAGCGACTATATTCCAACTGCGTGGTTAGACAGCTATACTAAATACTTCGAACAGGTTACTCTTAATCTACATCGTAGTTCATTTCAACTAAAAGCAACAATAGTCTTTATCCCTTATCCTGCATTGAGCGCAGTTTCCAGATGGTAGATTCGTTCGTTTGCTCGATATCACCGTAAGTAATTATATCGCCTTTTTTAATCGCATTCTTCAGCTTCACGTTTTTATCAACCAACCCAATTGGCAGAGCACCTTGTTCTTTTGCCTCATCCGCTTTTAAAAGTTTCCCATAAACAGTAAATCCGCCGATACTATCGAGGAACTCACCTTCAGCCAAGTCTTTTTTAGCTACTGCAACAGTTTCTCCTTGTCCCCCGAAATATGGAGTGATCGTAGGCTCGTTGTCAAAGTAAGCTTTAGCAATCGATAATGGTGTCTCAAGACTTGTTAAGTGGTATGGACGATATAAGACATAGTTTGGTCCGTCTCCCATTTTCAAGTATTTCATTTCAGCATTTACCTCTTCTTTATCAGAGGTAATAATAGCAAATACTCCTGGGGCAACACCGTTAACAAAATCTACTATTCTTCTTCCATTAAGCTTTCCGCCTTGTGACTTATCTTTAAAAATATTCGGAAGATCTGCTACTGAGCCTTCAAATCCATGCATGCCTGGCTGATCTGGTGCAAAACCAATTGCATTAGCAACAGCGTTCATTTCAACCATTGTCTTGGTTCCATCCTGGAATGAGGCAAGCATTTTTGGGCTTGATCCTTTCGCTTTAGCTTCGTCTGCTGCTGTGTCAGGATTTGCTTCCAAATTCAGTGGGTTGTTCTTTCCTTTTCCGACTGCAACAATTTCAAAGCCCATTGCATCTGCAAAATCATATAATTCCATAATTGCACCTGGTTCGTCACCAGCAGTACCTGTATAAACAACACCAGCGGAATCCGCCATCTTCTTCAATAGTGGCCCAACAGTAACATCGGCTTCCACGTTAAGCATGACAATATGTTTCTTATTCAGAATGGTATCCCAGGCGATTTCAGCTCCAAGATTCGGAATGCCTGTAGCATCAACCACTACATCAACATCAGGTAACGATGTAACAAGTTTGACGTTTGTTGTGGCGACCACTTGATTCTGATTTATCGCTGATTCAGCTTTTGTTAAATCATCAGTAACAGCAATAGTTAAAGTACTGATTCCAGCATTTTTATAGGCATTTTCCACATTTTCTATTGCAAGGTCCGCGGTGGCAACTACACGCATTCCTTTCATTCCTTCAATCTGAGAAATCATGCCTCTTCCCATTTGTCCTGCACCTATAAGGCCTACCTTGATATAAGAACCTTCATTTTCTAATTTCTGCAGTTTTCTATTAATATTAAGCATTTGCTTCACTCCATTTCTGCGTTGTAATTATCTTCTGAATGATATAATCATTTTTTCATTTACTTCAGGTATTTGTTTTTGCTCCAAGCACACAGTCCCTGGTAATTCTGAATGTGAATCGCCATTAAAATTAAATGTAGCGTGACCAAGCTCTTTCATTGTTTCGTTAGCTTTTTTACCGACAAACAAAATTTTAAAAGGTTCATCGTTAATGACCATTTCGTCCCCTGCTTTTATATCCTGAGTCAATGAATCGCCATCATGAACAACTGAAATACTTTTCAAATCTGCTGGAACTGTATCATTAAAAAGAATCATCATTTTTTCTTCAAACATTAGTGGAGCATCTTCTCCAACTTCAACAACCTTTACTTCATAAAAAGAATTAGACATATCAATACATCTCCTCACCTGTGTTAAGATCATTTCTAAGATGAATGTTACACGAAACAAGTGTGATATTCAATTACTTTTTTACAATTGTAACAATTGATTACATTTGTAAAAACACAATCATTTTTATACCCTCCTTCACTGGAAAAGAGGGTATAAATTTGTGTCGTCTTAAATACTCTTAGCTGTATAGCCCAAAGCTTGCAAAGTATGCAATTACAACTGCAGCTGGTCCTGTAACTAATCTGGAAAAGAGTACTGCTGGTACACCGACTTCAATCGTTTCTGGCTCAGCCTCTCCAAGTGTTAAGCCAACAGGAACAAAGTCTGTCCCTACTTGTGGGTTGATGGCGAATAATGCCGGTAATGTCATCTGTGGCGGGATATTCCCCTTACCAACTTCAACCCCGATCAGAACACCTACAACCTGAGCAATTACAGCGCCTGGTGCAAGTAAAGGTGAAATGATTGGTATGGAACAAATAAGGGAGAGTATTAACATCCCCAGTAATGAAGTTGCCAATGGTGTTACGGTATTAGCGATGAAATCACCAATTCCTGTATAGTTGATAATCCCCATTAACACACTGACAAAGGCCATGAACGGTAGAATGTTCTTAATAACTGTATCAATTGTATCTCTACCAGCTTGGAAGAATGTGCTGACAACGTTCCCAACCTTATCACCGAGCACTTCAATTACTCGATTGATTATATTCTTCTTCTTGCCTTTTCTTTCCTCTTGTGCTGCAACTTTTCCTTTTGCTTCTTCTTTCTTCTGTTTTGCAACATTTTTATCCAATAACGATTCATCATTCCCTGATCCCTGGTGCTTACTTTCTTCTTGCTGGTTTCCTTCAGAAGAACCGTCAGCCTGGCCAATATTTTCTGTGGTAACACCTGAAACAAAATTTTCTTCATTGATGAATTTGGCAAGCGGACCTGAAGGTGAATTACTAAATACATTTATAGTCTTAATTCCCATTTTCGGGTACACACCACTTCTGGCTGTCCCTCCGCAGTTGATAACGGCGCAGACCATTTCTTCTTTTGCTACTGACTTTTGGAAGCCGTCAATCGCAATACCGCCTGTCCGATCTGCTATTTCCTGTGCAACTGGGTGAATCCCACCACCAGTTACGGATATAATATATTTTTTATCGTCAGACGGATGGATAATAAGTGGACCTCCCCATCCAGATGAACCTTTTGAAACTTTTACAGCTTGATATTCACTCATAGATTATCCTCCTCACCATTATTGCTATGCCGCAATATTTTCAGATTCCTGTTGTCTGTTTTTAATCATTCGATTCGTAATAAGCTCTGTAACAAAGCCTCTCAATAACATTACTACTATTCCGACAAGTAAAAACCGAAGTGCTAGTGGACCGGTAGATAGCCCTAGTTCTGTTATACCAGCTGCTATCCCTGTATAAACAAACAATTCAGCCGGATTCGCATGTGGAAATAAACCGGTAATTGGGTGAACAAATGAAACCGCAGAGTCATAAAAAGCTGGTTTTTGTTTTTCAGGCAAGAAACGACCGAACGTATAGCACATTGGATTTGTTAGGAAAAACACTGCTAAAAATGGAAAGATCGTATACCGTAAAATAAAATACTTCGTACAATATTGAGCGAATTTAAATACCCTTTCTTCCCCGATAAATTTAATTAAAGCGTTTACAGCTGTAATCAAAACAATTAACAATGGAATGATGCCCGTTACAAGGCCCATAAATGTATCTCCGCCAGCCTGAAACATTCCAATAAAGCCTTCTGCAAGCGTGATTAAGAAATCCATGCTTTATTCTCCTTTCCTTTGTTTAATTCTTTTTTAATCATATCAACGGCATTGGAAAGAGCGTGATATTCTTTTTTTGATAAGAAATCTACAAATCTCGTCTCCTCCAACTTCATACCTACTAATTGTTTAATATCATTGAATCTAGCAAAAACTGTTATACCTTTCATAACTTTTGCATCAATAATATGTGACTTTTCATCACAGACAAGTACAATGATTGCGCCATTACCTAATCTTTTCTTGTAATAGCCTGTTCCTAAATATCCAGAGTCTCTTCTGCTCAGTTTTTTAATTTCAGACTTATAATGCTTGACCTGAAAATGAGTCATCAAAAACTGTAATCCCCAAATAAAAGCAAATATGAAAATAAAAGTTCCCCACATTGTATCGGCCCCCTTTTCTTTACATTTGTATTCATGTGAAACTTTTGTAAATACAATAGTAAAACGCTTTCATCTTCATGTCAATATATTTTTTAATTTTTTTGTTTTTTCATAATACTAATCGTATTCCAGCAATGATTCCGCGGTTTTGTCATCTGTTACCAGTACATCCAAGTATTTACTTTTTAGGGCTACATGAAGACCTTCAGCCTTATAAGCTCCTTCAGCAATAGCTAAAACTTCAGGTATTTCTTTTATTTCTTCCAAATCTAATCCTATTACTCTATCATTTATTGGATGCTGGACAAGTTGACCATCCCTATTATAAAAACATGAATTAATATCGCCAACTGCCCCTGAGTCTTTTAATGTCCTTACATCCTGTTCATTTAAATAGCCCATTCCAACCATTGTTGATTCACACGAAGGGCTACTAACACCAACGATTGCTATATCGACTTTTCTTCCCTCTTCCAGCACAGCAGCTACATCCTTAGAATTTTTAATAGCGTGTTTCAAATCAGCAGTTTCAGCCACTGCGGGAGCATACAAATAGGAAGAACTAGTATTTAACTGTTGAGCAAGCTGAAACGATAAATGATTGGAGTGATATTGCACAAACCCCTGCCCCATTCCTCCGATCAATGGGACTAAATGAATATGACTCTGCTGCTGACTTTGAAATTCTTCTACAAAAGTAGATACAGATTTACCCCAGGAAACCCCTATTGTGTTAAGTTGATTTATTTTTTTAGATAGATAGGCAGTTGCCGCTTGACCCAAACGACGTCTCACCATTTCCGGACCCTTATTAGAGACGGAAACTACTACCGCTTCATGCAGACCATACTTTTTTTCCAGCTTTCGTTCCAGTTCTACGGTATGAACCGTTTCATCCTTCATATAAACTTCTACAATATTTTTCTCTCTAGCTTGCTGAAGTATTTTAGAAATAATAGGTCTGGACAAGCCTACTTTCTTGCAAATTTCGTTTTGCGTCCATCCTTCTAAATAATATAATTTTGAGACCTTCGCAATTAAATTCCGCTCTTTTGCATCCAATCTATAATCCCCCTTGTTACATTCGTAAAATTCGATGTCTTTAATATTAACAACAAATCAAGAAATCAGAAAGCGATTTCATACCCTTATTGACTAAGGATAATAAAAAAGATATACTAAATTCAAATAAATTTACAATTGAAAATATAAAGAACATATGTAAAAAAACAGCTTAATTGGAGGACCTACTATGAGCACTAAAACTTTTTCTGCATTGGACCGGAATTCTACCATTAAACAAATGGAGAACGAGCATTTTGATTTGTTGGTTATTGGTGGAGGCATAACGGGAAGTGGTATCGTATTAGATGCAGTAAACCGTGGGTTAAAGGTTGGATTGATTGAAAGAAATGATTTTGCGTCAGGAACAAGCAGCCGCTCAGGTAAATTGATACACGGAGGTCTAAAATATTTACAGAAATTGGACTTCAACGTTATCAAAGAAATCGGAAGCGAACGTGATATTGTCTACAATAATGCTCGTCATTTAGTCTATCCGATTAAGATGAATTTTCCATTGATTAAAAGGGAATCTTATAATCTATTAACATTAAAAGCTGGACTTTCATTATATGATCGACTGGCTGGCGTAAAGAAGGACGAACGTCATACCATTTACGGTAAGAAAAAAACATTGCAATACGAGCCATTATTTAATGAGAAAACCGTTACTGGAAGCGGGGCGTATGTTGAGTATCGTACAGATGACAGCCGTCTAACATTAGAAGTGGCAAAAACAGCATCTGAGAAAGGTGCAACTGTCCTGAATTACGCTGAGATGACAGACTTTCTTCAAGATGAGAACAATCATGTCAAAGGTGTAATAGCTAAGGACCTTATCCAAGGTCAGAACATCCGAGTCACTGCAACACATGTCGTTAATGCGGCAGGCCCATGGGTCGATGAGGTTCGAAAAAAAGATCGCCCAATAACAGGAAAATACATGGTACTTGCTAAAGGCATTCACATTGTTTTTGACCATCAATCACTGCCAGTCAAATCTTCAATCTATTTTCAGCATAAAGGGCGCATGATTGCAGTAATACCACGAGGTAACCGCACCTATGTTGGATCAACTGAATCTATCTACAAACAGGATATGGATGATATTCACGTTAAATCCTCAGAAGTAGACTATTTAATTGACTGTCTGCATGCTATATTCCCATCGCTGGACTTAGGAAAAAATGATGTCGTCTCAAGCTGGGCAGGGATTCGCCCGCTTATCGGAGAAGATGGAAATTCACCTTCTGAGTTATCAAGACACGATGAAATTTTCGAATCGGATACTGGACTGATTACGATTGCAGGCGGAAAGCTAACAGGCTACCGAAAAATGGCAGAACGGGTATTACAGCATATTGAGAAAAAAGACAGTTCAATCAAATCCAAAAAAACAACTGACCAACTTAAATTATCTGGCGGGCATTTTAATTCTCAGGAAGCAATTACTGCACATGTCCCGTATTTACACGGCAAATTCAAACATTTGAATCTATCCATTGATGAGGTTAACGACTATGTTTTCCGGTATGGCTCAAACACTGAAAACCTGCTTAAACTAATTGACCGGTATGATGACCGTTTTGAGGATAAAGAACTTAGAAATATCGCAGCGGAAGTGAGATATACGGTTGAACATGAAATGGCAGCATCATTAGCTGATTTCTATGATCGCCGTACAAGCTATCTTTTATTTGACCTTGATAAAGTAATACGCACACTGACTATTGTTGCAGAGGAAATGGCGCAATTACTGGAATGGACGGAGGCAAGAACGGCTGATGAAATAGAAAAAATGAATTACGAGATAAAAAAAGCATTAACATTTGTTGAATAACAAGGAGGAACCAATATGTATTCAGTTGCTCTTACTGATAAACAAACATTGGAATTACTGGAACGGAAATATCCTCAGATTACTAGTGATGAAGTATTACTCAAGGTTCATGCGATTGGCGTATGCGGATCAGACCTTCGAGTATACCAGCATGGTGATGCCAGGGTTGACTTCCCACGCGTTATCGGACATGAAATTGCCGGTGAAGTGGTCGAATCAGGCAGCAATCTTTCCAGGTTTCAAACCGGCGACAGAGTAACCCTCGGCGCGCATATCCCATGTGGCGAATGTGTTTTTTGCCAAAAAAATGAGGGACATCAATGCGTAGAAGGAAAATCAATGGGATATCACGTTGATGGCGGATTTGCTGAATATGTTGTTTTGCCAAAGAAATTTGTTGAAAATGGCTCCATTCAAAAAATAGCTGATACAACCTCATATGAATTAGCCAGTTTGTCCGAACCTTTTTCATGCGTATTAAGTGGTTTATATGAAGTCGATGTAAAACCTGGAGAGAATGTAGTAGTTTACGGGGCTGGAGCGATTGGGTGCATGTATATTGCTGCATTAAAAAAAATGGGTGCTGCCAAGGTAATTGCTGTGCAAAGATCTGCACCAAGACGACAAAAAGCATTAGAATGCGGCGCCGACATTGTCATTGATCCTAATTCAGCAGACACCGCACTTGAAATTAGTGACGCAACACGAGGACTAGGCGCTGACACTGTCATTGTCACGGCACCTTCAACCGAAGTGCAGAAGGAAGCATTGGAAGTTGTGAAGAAAACAGGGAAAGTACTATTCTTTGCCGGTATAAAAAATGTTACCGAAGTTCCGATTAATACAAATCACTTCATCTACAAACAGTTGAAGGTCGTTGGTACGCACGGTGCACCACGTCATCTGCATATCGAGGCGGTAAAATGGATTGATGAAGGACTGCTTGATTTTTCATCCTTTATAACCCATACCTTTCCGCTAAAAGAAACGGACAAGGCCTTTGAAACAGCGGTAAGTAAAGAAGGACTCAAATGTGTTGTGAAGCCAACTGAATAAAAATTAGAAAACTTGGCATTCGCCCAAGCTTTAATGGCGGAATGCCTTAGTTGCTCTTATGCAGTAAGAAAGTATTTACACTTTCTTAACTGCCAAAAAAGGAATGAAATTGGTTTTGCGGCCAACTTCATTCCTTTTATTATTCTTCAAGTAATTCCTGAGCAGTTCGGTCATCGGTAATTAATACGTTTAAATACCCACCTTTTAGCGCAGCCTCAATACTCTCCAGTTTGTATGAGCCTTCGACAATTCCTATTACTTCAGGAATATTTCTGATCTCATCTAAATTCAGCCCAATTACCCGATTATTTAATGGGTGATCAACTTCTTTTCCAACCGCATCAAAAAAACGTGAGCTAATGTCGCCAACAGCACCGGCCTTGCGGAGAGATGCTAAATCACTTTCCTCCAAATAACCTATCGTCTCCATTGTTGAACTTTTAAACGGATTCCCTAGCCCAACTAAAGCCATGTCCACATTGCGCCCTCGTTCTAAAACATGTGCAATATCCTTTGAGTTTACAAGCCGCTCCTTCAGCTCATCACTCTCAACCATTGCTGGCGCATAAAGATATGAACAGGATGTATTCATTTTCTGAGCCAGATTAAATGCAAGCTGATTGGAATGAAGGTGAACATAATCGCTCCCCATCCCCCCAACAATTGGAACAATATTAATATCATCCCTACGTTCATAAGGATATTCTTCAATCAAGGAAAGGAGCGTCGTACCCCAGGAAATCCCAAGACTTTTGATACCTTTTAAATTCTTAGCTATATACGAAGCTGCCGTCTTGCCAAGCTGCCGCTTAGCCATATCCGGCGCAAATCCAGCAGTCGAAACAACAATAACCTCGCTCAATCCATATTTCTTTTCAAGCGTTTGCTCCAGTTCAACCGTTTGAACTGTCTCATCTTTAATATATATCTCAACAATTCCTTCTTTTTTGGCATTGTTTAACAGCTTAGAGATAACCGGCCGGGAGACATTATTTCGTGCCGCAATCTGGGCCTGTGTCCAACCCTCAAAATAATACAACTTGGCCACCTTTACCATCAAGCGGCGTTCTTCCCAATTCAACATAATATCGCTCTTTTCCTCTTAATTTCTATTCTAAGTATAACATTATATTCGAGTACGCGCGCGTGTCGTTACATCCGTTCCAAATAATTACCCTTGTAACGAGTTTAATGGGGATGATGCGTTGTGTCAAGCGTATTGTAAGTGGGGTGCTGATTGATTTAAGGGGAGGCTCGCTCGAGTTTGCGCGCTATTCGCTCGAGTTTGGGCGCTGCTCGCTCGAGTTTGGGCGCTGCTCGCTCGAGTTTAAGGGCTGCTCGCTCGAGTTTGAGCGCTACTCGCTCGAGTTTGAGCGCTGCTCGCTCGAGTTTGGATGCTGCTCGCTCGAGTTTGGGTGCTACTCGCTCGAGTTTGGGTGCTACTCGCTCGAGTTTAAGGGCTGCTCGCTCGAGTTTGAGCGCTACTCGCTCGAGTTTAAGGGCCGCTCGCTCGAGTTTGAGCGCTGCTCGCTCGAGTTTGGGGGCTACTCGCTCGAGTTTAGGCGCTGCTCGCTCGAAACCCAGTCCCGCTCACTAGATCCCAAACCATAAAAAGGAGTAAGCAACATAAAATTGCTTACTCTTCCATAAAACATTATTCCTCTAAGAACGATTCTTTTATCAATGCTATGTTACTCTCAAGCAAACTCTTTAACTCTTCCTCGACACTGCTATTCTCTAGGTGCTTCAGGAAATCTTCTAGATGCTTGATTGCTTGGTCTTTATCCTCGTTTTCATAATGATGGTTGGCTTGTGCTAGGCGATTTATAAGCTATTGGGCTACTGAATGTTCAACATCTCCTGCTTCTTCAAGTGACTGCACTTGTTCTGTAAGAGATACAGTTGTGGCTTGAACAGTAATCTTATCTTTATTGGAAGCGATGGTATCACCGTTATAGGAAACTTTCGCCTGTATCTCAGTACTTCCTGCATTTTTGACAGTAATTTTTCCATTTTCTATTGTTGCCACTTGTGGAGCACTGTTCGTCCATTCTACGTCTGCTCCAGCTAAGTCAACGGTATTGCCGTTAGCCAGTGTGACAGTAAGATTTGCACTTGTTTCTTCGCCCTGAACGATCCGTCACCTCTTCAGCAGTTACGGAAGCCGTTTCTAATGGAACAGGTAATTTAAATAGATTTTCTCCATTGGCATAGTAGATGTTACCTTCACTATCCAATTCAGTTAAGTGCACATTGTTTCCGATAAGTTGTTTGCTCTTCTGTATCTGCACTATAGGCAAACACCTTTGCTTCTTGGGCGGTCGGTTCAAGTTCAAGTCCGCCAGCGTTGGATGAACCTCCATAAACCATTCCGTTTAGATATGTTAGTCCGATAATACTTTAATTCTGTATTATATTGCGAATACTATTCCATTCCGCTTTTCTGGGTCTATCTCGTAAATGCGGGCACCACCATAAGTTTCCATATATACATTTCCATTACAAAAAATATTTAACTGTGAAAAAAATTCAAATTAACGATTCTTGGTCTATCTATACCTGGAATTCCATCCCATCATACGCTACATCAATTCCAAATGGGACTAGCAATTTTTCTAAATCATCATGCAACAATCCGCAATTATGGGAAAAATGTGTTGCTACAACCCTGGATTTCTCATGAAGTACACCTAATTCAGCAAATTTTGCTTTCGTATCCTTAACTGCTTCTATATTCATGTGGATTGTCTTTCTATCTATTAACCCATTTGTGCAATCAAGTATAGCAATATCTATGACACGTTGAGCTAACCAATTAAAGGTTTCTTCAGGGAATACTCCTGTATCATGACCATACAGACAAGTCTTTCCTTCTTTTTCTATAAAATAAATAAAACTATTTTCGTCCGGTTTATGGTCTGCCGGCAAAGGTGTTATTAACTTGCCACCTATTTCATTTGTTGTAAAAGCCTGGACCGGCGCAATATTAAAATACTCCTTCTCATTCTCAAGTGTTTCATGACAACGTTGAACGACGTTCTCATTTCCGTAAATATTAAGAACATCCCCGAAATCTTTAGCAAAATCGGGGGTACGCATTCTTATATCTTCCGGGTAAAAGTGATCATGATGTGTATGGGTAATGATTAAATGTTCAAAATCAGAGATCATATCTCCGTCACGCAATACATGCATGAAAGTATCAGGTGGAAAATCAATCTTTAAATTATCATCTACTAATGCTGACGTTCTCGTTCGAATGTCTTTCCCACCAAGCTCCTTTGCCTTTTGACAAAGCTCACACCGGCAAAAGATTGCTGGAATACCTTCAGCTGCAGCACTGCCTAGCAAGCGAATTTTCATTTTATATCACCTCATTGGAAAATTTGATTATATTTTGTTCATACATAGTACAATCCTTCTGTACTAGGTATTGGAATAGGAAACAATGTCTTTAAATTACCTAGTTCAACATTAACCTGAAAATCAAATAACACCTTTACCAAATCTGCCGGTAGCAATGTGACTTGTGATTCGTTATACTGCAGGGTTACATTCCCGTCTTTTGAAGTTATCGTCAACTTCTCAACCACAGCAAGATTTTTCTCCATTAAATACGGCATTACCTGCTCTATTAATCTCTCAGCATTAACAATATGTACGGTGCCACCATTTTGCTCAACCTTAAATGGAAGATCACTTAACTTATCATGAAGCGAATCCTGCCAAGGGACAGTTAAATCTATTTTTGGAACAACATTGTTGGCCAATAACTCCGTTAATATCCCGCGGATTGCTTCTGGATTACCACCCCAGTCCGTTACAATAGCAGATTCATTCTCCGGTACTCCAATTACCACATATGCTTCGATTGTCCCGTGATTCTCAGCAACATATAACGCTTGTTTCTGCTTAAAAATACTTGCATAACCGCCTGCATCAAGAAGCATTGCCCACTCCCATATATTAGTTTCATAGCGAACTTCTTTTGCTTTTATTAAATCATCAACTTGAAAGAGATCTGTCGCAGAACCTTTCCTTACCGATCCTTTATAATTTTGTTCGTCAGGAATATTATCGATTTTATAATTGTACACTTTTCCAAAATGATAACAGTCATTTCGCCTATACAATCCGCGATCACCAGACACAAACAACAGTGACGCTCCGGCCTGATTAATGAATTCATATACTTTTTTTAGAATAGCAGTTGATATGCCCTGCCCCTGGTAATCAGAATGAGTACAAACAGACCCAATCGAAAAAGTATTTAATGCAGCATTTCCAATAATCATTTTCGATGGAACTAATCCAATAAAACTCACCAATTGATCACCATCAAAGGCAGCGAATGACTGGTTTAATTGCTTAGAGAAAACCTGCGGGAATGCATCTCCCATTGACGTATGATCCTTTTCTCGAAACGTTTGATTGGATAATTCTATCGCCTGTTCAAATTCCTGTTCTTTTAAATGGCGAATATCCATTTATCATGCACCTCCAGAGTAAACTGTTTCCCCATTAACAATTGTTTTCTCAACAGTTAAATTGTTGTCTAAAATCATGATGTCTGCTTTATATCCTGAAGCAATTCTACCTCTATTTTCTCCTTGAGCTATTGTATTCAGTGGTGTCTGTGTTGCCATGTAAACAGCTTTTTCCAATGGAATATTGCACTCTTCCACAACATACTTAATCCCTTTATCCAAGGTAATTGCGCTTCCTGCTAATTGACCGTTATCCAATGTTACTTTATTGCCGGTCTTTATAAGGTTCTTTTCCCGGAAAAAATATTCTCCATCAGCTAACTCATTATATCCTGTACAATCAGATATCATAACCATTCGTTCACTTCCCTTCACCTTATATAAAAGCTCAATCATTCTGGGATGTATATGAATACCATCTGTAATAATTTCGCATGTTAGGTTATCATAATACAAAGAAGCAGCAGCGGTCCCGGGTGTTCGATGGTGCACGGGACTCATCGCATTGAATGTATGCGTTATTTGTGTCAGCCCAGACTCTATTGCTAATCCGATTTCCTCAATTGTTGCGTTTGTATGTCCAGCTGAAACGTATATGCCGTTTGTATGTAAGTGATTTAGTATCACATAATCTTCCATTTCCTCTGGAGCCAATGTAATAATAGAAATGGTATCTAAAAAAGGATCCAAAACATTATCGACATCATTCCAGGTGAGCTGCCTTATATAGGACTTACTTTGTGCTCCACTATACTTCGGACTAATCCAAGGTCCTTCCAGATGAACGCCAAGGCAGTTAGCACCAACAGCCGGATTATCCTGATACGACTTGGCACCCTCAAGAAACTTCTTCACATCGGTAACTGTACCTGTTCTGGAAGTAGCTAAAAAAGATGTTACCCCGTAACACGGCAGGCATTTTGAGATTTCAGCAAATGCTTCCTGATTGTCCATAAAATCAAACCCATTTACACCATGAATGTGAATATCTGTTAATCCAGGGCAGATAAAACCATTCACTTCATATACGGCACCATTATTAGCTGCTTTCTCGTTGCCAACGCAGGTTATTTCGCCATCCGTTATTTCAACAAAACAATCCTTTATCATACGCCCATCCGTGATGACATCACCTTTTAAATAGTACATTTTAATCCCTCACTTACCTTGTTTGACTAACGAACTGGCTCCAATCATGCTTGCATTATTTTTTAGATGTGCCTGCTGTAATACTATCGGAACAGATGCTGTTGCTGCCATTTTTTCTTCCAATTCACTCCACCAATACTTGCTGGAATCAATCACACCACCACCAATTACAATCATTTCCGGATCAAATAAATATTGCAGGTTAATAAGTCCAATTGACAGGTATTCTAAATATTGATCAACAACGCTTTTACAGGATGCATCTTTCGTATAGTTTTTAAATACATCTTCTGGCTGATAATTTTTCGAAGCTAAATCAGATTCAATTGAAATCATTCTTTCCAATGCTTTGCCTGATGCGTATGCCTCCCAACAGCCTTTACGCCCACATCCACAAACCAATCCATCTGGAACAATTGTCATGTGACCAACTTCGCCGCCGTACCCGCTATTTCCATGAACCAATTCATTATTAAGGATTATTCCACCACCGATACCTGTTCCTAGTGTGACACAAATATAACTGCTGACGGCTCTTGCCGCCCCTGCAGTTCCTTCTGCCAAAGCTGCGCAATTCGCATCATTTCCCACTACAACCGAAACATGAAAGGCATCTTCCAGCATATCCTGTATTGGAACATTTGCTAAGGCATGTAAATTAGGACAGCTTTTTATTACGCCATTATGAAAATCAACTATCCCAGCTGAAGCAACCCCAATACCTTGAATTTTTTCATCCTGGACAAGTTCTTTTAGCGCATCAATCATATTTTCAACAATTGCTTCCTTAGGCGTTTTTATTTGATTCTCTTTAACAAGTTGACTATTTCCATCAAACATGCCGAATTTAATTTTGGTACCGCCGATATCAATTCCAATCGTGTACACTGGCTGTTACCTCCTTCTTATAAAAGTGGACACCTTATACAGGTGCCCGCAATGTTTATAAATTTACTGCTGATTTCTTTTCACTCGATTTATACGCTGCTAAAGCAACTTCCAGCGCCTTTAAACCGTCCCTTCCCGTTATGGATGGTTTTCTTCCCTCTTCTACACAGTTAACAAAATCTCGAATTAGGCCAAGATCCATATCATTTCCATAGAAAACATGACTTAGCGATTTGGATCCGCTTGTAAACATTCTAAAATGTTCTTTAAATGCATCAGCCTTCACTGTCTTCTTTGTGCCGACGACTTCAATTGTTGCATCACCCCAGATTGGATATTCTGTAAATCTTGACCAACTCGCGTCATGTGAAGCAACAACACCATTTTCAAATTCCAATGTGAGCAGCCCTGCATCATCAATAGCGATGTCATGAAAATAAGAGTCTACAATCGCATGTACTTCGGTAATTTCCTTTCCTAAATACCAGCGCATAATGTCAACCATATGTACTGTATGATCTAATACAGCACCTCCACCAGATTGCTCTTTATCGATAAACCAGCCACCGGGATTTTGACCTCTGTTTGTGGTACGAAAAGCAACAATGTCACCAAGTTCTCCATCATCAATCATATTCTTTAGCTTACGCATCGGGGAGCTGAATCTTACCGGAAATGCTGTTTGTAAAACTACGTCATTCTTGTCACAAACGTTAATCATTTCTTGTGCATCTTCTACTGTTGTGGCAATTGGCTTTTCGCATAAAATATGTTTATTGGCTTTGGCAGCATTTATGACCATTTCTTTATGGCGGAAGTTTTCACTGCAAATAATGACAGCATCCATATCCATCGCAAGAAACGATTCCTGATCGTTGAAATGCTTTGTTAGATACTTTTCAGCCACTTCTTTTCCTCTATCTGAATCATCATCAAAGATTCCAACTAATTCAACATTGGGCAGTTTCATCAAACCGTCCGCATAACTGTGTGCATGCATATGCGCGAAACTCATCATTCCAATTTTCATTAATTAGCACCTCCATTTACAAGCTGACTGAAATTGTTCAAACGTTTGATCAATCTTTGATCTGCTGTATGAGCAGACTCAATGATGGAGTCTACTGAATAAACTAACGATGGGTCAGTTGGATTCATCGTTTCACTATTGAATTCCAGGATAGTTTTTATCCCGCTCCACTCGAGTTCAATGCTTTCATCCTGATCAGAAAATGTATATTCCAAATGTGCCATTGTTCCACCGCCAAAATTGACAGTAACGATCACATGGTAAGGAGGAACTGTCTGATTTGTATGCTTCACTTGAATATCCTGCGTTTCACCTAACAGTGAGGAAAGAACATATAAATCACCAGCAATCAGCTCATTGCTTTCATCATTACCATTGATTCTTCTTAAACGAAAAACACCCTTTGGCTTATTTTCTTTTTCAATAACCTCTTTTATTTTTTGGAAAAACGGATAGTTTTCCAAATCAAAATAAACATTTACCCCTTCTGCAGCGTTATCCAGTAAGGTCGACGGAATAAATATGTTATTATTTTCGTGTAAAACAGCATCCAGTTTAGTCTTGCTTAAAGATAATAATGCCGTTTCATCTTGTTCTGCCTGTCGTTCAACCGACTCTACGATGGTTCGTAATGTAGCTTGATAATCGATTTTATCTAACCTTGCAAATACAATATTCCCCATTCTTCTCCCTCCTACTGAAGTAAATTCCTTAGACGATTGACCGCTTCTTCATTGGCATCCTTAGCATCGTCCTTACCTTCGTATTCGATTGAAAGCCATCCTTGATAATCCATTTCTTTTAGACCTTGAACAATGTAAGCTAAATCCACCTGTCCATCTCCAGGAATGGTACCAATCAATTCCGTACCTTGTGTTGAGCGGAATCCTTTGATATCTTCACTGGCTTCTTTTTCCCGGAAATCCTTAAAGTGGACATGGACAATTTTATCTTTCAGTCGATCAAAAGCATTTTGAGGTTTCTCATGTACTAATAAAAAGTTACCTGTATCAAATGTGGATTTCACATACGGGCTATTGACTTTTTCAATGATTTCTTCAACCTGCTCACTCTTTCCAGCTAATAGACCATGGTTTTCAATTGCTAAATAAATCTGCTCTTTTTCAGCTGCTTCAGCACATTGCCTCAAGCCATCAACTATCCAGCCCTGACCATCCTCATATGTTAAGTCATCATGTATGTCCCCGCAAAACACACGGATTATATTTGTATTTAACTGCTTAGCTACTTGAATAGCATCTATTACTTTAGTGACTTCCTTTGCACGTTCTTCACTTGATTCTTTTACAAAATTATTCGTGACGTCATAGGCGGAAACCTTTAAATTATGTTTCTTCAGTGCTTTTGTCACTTGCTCGAGTTCGTTGCTAATATCGTCTTTATTTTGCCAAAAAATATCAAGCAGCTCGACGCCGTCCAATGAAATATGATTGGCATAATCAATGAAATCTACAGTAGACCAATTTTCCTTTTTGACGGTTGAAATTAAACTGTACATGCTGACACTAATATTCATATTCATAATTATCCTCCTTGTATTTAGGTACTTTATATTGGGCTTTAAGTTCTTTTTTCGTAAAGGCTCTTTTCGTAAGTTGTGGCTTATTAAGCTTTGCAGTTGATATAAACTACGACACTGGAGTATGTTTATTTCCGCTTCGGGCAGTCGCTTTCCGCGGGCAACGCTTCAGCTTTCTCGGAAGCAAAAACCGCTTCCTGCGGGATCTTCAGCTGTTGCTATTCCCGCAGGAGTCGACAGCCCTACGCTCCAATAAACTGCCATGCTAGCGAAGAAAATACACGAAGACTCCTGCGGGACAGTGAGACAGCCGAGACCCCACAGCCAGTGAACAATGAACAGGCGAGTAGGCTTGGCACGAGCCCGCGGAAAGCGAAGTGTATATCCTGAGCGGTGTCATAGCACTCAAATTGCTTTTTATATTGATATAGCTCAGTTACGTCCCAGTAATTGTACCTTACAAATCAAACAGTTCTTGTTTATTTATTCCTGGTATGTCATGGTGCTTATTTTCTAATTGTCTGCTCAAGAATTCGAGCTTTTTTTCATCATGAAATGGGTTAAGCTCATGGGTGAATTGTGGATATATCTCGATTTTTTTGTTGGCTGACTGAATATGGTTAAAGGCTGCAAATACTGTTGATGGTGGTGTAATTGCATCCTCTAATCCTGCTGCCAATAAAGTTGGGCAGTTAATAGATTCACAGAAATGAACACTATCAATATAGCCCAATGTCTCAGCAACCTGATCGTAAGTATTGTACTGTGGGTCATTCCACTTAAAATAGTTTACAATTTCCATGTAGGGACCAGACAAAGCAATATCTAATGCCCTTTCAAAATGTGCAAGAAATGGCCAATCAGCTAACACAAAGTCCATTTCTCCATCTAATCCTGCAACACTAAGTGCCAGCCCGCCACCCTGCGAAGAGCCCATAACCCCCAGTTTCGTTGGCGTAATGGGAGACTCCTCAGACCTGATCCACCTTAATTGTATTAAAATATCACGGTATACGTTGGTAAAATAATAGTTTTCAGGCTCATAAATCCCAAGTAACATCCAGCCAGGAATTCTGCTTCCATTATGATATTTCCCATAGTCAGGTGATGATCCTTGCCCACGAACATCAAATGCATAGACCGCAAATCCAAGTGATACCCATTTCAGGTAATCAACAACCAACCCGCAACTTCCTGTATACCCTGGAAAGCATACAATTACCGGACATTCCTCCCTGGACTTTGGCTTTACCAGCATTCCATTCAGCGGCGTATCATCCCAGCTTTTAAAGACAATATCCAATACCTCTATAGATGGAACAGGATATTTTCTTAAATCTGTTTCAACCTGTGAATGCTTATTTTTTAATTTATTCTTTTGCTCAGTCCAAAATCCGTCAAAATCGTGTGGTTTATTCCCTAATGCCGGACGGTAATCACGAAGCTTTTCGAGTGGAAAGTCCCCAACTTGCCTTCCCATAACAGCTCACCTCATTACTCTTTATAAAATTCATCAGGCCATTCAAGCTCAAACCCGCTTTCCCTTAACTCATCCTGAAATGCTGCTAACAAATTATCGTTTTTACGGACTGTTTTTGGATTTGTATCATTGTTAATACAGAATCCAGCCAATGCACCGCATGCCTCACCAATATTCCATTCCACCGGGTGTAGACGGTAGCAGCCATTCGTAATATGAGTCGTACCGAGGTTTTTACACCCGGCCAAAACGTTATCTGCATCTTTTGGAATAAGTGCGCCCAACGGTATATGAAAAGGAAGCGCTTTAATATCAAGATAGGTTTTTCCTGCCATACTAGGATGTAAGTCAATACTATATGATCCGACCCCGACACTATCTTTGTATCGTTTACCAGCCTGACCGTTGTTAAAATTTGGCGACACATCCTGCTCGGTAACGGTATATTCTGCCTTTATCCTTCTTGATTCTCTGATATAGGCAGCTTTTGCCAACCCATCTTCTGTTGCAAAAATGTCTTTTCGAAGCTTTAATCCTGGATATCCCTGGGCCCCATCAGATCTTGGTGCCTCGGTTTGCAGCCAGTACAATAGTGAAAGACTCAGTTGTTTTGCCTGATATAGATGCTTTGCTTTTTCTGACTCTGAAACATCATATATATTCCCTAAAAAGTAATCATTTTGCGGCCAATTCATTAATGAGACATCGCCTGCCTTAGAAGGAATGTCGTATTGGTCCTTATCGAATATCCGGCGATACTCCCATAAAGGAAATCCTGTTTCTTCACGAAATAATGTATATTCACGCTTTTCTTTTGTAATAGGATGTGGTGCAAAGAAACTTAATAGTCTATCTGGCCAAATAGCTGGTTGGAACTCCTTCCAGAATTCATACATCTCAGGCTTTGGGATGGTATGGTCTTCTCCTTCTCGATACTCCATACCTAAAACATAAGTGAACGCTTGAATATCATCCGGATCAGCAGCATCTAATGCGTGTGGTTCACCAGTATCCTTCTTTGCTTCTGCTCCTGTTATATATTCCATTTTAGCTAAAGGCAGTACGTCTCCCGCTTCGGTTGCATCGATAAAATATGGTGCAGTAACCTGTTTCTCAGCACCTGTTTGCACATGTTCAAACGTCATGGATCGAACCGTTTTTCCGGCTTTTTTTACAGAAGTGACCTTTGTGTTTAAGTCGAGTGTTAGCTGATTCGTCAGTACATAAGTCATTAACATTTCATTTAACACATGCAGTGTCACACGCGGATCATGGCAAATGTTGCTCACTAACCCGTTTCCAGGATTTAAGATGGCTTCACCTGACTTTACCGTCATATTACACGAATAGGTTTCTCTTACTTTATTACGGTAATCACGATATCTCTTTGTTGAACCAAACTCCTCTATCCACTTATGTTCATCGGGAGGAACCCCTTGTGATGTCACCTGGCCGCCTATCCATTCTGTTTCTTCTGTTAACATAACGTTTAGTCCACTTTCGCAGGCGGAGAGTGCTGCTGCACAGCCACCCAATCCGCCTCCAACAATTACAAGCTCTGCATTCGTACTATTCATCTACAAGTAAACCTCTTTGCCGTTTTCTGCTGACTCATAAACAGCATTGAGCATTTTCATCACCTGGACACCATCTGCAACAGGCGCGATTGTTTCTTTTCCATCTTTACAGCACGTAACAAAATGGTTGATCTCATTCACGAATGCTTTATGAACATCAAATTTAAGTGTATCCAGCTGTGGGGTAACATTTAAAATGGTATTATGCTTCTCCGTAACTAAAGATAGCTCGGGTTCAATTTCCGCTCCGCCCTTATCGCCATATAGCTTAACATTTACTTCATCTTTTTTTGCTTGCAAGGTAAAGCTAACATCTACTAAAAGGGATGCACCATTTTCAAAACGGATTAATGCATTTGTTAAATCTTCTACATCATTCAACGTCGGATCGTAATCAGCAGCCTGGTAGAATGATAGATTCTCAATGTGACTGCGATTTCCTAATTTTGAATACGTATTTCCGCTTACTGATACCGGGCGCGGTTTCCCCATCATGTACCAGCAAATATCAATCATATGAACACCTAAGTCGATTAATGGACCGCCACCAGATTTTGAAATGTCGCTAAACCAGCCTCCAGGATTGCCAAGTCTTCTTAAGCATGAGGCTTTGGCATAATAAATTTCACCTAACTCATCATTATCAATAAATGTTTTTAATAGTTTTGCATTATCGCCATGCCGTCTAACAAAACCAACCTGCAATACCTTTCCTGACTTTTTGGCTGCCGCTTCGATTGCTAATGCTTCCTCGGTTGTCATGCTTAACGGCTTTTCCACCAATACATGCTTGCCAGCTTCCAATGCTGCGATAGCAATTCTTGCATGGGTGTTATTCCATGTACAAATACTGACAGCGTCAATTTCGTCATTGTGCAATAACTGCTGATAGTCACTGTACAACTGGGTCACTCCATACAATTCACCTTTTTCATTCAGACGGTTTTGATTGCTGTCACATAGCGCAACTAAATCCGCTTCCTCGCTTTCAAGATACGGCTTAATATGAAATTCAGATATCGACCCTACCCCAATAACTCCAACTTTCAACATTTAGACAAGCCCCTTTCTTTTATTAAAAAAATTAATCGAAACTGACTTCCTTATTCTGATCTGATGAATCATAAATTCCATGAATCATTTTCAAAATTTCATACCCATCATTTCCATCAATTAATGGAGTTGTGTTTGTTTGCACACATTCAATAAAATGCTCGATTTCAGCTTTAAATGGTATGCTGCTCTCGTATAATGGACTTGACTTGCTGAGCAACCCGTTCTCTTCCTTAAAAATAGTAAGTGGTGATAAGGTTGCACCACCTTTATTGCCAAATAATTCAATATCAATATTACCGTCCTGCTCCCCATTCACGGCCCAAGCGATCTCAAGTGATAAAACTGAGCCGTTTTTAAAGCGGATCCAGGCAGAACTGAAATCCTCTACATCAAATACATGTTCTGCATTTAATTTTTTGTTTTTCGATTCCCAGCTTGAGGTGTACTTTGTTTGATAATTCCCCAATCCGTTAAGCGTTTTTCCTGTAATCGAATGAACCTGTGGATTTCCCATAAGCCACCATGCCAAATCAAGTGCATGGACGCCTATATCCATCATCGCACCACCGCCAGCTAACGCTTTATTGGTAAACCAGCCCTTTGGTGTCCCGCGGCGTCTGAACAGTTTTGCTTTTGCATAGTAAACATCTCCAAATGCTTGCTGTTCTGCATATTCTTTTAAAATACCCGTATCACGACGAAAACGATGGGTCATTCCAACCATCGTCAATACTTTCTTTGCTTTAGCTAATTCCAAATAGTCGTTTACATCCTGTAAATCAGTACCGATTGGTTTTTCCATAAATACATGTATTCCCTTTTGGGCCGCCAGTGTAGCAATCGGAATATGGGTTTGGTTTGGTGTACAGATAATAACTGCATCGATTGCAACCTGTTTAAACATCTCTTCAGCTTCTTGAAAAGAATGTGGGATTTGAAATTTTTCAGCTATTTCCTGCGCCTTATTGATATCCAAATCCGCAACAGCAGCTATCGTTACATTTTCAGAGTCGTTTAAATGCAGGATATGGCTCGTTTCCGCAATTGCACCAAGTCCAATTATCCCTATGTTGACATTTTCCACTTTTGATCATCACCTTATTTTGAGAAATTTATTACCTTTGTTAACGTGGTTGATTTTTTATCTACTAGTTCATCAAAGGCAGCAGATACATCGCTGAAGTTAATTTCTTCTTTAATGAAAGAGCTTACATTAATTCGTTTTTCACTTACTAGTCTGATATATTCTTCTATATTTCTTCCTTCTGTCCAGCGAACAAATCCATATGGATAGTCATTGGCCCCTGCTTCGTAAGTCTTGTCGTACCTGCCTGGGCCTCCCGCTCTGGAAATAAGAATTTGCGCTTCTTTGCTGAACATCCGGTTTCTTGGGAAATCAGGCTCGATGTCACCGACAATAACAACTTTCCCTTTATTTCTTATCCATTCAAGACTTTGTGCTGTTAGTGGCGATTTCTTACCACCCGCACATAGAAGTACAGCATCTGCACCATTCCCGTTGGTATCATTTTTTATCGTATTTTCCATTGCGTTAACAGCAGAAAATGACTTGATATTCGTTTCTTCCTGCAGCATTGATGCTCGTTCTTCATGAAAGTCATAAGCAATAACATTGTAGGCTGCAGCGTCTGCAATTTTAGCAATCATTTGACCGAGTAATCCTAATCCTACTACAGATACTGTTTCACCAAATTGAAGATTTGCAACCCGCAGTGCATGAATAGCAATCGCACCAATACCAGCAAGCGCCGCCTCCTTTGGTTTAACATTCGAAGGAACTTTAGCATAAAGAGTTTTCGGAACTAATAAGTACTCGGAATGCTGGACATACGGAGCGCCATAAACCGCAACCAAATCCCCGGGCTTCACATCTGTAATATCACTTCCGCACTCCTCGACTACTCCCATCGCGCTGTAGCCTAACGTAATTTGTTTATCAGTACTATTTTCGATAATTGTTAATTCAGTACCTGGTGAAATAATCGAGTACATTGTCTTTATTAATAAGTGGGAAGGTTTTACTGCAGGTGAATCATCCTCAACTATTTCAACCTGTTTGTTGTTGGCAATAATTTTTTGCATTTTTCCTTTACTCCTTCCATAAAACTCTTACATTACTAGCTGAACCACTTTGAAAGATTCTTTTTCACGAATTCATCATCATGTAAATGCGGGTATGCTGCATATACACGATTTATTTCTTCCATTTGATTAGGTCCTAATTCTTCTTTTTCCAGTAGGCACCATCTTCCTTGAAGCAGGCCTTGTCTGGCTAACACTTCATTAATCCCGGCAATACTCCCTTTAAATTGATTTTTAGCATCAAAGAAGGCAGCATTTGCATCTGTGATCTCCTGTGCTGATGTTAACAACTTACTTGGGATATGATCGTTATGCTGTAACTTTTTTATGTCATCAAATACTTCTACTGCTTTCTTTGTCCATACTGACCAATGCCCCAGTAAACCTCCGACAATCTTCTTTTCTACCTTTTCCCCATCGACATCTACATTGTAAGTAGTCAATAGGTCATTAACGATATTGTCATCATTCCCGGTATATAAAGCAATGTCCTCATTTCTTCGGGAGTTGCATACTGCCCTTACCACATCAAGCGAAAGATAGCGGTTAAACGGAGCAATCTTAATCGCATGCACATTAGGAATATCCGCAAATTTTCTCCAGAAATCATACGAAAATACTCTTCCACCAACAGCTGGCTGCAGGTAAAACCCGAAAACAGGGATAATTTCAGCTACCTTTTTTGTTCTATCAAGTAATTCTTCCTCTGTATGAGACTGTAAACCTCCCATACTTAATAATCCAAGATCATAACCGATTTCTTTAGCAAATTCTGCTTCTTTAACTGCTTGATCTTGAGGTCCACAAATCCCAGCAATCTTAATAAATGAATCTGGTACCTGGGCCTTTTCCATCTCTTCAATCGCAAGTGCTAACACCTTTTCAAACAAATTAAACGCAGGATCACGGATCTCAAACTGGGTTGTATGGACCCCAACTGCCAGCCCCCCTACTCCCGCATCAATATAATATCGGGTAAGTGCTCGCTGACTTCGCTCGTCAAGTTCTCTTTCTTCTGTTAAGGCTAATGGATGTGCTGGAATAAACGCGCCTTCATGCAAATAATTTTTTACTGGACTTTTTAACATTTAAAATGCCCCTTGCCGTTCTTGGAAATGAGTTGGTTTGTCGTATGTAGAGCCATCATTCTTCAGCCATTCTGCCGTCATGTCAATCATTTGCTGTATCGTTACTTTTGGATATCCAAATAATTTATGTGCTTGAGAAGCATTATTTAATAGGGCAGTAGGGTTTTCCTCGTTATAAAAGTTGACATCTTTATCAAATCGTTTAGCAAATTCCTCAGCAAGCCAGCGAACGGATACTGTTTCTGGGCCAGTGGCATTTAATATCTTGGGTGGGGCTTCCGTATATAATAAGGAGCGAACAGCATATTCATTTGCATCACCTTGCCAAATGACATTGACATTTCCCATTTCAAGATCAATAGACTGATCATTATATACTTGTTTGGCAATTTCCAGTAACACACCATATCGGAGATCAATTGCATAATTTAATCTGAATAGCAGCATCGGTGTTTTATTTTTATGTGAGAAATGGGTGAGTACACGTTCCCTTCCTAAACAGGATTGTGCATACTCTCCAACTGGACTAACAGGTGTGTCCTCAGAGCAATTGCTGCTTAATACATTTACAAGGGGGTATACATTCCCAGTTGAGAAAGCGACCATACGTGAATCAGCAAATTTTTCAGCAAGCCTACCTGGTAAATACGCATTCATAGCCCAGGTGAAATGCTCATTTCCAACAGTTCCGAACTTATTCCCAGCCATATAAATGACATTTTTAGCAGTTGGAAGTGATTGGAGGTCGGACTCATTTAGCAAATCAGCTGAGATTGTTTCAATACCAAAGTCCTCCAATTCTTTTTTTAACGTTCCGGAAGAAAACCTTGATACACCAATTACCTTTTTATTCAGGCCACCATCATCTATAGCTCTTTTCGTTAATTTTGCCATTGAAGGTCCCATTTTCCCGCCAATACCTAATATCATAATATCACCTTCCAATTTTGAAAGGTCTTCAATTAATTCTTCAGATGGTTCTGTCATAAACTTTTCTAACTCTGAGATCGTTTTCATTTAACCACTCCTACTTATTTTATGTTTTTTCTCTTTTCGATTGAAATTTCAGATAATATACTTATTATTCTATGAACAATTCCATTAAAAGACAAGTCTTGAATGTGTCTTTATTAGATAGACTCTGGAAATTCATCAAGGTATTGAATTTTGACAATTCTAATTATAAAAAGTATTATAAATATAATGATGACTAAAAGACATGTCTATACATTTGTCTTTCTAAGGGAGATGATTTTATGCAAATTAATAAACGAGTTGATGATAGTTCAGAAATTAATATTGGCATTATCGGATCAAAGTCCCTCCTAGACCAAACAAAAGAAACGTTAAAATCTTTTCCAAACTTTAAACCAGTCTTTGGTGTTGTTGAAGCTGACACTGCAATTACAGATTTAGCAATAGAGTTAATGCATGATGTTGATGTTCTAGTGTTTACAGAGTTCCATTTATACAATCTCGCCAAGCAATCGTTAGATTTCTCAATCCCTGTTCATCATGTTCCATTAATGGGTACCGGACTGTACAGGTCACTATTTCTTATTAAAAGCAACTATGGTTTAAAACGTTTATCAGTCGATACGATTGAAGAAAAATATGTCGAAAAAATACTCGTCGAATTAGGTGAAGAAAACTATGAGTTTAAAGTATTTCCTAACCACTCCAAACCAAAATTGATTGAAGACATTATGAATTTCCACATTGAAAACTATAAGTCTGATGGATCAATTGTACTTACAGGAATACAGGAGGTTTCTATTAGATTGTCAGAAATGAATATTCCAAACGAGTGGGTAACACCTACACAACAGGACATGATTGTTTCCTTAGAACGTGCTTTACTTGCAACAAATACCCGCCGGAACAAAGAATCACAAATTGTTTTTGGGTTAATAAACGTTGATGACTTTAAAAGAGTCACTGAAAAATATAAATCAGAACATGATATACAATTACTAAAATTAAACATCCAGCAAATTCTCCTCGATTACATAAAACAGCTTGATGGACATTTAATAAATCTCGGCGGAGAAGAATATTCATTCATCACTACACGCGGCATTTTTGAACGTGAAACCAGAGGATATAAGTTCATACCCTTACTTCAAGATACAAATAATGCTATTGGAATCACGCTAAGTATTGGTGTCGGCTTTGGAAGTTCTGCTGCCGAGGCAGGCACTCACGCACGGTTAGCATTACGTCAGTCAAAAGAACTGGGCGGCGATGTTTGTTATATTGTCCGCGAAGATAAAAGTGTCTTAGGCCCGGTCGATATTACTACCAACACACAATACGAAAGATATGATTTAGCTATTACGGATGCACAACTGCTGGAGCGAGCTGAAAAAGCTGGTATGTCTGCATCCTATATGACAAAGCTAATGGCACGTGTTGCCCGCTACGGAATCATCGATTATACTGCACAAGAACTGGCTACAACTCTTAAAATAACGATTAGAAGTGCACACCGGATCTTGTTAAAATGGATGGATGCTGAACTAGTCGAGATTATTGGTGAGGAAAAAGTAACCTATAAAGGCAGACCCCGCCGAATCTATCGTCTTACTTTTATAATGGATGAACAGCTGAAATAAGTCCTTTTAATGTATGTTGTCGCTCGAGTTTGAAGCGCTGTCGCTCGAGTTTGCGCGCTGTTCGCTCGAGTTTGAGTGCTCCTCGTTCGAGTTTGAGTGCTCCTCGTTCGAGTTTGAGTGCTCCTCGTTCGAGTTTGGCGCGCTGTCGCTCGAGTTTGATGCGCTCCTCGCTCGAGTTTGCGCGCTGTTCGCTCGACTTTGGCCTACTGTCGCTCGAGTTTGGGTGCTGCTCGCTCGAGTTTGATGCGCTGTCGCTCGAGTTTGCGCGCTGTTCGCTCGAGTTTGATGCGCTGTCGCTCGACTTTGGGCGCTGCTCGCTCGAGTTTGCGCGCTGCTCGCTCGAGTTTGGCGCGTTGTCGCTCGAGTTTGCGCGCTCCTTGCCCGAGTTTGGGCGCTGCTCGCTCGAGTTCAACGCACAGTCGCTCGAGTTCAGCATGCTCTCGCTCGGCTAAGCCACTTTCTCCCAACTCTAGTACACTGCTATACTGATAGCCTCTCTAGCTTAGCAGTATCAACTTCCCATCCTATTCCAAATCCATCAGGCAGTGTAACTTCGCCATGTTCAATCTCAGCTTTTACCTTAGAGGGATCATCTGCTAAAAATAGTGGGCCGTTCAGATCGACTGGTGATGTAATCCCTAACGCCTGAAACAGCTGTGCACTCGCATAGAGTCCTAATGATGATTCCGTTAACCCTCCACCGATTAATTCCATTCCAGCAGCTTGAGCAATTTCACCACATTGTTTCGCTCGTGAGAGGCCACTCATTTTCGTCACTTTAATGACAATAGCGTCACATGCCTCTAATCGGACAGCTCGAACGACGTCTTCAGGCGTCCATATACTCTCATCTAAAGCGATAGGAATGGTTGTAAATCCCCGAAGCTTTGCATGTCCTAGTAAATCGCCAGCCTCTAATGGCTGCTCAAATACATTGACTCCAATCTTCTCCATTTCCCTGCTTAAACGCATCGCCTCTTTTAACCGGTAAGCTTGATTAGCATCTACACGAAAATAAGCTTCAGGTATTACTTCCTTTACAGCTTTTATTATTTCAATATCTTTTTCAGGGTTTAATCCTATTTTTACGTCAACACCTGTATATCCCTGGTCCTTCGCAATTCGTGCCTTTTTTGCAGCATCTTCAACGTTTGTGACACTAATTAAATAGGAAAGGGCAATTTTCCTTTGCTGTGGTGACAGCCATACATGCGCAAGTGGTTGTTTGGAACTTTTTCCGACAGCATCCATAACAGCCATGTCAATTGCCGCCTTCGCTATCGGCTGACCGCGTGTTATTCCTGATGATATCTGCTGATCCATTACACTGTGAATTTCCTCCAGATCAACTAATTCCATACCCATTAATGACTCAGCAAAATAGTTTTGAATCGTACTTACCACTGTTTCCAATGTTTCATAACTCCAGCGATGACTTGGCCGTGCTTCTCCCCAGCCTTCCGTGCCGTCATCAGTCGTTATACGTACATAAACATGTGGCGCACCAGCATTCTTGCTCCCAACCTGCCCACCAGAAATGGAGAAGTTTTGCAGCATCGGTAAATTTAAAGGAAAAACATCGATAGCTGTTATTCGCATAAATTGATTACTCCTTCAAAAGTTGACATTATGATCCAACCATTTATCTAAAAACTGATATGCAGATTCTCGTATGTGCGGTGGGAAATCATGTCCTTCAGCACCAAGCAACGATGTAAAGCGGTCATGATAACCCAGCTTTTCATATAACTGGTACACATTATGCAATCCGCTGGCAATCGATTTCCAATGCGGAAAAATTGGATCACTTTGTCCGCTCCAATTAAACATTGGCTTCGGTGCAACAAGAGCCAAAATCTCGTGAAACTCAAAAGGGATATCCCCTTCTGCTATCATTGGTGTTAATTTTGGAAAATGTGTATACCAATCGCGGTCAGCCCAGCGTTGCGGGCGATAATCCCCAGTGAACATAGAAAATCCGCAGCTGGTCACAACAGCCTTAACCCTGGCATCTATTCCAGCCAAGTAATAAGCATTATAGCCACCGAATGAATGACCAATAGCTCCGATACGATTCCTGTCAACAAACCGATGGGATTCGAGTAAATCTATTCCATGCCGATGATCGGTAAGATTCTTGGCAGTAATCGATGAATACTGCGGGAAATCACGATAAAAATAAGCATTATGAAACGGTTTTTCACCTGTTTTAATCCGTTCTCCCGCAGTTAAAGCGTCTGGAGCTAATACGACATAGCCTCTTTTGACCAGTTCAGTCGCATAATTTTTAAAATGTTTGGCATTATTTGTACTTATCGAATCCTTCCCCATTTCATCTGTTCCATGCAACGCAAGTAATGCTGGCAGCTCTTTCCCTTCTGCTCCCTTTGGAATCAGTAAGTATGCCGTAACAGTATCAGCGTCAGCTGTGTTGTATGTGACATGCTGTCTGATAAAGCCATCTTCTTTTATCTCTGCATGTATTGTAAAATCTAACGGAACCCTCTCAGGAAGTTTGCCTATCATATCCTGCCACCGCTTAAAGATATCTGACCTTTTTTTCAGCCAATCTTTTGGACTGTCAACACCATTAATAAGAGAAGGTATACCTTGCTCATTTAACATATGCAGCTTGTAAGTCAATCAAATACCTCCTTACGTTTTAAAAGGGTGGAAATCCGAAAGCACTACTTCACGACCTGAGCGAGCTGATTCATATATTGCCAAAATAATTTCAACTGATTTCCTTGCTTCAATCCCAGATATCATAGGCTCACGGTTCTCTAAAATAGCTTCAATCATGTCACCAACAATAATGGAGTGTCCGTCATGATCATCCTGAGGCAATTGTGGCTCCTCAAGCTCTCTATCATTGTTCATGAATTCCCAAATGTCCACAGTAGTATCGGAAACTTTTACTGTTCCTTTGTCACCATTGACTTCAATGGATGTCTGCTGTTCCGGAAATACGGAAGTCGCACCTTGAATTGTCCCGAATCCACCATGTTTAAACTTCACCACAGCAACTGCAGTATCCTCGACTTCAATATTTGTGCGAGCTAATGTATCATTATAAGCAAACACACTTTCAATCTCTCCGCCAATCCACTGTAAAAGGTCAATGCCATGAACACCCTGATTCATCAGTGCTCCGCCGCCATCAAGTTCCCATTTACCACGCCAGCCAGCACTTGCATAATAATCATCATCACGAAAATATTTTAAGTATGCATGGATCATCATCATGTTTCCTAACAATCCGTTTTCTTTAGCATCCCTGGCAGCGATAAAATGTGGCAATGTCCTCCTTTGGAAAACAGCACCTAATTTTACATCTACTTGGTTACACGCATGAATCATCTGATCCATCTGCTGGAAGCTGATATCTAAAGGCTTTTCGCATAAAATATGCTTTCCTTTTGCGGCACACGCAAGTGCAAACTTCGCGTGCATACCGCTTGGCACACATAGACAGACAACATCAATCTGTTCTTGAAGCATCTCGTGGTAATTGGTAAACGTTTTTGCTACGCCAAATTCCTCAGCTAAAACAGCGGCCTTTTGTTCATCAATATCCGATATCGCCACAAGTTCAGCCTGGGGATTTGATACAATTGCTTTGGCATGCAAAGGCGCTAATACACCAGCACCTATGATGCCAAATTTTATTGAGGTCATATTTTCACCTGCTCCTAAATTAAAACCTGTTTTCCAGTAGTTCTACTTTCGTTCGCCGCTTCAATAAATCGAATTACCTCTTTTGTTTCGGCTAACGAAACTCTAGGGATTCCATCTTGAAAGAAATCCATTATCTGATCTAATAAGCTGGCATAATAAGGCTTCGCACTGGTGTTTATATCGACATATTCGGTACCCTGTTCAAAGTGAATTGCTGCTCCAAATTGCTTGTTACCTTTACGGTTACCCCGAACAGTTCCAAAAAGCCCATCCTGCCGCTGTCCAACAATAACATCATGTTCATTGTTTGTTGTGGTGGTTACTGACTGGAAGCCTTCACCTAAAATCGCAAACAGCATTTCAATCGAATGGATTCCATACCAAAAAAAGCCCGGTTGCTTCTCCTGCAGTTCCATTGGGCCAAAGCAATCAGCACCTATTATTTCTCCTTTATCAGACATTGATAATACTTCTACCAATGCATCTGCATAACGAAGAGCAGACGTACTCATAACTGGAGTCTGGTAAACTGAAGCAAGTTCAACCATTTCAGCAGCCTTTTCTGACTGCAGGCTAAACGGTTTGTCGACGAAAATTGGTTTCTTATAGGAAATAATTCTTCGCAACTGCTCCAAATGGACTCTTCCATCTACTGATTCTAATAAAATTGCATCACTTTCTTCTGCTACAAGTTCAATAGAGTCAGTAATTTTAACATCATATTTACGCTGAAGTTCCTTTGTAAAACCCTCTACACGAGAGATACTAAGGTCAAAATCAGGGGAACCACCAGGAAAAGCTATCACAACTTTTCCACCAGGTACATGATATGTTTCCAAAGGGTCATTAAGTAATTTTGTAAAGGCTACAGCATGCGATGTATCTAACCCAATGATGCCGACCTTCAAGTTGTCTGACATATTTTGCCGCCTTTCAGTTAGCGATAATACCTTTTATTTTAGCCCTGACATCTGAATTCCTTCTGTGAAATAACGCTGGAAGAACAGGAATATAATGAAGGTCGGAACAAATGAAAGTGTCGACCCGGCCATTTCAATACCGAAATCCCCTTCTTTACCAAGCAACGATGCTAAACCAACTGTCACAGGAAACATCTCTTCTTTTGTCATATATATCAAAGGCTGGAATAGGTCATTCCAATTTGATATAAACGAGAAAGTCCCCACTGTTGCAACTACTGGTATTGATAAGGGCAAGATAACTTTAAAGAATACTTTAATATCATTAGCACCATCAATACGTGCAGCCTCTTCCAGATCATTCGGGATATTTTGCAGGAATTGCCGTACTAAAAATACTCCCATAATACCCCAAAGTTCAGGAATAATTAAAGCCCAATACGTATTAATCCAGCCGAAATCTGCAAACATAATATATTTTGGAATAATTAACAGCTGCTGCGGAATCATTATTACGCCCATAAATATCCAAAATATTAATTCTCTGCCGGGGAATTTTTTCTTGGCAAAAATATACCCCAATATTGCACAAAATAACATCTGACTGAAGACAGGAATGATGGTAATAACCAATGAGTTAAAAATCCACCTAAGAAAAATTCCGTCATTAAAAAGGTATATATAGTTACTGAGAGTAGGATCTTCTGGTATCCAAAAAAGCGGGTCCAGCAAAGCATATTTCATATCTTTAAACGATCCCAGGGCCATAATGATAAACGGCAGGAGGAAACTAAAGGCTAATAGAAACAATAAGGTATATGTGATCGTTTTTTTCAATTTTCTAATCTCCCTTCCAGAAAGACCTGATGATTAATAATGATTCGACTCTTGTCCCAAATACTTTCTTTGGATTAGTGAAATAACCAAAATTATAAAGAACAATACATAGGACAGAACAGCAGCATAGCTTAAGTTAAGCCCTGCAAACCCTTGTTGGTATAAGTAAAATACAATTGTCGTTGTTGAGTAGTTTGGTCCTCCACCTGTAAGTAAAAATGTGGAATCGAAAATCTGGAACGATCCTATCGTTGTAATGATTGCCACGTAAAAATGAATCGGCTTTAGCAGCGGAAAGGTTATAGTCCAAAATATCCGTAAAGGAGATGCCCCGTCAATCCGTGCTGCTTCATACAATTGTTTATCTACTGATTGAAGCCCTGCAAAATAATAAATCATTGTACTTCCGGCAACCTTAAATATACTTAACCCAGCCAACACCATTAGCGCCTGATCAGAGTCTGCTAAAAATAATTGTGTATCTATTCCAAAAAAACTTAACACATAGTTCACCATACCTGATTCTGTACCTCGGAATAACCATCCCCAGATACCAGCTATAATTACAAAGGATGTGACTACTGGTAAGAAAAAGATTCCTTTAAACAACCCTGATGCTTTAACGCCTGAGTTAATGATTAACGCTAAGATCAGCCCAAGTGACATAGTAGGTACGATATAATAAATGGAAAATAGAACTGTATTCCAAATTGCTTTCCAAGCTAATCCATCATTCATAAACGCTATCCAATGCTTAAGCCCTACAAATTCCGGATCCCCGATTACTTTCCAATCCAAAAATGTCAGAACAAAGCTGAATGCAAATGGGAACACCTGAAAAACTATAAAGTGAAGTAATGTAGGCACAAGAAAAATATACACAATTGCATTTCGATCCCATTGCTTTTTCACTCTTTCTTTAAGTGGCAGTTTTGGCTTATTGGAATTAGAGTTATTACCTTTATTTCGCTTTATCCGATCTTTTAAAGGGATTTTCCCTTTATTATGGGATTCTATTTCTTCGTTGATCTTGTCTGCATTATTCAGTGTAATCACCTTATTTCATATGTAAGTTAGTAACAGAGAATTTGGCTAAAAGTGTCAGCCAAACTCCCTGTTCTATCTAGACTTTATTATTTGGCAATTTCAGCCTCTATAGCTTCTGCTGCTGCATCTGCAGCCTCTTGTGGAGTTTTTTCGCCTTCCATCATTGTTTGAACTTCAGCCTGAATCATTGGCATTATATTACGTCCCTTTGGATGAATTACTCCTGGTAACGCATATTGTGTGTATTGTGAAAGCTGCTTCAAATACTTCTGATCATCAAAGATATCCTTTGCAGATTCCCTTGCCGGAATATACTGAGTTACTGTATTAAATCTTCTTTGATTTTCTGCACTGGTAACTGTCTTCACAAACTCTGCTGCTGCATTTGGATTATCACTATTTGATGGAACAACGAACATCCCTGTTGTACCATATGTTCTTTGCTCTTTATTTTTAAGCGGTGGCGCAATAACGAAATCCAAACCACTTTCCTGTAAATTTGTTAATGAAATCCCCGAACCTTGTACGGCTAACATCTCATCCGCATTCCAGATTGCGTCATGATTCATAGCAGTAATTGAATCTTCAGGAACCCATCCTTTTTCATACATTTTATTGATGAACTCAAAAGCTTCTACACCTTCAGCATTATTTATCATCACTTCGTCATCCTGTGTTATAACTTTTCCACCCGCTTGCCAAAGGAAAGGATATAACGTTCCATTCATTGATCCTCCGCCTTGATAGCTATATGCATAGTATCCTTCTTCTTTTGCTGCTTTTGCCCATTCTTCAAATTCGCTCCACGTTGACGGTAAATTTTCAGGATCTTTACCAATTGCCTCAACTACTTCGACATTATAGAAAAGCGTATATGCTTCCTGCAAAATTGGAAGACCATATGTTTTATCCTGCCATTTTGTTGAAACCAAAGCAGTGTCTACGAAATCATCCATATTGTTATCCTCTAAATATGGGTCAAGCTCCAATAACATACCCTCATCTGCATACTGTGGCATTTGATCCGGAATAGCATAAAATACGTCTGGACCATTATTAGCCGCTAGAGCCGTAAGTATCTTTTGATCTCGGTTACCCCACGGAATTGTTTCAATTGTTACTGTTGCATCAAACTTTTCTTCATAAGATGCTACGATTTCATCCCACATCGCTTCTTCTTCATTCGCGTCAGATGTATATGGATGAACCCATACCGTTATTTCCCCGGATACTTCTCCATCAGTTGCAGCGGCATCTTCATCTGAATTACAAGCTGCTAATACAGTTCCCAAGAGAATTAGTAGTAAAAAAATGCTTAGTTTCTTCATCTTAATTAAACCCCTCTCTACTTAAGTAATTTGTTACATAACAATCTAAGACACTATAACAAAATGAACAGACACCCCCTTAGAATTCCTGCATATTATTTTTGAAGCATACAAACCGCTTTAATATAGAAAGCGCTGTCATATATGTACAATTAGAATGAATGGGATGCAGGAAATTATTTTTTTGCAGTTAAGAATTACTGCATAAGTGCAACTAGGCTTTTCGCTTTTAAGGCTTGGCGAGAAAGCCATGTTTTCTAAAAATAATTTAATTATCAAAATATTCATTGCCTTGCTATTATTCTATGTTTTTTTCCGTCTAGAGACAAGTCACTAAAGTGTCTTTAATAAAACTAAATTTCCTGCCAGGATAAAATCGTATTTTTTCAACTGTGTTGACATGATTTTTGGACACCCATATAATGAATTAAAATATTAGAAATTTTGTGGATAAACAATAATGATATAACTGCATGCTTAATCGAAGGGGGAACAACATGACATTCGGTGGTTGGGAAAAGTTTAATACGGCTGCTTTTTGGATGATCAAATTAGCTTACATAAATTTACTTTGGATTTTATTTACAATAGGAGGACTAGTGATTTTCGGATTGTTTCCAGCAACCGTGGCAATGTTTACAGTTGTCCGCAAATGGATGCGCAAAGAAAGTAACTTTAAGATCTTCCCAGCATTCTGGACAGTTTTTCGCACTGATTTTATAAAGGCAAATGGCTTAGGTTTATTATTTATTACTGTCGGTTCATCCTTTATTACGACTTTACTTTTCTGCAGCTGAACGATGGTAAATTAGCCTATCTGCTTCCAGTATTAATTTTTATTCTTATTTCATATGCCGTGACCTTGTTATTTTTCTTTCCTGTGTTCGTTCATTTTGACTTGAAATTCTTTCAATATATTAAACAATCTTTTTTAGTTGCAATAACCTCCCCAATCGAAACCATACTAAGTGCTGTTTCGATTGTATTACTATACTTTGCAATCACACTTTTGCCAGGAATAATTCCGTTATTTAGTGGGAGTCTTTTGGCAATTGCGATGACATGGACTAGTTTTAGAGCTTTCAGGAAAATTGAGCGCAGGAAAGGATTAACTTAAACAGGTATAGAGTGATATTAAAGGAAAGGTTTAACCTCAAGGGTTAGACCTTTTTTTTAGTTGCAGTTAGTTTCACATAGTACATTTGTCCTAATTAACATAAGGACTCTTAAAAGACTTGTTATAGGTCGGTACTTGTCTAAAAATATTAACTATAGAGAAAATTGAAAACGCTTTCTATGTGAAGGCAATCATTCGTAATAGGAAAACCGAATAATTGGAGGTGAATCCGGACTAGGGTTTAACTTTTAACAATTCACAATGGAAAGGATGAGTTATTAAGATGCGTAAAGTAATATTTCTATTGGCATTACCTTTGCTATTCACTATTTATTTAGGTGTTGTTGAAAACAAAAGTACAGAAGCAGCAGAAAGTAACGTACGCGAAATTGGAACTGCTTTAAATGCTGTTTCAATTCCTGGAGCTGCCTATGGTAAAAGCCCAGATGGTGAAGAAGATTGGATTTATGCAGTCTCCGGAGGGTCGCCTGCTGTTTTTAATGTTGTGAATGCTGAATCCGGTGAACTGATTAATAGCTTTTCTTTGGAAGGCGCTAGTAACAGCTGGGCACTTACAGTAGACCCAGACGGAAATGTTTATATGGGGACCTACTCAAACGGCACGCTATACCGTTATGTACCAGGCAGCGATCAAATTGAAAACCTTGGAAAGCCCCTTGCAGGTGAATCATTCATATGGCGCATTAGCTCCGATGAGGACGGTAACATTTATGGCGGGACATATCCTAGCGGTAAAGTATTTCAATATAATCCCGAAACGGACGAGTTCCGTGATTATGGTCAAATGGTTGAAGGGCAGCAATACGTTAGAAGTATAGATATTTATAAAGACAAGGCATATGCCGGGGTTGGAACCAATGGGGCAAATCTTGTCGAGTTAGATACAGAGACAGGAGAAACCAAGCAAATACCACTGCCTGACAAGTTTTCAGGGGCAACAAATGTATACGATATTAACGTTGTCCGCAATAAACTATTTGCCAGAGTCACTGGCGCTAGCACTATTCTTGTATACGACTTGAAAACAATGGAAGTTATTGACGAGATTGAAGATGCGAATGGAATAGATGTCTCCCAAGCGGGGCCAAAGAACAACATTTATTTAATCAGAAATGAACAGCTCTATTCTTATAATTTAAATACGCTTGAGTTAAAAGCGACAGGATTTGACGACCTCTTTTCGGCAAGAGGATTTGGCTGGATTAATCTCGGCACAAAGGAATTTCCAGGTAAGACATTAGCAACCATATCGTGGAACGGGGAAATCCGAAAATATAACCCGATAACCGGTAACACTGAAATCACACCTGGACAGATCAAGGGGGAACCGGTTGATATTCAATCCCTAACTCAAGGACCTAACGGAAATATATTTGTAGGTGGTTATTTTTCCGGCGGGCTTGCTGAGTTCGATTATCAAGCAGATCAACTTACAGAGTATAAAGGTTTGGGGCAAATTGAAGGTATGGTAACGCATAATAACAGATTGTATATGGGCATTTATACAGGAGCAGAGCTTTTTTCATACAATCCTGATAACCCATATGAGCTAGGTAAAAATCCAGTAGAGCACTTCAGCTTGAAGGATAAAGAACAAGATCGACCTTTTGCACTAGTTTCTGCTGGCGATAAACTGGCGGTCGGTACTGTGCCTGATTACGGAAAACTAGGCGGAGCATTAACTATCTTTGATCCCACTACAAATGAATACTCCTTCCATCGAAACGTCGTGGAAAACCAAAGTGTAATCTCACTTGCTTATAAAGACGGATTAGTATATGGAGGAACTTCGGTTTGGGGAGGACTAGGAATCCAACCAACTGAAGACGAAGCAAAATTATTCATCTGGGATATGGAGAATGAACAAAAAGTATTAGAGACCGTTCCAGTACCTGGTGAAAAAGCAATTTCAGCACTAACCCTTGATGATGAAGGAAACCTATGGGGATTAACATCAGGTGTTCTGTTTAAATATGACACACAGTCCAACCAAATCGTTCGGCACGAAGAGTTATATTCATTGAATTGGGATAGAGTTGGTCACCTATGGCGCGGAGGAGCGTTAACATTTGATGATGATGGGAACCTTTATGGTCAGACACATAATGAACTTTTCAAAGTAAATCCGGAAACATGGGAAAAAGAAACGCTAGCTGAAAATGCAACTTTATTCGCACAAGATGCTAATGGAAACTTCTACTTCGCCAGAGACCATAAACTTTATCAATATCAACGATAATAAATGAGGAGAGATATTAATGAAAGGAAAGCCTATTTCAAACAAATGGTCCTATTTATTAGCAGGATTGTTAGTACTTGTCTTAGCCGGACTTCCATCGCTCACACAAGCAAACTCGGGTCAGGAATCAACAGAACTTGCTAACACCACTTACGGGGAACCCGAAAAGGTATTAGCACCTCTCACTGGAACAGTTAGTATCTTCGATGGAGCAGTTGGAAAAGAAGATGGCAATAACGTCATGTATACTACCGCTAAGGGAATACCTGCCAAGCTTAATGTGGTAGACCTAGATAGTTATGAATTGCTGCGGACGATTACCCTTGAAGGTGCCGAGAGTACATGGGCACATGAGGTTACAGTCGATGGTGACTTGTATATAGCTACTATTGGCGGGGGCGCAAAGCTTTGGAAATATTCTCCTGAAACGAAGGATGCCAAGGTTGTCGCTACCTTCCCAGGGCAAACATTTCCTTATTCGATAACATCGGACCCTGAAGGAAATGTATATGTTGGAACCTATCCAGGCGGAAAAGTGTATAAATTTAATCCGGAAAGTGAAGAAGTTACAGATTATGGAAAAATGATTGATGAGTCTTCAAGGCAATATATTCGATCAATCGCTTACATTGAGGGAAACATTTATGCCGGAACTGCTAAAGATAAAATAATCAAATACAATATTGCAACAGGAGAGAAATCAAACATTGCATCATCTTTGGATGAGACAGGCACCGTATACGACATGGATAGAGTGGATAATCGCTATTTGTTTATCAGGTATAATGACACCAACAATGGCTACATTTACGATACAGAAACGCAAGAGTGGCTTGATGTTGTCGTTCCAAACGTTAGAGGATTGCATGTAGAACAAGAATCATACAATGGATTAGTGTATTACATGACACCAGATGATAAATTCATGTCGATCGATTTAAACACACTGGAGATAAATGACACAGGTATGAGATATGGCAGTGGCCTGCGAGGAGCGGATTGGGTTGAACTAAGCGACCCGGATCTACCTGGTAAAAGTCTCGTTACCATTAACTGGAGTGGCAGTGTAACAATTTTTAATATCGAGACAAACCAGGTTATAGAGCGCCCTTCTTTAGTAGAAGGGGCCCCAGCGATTATGAGTAAAGTAAAGAATGGTCCCGATGGAAACATATATATTACTGGTACACAAGCCACAGAAGGAGCTATCTTTAATCCGGTTGATAACTCGACTGTCTCTTTTAATCTAGGACAGGGAGATAGCATGCATGCCGTTGGAGATAAAATGCTATTTGGCGTTTATCCTGGGGCAAGAATTTTTGAATATGACACAAAGAAAGAACCAACAGAAAACAATCCTAAGCAGCTGTTTCAAATTGGGAAAGAACAAGATAGAATCAGTGATATAACCAGCGGAGATGGAAAAACGTTTATCGGAAGTATTCCCGATTATGGTAAGCTAGGTGGTGCTTTGACGCTATATGACCAGACAGGAGAACAAACAGTCTACCGTAATATAGTAGAAAATCAAAGCATTGCTAGCTTAGCCTATAAGGATGGTATTGTTTATGGCACAACCACCATTAACGGCGGTCTGGGGATAGACCCAGTTGCTGAACAGGCCAAAATCTTCAAGTGGGATGTAGAAAATGAACAGAAAATAGAAGAAATATCACTATCAATTGAAGGTTTAGACAGCCCACAGACAATTGGCGACTTATCCTTTGGTAAAAATGGTTTGTTATGGGGTGCTGCAAATAACATTATTTTTGCATTGGATCCCGACACGTTAAATGTAGTAAAAAGCAAAAAGATTTATCCTGATGGAGCTCTTTATTACGCTGACTGGCAAACAATTGATCTTGAATGGTCAAACAATATATTGTATGCAAAATTTGATAATAATCTAACTGCAATAGACCCTGAAACATTTGTCAGTCATAAGATCACCGATGCAAAATCTTTTACAATAGGGGACGATGGAAACATATACTACTCGCTTCCATCTAACCGTACACTTCTATATAAGGTTGAGGTAACAAGCGCTGGCCTTATACAGGAAATTCTTGACGGTTATCACACCTCAGAAGACATTGCGGAACCAGTCTATTCTCAATTGACTAATAAGTTGGAACAAGCAAAACACCATCTAAATAAGGATGATACAAGCCAGGCTGTTAAGCATCTGAATGATCTGCTTAAACTTCTGAACAACGATTCTATGAAAGAATTTATTTCAGATGATGCAAAGGATATATTGAATTCTAAAGTCGAGAACCTTATCACAACCTTATCATCTGGAGAAGATGAACCACCAGTGAATTCCATACAACTAATAAATCCTGGCTTTGAGGAACCTTTGACAGATGAGGCTATACCTGGGTGGACTTCTGCATTTCAAGAAGGTGAAAACCATTACTATGAAGTTACGGATGAACGCAGTTTTAGTGGAAACAATAGTTTAAAGATTGATGATAATGTAAGATCTGCATCTGTTGCACTGTACAGTGATAAAATTGATGTTGAACCTGGCGTTGAGTATATGGCTTCAACCCAAGCTTTTACTGAAGAAGGTTCAGCAAGCTTTCTGTTACGCTTTTACGATAAAGATGGTAACCAAGTCGCTAACTATGCTAACCATTTTGAGACCATGCTTGGCCAATGGGAGGAAGTTAACACGCAAGGTGTCGCACCTGATAATGCTGCATATGTACGGATCTATGCATATATAACAAGCTATCAAATTGGAACCGTTTATTTTGATGATATCAATCTATGGACAAATCAGAACTAACTAAAAAGGTCAATGTATTGTGTATTCAATACATTGACCTTTTTTATTTTCCAAACGTATTTTTCATTCGTTCGAGTGGGTCATCTTCTATTGTAGGATCCCATTGGTCGGCATTATAAAGTTCTTTTTTAAGTTCATTATAGTCTATGTTTTGCACGCATGTTTTATTTTTAAAAGCAAGACCAGCAGCTGCTCCTGCTGATTGACCAATAATCATAAATACTGGTTCCATGCGGATTGACCCGTAGGCTATATGGGAACTTGATAAACAGACTGGAACTAATAAATTCGTACATTCATCTGCACGAGGACGAATGGAACGATAGGAAATCGGATACGGTGAAATGGGAACTTCAACATCCCCCTCATTGACACATTCTCCATCCAGCACAACTCGTCTAACATGATGTGAATCCATTTGATAGGAAGCAAGTCCAATCGAATCATCAACACGCGTTTTTCCTAGACAATTATTATCTGTCATTACGTAATCTGATATCATTCTTCTGCTTTCGCGAATATATAATTGCGGTGGCCAGTGCCCGGTATTTTCAAATTCATCTTTTGGCAACCCCCACTGTGAAACCTCCTCACGAATATGCAATGGAACTCGCGTGTCATTGGACAAAAAATATAACATTCCTAAGTTATAATTCACATGATCCTGAAAAATCTCTTCGCGAGTATGATAACTACCTTCTGGCCATTGATAGTTCATTCCAATATTATCAGTTGATACAGCCCCATAGTTATTCAAATCAGACTTCCCATTAGGAAGCATTATATGAAGATTCATAGCATCCCATACACCTGCAGTGATATAACGTAATAAAAGGAAATATCTATTTGGATCATACTTTGGGGGTTCTGGAAACGGAACGCGGTTTTCAGGAACTCTTGTTAGGCAAATACGAAAATTATAGGATTGAATACGGTGATCCCCGTCTCCCTGAGATACCTGGGGCGTGGAATCCTCGGTCACTCCAGGCAAGAGTCCGCTTTCCTTATCACCTTCTATGATATATGCATCAACTGGCTCTTCGAACTTATGATTTGGCTCACCAAAACGAACACCATTATATGTTTCGTCATATGTTGCATTTGACTCGCGCCCCACCGTGTAGGAAATGTTCGATTTTGCCATCAAATCTCCTTCATAACTAGCATCTACATAATATGCTCCCTTAAATGTATTGCCGTTTTCCATCACAATTTCATTGACCTCTTTATCTTTCATCTCAACTTCTTTAAGATGTTGGCCATAATAGATTGGTATATTATACTCTTCTATCCAACTCTTAAATACATGCTTGGCAGCTTTTGGCTCAAATGTCCATTGCTCTTCTTTACCATAATACTTCCCAATTTTTTTATAGAATTCTCTTGAAAGACCACCAATCGCATCCTTTGCGCCTAAATCAGTTGCACCAAGTCCACTAGCAGTAATCCCACCGATATGATAACCAAATTCAGCGATAGCAACCGTCAGTCCCATTGTTTTTGCCTGAATAGAAGCCGTGATTCCTGCTGGTGTTGCACCATATACAATTAAATCTTTTAAGATTGTTTGCGGGTTATTAGAAACTTTTGATGGCACATAGTAGTTAAGGTTACTAAAATCCATTTATTTCCCCCCGTTCTGTGCTTTCGCTAACCATGCCCCTAAGAAACTAATACATTGTTAATCATTATAGTATTAATATTAAGTCCTTAATAGGTCTTTAAACATTCCGGGGAACCAGAAGCTGCGCGTACCCCTTTGCTACTATTACAATCGATACCCGCGTGAAAAAAGTGGCATCAGGGTTAAATAAATATTTTTTCGATGCAGATGCCACTTTTCATGCTTTGGAAACGATAGTACTTATGAGAAAGGTATTTTCTGCTTTAGCAGAAAATGACCTATTGAAATTTAGTAGAGGATTTTCGGCCTGCGCCGAAAATCTACATCCTTGGAAAGTTCTAGCGCTCGAGTTTGGGGGCGGCTCGCTCGAGTTTGAGGGTGGCTCGCTCGAGTTCGAGGGCCGCTCGCTCGAGTTTAAGGGTTGCTCGCTCGAGTTTGAGGGCTGCTCGCTCGAGTTTGGGGTTGCTCGCTCGAGTTTGAGGGCTGCTCGCTCGAGTTTGGGGCGGCTCGCTCGAGTTTGGGTGCTGCTCGCTCGAATTTGGGGGTTGCTCGATCGAGTTTGAGGGTTGCTCGATCGAGTTTGAGGGTTGCTCGCTCGAGTTTGAGGGCTGCTCGTTCGAGTTTGGGTGTGGCTCGCTCGAGTTTGGGTGTGGCTCGCTCTAGTTTGGCGGCTGCTCGCTCGCAATTGGACATTAAAAAAAGCACCCCAATGAGGTGCCCCAAAGCTTACTTCCTTTTATGATCGCTATACAAAGTCTGCATGAGATTAATTTTCTGGACATAATTCAAATCTTTACTTTCAAACAACTTAGATACATCTTTTTCCTTGAGCGCTGGACCTATTACATCCATACCACTTGAATATTCACTCATAGCTTGTTCCCATTCCGCGCTATTCATAACTGTCGACCATTCCGTCCAGGGACCCTGGTTACCTCTAATCAATCCGGTTCTTTTACCTATTCCCTCGTTTATCCAGCTTGTAAATTGAACAAAGCTGTTAATGTACCATGGGTAATACGGTAACCTCCCATCAACATGAAACAGCCACTTTGTGGGCTTTAACAATGGCTTGGTTGCCTTTTGAAACAGTCTCCTGTTAAGCTTCCATTTTTGTGGAACTGCAGCACTTATTTTCACAGCATCTTTAGCCATGAAGGGTTCATAGGTCCGAAATAGCCTGCGATTAGAATGAAGGTTGGGTATATTAATATTCATAGAAATTGGCCAAAGCTGAAACCATTCTTCTGCGGATTCACTCCGAAAACGTTTAATACAATCTAGATGAGCTTGGCGTCGTTTTGTTAATTCTGAAAGTACGTCAGCCATAAAAGTATTGTTTTTTAAATGCATATCGACTGAATGATCATTTCTTTTAATATGAGGTACAAATGGAAAGCGTCCTGAACCACCGAATTTTTTAACACATGCACCCTTTAAGGAAACATCTGAGAATAGACCTCCAAAAACAGCGGGATACTCGTCCAACTTACAGCTTTTGTGAAAACCGTAAGTATGTGCGTGAAAATACTGTGAACCACCACCAACCAATTTTGTGCTAAGAGGCAGTATTTCAAGATAATGCAACTTGCCCCGTTTCGCCAAGTTGAAATTGGCACCATAAGCATTAGCAGCTCGTTTAGCCACTTTTCCTTCCCTGTTCATATCATCAAGGAAAATAAAGGCATCTCGGGTAGTATCCTTAGGTAACAGGCCAGAAATTGTACGAGAGTCTTCTCCACCACTAATAAACTGCGCAATATGAGACATTTCATTTGTAATAAGGTCCACATATTTTTGTATACCATTTCTAAGATCGTCAGCTGCTTTATCTATTGATTGATACATGTTTTTTTCTTCCGGCAGCCAATATGTGTTACTTTGGAATTCGGAGGTACTACTTATGAGAGAATATTCCGTTGCTGGTTTTATCTGGCGGATAGCATTGTACATTGTAAATGGAAAAGTTACCACACCATGAAGAATAAAATCGACTTTTGATATGACATCTATATTAGCTTGTTGATCGGCTACATTTGCCAGTAAATCGACGTGAGTTGACAGCATAATACTTGATTTCTGGTATGAAAAAACCGGGATAAATGACATTAAATCTGTTTTACAAGTTACTTCTGATGATTGCTTATTAATAATCAATATAGCAAAAGGACCACTCAAATCTTCATCCCATTGCATAACACCCTCACGCCAGCGGTCATAAATAGCTTTAGTACCTGCTACGCCTGAATTATTATTTAAAAACTTGTTATCCCGAAAATATAGTACAGGCCCGCCAATTACAACACAAATATGCTCAGAATTTTCATAAGGCTGAAATCCATTATACAGATTTTGGCTCACAGCTAGAGAACCCCACTCCCCATGAAATTCTTCAACTGATGGTCCATCCTGTTGATATATAGACTGAACTTCCTGTATTAGTTTTCCCTTTTTAATAGACTCTTTAGAATATATGAAATCACTCATAACCTATCGCCATCCGATTGTTTATTTTCATAGTTTTTACTTATTTGAAGCGTTATTAAAATTAAACTAATATTAAGTATTGCACCTGACACTCCAAACAAGGCAATCGCCACTAAATCACTCATAAATACATAATAACCAATTGCTAAAGCAGCAATTCTTGTTATTAACATAAATACCGTGAATTTCAAATGGAAAGCTTGCGCTGCCAAAACAGGCAGTGCCACAACACTGGGTCTATTGATAAATCCAAAAAAGGTCCAAAGTGCAATCCATCGTGCATATTCTCCTGCTGTCACCCATTCTGCACCAAACACAAAACTAAAAAGCCAGGGTCCAAAGATGATAACAGTTGCAAAAGGAAGTATCCCTACTGCTCCAAGCGCTATCGTTGCCTTTTTAATCAAATTTGTGAGGTTTTCACCATTGTTGGCAGCTTCAGATATTCGTGGATAAAAAACATCGCCTACCGATTTACTAATCAGCTGCGTTGGCAATCGAAGGACCATCCTTCCAATTGAATAAAAGCCTACAGAAGCTGGACCAAAAAAACTCGTTAGCAATAAAATTGGCAGGCCTTGTGATGCTGCATCCAGGAAGACTTCTGGTGCTCTATAGTATGGAAAGTCCCTATATTTAGTAGCAATTTCTTTCATAGATACCTTTTCTGTATGTAAATCTGTTTGCTTGTAGTCAGTTTTTCTAGCAAATATGACCATCATCAAGGCTCTCAAACCATTACCTAATGCCGATAGAATAATAAGAACAGCTGCTACCGGATAAATAAATCCAATTCCTACCTTACTTCCTTGTATAATTAAGGAATGAAGAAATGCCACTTTGGCTGTAATCGCAAATTGCTTTGTTCGAATTAACCATTGCTCTGCAACTTGCATGAAACCTGAAAATAGAACAACGATAGGAATTAAATACAAAAATGGAGCGATATCTCCCAGGTTAAATAATCTAACAACTGGCTGATGAAACACCAACAAGATAATAGCCGTAATAACTGCAATTCCGGTTGAAATACACAATGAAAGTAGAATTATTCCCTTAGCATCCCGATCACTCTTAGGAAGTACAATTGCTATTGGATAGGTCAACGCTGCAACGGGAGCAATAATGCCAACCACTGCCATAAATACACCCATTAAACCAAAGGCTTCAGGTCCATACAATCGAGTGATAAAGGGAGAAAGTGCCATCGTTACTAATTGAGCTGCAGCTGTTCCAGATGCCATTATTATGACATTGCGTACAAATGGCTTTTTAGTTAACTTCAAAATTTTACGCTTCATTCAATACCCCTCTTAAATATTGAATTTATAATAGTAGAAAGTTATATATATGTTTTGGCACCATGTAACTCAAATCCCTTGTTATTGATCTGACACTTTTGGCCTTACAAACTTCATCATATATCCGAAGTTTACGCCTCAGGATTATCTTACGACGATTTAAGACCACGAGCACGGTGTCTCTGATTATTTCTGAGAATAATTCTTCTTTAAACGGTTTATTACGCCTATTATGCTCCACCATTTTTGTTAGTAACCTTGGTAAGTGATCTAGCGTACTATCGCTAATCTCACTTTGATAGTTATCATTGAAAAATTCATTAAATACCCTCAATTCTACTTCTGTTAAATCAAAGTTATAGAAGTCTAAAATGTCTCGATGAATAGAATCGTTTATTTTTTTCCGTTGAATGATCTTACTGGACTTTGATTTTTTTGTAACATTAGTGTGCCCCGTCCGATACTTAAGTAATACCTCAGGTAGAATGGACAACTCACCCACTTTGGAAAGTTGAATCCACATATCATAATCCTGGGCTACAAAGTACTCAGGATTATACCTGAGCTCATATTTGTTAATAGTCTCTAAACGAAGGAAAGAAGTTGGATTAGCAATACGGTTAAGAAATAGTAATCCTGCCTTGATCTCTTCAGAGGTAATGTTCTTCGGCTTCATTACTTTTTTAAACCTGCCACCGAATATCTCATAATAAGTTCCTATACCGTCTATATTTGGATTGTTTTCCATATAATTAACTTGCTTCTCTATCCTTGTTAAATATGCAATATCATCCGAATCTATAATAGCCATATATTTGCCTTGTGATTCTTGGAGACCTAAGTTCCTAGTGTATGGTATACCTCTGTTAATTTCATTTTTTATTAACCGGATGCGAGGATCTGTATAGGAATTCACTATATTTACCGAATTATCCGTTGAACCATCATCTATGATTACTATTTCTATATTAGAATATGACTGGTTAATGACGCTCTCTAATGCTTCACTAATATATTCCTCGCAGTTATATAATGGTATAAATACGGTAACTAAAGGTTGCTTCATATGTGTAGCTCCTTAAACTTGTTTCTAAAACCATTAAACTAGTATGGACATAAATAATTATTTTTATAAAAAAAGATCCTTGCCTGATAAGACAAGGACCACTTACTATATTAATTACTTATTTAAAAGAGTATTGATAATACCAATCACTCGTTCCTGCTCTTTCTCACTCATATTCGATCCAGATGGTAAACACAATCCGTATTCAAACAAATAATCAGAAACACTGTTTCTCTCTTCGTGTGGGTAATAAGCTACACCATCGAATAAAGGCTGTAAATGCATTGGCTTCCATACTGGCCGCGCTTCGATATTATCTTCAGCAAGTCTATCTATAATATCGTGACGGGAAATTCCAGTTTGATTGGGGTCAATTGTTAATGCTGTTAACCAGCGATTAGATTTTGTGTCTGGTAACTCTGGTTGAAATTTAATACCAGGGATACTGGAGAAAGCTTCATGATACCTTTTAAAAACTGATCTCCTTTGTTCTACTCGCTTATCCAACACTTCCAGTTGGGCACGTCCAATTCCAGCAACAATGTTACTCATACGATAATTGTAACCAATTTCACTGTGCTGGTAATGTACTGCCGAATCACGCGCTTGTGTTGCTAGAAATCTTGCTTTATTTAGAATTTCCTCTTCATTGGATACAAGTGCGCCACCACCCGATGTAGTAATGATCTTGTTTCCATTAAATGAAAAAATACCATACATTCCAAATGTCCCACTTTTTCTGCCTTTGTATTCGCTACCTAAGGATTCAGCTGCATCCTCAATAACCGGAACCCCATAGGAATCACAAATATTCATTAACTCTTCTATACGTGCGCTTTGCCCATATAAGTTGACGATGATAACTGCTTTTGGTAACTTCCCATTAGTCTTCGCATCTTCTAACGCACGACTTAACGCATTAGGTGACATATTCCATGTATCCATTTCAGAGTCAATTAATATCGGATTAGCACCTTGATATAAAATTGGATTTGCACTAGCAACAAACGTCAACGATGAACAAAGTACTGTATCGCCTGACTCGACATTTAAATGTCTTAATGCTAAATGAATTGCTGCGGTCCCAGATGTAACAACTGCAGCTCCATTAACAGAATTATAGCTTGCTATTTCTTGTTCAAATCCATCAACATTATTACCTAATGGTGCAACCCAATTTAAATCAAAAGCTTCCTGTATATATTTTTGTTCGTTTCCACTCATATGTGGAGATGATAAAAACAAACGTCCCATTTAATATTTCCTACTTTCAGCCAAAAACCATCCATTTTTCAGATTCTCACGATTATAATAAAAACGTTCATTATCCTCATGTCTAATTACTTTCCCACCAGATGCTTCAACAATTGCTTGTCCAGCCCCTGTATCCCATTCCATCGTTGGTGCATAACGCGGATAGTAATCAGCTTTTCCTTCTGCCACTAAGCAGAATTTAAGTGAACTACCAGCCGAGACTACATCCACCTCACGATCCTCGCGTAATCCTTCAATAAATTCTTCCGTTTCTGCTGACATATGGGAACGACTTGCTACAACATTAACCACATCAGCATCAGCAACTTCTGGCAAACTAATACTTTCAGAAACTAACGCTTCATCACCTGTGATATCCTTTTTAGATGCATCTTCCAATTTAAAAGCACCTACGCCTTTACGACCAAAATAAAATGTATCCAGGACAGGTGCATAGATTACTCCCAATGTAGGGTACTTTCCTTCGATCAGTGCAATATTTACTGTGAATTCACCATTTTTCTTAATAAACTCTTTTGTTCCATCCAGTGGATCCACTAAGAAAAATTGGGTCCAATCTTTACGTTCCTCATAAGGGATATCCGTGCCTTCTTCACTTAGCACAGGAATATCTGAATACGCAGTTTGCAAGCCATTCATAATAGCCTGATGTGAACGTTGGTCAGCCTGTGTTAATGGTGAGTCGTCTTCCTTCGTTTCAACTTCAATATCTTTTTCGTACACATCAAAAATTTCGCGTCCAGCTTCCAATGAAACATCGAGTAATTTTTTTATGCTCACATCTGCCATTATTCCAAGTATCCTTTCTCTTTCAAATACGATACAATTTTTTGTACAGATTCCTCAAGAGTTAGTTTATCGGTATCGATTGTTACTTCTGGATTCTTAGGCTCTTCATATGGAGCGTCGATTCCAGTGAATCCTTTGATCTCTCCAGCTCGGGCTTTTTTGTACAAGCCTTTTGGATCACGTGATTCACATGTTTCAACACTCGCATCAACAAATACTTCAATAAATTCGCCATCTTCTACAAGCTCACGGACTTCATCACGATCTTCACGATATGGTGAAATAAATGCTGATAATGTAAACAACCCAGCATCAACCATCAACTTCGAAACTTCCCCGATTCGGCGAATATTCTCTTTGCGGTCTTCTGGACTAAATCCTAGGTTTTTATTTAGGCCGTGACGAACATTATCGCCATCCAGACGGTATGTGCGTACCCCTTGAGAATAGAGTTCTTTTTCCAATTCAACTGATACGGTTGATTTTCCTGAACCTGATAAACCTGTAAACCAAATTACTGCACTTTTATGTTTGTTTAATCCACGTCTATCTTCTTTCGTTACCTTCGAATCGTGCCATACGATGTTTTCTGATTTTGCCATGTTATATTCCTCCTAAAACCATACATTATATATTATTGAAACAGATGTAATCATTACTAAAATGCTAAGTGGCGTACCAACCTTTATATAATCTTTAAACGTATATCCGCCGGGGCCGAATACGATAAGGTTTGTTTGGTAACCTATCGGTGTAATAAAGCTTGCTGAAGCAGCGATTGCAACAGTTACCGCAAAACCCATTGGGGACACATTAAGCTGGGTTGAAAGTTCAAGAACAATTGGAATCATCAAGACAGCTGCTGCGGTGTTCGTAATTAATTCCGTAAATAAATTTGTCAAAAAGTAAACCATAAATAAGATAACTAATAGCCCTAATGGTTCACCAAAGCTGACAAGTCCCTTTGCCAGCCATTCAGCCAATCCTGTTTCTGTCATGGCCGCTCCGATCCCAAGCGCACTTGCTATTAACAACAATACATCAAACTGAACATATTGTTTCGCTTCTCCTGGAGTGAGAACTTTTGTGCCCAGCAATATGAGAACTGCTAATGCCATAGCCTTAAACATAGTAAACACACCGGCTGTAACTAGTGCAATCATGACGACTAACAGTGCGATTGAGAACCAGCCTTTTGCCGGATTCTGTTTAAGGGTTTTTGGTGTATCCAATGAAGATACAACATAAAAATCATTTGATTGGTAATGTTTTTCCAAAAAGTCAGCACCTGCTAATAACAATAGTGTATCCCCAGGACGTAAGACAATTTCCCCAACCTTGCTTTTAATCCGTTCATTGTTACGATGAACGGCGATAACGCCAGCATCATATTTCGAACGGAACTGGGCTTCTTTAATAGACCTTGACGTTAAAGAGGACTGGTGGGATACAACAACCTCAATCAAATTGGATGTACCATTTTTCAAATCATTTAATCCAATATTTGTACCTGTCTCAAGTGTCAGTCCTTTAATTTTTTCAAGCTCAGCTATGGTTGTTATCAAACCTGTAAAGATCAATCGGTCGCCTTGCTTAATAACCGTTCTCGATTTCACAGGTGAGATATGCTCTTTCCCCCGGATGATTTCAACCAAGTAAAGACCTTTCAGATCCCTGAGCCCAGCATCTTTAACGTTTTTGCCAACATGCTGAAATGACTCCGTTACATGCATTTCTGCGATATATTCCTTGGAATTTTCTTGAACCCGCTGACTGAATCCTTTGTTATCTGGAAGCAGCCGGTGGCCAATTGTAAATAAATAAATTAGACCGACAATGGCAATTGGAATACCAACTACTGCTAGGCTAAACAACGAAAATCCACTAAAACCATAATCTACCAGCATTCCGTGAACTACTAAGTTAGTAGACGTTCCGATTAATGTAATCGTTCCACCTAAAATAGTGACATACGATAATGGAATTAGATACTTAGAAGGGGCAATCCCACGATCCTCACACCATTTTTTAATGATTGGCGTAAATGTTACTACAATCGGTGTATTGTTTAAGAATGCTGAAAAAAATGAGGTAGGTAGAAAGAATCGCAGCATGGAACCGGTTTGTGTCTTACTGTTCTTCAGCCAGCCTTCCATCATCCGATCAATCAGTCCACTTTTTTGCACTGCCCCTGCAACGATGAACAGCAAAGCAATCGTAAGCATTCCTTGATTCGAAAATCCACTCAATGCTTGGTCCGGTGTTAATATACCAGTTACTAATAAAATAACCAATACTGAAAAAATAACCATATCAGGCCGAGCTACTTCAAAAAGTAACCCGGCTAACATGGCTATAATCATGATCAGAACAAAAATCATCTCAAATGACATGGGAGTCAATCCCCTTTTTAGTTTTGTTGCATCCCTTTAATAAGAATGTCAGCAACTTCCGGACGTGAAAATTCCTTTGGAGGACGTTCCCCATTGCGTAATTTTTCTCGTACTTTTGTTCCACTTAAATGTACATGGTATTCTTTATCGTGCGGGCATGTCTTGGCTGTACCCATATTACCACATTCTGTGCAGAAGAAAGCATGTTCAAATTTAAATATTTGAATACCTAACTCCTCTTCAAACTGTGATATAAACTCTTGCGCTTCGTAAGTTCCATAATAATCACCCACACCAGCATGGTCACGGCCGACAATGAAGTGTGTGCAACCAAAGTTTTTACGAACAATCGCATGCAATACAGATTCTTTTGGCCCAGCATAACGCATAGCTGCTGGATAAATCGCAAGACGAGTACGTTCAGCAGGATAGTAGTGTTTAAGGATCGCTTGATAGCTTTCCATGCGGATATCTGCTGGAATGTCATCTGATTTTGTTTCACCGACTAAAGGATTTAAAAGTAATCCATCAACAGCTTCTAGCGCACATTTTTGAATATACTCATGTGCACGGTGTACTGGGTTTCGTGTTTGGAATCCGACAATCGTTTTCCAGCCTAAATCAGCAAACATTTTGCGTGTTTGATTCGGGTCCATATAGAATTCGTTAAATACGCCATGATCAGGACGGTTCAATAACGTAATTGGTCCACCTAAATATACATTTCCACGGTCATAAAGTTTTTTAACACCTGGATGTGCTTCTTCTGTAGTCCCATAAACGTTCTGTGCCTCAAGCTTTTGATCATACGTATATTTTTCTTCTAGCTTAATCGTTCCATAAATGATTCCGTCTTCACCTTTAAGTGCGATTTCCTCACCTATTTTATACTGTTCTGCTTCATTCTCTGTAACAGACAATGTAATGGGTACTGTCCATACTGTACCATCAGCTAAATGATTGTTTTTTACAACATTCTCATAATCAGCTTGTCCCATGAAACCAGTAAGTGGACTAAAGCCACCAATACCGATTAGTTCAATATCTGAAATCACCCAAGGGTTTGCTTGAATTGTCTTTAATGATTCAGCATTTGATACTGCTTGTTCTCTTTCTTGTCCTTCTAGTTCGCGGTTCACTAGTGTACCGCCGTGTGGTTGATTCGACATATTGTTACCTCCATATGTATATGTTGTTTAGATAAAATCTTATAGCGAATGTAAATATAATAAAACACACTTATATATTTTAACATAAAAGCTTGTATCTTTGAAAACTATGTCAAAAAAGTATGTGTCAAGTTTTTCACAACATTGGTTGAATACCAATATTTCGAGCACTCTATCTTTCTACACTTTTCATCGGTTACCACCGCGCTTTCGCTTGCTGGCCTGGATTTTCTGTCAGATTCTACAAACCAAGAACCTGACAGAAAATCCAGAGTATTAACGGAATGTCTTCATTAGTTTTCCCACTCCTGGTGTATGAGCAAGATACAGACTAACATATCCTTGCTTTACTCCGATTGATGGACGTATAGGTTGACTGCCATCCTTCATGAATAATGGCATGACGGACCTCATGGCTTTTTTTCTTCTTTGTAGAATGTACAAATATAAATAATCTACTTCTTCTTTTCCCTGTGGCTATGTTGTGGTTTCTTCCAGCTCAGCGACCATTTCCACTTCAGCTTGTACTCACACACACGCTTCACGATGCTTCCAACTGTATATGACTCATGGTTACTGCTGTCCACTCCCGCAGTGTTTGCGCTGATGCCGATACGTTCTTTCACTTGCCAAGGGTGAGTTGAAAACAGAAGTTCTGAATGTGAGACCTTTTCTATTCTTCACGTTATACCTTCCAAGAAATGTTCCTGTTTCTTAGCATTAATCATTTTTTTGATCTGTGAGAACACCTCCCCCATTTGAGAAGCAATTAAATTATACATATAAAGCCGAACGCTTTCTTCCAAAACAAACTAAAACCTAAAGTGAAAGATATCAGATCACATGAGTAATGTGCCTTCCCATCTCACCAGCTCCATTTTAATATGGCTTAGATTCAATAAATAAGTAATATCCTGGCGTAATAGAGTAACAGAAGAGGAGCTAACACCTAAGTTATTAGAGGGTACTACTACAACCAATATTTACAAAGTCATCATATAAGCAGTGTATTAAAACTCTTCCATAATGTTATAAGTATTTAAATAAAATTCTATTAGCAATATATGTCTTAGGATTCTCTCCTCTCGCAAATTTAAGCATACTTTTATTTTCAATTGTTCTATAGCCATATCGGTTTAAGGTATATTTAAATAATTTATTTACCAAGTTCACCTCTGTTGGTTCTATTTCAGAGGTCCATCTAGATAGTCCTTCGCTAGACAGTCCTTTAAATTTAACATTTGTAGTACTATTCCCTTCCCAATTTTCACCTTTCACTGTTGGTACATAAGTAATTTCTTCATCTGATATTCCAGTAAATTCTACAATTTGTTTAATCTTTTGTTCCGGCTTCATAACTAAGTCTTCATACTTAACTACTAAATAATCTTTATCTAATGTTACTTGATTTTTCTCTAAGTAATAATAATTGTTGTAAAGAGATTGAATAATTGGCCTTAAATTAGGATAACCATTCTTAGATTTAAACTTCCTAATTGAAACTATATTTGAATATGGATTTCTAATAATATGAATAAACTTTGCATTTGGATATATCTTTTTTAAAATATTTGCAAATTCGGCATTTTCTACTGATTTTTCAATTACTCTTAGGTTATTAGCTAACTTCTTACTAGTTAGTGAATGATACATAGCATGAATATAGTTTTCAATTGATGTTTTCAGGCTCATGTAATCAGAATATCTTCTTATTTCTTCAGTAAATTTTTCAAAGCTCCAAAAACCTTTAGTGTCACTATCGGCATACTGATCTGACAAAGTATTAACATATTTTATCCAATTCATATAATTTTCTATTATTTCACTCTCACTTATTGTATTAGGAAATTTCCTTCGAATTCCATAATCAATCCAATACCCATTATGCTTAAAAAAATGAGCTTCTATAGGAATAACGAAAAGCTCACTATGGCCATCAAACAAATTTCTTAATAAACTAGTCCCTGATTTGTGTGCACCCATAATAAAAATTGGCTCTTGATTCAATTTCTCTCACCACCTGTTTTAAGCTAATATCAGTCTTAATCCCATTTAAAGTTACGTTGTAGTAATGAATTTAATTTCTCATTATGTGGTCTAAAGTAATTTTGCAAATATTCTCTAGTATCTCCCTTAAGTCTTTCAGAGTACCCTGTCTTGTTTTGCGCTTTAAGGTTAAGTTTAATGTCTTTCTTGAATTCTAATCCTAAAAAATTAAAAACTTCATTTAAGTAAGATTCAGTATTCTTATAGAAATCTTCAGATTCAATAAATAGGAACTGCTCTTTTGGATAGTACTCCAACCATTTTCTTAGTTGTTCATAATAATGTCCTCTTTTTAAATAAGACCTATACTTGTAATTGTAAGTAAATTCTTCTGTTATAGTTTGATGTTGATCTTCTTTAATTGCCTCCTCAAAAGATAAAGGGTTGTACGCTTTTGTTTTATTAGAATTGCGTTGGAAATTATATTGAGAGTAAGCCCTATCAATTGGATTTCTTAAAAGCACAATAATCTTTAAATCAGGATAATTTTCGTAAATTCTCTTAGCACATTTATGGTAATACAAGTAATCAGGTGTCGCTTCCCCGGTCTTATAGCCCTTTTTAGTTCTCAAAGGAAATTGAGCTTTATACCATGGGATCCCTTTATGATATTTTTCACTAAAAAAGTGTAATTCTTTTGTTTTTGGCGAAATAAAGTTTTGCGCATACTCATTGATATAATTGAACAGAGATGTTGTCCCTGCCTTTTGAGCACCGATAATAAGAAAGTCGGGGTGATTCCCTAAACCGAAATTGCAAGCCATCCTTTTTGTGTTAAACGAGATAGTCTTAATATACTTGCTGATTGAATTCATTGAAGATCCTCATTCCTTCATTTTTTTATTTTTTTAATCACAGAATTTAAAATTACATTGTCTTCTTTTGAAAAACCAAAATAATAATATATAAAGCAAAACATTAGTATAAAAACAATTGATAATCCAATTAGTTGATTAAACCAAATGAGGCTTAACCAACTGTTTAGTAAGTAGATAATTACAAATGAGATAATAAATGTCATAATCAATTTTAAGAAGCTAGCATCATAAGGATGAATTTTATGTATCTTATAAACTAATATTAACCTTAATATGTTAACAATAAGTACTGAAATTAACGAGGCAAAAGCCGCGCCTTCAATTCCATATATTGGTATTAGAAAGAAGTTTAAAGTAATATTGAGAATAACCGTTATAAAATTAATGTACATCACATAAAGGGTATTACCAGTCATAATAAGTATAAAACCCGCGGACCCTACACCTGCATTCATAACCTGCCCAACTGCTATTAATATCAATGCTGTCGAACCCGCAATAAACTCACTACCAAAAACTCTCATGATTTCTTCACTGAAAAGTAGGATTAGGGCAAAAGCAATTAAGTTTACGCCGACTACCCATTTTGTTATAACCTTATACATGTTTGCCAATGTATCAATATCACTCTTATTATACAGAGAGGATATTGTGGGAGCGAACATAGTATTAAATGCTACAAGAATGAAACTACTTAGAGTTCCAATTCTTAAAGCTATATTATATATACCTACCTGGTCTTCACTAAGAAAATAACCAATCATCATGATATCAGTCTTTTGACTAATTAGCCCTAAATAACCAGTAAGTAATAATGGGAGAGAGAATTTAAACAATTCTTTATATCGACTTGATTCCCCCAACCTAATTCTACTAAATAGACCTTGTTTATAAATTCCAGTTAACAAATATATAGTACCAACGATAGTCCCTACATGAAATGCTACAGCTAAACTATATGTTCTGAACCCAATCAAAACAGTAATTAAAAGTACTAGAATTTTTAGTACGGGGATTAATATATCACGATTAATAACAAAATATTTTATCCTCTTTATACCCTGGAAAGCACCTTTTGAAAGCTGGATAAGAGTTGTAAATATTATTAAAGGGGACATTAACTTAATTAGATTACTTAAATCTGGTTTATTTAAGAGATTTTCCGCAATAAAATCACTATTGATAAATATTAATAGAGACATTGTTAAACTTATTAAAAATACAAGAAGAAAGCTAAAAGTAACTATACTATTACGTTTATCCATTTCTTTGTTCTCATTAAATTTAGGAATAAAATAAACTAACCCTTGTTGTAAGCCCATCATAGCTAACAATGGAAAAAAACCTATAAAGGCAAGAATATACATGAATTCCCCATAGACTTCTGCTCCTAAAAATCGGGCAGCAACAAAATTAAAAAGCAAACCAAAAATAAGACTAATTAGCTTCCCAGTAAAAACTATACCCGATTGTTTTGTAACGTTTGTTAATTCTTTATTCATATTAAACTTCCTTGTTATTCATTATCTAATCATTTGGTAGAGATTTATATGTTTCAATTTCAAAATCAGTTATATGATCCCAACTGAACTTTCTTTTGACTCGTTCTCTGTACTGCTCTTGAGTTAAGCTGTCTCCTTCTAGAATTTCAACAACTCTATTAGCCATATTATGTGTAAAATCGTTATCCATATTTATAATATTCTTGGTGTATTCAATTGCTTCTGGAAGACCTCCAACATTGGAGCCGACTACAGGGACACCACAAGAGTTTGCTTCGAGAACGACCATACCAAACCCTTCATTTCTACTTGGAACGACTAAAACATCAAGTTGATTCATAGTGATTGGAACTTCATCAGGATTGATTCCTCCGGTAAATTTCACATTTACATCTGTGGCCTTTTTCTTAAATTCCTCTTCCAGACATTGTGATAAGCTTCCATCACCAACGATTACGAATTCAACACTATGTTTCTTTTTATCTATCCCTCTATAAATATCAACTAAATAGTCGGCACCTTTCTTTTCCTCAAGTGAGCCGACATATCCTACTACTTTTTTTCCAGAATCTTTACAATGATCATTGATTCGAAACATGTCTAAGTCAACACCATTGTAAGTAATAGCTTTGTTATATCCGGTATATCCAATTTTCAAAGCGTTAGCGTACAATTCTTCGCTTACAAAAAAGCATTTATTTGCATTCTCCATAACAGTAATCATTTTCTTTTTGCTTTTTTCTTTCAAATAATTAATATCGCTACCATGGAATGTAATATAGTAAGGGATTGAATATTTATTACTTAACTTATACGCTACATAACCGTTTGGCCATCCCCAATGAGCATGAATCGCATCTGAACTTTTAAGGTAATTATCAAACCGGGCGACATACTTTTTAACTATTTGATCTTCTAGGGATTGTTTTAAAAAGTGTCTTTTAAAGTAGCTAAATACATCAAGTTTTAAATTAAGGTTGTGTATATCAATACCATTATACTCACATTTCTTAATATCTGGATTTTTGTTAATTTTTTTACTAAAAATGAACTTCCCTATTAATCTTACGAGTGTACTGTGACCAACATTACAGTTAGTAATTATTACTTGTCTCAATTTTTTATTGTGCATTTTCATACGCTCATACGTCGCATTAAATAAGCCACCTTTATTGTTATCAACATTCATGTTTGTTATAAAAAAAACCTTCATGTAATCACCTTTTCAATTCAACATAATTATTCCCATTACTACTTCTAATCCTTCAACAAGTGTTTGAGAAAAATCTCGTTTCGTATTTGCATTTTCTTTATCAAACTTGATTTACTCTTGTGTAATGTGCTATTTATATATGCTAACAACCATTACCTAATACTTCTCCCAAAAGCCTATATAGGACATATACACGATTTCTGAAAGAATTACATCTTGAAATCCCCCGTATGTGCACTTAACACATACATTAATGTTATGGGGGACTGATCCTTTTGTAAAAGACTGGTTTTAAACCATTCCTAATGATTTCATTTGTCGTAGATGCAAAAGTAAATGGAGTAGTAATCACTTCTCCTGTAAGCTATAAGGACCTATAAAATATAGTCCCATGCAAGCAAGGGAATCATATATTGTTTTTTCTGATGTATTGGTTGATCAATAAGAAGTCATTTCTAATGAAACAAGTTGGCTTGCCAGAAATCATGGTGAAAACATGTCACATCTTATATAAATTTTTTTAAGAAGTTAATAAGTTTATCCGGGACGTATTTGGAGTAATAAGAAAAAGATTAAACGCTTTTTATGGAGCGGTTATGTGCATTTTCAAACATCTTCAAACATCCTAATAAAGAAAATTGCCAATTAACCAAAGGGATTTTAGACTTAAAGGCATGATAAACATGTTCATATTATTCCTTCAAGTCATTATTTTGGTCGATTAGAAAAATTAAAAGGTTAACGGTTCCAATGAAGCCTCTATATTTTCATATTTTAAGAAACCTAGTCTGGGTATATGCCTATTTTTAATGCAACAAATACTGACTAATGGGTTCTCAAGTCGACTTTCCAGTTTTGAATGATTTCGTTTTCAGTTAGAAGGTTTCTCATAATATGCCTCGCCCACATTAAAATTATTTTTTTGTATAATAAAATGCTTTTGTATGTGACCATCTAAATAAAAAGGGCAAATTCAGTTATTTTTATAATTATCAATTGTTTCCTTCATAACCTCTAAATAATACATAGCTAATTGTTCTTGAGTCTGGTTTTTAGCAGTTTCCAAGGCATTATTGGTTATTTTCTCACGCTCTGTTTTGTCCAAGCGTAGCACCTTTAATAAAGTTAATTTTAGATCATGAATATTTCCTGGTTCACTAAGAAATCCATTTTCACCATTTATTATTGTACCATCAATTCCTTCACCTTTAGATCCTATTGTTATACAACCATTGCCCATGGCTTCGACGTACACAAGCCCAAATGTTTCAGGTGAACTAACCATTACATAAATATCACTTTTTTCCATATGTTCCATAACCGCTTCTCTAGGAATATAGCCCAAAAACTCTATATTTTCTTGAGCATTTGACTTTTTAGCTAAGCCAAGTAGCTTTTCTCTTTCCGGTCCATCACCAGCAATCCTTAATTTTATATTGTGCTTTTTTGAAATTTCATCAAAGGCTTTAATCACAACATCAATATTTTTTAATGGAATCATACTGGATGCTATAAAAATAATTTTAGGTGGTGACATAATTTTTTGCCTTATTTTTTCTATTGATATTATATCTTTTCTGTTTATTCCTGAATTTATTATAAATGCATCCTTCAACAAATTATTGTTGAGAATTGGTAGTGTTCCAAATTCCTTATATAGTTTATGTGATCTAAATCCAATTCTATCTATAAATTGCTCAGCATGTCTATATTTATTTAATCTTTTTTTCATACTCTGAAGCTGAGAAATATCCGAATGATGCATAACTAACATAAGAGGTTTGTTTAATTCCTCTTTTAATAGAGATGCTATATATAATGAAGGATTAATCATGTGGCAAACAATCACATCAGGTATAAAATCATTTTTGATATTTTTTGTTATATAATTATACACTTCTTGAATATCTTTAGATAAATAATCAATTTTAGGGTATTTATTTATAATCTGCCTGTTTACACTTACACCGTCAAGATTAAACTCTGCTTCATTTCCATATTCATCTGCCTGTTTCCCTTTATTTGTAAATGAGAATAGTTTAGAGTACTTGGGCCATAGTCTTATAACATTGACTTCATGACCTGATTTAACCCAGTCTTTTGCAAAATAATGTAATGCGTAAGAAGTTTTCTGTCTTGATTGTTCTTTGTATCCAGGGTATAAAGTTGTTATAAATAAGATTTTCATGATAAGACCCTTTCTTCAATTTCAGATGATGTATACTTTAATTTATAATAATAACCAATTACAAAAAATAAAAATGTTGTAACATCCGGTTGCATATTTATTGTTCCTGCAAAATCTGAAATCAATATAACTGTAATAGATATAAAAACAAAGATACTCATGTTATTTCTAGGCCTCTTAATAAATAAGAATATCAATTTAGACACCATACCTAGATACAGTAATAAACCGATTAACCCATATTGCATGACTATTTTTAAATAGTAATTATCAACAGCTTTACCAATATCTCTTACAAAGTGGGTCCCATGACCAAACAAAGTGTTAATATTAATCGGATACAAGTAAGTATTTATATACGTTTTCCATATTTCAACCCTACTTCCTACAGTAAGTAAGTCCCCAACAGAAAATCTTCTCGTAATAAATGGAAGACTCGCCACAATAACAAAACCAATTATGCCCCCAATTACTAAAGTAAGTAATTTTAACAATAAATTCATTTTACTGAATAAAAAAGATAACAGTAAGCCTAATGCAAATAATATATAAGCAGTTCTAGATTGAGTTAGTATAACTGCATAGCTTGACATCAATAGAGTTATTATTAACAATATCAAAACATATAGTTTTTCTTTATACCTTGGAATTAATATATTTATAATAAACATTATAAAAACAACAATAAAAACCCCATAAGTATTTGGGTTTCCAATTGTTCCAACTATTCTTCCTACACTCCATGTTTCAAAATTATGATTATATTTTTCAAAGAAAGCATAATTACTAAGTGTTATTATTCTAAACTTTTCTGAATAAACCTGAAGAATTCCTACTATCACTTGTAATATACCAACCATCCATATTACTTTTTCAAAATAAGATTTTTGTACATTTTCACTAAAAGAAGTTCCCAACATAAAAGCAACTAAGGGTATTAATGCATAAATAAATGTTCTTAAAAGAAGAATATACGAAGATGGGTATGCAAACAAGCTAACCAAATCTATTATAATCGTAACAAATATATATATAAATATAACAAATGTCGCTTTATTTATACGTAATTTTTCATAATAAATAATTAGTATAAATACCATGTATAAAATTATTATTCCAAAATAATCACGTCCATTAATATTAGGAGCAAAAAAAACCGTCAACATCATTAGTACTAGAAGGAATTTTTTAAGTTTTACGGATAAATTCATATTACTATAATCAATATTTTGTAGTTGCATCATAAATTCTTCTCCTAGCTCCAAAATTGATTTATCTGGGAATTAAATGAATCAAACCAAGCATTATTGTCAGAAAATTAATAATAGATTTGACGAAATATCTAAAGGACTAATTTTTTCAAATTGATCATCTTTGATTTACATCCAGTACACCTAAATAGCAACTTGTGTTAAGAAAAACACTAAAAGAACTAGATGTATTCATAATTAAATCTCCTCATAAATAGAATCCTACTCATTTTAAATCTTTTTTTCTTCATATACTTCTCTATACTTATTTTCAATATTACTCCAACTAAATTTATCTATTCTACGAATACAATTACCAGAAATACTGTTATAAGAATACATAATATCTAAAATTCTTGCACTGATTTCTTCGTAAGAAGTACTCGTAACAGCAAATCCTACTTCTCCATCTTCAAATTGTCTATCAAACCCTTGACCTTTTGAGTAAATTACAGGCAGTCCTTGGCTCATTGCTTCAGCATACACCAATCCGAATGTTTCAGTTTTTGATGGCATTACAAAAATATCATTGGCACGATATATATCTATAAGTTCTTTTTTGGTTTTTGGTGATACATAATTCACATAAGATAATTTTTTAATTTGCTGATATACTAATCTATCACCTATACTACCTACTATAGTAAACTCAACATTCCATCCGTTCTTTTGAAGTGTATCGATTGCGTTTATAGTTATAGTAAGATTTTTATTTTTATTAATAACACCTACATATATCAATCTTAGACTTTTTTGTTTTGGACATTCTTTTGGTTTCCCTTTATTCTCAAACCAAAAATCATCTATACCATTGGGGATAACCACTGCTTTATTCATAATTTCTGTTTTAAGGTTGACAGGAACATATTTTTCAATAACCTTCTTTCTATAAGGTTCTGATAAAAATATTATCTTGTCTGATTCTTTTAATATCTGAACGCCAAGCTTTCTTAAATAAACCATATATTTAAAAAAAGTGTTAACATCAGTATTTCTCACTGCAACGACAAAAGGTATACCAAAATCTTGTTTCAGCTTCATTGCAATATATCCATTTGAAAACAGCGAATGAGCATGGATAATTGAATAATTTTGTATATCATAATGCTGTATAATGTTTTTATATATTTTATTATGCTTTAGGTGGAAAAGAACTCTGTCATATTTTCCATGATTTGCACTTATCGTTGTATAATCACCAAGCCTAAAATCTGAACTTTCATGTGATGAAGGAACTGGAACAAACACATCGATATCTAAACCACTTTTTATTTGCTCGTCATACAAATTTTTATAAAAGCTACTTCCACTAAAATATGAATTAATGTGCAATACCTTCATTCGCTAACTCCTCATCATACAAACTTATCTTCTCTCAAATTAAATTATAATCTCCAATAACTGTACCCTTTTTCCTTTATCTCCGATAAATCCAATGTACTTTTGGTATCAATTAGAACCTTTTCATTATTACTATAATCTCCAAACAAAGAATCTACATCTCCCCAACTCATCCTCTTAAATACATCATGAGCAACTGCTAGTACCAAACAATCAGCATCTTGAACTTCTCTTATATCAACTAAATCTATGCCATGCTCATATTTTACCTCTGCAGCATCAGCTTCAGGATCCACCACAACTGGTTCAATGCCATACTCTCTTAAGTTGTCAATAATGTCTACCACTTTTGAATTTCTTGTATCTGGTGTATTTTCTTTAAAAGTGATACCAAGAATAATCACCCTTGATTGCTTAACCACCTTATTAGCTAGAATAAGTTTCTTTATAATTGCATCAGCGACAAATTTACCCATTCCATCATTGATTTTTCTTCCAGATAAAACTATTTGGCTATGATACCCTAATTTCTCAGCTTCATAAACAAAATAATAGGGATCAACTCCTATACAGTGTCCTCCAACAAGACCTGGATAGAAATTAAGCGCATTCCATTTTGTATTCATTGCTTCAATAACATCTTTAGTATCTATATTCATACGATCAAAAACCATAGCAAGCTCATTCATAAAAGCAATGTTAATATCTCGCTGGCTATTTTCTACTACTTTAGCAGCTTCAGCCACTTTTATTGAGCTAGCTTTATGCACACCTGCTTCTATAACTACTTCATATACTTTTGCAATTTCTTCTAAACTCTCGTTGTCTATACCTGAAACAATTTTAATTATTTTTTCAAGTGTATTAACTTTATCACCAGGATTAATACGCTCTGGAGAATAACCAACCTTAAAATCAATCCCACATTTCAAACCGGATTCTTTTTCAAGAATAGGAATACAAATATCTTCTGTAACCCCCGGATAAACTGTAGATTCATAAACTACTATTGAATCTTTAGTGAGATTACGACCAACTATAGTACTAGCACCTTCCACTGGCGCAAGATCCGGTGTTTTGTCTGAGTTGATTGGAGTAGGAACTGCAATAATATGAAACTTTGCATCCTTAAGCTTAGATTCATCAGAAGTAAATCCTAATGTAGTTTCCTTAATTGTTTCATTGCCTACTTCATTTGTAGGGTCAATACCAGACTTATACAATTGTATTTTCTTTTCATTCAAGTCAAAACCGATGACATCGACTTTGTTTGTAAAAGCAACTGCTAATGGCATACCAACATAACCAAGACCAATTACTGAAATCTTTTCTTGCTTATTTATTAAACGTTCGTATAATTTCATAAAAATCTCCCTCAATATTAAAAAATAGTAAGATTAAATAGCCTATTAAAATATATTTTTCATAAATTATATTCTAGCATTTACTCTTACCTAGTACTCTCAGCCTTGTCCCAGAATGGCTTTACCTTCCCTGTCAACATATTATATACCCCAACCCACTGTGCAATTATTGTGACACAATAATAATATATTATATTTAAATACTTGTTATCCACTTTCGAAACAGCTTTCAGCACTGCTAGAAAATAGAACAAAACCTGACCCACAAAAGTGAACAAATAAAACCAAGTATCTACTATTAGAAAAGCATTTGACATAAACAATAGAATGTGCGATATCCACAATAAATACCTACATGTTCTATGACCAAAATAAAAATAGCTGTACCATTTATATTTAAAAATATTTAAAATTCTTATATCTGGTAAAATATTTTTCAAGATCCTTCTATTCATTCTCACCTTTCTTTTAAATTCATCATTAATTACTTCCCCAGCTTTTTCATATGCTATGGCATCATGATTGCAAATTGCTTTTTTCCCTTTCAATGCATAATACCTTGGCATATTACTATCATGAGATTTTAATGGTTCAAAATCATAGTATTCCGAGTTGCGACATGCATATATTGCTCCGTTCCCTGCAGTTATTGTTTGAATCTTGGATTCTATTTCTCGTATCCTTAAATCTTTTGACCAATAGCTTGATTCACTTTTACTAACAGATCCTTCTTTTTCATTTACAATAGCTAATCTTCCTGTAACATAACAAATGTCTTCAGAAGTAAAGGATGCCATCAGTTCTTTAACTGAATTATAATCTAGCATAGAATTTGCGTCGGTCATTACCAAATAATCTGTATTAACAAGTTTCTGTGCTTCATTTTGAGCATTTGTTTTACCCATTCTTTTTTTAACTCTGTATAGTTTGATGTTTTCATCAGGATTCTCTAATATAAAGTTTTCTACTATTTCATTGGTTTTATCGGTACTATTGTCTGAGGCTACAATGAATTTGATTTTATCTTTTGGATAAACTAATCTGACAATATTATTTAATTTTTCATAAATAACCTTCTCTTCATTATGTGCTACTACCATAATGGTCACTGAAGGTTCGTAATTATAGTCTTTTGATGTTTTTCTATATTTATATAACCTTCCTAGTACTTTTATTGAGAGCGAATAACCGATCATTCCCCAAAAGATAATAAACAAGCTTATATAAAAAAAGATGTAGTGAAATAATTCCATATTTTATCTCCCAATATATTTAAATTTCTTCAATTCTTATATCTATAAGCTGGAAAGAAGTTGGCATCACTATCAAAAACAGCTTCTTTCATTCTAATATTTAACAGTTCTCCATACTTTTCTTTATCGAAAATTTTTTTACCAATTGCAAAGTTTGTGTTCGAATTTCTATTAAAAGCTTTTTTAAATCTAAATAGACTATCTTCTTTCCCACCTAATCCACCACCTAAGTGGAAAAATTCAAATCCATTTTCAGAACCCCAACATGCAGCTTCATATAATAATAAGTTTGTTGGAGCGTAACTTAAATATTCTCTATTGGATGCCGATAAATGATAATGCATCTTTTGGTTTGAAAACAGGATCATCGACATTGCTATAATCTTCTCTTCTAGAACTGCATAAAACATCAAAGAATTATATTTTAAGTCATTAAGTATGCTTTTATAGAAACCTTCATTAAAGTAATAATAATTCTCTGCATCATCCTTATCCATTGTGGCCTTATACATTTCAATAAACTTTTCAAACAAATCTGGATTGCGGCCCCAGTAGATTTCAACTCCAGCTTTCTGGGCTTTTCTAATCACATTTCTATTTTTACCTTTTAAGTCATTCCAAATTTGATTCCTTGATTCTAACCTCATTGTTATTGTTTGCCCTAAGTTAATAACATTATCGTATACATATTTCATGCCATTAACATTATTTAATACTGGGTGAAATCTGACAAATTCACTTAAAATATTATTTTTTTTACAGTAATCCCTATATTCTAATTCTAGTTTGACAAGGGTACTTTCTGTAGGATGACCATCTACTATAAACCCACCATAACCATAAGGCGTAGTTATATCATAATATGTGTTTAAGGGGATTTTTCCATTGAAACCCGGAACTTCACTGATATCTCTTAGCATAACAACATTTATTGCTCTAATATCTTCCTCTTCATAGTAAAAAAGAATTGGCTTTCCATCTCCATGAATTTCGAATGCTCGGATGTAATCTGAAAGATAATATACATCGTAATTCTCGAAATTTTTAACTATCTCATCCCATTTTTCTGAACTATCTATTCCGATAACTGATAACAAATGCCCACACCCTTAATTTCTTACATTTTACTGTTCAAAATTTGCTTACTTAATTTAAATGAACTGCTCAAAATCAGTTCCTTTAATATCTTGATAAATTATATCAACAATGCTCTGTGGTAGATTTCCCTTCCATTTATCAAAGGTTATATCCTTTTTATATACACTATACGGATCTTCATCTTTTTTGCTTTTTGAAGAATTAATAAATTCTAGGGTTTGTACATCAATTTCTAAGTTGCAAAATTGATACATCTCTTTAGTGATTTCTTCAGTATTTGTTACTAAGTCTTCATATTTAATTATCATCACTTTTTCAGGGTATGTTTCTTTCGCCCATAAAAACAGCTTTGTTGCTTCTTTCCATTTTTCATAACCAAAGTATTCCTCTGGTTTGAATATATTTCGATTTTGAGCGAATCGCCACTCTTGTTCGAAATCTAACTCAGGCGGAAACTCCTTTGGTGCATTCCTCCAAGAGCTTAAAGTTGCAAATGGGTTCCTAACAATAGCAATGATTTTTAGGTTTTCAACTTCTTCTAATAGTTTTGGAGCCATGTAATGGTATCTAACCATCTTTGTTACTAACGTGTCTGGCGAATCACTCTTTTTGTTGAATTTTGGATAGTGACCACTTTCAATTTGTTTAGTTTGATTTAAAAATTCATCATTTGTATTGTATAATCTTTCATAATAATTTAAGATCTCTGCCTTACTACTTCTTACATTTATCGCATCTTTAAAGGCGTATGAAAACAAAGGTTGAAATTTGTACTTGGTATTAGTAGAACTATTAAATATTTGCCCTAACCATGATGTGCCTGATCTTGGAACCCCATGTATTGAGATGATTTGCCTAGACATATATTTTTACTCCCTCACTATCTACAATTCTTTAAATTCTTTAGAAACTTCTTCTTTATGAACTGCTTCTTGGTTAAATACAACAAACACTGTCTTTAACAATATTTTAATGTCTACCAGAAAGGTAAGCGTTTCAACGTAAATTAAATCATATTTAACTTTCTCAGACCAACTTAGTGATTGTCTTCCGTTAACTTGTGCTAAGCCAGTAACTCCTGGCCTAACCATGTGACGTTTTCGATTTTCTTTTGGAAGCTGGTCTACAACTTTTTCTACAGTCGGTCTAGGTCCAACGATGCTCATATCACCTTTCAATATATTTAAAAGTTGAGGAATCTCATCTAAACTAGTTTTTCTTAAAATGTTACCAATTTTAGTTACCCTAACGTCATTTTTGCTTGTTTTTAATCCAGTACCTAAACGGTCCGCGTTATTAACCATTGTCCTAAACTTATAAATGTTAAACTTTAAATTATTTTTCCCAACTCTCTCTTGAATAAAAAGTATCGGCCCTTTAGAATCAAGTTTTATAATAATAGCAATTGCTATTAAGAGTGGACTACAAACTATTGTTGCTACCAATGACAAAATAAAATCTACTGGCCTTTTTATAAATCTTCTATAGATGTCAAATTTGGAATTTATCATTTCTCTAAACACAGCCCTTTTATAACCCCAACAACTCTACTTAAGTCTATATCTTTCATTTCCGTATCACTAGGCAAACAAACACCGTTCTCAAGCAATTCACTGACATTCTTACTTAAGGCAGCAATCCAGTTCGTATCAAATGGTTCTTTAACGTATTCTTTTTCATAATCCTCAACACTCATATGTGGTGACGAGAGAAATATTTTATTTCCCATTATCAAAGACTTCCTTCCGTAGTAAAGTACATATACATTTAAAATCTTCTTAGTTGTTTAGTACTTAACTGGAATTACAATTCATTATCTCTATCCAACCAACTACTAACCTACTAAAAACTAATCAGCATAGTAGTGTGCCTCCGTTCGCTACAGTAAGGAGGCATCACCTCTTATATTTATTTAACTTTCTTATAATATATAGTCTTTCTTCTTCATATCAGTAGGCCTCCCCACCGAATGATACTCAATTCCAACTTCCTTCATCTTGTCTAGTGAGAAGCAATTCCTACCATCAATAACCAATGGATATTTCATTGACCTAAAAACTTCCAAATTAACATGTTTAATCTCATCCCACTCGGTAATAATTAACGTAGCGTCACTACCTTCAACCGCTGCTTCCACACTACCCTCATAAACCATTTTATCACTCAATAATGTTTTTGCATTATCTGTCGCAATTGGGTCATAACCAAAAACTTCCGCACCTTGTTCGATAAGATTATTTGTTATCACAATCGAAGCAGCTTCTCTCATATCATCTGTATTCGGTTTAAAAGCTAATCCCAGTACAGCAATCCGCTTACCTTCCAATGAATCAAAACGCTCATTTAACTTATCTAATAATAGAGCTTGCTGTTTTTGATTAACTTTTACGACACCTTTTAATAGTTCGAAGTCATATTCAACATTACCAGCAATCTGGATTAAAGCCTTTGTATCTTTTGGGAAACAAGATCCACCATAACCAATGCCGGCTTTCAGGAATTTATCACCAATACGCTTATCCATTCCCATACCTTTAGCGACATCTTCTACATTTGCATTCACACGGTCGCAGATATTAGCAATCTCATTGATAAAACTTATCTTCGTTGCTAAGAAAGCGTTAGAGGCATACTTTATCATTTCCGCACTCCTTATGTCCGTTTTATAAATTGGAACACCAAAGCCTTTATTCACTTCTTCAATAAGATTCGCAGCATATTCACTATCAGATCCAAGAACAATTCGGTCTCCATTAAATGAATCTTCAATTGCAGAGCCTTCTTTTAGGAATTCAGGATTGGAAACGACGTCAATTCTTACGTTGTTAACTAGGTTTGCTTGAATCACTTCTTTAATTTTATCATTCGTACCAACTGGAACCGTACTCTTTGTAACGACTACTGTATCTTTTGATACATCTATTGCTATATCTATTGCAACTTGTTTTACAAACTTCATATCTGCAGAGCCATCTTCTTTTTCTGGTGTGCCTACTGCGATATATACAGCATCAGCATTATAAAATCCATTTGCATGGTCCGTTGTGAAGAATAAACGGTCTTTTTCTATATTCTTAGTCATTAATTCTGACAGACCTGGTTCATAAATAGGGGAAATCCCATTATTCATTTTTTCCACTTTTGCTTCATCGATGTCAATACAAGTAACACGGTGTCCTATTTCCGAAAGACAAACACCTGTTACCAACCCAACATAACCTGTACCAACGACAGAAATATTCATTCTACCTCACCTATCCTGCAGTTATAGTTTCGATTTTTCCATTAATAGATCTTTAAGCATTTGTTCAACTTCCTCACCAAACTCTTGGTTTTGTAGTGCAAATTCAAGATTTGTTCGGATAAACCCTAACTTCTCACCAACATCATACCGCTTACCTTCAAAATTATAAGCATAAACCTTCTGCAACTCATTTAACTTCTGAATTGCATCTGTTAGCTGAATTTCTCCACCTGCACCGATTTCATGCTTATCCAGGAAACTCATGATTTCAGGATTAAAAATGTAACGTCCCATAATAGCAAGATTGGAAGGAACTGAACCGTGTTTAGGTTTTTCGACAAAATTATTCACTTGATAACGTCTGCCTTCAATGGTATTTGGATCCACTATCCCGTAACGATGTGTTTGATCATCGGGGACCTGTTGCACACCTACAATGGAACTTTGTGTTTCTTCGTACTGTTGAATCAACTGTCTTAGCCCAGGTGTTTCTGCTTGAACAATATCATCACCTAAAAGTACTGCAAATGGCTCATTACCAATAAACTTACGTGCACACCATATGGCATGCCCTAGTCCTTTTGGCTCTTTCTGCCTAATGAAATGAAGGTCAACATTAGATGCGTAGTTTATTTTATCTAATAGCTCAAACTTTTCTTTTTTCATAAGGTTATCTTCTAACTCAAAATTATGATCAAAGTGATCTTCAATAGCACGTTTACCTTTACCTGTAACAATGATAATATCTTCAATGCCTGATTCAATTGCCTCTTCTACGATATATTGAATGGTAGGCTTATCTACAATTGGAAGCATTTCTTTTGGCATTGCTTTTGTTGCTGGTAAGAATCTAGTACCAAGTCCAGCTGCTGGAATAATAGCTTTTTTAACTGTTTTCACTTCGATGACCTCCTTCCAGCAAATTAGTTATTAATATCTTTACGAGCCTCCTGCTTAAAATATTCACGAACAAAAACAACAAACACACCGACCATTAATCCTAATACTAACGAAATAGCCAAATTCAACATCTTATTAGGTGAAATTGAACCTTTAGGCACAAATGTAGCTGACAACACGTTCGTACTTATGTCCACAATGTTCATTGTACTGATGCTTCTTACTTCATCATATTTATTGCTATAAAAATTATATAAAGAAGTTAAGTCATCTATCTCTCTATTAATCTTTTTATATTTAACTTGCTTGGCTTTATTTAAGTTATTAAGTTCATTTAGAAGATCTTTATTTGCTTCCAACACATACTCACTACCTGAAGCATTTTGTTGGAATAAGATTAATGTAGGCAAGTCTTCACCCGCACCAAGATTATTATATTCTTCTACGGCTTTCGTGATTTGCTTATCTTCCTCCTTCATCTTAGACTGATATTCTTCCTCTAGTAAAGTTAGTCTCGCCTGAATATTCTTACCTAATTCATCTCTCGTTAATGAAATTGCAGTATCTATAATTGCTTTGATATCTTCTCTATTTGTACCTTCCATAGAAATCGAGATGAATGAATTTGATACTTCACCCTCCGCATTAGGTAGTTCAACATTAATTTTGTCTTGCAATTGGCCAATTGTTGAATCCAAATTTTCTTTTTTAACAAGTTTTTCTAAAACTATAGTTGATTTCATCGTCTGCTCAAAAACTTCTGGCTTAGTCATTTCATTTATATACGGTTGAACTGTTTCAGGTACTGAAGCAACATTATGTACTGTTACTTTCGCATTCCCTTTGTATACTGGATTGGCAATAAAAAAACTATAAACAAAACTTATTAATAACGCCACAATTGTTATACCAACAATAATCCATTTACCTCTCCATAATTTCTCTATTATCTCTCTCAAGCTGATTTCTTCTTCCAACTAATTCACCCCTGAATTGCACGTTAATAAAATTAATGAGCATCTTATTTTTCAAACATTTTGACCTTTTATATAGAAAAGTGCTTTATTAACTAACAAAGCTAGTATCAACCAACTTAAAACGGAAATCACTGAAAAACTATATATTAACTGCCTCTCAAAAACCTGAAGAATTAATATACCTATAAAGAATGATACTAATGTTTTAAGTCTATGATCAGTAGATACATTTTTCGTTCCTTTATTAGCGACATAATGATCCACAACACACACGAATAACAGTAATCCAACTAAACCACCTTGATAGAAAAGCTGCACATATAAACTGTGTAAATAACCATTTAGTAATTCAAACTGGACATTATTCCCAAGTCCCAATAAGACCTTATCGGAATCTACTACGTTGTTAATGGCTCCCTCCCATAGTCTCTGTCTTCCACTGAAAAGGGATTAGTCAGTATACTTTAAACTAACCTCATTTAAAAATGTCCCAATTTCAGTTCCTTTAATTTTTATACAAAGAAAGTAATTAATATACTTAATGTAACCATTGCATTTATTACTAGTTTTATATAATTAACAGTTTAATTCCAAAAAGAGTACATAAATAGCATTGGATATATTATAAATGTTTCCTTAATTATACTGATAAATATAAACATAAAATAAGTAACTGTTAAATATAGTAAGTATTGTACATTTATTTCGAAGTTTCCATTTACGTTAACAATATAGTAAAAAAAGAACAAAGTCGTCATACTCACTAATAAGACGGTGTATTTGGAAATATGTAATTGCTTAACAAAAAAGAAATAATAAATGGACCTATTAAAGAAAGACTTTTCTTTGATTTCATATCCCACATTTTCCCCAACTCATTAATTACTAACTATTTCTTTAATGTTGTTTTTTTGATTTGCTATTAGTAACAATTCTTCTTTCAACCCGTTATTGGATAGGTATTTAAATTCACTAGTAATTGTTTTAACGACATCTGTATTAACCCTATTCGTCTTACCAATATAAATTTTATCAAACACTTGTTTAGGATAAACTTCATCTATACTTAAAAGTTCTTCAAACATTTTCTCCCCTGGTCGTTTCCCTGTATAGTTTATCGTGACTTCCTCTTCCGTGAAACCGGATAATTTGATAAGATTTTTGGCTAAATCGACAATTTTTACCGGTTCACCCATATCCAAAACAAATATTTCTCCTCCTCGCGCTAGTGTTCCTGCTTGGATAACCAAGCGTGACGCCTCTGGTATTGTCATGAAATAGCGTGTCATTTCTGGGTGAGTAACTGTAACAGGACCACCTTTTTCAATCTGCTTTTTAAATAATGGGATAACACTACCACTACTTCCTAATACATTCCCAAATCTAACCGCAACGAATTTGGTTTTGCTTTGGAAACTCAAATCCTGGATAACCATCTCGGCGATTCGTTTTGTAGCTCCCATCACATTGGTGGGGTTGACCGCTTTATCAGAAGAAACAAGAACAAACGTTTCTACGCAAAATGCATCAGCTGATTCTGCGACATTTTTCGTGCCAAGAACATTGTTTTTCACAGCTTCATGTGGGTTATACTCCATTAGTGGCACATGTTTGTGTGCTGCTGCATGATAGATCGTTGTCGGTTTATGTTCTTTCACTATTTCAAATATGCGGTTCCGATCTTGTACATCACCAATAATAGGCACAATTTCTATTCCCAAATTGCCAAACTTTTCACGAAGCTCCATTTCAATGGTATAAATGCTAAATTCGCCATGTCCCACAAGTACTATTTTGCTAGGTGTGAACCTCATAAGCTGTCTGCAAATTTCTGAGCCAATCGATCCGCCTGCACCTGTAACAAGAATGGTTGTATTCGTTACATTTTCAGATATCGCATCAATATCTAATTCAACCGGCTCCCGTCCTAGAAGGTCCTCAACCTCAACATTTTTCAACTGACTGACTGAAACCTTCCCGGTCATAATATCTTCAATTTTGGGAATCATTTGAGTTTTAGCATTTGTTTTATTGCACTCCACAATAATTTTATTTAACGCACCATTACGTAAAGATGGAATGGCTATTACAATATGTTCAATGCTCTTCTTCTCAACTATCTTTGCTATATCCTTAACCCGTCCCATAACTGGCAAATTATAAAGCTGCATCTTCTGTTTTGAAAAATCATCATCGACAAATGCAACAGGTTGTAACTCAGATGTATTATTGTTGTTCTTTAATTGACGAACAATCATAGCTCCTGCTGATCCAGCTCCGACTATAAGTGTGCGCTTTTTATTTGTTCCTTCAGTAATGTATCGGTCACGAACAATTCTCCATAAAAACCGGGATCCTCCAATTAATATAACGTGTAGCATCCAAGTTACTACTAGCGCTCTCCTGTAAATGGCAAAATCATTCACAATGTATTGAATGACTCCAGCAGATACAATAGATAATGTAATTGCTTGAACAATTGCAATCAATTCTCCAACACTAGCATATGCCCAAACCTTATTATATAATTTATAAATAAAAGCCCAAAGGTGATGGAAAAATAAGAGTGCAATTGAACTAATTAATAAAGCAGGCATTGCAAATACTGATATATCCGGATAAACAATCCATGATGCGACAAATATTGCTAAACTAACAATTAGCGAATCTAGCAATATTAACAAAGACATCCTTTTACGATATGTCAAACTAGCCTCTCCTTTCGGTATTTCTTGATGTAGTTGAAGTATATATTATTATTATATTTAAATGATTAAGCTATAGTTTTTGTCGAAATTAGTCTTAAATATTATAACACTTTTAGACATACAAAAAAACAGACCCAGTTTAATTCATATCGGTTGCCAAACTCCTCGTAAACTATAACTATCTATGTATGCAATACTAAAGACCCATTTTTGAGTCAAAATCTGCCTTTTAGTATACTCCCATGTATAAAGATAGGCAAGAACAAGTTACAATTATATAATAATAAAAAAGCTATACAAATATATGTATAACTTTTTAAAGCAGACCTAGAATTTTCTTCTTTTTTATATATGTTGGTTGACTTCTATTTACGGTTTTTCCTTCAATTAAGAGTTGACTGTTTTCCATAAACTGATAGAATGTCTCAGACCCATACTCATTACGTAGCATTTGATATGCTTCATATAAATGAAAATCCCTTGTTGTCGTGTTATGTGCGTCAGATGCTATAAAGTGGGTCAGGTTAGCATCAATCAATTTATGAGATAGTTTTTGTACATTTTTTCCGAGGTTGCCGACAAAACTGGCTGCAGTAATTTGTGTTAACGCTCCAGTACGAACAAAGTCATATAAAATAGAGGGATGTTCAATAATTCTTTTGTTTCGTTCCGGATGTACAATGATTGGGATATATTCTGCCATTTGGATATCGAATAGTAATTGCCTCGTATATCGAGGTACCTCTGAAGTAGGTAATTCGACAAATATATATTTTGTATTTCTGTTTAATGGAAGAATATCTTCACTAGTGAGATCATTTAATAGATCTCCGTTTATTCGTGGCTCTTGCCCTGGTAAGATTGTTAAAGGGATATCAACTTCCAATAGTTTGTTATTTAAGTGCTCAATATTGCGCAATATACTTTCTTTATTATTTGTATATCTGCCATTTTTGTGATGCGGTGTGGCGATAATGGTGTGTATACCTTGATCAACTGCCTGTTTAGCCATTTCAATACTTTGTGGTAATGTTGAAGGTCCGTCATCAACGTTAGGCAATATGTGACAATGTATGTCAATCATTTATATCACACCTCTCTGTTATTAGTTTATACCATAATAATAGTAGTTCTGTGATTCCTTTTGTTCACGATCATTCAAAATAGTACCAAGTAATTTTGCTTTGCCAGGACTTAGTAATTCTACAGCTTTTCTTGCTGCCTCATTTTCCGTATGTTTACTACGTACTACTAGAATTGCCCCCTGACAAATATTTGTTATAATCTGCGCATCAGTAACTGCTAATACTGGGGGGGTATCAAATAATATAATGTCATATAGTTGAGACGCCTCATTGAGCATTTGCTTCATTTTTTTCGATGCTAGTAATTCGGATGGGTTAGGTGGAATCGGGCCACATGAAATAATATCAAGGTTATTGATTTCACTTGTTGAAATTGCCTCCTCCAGCGATATATCACCGACTAACATATTGCTTAATCCCCTTAGATTATCTAGTCGAAATGTATAATGCACCGTGGGCTTCCTTAAATCTGCATCTATCAACAATACTTTCTTTCCTTGCTGTGAATAAACAACAGCTAAATTTGCCACTGTTACCGATTTCCCCTCACCTGGACCGGAGGACGTTACCATTATGGACTTTAATTCCTCATCAACCGATGTGAATTGAAGATTCGTGCGAATAGTTCTATACTGCTCAGAAACTGGTGATCTGGGATTTTGGTTTGTAATTAGGTTTCTTATTTTATTATTACTACCCCTTTTTCGAGCCATACAGTTGCCTCCTATCTGAGCGGTTTAGTGTTGGTTTAAAACGTTTCTGTTGTACATCCCCATCATTTATATGTGTAATCACTCCAAGTACCGGGAGATCTAATGTATTTTCAACATCTTCTTCTGACTTTATAGTGTTATCTAGATACTCTAGTAGAAAAGCCGTTCCAACACCTATCATTCCTCCTAATACTACTGCGATAGCGATGTTGAGCATAGGCCTTGGACTAACAGGGGAAGGGTTCTCCTTCATTTCTGCTTCCGATAAGGTGTGAACATTGTCTACGTTCATCAAATCAGGAATTTTGGTCTGGAAAATCTGAACAGTAGTATTCGCTATCTGTGTTGCTAGATTTGAATTTGTATCTGTTACAGTAACTGTAACAACTTGTGAATTTTCCTCGTTTATAACATTTATTTTATTTTGTAGTTGTGTAACTGAGTAGGAAAGGTTTAATTCTTTAACAACCTCCTCAAGAATAGCAGGGCTTTTAATAATGATATTATATGTATTAATAAGTTCAACATTTGAACGAATATCTTTAACATTATAATTAGCGCTTCTATCCTGTTCGCTTTGATTTACAATGAACTGGGAACTTGATTCGTATGTTGGTGTGAGAAAAACATAACTTATGATTGTACTTATAATAGCTGCCCCAATAATGAATGATAGAATTAATAGAAACTTCTTTTTGATTACATCGAATATTTCTTTAAGAGATATAGTTTCTTCCATGGTGTTCCTCCAGATATATAATTTGCTTGTTAGTTTTAAGTACCCTGCTTTAGGGATAAATAATCATTTACTTTAAGAGCATTTCGAAATAATGAAGTTCTTTTTGGGTGTGGAATATATTTCCTCTAACAAACAGGCTACTACTTTACCTTGGCAAACTAGACAAAAACGTGACACGTAATTAAAATATAATTTTAAAAATGTTAAAATTTTACTACACATTTTCATGAAGAAAATGTAAAATAGGTTATATGTACTTTGTATAAGGATTTTGACCTAAGTTTAAGAGAAAATGGCTTTTATATTGTGGCGTTGTTATTACATATTTTGTTGAATCAGTCAGTCTAGAAGGTCATGGTGAAATTACGGACGATGGTCTGTGGTATTATGCAGTGGATGATAAAAGTATTAACAGTGTGCAAATCGAATTACGTGATAATCTGAATTTATAATCAAATGTAGATGGTTTTGCTGAGTATGATAAGCTAAGAGAGATATATTAAAAAGCTAGTGTGTGCCACTAGCTTTTTCTGAACATTATACGAACCATAAATTCAAACACTTTCAAAATACGCTTTACCCGAAATGGTTGTTTCAACAATCGGTAAAGCCATTCAAGATTAAGTTTGATCCATATTTCAGGTGCGCGGTTAACCTCACCAGCAAGAACATCAAGACTGCCTCCCACTCCCATAAATATTCCCTTTTGAAATCGTACACTATGCCTAGCAATCCAGAGTTCCTGTCTCGGAAGACCTAAAGCTACAAAAACGATATCAGCATTAGCGTTTTGAACCTTCTCTACAAGTTCTTGGTCATCCAATTTAAAGAAACCGTGGTGACGTCCAGCAATATTTATATTGGGAAATCGTTTTTCCACTTCCAATACAGCTTTTTCGTTAACCTCTTCTTTTGCTCCTAAGAAGAAACAACTTAATCTTTTTTCATTGGCGAATTCGAGCAAATCTAGCATTAAGTCGTAGCCAGCTATTCGTTCCTGAAGTGGTAGTTTCATATATTTAGCTGCTATTAAAATACCTGCACCATCTGGTACCACATAATCTGCTGACTGGACCGCTTGTTCATACTGTTCATTTTCACGTGTCTTCATAACAATTTCTGGATTCGCTGTAACGATAAATTGTTTATGTTCATTCATTAAGCTTGGATAGATATGATTTTTTAAGAAAATATCTTTTGTTGCGTTTATAAAATTAACGTTCATTATTTTTACTGTTTTCAATTGATTAGTCATATTTTGCAACCTTTCCTGCTCTCATTCGTCTAATATATATGGATTTTTAATTTCAATCTGAAATATTCTTCTAATAAGAATGTAATAAAAAAAGAATTTACTAAAAAGCCTATTCATAGTAAAATAAAGAATAGTTTTTCGTTAAGCGATTGTAAAGTTTTTAAAGACTTTTGGATTATGATATCATTAAATGTTTTATTTTCCTAATAAACATATACTATATATAAATTACGTACAAGAGGGGAATTTTTTATGTCTGAAAAATCAAGACTTATAAGGAGAAATAAGAAGCGTAAACTTCGAAAACGAGCTTATTTTATACTAATACCAGTTATCATAGCATTTATCGGCCTGTCATATGGAGCGTATTTGTACGTGAAAGCTGATACTGTATTATCTGATTCCTACAAGGAGGATGGCAGAGACAAATCAGACCTGCGTGAAAAGGAAGTTGATCCTAGTGAGGACAATGTTTCTATTCTGATTGCAGGTGTTGATGCTAGTGATGTCCGCAGTAATTCGAACAGCTCTAGAACGGACACACTAATGCTGGCAACTTTGAACAAGGAAGATAAAAGTGTGAAAATGCTCAGTATCCCAAGAGATTCATTCGTTTATATTCCGGAAGTTGGTTATGAGACAAAAATTAACCATGCTCATGCCTACGGTGGAATGGATGCAACAGTTAAAACAGTAGAAAACCTAATGGATATTCCGGTTGATTATTATGTGAAACTTAATTTCGAAGCTTTCATCGATGTTGTGGATGCGGTAAATGGCATTACAGTTGATGTTCCTTATGAACTATATGAGCAAAACTCAAGCGATGTTGAAGGAGCCGTTCATCTGTTACCAGGGGAGCAGGATTTAAATGGCGAAGAAGCACTTGCCCTTGCTCGAACAAGGAAGTATGATAACGATATTGAACGCGGTAAACGACAACAAGAGATTATTAAATCCGTGATTAAAAAAGCAGTTTCAATAGATTCCATCTTAAAATATGACAATATAATTGAGGCTGTCGGTAAGAATATGGCGACAAACATGACATTCAGCGAAATGAAAAGTTTTATTTCTTACGGGACAGGTGGAGGAAACCTTGACTTTGAAACCTATACGCTTGAAGGTCGTGACTATCAACCAGGCGATACGTATTACTGGCAATTGGATGATGTTGCATTAACTGAAACAAAAGAAATGTTTAAACAGCATTTGGAAATTGACAGCTCGGCAACCGCTTCTGACTCAGATGAGACTTCTACAGCGACTGGTGATTCATCCGATAATTCATATTAATACAAAAGCTGCTAGCCAATGGCTAGCAGCTTTTATATTATGATTTTTGCCTTATACCTTTTATGAAGTTCGTTAATGGTTTAAATTCGCTATTAATCATCTCAAGATTTTCAATTAAAATTTGGATTGCTAATAATGAAATAGAAAAGATTAAAATGGATCCCCATACTGTTGTCATCGAAAATAGTATCGCCGATAAACTGAACATAGTACTAAGCGCATAAATGAATAATACTGTTTGTTTATGGGTGAATCCAGACTTCACCAGACTATGATGCAAATGTGAACTATCTGGGCGGGATAACGGCTGCTTATTTATGTATCGTCGCACGATAGCAATTAACGTGTCTGATATTGGTACACCTAGAATAAAAATTGGTATAATAAATGAAATAATAGTTACATTTTTGAACCCTAATAAGGCTAACACTGAAATCATGTACCCGAGGAAAAGCGCACCTGTATCACCCATAAAGATTTTTGCCGGATAAAAATTATAACGCAAAAACCCTACCGTACTGAAAAATAAAATAAGAGCCATTGTCGCTACATAAACGTTTCCCATAATAACTGCCATTCCAGCAATCGTAAAAAGCGCAATAGCTGATACACCTGCAGCTAATCCATCTAATCCATCAATTAAGTTAATCGCATTTGTAATTCCTACAATCCACAGAAGCGTTACGATTGAGCTCAAAAAACCAAACTCGATCTGTCCACCAAACGGCAGGTTAATAAATTCAACTTGTAGTCCTCCCCAAAAGACAACTAATGATGCCACAGCTAGTTGAACTATAAACTTAATTCTCGGCGATAAATTATAAACATCATCAAAGAAGCCAAGCAAAATTATTATAAGAGCACCACTAATAATGGGGAGGTGATACTCACTTGCTGGCTGAAGTATAAGTAACCCAATTAAAAAACTAATAAAAATAGCTAAACCACCCAATGTCGGTATCGGGGCCGTATGCATTTTTCTGTGATTTGGTTTATCTGTAGCATTCATTTTTAATGCAAATCTTATAAACATCGGCGTGATGATTAATGAAACAAGCATCAATAAAAAGGCTAATATTACAATCTTTACCATTTAGCCCACCTCAATTTTTATCTCTTACCTTTATAGACGATTAATTGGAGAATTTGTTTCACACTAAATATTTATTATAAACTACATAAAGAAAACTTGCTACCCAAAACAGAAGATGAAGTGATACTTACAATCTCTTGTAATATACCCCCTTCATGAAAAAATAATGCGTATTCTATGGAAAGAAATATAAAAAATAAAAAGAACAATTAACCTTGCTATTATGTTATTATTTACTCAGAAAAGATAAGGAGTGTACTCAACTTGATTCTAAATTTCGCCCACCGTGGCTCATTGACTGAAGCACCAGAAAATACATTACCGGCTTTTCACAAGGCTATTAACAATGGCGCTAAGGCTTTAGAATTAGATGTACAGCTTTCTAAAGATAATCACCTTGTCGTATGTCATGACTACAAATTTTTCCGATTTAATAAAGGTGTAGAAGGACAGATTAACGATTATACGTTTGAAGAAATAAAACAGATTGATGTAGGAAAAACATTTGGTGAGGAATTTAAAGGCGTCACTCTTCCTGCACTTGAAGAGGTTCTAGAAATATGCCCAGCAGATTTATTGTTAAATATTGAAATAAAAAATATACCTGTAATTTATGAGGGTATTGAGCAAATTCTACTTAACACACTTACTGAGTATCACAGACTCAATAATCTGATTATCTCTTCATTTGATCACGCAGCATTAAAGAGGGTTCAAGAAATTAACTCAGAAATACCACTCGGCATGCTGTTCTACTATCGCATACTAAATCCATGGAACTATGCCAAAACTAGTGGCTTGAATATCAGGAGCATTCATCCCAATCATGTGTATGTTGATCAGACGTTTGTTCATGAATGCAAACGAAATGGATATTCAGTTTATCCGTTCACGGTTAGTGATATGGAAAGGTATGAACAATTGTTAGAATATGGAGTGGATGGTGTATTTTCGAATAACCCCAAGATATTTGGGGAGTAAGTAAGTATTTTTAAAAGTGACTAACCATAATATGATTAGTCACTTTTTTACTGTTTAGCGTACTATAAAATTTAAGTGCTGTTGATAACTGGACTTCCGAATCAGCGACGTCCAGCTCCAGCGCCTAGCGCCTAGTGGACTTCCCTCCCCGTGTCTACGATAAGAACTAAAGGATGTTCGACTAAAACCACCACATCCTGTGGCAACGTCGAACTACCCCACGTCCTGTGGGGCAGCTTACGCTCTTCGTGTATCCTTTATCTCAGGGAAAAGGAAGATCGACTAAGACCGCCGCTTTGCGCGGCAACGTCGACCCACCCGCGATGCGCGGGCGCAGTCCATACGGCGCTGAACAGGCGCTTGCGCTTTTGTTCCTACTTATGGAATTTCACTGAAACTATACCCAAATGCATTAATTTCCTTCTCATATTTTTCGGCAATATTATTTCTTTTTTCTTGGGATAACTCCATCCATTGTTCTTGATATTTACTATTGGTATTTGGCTTAATTGGTAAAGATGGTTCAATTGAGTCCACACCAATAAAATCAGAAATTGTGCTTAATACATTATCGGAGTCAGCCACTAGATCTTCATATTTAATCTCCATAGCTCTATCAAGCAATGGAAGGTCCCTTTCCACCTGCTTTTGTGACACTAGCCAGTGTTCAATTAACTTTTCTAAATCTACTGTTTTCTTAGAAAACGCATTGGTAGCAAAAGATACCGCAATAGGATGTCTTTTAATTACAATAAAGTAGGAATTCGAAAACATTTCTTGAAAAAAACGTGTCCTAATAATACTTGGAGGTGACTTTTCTATCAAAATTGGTTTAGATAAATCCCAATATTTAGACCACTCATCATATAACTTTTCTTTGTTTTCAGGTGTAATTAACGCAGACTTCTCAGTTAAATAAGCGTCTTTGTCAAATGCGAACAAGCCAGGACCACCATGTTTCTTGGCTGGGGTGAAAACTGTCTGAAGATGCTGCCCCTCATCTCTCGGAACCCCTGTATTTTGGAAACCGCTAATTTGATTATGCTCTCTAAGTAATCGAAATAATAATGTTGTTCCGCTACGATGCAACCCACATATAAACACAAATTTTTTTGAGTCCACGTTATCCCTCCACAAGATTAAAATATATACCTTTATATTCTATGAAAACATATTTAGTGTGTCAATTTCTTTTGACACATAAAATAGTCCTTCCAAGCAATCAAAATATTTCTTAATTATTCATAGCCATTAGGGTTCATTTCTTGCCAATTCCATGCATCTCTGCACATATCATGTATATCTTTTTCAGCTTTCCATCCAAGTTGATTAAAAGCTTTTGACGAATCAGCGTATGATGTACTGATATCTCCTGGTCTGCGATCCACAATACTATATTTAATTTGTTTCCCCGATGCCTTTTCAAAGGCATCAATAACTTGCTTTACACTATATCCGTGACCTGTACCTAAATTATAGATTTCCATTCCATTATTAGCATCAATTTTTTCAATCGCTTTTAAATGCCCTTTAGCCAAATCAACAACATGAATATAATCCCTAACGCCTGTTCCATCTATTGTATTATAATTATCCCCAAAAATTTTTAATTCTTTTAACTTACCAACAGCTACTTGTGTAATATACGGCATTAGGTTATTAGGTATACCATTTGGATCTTCACCTATTTTGCCACTTTTGTGTGCTCCTACTGGGTTAAAATAACGCAGGAGTGAAATATTCCATTTATCATTGGAGCTTGATAGATCAGTTAATATTTCTTCAATCATAAGTTTACTTCTGCCATATGGATTATATGCCTTGGTAGAAAACGATTCTTTTATTGGAAAACTATCCGGTTTGCCATAAACTGTTGCCGAGGAACTAAAAATAAGGTTATACACCCCATTATTCTCCATAACTTCACAGAGATTTAATGTACTCTCTAAGTTATTCTTATAATATTTTAAAGGTTTTTCAACTGATTCTCCTACAGCCTTATACCCTGCAAAGTGTATAACTGCATCAATTTTATTTTGTTTAAAAACTTGATCTAAATCTTCTTTGTTTACTAAATCGATGAAATATGGAGTAACTTGATTCTCTGTAATCTCTTCGATACGATTAATCACAGTTTTACTACTGTTGCTCAGGTTATCAGCAATTAAAACTTTGTGACCCTTATTTAGTAATTCGACTACAGTGTGACTTCCAATATACCCGGTACCACCAGTAACCAGAACCTCCATAATGTTTCTCCTTTGTCTTCTGACTTATTGTTTAGGACATTTGTTTCTGATTTTGACTTTTTAAGGCTCTTCTTTTATATCTTAGACGTTGTTTTCTCGACATTTTCTTGAAGTCTTTTAAAAATGCCTCATATTTAGGCATAACTTCTTCAACAGGTCCATATTCTTTCACCATTCCATATTCTAGCCAAAGAATTTTTTCACAAAATTTCTTCATCTGTCCAATCGAGTGACTCACAAAAATCATGGTTTTTCCCATTTCTTTAAATTCCATCATTTTATCTAGGCTCTTTTCTGAAAAAGCTTTATCACCAACAGACAATGCTTCATCAATTATTAATATATCTGGATCAACATTTACAGAAATTGCAAAACCAAGACGTGACTTCATGCCACTTGAATACGATTTAACCGGTTGGTCTATAAATTTTTCTAGTTCAGAAAACTCGATAATTTCTGGTTCGAGTTCTTTGATCTCTTTTTTATTTAAACCGAGCATTAAGCATTTAAGTTCAATATTGTCACGTCCAGTTAAGTCACCTTTCAATCCAGATGCAACTGCTATTAGAGATGCTTGACCATTCACCTGGACACTACCCGATGTTTCAGGAACAATTCCTGCAACAATATTGGATAAGGTTGACTTTCCCGATCCATTTATACCAATAAACCCAACAACATCACCTTTATCAGCTTCGAAATTCACATCTTTTAAGGCATAAAAATCTTCCCCATAGTCTTTTGGAGTAATTAAATCTAATAAACGTTCCTTTGTTCCATTATATAGTTTATATTTTTTTGTAATGTTTTTTACAATTATCGATTTTTCCATTGTAATCCCAAACCTTTATAAGTAGTCAATAAAGTGTCTCCTAAATTTCAAATGTAATATAGAGCCAAATATGAAAAATACGATTACTATTGCCCAAAAGTATAACGTATATTCCCAATTAACAATAAAATACCACTCTGTACCAAACAAAGCCGCCCTATATCCTTCAATTAAATAGTACAATGGGTTTAGCATCATAATATCCGTTATAATAGATGGAAATCTATCCAAAATCGCTAACGGCCATAATACTCCAGAAAAATATAAACCCATTCGTAGCGTAGAACTTAAAAACATGTGTACATCTCTTATTATCGTTGAAACTGTTGATATTATAAGGGTTACAGCAAATATGAAACTAAATGTTGCGAAAATAAAGTAGATCAGCTGTAAATAGTAAATATTTATAAAGAAACCGGCAATTTGAAAAATTATTATCGTTATGCCGAGCATTAATAAATGAACGTAAAAATGAGAGAAAATCACAAAATTAGGGATTATACTCATTGGAAAATTCATCTTAGACAACAATCGTAATCTGCTGTAGATTGACTTTGAACCATCGATAGTGGACTTGAAGAAGAATATCCATAAAATAAACCCTGCCAATAGCCAATAAAAGAATTTCACTTCCACTCCAGGGTAAACCTCTACCGGGGCTCGATTTCTGAGTGTACCAAAAACAAACCAGTATATCAGAACTTGTATACTGGGATTTATAACTTCCCAAACCATTCCCAAATAATTATTTCTATTTTTACTTTTCATTTCATATAATGAAAGTCTTTTTATCAAATAGAAATTCATAAATTGTTCTTTTAAAACTGTTATTGCAGCTTTCATAAAACGCGACCTCTCAAACTCATTTAATAGGACTTCTTAAATTCATTCATGCATTACTAAATTATACAATTTACAATTACAAAAGACAATATTAAAAAGACTCATGCTTATGCAAAGCCATAAGTCTTTTTAATCATTTCTGAAATACTTTCTCTACAACCCTCTTACTAGCATGCCCATCTTCTAGATAACAAAATTTTTTATAGAAAGCATCAGTTGTTTCTGATGGTTTAAAACCATTATAATCAATCTCCTTAATGGCAGAAATTGCCTCTTCCGTTGTTCTAACCAAGGGGCCTGGTGCTTTTTCTTCAAAGTCAAAGTAAAAACCGCGTAAATTATCACGATAATCTTCAATATCATAAACATAAAACAATATTGGTCGTTTTAGGTTTGCATAATCAAAGAACACTGATGAATAATCAGTAATTAATAGATCAGAAATCAGATATAACTCTCTAATATCCTCGTGATGTGACAAATCATATACAAACCCTTCGAATCCTGAAAGGTCCAAGTTCTCTGCTACTAAATAATGTAGACGCAAAACGATAATATATTCATCCTCAAATTCTTGCTTCAATCGTTCTAAATCAAGCTCTAAATTAAACTTATATTTTCCTCTTGCATAAAACTGATTATCTCGCCAAGTCGGGGCATATAGAATAACTTTTTTATCCCCTGGTAGGTTTATTGACTTTTTAATTTTCGAGATTGTTTCGCTATTATTCGAATTTATCAAAAAGTCGTTTCTAGGATATCCGGATTCAATCATTTGTTTATCAAATTGAAACGCCCGTTTAAAGATCTCTGTTGAGTATGCGTTAGGGGAAACTAAATAATCCCATTTACTCGATTCCTTAAGAAAATTTTGTTTGTATTTAATAGTATTTGTTCCTGGCATATGAACTTCATCCATATCAGCAGCTAGACGCTTTAAAGGGGTTCCGTGCCATGTCTGTAAATATTTTGTATGTTTTGGTTTCGGTATCCATAATGGTAATCGACTATTAGACACCCAATAACCCGCTCTAGCCATCAAAAATAACCACTTTATAGAAAAGCGACGAACATATTTAACGTTCTTATCTTCAAAAAACTTCAATTGTCTGCGGTCAACACTCCAATACATTTCATAAGAAGGCTTGTGTTGTAACAAGTATTCGTAAATAGCTCTCGGACTGTCACTATACTGTTTCCCTAAAAAGCTTTCAAACATAATAAGGTTTTGTTTCACTGGTAATTTACCTAACACAACAAAAGCATATTTATACAACTCTTGTAGCGCGTTACTTCTCCTGAGTCTTATCCATCCTGATTTTAGCTTTCGAAATACTTCTTTCTTTATTTTGTAATCGGAAATTTGCAAGGAAAGATATTTCGACTTCTTGGTTGGCTTTACTTTAACTTTAAACTTTCTTTCGTTATAGTTTACGATTTTCTTCTGAGCAGAATTAGCAAAGTGGTCTATTCGAACTCTTGTACTACGAATAGAATGTATGGCACCATCTTTTTCATAAGTTAATTCTACATAAAACTTATAGTATTTATTCTGATTGAGAATTACATACGGTAAAAAATTGAACTCACCTTTAAAACCCGCATATTTTAACATCTCATTACCATTATATTTATCATAAAGATCATCCCTGAGATTCTGCTGAATTGATACTTCAATTTCTTGTTCGTCGATATTATTTGTAACAATAACTTTTACATCTTTCACTACATATTCATGGCTGTGAAATAATGGAGGATAGTTATAATTCCCAGAAAATATAAGCTTATTTGTCTCTAGATAAACTTCTTCAAACGTACCAAACATTTGGTACTCATTAATTCTAAATGAAACATTCCCCTCTTTTGTTGTAAAAGGGTAAAATATTTTTTCTTTTTCTTCTAAAATAATGGTGTTAAATCGTAAATTATCATAATTGCTTTCTACTCTTAATTTCAATAACTCATCATTTTTTTCCTTAAATAAATTTAAATCCCAGATCTCATTTTTTAAAAATAATTCAATGTTATCTTCAAATGAAAAAGATACGTTAATAATTGTATAATCACCTTGTTTCGACTGAATGGACGATGAACACTCAATCAACTCTTCTCCATATCTATGAGTTAAAGCGAAATAGTAGATCTCAGATTTATTCACATAATCATTATGCAAGGGCACATGGATAACATATGAATTATTTAAAACACTTATATTGGTTATTCTTTTATTACTTAACTCATTAGCTGACATGATTAGAATTACTCCTCTCGATGCTAAATTGTATAATCTATATTATATATACGTGAATATTGTTTTACAAATATACATTAAAGCACCTTTTATAGTACACTAATTATACATCACTACTGTTAGTTAGTATAACTTCAATTTATAGCAGAAAACATTCAAAATAAAGCGAGGTATTATTCAAATGAAACCAACTATGTTTTTCTTAATGAATTCTATTGAAATTGATAGAGGCGGTTTAACGAAAGCGTCTTTAACTCAAGCTTCACTTTTTGCAGAAATGGGTTATAAGGTATATATGGTCACATTTAATTTCAATCCTAAGTATCCATTAATACGAAAGAAATTAGTAGAAATGGGAAAGCTTCATAAAAACGTTATTGTTCTAAATATGTTTGAAGAATTAGAAGGTAATAAAAATCCCATAAAAGCAAATAAGCCTGCTCATAAATTATCACTAAAAAAGCTTGCAAAAAATTATACACTACATAAAAAGAAGGGACACAATATATACCGTGCCTATGATAATGGCATGTATGTGAAATATTATTCTCTACGTAAAAATGGTTCATTAGATTTCATAGACTTCTTTAACGAAAATAGATACCGTACTAAACGTGAACAATATGACCCATGGGGTAACTTGAGGAAGATTGAATTTATGGACTTTCAATTAAACAAACCTAGACAAGTGCTTTATTATGATCTAAAAGGCAGGGTTTATTTTTCACAGTGGAATGATCCGGAAAGCAATAAAGTTCAACGAATTCAAACCTTTAAAAAGACTGGTGATATTAAAAACGTATATATAAACGATAATATATCCCATAAAAAAGAGTGGTTAAAATCAATTATTAATAAACATGGCAGCTCCCCTTCAGTAATGATTTCTGACACAAGGAGTACTGATGCAGTTCTCGCGGCATTTCACCATCCGCAAGTAGCGAAAATGTGGAGGTTGCACAGCAGTCATTGTAATACACAGGATGTTATGAATGATGAAATAGCTGGAAAAGTAAAAACCGGCATTGATAACCTTCATAAATACGATGTTGCATTATTCTTAACAGAAGAACAAAAAGAAGATGTTATTAAAAGACTAGGTAATAAAACGAGTTATTATGTACTCCCAAATTACTATGAACCCAAAAAAACGTCGAATTTTAATGCTGTTAGTTCGGAGAAAAAAGACCTGAAACTAGCAGTTATTGTAAGTCGGTTATCTACCTTGAAAAGAATTGATCATTCTATAAAAGCTTTTCGAACAGTTGTAGATAACATACCGGATGCAAAACTTGAAATATGGGGAAGCGGAGATCAAGAAGAAAAACTAAAAAAATTAATAAAAGATAGTGATCTCGAAAAAAATGTATTTCTAAAAGGGTTTACTCACGACCCTGATAAAGTATACAGACGAGGTTTGTTTTCAACTTCAACTTCAAAAAGAGAAGGATTTCCATTTTCAATTTTAGAAAGCATGGTCAATGGTACACCCGTGATAAGTTATGACATCAAATACGGTCCAAACGATATGATTGAACCAAGTGAAAATGGATTTATAATTGAAAATAATAATATAGATTTTCTTGCTGATAAAATGTTGTACATGTTCGAAAATCCTGACATTGCTATTCAAATGGGTGAAAAAGCAAATAAATATATTGAGAAGCATTTTAGTAAAGACGCTTATACTCATAAATGGATAGAAGCAATTGATTTAGCAATTAAACAAAAGTCGAAAGGATAATGAATTGATGTTTTTTCCTTTTAGAAAAAATAAAAATAGAAGTAAAAAGACATCTAATGATGATGTCAAGATTTCTGCTATTTATTTCACAGAAGAAAAGTTAATTATTATTCTCTCTGGGAATCATATATCAAATGATTCCCACTTAATCATAAGAGATATGAACGATCCGAAAGAATCATACAAATTCTCTTCCCTATTTACTCAAAACGATGGTCTTACTGAGGAATTAATTACAGAAATAAGCATAAAAGATATACCATTCATTAAGATAGAAGGAAAATGGAGTTTGTATTATAAAAATAATAATGACGAAATACGACTCGCTCCCACCCAGGCTCTTATTGAAAGTATTACTAATTGTAAAAGATTTTATCATAATGAATTACTCACTGAACCGTATATCACTATTAAAGAGAATATCAGTTTTCGAACTATTAAAAATCCAAATAAATCCGTAGAAAAACAAATCAATAGTTTTGTTTATGAAATTAACTATATTAATAATGTATTATGGATTACGGGAAAAATAAGTGAAAATAGCAACGATATAAACAACGCAAGATTATTGATTCAGAAGAGAAACTCTTCACTATCATACGATTTTCCCATTCAATGGATAGAACAAGGAAAATGGCGTTCAAGTATAGATTTTAAACATAATGCATTTCCCAAAGGCACATGGGATTATTATATTCAATATAATCAAAACCAAAAAATTCGTATCTCAATTAATGACCAACATTTGTCACCTGAACAAAAACCAATATTATATAAGCATAATAATGAAGTTATTGATGTGACTCATTACCAAACAATTAAAGGGTCGTTTTCAACAAAACATAAAACTGCTACTATTCAACTTTCTAACATAGCTGGTTCAATTGAAGACGGCAAACGTGTTAAAATATCTGGTTATATTGAAAACAACGCGTTGCTTAAAGATGTATCACTAAATGATATTAAGTTTACAATCATAGAAAATGATTCTGAATTAAAATATGAGACAGATACTACTGTTATTAGCAATGATAAAGTTATGGTCGAAATGAATTTAGATTATAACCAAATCTTCCCGTTCAATCAAACTGAAAAAAAGAAATGGGATATATATTTAAACCTAAAGATTCATGAAACAGAACTTTTAGTACGCGTAAAAACTGAACAAAATACTCTGCAAAAAGATACATTAGCACACTTTTATGAACCAGAAGTGCGGCAACTATATTTTTATTCTACAGTAAATAATTATTTATCTGTATATCTTACTAAACCAATAATGCAAAAAAATCTTGATGAATTTATTTTATTAAATGGAAAATTAATATTAAAGGGATACGCTTATTTTAATGGAATTGACTTTACTAACGAAAATACAATTAAACGTAATATTATTATTCGAAAAAGAAATTCGGATAAGGAAATTCATATTCCAGTATCAAGTATCGAAAATGAAAAGTTAAACAATGAGTATCATGACTATCGATATGCTGGCTTCAATGTCGAAATACCTTTGAAAGAGATGTTCTCAATACACGATTCTCTTAAGGAAGTATATGATTTTTATATATGTTTAACATATATTAATTATTCAAGTGAAAAAAGACTCGGCTGTAATAATTATATATATATTGTAGATGAACCTATTGATAAAGTAACCCAAAAGTATAACAGTGATTACATGCTGAACTATTTACTTTTAACCCCTGGCGGAAATATAAAGCTAGAATCATACAATTATTCAATGGAAAAAATAAATTATATTACGGGTACACAAAAGGAAAATAAGCTAACTTCTCCAAATGTATGGCTAATTGGCGAACGTCCTGATACTGCGCAGGATACTGGGTACCATTTCTTTAAGTATTGCAGGGAAAACTATCCTGAAAAAGAAATCTATTATGTAATTGAGAAAACATCTAAAGACCTTAAAAACATAGAACATTTGGGGAACGTGATATTTTTTGGATCAACAGAACATTTCAGAGTAACATCCATTGCTTCTACATTTATAGGATCACATGACTTAGAATATATCCTGCCAACCAGAGCCGTTGACTGGCCTAGTTATCAAGAAGGTAACCGCGTGTTTTTACAGCATGGAATTTTGGGCAGAAAAAAAGTTGACTACTATAAAAAGTTCTATAAGTATCCTTTCCATATATTTTGCGTGAGTTCAGAATCTGAATATAACCTTGTGAATAATGAAATGGGGTATACCGATGAAGAAATTAAAATAACTGGTTTATCTCGATTTGATAACTTACTAACAAATCATCATGAAGATAAGTCAATTGCAGTTATTCCAACATGGAGAGATTGGTTGAATGAAAGTAACTTTATTGAATCTAATTATTATGAGCATTATAAACAATTATTAACTGATAATAAACTTATGGAATTATTAAAATCTACTAACATTAAACTAAAATTTTATCCACATTATCGTATGCAGCATTTCTTTAACCATTTCAAGGAATTAGAGTCAGAATATGTTGAGATAATAAAATTAGGTCAGATTGATGTACAACAAATTTTAAAGAAAAATAAATTATTAATTACGGATTACTCTACGGTTTCTTTTGATTTTAACTATATGAGCAAACCAGTAATATTTTATCACTTTGATTTTAATAAGTTCTTTCAAAACGGAATATTAAGACCTAAGGAAGAAACATTTTTAGGAGATATTCATGAGACTAAAACTCAAGTAGTAAAAGAAATTGAAAATTATATTGATAATGGATTTGAAGAAAAGCATGAATTCAATAATAAAAAACACCTAAACTTTTCTTATATTGATAGAAATAATAATAAAAGAATTTTTGATGAAATTAACAGGTTAGTAAAAGAAGGACAGCCCAATGATTAAAGGTGCTGTCCTTCTTCTCTTTTTGTATCATCACTAAAGCTTATGCCAATTGTAATTATTAACCATTGCAGAAACGCAATTGAATAATTGTTCTGAAATAATGTCAATTCAAAGTTTTCATATACTAATATTCCTAAAAAGAAACATGCTGACCATTTTGCGGCAAAACTGTCCAGTCTACTAATTAACAGTTTCCAAATACAGAATAACAAGAATACAAAAATAGCAAAGCCTACTAATCCTACTTCCAAAAACGTTTGTAAGTATTGGTTATGCGCAGTTAATTTTATCCCAGTAACATCATTAGCGTTAATTCCGACACCGTATCCCATAATTGGCTTTTCAATACCGGCCTGCATTATACCTTCCCATAAGCTACTTCTTCCTGAAAAGAAGGACTTACCAAAGATTTGTACGCTAATTTTATCGAGAAGCCGACCAAAATTTGTGCTTTTTATTCCCACATACAAAATTATAAATACCACATTTAGTGTAATTACTATATGGAATAAAAATGGATACATACGAGTGAATTGTTTCATAAATATCCACGCTATAAGAATTACCACCATAGCAACCACTACTGACCTTGCATTTGTGTTATAGATTAGAATTAGATTCAACAAAATTAACAAGGAGAAATACAGGCGTTCAAAATTGCTCCCAAACTTAATAGCAATAATTTTAAAATAAAGCATGCAAAATAAAAAAACAGCTAGATAATTAGGGTTTGTAAAAATACTTTTGAATTTATGATTTGGAAAATCTAGCTTAACCCAGTGTAAAAATATAAAGATTAGAACAATCCCTAATAAATAAGCTATCGCCTTTATATGAGCAGGCTTCCACTTGATTCGTATCGATCCCAGTATAAATAGAAATAAAAGCATTAATTTTATAAAATACCAATTCCCAGCCTGTTCACTAATTACAAAACTAATAGTATAAATTAAGATCAGCAAGAAGATTGCAATATTTATCTTTAATAATTTTGTATCGAAGGTTCTTCTCTCCATAATACTTTTTACGAGAAACATTAACATAAAAGCCAATGTAAGATTTATACTAATATCCCCTATGTCCTTTAGAACATTATACTGTGCTCGTACCATGGTACTTAAAATTAATAATATAAATAACTGTATTAAAAAAATAGAATCACTTATAGATTGTTTACCACTTATCATATCTCGTGTTACTCCTTATATTTAATAATTACATTATAATACTATCAAACTAGTAATATTTAAAAAAGACTTTTTAATTACATAAATCTTAAAAAAATAGTGAAAAAGTACGATTTCTGGATATCTTTGTCATTATTTTGCAACTAACTCTTAACTTTTTCGACATTTCTTGCGATAATATAAACATTCGGTAGATTGAAAGTAAAATACTTTCTACTGATATCAGTTTACTAGATATTAAGAAAAATATGAGAGGAGGAAAAATATTAAGTGAGAAAATTTCATCTAAGTAAGGCTATAATTGTAAGTTGTTTCTTAGCATTAGTGTTGTCTTTAATAACAATTCCAATGAACAACAATACTGCTCATGCCTCTACAGTTCATGAAGGTATCGCATTAAAAGATCCCACAAATATATATACTACTACATCAAGGTCTAATGTATTAAAGTCCTATAAAAAAGGTTCTATACTCTTGTATATGCCACATTCTTCAAATTGGTACAAGGCTGTAGTTTTTGTAAATGGAAAAAGACACACTGGATATATTAACAAATCCGATGTTGAAACCTCTGTAAAAGATCAGGAAGTAATAAAAGGGGTTGGGATGCAAGACCCTACTGCAATCTATTCTGAGGCAGCAACAAATTCACGTAAACTTAAAACCTATGATCAAGGTTCTATTCTTTATTATAAAACCTATACTAGTAGTTGGTATGAAGCTATAGTTTATGTTAATGGCAAAAGACATTCTGGCTATATTCATAAATCACATGTCGAAAATATAATAGACGATCAAAAAGCTTTAAAAGGTATTGGATTGAAAAGTCCAACTGCTGTTTATTCAAAGGCTTCCACCAGTTCTAGTAAACTGAAATCGTATGGTCAGGGTTCTGTTCTTTATTTTAAAACCTTTACCAACAGCTGGTATGAAGCACTTATTTATATTAACGGTAATGCTACAACCGGGTATATTCATAAGTCACATGTGGAAGAAATCGTTAAGGATCAAGAAGGGTTAAAAGGAATTGGGTTAAAGCGCCCAACTGCTATTTACTCAAAAGCTTCCACCAGTTCTAGTAAACTGAAATCGTATAGTCAAGGTTCGGTCCTTTATTATAAGACCTTTACTAATAATTGGTATGAAGCACTGGTTTATATAAACGGCAGTCCTACAACTGGATATATTCATACAAACCATGTTGAAGGTATTTATGATACACAAGAAGCATTAAAAGGACGTGCAACAGCTAAGCCAACTAAAATGTACGCCAAGGCTTCTAGAAATTCAAGAGTTGTAAAAAGCTATAGTGAAGGTAGTTTGCTATACTTTGATACTTTCTCTCCGAATTGGCATCAAGGTTTCGTATTCGTAAATGGCAAACGCAAAACAGTTTATATTCATCGTAAAGATGTCACCACAGGTGATGTCTATAAGGATACAAATTATGACACTAGTTATCGTGATGTAGTTGATACACAAATGAGCCGAGCACCTCAAGTATGGAGTTCAGGCGGATGGGTTGATGCTTCCAGAGAACAAGTTGCTTATTATGTAAATTCATCCAACTTCCATAAAGGAGATAATAGCTTTTTCCAGTTTCTGAATTTATCAGAACCAGCTGGTGTAAATGCTAAGGAAATCAATGAAAATATCCTTAAAAATAAGGGGACACTTTCAGGCGAGGCTCAAGCTTTTATCAGCGCTGCAAACACACATAACATTAACGAAATATATTTAATGGCACATGCATTGCATGAAACTGGTAATGGCAGTTCAGATTTAGCAGCTGGAGTTCCAGTGGATGATAATGGAAATGTAGTTGATAAGAATAAAGCTACGAATACCGTTTATAACATGTATGGGATTAAAGCTTTTGATTCTTGTCCTATAGATTGTGGAGCAAAACATGCATTCGAACAGGGTTGGTTCACACCTGAAAAAGCTATCATTGGTGGGGCAGCATTTATAGGAAATAACTATATCAATGCTGGTCAAAATACATTGTATAAAATGCGTTGGGATCCTGATTCACCTGGTAAGCATCAATATGCAACAGATGTAGCTTGGGCTTTTAATCAAACATCAAATATAAGTAATCTATATAATTCAATAGACAACTATGTCTTAATATTTGATATACCTGTTTATGAAGGTCAACCTGATAGTTCAGGAGATCCAAATGCATATGCAACTGCAGATGTTACAAAGTATCCAAGTGGAGTATATGGAATTACCGATTCCGGTAATGATCCATTAAACTTTAGGGATGGACCTAATGGTAATGATAAAGGAAATATACCAGATGGAACAAAACTAGATGTCATTGGCTATAATGGATCATGGCTAAATGTTAATTATAATAACGAAAACGGTTGGGTTCACGGTGACTATGTAAATCTATTGAATTTAGTCAAAGTCACTGCTACAAACTTAAATGTTCGTGAAACGCCGGGTGGAAACAGCTTAGGAAAAGTAAGTAATATATTCATGAGAGCTGTTATAGACAATAATAACAATTATGTAACTAATAATGAATGGTACCAAGTGTACTATAACGGCCAAAAAGCCTGGGTAAGTGATGGTAGTGATGGAAGCTTTATTCAGGAAATTAAATAGTCAACTTGATTATTTTCACCAAATGCTAGATTACTAGCATTTGGTGTTTTTTATAAAACGATTAAAATAATATTTATTCATTCTTGTTTTAAAAAGTTTTTTGAGTTGTTTAGGATAGCTTGGAAATAATATATTTACTAAAGGTACCCCTAAATATAGAATTATTATTCGAATATTTTCTTGCAATGCCCTTTAAGTCAATTTATGATATAGTTGACAACAGTACGAACATAAGGTAATTTTTATAATTATTTCATCTTAGGAGGAATTTTAATAAATGGCGCTCTTTAATAAATTCACCAGAAAACCACAACAAACTAAAAACAAAGCAGTTACAATATTAGGATCCGGAAGATGCGGGACATCTATGGCATCCCGTTCTATTAATTTAATGGGAGTCGACCTAGGAGAAGGCTTTGTAAAACCTAATAAAACAAATCCAAAAGGCTTCTGGGAAAATAAGAAAATTGTCGATGTTCACAAAGAAATTAAAAATGTATTGGGTAGTATGCCTTTTCGTAGAGGATGGCAGGATTTAGGTAAGATTAAACCCTTAAAAGAGAAAATGGAATCTATAGTTCAAGAGCAGTTTTCTGATAAACCATTATGGGGATGGAAAGACCCTCGTACAAGTGAATGTATAGAAATGTGGAAAGAAATCTTGGCAGATATGGATGTAGAAGGAAACTACCTTGTTATGATTCGTAATCCGGTTGATGTAGCTGCTTCGTTTAGAAGAGCGTATAATCGGAACGAAAAGGCTGCGTTGAAGCAGTGGCAAATCCGGACACTCGTCGCTTTGCGAGGTACTCGAAATGAAAATCGTATAATTGTTGACTATGATGACTTTATTGAGGATAGTTTTAGTACTGTAAAGAACATTGCAAAAACATTTAATGTGACATTACCAAGCGATAAAAATGAACTTAAACAAGAACTCGATTCTTTTATCGATCCAACATTAAGACACAGCAGAACTGGTCTTAAAAAACTTTCTAAGAGTAAAGAAATTGAAGAAGATATGAAAGAATTATACCGTATTTGTCTAAAAGCGGCACATTCAAAAGAATATTTAAACTCGAAAAAGTTTCAAAAACAAATTGATAACCTTTACGTATCTTTTTTAAAGAGTCACTTTTGATGAAAATATTTCGTTTGTAGTTTTAAAATAGTATTATCAGGGCTTCTGTTAAAGCAGATCACTCTGATAATACTTTTTTATTTAACGTTTCTTACATTCCGTTTAATATCACTCTTCACTCCAAGAACAATTTGTTTAGCAGAAAATACTAGTTTCTATTTAATGAAATACATAGTATAATATGTATTAATGTTTTTAACTAAATGAAAACTGTTTGTTAAGTCTTTGTAAAATTAATAATGTATGATATATATAAAGCATCATTAGATGGAGGCTATTATAAAAATGAAAAAAGTAATCACTTATGGAACATTCGATTTACTTCATACTGGGCATATCAACATTCTACGCCGTGCAAAGGAATTCGGCGACTATTTAATTGTTGCCATTTCAGCAGATGTCTTTAATAAAATAAAAGGTAAAAAAGCATATTATAGCTTTGAACAACGCAAAGCAATTCTAGAAGCTATTCGATATGTAGACGAAGTTATTCCTGAGTACAATTGGGAACAAAAAGTAGAAGATGTGCAAAAGCATGACGTTGATGTCTTTGTAATGGGAGACGACTGGACCGGTGAATTCGACTTCTTAAAAGAGCATTGTGAAGTTGTGTATTTACCAAGAACAGTTGGGATATCAACTACTAAAATTAAATCCGATTTGAACAATACTAACAATGGTTAGAGAACTGGCCATTACGTTGTACCTTTCTGTTTTTCGTACACTCTTTCAGATCTTAAAAATGTTTCCCCAGAAGAAGAAAACAACATTTGTTGCTTCATTTGGGGATAATATTTTGTATACTGTTAATGAGCTTGAAAAACAGACTGATGATCAGGTTGTTATTCTCAAAACCTCCCATTGTAAGATTAGTATTAATGATTTGTCGAATAGAAAAATTCTAGACTTTGAGAGTATTAATATTATAGATTGGATTCTGTCCATCTACCATCTGGCAACCTCGGAAAAGGTTATTGCTGACAATTATTATGGTTTTTTAGCAGTGACCGAGTTTAAGCCCAATGTTCAATGTATCCAACTTTGGCATGCTGCAGGTGCAATCAAACAGTTTGGATTAAAGGATCCATCGATTCAAAATCGATCTCCACGAGCGTTCGAGCGTTTCCAAAAGGTTTATCACCGATTTGATTATGTTGTAGTTGGTTCCGAGCGCATGGCGTCTATTTTCCGAAAAAGCTTTAATATATCAAACGACCAAATATTACGCACAGGAATACCAAGAAGCGATTTCTTTTTTGATGCTGTGGCTAAAAATGAAGCAGAAAATTCATTAAAACAGGATTTCCCAGTTATTAATGGGAAGAAAGTTATTTTATATGCACCGACATACCGTGACAATGATTTAAATGCAACGGATTTACATTTAAACATTGAAAAAATGTATCGTGAGTTCAAGGATGACTATGTATTATTTTTGCGTCTTCACCCAGCAATTGATGGAGAATATCAGAATAAATTTCCCGGTTTTGTTGTCAATGTATCAAGCTATCATAATATGAATCATTTATTAGTGATCTCGGATATTTTAATCTCTGATTACTCCTCTATTCCGTTTGAATATTCATTACTGAACAAACCAATGGTATTCTATGCATATGACTTGGAAGATTACGCTAAGATAAGAGGATTCTGGGAAGTTTATGATGAATTAGTTCCTGGGCCTGTCGTGAAATCTACAGAAGATTTAATTGATGTGATTAAAAGCGGAAGTTTTAATATGAATCGAGTTAGCATATTTGCTAATCAATGGAATCAATATTCAAATGGATATTCAAGTGAAAATTTGGTTAAAGCTATTTACACCGAAGAAGAGCAATCGAAAGTTGCAGACCAAGTCTGATACCCAGAGAACAGTTATACTGTATCTCTGGGTTTTTAGTATGATTATCTTTTTATTAATAATGCATACTATTACTACTATAAACCTTATTATAAAGTGGAGGTTTTACTATGAAAAAGGTAATCACATACGGAACTTTTGATATTCTACACACTGGCCATATCAATTTATTACGTCGCGCTAAAGAATATGGCGACTATTTGATTGTTGCTATTTCATCTGATTCGTTTAATGCGTTAAAAAGTAAAGCAGCATATTATACTTTTGAGCAACGTAAAGCGATCCTGGAAGCTGTCCGTTATGTAGATGAAGTGATTCCAGAGGATACATGGGAACAGAAACTGGAAGATGTGAAAAAGCATAATATCGATGTATTTATTATGGGAGATGACTGGAAAGGTGATTTTGACTTTTTAAAGGAACATTGCGAAGTTGTTTATTTACCTAGAACTGTTGGAATATCATCAACAAAAATTAAGACAGATTTGAATAAAAATGGTTAGAGAATTAGTAATTTCCATATACCTATACGTTTTGCGTACATTCTTTAATTTATTTAAGTTATTTCCCCGAAAGCATAAAACAACGTTTGTTGCCTCTTTTGGCATTAATATTATATATACGATAAACGAGTTGGAGAAACAAACAGATCACCAAGTCGTTATTCTTAAGACACCTCAATGCAAAAACACTTATGAAGATAGCCCGCGTAGAACGATATTGAAGTTCGGAAGTCTTAATATAATTGACTGGGTTCGATCAATTTATCATTTAGCTACCTCTAAAATAGTTTTTGTAGACAATTACTATGGTTTTTTATCTATGACCAAATTTAGACCGAACACCCAATGTATCCAGTTATGGCATGCAGCTGGGGCGATTAAGCGGTTTGGGTTGATGGATCGATCTATTGAAAACCGCCACCCTAGAGCCTGTGTACGATTCAAGAATGTTTATAAACGGTTTGATTACGTTGTTGCTGGTTCGGAAAAGATGACTGCTATTTTTGGTGTGGCCTTTGATTTGTCGGAAAAGCAAATCTTGCGTACTGGGATACCAAGAACCGATTTCTTTTTCGATACGATGGCAATAAATAAGGCAGAACAATCATTACTAAGTAAATTTCCAATCATAAATGAAAAGAAAGTTATCCTATATGCCCCAACCTATCGTGCCAATGACCTTGATTCATCAGAACTTAAATTGGATATTGAAAGATTGTACAATGCGCTAAAAAATGAATATGTGTTGTTTCTAAGTCTTCACCCTAAAGTAAAGTCAAAACTCCAAAATGACTACCCTTATTTTGTTTTCGATATTTCCAGCTATCGATATTTAAATCATTTACTGGTAATTAGTGATATTTTAATTACAGATTACTCATCGATCCCATTTGAATTTTCATTACTGAGTAAGCCGATGGTATTTTTTGCATATGACTTGGAGGAGTATGCGCATGAGAAAGGTTTTTGGGAGAATTATGAAGAACTTGTTCCAGGACCTGTTGTTAAACATACGGACGCTTTGATTGATGTATTGAAGGCTGGTGAGTTTGATATGGAAAGGGTTCGGGCATTTGCCGATGAATGGAATCAGTATTCGAGAGGTGAATCGAGTGAGCGTTTGATTAAAGCTTTATATAAGCAATAGCTGATTATACTTCATTGATGAAATTCTCGATCAATTGATAAATCTGTTCCCTGCCAGAACGAAAAGGCTTTGGTTGAAATGTCTCGGCTTTTTGAATAACCTCCTCCAGCATTGTACCATCTTCCCAGCTTAAAATATGTCCTTGGTTAACCAAGGCTGATACAATCTGTAACTGATGATCATCATTATGTTCTCCATATTTTTTCAAGCGGGCGCAGGCAATTACGCTTTTCCCTTTTTTTAGACCTGCAATAATTGATCCTGTACCTGCATGCGTGATAATGAGACGAGCCTGTTCACATAATAGGTCCATTTCTTTATAACTGACAAATTGTTTGATGGTTAATTTATTACTATTATATTTTGTATGACCAGACTGGACGATAATATCGTCTTCAATTATATTCTCGCTCTTTAATCGCTCTGCTTCCTTTAATAGTCTGGTGAAAGGCAACTCATGGGTACCTAAAACAACTAAAATCAATAGATAGACCCTCCATTTACTGCTTTTGGATAAATCTTTTTCATTGTTTCCCATTGAACGATAAACAAGTCCGCTATTGGATATACCAATCTACCTGATAATGTTGGACTGGTTGTTTTTGCAAAGCTTTCAATAAAGATTACTTTTTTTCTAAAAAGCTTGGCAATATAGCACATTGGGACTGCGGTGTGTGCCCCTGTCGTGATTATTACATCCGGTCGTTTATTCAGAAAAATAAAGAATGCTTTGAACATGTTGAATGAAAACTTAAATATGTACCGAAATAGATAATTTCTGGCACCATAAACAAGCAAAGATATTGGGTATTTATCTTTTAAATTCATTGTTATTGCACATTTCTCAGTAACAATATGATATTGATAATTTTTAAATAGGGGTTCAAGCTGTAATAACTGTGTTAAATGTCCGCCTACAGACGAAATAAGAAGTACTTTTTTTGGGTTCAACTTTATTTCGCTCCTATTCTTGGTGATATAGTTCAAGCAGTTGTTCAATCTGCTTTTCTTGGTCGTACTTCTGAGCTTTCTCTTCCCCATTTGCAATAAGCTCTTTGTGAAAATTATCATTCTTTAGTATAGATTTAATCCCTATCCTTAATGATTCTTTGTTTTTTGGCTCTACCAAAACCCCGGCATTATTGGCGAGTAAATAACGCAATCCACCAACATTTGTTCCAACTACTGGGGTATGACAGGACATTGCCTCCAATGCAACAAGACCAAAACCTTCCATATGTGATGGGATTACGAAAACATCGGCTGCAGCTTGCCATCTTGCTATATCTCTTTGCTTCATAGGTGGATGGATTTTGATATCCTGTGTGTTCTCGTTTGAGATTTTACCTTTAAGCCATCTAACATATGGCGGCTCTTTCTGGGCTCCAATTAAATGAAGTTCCAGATTAGGATACTCATCTTTCAAGTCGCTGTATGCTTCTACAAGTTCTGTCATTCCTTTAGCTGCAATAATATTGCCTACAAATAAAATTGTTTTGGATGAAGGGGCTATATCTAATAAATGCTTAGCTTGCTCCTGGTCCATTGGTGTAAAAACCTGTCTATTGACACCCATGTTTAGAAGGGTGATTTTCTCTTCCTTTACCTTAAAGGCTGTCACCATGTCAGTTTTTAACTTTTCTCCAACAGCAATAACATGATCTGCTTCATGTAATACCTGTTCTGTTTGTCTGAAAAAGAAAGACCCTATTCTCGACATCTTGTCCAAGTCTCCGCCATGTGCAGTAACGATTACCCTGGTACCGAAAGTTTTTTGAAATAATAGGGCTAGCCAGCCACTTGGAAAAACGTAGTGGGCGTGTATGATGTCATAGCTTCTACCTCTCGTAAGTAAGATATAGATGATTCGAATAATCCATAAGAGGTATTTTTTTAATACAAATAATTTCCCCATACGTGGATCCTTGATTGCAGCAACATCTACTTGGATTCCTCGTTTCTTAAGTTCTTCCACCTGATTTTTAACAAAGATTCCAAAGGTAGGATTCGCTTTACTCGGATACATCGTACTTATTACTAATATTCTCTCCAATTTTTTAGTCATCTTATACATATCCTTTTATTTTTTGATGTATGATGATCGTTGTTGTTTCGTTAATGCATATAAATAAGCGATAAATATGCCCAAGTATATACTTGAAGCTGGTGATGAAAGAACATGACCTGCTATCATAGAGCTGCCCAGACCTAAACTGACAGATAATCCTACAAGCACAATGGCTAAATTGATTTTCTTCAGGTGATAGCTGAAAATATTAAACAGGATATGATATCCAAAATAAATCAATGGCAGCATTAACAGTACAAAACCTAATAAACCAAAGTTAAAATACCAGTCTAAAAAATCCATTTCGATTAACTTGGGTGACACGACATAATTGCCACCAACCCCCATACCAAATAGCTTCTGTGATAAGGGAGCTTCCCTGTATTGCTCCTTAATATTGTTTAAAAAATAACTTCTGCCACTTAACAAATTCTGATGAAGTTGTCCTTTACTTCCATGGTCCTCCTCCATATTAGAAGGTCGATTTTCCTGATTGGTAAAGTCTATACCAAAGGAGAAACTTAGATTGTTGCCAATTGAGGTGCTTGGCGTTATTAAAATCGTCGCTGCTAGTAATGCTGAAAGCGTGATTACGTTAAACCAATCTTTCCTATTTCGTACAATCTTAGGAATGAGTACTAAGATAGATATACTTAGTACAATTATTATTGACCCAAAACTAACTTTAGTACCAACTGTTAGCATCGCCCAAATAACCAGGCCGATAAATGGCAATAACCTTGCCTTCTTTAGTCGGGATTTTTGATTAATCATGTATAAAACCATCATACTAAATCCCATTCCTAAAATGACGCTCAGCTCATTTCCTGAAAAAAACCATCCAGAATGACCTTCCTTAGCTAGTGCTCCATAGCTTCTTTTAGCTGTATCCGAAAGTCCTGCCAACAGCATTACTGCAGCAATACTTACCATATTGATAAAAATACAGAGCTGTATAATCCTTTGCCAGTTTTCCTTTAAAGAAAATGAACGAATTACAAATACATAGACTATAAGTAATTCAACAAAGAAAACGGATTTTATTATATACGTTATTTCAAGCGACATCATAAACTGGTTCTTGACCATTAAATTATTGGTGAAGTTAATTACCATAAAAATACCAAGCATAATGATATATATAAGAGCTATCTTTCTCTCTTTATCACCTGGAAGTATTAAAATATATATAAATCCCATTCCCATAACTACAACTCTCAAGATAATTGAGATAGGAATATTGAAATAAGCTAACACATCTAAGGCTGGCTGTAAGAGAATAAAATAGATAAATAAAATTTCCACACTGTTCCTATGCCTTTGCAAATCTAAATTCATTAGGGGGTTCCCCTTTCAATATAAACCCCCGTACAGGAGTAAACGCTATTTTGTTACATAAATTGTCTTTACTATTATTTGACATTCTATCTAGTTTTAAACAAAAGAAAAGATGCCCAACGAGGCACCTTTAGTTTTGTCTATTTATTGATGGTCGACCAATGGAATGGTATTCGATGCCACTTCCATTAAATTTTTCTAATGAAAAGCAGTTTCTTCCGTCAAAAACAATCGGGTATGATAAGTATTGTCTAAAAAGGCTAATCGGATATTCCTTTATTTCTTTCCAGTCGGTTAGAATTACTGCACAGTTTGCATGGTTCAAAGCTTCTTCGATTGTCTTCACATAATTTACTTCTTTCGGCAGAACGCTCTTGGCATTTTCAACGGCTACTGGATCATAGGCATTAATTTTAGCACCAGCATCTATTATTCTATGTGCTACCTGTACAGATGGCGCGCCCCTCATATCATCTGTATTTGCCTTGAAAGCCAACCCCAGTAATGCAATTGTTATATCCTCGATATTGCCGCTAAATCGTTTAATAATTTTATCGACCAATAAATCTGTTTGTTTTTCATTAACATATTGAACACTTTCTAGAATAAACATTGGATAATCCACGCGGTTTCCTAAGGCAATTATGGCATTTGTATCTTTTGGAAAACATGAACCTCCATATCCAATACCCGCTTTCAAAAATCGTCCACCGATACGACTATCCATTCCAATTCCGTTTGCTACATCGTCCACGTTTGCACCAACATGCTCACATAGGTTGGCTATCTCATTTATAAAGCTGATTTTGGTTGCTAGAAAGGTATTCGATGCATACTTAATCATTTCGGCACTTCTAAGGTCTGTTTTTACAATTGGGATATTATATGGTTTATAGATTTCCTCCATAATGTCCATCGCTTCTTCATTTTCACAACCTATCACGATACGGTCACCGTTAAACGTATCGTGTACAGCTGTTCCCTGACGCAAAAATTCAGGATTGGAGACTACTCTGACGGTAAGGTTAGTTACTGCATTTTGTTCAATACTCGTTTTAATATTTTCATTCGTACCTATAGGGACGGTACTTTTGGTTACTATTACAACATCGTTATGTAGGTATTTCACTATATCGCTACAAACTGTATTTAAGAATGTTAAATCTGCCGAACCATCTGCCCCCTGAGGTGTTCCTACAGCTAAAAATATTACCTCTTTAGCAGCTATCCCTTCTTCATAATTGGAAGTGAAGTGCAATCTTTCTCTCTGAATATTTGTCTGTAATAGTTCCTCTAAACCTTCTTCATAAATGGGAGACTTGCCGCTCCTTAATGTCTTCACTTTCTCCTCATCAATATCAATACATGTAACATTGTTGCCGATTTCAGATAAACAAACACCTGTGACAAGACCTACATAACCGGTACCGATTACAGCAATATTCACTATGGCATGCCTCCTTTTTTTGATTAAACTTCTAACTAATACTTATGTATCGAAAAGCTGTTTTAGTAATTTTTATACTTTATTAGAAGGTGCATACAGGTTCAAAGCTATGGCAATGATGTATGTGTTTATACTTTTAAGTTTGATGCATATGGAGGATTCCAGAATAACTATGAAGACTATCAGCAACGTCACTATAATAATTCCTGCCTTTAATCCAGACGAGAAATTACTTAATTAGCTAAATCAGAGAAATGCCCTATTCTTAAACATGCAGTAAACCTAGGTAACGGCAGAGAATTAAAAACAGCCTTTAATCACTTTTTAAATAATCATAACGAATCGATAGGGATAGTAAATGTAGACGCGGATGGGTAGCATTCTGTAGAAGATATCAAAAAAGTTGCAATGAAATTAAACCAGCACTCTAACAGTCTGATCTTAGACGTGAGGGATTTTTCTGAGGATAACATTCCTTTGAGAAGCCGATTTGGAAATGAGATGAAAAAATCCGATTATATTATCGTTTTGGATACGGATGAGAATTTTAAAACATTCTTCTCAACCTATATAGACTCCAATAATTTGGGGGGAGTTTATAAGGTTAATAATAGTAATAATGGATTAACAATTGTGCCTGTACATTAAGAAACCCCGGAGCAGATATCCAATCCGCTCCGGGGCTTTTATTTTTGTCTAGGAAACTATAAAATTTAAGTTCTGTGAATAACTGGACTCCCGAATCAGCCACGTCCAGCTCCAGCGCCTAGCGCCTAGTGGACTTCCCTCCCCGTGTCTACGATAAGTCAACATCGAATCGCTACGCTCTTCGTGTATCCTTTATCTCAGGGAAAAGGAAGATCGACTAAGACCGCCGCTTTGCGCGGCAACGTCGACCCACCCGCGATGCACGGGCGCAGTCCATACGGCGCTGAACAGGCGCTTACGCTTTTGTTCACTCTCTGTTCTTCGCTTCTATTTTCTTATTACCTAATATTAGGTAGTTCAGTTCCTCTTTTGGAATTTTATTGAATTCAGTTCGCTTGGCTAGATAGAATATTACGCCTAATATGATCCATGAGATCAGTGCGATTCTGGATTCAATTCCCAGGAATGCTGGTGAAGCTGGGATAAGCAATAAGCTCAAGAACGTCAGGCTGGCTAACATTCCTACTCCTGCAATTGTCTTTTTCATTGGTGCTACAACATGTTTCTTATGATTAAAGTCTTTGTCTTTTGACCATTTAAAAAGTGAAAATGCTGTAAAACATGTATAGAAATATGCAATTGTTACACCAATTGATGACATGTCTACTACCCAGATAAGAGCCTCACGCCCAAACCATGGTGCAAACATAGATACAATTACCGTGAAAATGATACCAACATACGGTGTTTTGTATTTAGGATGAAGCCTTGAAAATGCTTCAGGGATTATTTTCGCACGTGACATAGCGAATAGTAAACGGCTTGATGAGATAATAAAACCATTTAAGCCTGTGAAAACACCCATTGTAAGTGCGACAACCAGAATTACGAGTCCCATCGTGCCTACCGTATCCTGAATAGCCGCTCCTGTTCCCCATTGCTGACCTTCAGCAACAAGTCCTTGCCAAGGCTGTGTCATAGCAGTTGCAATAATCATTAAGCTATATAATACAGCCGCGAAGAATATTGCCAGAATAATTAATGTGAATGCTTTTTTAGATGAAAAACGAAATTCTTCTGCTGCCTGTGGTATGTTATCAAAGCCAACGTAAGCCCATGGTGCAATTGCTACGATTGAAATAATTGCAGCAAATGCTGTTGTTCCTGTTGGGAATGCTGGTGATATATTCGATAAGCCTGCACCCGGCTGTCCGCCAACTAAAAATGTTATGGCGAGGACACCTAAGATCATAATAGTACAAAAGATAAATTGCATGCGGCCAGTTAAGCCAGTTCCTCGTATATTTAAAAAGCCAAACAATCCTAATGCTGCTGATGCAATAATGATTTCCATTCCATAAACATCCCACCCAGCTATTTGGTAAAGATGCAGGTTCTCAATTAATGCAGGAAAAACATATTTAAACATTAATGCAAAAGCTGAGGCGTTCAATGCAACGATACAAATATACCCAAGCGTTAAAAACCACCCGCTTATAAATGCGTGTGTACGACCTAAACTAATAAATGCATAGGCAAATTCCCCTCCTGATACTGGGAAACTTTTTATTAAAAATCCATAGCTCACGGCGATCAACATCATTAGTAATGCGCCAATACCGAAACCTGCAATTACTCCTAATGGACCAGCCTGGGACATCCAGTTCGTTGGCTGTACGAAAGCACCCCAACCAATTGATGAGCCTAGGGCAATCGCCCATACCCAATGTGGCTTTAGTGATTTTTTTAGCGTCTGTCGTTCTTCCATGCTTCGTCTCCTTTTAACCTCTTTTTTTTGATACTACCCCGTTATACCAAAATTCGACTATTTTCGCAAAATTTCTAGTACTAGCATATGCGAGGTATGGGAAATTATTTTGGCGTTATATGCCCCTTATATTCTGTGGCAAAGAATTTTGGGATTATATGAAGAGATTTGGGATATTTTCCGACCGGGGATGTGGTGCCTTCCGCTGGATGTGGTTCCTGTCACTTCCCGTAATTTGTCGAATAGCTTTCCAGCGATATGCTCCTTTTTATACTGTTTCCAGTTTTAAGTTGTTGTATCCCGATATACAGCAAATGTGCCACAATAAAGACTGTAGGCGTGAAGAGTATATTTTCTTGAACAATTGAAATGTTGTCCCACACAAAGAAACACAGCTGCTACGCTGTGTCAGAACTTCTCTCTTGTGTGGATTATTACAGTTATTTTAGGTTAGTTTTTTGTCCACTTAAAGTCGTATTTAATTCATTCAAATAGTTCATTAACGGTTCTCTTAAATCATCTCGGGTTAGTGCCATTTCTATCGTAGTTTGGATAAATCCTAATTGTTCACCAACGTCATAACGTGCTCCTTCAATTTCCAAAGCAAAAACGCGTTGAATTTTATTCAATTCTTGTATTGCATCTGTTAATTGAATTTCTCCACCGGCACCAACATGTTGTTTTTCCAGAAAATCAAAAATCTCTGGTGTTAATATATATCTTCCAATAATCGCCATGTTGGATGGAGCTGTTCCTTGCTTAGGTTTCTCGACGAAACTTTTTACCTGATGGGAGTTACCTAGCTTCTTCAACGGATCAATTATGCCGTATCGATGTGTGTCTTCTACTGGAACGTTTTTCACCCCGATTACGGAGGATTTCTTCAGCTCATATTCATTTATAAGTTGATGTAAACCAGGGTTCTCACTATGAATAATATCGTCACCAAGTAAAACTGCAAAAGGATCATTGCCGATAAATTTTCTGGCACACCAAATAGCATGTCCAAGACCTTTTGGTTCCTTTTGTCTTATGTAATGGATATCAACATTTGCAGACTTCCTGATTTTCTCAAGCAACTCAAATTTTTCCTTCTTCATCAAGTTCTCTTCTAATTCGAAAGCACTGTCGAAATGATCCTCGATAGCTCGCTTTCCTTTTCCTGTGACTATGATAATATCCTCGATTCCTGAATCTATTGCTTCATCAACGATATATTCTATCGTGGGCTTATCAACAATAGGCAGCATTTCCTTAGGCATTGCTTTTGTAGCGGGTAGGAATCTTGTCCCCAGTCCGGCAGCAGGTATTATTGCTTTCTTAATACTTTTCATATAGAACCTCCTCAAAACATTATTAAATTAAAATGTGTTTTAATCCTTGGAATACTATTTAATTTTTAATTTCCTCTTATTTCATTGGCCTTTTTCCCGTATTTTAAACACTCTCTTCAGTGTATCGATAATTGGCTTTTTTCCACCCATGACCAAACCACTAAGTTCGGCAATAATGTGCAACAACGCGAGCACTATAAACGTGATGATGAGCGATGTTGTTAATGTTGCATTGGAGAATAGAATTGCCATTGCTCCGAAAAGTGTACTAAATGCATAGATGATAAGAACTGTTTTTCGATGGGTGAATCCAGACGCAAGCAGTTGGTAATGAATATGCTTATTGTCCGGCATCATGATATTTTCCTTATTGTAAGCACGGCGGACAATGGCAAAAAGTGTGTCGAAAATCGGTACAGCTAGAACGATAATTGGAATAATAAAGCTGAACAATGCGATATTTTTAAACAAACCTAGCATGGATACGACGGCAATCGCATAGCCGAGAAAATTTGAGCCGGTATCGCCCATATAAATTTTCGCAGGGTAAAAGTTATGATATAAGAAGCCCAAATTAGCACCTATCAGGACAATGCATAGGTATGCGGCCATGATTTGTACATCAATCAGCGCCATAATGAACATACTTGTTAACGCAATTGTCGTGACCCCTGTGGCGAGCCCGTCCAGACCGTCAATGAGATTGATTGCATTTGTTATGCCGACAACCCAAAGTACAGTAACAAGAACGCTCACAAATCCGAGATCGATCATCCCGATAATTGGCAGTGTGATTTTGTCGATGATTAACCCTGATGAAAGGAGGAAAGATGCTGCTATTAACTGACCACCGAGTTTGATAACAGGGCGAATATTGTAACGATCATCGAGGGCACCGGTTATTAGAATCACTACAGCTCCAAGGATGATTTCGGGTAGGTGTTCATGTTGCGGCTGTAAATAAAGCGCGCCTAAAAACACCCCAAGGAAGATGGCTAGACCACCTAATCTCGGCGTTACTTTTGTATGTATTTTGCGATGGTTTGGCAGATCAACGACACCTATTTTTATTGCGAGTTTTTTAACAGGGTAGGTTAATAGGAATGTTGCGATAAGCGCAATAAAAAAGGCTATCGCCAAGTCGGTATAATTTATCATAGAACTTCTCCTAAAATTTGCTTGATGTTGGACCTTGATGCGTAATTGATTTAAATTATATCGAATAGGTGTAGTGTTAAGCAAATTATAGTTAGGTTGGAAGTCGCTGTTCACCTTTTTACATATACTAAGAGGACTTTCTGATTTATTGAAAGTCCTCCTCCCATCTACTTCGAACAACAAGATTCCTCTGTAACCTCGCTGATTTTCACGTCACAGCAATCGTTGTCCTCGTTATTCTTTGAAAAGATTTTTTCGATAAGCTTCTTCACTTGGGCTCACCTCCCTTCATTAAACCAAGTAGAAGATAAATCCTGATACGGTAGCCATTGAAATGACTGAGGCGACAAATGCGATCACAAGCTGTTTTTTGAAAATGGATTTCAGTAATATTAGTTCCGGCAAGCTTGCACCAGCTGAGCTGATCATCATTGCCATTACAGGTCCAAGTGCCATTCCTTTCATGATGAATACATGGGAAATAGGTATCATACTTGATAATCGGATGTACAAAGGTATTCCGATCACTGCCGCAATTGGCACGATCCACCATGTTTCTTTTCCAAGCCATTGGGCTATCCATTCAGTTGGGACTAATCCATGGATGACTGCACCGATTGCTGCTCCAATGATTAAATATGGGTAAACGCTTTTCATGAGTGCTATTGTTTCGTCCCATGCTCCTCTCCAGTTAAATTGTTTGGCTTCTTCCTCATAACCTGTCATCACCACGTTTTTTACATAACGCTCGAATTTCAGCTTGCTTAACGTGAGGCCGATAATTACTGAGGCGATGGCAGTCACGACGGTGTAAATCAAGGCAACTTTCCATCCGAGAATGACACCCATTAATGTAAGAATGGTTGGGTCTAGTACCGGTGATGCAAATAGAAAAATCACGACAATTTTGAATGGCATATTTTTTCGCAGCATGTTTACGACAACCGGAATTGTTGAGCATGAACAAAATGGTGTAATAAAAGCGAACAATAATGCCGCTAAGATACCAATAAGCTGATTGCTTTTGGATAGATAATGTTCGATTTTTTTATAAGGTATGTAGGATTGAAGTGCGCTTAGGATAAATGAGATGACAAAGAATAGTACAGTTAATTCAAGCGCAATCATGAGAAAGTTTTTTAATGTTTCCATATTGAATCTCTCCTTTATATTAATCAACTTTTTTTGATATATTCAATTAATCAAAAAAAGTTGATATATAGTTTTAGAAAACCTGCCATTCGCCAAGCCTTAATGGCGAATGCCTTAGTTGCACTTATGCAGTAAGAAAGGATTTATTCTTACTTACCTGCCAAAAAATTAGCAGCAGGATGGAACGAATACACAGCAAAGTTCGTCTGAGAGCAGGCTTTTTACTTCGGAATTGTTCAGTTCATAGTAGCCCCATGTACCTTTTGTTTCTTTTTTAATCAGATTTGCATCCAGTAAAATTTTGAGATGGTATGACAGTTTTGATTGTGGCATTCCGACCATGTCCACAAGGTCACAAACGCATGTTGAGCCATTATGGCATAGGATATTCATAATCTGAAGTCGTTTCGTATCTGAAAGTGCTTTAAATTTTGACGCATATGTTGTGAATGCTTCCTCGCTTGGATTGTTAAGTACATTTAACTCTTTCATTAGGAGTCGCCCCTCTTTATATCAAATATTTTTGATTTAATGTTATTATATACCATTTAGCGGAAAAAGCAACCATTAAATCAAAAAAAATTGATTAATTGCCCGACAAAATTCGGGTCGTACCTGTCACTTCCCGATGGATGGATGGTGTGGGGACTGGCTCATCACCATTTCTTCCCCACTCCACCCATTATATATGCAATCGTCTGGTGTATATCTGTTTCGTCGTCCCAATCCTTGTCTGGTTGAACGATGAATCTTGTTATCATGAATCCCAGAATTGTTGTGACCATCATGCGGATCATTGTCTCATTTGGCAGGTCCTGCAGTTCTCCTTTTTCTTTATAGAAGTCGAGCGCATGATTAAACGCTGGTATGACTTTTTCGCCAAATTCTTTTTTATATGCGGTTTGGATTTCCGGGTGGAATGCCAGCTCCTGCAATAGAATTTTTATCAATGGGAGATTGGACTGTGCGAACTCAAAGCGATTTTTTTTAAAGGCATAGAGCAGGTCCTCAAAGTGTTCATAGTCATTTTGGAAGACCTGGCTGACGAATTTCTTTGCAAAAACGGGTGCTGAGAAATTCGTTATTACAGGTGTGACAATCGCAACGAGCAGGTCTTTTTTTGTGCGATAGTGGCGAAAAATTGTTCCTTCAGCCACTCCTGCCCTATTGGCGATTTCACTTGTTGATGTGTTGTAATAGCCATTTTCAGAAATAAGCTCGATGGCAGCTTTGACGATCTCAATTTGTTTCGGTGTCATCTTTTCATCATTTCGTAATGTTTCCATCATATCTGACATGAGTGGTTTCCTCCTGGGATTATAGTGTTCGATGGCGTTTGAGTGCGAAAATATTAAGGATAATAAATACTGCTGAGAATCCTATCAATACACTTATGTCACCGGTAACGGTCGCTAACTCCTGCCCTTTAATCATGATTTCCTTTAATGCATCTGCTCCATACGTTAATGGCATTACTTTTCCAATGGTATTAATCCATTCAACGGATTCAGTCGGAAAAACACCGGAAAAGAATACCTGTGGGATGATGATAATCGGGATAAACTGCATCATTTGAAATTCATTTTTGGCATAAGCTGACAGTAAAGTGCCAAGGCTTAATGCCGTGATAGCTAGCAGAAACGTGATAAACAGTACTGCTATGAACGATCCGGCCATGTAAATACCAAGTACATAGATGGAGAATGCTGTAACGATAATCGATTGAATGATAATAAATATGCCAAACCCGAGCAGGTAGCCAATGACAATTTCCCAGCGTTTTAATGGGGTTGCCAGTAATCGTTCGAGTGTTCCCTGCGTCCGTTCGCGCAGGAATGAAACGCCGCCAATAATAAATACGAAAAAGAAGACGAAGAACCCGATCAAGACAGAGCCTGTTTGATCAAATAAATTCAGGTCAGATGTGCCATGGAGAAAGTTAATTTCCAATTCGGGCGCGTTTGGATTTATTTGTTTTACCGCATTACTGATGACACGCTGGACGGCAGATGTTGCTGATGGGTTACTTCCTTCCATTGTCAGTTGTGCCTGATTTTTTTCAAAAAACAGATGGGCATCGGCATGTTCATTTTGAAGTGCGGTTTTGGCCTGGGGTTCGTCTGCCTCCAGAATTGTTGCATCTTGCTGTTCGAGGGCATTCTGCATCTGTGTTGGGACATCTGTAACTGCGATTGTCGGTACGTATTGCTCCATATCAAGCACAAGCCACAGCAATGTCATGACCAATAGTGGTGCGACCATCATCATGGCGATGCTGCGTTTATCGCGGAGAAACTGGTGGATGATTCGCTTAATGATTGCTTGAATGCGCATGTGAGGCACCTCCATACTGTAAGAAGGCCTCTTCCAGGGTTTCGGTGTTGCTTTTTGATTTTAATTGCTGGGGACTTCCCTGGGCGATAACATAGCCATCCCTTAGCAGTGCGAGATTATCACATTTTTCCGCTTCGTCCATTACGTGTGTAGTGATGATGATTGTCGTGCCCTGCTTTTGCATGTTTCGTAGCTCCTCCCAGATGGACGCGCGAAGAACCGGGTCAATGCCGACAGTCGGCTCATCCAGAATCAGCAGGTTTGGCTGGTGCAGGAGTGCTACAGCTAATGACATGCGCCGCTTCATGCCACCAGAGTATTTTTCCAGAGTCTTATCAAGATGATCCTGTAGGTCAACGATTTTTGCAGCTTCTGTGACACGTTCTTTCTGCTGCTTTTTAGGGATCTTATATATACTAGCGAAAAAATACAGGTTTTCCCGGGCTGTCAACTCACTGTATAAAGCGTCTGACTGGGCCATGTAGCCGATTTTCTGCATTTGTTTGAAGGACGGCATTTGCTGATTATCGATGTGGATTATTCCATTCGTGGGGGTTAGCAGGCCGATCATGATTTTGACGAGCGTTGTTTTTCCTGAACCTGATGGACCAAGCAGTCCAAAGAGCTGCCCTTCTGGAATGGATAGGTCGACTTCTTTCAAAACGGATTCCTTATTGTAGCTGTGAGCGATATTGTTCATCTCGATAAAGGCGGACATGGTGGAACCTCCTTTTGTTTATGTGAGTGATGTGAGTGGTGTGAGTGGTGTGAGTGGTGTGAGTGATTACTCACTTTTTATAATAAGCTATTTATGTTGAGTTGTAAAGGATGTGACGCGAAAGTTTATTCGACATAAACCGGGAAGTGACAGGCACCGCACGAATTTTTCACTAGCATGAACTGGCTTCTTTTCGCATAAATATTATTGGACATATTTTATTTTCATCAGGGAGGCTGTGAGATGCAGTTTTATTATGGGAGTCAAATGCCGCTTCGGGTTTTGGATGAGGCGGAGTTTTGGAAGGAACAGGAGTCTGAGCATACAGTAGTGATGCGGGAACTTGTTCAGGATTTAGAGAGCGAATACGTTGATGCGTTGAAGCGTTGGGAGGATGTGCTGAATACGACACACCAGCATGTTAAGCGATTTGTTGAGTCAGTCATCCGGAGCAATAATCAGATATCGCCAGCGTTGTATAATCAGGTACTTGAGCTAGTGACATTTTGTTTACAGGAGAGTGTTGCATTTACGCAGTTCTGCAGGCAAGTGAAGAGCGAAAGTGCTGCTGTTCAGGCTAACCCAACCGCTAAAGTCGTTATCGACCACATAATTGACGAGTCAGAATACTTTATTGGGATTGCACAGACAATTTTATACGAACAGCAGAATTAATTCTATTGGATAGACGCCTTTTTCGGGTGTCCATTTTTGGTGGTTGGCGGGTGATTGAATTATGTTGCGGGGAGACTTGAATGACTTAATGAGGAAAATTTTCTGCAGTGCAGAAAATCAACTGCTCCATTTGTGAACTTCGGTGATCGAACTGTGAACTTCGAGCAACTTTATTGTGAACTACGGTAAGTTTCATGTGAACTTCGGGATTTACGTTGTGAACTTCAGCATTTCAGCTAAATTTCCTTTCAAAAACGCTCTACACACCTTATAATGAAAAAAGATAAAGGTGGTGTTGACTGTGATGGATCGAGTGGTAATTGCAAAAGTGTGTATGCTTGCGGGAAAAATTATGCTGGAAAGTGGTGCGGAGACGTATCGTGTAGAGGACACAATGAGTCGGATTGCGTCTGCATATGGTTTGGCGAATGTACAAAGTTATGCGACGCCGACGGGTATTAATTTTTCCGCTGATTTTGCTGATGTTACGAACTTTATCCGGATTTCCAATCGGTCAACTGACTTACATAAAATTGCGGAAGTTAATAGTATTTCCCGTAATATTGCAGCCGGTAACGTTACCATTAATGAAGCGTTAGAGTCGCTGAACAATGTCAATGAAGCAAGCTACGCATTCCCTTTTTGGATTCAAATTTTCGCTGCCGCTTTTGTTAGTGGAGGCTTTGCAATCATGTTTGGGGGAGTTTGGCCTGATTTTATTCCTTCCTTTATTGCGGGTGGGGTTGGCTATGCGGTAATGGTATGGTTTAAACAGTTAGTTGAAATTGGCTTTGTTGCTGATTTTGTTGCATCATTTGTGATTGGTATTTTTGCAATGTTGTTTATAGCAAACGGATTCGGTGTGAATCTGGATAAAGTGATTGTCGGGGCGGTAATGCCACTTGTGCCTGGGCTACTTATCACAAATGCTGTCCGTGATTTAGTTGCAGGACACTTGGTTGCGGGTTTATCCAAAGGCGTCGAAGCAATGTTAACAGCTTTTGCAATCGGTGCTGGCGTAGCTGTTGTGTTTGCTTTTTAGGTGGTGCCATTCCCAGTTTTGTGAAAGGTGGTTTTTTTACCGTGATGATCGTTACTCAACTTATAACAAGTTTCATAGCTGCAGCTGGGTTTGGGGTGTTGTTTAATGCACCGAGAAAGGCGCTTATTCAATGTGGTCTCATTGGTATGCTCGGCTGGATTTTATATTACGTTCTTGTCCTGGGTGAGATGGATGTTGTGCCAGCAACTGTTTTTGGTGCGATGCTTGTCGCTGTTTTGAGTCAGCTTAGCTCCAAAATATTCAAAAAGCCGGTGATAGTTTTCAATGTATCCGGGATCATCCCGCTCGTTCCAGGTGGAGTTGCTTACGATGCAATGCGCCATTTTGTGGAGAATGATTATTTTACCGCAGTACAGCTATCAGCTAAAGTCATGCTTTTGGCAGGAGCAATTGCGATCGGATTGATGTTTTCAGAAGTAGCGAATCAGTTGATTAAAAAAATAAATTCGGCAGGTGCATAACACCTGTCGAATTTATTTTTTGTTAAATCCTGCATCAATTAATAGAACGATTGCGGTTATGATGTGCATGATCATTCCAATTATCGGTATAACACCAACAGCTGATGTGACCATTCCAATAATGCTTCCGGCCTTGCTTCCTTTTTCATTGTGTGCGATGAGCAGGGTTACCAGGTGCAGGATGAACATGACGAACAAGGCACCCCAACCTGAACTAAGTACAAACGCTCCACCAATGATTGGAATTCCAAGGAACGCTTCACAGCCTCCAGTTACCCATTTCATAATACGAGATAACGACATAATGTTGCCTCCTAAATAAATATCTCATTCAATAGTAGCATATTGCGTAGGACAAACACACTAATTTTGTATATCGCTGTCAGTTTGTAATCATAAATTAGCTGAGGGGGCGCTGGTTGTCGGGTGATTCAGTCTTCGTGGGTGGTGCCTGTCACTTCCCGGTATTTGTCGAATGTTATTGCGCGAGTTTGGTGTTATGTCGCGCGACTTCCCCTATAGCGTGACCTCACCAAAAAAGCTCCCCGCCGTAGCAGGGAGCTTCTCCATTATGCTGGTTTATTTTTCCGTCGTACTATTTTCGCAGTTAAATCGTCGAACAATGTATATACGACTGGGATTAGCAGCAGTGTAAAGATGCTGGAGATTCCGAGTCCGAATATAATTGTGACTGCTAGCGGCTGCTGCATTTCTGCACCTTCGCCTAATGCGAGTGCTAAAGGCACCATTGCTAGTACGGTTGTTAAAGTTGTCATCAGGATCGGGCGTAATCTGCTTGGTCCTGCTTGTAAGATTGCTTCATATCGATCTTTACCGTTTCGCCGTAATATATTGATGTAGTCAACGAGCACGATCGAGTTGTTGACTACGATACCGGCGAGCATGATTATTCCGATAAACGCTGGAATACTTAATGGTAATCCTGTTACGAATAGTCCTACCATAACACCGACAACGGTTGCTGGCATGGAGAACATGATAATCAATGGGAATAGGAAGTTCTCAAATTGCACTGCCATGACCGCATAGACTAGGAATATCGAGAAGATCAGCGCGATTGAAAGGTCTGTGAATGACTCGGCCATATCCTGTGCCTGCCCGCCGATTTTGTAGCTGTACCCTTCAGGCAGATTGATTCCTTCCAGCTCTGCTTCGATATCTGTCGTGATGCTCCCGAGATCGCGATCAACAATTTCGCTAGTTATATTCATTTGCGGTTGTTGATTTTCTCTCAATAATGTTACAGGTCCTTGCACTTCTTTAAATGTCACAACTGAATCCAATGGAATCGACGCGCCGGATTGTGATTGTATTTTCATATCTTGTAAATCATTTATTGTGCTGCGTTCGTCCTCTGGGAACATTAGCTTGACGTTCATTTCATGGCCTTCTTCACGATACTTTGATGCAACTTGACCAGTAAATTGCAGCTGTATTTGACTTATAATTTGTTGCTGATTCAAGCCGTATGCTGCTGCTTTTTCCTCATCAACCTCAATTGTCATTTGTGGAATGCCATCTTCGGCTGCAGACGTCGGATTGTATACACCATCAACAGTTGAAATTTCATCGACTACACGACTGGATAATTCGCGCAACACTTCATGCTCTGGTCCTTTAAGCTGAATTTGTACGGGGTCTCCCATACCCATTCCGCTGTCAGTGGCGTTAACTGTTATTTCAGCACCTGGAATTGATTGAACATCTTCATCAATTTCCTGCACGATATCTTTTGTTGTTTTTGATCTGTCGGTTGAAGGAATTAGCTGCATTGTGTATGTTGCCTGATTTCCGCTTGCAGCCATCGCACCAAATCCGCCACCTCCAACACTGACATAGTTCGTCTCGATGACATCATCATATTCGGTTAGCTGTTCATTTATTTGATCCACGATTCCTTGTGTGTGTTCCAATGAACTTCCCGGTGCTGCTTCAACACGGATTTCCATTTGCCCCTGATCTGAGGATGGGATAAATTCCGCTCCAATTAGTGGTGTCAGCGCCAAGCTTCCTGCAATTGCGATGATGGTGCCGAACACGGTTGTTTTACGGTGCTTGAGTACCCATCTCAGTACGCTCCGGTAGCCATTATTGACACGATCCAGGAAGCGGTCAAACCAGTAACGGCGCCCTTTATCTTCCATCGCCTTCGTTAGTAATTTTGATGAAAGCATTGGCACTAAAGTTACCGCCACAACAAGTGACGCGATTAACGAGAACGATACTGCTAATGCCAGTGGAGTGAACATGTCGGATGCAATTCCTTCAACATAAATAATTGGTAAAAATACGACCAATGTTGTAGTTGTTGAGGCAATTACGGCGGGTGCAAGCTCTGATGCACCTTTTGTTGCCGACTCCATTATCGAATAGCCTTTTTTCCGGTATGAATAGATATTTTCTAAAATAACGATTGAGCTGTCAACCATCATACCGAGCCCGAGCGCCAGACCCCCAAGCGTTAGCACGTTCAGTGTTTCACCGGTAAAATACATTAAAGTAAATGTTGAGATAATCGCAATTGGTATGGATAGTCCAATAACAATTGTTGCTCGAACACTTTTCAAAAATAATAGCAAAATGAAGATCGAGATAATGCCACCGATCAAAATGTTTTTAACAACGGAACTGATCGACATTTCGATGAACTCGGATGTGTCTATAATGACATCTAGGTTAGCATCGGGAGGCAGTTCACCTTTAATTTCTTCCATGCTCTCTTTAATGTTCGTTGCAACTTCTACCGTGTTGCCGTCTGTTTTTTTCATAATGGAAAGCACGACAGATGGTTCACCGTTTACAAGTGTTTCTGTCGATGATTTTTTATATGTGTCCTTCACTTCAGCGACTTCATCTATATAAACTTTCCCACCGGATTGCGTTTGAACAAACGTTTGTTTAATTTCTTCAACTGACTCAAATTCACCTGTCACACGAAGCTGCAGTTTCTTATTACCTTTTTCAACAGCCCCGACTGATGCGGACTGATTCGAACTATTCAGCGACTGCGTAATCATCTGTGCTGAGACGCCATACTGCTGTAATTTTGCCTGATCGAGTATGAGCTGGATTTCTCGTTCTTTCGCCCCTTCGACTGTAACGGATGCTACTCCACCTTGACGTTCAAAGAATGGAACGACTTCATCCTCAGCAACTTGTGTTAGTGTCGCAGAGTCATCACCAGTTAGACCAACCCACATAACAGGTAACTGGTCCGGGCTGAATCGCATCACACTTGGTTCACCCGCTTCTTCAGGCAAAAATCCCTTAGCCTGGTCGACCTTTTCCCGTACATCAAGCAAGGCTTGATCAAGATCTACCCCATTATTAAACATCATGATGACAAGAGAAGATCCTGATTGGGACTGTGATTGCACCGTTTGGATTCCTTCCACTGAGCTTACTGATGATTCAATTGGCCGACTAATTAAATTCTCTACTTCCTGTGGTGCAGCATCACCATAACTTGTTGCTACAACAGCTACCGGGAGATCGATTTTAGGAAAAAGATCAACCGTCAAGCTGCGGACTGAAACAATGCCTAGGGCGATAATCGCCAAGACAATCATGATTACACCAACAGGACGTTTTACGGATGTATTTACTAGTTTCAAGATTTATTCCCCTTCTTTCACGACGTTGACTTTGCTTTCGTCCGTAAGTGTCAGTTGTCCATTTGTAACGACCTGAGCACCGTCGTTGACCTCACCCTCAATCGCTGTTTCATTGGATTGGGATTCTTTGATCCATACTTCTTTTTTAATTGCTTTCTCATCTTCAATTACATAAATGAACGTTTCGCCACTTTCATCGACGATCGCTGCGGTTGGTACGATAACGGTGTCTTTCACTCTTTTTTCTGGAACCTTCATAACTGCAACCATTCCAGCTAGAACAGCTTCATCTTTATTTTCAATAGTTGCCTCCACTGGATACAGCCCAGTGTCATCAGGCATTGAGCCAATAGATGTAATTTCTGCATCGTATTCTATGTCGTCAATTGATGCGGTGAACGTGTCTTCTTTTTCAAAAAGATCCAGCGTACCAGCTGCTACGGTAAAGTTTAGCTTCATTGTGTCGAAATCAGCAATTACTGCTAATGGCTCTGAATTCGATACCATAGCGCCCTCCTCAGCGTTTAGATTAGCAATTTCGCCATCTTTGGAGGCATAGATATTCTGGTTCCCTCTTGCTGTTTGAATGGTTGCTATCAGGTCATCCTCTTCGACCATTTCACCATTTTCGACTTCCAGTTCCGTAAGCTCTCCAGGATTTTGCAGCGTGACTGGCGTCGTGCTTGCCGGTGCTGTTCGTCCGTAGAGTGATTTTTCAACAACCAGGTCACCAGTTGTTACTTCGACTGTTTCGACTGGAGTAACTGTTTCTTTCTTATCTCCGTCTGATTCATCGTTTTGATTACATGCAGCAAGAACACCGATTAAGGCTATTGCTGTAATACTTACAAGCATTTTTCGCATTGATGTAACTCCTCTTCTATTAATTTAATCAAGCAAATCAATATGCAATATTCTGGCGATCTCTTCACATTCTTTTTCCAGTTCAGAAATTCGCTGAAAATGGTAGTGGATGTAAGTATTCAGCTGGATGGGCTGATGAACGGCTACTTCAAATGGATTGTTATCGACGACATCGATATTGACCGGACGAAAATAGGTGCATACCTTGTTAGGCGAATCGACGATATTGTGAGAGGCCTGTTAGACCGTGATGAGATACCATTAATCACGGAAAAAAATATTGCCAACTTATATCAGGATGGCGAGCAGCAATTGACTGACCTCAAAGAAAAAGTCCACAAACTGCAGTTGCCTCAGGAAAAAGTCAAGCAGCTAGACGAAGTAATTGATATTATTTTAAAAGAAATAAATAAAGACGAACCGCAATACATGATGGTCCAAGGGTTGCTGGTTTGACCGGTTAGTTTAGTCTGCAAAGTTGAAACCAATTAGCAATTAAATCGTATAAAGAAACAGGTGTTTAAATGAATGAGAAAAAAATGAAGCTCATCGAAGCAGGCATGAAATTATTTGCTGAGAAGGGCTACCATAAGACGTCAATTCAGGAAATAGCGTCTGAAGCAGGCGTTTCCAAAGGTGCATTTTATTTATATTTTCAGTCAAAAGAGGATTTCATCACAACAGCTTTTCATTTTTACCATGATGAGATTACCGAGCAAATTAAAAAGGTCAGTGAACAAAATCTCGAGCCTCGCGCAAGCTTAGCGAAACAAATCGAAGTCATTATCGCGTACATATACGAGTATAAGGACTTTATCACGATGCAGCTTCGAGAAAATATTTCGATTGGGCAAGATACTGATACGTTTATCAGGCAAATGAAAATGCAAAATTTTTATTGGTTGCGGCAAAATATAAGTGATATTTATGGCGAAAAAGTCACTCCCTATATCACTTTACCTATATTACATTATGCAGGGTTTTTTTGGCAAGAAAAAAACTCCCTTAGTTCGGAAGTTTAATAAAGGTTCCATGGTAATGAGCGTTTGCCAAAAAAGATCGAACGATTTAATTGAGCAATAACCTGACTTGTCCGTTTGAATTGGAGGTCAAATGATTTTTCTGATGTGTTAACATATAAGCCTGTGCCATCATTAAATACAATATATGTTTTGCCATCACGCTGTTCATAACCTTTAATTTGATAGAAGGAGAGCCACGCACAATCTTTATTTTTCGTTGACGATGTGGGTAGCATGAAAACACCTTTGCCCGGAATAATCGGAACAGGAACCTTACTGTTGATCTTAAGAATATCTTTGACTGCTGCTCGCCGTCCTTCAAGTGTTGAACCGTACAATAAACATGTATGATCAATGATTTGCTCCGGCCTATGGATGGAGTGCGATTCACGCTGTGTCTCCAAAATTCGTGACCGGTAATATGAAGAATCATGCGTTAAAATTGCCTTTGTTTGCTGCGTAATTATGTAAACTGATGATGAAATACCGTCCTCCATTCACTTCCCCCCCCGGTAAGCTATAAGCATATTGTACTATGTTTTATTAAGATAATCTATTTGATATTCACATTTGTACGATTTTTGTCGATAAAAGAAGCGTAAGGAGGCTTGTGTAATGGATATAGCAGCAATGTCTGTTGTCTCAGCAAATCAACAGGTACGATCTGATGCAAGTTTGGCTGTCATGAAAAATGCAAAAGGGCTTATGGAGCAACAGGGCCAGCAATTAATTGAAATGATGCAAACGCCTCAAGCTTCAGCGCCCCATCCATCTCTCGGAAGCTCGATTGATGTAAAAGCATAGCCTTTTGAAAATTCCTCTGCATAAGCGGAGGATTTTTATTTGGCAGTAATAAAGTTAAAAATCCCCTCTATTTTGATAAGGGGATTTTTAATGATGTAGTGAGCAATTAGTTGTTGTCTTCCTCATTCATTGTATCTTCATTTCCATCACCCATGCCATTATTGTTATCTGTATCAGTGTCATTATTGTTAGCGTCGTCTCCGCCATTACCATTCATGTCACCATTTTCGTCTTGATTCATGCCACCATCCTGATTGTTCTCGTCTTCATTCATATCACCATTATCTTCCTCTTGATTCAATGGAGCCTCATCCTCAACGGGATCTTCTTGCTCATCAGTTCCACATGCAGCAACTAGTGACAATGCTAAAATTGGTGCGCCAAATTTAATTAGTAATTTCCTTTTCATGATGTTTCCCTCCTTAAATTGTTCACTATCGTCTATAGCTTATCCATTTTCTAAAATGTGATACTCTTTTTAATGAAATTGTTGCTTAGCGTTCAGCTAGAGGAAGAAATATTGTAGTTAATCAAACAGGCAGAGGACAATTAGCGTGATTCCGGTCATAAAAAAATTCCCCACATATGTAGTGTGGAGAATTCCAATTTTATTGAATTGCGAATGTAATTTCTGCTTCACAGGAAACTTCGCCATCAACTGTTGCGACAGCTTTCCCTTTTCCAATTGGCCCTTTTACTCGAATAATCTCAACGTCCAATTTTAACTGATCACCTGGTTTGACCTGACGTTTGAATCGGCATTTATCCAGTCCTGCCAGAAAGCCGATTTTGCCTTTATTTTCTTCGATTCCAAGCACAGCAATTGCTCCAGCTTGTGCAAGTGCTTCAACAATTAATACACCTGGCATAACAGGGTAATTTGGAAAATGCCCTTGGAAAAATGGTTCGTTCGCGGTCACATTTTTAATTGCTGTAACACGCTTTCCTTCTTCCATTTCGATCACTTTATCGACTAATAAAAATGGGTACCGGTGTGGAATTGTTTCCTTAATTTGTTCGATGTCCATTCGTATCTCTCCTTCATTCTTTTGCCTTCATTATAGCAAATATCGATTTTTGGAGTACATGCCTTAACGGCGAATGTCATAGTTGCACTTATCAGTATTTATGCTTTTTAACTGCTAAAATAAGCATATCCATTCGAGTGGATATGCTTACTCTCTTTTCACTACTATATCGATAATGTGCTGCCACGTTTCCTTTTCCAACGCGTCGCTAGGATTCCCCTCTCCGATAATCCCATAACCAACCATCAGCCCGGCCGCTAATGCTGCTGCACATACAATAAGCACAACAATAATCCGTGCCCATATTGGAAAAATACGGCGACGTGGCTTCTTGTTTTGTCGTTTTTCTAACTTCTGTTTTTTCTTTTGCTCTTTACGCGTGGATTTGTCTGTTGATTTTTCATTTTCCCGCTGCTGGGTAAGTTCTTTTTCCTGATCAGCGGATTGCTTCTTACTTCTTGTCTTTTTATCAACAGGTTTATCCGTTTGTTTTGTTGGCATGGTTTCTTTCTCCTTATATCCTTTTGTTACTTATCGAAGCTGGTTAACGAGTCCCATCATCTGATCACTCATTGAAATTGTTCTGGAATTAAACTGATACGAACGTTGTGTTGAAATCATGTCCGTCATTTGTTTGGAAATATCTACATTCGAATGTTCTAATGCTCCACTTTTCAACACATCGGTATTCGGGGCGACGGCTTGAATTATTTCATTAAAATTAAATCCTAATTCATCCAGATTTGGCATACGAAATGCATTTTCACCTGTAGCTTCTAATAGTCTAGGTCGCACCGCTTCAGCAATTGCAAGATTACCAGTATTTTCCGTTTGGTTCCCTCGTTTGACTGTAATTTGCCCATCAGGCTGGATATTAATCGCATCGAAGCCTTCCTCAATAACAATTGGTCCATTTTCTCCCATTACTGGGTTGCCATCTTTTGTCGTTAGCATAACCGACTGGTTGTTATTAACCGGGCTTAAATAAAAGGAACCATCGCGTGTATATCGAGTTTCCGCATTACCATTTTCGGTAACCTGAATTTGATATAAATGATTTTTTCCGAGTAATGCAGTGTCCAAAGTACGATTTGTCTCGGTTATAGACCCTGGCGCAAGATCAATATTGACCGAACCAAGCTTGGCGCCTGACCCAACTCGCACTCCATCAGGGGTTAAGCGTCCTTCGGCATTAGCAGGATCTGTCATGTTGTTGATTTGCTGAAATAACAATGATGAGAAATCTGCTTGGCGTGTTTTATAGCCGGTTGTTTGGCTATTTGCCATATTATTTCCAATCAAATCCAGTTTATTTTGCAGCTGATTCATTGTAACTGCCGCTTGAATCATCGTTCGTGACATAGTATCCCTCCTAGCCTAGTCGGCCAATTTCGCTAACTGCTTTCCCCATACTTTCATCATAAGCCTTCAACACACGCTGGTTCGTCTCAAACATCCGGTATGACTCCATCATTTGAGTCATCGACTGTAATGCATTGACGTTTGAACGTTCTAAGGCTCCTTGTTGAACACTGAATGTAGCTCCAACTGGTACTGCACCTGCTTCACCATTAAATAGTCCATTTCCTTCTTTGGCAAAATCATTCGCGTTCGCAGTGTACGCAATACCAAGCGGAATAGTTTGACCATTAACTTGAAGTTCGCCTTCCTTCGTTACATCAAATTCCATACCGTTCGTCTGAATTGGATTTCCAGCCTGGTCTAATACGTAATAGCCCTGGTTCGTTGTGAGAAATCCTTCTCCATCAACTGTAAAATTCCCATTACGTGTGAAGCGCTCTTCTCCATCCTCGTTTTGCACCGTAAAAAACAGACTCCCTGTTTCATCTGGAAGCTGTCCGTTCACAAGCGCCAAGTCAGTTCCAATGCCCGTTTCCCGAATATCGCCTTGCTTAAAATTAGGGACGTCTTCCTGCACGTATACTCCGCTGTTCATGGACCCAATTGGATGTTGCACTGGCAAATTCAACCCGTGCGTAGTCGGAATCTTTTTTTCACCCATTTGCTGCATCAACATCTCAGGAAAAGCACGTAACGTCGGCTGATCCGCTTTATAACCCGGTGTATTAGCATTGGCAATATTATTTGATAAAGCTTCCTGTGCGCGTTGCTGCGAAAGCATTCCGCTGGCTGCTGTATAAAATCCTCTAAGCAAGATTTCCAACCCCCTTAAAAGGTGATTATTTCAAGAAGTTATATAGTGTGTTATTTCTAATCAGTTAAGCAAGATTACTAAAGCTTTTACTACTAAAGCATGAAGTTAAGCAAGTTTTCTAATTAGCCAATTTTTTTCCGTTCAATTTTATCGATGTTCTCTAACATAATGCCTGTACCTTTTGCGACACAATTCATTGGCTCTTCTGACATAAAAACAGGAACCTTTAATTCTTCGGCCAATAGTTGATCGATACCGTGGATTAGTGCTCCGCCACCTGTCAAAATGACACCACGATCGATAATATCGGCTGATAATTCTGGTGGTGTTCGCTCAAGTACCAGTTTAGCACCCTGCGTAATTAATGAGACAGGCTCACGCAGTGCTTCTTCAATTTCATCAGAATAGACTGTAATTGTGCGCGGCAAACCAGATACCATATCACGCCCGCGAATGTCCATTTGTTCTTGGCGTCCACCTTTAAAAACAGTCGCTACATTTATTTTAATATCTTCTGCTGTACGTTCACCAATTAGCAATTTGTATTCTTTTTTTATGTATTGAAGAATCTCAGCATCAAACTTGTCCCCAGCCATTTTTATCGACTCAGCTGTTACGATATCACCCATTGATAGTACTGCTACGTCTGTGGTTCCTCCACCAACATCAACGACCATATTTCCGCTCGGCTGGAAGATTTCCATGCCAGCTCCAATCGCTGCAACTTTAGGCTCTTCTTCAAGATAAACGCGTTTACCTCCAGATTTCTCAGCCGCTTCTTTAATCGCTTTTTGCTCCACCTTTGTAATATTTGTCGGGCAGCAAATAAGCATTCTCGGCTTAGAAAGAAAACCTCTTACATTAATTTTATTTATAAAATGCTTTAACATAGCTTCTGTAACATCAAAGTCAGCAATCACACCATCTTTCAATGGACGAATGGCCTCAATATTTCCTGGTGTACGTCCAACCATGCGACGCGCCGCTTCGCCTACTTCAAGCACACGGCCTGTATTACGATCCATCGCAACAACAGATGGTTCGTCTAAAACAATTCCTTTACCTTTTACATGTATCAACACATTGGCAGTTCCAAGGTCGATTCCGATATCCCTAGAAAACATTAATTTAGATCCTCCCTGCTACAATTACTTTCTCGCATCTGTAAGAGAACACAATGCTACTAATATTATATTTTACCACAAAAATCCACATATAACTGCAAATTTTGAAAAAAAGGTAGTGAAGAATTGTTTTGATATAGGATAGTTAGGGTATGGGATATGATATTTTGTGGTGTTGGAGTGGGTTGTATAATTTTGTGGGTTGATATATCCGATTTCCGGTTGATATACCAGGGTTGAGGTCGATATATTCGTTTCCCGATCGATAAATCCAGACTGAGGTCGATATATCCGTTCTCCGGTTGATATAACCAATTATAGCCCTCTCTACAGTCAATTGTTCACATAATTGAAAGAACTTTAAGAAGGAAATTGTTAAAGTTTGTAGAATAATTACTATTAATACAAGAAAGGGAGTGGTTCCACTGACTACTATGAAATACAGATTAAAAATATATGATCTTCTCATTTACGAAGCTTTATTCAGACGTTTTCATGAAAGATACGCGAGAAACAATAGTATCATCTCTGCTTACAGGAAGGAGAAAGCAGGCTTCGATGGTGAAAGGAATGTGGACTACAAGCTCTCCACTTACCCACAAAAAGATTTCTTCATTTTTCAAGGTATCCGATTACCAAATCCCCCTTTTTATTTTCAAATCGACACACTCATACTAACAAAAAAACTCATTTATATACTTGAAGTTAAAAATTACAAAGGCAATTTGAAGTATGATTCTAAACAAAATCAAATGACACAGGAGGTTAAGGGAGAAGTGAATGCCTTCAAAGATCCTATTTTACAGGCTGAGGCCCAAAAGACACACTTGCAGCAATGGCTGGAGAAGCATGGGATCTATAATGTGCCAATAGAGACACTTGTTGTCATCGCATATCCCTCAACCATTATTGAAAACATCCATCAGGACCCAGAAGTTTATCACAAGATTATTCACACCGAAAGTTTGCACCAGCATTTGAACAGGCTACATGAAACGCACGCGAAAGATGTTTTGACGACTGCGGCAATACGAAAACTCAGCAAAACTCTCCTACAGGAAGATCAACCCCTTCGTACAAACATACTAGATTATTACAATATAGATGATCAGCAATTAATTAAAGGAGTACCATGTGAACAGTGTAACTACTCTCCCATGACGCGGCTAGCTGGAAAATGGTCCTGCCAGAAGTGTAATGCAATTAGTTACAACGCGCACGAACGAGTTATTCTTGACCACTTTTTATTACATGGCGATACTATTACCAATAAACAGTGCCGTGACCTTCTTCGGATAAGTTCGCCAAGGACGGCGTATTTAATATTAAACGGAATGAACTTAGAACACTCCGGGGGAAACAAGGGAAGAAAATATATTTCCCCTGTATTAGGAAATTTCCCTCAAGTTTCTTACCTACCAAAAGAAATAATGAGTACTCTTATTTTTGATAAGCTATAAAGATGCTGATATCTCGCCATCAAAGTTGATATTCACCTGTTATGGTCGATAATCTGTTTGTGCAGTTGATATATCCTGATAAGGGTTGATATACTTCTATTCAGGTTGATATACGTTAACTACAGTTGATATCGTGCTTCAAAGGTTGATATTTCCTTATCCGAGTTGATATCCACCCAAAGAAGTTGATATATCTTCCTGTCCAAACCTGTCTCTCGATCGCACCCACAAATGCCACAGACCAAAAACCCAGCCGATTATCTCAATTCGGCTGGGTTCCTGTTTTGTCCTACTGTGAAGTGGAAAACTCTTGCTGTGTATTCTTTCTGTTGTCGCTCCACCACCTCCTTAAGGATAGGGATGTTGTTTGTCAGGCTAACTCTCATGCAAAGTAATATTCCCCCTAAATAAGTATCACCCGACTGGTTTGACTGTGGAGTCTTCAGTTTTTTGATCTAGTCTGTACTTGTTACGGGTTGCTTCTCCTCCACGGAGATGGCGGATTGATTTGTGGTAATCGAGTATGTGTTTTACTTCATTGTAGAGTTCTGGGTTTATTTCTGGTAATCGCTCTGTCAGATCTTTATGGACTGTGCTTTTGGAAACACCAAATTCTTTTGCTATCACTCGGACGGTTTTCCTCGTCTCCACGACATATTTCCCTATCCTGATAGTCCTCTCTTTGATGTAATCGTGCACACCGTTCGCCTCCCTAAGTTGGATATTTCCGAGGTGTGGATCGAGACAAGGTGATACAATTTTTATGCTGCTCACTTATCTACTGACAAATACTCATGTGCAGCTGCTACTATGGTTTTGTTATGAACATGGACAAAATGGTCCGTGTTATATGATGTTTTGTCTATGTAGTGGGTTATTTTGTGGTGGGTAGATGGAAAGCTACACAAGCTCTCACCTCAGACTTTTCTGATTGCTTGGTTTGTAATATTTTATTAATGTACAGAGAGGATTATGATTAAATTTACATCTTTTGGGGATGAGGACAAGAAGTATTTTTTCAAAAAGAAATATAAAAAAGAAAATAGGGTGTTTGACTTCTATCGAAAATCACTTTTTAGCGTGTTTTTTCTACAAAATTACGCTAGATAATTAATCGAGGTCGCCTAATTCTGGATCATGATAAGTTGGCTGTTCGTCGATTGCAAGTTCATCAAAATGAAATGTGCTACTCATTAATATTAATAAACTAATGCCTGCAATAGCTGCTAACTTTTTCAATTTTTTTCCTCCTTTATGTTTACTATTAAATTACACCCTATTTTCAAAAAACACCATTTAAATAAAAATTACTCTGGAGGTTTACGCACCCATTTCACGGATTGATTGAAGTGGTAGTCTGCTGAAGAAATAATCACTACGGTTCTCAATAAAGCTGTTATATGATTGAAGAAGTATGTGTTTATCTTGTTTTGCAAGTCCCAGATAGTACATCTTAAAGGGACTATCTATTGGAACCTCACTTAGAATTGATTCTGCTTTTGCATTATTTCCCTTAGCAATTTCAATATGGGCTTGTTCGCTTTTATCTGTTGTTGTCATTCCTTCTACCTTCTTGAAGTGTGCCGATAAAAATGGAATATTTCTTTGTTCAGTTACTGCAACATCTGTTTGCAAATCATTTTTTTTAGCTATTTTCAATGCTTCTGACATATGATACATACCTTGAAAATAAGTGTCGAAAAGATAAGAAAACCCAAGATTTGTATGTACATTTATTTTTGTTTTTGGACAAGTAGTATCATTTAGAACTCGAAATGCATATTTTCGTGCCATGATCACTTCATTCCGTATTAAATAAAAGACAAATAAACTTTGATTTAAACGTATTTGAAATAATGATAGCAGGAATCTGTCCTCTATTTTTTCAAACAAATATTGCTGTTTTTCCAGGGAGTTACCGAATTGACTATAATCATTCATACTATGATATATGTTGATTTTCACGAATTCAATTAAGCATTGCAGTGCAGGCTCGTCCGTCACTATATTCCCTAATTGTTTTATTGTTTCACTCGGGGAGTATCGCTTATATTTCCGGTCAATAGTCACCTGGTATACTGCTGCCCATTTTTGATTGGATATACAATCAGATACTTTATTTTTATTAATCAATTTCTGCAAATCATGATAATAGCCGTTCATATATAAGAATTCCATGCCTTTTTTGCTAATTTCATTTGATGTTGTTTGCAGGCAAAAATTTCGGGCAAGCCGATTTGCAGTTTGCTCATCATGTTCCTGTTTTAAAACTTGTAAAACTTGCTCCAATGTATACTGATTATTACTGGTCATTGTTATAATAGAGTTAGGCATTAAATTCGCTTTGGAAAAGTGCATTATGGGAGCTCCTTTCTAATCATCTATATGATCGGCAAATCTGAATTTACCTAATTTTCTTTCAATTATTTGCAAATTTATATACTACCGATTATATTACCACACATTTACCATATAAAAACCCTATTCGTTCGACATTTTTCGCGCCATGACAGGGCAAAATCTCCTTTTAGCAAAAAAATAACCCTAGTAATTAAACTAGGGTTTGCGTTAATAGATTACGCATCATCTTCTGAGGAAGATGAATCGGATGTATCGTCCGTTGTATTTCCACCTTCAACATTTGAGTTTTGACTGTTTTGGGTTGATGCATCTTCAGCACCTGTACCTGAATCTTCCGTGCTTTCTTCAGTTCCATCAGATTCAACACTTTCTTCTTCTTCTTCCGTTGCTTCTGATTCAGTACCCTCATCTTCTGTTGAAGCTTCATCCAGTGCACTTAATGGTTGATTGAAAAATGATTCTGGATTCACTTCATTTCCATCTTTTCTAATTTCAAAATGGACGTGTGTACCACTTTCCTGACCAAACATGTTTTCTCCAGCTTTACCAAGAACATCGCCTTGCTGAACCTTGTCTCCTGATTTAACGTTGACTCCCTGCAGGCTCGCATAATAGGTTACAACATCATTTTCATGCGATAATGCAACAACATTTCCTAACAAGGGATCCTCTCTGACTTCTGTAACTGTACCGCTTAACGATGCTAACACATCAAATGTTTCACCGTCTGCGGATGCAATGTCAATGCCTGTACTTTGATAAAAACGATTGTTAAACATGACCAATGCATTTTCCTGTTCCTCTTGTTCTGCGTTGTAATCATAGAATTTAGTTACGATTTCTGCTTGATCTTGGTTTACGACAGGCATCTTAATGACTTCCTGTTGTTCCATAACGGATTGTGCGTCCTCATCATGTTCTGCTGGTGTATATGTTTCTGAACTTTGATCATCCTCAGTTTCCTGAATCTGATTGTCCAGGTTTTGATACCATACAACCACCGATAGAAGAAGCGCAGCAATCGTTAAGTACACTGCTGGAAAAAACCACTTCTTGCGAAAAATTCGACTCCACTTGTTTTTTGGAGTACCGTTGTTTTCTTCTTTCATATTGTTATCACCTCAACAACCATTCTGAGCAGAAAAAGGAAATTCTATACATTAAATTAAAAAAATTTCTTGATTTGATGTATTTTTTGAATAATTCAGGGTAAATTAAGCATTTATTGGCTGCACAGTGGCTATTGATAGACTGTTTTTGGTATATTCATTGATTTACTTTTGGTCGGTATATAGCTTATTTCTGGAGTTCAGTCTCATATGGAATACTTCAACCTCCGTAAAAAAAGCCCCAGGATGTATTTCCATCCTAGAGCTTCAGATTATTTAGCTACTAATGTTGGTACTGTTTCATCAAGTGGGTTAACTTCTATACCTTTGTAGTAGTACTTGACAATTTCCTTGTAGTTCTTACCTTCTTTAGCCATTCCGTTTGCTCCGTATTGGCTCATGCCTATTCCATGTCCGAAACCTTTTGTTTTAAAAATCAAATGGTTGTTCTTTTGCTCGATGGAAAAGTCACTTGATTTTAATTCTAGTTCTTCACGGATTTTCCGACCTGAATAGGTTTGATCTGCAATTTTCAATTTGTCGACACGGTTGCTTTCTGTTCGAGTAATTTCCATTGTAAGCTTATCATTGTTTGGCAAATCTACCCCTAGAAGTGATTCCACTTCCTGCATGGTAAATATTTTTTGGTCTAAAAATTTTGGTGAATTTTTATCCCATGGACTTTTCACACTGCGTAAATAGGGTACTTCATTTTCCCAGTAATCCTCGGAATTCTCGGTATAACCGTTACTTGTTGAAAAAAAGGCTATTTGGATTGGTGCATTATTATAGGTTAGAATTTCTCCTGAGGTTTCTGAAACTGCTTTTTTTATTTTATTAATTTTCCAACTATAGTCACTGCCCCATTCTTCCCTTAGCTCCTTTTCGTTATGATAAACCTGATCGTATATTGTATCTGTTACATCTGAGGCATCTGAATTACCTTGTTGCATAAGGTGATTCACGATGAACGTCCTTGCTGCTAGCGCTTGTGCCTTTAAGGCTTCGACTTCAAATTTAGCTGGCATTTCAGAAGCCACTACACGCGAAACATATGTCTCGAGTGGTACATCCTCGACAGTGTCGGAGTTAGCCCGCATTACCGCAACAGAGAATGGTGACTTTCCCATTGTAATTTCGACTTGTTCAGGTGTATCATTTTCAATCGTCACATTCTTCTCCCCGTCCTTGGCAACAAACGGAACAACTACTAACGTTGGAATGACTAGAATGATGGTAATCAAACTTGCAAAAAATAAGATGCTTGGAACTTTCCACGATGTGGGTGTCTTATTGAGGTTTAATGGTTTCTTTCTTTTCTGAAGTAATTGCAATTTTAATGTTTCACTTTTGCGCTGCTTTTTCTTTTTCCAAGCTTTAGGAAGGTTTTTATTTTTTTTCATTAACTGCCTCCTTACCAATATGTTTAGTATAGTGCCTATTTGGTTTCATTTCTAGCATTCCTACTATTAAATTTATACAGTAATCGAAAACAATAGAACTAGATAATGAAAAAAAGCCTGTGCAAATTTATCGCTGCACAGACTCTGCTCCGACTCTACTATTTTTTTCGTGACCTTTCAATGATTCATCATATAGGTGGCAGGCGACATAATGGTCTTGTTCAACTTCTCTCCATTCCGGGACTTTCGCTGAACAGACTTCCATCGCCATTGGACAGCGAGTGCGGAATACGCAGCCGCTTGGCGGGTTAATCGGGCTTGGCAATTCACCTTCCAGGATAACCCGCTCTCTGCTATCTTCAATATCCGGATCTGGAATCGGGATAGCTGATAATAAAGCTTGTGTATATGGATGGAGCGGTTTTTCATAGAGTGCTTCACTCGCCGTTAATTCAACCATGTTTCCTAAATACATAACCCCGATGCGATCGGAAATTTGTTTAACCATTGATAAGTCATGGGCAATGAACAGGAATGTGAGCCCTTTTTCTTCCTGTAGTTTTTTTAACAAGTTGACAACTTGTGCCTGGACGGAAACATCCAATGCTGAAATTGGTTCATCGGCAATGAGAAAATCTGGATTTAATGCCAATGCACGAGCAATTCCAATCCGCTGACGCTGGCCACCGCTAAATTCATGCGGGTAACGATTAGCATGGTCTCGATTCAACCCAACCTCTTCCAGCAATTCATAAACACGATCAAGTTGTTCACTTTTATTTTTAAATATTCCATGTACTTCCATTGGCTCAGCAATTACTTCCTTAACCGTTGAGCGTGGGTTAAGCGATGCATATGGATCCTGGAAAATCATTTGCATGTTGCGGTAGAATTTAAATCGTTCCTTTTCATCCATTTCATGAACGTTCTGTCCATCATAAATAACATCGCCTGACGTTTTTTCATACAGGCCCATGATGGTGCGTCCAGTTGTCGATTTCCCGCACCCAGATTCTCCAACTAGCCCGAACGTTTCTCCTTTGTTGACGTGAAACGTAACGTTATTGACAGCTTGAAGGACTTTTCCTTTACTCATACTAAAATATTTGTGCAGCTCGCTAACTTGTAGAATTTTCTCATCCATTGTTATTTCTCCTCTGCTTTCTGCCAGTATCTTGTGGCAGCACAAAGCTCTTTTTCATATACAGTTCCACTGAGATTAATGATTTCAATGCCTTTTCCTGTTTGTGGGGAATGGAGCATTTTCCCATCGCCATAATAAAATCCAACATGGTGCAATTTACCCTTTCCCTCTTCATATGCAAAAAACATTAAATCGCCTGGTAACAGCTGATCATATGGAACTCTTTCTCCTGCATCTGCCTGATCACCAGCATCACGAGGAATCTGATAGCCATTTGCTTTGTGCATCGCATAAGCGAATCCTGAACAATCATAGCCAAATGAGCTCATGCCACCCCAAAAGTAGTCAAGCCCTACATAGCGCTCACCATCTTCAATAAGTTTGTGACCACTTTGTTTTTCCAATCCTTTGCTTGCAGGGAAAACAGTTACGGCTGAATTTGGTAAAAACCCGGCTCCATGCGGTGTATTCACTTTGACTCTATCATCAATCTGTTCGATTACCGGCAGAGTCGTCATGTAACTGAGCTTTAAAACGTTGTTGCCATTTTCAGATTCAAGCCATACTTTATCATCGACTACAGCTGCAGTATTTTCGGTTTGCCAATCCTGTTGATTGACTTGTTTAAGCTGTTGCATCGGAACCCACCCTGGATACCCACGGCCATCCTTTTTAGATGGCTGCGTTGGTACGACAACATGTGCCCAGTCATCCTTTGTTTCGGTAATGATAACTGCCTCACCATATAGTAATTGAGATTGAACACGATTTTCATCACATAGGGCTACATTTGTTTCGTATGTTAAACTATCAATCCACTTATCTATGTTGGTTGGGTTCGTGATGCCCGGGGTGTCTAACGTACGTGCAGATGTTGGTGAAGTCCACACTGTAGCCACTTGTACCGCCGTCACCCATAATTGATCAAACGTTTGATTAGTCACTGATTTGCTCCCCCTTTTGCTGCTAATTAATCCACGATAAATTTTTCATTAATTTTCTCAATTCCTAAACCTGTGCCGACCCCTAACTCAATATCGCTTTCCTTATATGCGATCCCGCCCTCAATTAAATCTTCTGAAAGCATTAATGGTGCGTCAAAATCATATCGGTTTACATTGGGCTGACTTGCAGCAAAATGCGCAGCTGCGGTAATTCCAATTTTTGTTTCGATCATGCTGCCAACCATACATTCAATTCCGTAAATATGTGCTAGTTTGGCAATCCTCAATGCTTCGTGAATGCCTCCTGCTTTCATAAGCTTAATGTTTATTAAGTCGGCAGCTCCGTTTTCCAGCACACGTTTTGCATCATGGATTGAAAAAATACTCTCATCGGCCATGATTGGGGTTTGAGTATTTTCTGTTACATATTTCAACCCTTCTACGTCATATGCTTTAACCGGCTGTTCTACTAGCTCAACATCAAGACCGAGGTCCTCCATCTTCTGAATCGCACGAACAGCTACTTTTGCATGCCAGCCTTGGTTTGCATCGAGACGAATAAGCGCATGACCTCCGATACGTTTTCGGATTGCTTTGATACGTTCAATATCTTTCTCGATTTTATCTTTGCCGACTTTAACCTTTAATATGGAGAACCCGTCATGGATGTATTGCTGTGCATCATCAGCCATCTCATCAGGGTGGTTTACACTGACTGTATAGTCGGTCTCTATTGTACTGGAATAGCCGCCAAGAAATTCGAACAGCGGCATGCTGGCTTGTTGTGCGATGCAATCGTAAATCGCCATATCAACCGCTGCTTTAGCACTTGTGTTTCCAACAGCACTTTTATAAAGCCTTTCAAAGACCTGCTCACGGTTCCGTAATGATTCTCCGAGTAATAACGGTTTGAAAATTTTTGTGATCGCATAATCAATACTCGCCAGACTATCCCCTGTAATAACATGTGTCGGTGGTGCCTCGCCATAGCCAACAATTCCGTTATCACAGGTTACTTTGACGACAACAGACTCGGCAACAGTCACCGTTCGTAACGCGGTTTTAAACGGTTTATGTAATGGTATTGCTATTTGAAATGTTTCGATGTTTTGTATATTCATAGATTTGACTCCTCCAGTAACTTACTTCACTCCTGCATCGATAGTGAGTGATTTCTCAGCTGTTGACAATTCCGCCGATGTGCCAAGTGGTACTGAAAAGTGCGGGAGGCAGTGGCCAATTTTAAAGCCTGACATCACCGGACACTGAAGGTCGGCAAAATAATCATGAAAAACCTGTTCCAATGACAGAGATGGTTTTTCTTTTTTCGGTTCGGCTTCGGCAAAATCCCCAACAATAATTCCCGCTGCATCAGTCAGTTTTCCGGCAAGTTTTAACTGGTTCAGCATCGCATCAACTCGATACGGCTCCTCGCCTATATCTTCGAGTAACAGCAGTTTTCCTGTTGTATCAATTTCATATGCTGTACCTAATGTACTAATCAGCAGGGACAGGTTTCCCCCAACTAACGTACCTGTTGCTTCGCCCGGGACAAGGACTTGCAGTGAGGAAATATCTTCCGTGTAGAATAGTTTCGCAGGTTTAAATAATTGCTGGAATAAGCGTGCAGACAACGAATCAAAATCAGCATCCGCAATATCAGATGCAAGCATTGGACCATGAAACGTAACAAGATCAGTTGCTTGGCGAATCGTTGTATGTAAATAGGTTATGTCGCTATAGCCCCAAATGATTTTCGGATTTTGTTTGATTAGCTCGTAATCAATATCCTTGGCGATTCTCCCAGTACCATATCCGCCTCTGGCGAAAATAATTGCCTTAACACTTTTGTCAGCTATCATATCGTGAAAGTCAGCTAACCGCTGTTCATCCGTTCCGGCCAAATAGCCGTGAACTTCGTCAATATATTTTCCCAGTCTGATGTTCAGGCCCATTTTTTCAAAAAAAGGAATAGCCCGCTTCAAGCGTTTCATATCAACTGGGCTTGCTGGTGCAATCACACCAATCGTATCACCATTATATAAACGTTCTGGAAGTATCATCAGAATACCTCTTTCTGTGCTTTAAAATTTAAAGTGGAAAGAAGGAGTGGCCCGGGATGAGCCATTCCTCCTTAACACTTAATAGGTTGTCGCTCGAGTTTGGCTGCTCGTCGCTCGAGTTTGGCTGCTCGTCGCTCGAGTTTGGCTGCTTCTCGCTCGAGTTTGGGCGCTTGTCGCTCGAGTTGGGTGCTCGTCGCTCGAGTTTGGCTGCTCGTCGCTCGAGTTTAGCTGCTTGTCGCTCGAGTTGGGTGCTCGTCGCTCGAGTTTAGCTGCTCGTCGCTCGAGTTTGGCTGCTCGTCGCTCGAGTTTGGCTGCTCGTCGCTCGAGTTTGGCTGCTCGTCGCTCGAGTTGGGTGCTCGTCGCTCGAGTTTGGCTGCTTCTCGCTCGAGTTAGGAGCTCCGTCGCTCGAGTTTCAAGATATATAAGATGAGTCTATTTCTTATCTGCCCATTTAAGTTCTAGATAACCTACTGGATGGCGTACAACTCCAGTTACGTCATCTTTATAGATAAACACTTGGTTATAATAATGAATTGGGAAAATAGGCATTTCTTCAGCTAGTAAGCTCTCCGCTTCATACATTAATCCCCAACGCTTTTCTTCATCTGTTTCCGTTTTAGCCTGTGAAATCAACTCATCATATTTTTCGTTTGACCAGCCAGTACGGTTCATAGTTGAATCGGTAACAAAGCTTTCCAGGAAGTTTACCGGATCGCCATAGTCAAATATGAATGAACTACGTGACAGCTGGTGTTTTAATCCTTTTTGATCTTCGAGGAATACGTTCCACTCCGTGTTCTCAAGCGTTACATCAACACCAAGGTTCTCAGTGAACATATCCTGTAGTGTTGCAGCAATCGCTTTGTGTGACTCACTTGTATTATACGTTAATGTTACAGGTGGCAACTCGTCATAACCTTCTTCGGCCATACCTTCTTCTAGTAGTTTCTTAGCTTGTTCTGGGTCAAAATTCACAAGATCGCCATTGGCTTCACGGAATTCTTCACCACTCGGTCCTGTAAACCCAGGTGATACAAAGCCTGTTGCCGCTTTTTCTTTATTTTTTGTTACATAGTCAACAATATTCTGCTGGTTAACCGCTAATGCAAATGCTTTACGGATCTTAGCATTCTGGAACGGTTCTTTTGTAACATTAAAGCGATAGAAATAAAGTCCAGCTTGTTCCTCGATAACAACATTGTCACCATCCAACAGCTGTTCAGCCATGTCTGGTGGAATATTCGTCATATCAAGCTCATCACTTTCAAACATTTGATACTCGGTGTTTGTATCATTAACCATTGCCCAATTTACTTTATCTAATTTCACTGTATCTTTATCCCAATATTGATCGTTCTTTACCATAACCATTTCACTATCGTGTGACCATGATTCAAGTTTGAATGGTCCGTTGGCTACAAATGTTTCTGCTTCTGAAAACCATTCTGGGCTTTCTTTTGCCACTTCAGCGTTTACCGGGAAGAATGCTGGATTCGAAATTACTTGTAAAAAGAATCCGGTTGGTGCAGTTAATGTTACTTCAAATGTTTTTTCGTCTACTGCTTTTACCATTACATCTTCAGCAGATCCTTCACCACTGTTGTATGCCTCGCCACCTTCGATAAAGTAGCCTAGGAATGCAGCAGGTGAACCAGTTTCAGGATTTAACAGCTGCTTCCATGCATAAACAAAATCTTCTGCTGTTACAGGGTCCCCATTTGACCAGTTTGCATCCTCACGAAGATGGAATGTGTATGTTTTATCACCATTGGATTTTTCCCAATCCTCAGCCATTGCTGGTTGTGGGGTATCATCTTTCCCTAAACGTGTTAAACCTTCCATTAGGTTGTTCAAGACATTCCATGAAACTGAGTCAAAACCAACTGGTGGATTTAATGATGTAGGTTCTTCCCCATTGTTCATATACAATACTTTTTCTTCACTTTCTGCCCCTTCACTGTTGCCTTCTCCGTCATTACCTTCGTTGCCTGAATCATCGCCGCCCGAACTCGTTGTACACGCAGCTAATGCGATAATCGTTAATACAGAAATAAATAATAAAAACCATTTCTTCATAAGTTGTAACGCCCCTTTTGTTTTTATTTTGTTGCTGTACTTGCTAAAAGCTGTTTAGCCCGTTCATCCTGCAGCCAGCAATCCACTTTGTGTGAGTCGCTGAGTTCAGTCTGATCCGGGTAAACTTTATTACACACCTCCATTGCGAATGGACATCTTGCTGTAAATGGACATCCTGCGGGAGGTGAGAATAAATCTGGTGGTGTTCCGTCAATCGGAATTAATTTTTCGCCTTGTAAGTCAAGACGTGGGACTGATTTAAGCAGTCCTTTTGTATATGGATGTTCTGGGTTGTAAAAAATCTCTCTCCTGCTGCCAACTTCAATTATTTTTCCGGCATACATAACGGCAATGCGGTCGGCAATTTTGGCAACTACTCCAAGGTCATGGGTAATCAAAATAATGGAGACACCCATTTGTTGCTGAATTCTATCAAAGAGTTCCAGGATTTGTGCCTGAATCGTTACATCGAGTGCTGTTGTTGGCTCGTCTGCTATAAGCAGATCCGGTTCACAAATAAGTGCCATTGCAATCACAATTCTCTGTCGCATTCCACCGCTGAATTGGTGGGGATATTGCTTTAGTCGTTCATCAGGATTTGGAATTCCTACCAAATCCATCATTTCGATTGCTTTTGCCTTTGCATCAGTACTTGACGTATTATAATGTTGCCGTAATCCCTCAACAAGCTGTGTGCCAATTGTTAACGTTGGGTTCAATGCTGTCATCGGATCCTGAAATATCATTGATATATCAAAGCCGCGAATGGAACGCATTTCTTTTTCCGGAAGACTTGTTAAATCCTTTCCATTAAATGTAATCGTCCCGTTCGAAATTTTGCCCGGTGGATCCGGTATCAGCCGCATGATTGCATTTGACGTAACACTTTTTCCGCAGCCTGATTCTCCAACGATTGCTAGTGTTTCTCCTTTAATTAAATGAAAATTCACCCCCCGTACAGCTTTGACCGTTCCCCCATATGTAGAGAACGTTACGTGAAGATCGTTTACTTCAAGTATTTTTTCCATTTGTGTCACCTACTTCCTCAGCTTCGGATCGAGTGCATCCTGAAGCCCGTCGCCTAATACGTTAAATGCAAACATTGTAAATGAAATAAAGAATGCCGGGAAAAATAAAGTCCACCATTTACCGGATAATATTGCCCCTAATGAGTCATTCGCCATGACACCCCAACTTGCAAACGGTGTTTGAATACCTAAACCTAGGAAACTTAAAAACGCTTCTGCGAAAATTGCGGTTGGTACGGTTAAAGTCATTTGTACAATAATCGGTCCCATCGTATTTGGAAGCAGATTTTTCCGAATGATTCGTTTAGTCTTTGTACCAAATGACTTCGATGCCAGCACAAATTCATAGTTTTTGATTTGCAGAACCTGACCCCGAACAATCCTGGCCATGCCAACCCATCCTGTTATTGTCAGTGCAAGGATAATCGTTGTTAGACTTGGCCCTAAAACTACTAACAGCAAAATAACTACTAATAAGTATGGAAGTCCATATAAAATTTCGATAATACGCATCATGATATTGTCTGTACGTCCGCCTTTATAGCCGGAAATCCCACCATAAATCACACCTACGAAAAAGTCTATGAGAGCTGCCATCAAGCCTACAAATAGCGATATTCGCGCACCATACCATGTCCGTGTAAATACATCCCGTCCAAGCGAGTCAGTGCCAAACCAATGCGTGCCATTTGGTGGCTGAAATTGATTCGGTAAGTTCTGTTCGCGAACGGAGAAAGGTGAGAGCATTGGACCGATTACTGCCATGATTCCTAGTAAAATTAGAAAAATAAGCCCGGCCATTGCTATTTTATTTTTCCGAAGTCGTTTCCAGGCATCCTGCCAATAGGAAAGTGATGGTCTGGAAACAGCCTCTGCTGCTTCATTGTCTTTTTCCTTCCACTTAAACCAGTCATCTGGTACGTCGGCAGGAGAATAGGTTTTTGACTCATCTGCTAGTTTCATATTATTCTCCCCCCTTTTTGTGCATTTTGATTCTAGGGTCTAGTATTCCATAAGCAATATCTACTAAAAATAGTGTGAAGATAAGGAATGCACTATAGAAAACGGTTGTCCCCATAATTACTGGGTAGTCCCGCTGGTTAATACTTTCGATAAAATATTTTCCCATACCTGGGATCGCATAGATTTTTTCAATAACGAATGTTCCCGTCAGAATACCCGCTAGCAGGGTCCCCATAATCGTCACAACAGGCATAAGTGAATTTTTCAAGGCATGCTTTACAACAATCTTCCATGGTGACAACCCTTTTGCACGGGCCATCTTGATATAGTCCTGAGTTAGGACCTCAATCATCGTTGAACGTGTCAGACGGGCGATAATTGCCATCGGACCTGTAGCTAATGCGACGACAGGTAATATCATGTGACGAGGACTTGCCCACGTTGCTGCTGGCAATATCCCCAAATATACTGCAAATGATTGAATGAATATTGTTGCCAGGACAAAGTTAGGAATTGAGATACCGAGAACAGCTATACTCATTGCCAGATAGTCAATAATTCCATTATGTCGTAATGCTGCCAGAATTCCTAAAAGTATTCCAGATATAACAGCAACTAAAATCGTCACCATACCAAGTTCAAATGATACAGGAAAGCCTCGGCTAAGGAGGTCATTTACAGTTTCAGTAGGCTGCTTGATTGATGGTCCGAAATCCAAGGTAACGATTGATTTTAAATAAAGCAAATATTGTATGTAATATGGTTCATCCAGATTATAGTGGGCTTCCAGGTTAGCCTGGACAACTTCATTTGTACCCCGTTCTTCGTTTAACGGTGAGCCTGGTATGGTTATCATAAGGACAAAAGTAAGCGTAACTATAATCCATAACGTTACTGCCATTATGGCAAACCTCTTCAAAATATATCGTAGCATCTGTTTACACTCCTATGAAAAAGTTGTACGCATAGCGAGCTCAGTCATTACCAGCATAGCTTGATACGCTTCTAGAATATTTTTTGCTTGATATTTAACGATTGTAGTGCCTGGCGCTATTTCTGTTCCAGGCATAAGATTTGCCCACTCAGCCTGTCCGTGGTTATTAAATTCAATCTCTAAGGTAGGATTTTCGGGTAGTGTTAACGGCTTAACATTATGCCGATTATCCAATGCTTGGTTTACTTTATTGGTTAGTAGCTCCCCTGCCTTTTTAGGAGTTAGGCTTTTGACCGACGACCGTGAGATAGTCTCTTTTACTGCGGCGGTTGTAATGTTTGGAATTAGTTCCTCCGCTTCTTTGGCAGCTTGATCATCACCAGCAACCATTAAAATTGGAACACCGTAATAGCCCGCAAGATAAGCGTTTAACCCAAGCTCTCCGATTGGCTTATCGTTGATATAGAAATTCCGTACTGCGTGAATCATGGCATGTGACATTACACCGTATTGACCTGCACGAGCATGGTATCCGACAAACATTGCTCCTGCATAGCTATCATCCAATCCTTGCATCATAGAATAGGGTTTTACTTCCCCTGTAATTAAAGTTGCATCCGGATTCAGCTGTTCTATTAAAATATTATTCATTTTAGAGTGACTATCATTTATTAAGATTTCATCACAACCAAACTTATACGCAGTATCAATGACATAATTTGTTTCATCTGTCATAATTTTACGTCCGCGTTCATAGTTGTGTTCTTTGTAGTCCACATATGTATAATCAGGAAGTCCTGTTATTCCTTCCATGTCTACAGAAATGTATAATTTCATGATGTATGCTCCTTTTTGAGTTCGTAATTTTCTTTCAATTTTACCATAGAAAAGCTAAAATACAATGATGAATTTGAATGAAATTAATGTTTGGAACATATTTAATTAGAAAACTTAACAATAGCCAAGCACTATTAGTGGGCACCATAGTTGCAATATGCAGTAAGAAAATATGCCTGTTTTTTTGCAAAAGAAAAGGCAGATGTCAAAAAAACTAACATCTGCCTCAAATCTTATATTCTATAAATTCATTTTACTTACCTAGGAAAGCTCAGCAATAATTGATTCATTTTGTTTATCTACTTGTACAAAGGGGTTAACAACATCCCCGTTTTCATCTACACGTTCAATATCCGCACCTAATGCAGCTAATTTTCCAGCGAAATCAACATATCCGCGATCAAGATGCTTTAATTCTGTCACACGTGTGAATCCTTCTGCACGTAGTCCAGCCAAAATTAGTGCTGCAGCCGCACGTAAATCAGATGCAGCAACTTCAGCACCTTGCAGATCAGATGGCCCTTCAATAATAACACTGCGGCCTTCTATTTTCATTTTAGCATTCATGCGGCGAAATTCCTCCACATGCATAAAACGGTTCTCAAACACTGTTTCAGTTATAACACTAGTGCCATATGCACTAAGCATTAATGACATCATCTGTGACTGCATATCAGTCGGAAACCCTGGATGTGGTAATGTCTTAATGTCAGTAGACTTTAATTTATCAGGTCCAATAACCCGAATACCATCATGCTCTTCCAGAACGGTTACATCCATTTCTTGCAGTTTGGAAATAACAGAACGCAAATGCTCAGTTTCAGCATTTTCGATAAATACATTTCCACCAGTTATTGCTGCTGCGACCATAAATGTCCCAGCTTCTACACGGTCTGGAATAATCCCATGCTCCGTTCCATAAAGTTTTTCGACACCTTCAATACGAATTGTTTCTGTTCCAGCACCAATTACTCTAGCGCCCATTTTGTTAAGGAAATTAGCTAAATCAACAATCTCAGGTTCTTTAGCGCAATTTTCTATAATAGTCTTACCCTCAGCTAGTGCTGCAGCCATGATAATATTTTCTGTTGCACCAACACTTGGCATATCCAAATAGATTTTTGCACCGTGCAGACGTCCTTCTGATTCCAATTCCACAAAACCATTACCAACGTGTACATTTGCACCCATAGCCTCAAAGCCTTTTAAATGTAAATCTATTGGTCGTGATCCAATCGCACAGCCACCAGGCATCGCAACCTTCGCATGACCATAACGAGCCAGAAGTGGCCCAAGAACAAGCACGGATGCACGCATTTTACGTACATATTCGAAAGGAGCTTCTGTTTTCAAGGGTTTTGTTGCATCTACGTTAATTGTATTATTTTCAAAATGTACGTTTGCATTCATATTTCGTAAAACTTCATTAATTGTATACACATCAGCTAAGTTAGGAACGTCGGTGATAATACTTTCACCTTCGCTTGCAAGAATACTTGCAGTGATTACAGGTAACACTGCATTTTTGGCACCTTCTACTTTAACAGTGCCATTCAGTTGATTCCCGCCTCGTACTATGATTTTTTCCATATTCCAAATCTCCTTATGTTCCATTTTCACTATATTAATATTCAGTAATCAGGATAGGTGTTCCTATCGTTAGTTTGGTTTTCCCATTTTCAATATCTTTAAACGCTAGTTGTAAGTTCATAGGCTTATCCATTATAGTGATTTTCTGGTCCCATAATGGTGTATACCCATACACAACTTTATTTAACATTGAATTTTCTACTGTATCTGACTGTTCGTCTATATTCTGTAAGTTCAACGATTCTTTTATTCTATTTAAAAAATAAACACTTCCAAGTTTACCACTTAATGTTGTAGTAATACAAGCGAATTTTGTAGATTTATCACTAAAAAAATCATATTGTATCGATTCAAGTCTATTTAAATAATCTTTTTTAATAGATTTATTCCATGAATTCCCTTCGAGTACTACAGTAAATTGTGCCTGATACTTATCGTCTTTAGGAATGACAATATTATATGTTTCGTTAATATTTGTCTTTTTGTTAATGTACCCAAAAGAATATTTTATACTGTTTTCAGCTTCTTTGCTAGTGACCATTTGACTATTTTTTGTTTTTAGCTTTTTAATTAACTGTTTTACCCTATCCTTGCTCATTTGCTCTTTAATTGTTACCTCCCAATTTTCAACTTCCATATCGTTCCCAGTCAGTGTTGAAGCCAACGCTGACATTTCTTCCTGCTGCTTTTGGCTAACTGCAGCACCCGTAGTTAATAATAATATAATTGACATAAGTACAATCTTCTTCATAAAAAAATCCCCCTTGCAAAACTATATAAATAGTATGAACAGGGAGATTACTTAAAATACCTAGAAAACCTAGTAAATTATCGACATGATTTTCATATGATAGATTTATAAATTTGTATTAATTAGTGATGTTTTAGAAAAGAAACATTAGATCTTGAGACCATTGAAGAAATTCCAAAAAGAACCTGCTAACCCCGGCCCCAATAACTATTGTAATGAACATAATTAAAATTCTTGCTTCCGTTTCACGACCCTTCCTTATTAGTGGATCGAAATTAACCGTTGTAACGACTCTCCAAGTTATATATATGAAGATTAAATGCGATATCATACTTATTAATGCTGTTAGTCCAATTGACGACATATTTTCACACCTTGCTTTTAATGATTTTACTACTCGATTGTTATTTCACTACTGTAACCTTGCCATGTATAGTGCTTGTTGTCAATTATTTGATTGTCGAGAGAAGTGTTTAAGAATGCGACTATTTATTTCATTTCCCGGGAAATATCGACATAATATAGTGGGAAATGAAATGGATTAGGGGGGAATCCTACTGAGTAAAACGAGTTGTGATCTTTTTGTAAATGCTGACGCTCTTCTGTTGATGTTCCTTGCCCTTCTGTTGATAATTCGGCTTTTCTGTTGATGTTTCGCCTCTCTGTCGATGTTCCGTTTCTTCTGTTGATGTTTCATGCTTTTCTGTTGATGTTGACGCTCTTCTGTTGATGTTGACACTCTTCTGTTGATGTTTCATGCTCTTCTCTTGATGTATCGCCTTTTCTGTTGATGTTCCACGCTCTTCTGTCGATGTTCCACTCTCTTCTGTTGATTTTACCGTATTAATCGCATTATGTTAAAGAAAATTCAACAACAAAAAAATCCCTTATAACATTCTGTTACAAGAGACTTTTCTGCATTTTTTACCGACCGATTTCCAGTCGATTCGTTGCTCGTTTGAGTGCTAATTCTGCCCGTTGGAAGTCGATATCATCTTGTTTAGACTGGAGGCGTTTCTCTGCTCGTGTTTTTGCTTCTCGTGCACGATCAACATTGATTTCAGAAGGTTTTTCAGCAGACTGAGCAAGAATTGTTACCTTATCTGGCCTTACCTCCAAAAACCCGCCATTCACAGCTAATCGCTCCGTATCATTTTCGCGTTTTAATCGTACACCGCTAATTGTTAAAGGAGCAACCATTGGGATGTGTCCTGGTAAAATACCAAGCTCCCCATTTTCTGCTTTACAGCTAACCATATCGAAACTATCTTCCAATACTGGACCATCAGGAGTAACAACACTCACAGTTAGTGTTTTCAATGTAACCCCTCCTCAGACAAGTAAATAGTCGAATGCGAATTAATACTTCCCACCCGCTATTTTGTCTTCGTTATTGTCTAGCTACGGCTCATAGCGACTAGCGAGACTTCCCTCGCCTCAGTATGATAAGTAAACATCAGCTCTGTTAGTGAAGGCCGACTAAAGTCGGGCTATACGCCCAACGTCGGCATGCCTCTATGAAGGGGCATGTTTCCTTTATCTAGAGGCTTAAGGATAATCAGCTAAAAACGCCGCTTTGCACGGCAACGCTGGTCCACCCTGCATGGCAGGGAGCAGTCCGTTCGTCGCTGTTCAATAGCCTTCGCTTTTCCTTATTCCATGTCTTTTGCTTTTTCAACTACGTCTTCGATGCGACCAACTAGGCGGAATGCATCCTCTGGCAGATCGTCATATTTTCCATCAAGAATTTCTCTGAACCCTTTAACTGTTTCACTAACTGGTACATAAGAACCTTTTTGGCCTGTAAACTGTTCAGCTACGTGGAAGTTTTGAGATAAGAAGAACTGAATACGGCGTGCGCGTGATACAGTTTGTTTATCTTCGTCAGATAATTCATCCATACCAAGGATTGCAATGATATCCTGCAATTCTTTATACTTTTGAATTGTTTGTTGTACTTCACGAGCTACTTCATAATGATCATTACCTACTACTTCAGGGTCTAATGCGCGTGAAGTAGATGCTAATGGATCCACTGCTGGATAAATACCTTGCTCGGATAGTTTTCGGTCCAAGTTGGTTGTTGCATCCAAGTGAGCGAAAGTTGTTGCTGGTGCGGGGTCTGTGTAGTCATCGGCAGGTACATAAATTGCCTGGATTGACGTAACAGAACCTTTATCTGTTGATGTAATACGCTCTTGCAGTTGTCCCATCTCTGTTGCAAGTGTTGGCTGGTAACCAACTGCAGATGGCATACGTCCTAGAAGTGCTGATACTTCCGAACCTGCCTGGGTAAAACGATAAATATTATCAATAAATAACAACACGTCCTGTTGTTTTTCATCACGGAAATATTCAGCCATTGTCAAGCCTGTTAAAGCAACACGCATACGTGCACCAGGTGGCTCGTTCATCTGACCAAATACCATTGCAGTTTTCGCAATAACGCCTGAATCCTTCATTTCATAGTAAAGGTCATTACCTTCACGTGTACGCTCACCTACACCGGCGAATACAGAAATACCACCGTGCTCTTGAGCGATGTTATTGATTAACTCTTGAATTAGAACGGTTTTACCTACACCGGCACCACCGAACAATCCGATTTTACCACCTTTAATATATGGTGCTAGTAAGTCAACAACTTTAATACCTGTTTCTAAAATCTCAGTTTCTGTTGCTAAGTTTTCAAATTCAGGTGCTTCCCGGTGAATTGGATCACGTCGAGTGTCTTCTGCTAATGGTTCGTCAAGATCTATTTTTTCACCTAAAACATTAAATACCCGTCCTAATGTAACTTCACCAACTGGTGCTGTTATAGCACTGCCTTGGTCTTCTACTGGCATACCACGCTTAACACCATCAGTCGATCCCATTGCAATGGTACGAACAGTGTTATCGCCTTGATGAAGTGCAACTTCCAATGTAAGGTCGATATCTACTCCGCCTTCATCTGTTGCTTCAGAACGGACAACTAATGCGTTATAAATTTCTGGAAGCTGGTTGTCGCCAAATTTAACGTCAACAACTGGTCCCATAATTTGTGTAACATGTCCTTTGTTCATCAGTTTCCCTCCTATCTTACTTTCGAACTGGTCAAGTAGCTATTCTAGTGCTGCAACTCCACCAATTATCTCGGTAATCTCTTGTGTGATAGCTGCCTGGCGTGCACGGTTATATGACAATGACAAGTCATCAATAATATCCTCAGCATTATCGGATGCACTGTTCATTGCAGTTCTCCGTGCTGCGTGTTCACTCGCTTTACCGTCTAACAATGCACCGTAAATTAAGCTCTCTGCATATTGTGGTAATAGAACCTTGAGAATTTGCTCTTGATCCGGTTCATATTCATACTGACTGCCACTCATACCAGCCTTACCTTCAATGTCAGTAATCGGCAGTATTTTTTTCGATGTAACTTCCTGAGAAATCGCACTTACATAATGGTTATAATAGATGTTTAATTCATCAATTTCTTCGTCAGTGAACATTTGCACTGTTTCAGATGCAAGTTCTTTAATTTCAGCAAAATCAGGTTGGTCAGCCAATCCGATTATACTCTTGGCAATCGGCATATCACGTTTCTTGAAAAACTCATATCCAATACGTCCAATTGCAACTACTGTATACTCATCTGAAGAATTATGACGTTCGTTAATTGTCCGAAACACATTACGCAGCACGCTGCTGTTATAAGCACCTGCCAAACCGCGGTCAGATGTAATCACAATATAACCAGTCTTTTTAACATCGCGTTTTTGCAACATTGGATGTTGTGCATCCGTGTTTCCGTTTGCAATGCTGCCGACTACTTCCTCCATTTTTTCACTGTATGGAACGAATGATTTAACATTCTGTTCTGCTTTGTTTAATTTGGAAGCGGAGACCATCTCCATAGCCTTTGTAATCTGTTTCATCTTTGTTGTGGAACTAATACGATTTTTAATATCTCTAAGTGATGCCAAGCTTTTTCACCACCCTTTCATTATGGCCTACAGGATAATAAAAACTCCCTGAGTTACATCACACGCAGAAAAAGGGGATTCCTTTTTCAAGGATGCAGGTTAGTTCGACTTTGCCACAAGACGTGACGTTTTTAGTCGAACCTCCTTTTAATTCTGGGCAATTATCGTACTATACAATTATTCACTAGGTAAGAATGTCTTTTTAAATGACGCAACTGCATCATCCATCTTTTCTGCTTCTGGTAATTTACCAGTATCACGAATAGATGCAAGCAATTCTTTACTATTTTCATCCAACCATAGATGGAATTCACTTTCAAAACGTGTGATATCCTCTACAGGAATCTCATCCAGGAAGCCTTTTGTAAGTGCGTAAATAATCAATACCTGTTTTTCAACAGCTATTGGCTTATTCAACCCTTGTTTAAGTACTTCAACTGTACGTGCACCACGATCTAGCTTTGCTTTTGTAGCTTTATCAAGATCAGAGCCAAACTGAGCGAATGCTTCCAACTCACGGAAAGATGCAAGGTCAAGACGTAGCGTACCTGCTACTTTTTTCATTGCTTTAATTTGTGCTGAACCACCAACACGGGATACAGATAAACCTGCGTTAATCGCTGGTCGAACACCAGAGAAGAACAAGTCAGATTGTAAGAAAATCTGTCCATCTGTAATAGAGATTACGTTTGTTGGGATATATGCACCAATATCGCCTGCTTGTGTTTCAACAAATGGCAGTGCAGTTAACGAACCGCCGCCTTTGTCATCATTTAACTTCGCTGCACGTTCCAGAAGGCGTGAATGTAAGTAGAAAACATCCCCTGGGAATGCTTCACGGCCTGGCGGGCGACGTAGTAATAATGAAAGTTCACGGTATGCTGCTGCTTGTTTTGACAAGTCATCATAAACAACTAGTACATGCTTACCGTTATACATAAATTCTTCACCCATTGATACACCTGTATATGGAGCCAAATATAGTAATGGCGCAGGGTCTGATGCACCTGCAGTTACTACAATTGTGTTATCCAATGCACCATGACGACGGAATGTTTCAACTGTACCTCTAACGGTTGACTCTTTTTGACCGATTGCAACATATATACAGATCATATCCTGATCTTTTTGGTTTATAATGGTATCAACCGCTACAGTTGTTTTACCTGTTTGACGGTCCCCAATGATAAGCTCACGTTGCCCACGACCAATTGGTACAAGTGCATCGATTGCTTTAATACCTGTTTGTAATGGTTCATCAACTGATTTACGATCCATAACACCAGGTGCCGCAGATTCAATCGGACGTGATTTAGTTGTTTCAGCTGGCCCTTTTCCATCAATTGTTTGTCCTAGAGGATTAACAACGCGTCCAAGCAGCTCCTCACCAACTGGTACTTGCATGATTCTGCCTGTGCGGCGTACTTCATCGCCTTCTTTGATCTCTGTAAATGGGCCTAAAATAACGATACCAACATTACTTTCTTCAAGGTTTTGCGCCATGCCCATTACACCGTTTGAAAATTCAACAAGCTCACCTGCCATGACATCGTCAAGACCATGAGCACGGGCGATGCCGTCTCCGACTTCAATTACAGTCCCGACATCGCTAACTTCAATTTCCGAGTCAAAACTCTCAATTTGCTGTTTAATCAGACTACTGATTTCTTCAGCTTTGATGCTCATACCATTTCACCCCTATCTTCATTAGTTTGCAGTTACAATACTCCGTTCGATACGCTTTAGTTTTCCACTAATTGTTCCATCATATATTGTGTTGCCGATGCGTAACTTAATGCCGCCAACAATAGATGGATCAACAATGTTATTTAGCTTGATTGTTTGTTTATTAAGTCGTTTTGCAAATGTGTTTTCAAGCTCCTGTTTTTCAGCACCTGTTAGTTCACGAACAGAATATACTGTAGCTACTGCAATTCCTTTTGCATCGTTTACCGAATGGATAAAATGGTCAATAATGTCTGGTACAATCTCAATGCGATGACGTTCTGCAAGAATTTTTAATGTATGAACGATATCACTTGAGAAATCATGAAACACTTCATCGACAAATTGTTTCTTTTCCGCATTATTAACACGTGGATGCTTTAGGAATGTTAAAAGTTTACTATTTGATTCAAATACTTCTTTTAGAACATTAAATTCTTCTACTAACTGTTCTATTTTTCCTTGTTCGTTTCCAAGCTGAAAAAGAGCGTCTGCATAACGTTTGGCAACTACTGCTTCACTCATTACTCTTCTCCTGCCTCTTTAATATATTCGTTGATCAATTTCTCTTGATCTTGTTCACTGATTTCTTTTTCAATAACTTTACTTGCTATAAGAACAGATAATGAAGCCACCTTATCTTGAAGTGCTTGAAGTGCTTTCTCTTTTTCATTCTCGATTTCTTCTTGTGCTGATTTCTTGATGCGGTTTGCTTCGTCGCGTGCAGATTCCACAATATCCTGCTCTTGCTTCACACCAGCACTTTTTGCATCTTCAATGATCTTTTGTGCTTCTTGTTTTGTTTGTTTCAATTGAGCCGCGGCCTCTTGTGATGATTTCTCTGCTTCAGCACGACTTTTTTCTGCTTCTTCTATTTCATTTGCTACATATTCTTCACGCTTTTGCATTACTCCCATTAATGGGCCCCATGCATATTTACGCAGTAGTATAAGCAATACGATAAAGAAGAACAGTTGTGTCAGCATGTCGCCTACCTGGAGACCTCCAAGTGATGCATAAATAGTAGTAAACCCAGTGAATGCTTGCACAAAATTCACTCCTTTCACGTTACTTATTGGGCATTAAAATATAAATTGAAAACAACGGCGAAGGTTATATTATTTAATTTAATAGACACGCTCCGCCATTAAAGTTCGTTTGTGATTAAATTTAATTACATTACCATTAGCGCGATTACTACCGCGATAATCGGCATTGCCTCAACCAAACCTACACCAATAAACATTGTTGTTTGAAGTTGACTTTTAAGTTCTGGCTGACGTGCAATCCCCTCAACCGTACGACTTACGATCAAACCGTTACCTACACCGGCACCTAATGCCGCTAAACCTACTGCTACTGCTGCTGCTAAAGCACTCATAATATAAATCCTCCTCAAAATAGTTGTATAAGTTTTTCCGCAGTTAAGAAAGTATAAATTCTTTCTTACTGCATAAGTGTAACTAATAATTTCCTGTTCCAGCAGATAAGTTCTGCTGAAACTGGCTAATTAACAAAAATAATATTGCTTAATGGTCACTTGACACTTTGTGTGACATATAGACCATTGTTAGCATTGTGAAAATAAATGCTTGGATTGAACCTATAAACAAGCTGAACCCTTGCCATGCCAACATCGGAATTGCTCCACCAAGGAATCCCCAAATACCTGCTGATGTCGTAGCTGCCAGTAAGCCAAGCAGTACTTCCCCAGCATAGATGTTACCAAATAGACGAAGACCTAATGTTAGTGTGTTAGCAAACTCTTCAATGATCTTTATTGGTAGGAACACAGGAAATGGACGTATATAGTCTTTTCCGTATTCTTTTACCCCGCGTACTTTTATTCCATAATAATGGGTTAACACGATGACCATTGTTGATAGCGTTAGTGTGATACCAGGATCGGATGTTGGCGACTTCCACCATAAGTCATGGCCGAATGTTACCATTGTTGCAACACCCATTAAGTTACTTACAAGAATGTATGTGATGAGTGTCAGACCCAGAGGCAAGAAAACCTTACCTGTTTTCCAATCCATCGTGTCATTAATCATTCCTTTTACAAAGTCAATGACCCATTCCATAAAATTCTGTGCACCTGTTGGCTTCATTTGAAGCTTTCTAGAACCTAGTACACAAAGAACGAACACGATAAGGGAGGCAATTGCCATCATCAATACGTTGGATAAATTAAAATCAAGCCATGATATTCCAAATACATCTAATGCTAATGGTGCTTCATGATCCACTTTCTTCACCCCTCTTCCATGCACTACTCCTTAGATTTGAACATAACAAAATCTATTATAATGACGAGATAGGATGTCATTAATCCAATTAAAACAGCAATAATATGAAAATGTTCTTCAAAGCGAAGTGCGATAATAACGGCTAATGCTACTGCTGCTAGTCGCGATACAGTACCGAGCCCTCTTGCGGATTGATTCTTTTCTACAGACTCTGCAAAATCGTTTGTTTTCTTTTGTAAAAGCGATAAATTATAAAAACTTACGATGCTTCCTAAAAGAAGTCCGAGGAAGATACTCTGATATGGGGTAAACCCTGCTCCAAGTACCCAAACTGCGAGAAGGTAGAACATCCACTTACGTTGTCGAGTGGCCATACTTTGATAATTCGACATGATTTGACTCTTCTCCTGTGTTTTCGCGTAAAATAGATTGTTCGTAGTCAAGCTCTATTAAAAAGCTTGTCGAATTGACCTCACTTAAATATTTTTACTAGTTAAAACAAAAAAATAAGTGAGATAAATCACTGCTTATGCGGAACAATTTTGGTACACTTATGTAACAATTTTTACTTAAAAACACAATTATTTCAGCATAGTGTAACCCTTATCATTCCACACTTGATTAGTGTACATTAGCCATACCCCATTGTCAATTAGAATGACAACGAAAAACTACTTGACTAGTTACCAATTTTCAGGCAGCATAATGCTACCATTTCACCGAGTACAGACAAACCATGAAATAATTACTTAGTTACTATTATAAATGAAATCACTCCTTAATTTAATGACGATTCTGTGAACAGTATCTTGTCGAATTTGGTTATTGAATATAAATTACGGTTTGATAACTATCAAGCTTGCCATTCTCCAAATGAACCGTAATAATTGCAAGATACCTTCCAGGTTTACCTAATTCAGATTCTTTTAAATAACCTTCATTCATACCTACCTGCACTTCTTCCGTTTGTAAAAACTGCCGATCAAAAATCAGAGTTTCGGGGTTGTACAACTTCACATCGACACTTTTAGCTGGGTCAGTTAAGTATAGCTGATAGACAAACTGGTCATCTGAAAAAGGTTTTAATGAAAATTCGAATCCCATTGCCTTAGGATAATCAGCAGTTTCATTCACAAACAAGTATGGTAAATGATACAGCTCTTTTCCCTGCTTTAACGTAAGCCAACCTTGGTGTAGTCCTTTTTCTAGTAATGTACTGTTAACACTCAGTTCAACAGGGATCTTCCTCGTCTCGCCGGCTGGGATTGTAAACGTCTGTGGCAGATTCCATCTAAGTCCCTTTTGCTGCTTGGGTATGTTAAATGCATAAGTTTGTACCTGTTTGGAGTTATTTTCGATGGTCAGTTCAATCTTCTTTGTTTCTTTGTAATCCGTTACTTTTCTGAATGACAGCAATGGATTATGGATAATAGTTGGGGTATTTATAGCTTTTTGTGGCTGAATTTCACCCATCCCCTGAATGTTTGGTTTGAAAGGTATTGATTGATTTGTATTAATCCTGCTTGCAGTGGTTTTTAGTGCACCGGTAAGTTGTTTAATTGTCCAGTCTGGATGTGCTTCTTTAAGGAGTGCCATTGCTCCTGTTACATGTGGAGCCGCCATACTTGTTCCCTGCAGCTCCTGGTATCCTCCTGGAACGGTGCTTAGGATATTTGTGCCTGGTGCACTAACTTCAGGCTTCAAGTCCCAGTTAACCGTTACAGGACCACGAGAACTAAAATCTGCTATTGCTAGTTTAGACTTTTCGTAATTTGATTCCATGTAAACTGTCTTGCCCTTCGTGTATTGCTCAAGCCATTCCCCATCCTGTTTCGAAATGGCTGCAACGGGGATCTGAATTGGATCTTCCGCATTCTCAACTGACCCTTGAAAAATACCAGGCTCATTATTTGAAATAAGCAACGCGATTGCCCCAGCATCCTGTGCCATCTTAGCTTTTTTGTGAAAAGGGGTTTTCCCACGACTGGAGAAAGCTATTTTACCTTTGATGTTTTTGCTGGTTAGTTGCGCTATCTTATAGTCTGTCGAGAAATTCCATGGTGTTGACCCTGCCATTTGCGTTAGTTTAATTTTTTTATCTTCCAATGTTTCCAACAAATATGGCACTGTCTGCGGATTAGCTGTCGCTCCAACAGAAAGCGCATTTGTTGCCGTGGCAGGTGAGCCAACAGTCCAGTCGCCCGGCCCATTATTCCCATTAGCAATGACGACTGCGACACCAAGTTCAACCGCACGATTTACAGCAACACTTGTCGGAAAATCCGGACCATTCACAGAATTTCCCAGGGAGAGATTAATGATATCTGCCCCATCATCCACAGCCTGTTCCAATGCCGCAATCACTTGTACGGATGTTCCTCGACCACCAGGGCCAAGAGCACGATATGCATATAAATCAACTTGAGGAGCAACCCCCTCCAGATCACCATTAGCTGCAATTATTCCTGCTACATGTGTCCCATGAAGCGTCGGCATTCCTTGGGATTGGATTGTTTCCATCGGATCATCATCAAGATCTACCAAATCAAATCCTGCTACATAATTTGAAGCGAGGTCCGAATGGTCATAATCAATTCCTGTGTCGACTACAGCCACCTGTACACCTTTTCCAGTATATGTGGTGTCATTGAGAGAGGCAGGCATAACTGCGTTTTTCGTTTTTTCTTTAAGCAGCTCGTACTGTGTTTGATATGTAGTAACGGGATGAATGGCTTTAATAAACTCCAATGATTCCATTTTCTCCAGTTTTTTAGGGGTTGCCTGCAGTGCTAGGCCGTTAAAAAGTGTCTCGTACGTTGCAATAACATCTATGTAAGGATGATACACTTCAAGATATTTTTTATGTTCTGATGGATCACCTTCAACTTCTATGATAATGGATGCGGTATTATCGGCTATTGCGTGGGTAGATGCAGGTAAGACTGTAATGGATAATAATAGTATAGTCAGGAAAAAACGCATAGCTTATGGGTCCCCTTTTGATCGATAATGTGTGCTATTTATCATTTGGCAAAAGAGGAAGATTCATACATGGGAAATAAATCGAGTAGAGTGAAAAAACACGGTGTATTGCTCATTCACTTAGACATTTCTAGTAGCATTTCGACGAAAAAAACCCAGCGCCAAGGCTGGATTTTTATCAACTAACTATTGAAATATCCTACTATCGCGTCGGCTATTTTTCTTGAAGCCTCTCCGTCACCATATGGATTGGACGCTTTAGCCATTTTTAGATGAGCCTCGTCATCACTCAGCAATTCATTAGCTAGGTCAAAAATTGTATCTTCATCGGTCCCTGCTAATTTTAATGTTCCCGCGTCAATACCTTCAGGTCGCTCGGTTGTATCACGCAGAACGAGGACAGGTACACCCAATGATGGAGCTTCCTCCTGTACCCCGCCTGAATCGGTCATAATTAAATGGGACCTGGCTGCAAAGTTATGAAAGTCAACAACACCAAGTGGCTCAATTAATTGAATGCGACCATCATCACCTAAGATACCATTTGCGGTCTTCTGGACAACTGGATTCAAATGGACTGGGTAGACAACCTGAACGTCATCATGTGTTTCGACGAGCCGCTTAATGGCCCGGAACATTTGCTCCATATTATTACCAAGGTTCTCGCGCCGATGGGCTGTCATAAGAACTAATCGCTTGTCTCCAAGTGCATCAATGATTGGGCTTGAATACGCATCGTCAACCGTCGTTTTCAATGCATCTATTGCTGTATTTCCTGTTACAAAAATACTGTCGTATGGTTTATTTTCCTCCAATAGGTTTTGCATTGATCTATCGGTTGGTGCAAAATGCAAATCAGCCATAACACCTGTTAACTGGCGATTCATTTCCTCTGGATATGGTGAATATTTATCCCACGTACGTAAGCCTGCTTCAACATGCCCAACTGCAATCTGATTGTAGTAACCAGCAAGGGAAGCAGCAAATGTTGTAGTCGTATCGCCATGGACAAGCACAATATCTGGTTTGGTTTCTTTCATTACCTCGTCCAAGCCTTCAAGTGCTCGTGTTGTGATTTGTGCCAATGACTGTTTTTGTTTCATAATATTTAAATCGAAATCAGGTGTAATTTCAAAAATATCCAGCACTTGGTCGAGCATTTCCCGATGCTGTGCAGTTACAGTAACAATTGGCTCAAATTCATCTGGGCGCTTCTTCAATTCAAGAACAAGCGGTGCCATTTTGATTGCTTCTGGCCTCGTTCCAAATATTGTCATGACTTTAATACGTCTACTCATTATATTTCCACCTTAAACTTATTTTGTACCAAACAGACGGTCTCCAGCATCACCAAGGCCTGGTCTTATATAGCCTTTATCATCTAACTTTTCATCAAGAGCTCCAAGGTAAATATCAACATCCGGATGCTCTTCTTTAATTACTTCCACACCTTCAGGTGCAGCAATTAGACACATTAAACGGATTTGCTTAGCACCACGTTTTTTTAAGGAATGAATCGCATCATTTGCTGATCCGCCAGTAGCAAGCATTGGGTCAATAACTATTAATTCACGCTCTTCTATATCCGATGGAAGTTTAATGTAATACTCCACCGGTTTCAGTGTTTCTGGATCGCGGTATAAACCAACATGACCAACTTTTGCTGCTGGAATTAGCTTCAATACGCCGTCAACCATTCCAAGACCAGCACGAAGAATTGGTATAAGACCAATCTTTTTACCAGCTAATACTTTCGTTTGTGTTTCCATCACTGGTGTATTGATCGTTTTATCCTGCAGCGGAAGATTTCTTGTGATTTCAAAGGCCATTAACATTGCAACCTCGTCAACAAGCTCACGAAATTCTTTTGTTCCTGTAGACTTTTCTCTTATGTACGTTAACTTATGTTGAATTAACGGATGATCCAGTACGAATACATTTCCCATTTTGCCGATCACTCCTTATTAATAGTTGCATCTTTAAAATTGTACTGAAAAAAGGACAAGCTTTCAAGTGAACCGTTAAACTTTAACCAAAAAGGGATGCTCCTCAAAAAGGAACATCCTGATTAGTTATGCGTATAGTGGAAACTTGCCAGTTAACGCTTTAACGCGATCTGCAGCTTCACTTAATTTAACTTCATCTTCATGATTTTTTAATGTGAATGAAATAATTGATGCGATTTCTTTCATTTCTGCTTTTGCAAAGCCGCGTGTTGTGATAGCAGCGGTTCCGATGCGGACGCCACTTGTTACGAATGGACTCTCCGTATCAAATGGAATTGTATTTTTATTCGTAGTAATACCAATTTCATCCAGTACTTTTTCAGCGACCTTACCTGTAAGTTCCAGTGGAGTAACGTCGAGTAACAATAAATGATTATCTGTTCCACCAGAAACAACACGTACTCCTTCGTTCTTCAGTGCTTCACCCATAGTTTTTGCGTTTTCAATGACCTGCTTGGAGTATGATTTAAAATCGTCTGATAATGCTTCTTTAAATGATGTTGCTTTTGCAGCAATCACATGCATTAATGGTCCACCCTGCATACCTGGAAACACGGACTTGTCGATTTTCTTCGCGTATTCTTCTTTACAAAGAATCATTCCGCCACGTGGGCCACGCAATGTTTTATGTGTAGTTGTTGTGACAAAATCTGCATATGGAACAGGACTAGAATGTAATCCGGAAGCGACTAGACCAGCGATATGTGCCATATCAACCATAAGATATGCATCTACGGCATCTGCAATTTCGCGGAATTTGCCAAAATCAATTTCACGTGAATATGCACTAGCCCCGGCAACAATCATCTTTGGCTGTACTTCTTTTGCGTGTTCTAAAACAGCATCATAGTCAAGCTGCTCAGTTTCCTTATCGACACCATAGTCAACGAAGTTATAAAGCTTACCACTGAAATTAACTGGGCTACCATGTGTTAGGTGACCGCCATGGTTAAGATTCATTCCTAAAACAGTATCGCCTGGTTCTAATGCAGTAAAATAGACTGCCATATTTGCTTGTGCACCAGAATGAGGCTGTACATTAGCATGTTCTGCATCAAACAATTTTTTTGCACGATCACGCGCCAAATTTTCTACTACATCAACATGCTCACAGCCACCATAGTAGCGTTTACCTGGATAACCTTCTGCATATTTATTAGTTAGCACGGAACCCATTGCTTGCATAACTGCTTCAGATACAAAGTTTTCAGATGCGATTAGCTCAATTTTCTCCTGCTGCCGTGTTTTTTCTGCTTGAATTGCGTTAAATAATTCATTATCTGCTTGTTTAACATGTTCCATTATACTTCCCCCTTATGTAATTAAGTGCAACGATTATTTAATTCTATATCTTCATATACTGCACGCTTTCCGCCGATTAATTTTGGTCGTGTGCGTGCAGTTGTCACCCTTGCATCACCAATCATCCGTTGTTCAAAACGGAGCGGGACAGCTACTTGCCTTAAGTGCATGCCAATCATAGTTTCTCCTATATCCATTCCACTGTTTGCCTGAATCGTTTCAACAACTACTGGATCAACCATATTCTTATAGGCAAACGTTGCCATTGATCCACCTGCTTTTCGCACTGGGATAACGGAAACTTCCTCAAGGTGCTGCTGTAGCATCGTTTCTTTTTCAACGACTAAGGCTCGATTCAAATGTTCACAGCATTGGAAAACGAGCTGAACACCAATTTGCTGCTTTAGCCTTTTTAACGCTTTAAAAATAACTGAAGCAATCTCCTCACTCCCGGATGTACCTATATGCGAGCCAGCGACTTCACTTGTTGAACAGCCAATTACAAATAAATCGCCCTTCTTAAGATGGTCACTTTCAATCCATTGTGAAACGATAGCTTCCACATCACGCTCGACTCGCTGTATTAAATCCGTCATCATAAATCACCATCCTGTTTTAGGAGACTTTATTTATCTTCGTATGATGTGATTTTTCCGATACGATTTGCGTGGCGCCCACCATCAAATTCAGTTTCAAGCCATATTTTAGCAATTTCGCGAGCCAGACCAGGGCCAATTACTCGTTCACCCATTGCAAGGATATTGGAGTCATTGTGCTGGCGAGTTAATTTCGCACTATAAACATCATGTGTCAATGCACACCGTATTCCTTTCACCTTATTTGCCGAAATCGACATGCCAATCCCTGTCCCGCAAATAAAGATACCTCGATCAAATTCACCGCTGGCAACACGTTCAGCCGCCGGCAATGAATAATCCGGATAATCGACTGATGTCTCGCATGAACAGCCAGTGTCTTCGTATTCAATACTCATTTCTTCCAACAGATTTTTTACTTCGCTGCGTATTGTCATGCCTGCATGGTCTGCTGTTAAAATAACTTTCATTACCCATCTCTCCTTCTCCTATTGTAGATGTCTTATTTTTATTATGCATTATATCTTTCCATATTTTAAGTGTTCGAATTGTTAATTTTTTTATGCAATAAATCAATATACTTTTCCAGTTCTCTTAAGGTGTCCTGATATGTTTTTAAGTCACCACCGAACGGATCGGAAATATCATAGTTAATTAAGTTGGCCTCCAGTTTTTGAATGTGTTCGATATCATCTTGTAGATGTTTTGTAAGCTCTTCTTCTAGTTGATGATTTTTAAGCTCATGCTGATTTTCATGAATGAACTGGGATCGTTTTTCTTCAAATTCGGCATAGGCCTTTTTAAGTTCGTTCCATACTTTCTTATCCGCTTCTGATACATATTCTTTTAGTGTGAAATATTTGTCCTGAAAATTGGGATGCTGCAATATTAACGATTGCTTATGCTGCGTCGTCATTGTAATTACTAAGTCTGATGAATGTAAAAGCTTATCTGTTACTGGTTGTGATTTAGTGTCCAATGTAATTCCGCGATCTAACAGTGCTTGGATTGCATAGTTATTCGGACGTTGATTCTTTCCTGCAAAAATTCCAGCAGACTGCACCTGAATATCAGGCATTTTATGTTTAATTAACGATTCTGCCATTGGACTTCGACATGTATTTCCTGTACAAACGAACAATATCTTCATATGGATACCTCCGATTATATAAATCCACATTCAAACTATACCATAGAATAAAGGAGATTGTCAGACACTTTTACATGATGATTAAAATCACTAAAGGTATACTACAACCTTGCAAACAATTTCCCATAAAAAAAAAGATCTCCTGCAATTGCAGAAAATCAAGCAAATTAATCCTTATCCAAATAAAATATTTAGACCGAAACCACAAAGGATACTGCCACCTAAAATTTCACTGTATACACCGAGCAATCCGTGTACTTTTTTCCCTAAAATCATTCCTGCCCAAGTCAGAACGGTACTAACAATACCAAATAGCATAAGTGCTATCATTGTTTTTACTCCAGACATCCCTAAGCTTAATCCAACTGAAAAGCTATCAAGGCTTACACTTATGGCAAAAAACAATAGTCCAATACCAACTGGTTGTACAATTTTTTTCGTATCATGATTAAATGCTGAAAATACCATTTGCGCACCTATACCAACTAGTAAAAGGCCTCCGATAAGTGTTGTGAATTGCCCAATTTGTGTGGATATTGCTTGTCCTAACAAAATACCGATAAACGGCATTATGATGTGAAATAACCCGATTATGAGTCCAATTAATGCTATACGCTTTAACCTGACTTGCTGCATCCCCATGCCTAAGCTAACAGAAAATGCGTCCATTCCCAATGCAATTGCCATAAACAAGAGGGATACTATTTCCCCAATCTGATATACCGACATCCTCCATCCTCCTCGGATATGCTATTAAACTATATGCATGTCCGAGTGAAAATATGTGATGTTAATCTTACAGATGAGCCGAGGATGCTTTTTTCAATCGATTCATAACCGCCTCCCCAATATTTGTCTCTGGAAATGTTTCACATAAAATTAAATCTATATTCCCATCCTTAAACTCACGCAAGGCATCATAAAGATTTGCAGCAATTTCTTTTAATTCAAAGCCAAGCGGAATAATTTGATCGGCCTCCAGTTTCTGAGCCGTAGCAGTACTTGCCATGACACCAACTCGATTCTGTTGAGCTCGTTCACGATTTATTACTTCCTGCATTCTATCGGGTGACCCCGCTACTAGCCACATAGGTACTTCTGGTGCATAATGTCGATATTTCATTCCAGGGGCTTTTGGCTTCTCGGATGCGTTCGCCAGTGCCGGATCAAGCATAACCTTACCTACTACCTGCTCAAGCTGCTCTTTTGTTATACCACCTGGTCTAAGGATAATTGGCAGTTCCTGTGTACAGTCGATAACTGTCGATTCAACACCAACCCCAGTTGATCCTCCATCAACTAGTCCGGCGATTTTCCCATTTAAGTCTTCCCATACATGGTCTGCTGTTGTTGGACTTGGCTTTCCGGAAACATTCGCGCTCGGAGCGGCAATTGGTATACCGCATTCTTTCAGTAACTTGTTCGCAACTGGGTGATCTGGTATTCGAACACCAATTGTGGATAACCCTGCAGTTACATTTTCTGCGCACGTCCCATTACTTGGCAAAACGAATGTTACCGGGCCAGGTGTGAATGCATCAATTAGCTTTTCTGCAATTGGTGATAACGAGCTTACCAGACTGTTTAATTGCTCTTTAGTGGCAACATGGGCGATTAACGGATTATCTTCAGGCCGCCCTTTTGCCTCAAAAATTTTTGACACAGCAGTGTTATTGGTCGCATCTGCCCCTAATCCATAAACTGTTTCAGTTGGAAAAGCTACTGTTTGACCGTCTTCTAATAGGGCCGCAGCTTCTGAAATTGCCATTTTATTTGTTTGTACATTCCATCGTTTTGTTTGAATCATCGTTGAGCCTCTTTTCTAACGTTAATTTTAGTCGATGGTGGTTTTTTTGGCAAAAAAATAGCTCTTTAAGTAAAGATTGATGTTTTTAGTCTTTGGAATTAGATATAAACTGCGGCATAGTGAAATATTTCTTTTGTACTGCTTTTTATCGTTCCAATGATGTTGAGTGCTTAGATGCCAGCCGCCCTAAGTCGCGCGAAGTGTATTTCCGCAGCGTTGTCGCAGCACTTAAGTATTTTTCCACATTACTTCACAGTTGATTGATTTTTGTTAACAAGAATCTATTAAAAACGCACATAAAAATAGCCTGTTGGAGATTTTCCACAGACTATCCACAAATTATGCCTTATTAACGGGGGATTGTTAATAAGTTATATTTAAAATCCACAGTTTTTAAACACCTTATACACAAGGGTCTGTGTATAACTGTGGATATGTGCTTAAGATACGTTATAAGTCCACCAACTACCTTTATCGATTGGGTGTTTATCCACTAAAATGTTTTCTTTCTGTGGATAAAACTGTAATGCTTCTAATAAAATATCGACCATTGGCTGATGGCTGTGGACAAATACTTTCTTCGCTTGTTTTTCTTTTGCCATTGCTAGAATAGCTTCCAGTAAAACAGGTATTGATTTTGCATAGTCTTTCGTAATATAAAGCTGCTTCAACCAGTATATATCATCATCGATGGAATCTAATATAAAGCACCCTTCAATATTATTATCAATTTCCACAATATAGCCTTTTTTCTTCAGTAAATCTTGTTCCACGTTATCATTACTTGTTAAAAAGCTTTCCAGTTTTTCCTGAGATGACTGGTTTGCTGCGATTAATTTCATTTTTTTCACCTCTATTATTTTTGATAGTATAACTAAGGCTTTCGCCATTAGATCTTGGCGATAAGCCAAGTTTTCTATATATCCTATGCAAAAACTATAAAGTCTATGACCAGCCAAACCATTCAAAAAGAAAAAACTTTACTTCAGCTTGTTCATCATCTTCTTCAGCTAACGCTTTGTCATCTACTTCTTCATCACTACTTGCACTGGCAACACTCGTTCCATTAGAAAAGTCCAAGAAGCATAATGGTGGAAATAGAACACACCACCAATTAGAACCTTTACCTTGACCAAGCGTTATTAAAACAGCTTCGTACTCACCTGGTGGATATAGGAAATTTCCATATAATTTTGCTGGAAATGTAACATTTGTTCCATATTCTACATGATAATCTTGCTCAATATTTTCCCGTTTAAGAACATCCGCTACAATTGCTTCAATTTCTGGGGTACGTGCATCAATCAAATCTCTCGCTTGATTGATATCGGTTATCTCCTTAACCCATTCGGAAATAACAGCATTGACCTCATCGCGGACCATTCGTTTCAATTGCTGATCTTCATCATTATCACTGTTTGCTAGAATGCGTAACCGAATTGCCTCATCCGGTATAACTTTAATGTTGGAATCGGAATGTGATTCATCACTTGTTCCCTTAACTGGCATTGATAATATAATAATAATAAATATAATTGCCGAAATTACTAGTTTCTTCATCGTTATGATCCCCCTCCATCTGATTTACAAACAGTATGGGCAGGGGACTATTTTTTTAAACTAGTAATCTATTATTTTTTTAAATGGGCTTGGATAATGCGGTCCTTTTTATTAATGTCTTTAATGATTTGTACGTTACTTGTTGGAAATTGTTCGGATAAAAGAGCTCGAACAGCTTCACCTTGTCTATCACCAATTTCGAAAAAAATATCTGCATGACCATTTATGACGTGAGGAAGATCTTCTATGATTTGTCTATATGAGGCTAACCCATTCTCATCAGCAAAGAGAGCAAGCTCCGGGTCAAATTTTTTCACTGTGTCAACAAGGCCGGCTTTATCCTGATGTGCAATATATGGTGGATTCGAAACAATAACATCTATCTTTTTTCCGATAAGGGGTGTTAAAAAGTCGCCTTGCAGAAATGTGACGTCCGCACCCAATTGTTTGGCATTTTGACGTGCAACAGATAGCGCATCTTGTGAAATGTCAGTAGCATAAACTGTTGCTCGAGGGAGCTCAAGCGCCAGTGTTACAGCAATAATTCCGCTACCTGTTCCAATATCGACAATTGTGAGAGGCTCGTTTGGTGTAGTTTGGATAACTTGCTGGACAAGCTCTTCTGTTTCAGGCCTTGGGATAAGTGTATGCTCGTTCACACTAAATTGTCTGCTGTAGAATTCTTCGTATCCAATAATATGCTGGATTGGAATGCCGGTTTCTGCGTGAACTTTTATAGCATCTTGAAATTGCGCTGTGATTTTTTCTGGAACAGGATCACGCATCATCGTGAAAAAATCAGATCTAGATACTTGGAGGAAATGCTGCAGCAGCAGATCGGCAGCTTTTTCTTCGCGATTATGTTTTTTTAAAAAAAGAGAAGCCCATTGGAGGACTTCATGCTGCTTGGATTCTTTTTCCATATTATTCACCAATTTGCTCTAATTTTTTGGTTTGTTCTTCAACTAACATTGCATCAATGAAGTCATCTAACTTGCCTTCTAATACCTGGTCAAGCTTCTGAATCGTTAAACCAATGCGGTGATCGGTAACACGAGTTTGCGGGAAATTATACGTACGAATACGTTCCGAACGATCTCCTGTACCTACAGCTGATTTTCTATTTTCATCATACTCAGCTTGTGCCTCACGCTGGAATTTATCATAAATACGTGCACGCAAAACTTTCATCGCTTTTTCCTTGTTTTTAATCTGTGATTTTTCATCTTGACATGATACAACAACACCTGTTGGATCATGGGTCAAACGAACAGCGGACATTGTTGTGTTAACACTTTGTCCACCAGGGCCACTTGATGCAAATGTGTCCACACGAATATCTTTCTCATGAATATCAATTTCGACATCTTCTGTCTCAGGCAGTACGGCTACAGTTGCCGTTGATGTATGAATCCTGCCGCCAGATTCTGTTTCCGGAACACGCTGGACTCGGTGTGCACCATTTTCATATTTCAACTTGGAGTATGCTCCAGTACCATTTATCATGAAAATAATTTCCTTATATCCGCCAACTCCAGTGGAACTAGCCTCAATTACATCTATCTTCCATCCCTGCATCTCGGCATATTTAGAATACATGCGATAAAGGTCACCTGCAAATAACGCAGCCTCATCACCGCCGGCAGCACCACGAATTTCCATAATAACGTTCTTATCATCATTAGGATCTTTTGGCAGAAGAAGAATTTTCAGCTTCTCTTCAAGTGATTCTGTATTTTCTTTTAATTCCTCAATTTCCATTTTAACCATATCATTCATTTCGCCATCAAGGTCATCTTCAAGCATAGCCTTCGCATCGTCTAACTGCGACATTTTATCTTTATATTCACGATATACCAGAATAATTTCCTCAAGACCTGATTGTTCCTTCGAATACTCTCGTAATTTGTTCGTATCACTTATAATATCCGGATCACTAAGTAGTTCATTAAGCTTATTATAACGATTCTCCAATGATTGTATACGATCTAACATCACGGTCACCTCTTTCTAATTAACAGTATAATTATAGTATACTCCCGTGAGGAGGTCAAAGTTTACTTTTTATATGGTGATTTTCTGCCTTGCAGAAGCTCTTTCTATTTGTGGGATCTGGGGCGCAACTGTTGCGTGTTGATTCAGTATTCGTTGCCGTTGATTCAGTATTTGCTATACCTGATTCAGTACTCACTTGCAATCATTCAGTTTTTTTGGCCAAAAAAAGCTAAATCCAGAAATCCTTCACTCTCTAATCAAAAAAAGAGCGCTAATGCACTCTTTTACTTGGATAGTTTTGATAGGGTTTTTACTACTTCATTTTTGGGTTTGTTTGGGACTTCATGATGATGGCGGCATCTTGGTTCATATGATTCAGATGCACCTACCATGATTACCGGGTCGTCATATGATGCCGGCTTACCATCAATTAAGCGTTGGGTTCGGCTTGCAGGTGATCCGCAAATTGGGCAAATAGCATTAAGCTTGGATACTGATTCACTCAGCGCCATTAATTTTGGCATCGGTCCAAATGGTTCACCACGAAAGTCGGTATCCAAGCCAGCTGTAATTACACGAATACCTTTATTCGCCAATTCATCAGCTACTGCTGTAATATTATCGTCAAAAAATTGGACTTCGTCAATACCGATGACATCCACTTCATTATCGATATCTTCCAGAATTTCATCCGAGTTTTTGACAGGGCGTGCGATAGCCGATGTGCCGTTATGTGTTACAACTGAATCATCGGCAAAACGATCATCAATCGCTGGCTTAAAAACGCGTACAGATAAGTTGCCGTATGTTGCACGACGAACGCGGCGTATTAATTCTTCTGATTTACCAGAAAACATACTGCCACAGATGACTTCTACCCAGCCACTTTGTTTCATAATGTACATATGCGGGATCTCCCTTCAACGTGTTTTCGATATGTATTTATATTATTGTTTAACATTTATTTCGACAAATATTGATTGGCAGTTAAGAAAGTATAGCATAAGTGCAACTAAAGCTTGGCGATATGCCAAGTTTTCTAATATTAGGTTATCCTATCCCACATTTCTGAACCGTAGTTTAAAAATGGAAGTAAAAAAACAGGCAAAGGTAAGACATTTTGCCTGTTTCTACTTTTGACTGAATCTATCCAGCCTTTTATCAATCCAGCTTCAGAACTGGAGATACAAATCATAATTAATTAGCAAACTATGTGCAATATATATGATTCCCCAGCTCTTTCAGCCTCTTAGTTCATTTTATATTTTTTCTTGAATCGGTCTACACGTCCGCCAACTTTGTCAGCTTTTTGTTTACCTGTGTAGAACGGGTGTGAATCTGAACTGATTTCAACACGGATCAATGGATATGTGTTACCATCTTCCCATTCAATTGTTTCTTCTGAGTTTTGTGTTGAGCCACTCATAAATTTAAAATCTGAGCTTGTATCAAGAAACACAACTTTTCTGTATTCTGGATGAATATCTTTTTTCATGTCTTTCCACTCCTTTTTGCCCTGAGTCCTTTGGAACAGAGTTTATTGCAAGAGCCGTCATAGGTACGATACCTTATCTAAACTCACATAAAAAGATTATAACAGTCTATAGTATCGATTGCAATAGCAAAAACTTCCTTAAGACAAGTTTACTTCTTAATACCTTTACGGCTCATTTCTTCGTCCATTTGCTGGAAAAATTCCATATTATTCTTCGACGATCTTAATCGTTTCAGGAAGCGATCAAGGAAGTTATGTGAATCCTGCATCGTTTTTCGGATAGCCCATATTTTATCCAAGTGCTCTTTGGAGACAAGCAGTTCTTCTTTTCGTGTGCCTGATTTTAAAATATCGATTGCCGGGAAAATCCGACGCTCAGCCAGGCTGCGGTCAAGATGCAGTTCCATATTACCTGTTCCTTTAAATTCCTCATAAATAACATCGTCCATCCGTGACCCTGTATCAACCAGAGCCGTTGCCAGAATCGTAAAGCTTCCACCCTCTTCAATATTACGTGCCGCACCAAAGAACCGTTTAGGACGATGGAATGCAGCCGGGTCAATACCACCTGAGAGTGTTCTCCCGCTTGGCGGAATGACAAGGTTATATGCACGTGCCAAACGCGTAATACTGTCCATTAATACAATTACATCACGTTTATGTTCAACTAATCGCATTGCTCGTTCTAAGACGAGCTCAGAAACCTTAATATGGCTTTCTGGACCTTCATCAAATGTTGAACTAACTACATCAACATCTGAATGTACCGAGCGTTCGATATCTGTAACTTCTTCAGGACGCTCGTCCACTAGCAGAATAATTAGTTTTGCATCTGGATGATTTGCTGAGATACTGTTTGCTATTTCTTTTAATAGTACAGTTTTACCAGCTTTTGGTGGTGCTACAATTAAACCACGCTGTCCGAAGCCAACTGGTGTCATCAGATCTATAATCCGGGTAGAAAGACTTTTCGTGTTCTTTTCCAACTGCATAAATCGATCAGGATACAGTGCTGTTAAAGCAGGAAAATGCACACGTTCCTTTGAGGTTTCAGGATCTTCGCCATTCACAGCATCAACATGCAAAAGTCCATAATAACGTTCATTTTCTTTTGGTGGGCGTACCTTTCCAGATACTTTATCGCCGTTTCTTAGGTCAAAGCGGCGAATCTGAGATGCAGAGATATAAATGTCTTCTGCGCTTGCAGAATAGTTGATTGGCCGTAAGAAACCGAACCCTTCCGATGTAATAATCTCCAGTACTCCATCCATAAATAAGTAGCCATCTTTTTCAGCTTGAGCTTTAAGTATAGCAAAAATAAGTTCTTTTTTTGTCAGTTTTGAATAATAAGAAACCTTGTGCTCTCGTGCTAGAGCATATACATCCTTTAATGTTAATGTCTCTAAATGAGAGATTGATAATTCAGCCATTTAATCACCACGCCTATTCATTTTTACATTTTAAAATTTAATCAAAAAATATGAAGTTCTTGTATTTTTAGGCAGATAAGAAAGTATAAATCCTTTCTTACTGCATAAGTGCAACTAAGGCTTTCGCCAATAAGGCTTGGCGAAAAGTCAAATTTTCTAAAGTAAGTTACTCGGGTTTATTAGTTATATGGTCTGTTCTAACAGAAATGAAGAGTTGTCGGAAGCTAGAATAGAAGTTGTTTTTATAAATTATATTAACCAATCATTACTAGTATTAAACATCTACAATAATACCTGTTTGTGTCATAATATTCAACTCTATTTTTATATTCTTGGCAGTTGGATGATAAATAGAGAAGGAAGCCGCGAAATTGGCTTCCCTTCTATAATAATTTATTATGGTTCCATTACGAGGTTTGGTTTTTTCTTCAGGCTATGGTCGCCATCGATAAAACGGACTGTCCCACTTTTGGCACGCATAACTACTGTTTGTGTTGTTGCCTTGACGCCTTTAAACTGGACACCTTGTAACAATTCACCGTCAGTGACTCCTGTTGCGGCGAAAATTGCATCATCACCACCACAGAAATCATCCATATAGAATACTTTATTCGTATCAGCTATTCCCATTTCTTTACAACGATTTGTTTCTTCATCGTTTGCCGGGACAAGCTTTCCTTGGATTTCACCGCCTAGACATTTTAAGGCAACTGCAGCCAGTACACCCTCTGGGGCTCCACCTGTACCTAATAAAATATCTACACCTGTATCATCAAAAGCTGTGTTCATTGCTCCAGCCACATCACCGTCTGGAATTAACTTGATTCGTGCACCTGCAGCGCGTATTTCCTCAACTAGCTCTGCATGACGAGGGCGATCCAAAACGACTGCCACAAGATCTTCCATATTTTTATTTTTGGCTTTCGCAACAGCTTTTAAGTTTTCTAGTGTTGATGCATTAATATCTACTTTGCCTACTGCTTCTGGTCCGACAGCTAGTTTTTGCATGTACATATCGGGCGCATGCAAAAGCTTCTTATGGTCGGCGATCGCTATTACGGCAAGTGCATTCCATGTACCCTGAGCAACAATGTTTGTTCCTTCCAATGGGTCAACGGCTATATCTACCCTTGGACCAGATCCAGTCCCAAGCTCTTCACCAATATAGAGCATTGGTGCTTCATCCATTTCACCTTCACCGATTACAACTGTTCCCTGCATCGGAATTGTATCAAAAACGTCACGCATTGCTGATGTTGCTGCATCGTCGGCTTCTTCCTTTTTGCCTCGCCCCATCCATCGTGCTGATGATAATGCAGCTGCCTCTGTGACGCGTACGATTTCCATTGTTAAACTTCTTTCCATAATATTTCCTCTCCCTTTAAATGTAATATCCTCATCCCAAGAAGATATTAAATATGGAGATTACTACATGGAAGCAATGCAAACTCTTGTTTTTTTGTCTAAGAGTTTTGGAATTGCTCTATTTCTTGTTGTGTCATTTCTTCCCGCCATACATTTGCACCGAGGTCGATTAGTTTCTCTGTAATTTTCTCGTATCCTCGATCAATATGTTCCAGGCCGGTAATTTCGGTTATTCCATTTGCCATTAGTCCGGCGATAATAAGGGATGCACCCGCACGTAAATCAGTTGCCTTTACGCGTGCGCCTTCTAGCTGGACTGGTCCGGAAACAATTACAGATCCACCCTCAACTTTTATTATAGCATTCATTCGCCGTAATTCATCAATATGTTTTAATCTTGCTGAATAAATTGTATCCGTGATAACACCTGTATTAACTGCTTTAGTTAATAACGTTGTAAAAGGCTGCTGTAAATCGGTTGGAAAACCTGGGTAGACGAGTGTTTTTACATCAACGCTTTTAAGTGGTTTTTTTGGAGCAATATATAGTTGCTCGTCTTTTTCTTCCACTACTACGCCCATTTCTCGTAACTTGGCTAATACGGACTCAAGATGCTGTGAAATCACATTGTCGATAATTACTTCTTTACCCTGGGCCGCAGCTGCGATTGCATATGTTCCAGCTTCAATTCGGTCTGGAATGATCGTATGGCGGCACCCGTGTAAATGCTCAACACCTTCAATTCTGATAACGTCAGTTCCGACACCTTTTATTTTCGCACCCATATTTGTCAGCAAGGTAGCTACATCAATAATTTCTGGTTCTTTTGCTGCATTTTCAATCACTGTTTTACCTTTTGCTTTAACAGCTGCAAGCATAATATTAATTGTAGCACCAACACTAACAACGTCCAGATATATTCGCGCACCTTTTAGTTCATTTGCCCTAATATAAATTGCGCCTTGTTCATTGGTAACCTCAGCTCCAAGTGCCTCGAAGCCTTTGATGTGCTGATCAATTGGGCGTGGACCTAAGTGGCAGCCACCTGGCAAACCGATAACTGCCTGGTTGAATTTGCCAAGCATAGCGCCCATAAAATAGTAGGATGCTCGCAGTTTCTTCACTTTCCCATTTGGCAATGGCATTGATACCATATTCTCTGGGTCAATATGCACTGTTTGCCCGTCCCAGCTTACTTTTCCACCAATCTCTTCAAGCAAGTCACCAAGTGTGTACACATCTGAGATCTCTGGTAGTCCTTCAATCATTACATGGGAATCAGCTAAAAGTGCAGCAGGTAATAATGCGACTGCACTATTTTTGGCTCCGTTGATTCGAACCTTTCCGTTTAGCAAATTTCCGCCTTCCACTAACATTTTCTGCATTCGGGGCACCTCACTTTTTGACGCACAGAATGTACTAGTTCCGGATTGGCCACAGAATTAATAGCCCTTTTTTCCGGTTGAGGTTATTCAAAAAATTAATTTTGAACACACATACTTTCTGGTTGTTTTTAGTTTTTACTATTATTTACTTTATTTTGCACAATTTTCCCAATTATATGTGCTTATTTATTATTGTTCCAGTCAGACAGAAACTTTTCGATACCTTGATCTGTCAGTGGATGCTTAACAAGCTGACCGAGAACTTTGTATGGAATTGTTGCAATGTGCGCTCCATTTAGTGAAGCGTCAATAACATGTAATGGATTTCTGATTGATGCTGCAATAATTTCTGTGCTTATATCATGTAAATCGAATATCTCAGAAATAGTTGCGACTAATGTCATTCCGTCATGACCAATGTCATCCAAACGACCAAGGAATGGTGATACATAAGATGCACCTGCGCGAGCAGCAAGTAAGGCTTGATTGGCATTAAAAATTAACGTAACATTTGTTTTTATGTTCAAATCACTGAATGCCTTAACAGCCTTAAGTCCTTCTAATGTCATCGGGACTTTAACTGTTATATTTGGTGCAATTGCCGCAAGTTCTTTACCTTCCTTAATCATACCTTCAGCGTCTTCAGCAATAACCTCAGCACTTACTGAACCTGACACTTCATCGGTAATTTCTTTTAATCGATCATGAAATGAAACACCTTCTTTTGCTACTAAACTTGGGTTTGTGGTCACGCCTGCTAATATACCAAGTTCATTTGCGGAACGAACCTCTTCAATATTTGCGGTATCGATAAAAAATTTCATCGTTTATTCTCCTCTCTTTCTTGCAATAGTCTTGCTATTTAACACTATGCTTAAACTGTTCTTTCTATTTTGCTTGTTTAGAAGAACCAAATTCACGCATTTTGCCAATAACCGTTTCCTTAATTGCGTCACGACTTGGACCTAAATATTTACGAGGATCATAAAGATCCGGTTTTTCATTTAATACTTCTCGAACTTTATTTGCTTGTGCAACCTGACTCTCTGTATTCACATTAATTTTTGCTGAGCCTAAGGAAATGGCACGTTTGATATCTTTCGTCGGAATGCCTGTACCACCGTGCAATACAAGTGGAATATTTGTCAGGTTCATTACTTCCTCCATACGGTCAAATCCGAGGTTCGGTTCACCTTTATAAGGACCATGCACTGAGCCTAAAGCTGGTGCGAAACAATCAACGTTCGTTTCGTTGACAAGTCTTTCACACTCCGCAGGGATTGCATATGCAGCTTCTGCATCTTCAACAATTATGTCATCTTCCTGCCCGCCAACTCGACCGAGCTCTGCTTCAACAGAAACGCCATGAATATGTGCTAGCTCAACTACTTTTCTCGTTAAATCAATATTGTCATCTAGTGGTTGTGAGGATGCATCAATCATCACAGATGTGAATCCTGCCTGAATTGCCTTTGCACATGCTTCAAAGCTTGAACCATGATCAAGGTGGATAGCAACCGGCACAGTTGTACCATATTCTTCCATAAGCGCTTTAACCATTGAAACAACTACTTTAAATCCGTCCATATATTTTCCAGCGCCTTCAGAAACACCAAGGATAACTGGTGACTTTTCTTCTTCAGCAGCCTGCAGAATTGCTTGGGCATATTCCATATTATTTAAATTGAATTGTCCAACTGCATAACCATTTTCCTTGCCCTTTTCGAGCATTTCTTTCATTGATACTAGCGGCATTCTATGTCCTCCTTAGATGATTACGTCTACTTCAATAAATTAAACTACAATATAAGAATACCAACAACAACATCAAGTCGCAAGAACAAAAGAGCAAGTGCCTGTCCTTCGCCGAATTCCACATAACAAAATAGTAGCTAATGTGGTAAAGTCAGCTACAAAATTGTTATCTATTTATAACTTATCAATAATCATCCAATTAAGCTTTTTGTGTAGTCACATACATCTTTAACGTTAAATGGCTTTGCAAGCACCTTTTTTACCATATCGTAATTTTGAGATTCTTTCATTATATCTTCCGCTAAACCACTCATTAATATAGCAGGTACTTCAATTTTATCACGTTCCAATTGCTGTATTACCTCTACGCCATCAACAACAGGTAACTTATAATCCAGCATAATCAAGTCATATGAGCTTTTGTTAAGCTCATCCAATGCTTCCTTGCCCGTTTTTGCCGTTGTTACACGATACCCCTGATTTGTAAATATCTCCTGTAAAAGTAAACGTATACCTGGTTGGTCATCAACCACTAATATTTCCTTTTTCATAAAGATAACCTTCTCCCCACCTCGAACATAAATTTCTCTCTCTTTAACTACATATTTCTACATACACTCCGAAAAATCCTTCTTTTTAAAGAACATATTTTTTATGATCATATGATACAAAGTCACTAATAATAAAAAAGACCTATACAAAGAACAGAATGTACGTTCTCTATATAGGTCCTATTATGTTGTTTATAGTTACGTTATTTATTTACTACTGCACCGATAAAGCCATGGAATAATGCTTGTGATCTTGTTGGACGTGATTTAAATTCCGGATGAAATTGACATGCGACAAACCATGGATGGTCGGTAATCTCAATTGTTTCGACCAATCTGCCATCAGGGCTTGTTCCAGAAAAAATGAATCCATTATCCTTCATTTGCTCTCGGTATTCATTATTAAATTCATAACGGTGGCGGTGGCGTTCATACACAATATCTGCTCCATCGTATGCTGCCTTTGTTTTGGTATTATTTGTTAATTTACATGGATAAATGCCGAGTCTTAACGTCCCACCAAAATCTGATATATTTTTCTGCTCAGGCAATAAATCTATTATTGGATATGGTGTTTTTGGATTGATTTCTGCTGAATGGGCACCTTTTAGTCCTAATACGTTACGAGCAAATTCTACAGTAGCAAGCTGCATCCCAAGACAGATTCCAAAAAATGGTATTTTGTTTTCACGTGCATAGCGAATTGCTTCAATTTTCCCCTCTATTCCACGGTCACCAAAACCACCAGGTACTAAAATACCATCGACATGCTTCAGTTCATTTTTAATTGTTTCTTCATCGAGCTTCTCAGCGTTAATCCAGTTAATTTTAATGTCAGTATCATAGTAAAATCCTGCATGCTTTAATGACTCGACAACTGAGAGATATGCATCAGGGAGCTCAACGTATTTTCCGACAAGTCCGATTGTAACCGTTTCGGAAAGATTTCTTACCTTGTTGACCAGTTGTTTCCATTCACCCATATCTGCCGGCTGACATTCCAGTCCGAAATGATCACATGTCAGCTGATCCAGTTGCTGCTCCTGTAATGAAATAGGAACCTGGTATAATGTATCTGCATCAGGCATTTCAATCACTGCATTTTCGTTTATATCACAAAATAATGCTATTTTCTCTTTCATATCCTTGCTGATTGGCAGTTCTGTACGCAAGACAATCGTGTCTGGCTGAATACCTAGTGAGCGCAATTCCTTCACACTGTGCTGAGTTGGCTTAGTTTTCATTTCGCCTGCAGCCTTAATGTATGGTACCAAAGTACAATGAATATACATAACATGTTCCTTGCCAATGTCACTCTTAATTTGACGTATTGCCTCCAAAAACGGCAAGGACTCAATATCACCAACTGTCCCGCCAATCTCCGTAATAACTACATCTGCTTTTGTAGCTTGACCAGCCCGAAATACCTGTTCTTTAATTTCATTTGTTATATGTGGAATAACCTGAACCGTTCCACCCAGGTAATCTCCGCGACGTTCTTTTTTTATAACACTGGAATATACTTTCCCGGTTGTTATGTTACTGTATTTATTTAAATTAATATCAATAAACCTTTCATAATGACCCAAATCTAAGTCGGTTTCTGCTCCATCTTCTGTCACAAAAACCTCACCATGCTGATATGGACTCATTGTTCCCGGGTCAACGTTAATGTACGGATCAAACTTTTGTATCGTTACTTTTAATCCTCTGTTTTTTAATAAGCGACCTAATGATGCTGCTGTTATTCCTTTTCCTAAAGAAGAAACAACGCCACCTGTTACAAAAATATACTTCGTCACTACTCATCCCTCGTCTTTCTCTATTTATTATTAGATTTATATTTTTCCTGTCTGATTAGAAACCTTTCAAAAACTATGTTCTGCTTAAATAACAAGGGTTAACCATTAGAAAAATCTGGCATTCGCTAATCTTTAGGCGAAATGCCTCAGATTCATTATTCCTAACTGCGTATAAAAGCGTAAGTGGCTGTTCAGTTCCGTATGGGTTTTGCCCGCGCATCGCGATTGGGTCGACGTTGTTGTGTAATGCTGCTATTAGTCGACCTTCCTTTATTTCTTAGCTTAGACATGGGGAGGGAAGTCCATACGGTGCTGGAGCTGAACGTCGCTAAATCTGTAGTCCAGTTATCTTTAGCACTTAATTATTTTATAGTTGCATAAACAATAAAAAAAGCGCCTCCCCTATTAATCAAGGGAAACGCTTTATGACTTTGAATTTAAAGAGCCCAATAAAAATTGTACTCATAAGGGCTAAAAAAGTCAAGCGAGCCTTTTATTATTTTTTATCTTCTTCGTCATCTTCTTCGTCAAAATCGTCATCATCTTCATCAAATTCATCTATATCCTCGTCAAAATCGCCTGATTCGTCGTCAAGGCTTTCATCGAATGCTTCGTCTTTCTCGTCACCATCGTCTCCCGTTTCTTTAAAGTCACCAGTAAGCACTTCTATATCATCAGCGGGAATTTCTTCTTCCTCTTTCGGCTCTTCCTTTTTAGCTACTTTTTTCTTCTTTGGTTTCGGTTTAGCTTTTGCTTTTTTCTTTTTCTTAGGGGCTGCCGCTACTTCTTCATCCGTTTCTTCAACTAAATACCAACGTTTTAGACCCCAGTTATCTGTGTGAACAGCCATGAATCGACCATCAACTGTCAGATTTGTATGGAATTGTGCTATGTTTTCCGATTTTTGCTTTTCTGTGAATCCTTTTAACTCTGCAACTTTATCGTAAACTCCATAGAAATCCTGGGCCTTTTTCTTGTCTGTTAAAATTAAATGTGCCAACTCAATCATTGGTTTGTTTACAAGTTCTTCGCGGCTATACTTTTTCAGGCTCACGATACCGCACTCCCTTTTTCATGTATTAGTGAATTAAATATTATAAGTATCTTAAAGCAGTTAAGAAAGTATAAATTCTTTCTTATTGCATAAAAGCAACTAAGACGTTCGCCATTAGACCTTGGCGATAAGCTAAGTTTCTAACAAACTCTATTTAATATGCTCTCTATAAACCATACCATACATTATAAACAAATCTCACCTGAATATGCTAGTGTAAACTACAAAAAAGTTGAGAAAAAGAGATTATTTTCTCAACCTTAATGTATTCTTCACTCTTGTCTCATCCAGTTCAAGCGCCCAGCGACTAGCGCGACTTCCCTCACCTCTGTACGATAAGTCAACATCGTTTCGCTTCGCTCATACGTGTTTCCTTTATCTCAAAGAATTGTCGGAAGTTCAACTAAGACCGCCACTTTGCGCGGCAACGTTGAACCACCCGCGATACGCGGGCGCAGTCCGTACGTCGCTAAACGGGCGCTTTCACTTTTGATGATCTAGATCCGGTGCCTAGACACTCGAGTCATAAGCAGTTCGCCTCCGTGTGGAAAAACCCCCACACTGCGCGCTCTGCTTATGCTTGTCGTGTCTTTCAAGGCACCTGCGCTTTTCGCAATTACATATTCCTTCTGTATTGTCCGCCTACTTCGTAAAGGGCGTTTGTTATTTGTCCGAGGCTTGCTACTTTTACTGTTTCCATTAGTTCTACGAAAATATTTCCGCCTGAGGCTGCGACTTCTTTTAATTTTGATAATGCAGCCTCAGTTTTGTCTTCGTTACCACCTTGGAATTTGTGCAGTTCGCTTATTTGATGTTCTTTTTCCTCTTTGGATGCTCGCGCAAGTTCCATAGAATCTATTTTATCCTCTGAAGGCGGGTTCGGGTTCAAGTATGTGTTAACCCCTACAAGCGGCAATTCACCGGAATGTTTTTTACCTTCATAGTATAGAGATTCTTCCTGGATTTTTCCGCGTTGATATTGACGCTCCATTGCACCTAGCACGCCACCACGGTCATTCATTTTTTCAAATTCCTGGAGAACAGCTTCCTCAACTAAGTCTGTTAATTCTTCAACAACAAAAGAACCTTGCATCGAATTCTCATTTTTCGTTAAGCCGAACTCTTTATTAATGATCATTTGAATTGCCATTGCCCGACGTACAGAATCTTCTGTAGGTGTTGTGATGGCTTCATCAAAAGCATTGGTATGCAAGGAATTGGTATTATCCTGAATGGCTAATAGTGCTTGCAAAGTTGTACGGATATCGTTAAAGTCAATTTCCTGTGCGTGCAGGGAACGACCAGATGTCTGAATATGGTATTTCAGTTTCTGAGCTCGCTCATTCGCTCCATATTTATCACGCATCGTTACTGCCCAGATACGGCGCGCAACACGACCAATTACTGTATACTCGGGATCTAATCCATTTGAAAAGAAGAATGATAGATTCTGCGCAAATTTGTTAACGTCCATTCCGCGACTCAAATAGTATTCTACGTACGTAAAGCCATTTGCTAATGTAAATGCAAGCTGTGTAATCGGATTAGCCCCAGCTTCTGCTATATGATAACCGGAAATCGAAACGGAATAATAGTTTCGAACTTCTTTATCAATAAAGTATTGCTGGATATCACCCATCATACGCAGTGCGAATTCAGTTGAAAAAATACATGTGTTTTGCCCCTGATCTTCTTTTAAAATATCCGCTTGGACTGTTCCGCGTACAACAGAAACTGTGTCATCTCGAAGCTTCTCGTACTCTTCCTGGTTAGGCTCACGTCCATTATCTTCTTTAAATTTCGTAATTTGCTGATCGATTGCTGTATTGAAAAACATTGCCAAAATTATCGGAGCAGGACCATTAATTGTCATGGATACCGATGTTTTTGGGTCTGTTAAATCAAATCCATTGTATAGCTTTTTCATGTCCTCAAGCGTACAAATACTTACGCCACTTTCGCCAACTTTCCCGTATATATCGGGACGTGGTGCTGGGTCTTCTCCGTACAATGTTACCGAGTCAAATGCAGTTGACAGGCGTTTTGCATCCTCGCCTTTTGATAAATAGTGGAAGCGGCGATTTGTTCGTTCAGGTGTACCTTCTCCAGCAAACTGTCGTGTAGGGTCTTCCCCTTTTCGTTTAAATGGAAAAACTCCTGCAGTAAACGGAAATGCTCCAGGAACATTTTCCTTCATTAGCCATTCCAGACGTTCTCCCCAGTCCGAAAACTTCGGAAACGCAACTTTAGGGATTTTTAACCCTGCTAGTGTCTCTGTTGTAATATCCATTTCAATTTCTTTATCTCGAATGGAGAATGTCAATTTATCCTGACTGTATCTTTCTTTTGTTTCATCCCATCCCTGAAGTGACTTTTTTGCAGCGGGATCAAGCTTTTCTTCGTATTGATCAAACGTTTGATCAATCACGTTTTTAGTGTTCTCGTCCTCTACTACTTCCTTTGCACCTTCAAGCTGATAAAGTTTACGAGCGATATCGCTTTGCTTCTTCGCATTTTGATGATAGTTACGAACGTGAGTTGAAATCTCACGTAAATAATGACGGCGCTCATTGGTGATAATCATGTTTTGCTTTTCCGCGATAATATTACGTTCAAAACTGATTTCATCATTCCAGTCATGTTTTTCATTTAATGTATCAATCAGTGATGCGAACAATGCGTTTGTTCCTGCATCATTAAATTGGCTGGCAATTGTACCAAAGACAGGGAATTTTTCTTTGTCCTGGTGAAAAAGCATATGACTGCGTTCATATTGTTTACGCACCTGATTCAATGCGTCTTCAGAACCTTTTTGCTCATACTTATTGATTACGATGAAATCTGCAAAATCAATCATATCGATTTTTTCAAGCTGTGATGGCGCGCCAAATTCTGCTGTCATGACATACATAGATAAGTCTGTCACATCAGTAATCGCAGCATCACCCTGCCCAATACCGCTCGTTTCAATAATAATGAAATCATATCCTGAAGCGCGAACAACATCAATGACGTCCTGGATTGCTTTGGATAGTTCACTTCTGGAGTCACGTGTTGCTAAAGATCGCATATAAACACGGTCGGTAAAAATTGCATTCATCCGAATTCGGTCACCAAGTAATGCGCCACCTGTTTTCTTTTTCGTCGGGTCAATCGAGATGATCGCAACTTTTTTGTCCGGAACTTCATTAATGAAGCGGCGGATAAGTTCATCGGTTAGTGAACTTTTCCCTGCGCCACCAGTGCCGGTAATACCAAGAACTGGAGCATTATTTGATTCGGATTGAAGCGACTTAAGTACTTGCTGCTTTTCTTCTTGGTCCTTTTGATTACTTTCCATATAGGTGATAAACCGGGCAATTGCTTGACGTTCTCCAGTTAGCAGTTTATCTTTGTCTTTTTTCAGATCAATTGGTGGAAGGAAATCACATTCTTTAAGCATCTGGTTAATCATACCCTGCAGTCCATATTTACGACCATCCTCCGGGGAAAATATCCATGACACCCCATACTCATGCAATTCTTTAATTTCGCGTGGAATGATTGTACCGCCACCGCCACCATAAACTTTAATATGTGTGGCACCAAGTTCATTTAGCAAATCAATCATATATTTAAAATATTCAACATGGCCACCCTGATAGGATGACATGGCAATTCCTTGTGCATCTTCCTGAATGGCTGCGTAGACAACTTCTTCTACTGAACGATTATGCCCAAGATGAATAACCTCTGCTCCACTTGCTTGGAGAATTCTTCGCATTATATTAATTGATGCATCATGTCCGTCATATAAACTTGATGCTGTTACAAAACGGACCGGATTTGTCGGTTTATACAGTTCTGGTTGTTCCATCATCATCAAGCCTCCTTATCTTTTGCTATTGTTCTGTCGATTGCTAGTGATTCCATTAAATAATGGATTTGACGATCAATATACTCTTTCAGGGTGAATTGTTTTTGCAGGACCCACCGTCTGAATCCCCACATATGTCCTTGTATGAATATATTATTCGCCATTAATTCAGCGTCCTGCTTGGAAATTTCATGTGGCAGGCAAGTAACGATAACTTTCTCAAGCATGCCAACCATATCCCGCTCTTTTTGCAGTACATATTCTTTGGTGTCCTTCTTTAGCGATTTTACTTCCTGGTACATGATAACGACTTCTTCCTGCATTTCATCCATTAAGTAAAAATATGATTCAATGACTTTTTCCAGATTGGTAACAGATGGGTTCTCCAAATCAATTGCTGCTTCAAGACGTTCATGAACTTGCTCGTAAATGGCATCACATACAAGAAATAGCACATCTTCTTTCGTTCGAATGTACTCGTAAAGCGTACCAATACTGAACCCAGACTCTTTTGCTATTTCTCTTGTTGTTGTGCGATGGAACCCTTTTTCTTTAAATAAGGTTATTGCACCCTTAATCATTTGGTTTCGGCGTATTTCAACTAGTTCAGCATTTTTTACAGAAGAAAGGATTTGGTTTTGAGTCATTTAATGTCCCCCTTCCACTTTTCAAATAAGTCCTGCGCCAATTGGTATGGATCACTATTCGCCTCGATCGTTATGTCTGTCTCTTCGATATACTTTTTGACATCACGCCATATTTCTTCGCGGACTAACTCATATACTTCTAATTCCTGCTGCTGTTTTCGGCGTTTTTTTCCTTCGTCAGTGTTGTATAAGTATTGATGATGCTGATCAATCTTTTCCCATAGTTTATCGATACCTTTATTTTCCGTTGTAATCGTCTTAACAATAGATGGTTCATGGTCGCCTTTGGTTGTCATCATCACAAGCTCTTTCAAGAGTGCTTTCAGTTTCCCTACTCCCTGGAGATCTGCTTTGTTAATGACAAATAAATCAGCAATCTCCATGATACCCGCTTTGAAAATTTGCAGGACATCACCGCTGTTTGGTGTTAAAACAAGTGCCGTTGTATCAACGAGTTTCATAATATCAAGCTCGGATTGACCAACACCAACTGTTTCCACCATTACAACATCAAATCCATAGGCATCACAAATTCGCACCGCATCCTTTGTTGCCCGTGCTAAGCCGCCAAGACTGCCACGTGTTGCCATACTGCGGATGTAGACACCGTCATCAGTAAAATGTTCATTCATCCGAACACGATCCCCAAGTAATGCACCACCACTGAATGGACTTGTAGGATCAACCGCTATAATTGCTACTGTTTTTCCTTCATTACGGATGTGGGTAATGAGGCGGTTCACCAGCGAACTCTTCCCAGCACCAGGTGACCCTGTAATACCAACGTAGCGAGCATGTTTTTTTATCGAAAACACGTCGCTTAGCATGGCAAGTTTATCAGGATGGTCATTTTCAACCATGGTGATAGCTCGTGCCAAAGCGCGTATATCCTTTTCTCTCATCCGTTCTACAAGGTTGTGCATGTGGTGGCATCCTTTCAGCTTACTCGATATTGTGGTGTGCTGGCTCGAATTTTCGGTTTGCTCTCTCGATATTGCTGGGTGCTCGCTCGATATCGTGGTGCAGTTGCTTGAAATTGTGAACTTGAGCCAAATTATTGTTAACTTGAGCGGAATTTGTGACAACTTGAGCCAATGTGGTGCAGTCGCTCGAAATCGTGGTGCGGTCGCTCGAATTTACGGTTTGACCGCTCAATATTGTGAACATCGGCGATCATTTTGTGAACTTCGAGCAAACCAATTATGAACTTCGGCGTTTCTCTTGCTATCTACGGCGAAGTCACTGTGAACATCGGCAAAAACGCCATATTGTTAGCTATTTCGTCAGCATGCGCCCGATAACCATACGCTGAACTTCATTTGTTCCTTCATAAATTTGCGTAATTTTCGCGTCACGCATATAGCGTTCCACTGGATAGTCTTTTGTGTAGCCATATCCGCCGAATACCTGGACAGCTTCGACCGTAATGCGCATTGCTGCATCTCCGGCAAAAAGCTTCGACATTGCAGAGGCTTTACCATAGGGTTGACCCTCTGATTCTAGCCATGCAGCCTGATAGGTTAAGAGACGGGATGCTTCGATTTCTGTTGCCATGTCCGCTAGCTTAAATGATATACCTTGGTTCGCTGCAATTGGCTTGCCGAACTGTTCGCGTTCTTTTGCATAATCAACCGATGCATCCAATGCACCCTGGGCGATTCCCAATGCCTGTGCTGCGATTCCGTTACGACCACCATCAAGTGTAGTCATCGCAATTTTGAATCCATCTCCTTCAGCACCCAGCATATTTTCTTTCGGAATACGGCAGTTTTCAAAAATAAGCTCGGTAGTTGGTGATGAACGAATTCCCAGCTTCTTCTCTTTTTTACCAAATGTGAATCCTTCTGTTCCTTTTTCAACGATGAAAGCACTTATTCCTTTATGTTTAGCATCACTATCTGTTTTTGCAAAAACAATATAGAGATCTGCAACACCACCATTGGTAATCCACACTTTGTTACCATTTAATACGTAATGGTCACCGTCTTCTTTTGCCACGGTTTTCATGGATACAACGTCACTGCCGGCACCAGGTTCAGATAATGCGTATGCTCCTAATGCCTCACCAGTTGCCAAACGATAGAGGAATGTTTTCTTTTGCTCTTCATTTCCGTATTTGAAAATTGGCCAGCTTGCCAGCGATAGATGTGCCGATAATGTAACACCTGTTGATGCACAAACACGTGATAGCTCTTCAACTGCTATTACATAACTCACGTAGTCAGCTCCGATTCCACCGTACTCTTCCGGCCATGGTATTCCTGTCAGGCCAAGTTCGGCCATTTTATCGAAAATATCACGGTCAAAGCGCTCTTCTTCATCACGCTCAGCCGCAGTCGGTTCCACATCTTTTTTTGCAAAATCTCGGACCATTTTACGTAGCATTTCTTGTTCGTCTGTTAGTTGAAAATTCATAATCTGTTGTCCTCCTTAGTCTTTTAAAAGGTTTTTAGCTATTACGATATGCTGAATTTCATTTGTTCCTTCATATATCTCGGTCACTTTGGCATCACGGAATAAGCGCTCTACCGGATAATCCTCGGTATACCCATATCCGCCGTACACCTGGACAGCTTCGATTGCAGCTTTTCTTGCAGTTTTGGACGCATACATTTTTGCCATCGATGCTTCCTTGTTACACGGTAAGTTGCGTTCTACTAATGATGCAACGTTATAGACTAATAGTTTCGCAGCTTCGACTTCTGTTGCCATATCAGCTATTTTAAATGATATACCCTGATTTTGCGAGATTGGCTTGCCGAATTGTTCGCGTTCTTTTGCGTATGCGGTTGCATGCTCGACTGCAGCTTCACCAATTCCTAGTGCTTGTGCGGCTATCCCAATGCGTCCCACATTCAGGTTCGCCATAGCGATTCTAAAGCCGTCACCTTCATTGCTTAGAAGCTGTTCTTTTGGGACGACACAATTGTCAAAACTTAGTGGTACCGTACTTGAACCATGCAGCCCCATTTTCTTTTCAGCCTTACCAATCACAAATCCCGGTGTATTCTTTTCAATTATAAACGCACTGACACCTTTCGCGCCTGCTTCATCACTTGTACGGGCAAACGTAATAAATGTATCAGCCGCTCCGCCATTTGTAATAAACATCTTTGAGCCATTTAAAATATAGTTATCGCCATCTTTTTTTGCTCGTGTTTTCAGGTTTGCAACGTCAGATCCTGCACCTGGTTCGGTAACGGCAAAAGCACCAAGAAACTCGCCTGATGCCAATTTTGGCAGATAGTACTTTTTTTGTTTGTCATTTCCAAAATATAAAATTGGATTTGTTCCGACAGATGTGTGTACAGATAAAATAACACCGATTGTTGCGCTGACCTTTGAAAGCTCATTAATGGCGATAATATAGGATGTATAATCCATCCCGGTACCACCGTACTCTTCCGGAATAGGAATCCCCATCAATCCAAGCTCACCCATTTTCTGGATGACTTCTTTTGGAAAGCGGTCTTCTTGTTCCATTCTCTCTATTTCCGGTTGTACTTCTTTTTGGGCAAAATCCTGAACCATTTTGCGCATCATTTCCTGTTCGTCGGAAAAATTGAGATTCATTCTAAATGCCCCCCTTCCTGTTTTTCTTGGTAGTTTTTAATACTGATAAAATCCTCTGCCTGATTTTTTACCTAGCCAACCGGCTTTTACATATTTTCTAAGTAATGGACATGGACGGTATTTGCTATCGCCAAACCCTTCATATAATACTTCCATAATATATAGACATGTATCAAGCCCGATAAAGTCTGCCAGTGTTAATGGCCCCATCGGATGATTCATACCGAGTTTCATAACTGTATCTATGTCCTCTACTGAAGCTACTCCTTCATGTAATGAAAAGATCGCCTCATTGATCATCGGCATAAGAATACGGTTTGCGGCAAAGCCTGGTGAGTCGTTTACTTCTACTGGGCTTTTTGATAGTTTGTTAGTCATATCCTCAACTACCTGATAGGTTTCGTCGCTTGTCTGTAATCCACGGATAATTTCAACGAGCTTCATCACCGGTACTGGGTTCATAAAATGCATCCCGATAACTTGTTCCGGGCGGTTTGTTGCTGCTGCAATTTCGGTAATTGGCAGTGATGACGTGTTTGTAGCTAGGATTGCATGCTTTGGTGCGATTTTATCTAAATCACTGAACACTTTTGTTTTTACATCCATGTTTTCAACAATTGCTTCGATAACGAAATCACGTGATTGTGCATCCTGCAAATCAGAGGATGGCGTTAATCTGTTTAATGTCTCCGTTTTATCTGATTCACTGATTCGTTCTTTGTCTACAGCACGTGTTAAAAGCTTTTCAATGTTTTTCATGCCTTTTTCAAGTGCTTCTTTGTTCATATCATTTAAAAGAACGTCAAATCCTGATTGTGCAAAGACTTGAGCAATTCCTGCGCCCATCTGTCCTGCACCGATTACCATAACTTTATTAATTGCCATGATGTAGGTTCCTCCTTGATTTATTAAATTGTTGTGAACTTGAGCCGGGAAGTTGTGAATTTGAGCTGAATTTGTGACAGTTTAAGCCGATTTGCTGTGAACTTGAGCCGAATATGTGTCCGTTTGAGCCAAACACCCTAATATTGCTTCGGTACTTCAATCAGCATTGCGTCACCTTGACCGCCGCCACTGCATATTGCTGCAATTCCGATGCCGCCACCTTGACGTTTCAGTTCATGAATTAATGTCAAAATAATGCGTGCACCACTTGCGCCGATTGGATGACCAAGTGCTACTGCTCCGCCATTTACATTCACTTTTTCCGGATCGATGCCAGCGATTTTACCACTCGCAAGTGACACAGCTGCGAATGCTTCGTTAATTTCAAATAAGTCAATGTCATCTTTGGAATAGCCAGTTTTTTCTAACAGTTTGTTAATAACAAGTCCTGGCGTTTGCGGGAAATCTTTTGCTTCAACGGCAACTTCCGCGTGACCAAGCACAGTTGCCATCGGCGATTTCCCAAGCTGGTTAGCCTTTTCATCTGACATCACGACAAATGCGCATGCGCCATCATTAACACCAGGTGCGTTACCAGCAGTAATTGTTCCGTTTTTATCAAACGCTGGGCGTAAACTAGCTAATCGCTCCACACTTGTATCTTTACGTGGTGCTTCATCCGTATCTACAACTATTGGGTCACCTTTGCGCTGCGGCACTTCCACCGGTACGATTTCTTCTGAAAATTTACCATCCTCAATTGCTTTTACTGCACGTTGATGACTGCGGTATGACCACTCGTCTTGTGATTCTCTCGTCAAATTGTATTCGTCAGCTGTGCTGTTTCCGTAATTACCCATGTGCACACCTTCGAAAGAGCATGTTAGCCCATCATGGACCATCATATCTTTTACTTTCTTGTCTCCCATTCGGTTACCCCAACGAGCATCTGGAAGGAAATATGGTGCGTTGCTCATGCTTTCCATTCCACCAGCAACAATTACATCTTCATCACCAAGTCGGATTAACTGGTCGGCAAGTGTTACACTGCGTAATCCAGATGCACAAACTTTGTTGATTGTTTCCGTTTTGACATTCCATGGAATTCCTGCTTCACGAGCTGCCTGACGTGAAGGGATTTGCCCTTGACCACCTTGCAAAACGCTTCCCATAATCACTTCATCGATTTCTTTTTCATCAAGGCCTGCACGGTTTAATGACTCGCGAATTGCCTTCCCACCAAGCTGTGATGCTGTGAAAGGCTTTAGTCCGCCTCCAAATTTACCAAATGGTGTTCTTGCTCCAGATACGATAACTGTTTTTCGCATACATTCAACATCCTTTCAAAAAGTGGAATTAAATTTTTAATATGATAGCGCTTACCATAATTCGATTGAACGCTCGCTCAATCTGTTTCCGAAAAAGTAGAGGGGCAGTTATACCCCTCTATTATTTAAGCAGTTAAGAAAGTATATATACTTTCTTACTGCATAAGTGCAACTAAGGCTTATCTATATTAAGTCTTGCACTCCAGAGTATAAGGGGTTCTAAGAAAGCAAAATACGCTTTCATAAGAATCCCTTTAACGAATGCCAAGTTTTCTAAGCTGTTTTTGCTTCATCTTCAATGAATACAGATAGTGCGAGAATTTCTGCTACATCCAATGTGCTGATATCTTCATCAACTTCTTTAGCTTTAGTACCATCACTTAACATCGTCAAACAGAATGGACAAGCACTGGAAATCATAGTTGATTGAGTTTCCATTGCCTGTTCTGTACGGGCAACATTAATGCGGTTACCTGTTGTTTCCTCAGTCCACATTAAGCCTCCACCTGCACCACAACACATGCCATTTTCTTTATTGCGCTGCATTTCTACCAATTCAAGACCTGGAATAGATTTCAAAATTTCACGTGGCGGGTCATAAACACCATTGTATCTTCCAAGGTAACATGAGTCATGGTATGTTAGCTTTTGATTGATCTCACGTTTTGGTTCAAGTTTACCATTCATCACCATGTCATAGAGCATTTGTGTGTGGTGATAAACTTCTGCCTCAAAACCGAAGTCAGGGTATTCATTTTTGAAAATATTATATGCGTGTGGATCTATTGTTACGATCTTGGTCACACCATTTTTCTCGAATTCTTTAATATTTTTCTCAGCAATTTCCTGGAATAGGAATTCATTTCCGATACGGCGTGCCGTGTCGCCTGAGTTTGTTTCTTTATTACCTAAAATTGCAAAGTTGATTCCTGCTTTATTCATTAACTTCGCAAACGCTAGTGCAATTTTTTGGCTTCGGTTATCAAATGAGCCCATTGAACTTACCCAGAAAAGATATTCGAATTCTTTATCTTCTTTTTTCAATTCTTTTACTGTTGGAATGTACGCTTCTTCATCAAGTTCACGCCATTTGATACGGTCTTTTTTAGATAATCCCCATGGGTTACCTTGACGTTCTATGTTCATAACCGCACGTTGAGCATCCGGATCCATTTTACCTTCTGTCATGACAAGATAACGGCGCATATCAATAATTGTTCCAACATGTTCATTATTTACGGGACAAGCATCTTCACAGTTACGGCATGTCGTACAGCCTGAAAGCTCTTCTGCAGTAATAACATCACCGATTAGGCTTGCACTTTCCATGCCTGCTGCTGCTTCATTTGCTCCAGCATTTGCAGCTTGGTTCCCATTGGTGTTTGAAAATGCATAAGATGGCACCCAAGGTGAATTACCTGTGACTGCTGCACCTCTTTCTGTTAGATGATCACGAACTTTAATCATAATATCCATCGGAGACAGCATTTTACCTGTTCCAGATGCCGGACACACATCGGTACAACGTCCGCATTCAACACATGCATAAAAGTCAATCATCTGGTGCTGTTCAAAATCTTCTACTTTCCCAACACCGAATGAAATTTCATCTTCGTTTTCTTCTTCATCTAGATCGAAGTCTATTTTTTTCAACTTCCCTGGAACACGCTTGCTTAAAAATACGTTAATTGGTGCTGCTATTAAGTGTGCGTGTTTTGACTGTGGTACATATACCAAGAATGTAAGAATCGTAATCGTATGAATCCACCAAAACACATAGAATAATACCATTGCAGCCGTTTGTGGTAACCAGCTAAATGCTCCTGCTATTAAACTAGCAATAGGCTCGGTCCATGTTAATCCTTCACCATGCCAGATTAAAGCCATTCCATTGCCTGCCAAAACAGATACCATTAACGTTCCAATAAAAATTAAAACAAGTCCTGCCTTAAAGCCGCGCTTAAGTCGAACGATTTTTTCTACGTAACGACGGTGAAACGCCCATACAACAGCAACCAGTATCATTAACGTTACAAGTTCCTGGAAAAAAGTAAATCCTGCATAGAAAGGCCCGAATGGTAAATGACTTCCTGGCGCCAATCCTCTGATAAACATATCAATCGCACCAAATTGCACAAGGATGAAACCATAGAACATCATAACGTGAATTGTCCCGGATTTTTTATCCTTCAATAGTTTCGATTGACCAAAAACGATTTTTCCTATTCGACGGAACCGTTCTTTAAAATCACGATCAAACTCAGATTTTTTACCGAGTTTAATATACGATATACGTGTTGCTACAACTCTAGCGAATAAATACAAACCATAGATGACAATTGCTAGAAATGCTAGCAAATTAATCAATAAAAACGTGTCCATCATTCGCTCCTCCTTTTGTCTTAGTATAACGAAAAATGATAGCGATTGCATTAATTATAAAAAAATATAGATGCGTACCGCCACTATTTTTTTAAGTTTAATATACTAATACTTTATATGTGAATGATCATTCAGTCAACTCATTTTTAGGGAGTTGTGACAATTGTCATAACTATAAACTGCTGTATATATAAAAATAATATACCAACTGATGCCACTTTGTTGGGTTCAGAAACGATTGTAGTTATAGAAAGATGCACCCACCCCCTATGTCACGCAAATTCATTGCCAAGGAGCATTTTTTCAAGGGAAAAAGTTTCGTTTTTACCTACTTAGGATGTTAACGGACACCACGGCCTCTAACTGTGACAAAATGAGGTGATTTAAGGTGTAGGCGGACACCAGAGCCCTTATTGAAGTAATCTACTGCCATTATTGGATGCTTTTCAATAAATAAGGCATCCTGTGTCCGAAAAGCTTATCAAATAGTGTGTTTTCATCGGAATAAGAGCTTCTGTGTCCGCTAAAATATGTTTCATAATTTCACCTAAGCTTATCTGTCCACTTGCAACAAATAATTTGTAAATACGTCTTAATTGGCGATTACTTATATAAATAATCAGCAATCCCATGTGTAGTAAATGGTCGAAAGGATCCGGCGCGCATATCGAACAACTTCTGCCTCGAGCCAAGATAATTCAGTGTGAACGATTCAATGTTGACTTATACGGGGAAGGAAGCCACTAGGCACTAGTACGTCTGGTACGCCGATCTTGGACGTGCTGATTCGGAAGTCCAGTTTCCTATACAACAAAAAACTTGCAGAGGCCTTAACCCCTGCAAGCAGCTTACATCTTTTCTGGTGCAGATACACCGAGTACTTGTAGTCCATTAGCGATTGTAATTCGTACTGCTTTCATTAATGCAATACGTGCTTTTGTCATTTCTGGTTCATCCTGATTCAATACCTTTTCTGCATTGTAAAAACTGTGCAGCAGTGTTGCCAAATCAAACACATATTGCGTCACTTTGTGAGGTGTATGTTTTTCAGCAGACTCTGCAATCGTTTTTGGGAACTCGCCAAGTTTTTTAAGTAAATCAATTTCTTTTTCAGCAGTTAACAGCTCTGCATTAAAGTTTTCATCACTTGCGAGTCCTTTTTCTTCTGCCTGCTTTAGCATTGTACAAATTCTTGCGTGTGCATACTGAACATAGTAGACAGGATTATCATTCGATTCGGAACGTGCAAGGTCCATATCAAAGTCAAGCTGTGAATCGTTTGAACGCATCACAAAGTAATAACGGACGGCATCAACACCAACCTCTTCCATTAATTCACGCAGCGCAACAGCTTTGCCTGTCCGCTTACTCATGCGAATCTTTTCGCCGCCTTCAAACAGGCTTACCATTTGGATGACTTTTACATCAAACTTTTCAACAGGATATCCAAGTGCTTCAATTGCTGAGCGCATCCGGGCGATATAGCCATGGTGATCAGATCCCCAGACATTGATAATTTGATCAAAGCCACGTTCGATCTTATTTTTGTGGTATGCAATATCAGGTGTCAGATACGTATAGCTGCCATCCTGTTTAATTAACACACGATCCTTATCATCACCAAAGTCCGTTGAACGGAACCATGTTGCTCCATCCTGCTCATAAACATAGTTCCCATCCTTTAATGTTTGGACTGCTTCCGTCACTTTGTTGTTATCATATAATGATTGCTCGGAAAACCAGTTGTCAAAATAGACGCCAAAATCGTTCAGATCTCTTTTCAGCTTATCAAGCTCATATGTTAATCCATACTCTTTAAAAAACTTCACTCGTTCTGTTTCATCTGCATCGGCCCATTTATCGCCATATTCAGTGGCTAATTGTTTGCCAATACCAACAAGATCTTTACCATGATAGCCGCCCTCAGGCATTTCTGCATCGTGACCTAGCGCCTGCAGATACCGCGCCTGAATGGATAATGCCATGTTATCAATCTGATTTCCAGCATCGTTAATGTAATACTCCCGTTCAACATTATAGCCTGCTGCATCCAGAACGTTGCAGAATACATCACCAAATGCTGCGCCACGAGCATGTCCCAGGTGCAAATCACCGGTTGGGTTTACGGAAACAAACTCAACCTGAACCTTTTTGCCCTGCCCTGCTTCTGTTTGCCCATATGTTTTGTCAGCTTTCAATATTGTTGGGACAAGTTCACCAAGATAATCATTCTTCATGAAAAAATTAATAAAACCTGGCCCAGCAATTTCAACTTTTTCAATTGTTGCTTTTGATTGGTCAATATTTGCCACGATATCATCCGCTATCTGACGTGGTGCTTTTTTGGCAACCCGTGCCAGCTGCATCGCAATGTTTGTAGCAAAGTCACCATGCGCCTTGTCCTTTGGTTTTTCTAAAATAACTGATGGCAACTCATCTTCCGTAGCGAGGTTAGCATTTAGGACGGAAGCAGCGATTTCCCGCTTCAATACATCCTCTGTTTGCGCCAAAACGTTCATTGGGAGTCCTCCTCTTTAATTGATAGTATTATTTTTTGCTTACGTTCTTCCTGCCCATTTAGCTTCACAGTATAGTCGAGTTTTAACAAGCCATTTTGCTGATTGGCAAGCTCTTGGTATTGCATCGAATTTGTGAAAGTTTCCATATGTATATGACCATATTCATGCTGGAATACATTTTCCGATGTTTGCCTTAAACGGAATTGCTGATGCATTTTAACCGACCCTATTCGTTTAATACTAACCTTATCAGCATGAATAGTTATCAAATTGTTAATTAATGATCCATCGTCCGCTTTCTCTTTAAAGGTAAGTACATCTATATTATCTTTTTTATAAAAATTCCCATTTTCTTTAACAGTATTGTACTCTGTCTGCCCGTCATCGTTAATAACTGTCTGAAGTTCAATTGAAACCTCTTTTGGTTCTGAATTCATCGAATCGCTCCTGCTTTGTATAATTTCCTATTATAGCGATAATTGTATGCATTTATCAACATAAAGCAGTTAAATACCCATACATACAATATATCCCTCATGATTTTACGTTTAATTCTACTTAACTTTTCCCATAATGAAAGTAATGAAATTTTACTGGAGATAAAAGTGTATGAGAAAATTTTTCCGATTAAAGAAAAGCAGGTTAATTCTATTATTTCCTATAAGTATTTTTATACTTGGGATTGTTTGCCTTGCAGGGGTTTATTTGGTGAGCTTTTTGCTCGGTCCCCCAAAACTAACGACCGATCAAAATACAATTTATTATAGCATAAATGAAGAAGTGATTGGCGAAGAACGTGGTGCGGAAAATCGATATTGGGTTGATTTAGAAGAAATGTCACCCCATTTAATTGACGCAACCCTAGCGATTGAGGATCAGTATTTTTATAAGCATAATGGGTTTGATTTAAAACGAATTGCTGGTGCGGTACTATCTGACTTAAAGAGTTTTTCATTAAGAGAAGGTGCTAGTACACTGACGCAGCAGTATGCCCGGAACTTATATTTAACACATGATAAAACTTGGTCTCGTAAACTGAAGGAAGCTTTTCATACAGTAAGGATTGAAATGTACTACTCCAAAAATGAAATTCTGGAGGGCTATTTAAATACGATTTACTATGGCCATGGCGCACATGGTATTGAAGCGGCTAGCAGGTATTTTTTTAACAAATCTTCTAGTGCGTTATCATTAGCTGAAGCATCAATGCTGGCAGCAATTCCAAAAGGTCCTACCTATTATTCACCGCTTAATGACCGGGATAATGCCGAAGAACGGCAAGAACGAATTTTAGGGCTAATGCAGCATGACGGAGACATTACAGAACAGGAGCATTTTTTAGCCAGACGGGAAAGACTTGCATTCACAGAACAGGAAGAGCGTGAAAAGATTGCAGTAGCCCCTTATTTTCAGGACTCTGTTTTAATAGAAGCCGCTGATATACTAAACGTAGAATCTGAATTAGTTCGGTCAGGCGGATATGAAATTCATACGACATTGGATGTCGACCTGCAGCAAGAACTGGAACGCAGCGCCATAAATGTTATTCAGCCTGGTAGCGAAATAAATATCGGCGCAATGGCTATGGACCCAGCAACTGGCGGCATACGTGCTTTATTAGGTGGTAGAGATTATCAAAAAAGCGAGTTTAACCGCGCCATTAGTGCAAAGCGAATGCCAGGGTCAGCCTTTAAACCATTTTTATATTACGCCGCCTTAAACAATGGCTATACACCAAGTACAATGTTGATGAGTAAACCGACATCATTTGAACTTGAGGATGGAAAAGTATATCAGCCGAGTAACTATAACGGGTATTACGCGAATGAGGAAATATCATTAGCTCAGGCAATAGCTTTATCTGATAACGTTTATGCCGTTAGAACGAATCTGTTTCTTGGTACTGACACACTAGTTGATACAGCTAGAAAAGTTGGTATTGACGGAGACTTACCTGCTGTACCGTCATTGGCTCTGGGAACGGCTGCAGTATCTGTAGAGGATATGGTAACTGGATATGGCACGATAGCTAATGGCGGCAATCAAATAGAAGGACATACCGTCACAAAAATCATTGATCGTCATGGACAAACGATATTCGAAAGAGACCAAGAAGAAGGTAAACAAGTGCTCGATCCTGAGTCCGCATTTATACTAACCCATTTAATGACTGGGATGTTTGATCGGTCATTGGATGGATATATGGCTGTGACAGGATCTTCAATTGCTAATCAATTGAGTCGTACTTATGCTGGAAAATCTGGGACAACGAACACAGACAGTTGGATGATGGGATACAGCCCCTCACTTGTTGCAGGAATATGGACAGGCTATGATAACAATGCCCTTATGGAAAAAACTGCAGAAGTCAGCTATGCCAAAGACGTCTGGGCAGGGTTTATGGAAGCGGCCCACAAAGATTTGCCATTACAAAGATTCACTGCGCCATCAGGTGTTGTAGGATTGCCAATTGATCCTGATTCAGGCGAACGGGCAACAGCATATTGTGACACAAGCCGTGTCATGTATTTTGAGAAGGGTACCGAACCAACAGAATATTGCTCAATCCACTTACCCGATGGCAAAAAACAAGAAAATAAAAAACAAAAAGGAATGCTTCAAAAATGGTTTGATAAACTGTTCTAGAAGGGGTGCCTGTCACTTCCCGGTTTTTGTCAAACTTTGTCGAGCGCAGCCACACCATTAGAAAACTTGGCTATTCGCCAAGTCTTAATGTAGATAAGCCTTAGTTGCACTTATGCAGTAAGAAAGAATTTATACTTTCTTATCTGCAAATAAAAGAAGCTGACTCCTGTAAGGTCCATCTTACGTTTGGAGTCAGCTTCTTTTTTGTCCTAGCAATACATGAGTTAGCCCATGTATATACATTTTACAAATTTATTTATTAAAGTACAAGTTGTAAATCAATTGTTCATAATACGGTCACAAAATGTTCATTATTTCGGAAGTACTTCTTTTAACTCATCTGTAGAATTATTCCACATATCTCCACCTTCAAAATCGGCAAGGAAATCCTTTAATAACTTTTTCGAATGATCATCCATGTGTTCAAGCATAATCTTGCCCTTTAATGATTTTTCCATGTGAGTCACATGCTCAGGCATTGATTTATAAGCTCGTTTGATTGAACGGTCAACACGAACCTCACTTCCGCAAACACCGGAAAAATAGGCGCCATTTTTATTTTTTTCAACATTTACCCAAACAATCCAATATAATTTCCCATTTGGCACTTCATCTTTGTTAGGTAAAAATTTGACACGTCGTTCTATTTCACTTCGAGCGTGCATTGCTCCCATATCTACAAACGCACGATCTTCATTTGGGTCAATAATCACCGGGGACATATTTTCAAGGCTGACTGTACCGGCACCATACCCTCCGTGACCGTCCGTTGAATCATCTTTAAGTATTGTAAATTGATTTGTCTTCTTTTTATTCTGATCTTCTGAACTCACTTTCGGAACCCTCCTACTTAGGTTTTAATTAATATTCTAGCATAACTGAAGCCCTCATTTCATCCATTGCAATTTAAAATTAAAAACCCACCAACATTATTGAGGTGGGTTAATTGATTTAATAAATTGGCTTGCTTCAGTTATTTCATCATTTGTATACTTTTGCTTCGGCTTGACGGTATGTATCTTTTCAACCATGTCCGCCTCCGTTAAATCATCAAAATAAAGCATTGTCGATACAAGTTCAAGAAAACGCGAACTCTTACCTTTCAATAATTGAACCTGCTTTGTCATATCAGGTATTTCCAATTTAAATTGATTTAAAAATTCCTGACCATCTGCGGTAATGCTGTAGTTATATTGAAAATAGTTACTCTTTTCCTCTTTTTCCTCAGCAATAAAGCCTAGATTACATAGTTCCTCTGTACGAAGCGATAGCTCTTCAGAGTAAGGACCATAGAAATGAAATTGATATTTTTCCTCAAAAGGCATATCACATTTTTGTAATATATAAATCATCTTCTGCAGCTTTTTCCGACCCGTAACTTCATTTGCCACAGAAAAAAATTGCATTAATTTCGCATGATTAGTTAACATTATTTCCCGCTCCTTCACCATATAATAATTCTAAAATTCTTCGTTTGGCTGGGCAATCATCACTAAGTTCTTCCAACAAATCTTTAGGAAAATACAGCTTATGGTCCGTACGTTTTTTCCCTGAGATAGCTTCAACGATATCCGAATGACGGGAAAGCTCTTTCAGCTCATCGTTAGGCATCATCAAATGAATCGGAAGTCGTTCTTCCTCTTCACCAGGTCGATAAAAATCATATGGCAGATCAGATGACGAATCGACCACAAGGTAATATTCCGGATCAATTCCGGCCTCCTGAAACAACCGATAAAGCTCCATCCACTCATTCATTTGCTGGTTCGGATTAAATTCAATATATTTAAACAGGCGACGATTCATAAACCGTTCACACAAATCATGCAAAATCTCGTCATCTTCCTCCTGCCATAACTGAAAGTAGTAAGAGACAATGGATTCATCCAGTTTCAAATAATCAGCTAGATCAACCTTTTCCTTAAAAAATGAAATAAAATGCATTGGCTTCAGTTTAAAGGTATAATCTGTTTCAAATAAATATTTGGCACGATGGAGGATTTTTGACAGAATGACTTCTGCACTTCTCGTTACAGGATGAAAATATACCTGCCAGTACATTTGGTAGCGACTCATGATATAGTCTTCCACCGCGTGCATTCCACTTGATTTAATGACAACCTGATCATCAATCGGACGCATCACCCGTAAAATTCGTTCCATATCAAAATGACCATAGCTGACACCAGTAAAATAAGCATCACGTTGCAGATAATCCATCCGATCAGCATCAATCTGGCTTGATATGAGACTGACAACTAATTTGTCCTCATATGTTTTATCAATCACGTCAGCAACCTTTTTAGAAAAACCAGGTGAAACGCGCTCTAAGATTGTATGTATATGTGTATCACCCATAATAATTTGTTGGGTAAAATGCTCATGATCCAGCTTAAATACTTTTTCAAACGAATGGGAAAATGGTCCATGACCCAGATCGTGCAGTAAAGCAGCACATAAGCACAGCAGACGCTCATCATCATTCCAATGCGGGCGGTTTTCGAAATTATAAAGAATCCGGCGGACAATTTCATAAACGCCTAATGAATGGTTGAAGCGGCTATGTTCTGCCCCATGAAACGTTAAATTAGTCGTTCCAAGCTGTTTAATCCGGCGTAAACGCTGAAATTCCGGTGCAGCAATCAAATCCCAGATAACACGATCCTTCACGTGAACATATCTATGGACGGGATCTTTAAATACTTTTTCTTCATTTAATTGTTCATCTTTGTACGCCATTTTTCCAACCCGTTTCTTTTCGACATTATTTACTTTATTATATAATGAATAACCTAAGGATAAAAGAGCCAATCTTTCTGAGCAAAAGGAGAAAACTATGAAAAACTGGAAGGAAATCGTCAGGCACAAGCAGTTTCGCTATCTCGATCATTCAAAAGAAAATTTTTTTAATAAAAAAGCCTATACAGCATTAACGTCGTTTGCAATTGATGATGTACTGGCGCTATCTGTTGGTGGAAAAAACACTGCACCGGCGATAAGGTTATGGGTCCACCCTGATACCGTTGTGTTAGGCATTCCTGATGCACGCTTACCTTATATTGAAGAAGGCGTAGAACTGCTAAACAAACAGGGATATCATGTTGTTGTCCGGAATTCCGGAGGGTTAGCGGTCGCATTAGACGCAGGTGTTTTAAATATTTCGCTGGTCCTGCCTGATGTGAAGCATATTTCTATTCATGATTGTTATGAGGCGATGGTGAGCTTTATCCAGTACATGCTGCGCGACCTGACAAATGAAATTGAGGCCTATGAAATTGTTGGCTCCTATTGTCCTGGTGACTATGATTTAAGTATCGGCGGCAGAAAATTTGCTGGGATTTCACAGCGTCGAGTAAAAGATGGAGCAGCCATTCAAATATACTTGGATGTGGAAGGAAAAGGTGTTGAGCGAGCATCATTGATTCGTGATTTTTATAGCGTGGGGCTTAAAGACGCTGAAACCAAGTTTTCGTTTCCAGATGTGGATCCATCAACAATGGCTTCGCTAACAGAACTTTTAGGGACAAAAATAACTGTTAATGGGATGAAGGATCGTGTTTTAGAATCCCTTCAGCACTTTAGTGACACGATTGTAACGGATGATTTTTCCGCTGATGAACAGGAGGCTTTTAAAACAAGATATGAACAAATGGTTAAGCGGAATGAGAGGATTGCTGGGATGCAGTAATTTATCGACTGCAATAACTGTATATCAATTCGATACATCGTTTATCAACCGGGGAAATCATTTATCAACCTGCAATCTCGTTTATCAACCTGATATGCGGTTTATCGACCGGGGATTTGATTTATCGACCGCAATAACTGTATATCAACCCGGTATTCCGTTTATCAACCTGTATATCCATATATCAACCTGAAAACTCATCTATCAACCAACCAGCATACGATATCAACTTAAAAAAGGCTTACAGCAGAACTTCAATTCGCTGTAAGCCTTTCTTTTTTGTATTATGCTTGTGCTGCTGTAATGATTGCCAGTTTATAGACATCGTCAGCACTGCACCCTCGCGATAAGTCATTCACAGGTTTGTTGAGCCCTTGCAGAACTGGACCTACTGCTTCAAACTCTCCTAATCGCTGGGCTATTTTATATCCGATGTTTCCCGCTTCAAGACTTGGAAAAATAAATACATTCGCATCACCTTTCAAGACGGAATCTGGAGCTTTTTTCGAGGCAACACTTGGAACAAATGCTGCGTCAAACTGAAACTCGCCATCAATTACGAGTGAAGGATTTTTTTCTTTTGCAAGATTTAATGCGTCAACAACTTTATCTGTTTCTTCAGACTGAGCCGAACCTTTTGTCGAAAAACTAAGCATTGCAATACGTGGGTCAACATTAAACAATTCGGCAGTAACAGCACTCTCTACTGCTATCTCCGCCAGATCCTGACTGTCAGGGTTAATGTTGATCGCACAATCAGCAAACACATATTTTTCATCGTTTCGAACCATGATAAATACGCCGGAGGTCTTTTTAATTCCATCTTTTGTTTTTATAATCTGTAATGCTGGTCTGACAGTATCCGCGGTTGAATGAGTCGCACCACTAACAAGTCCATCTGCCTGATTCATGTATACAAGCATCGTTCCAAAGTAGTTCGCATCAAGCAAGGTTTCTCGTGCTTGTTCAGCGGTAACTTTTCCTTTACGGCGTTCAACAAAGGTTTCCACCATTAAATCAAATTCAGCAAAGTCTTTTGGATCCATTAATTTGCATGTGGAAATATCGACACCAATTTCTTCTGCTTTCTGTTTCATCTTGCTCCTATTCCCTAATAAAATAGGTGTTAGAATACCAGCTGCACCAAGTTGGCTTGCTGCGGTAAGAATTCGTTCATCCATCCCTTCCGGAAAAACGATAGATTTATCAGTTGTTTTTATTTTATCACTTAATTGATCAAAAAGATTACTCATGATTGAGTACCTCCTATTATATTTTCTACTTAAAATGATAATTGATTATCGAGCCTATTAAAAGAAATCACCCTTCATTTTTGCAGTAATATTGACGGACTGGTGACAAAACCTTATTCCATGATTATCGTTCCCTAATTATGATATAGTAAAAACATATGATGAATAATTTCAAATTGATGAAGGAGAGATATAGAATGGCAGCTGAAGCAGTTGAAACCTTGGATGGCTGGTATTGTTTGCATGATTTACGCACGATTGACTGGACATCCTGGAAATACGCATCCAGTGAAGAGCGCGAATCAGCAATCCATGAATTTAAAAATCTACTTACCAAATGGGAAGCTGTTGAAAATGAAGAAAATGGAAGTCATGTTTTATACAAAGTTGTTGGCCAAAAAGCTGATTTAATGTTTATGTTTTTGCGTCCAACTATGGATGAGTTGACTGATATTGAAACGGAATTTAACAAATCAAAATTTGCCGAATTTCTACTTCCCGCCCATTCGTATGTATCTGTTGTTGAGCTTTCGAAATATGGCCCTCAGCATGCGGAGGATGATCCTAGAACACAGGAACGCCTGAAACCGATTCTGCCTAAATGGGAGCATATTAGTTTCTATCCGATGAACAAAAGTCGCGACGGTGAAGATAACTGGTATTCAGTCGACTTTAAAGAACGGGCAAAACTACTTTATGAACATAGTAAAACAGGCCGAAAATACGCAGGTAATATTAAGCAAATCATCACTGGTTCCTTCGGTTTTGATGACTGGGAATGGGGCGTAACCCTTTTTGCTCACGATCCTTTACAGCTGAAAAAAATCGTCTACGAAATGCGCTTTGATGAAGTAAGTGCACGCTTCGGTGAGTTTGGCGAATTTTTCGTTGGAAACCACTTGGCAAAAGATGATATTGACGCTTATTTACACGTATAACTAAATGAAAATTGTCTCGATAAATTCGAGGCAATTTTTTTGTTTAATTTGAAGGAGAAACTCCTACCAGATTTTGAGATTTTCAACCACAACTTACACATACACGTGTGTGGTTCATTCCTGCTATAAAAAATCCTCTAAGGACAGTCATCATTCCGCCCATACTTACATACACATATTTAGTAGACCTAACCAGCACGAGTTACAAAAACGAGGTGTGTTTGGTGTGGCTGTTATTCGATACAATCAAAAAGAATTAAAATTATCGGCAAGGTTAATGCGTGCAAAAGCTGAAGAGGACGGTAAACTTGGCATGCTTATGGTGGGAAACACTGATTGTGAGTCAGGCCCGTCAGAAGGATATAAATTTAGTTAGAAAACTTGGCATTCGCTGATGGGATTCTTATGAAGGTGTATTTTGCTTTCTTAGAACTCCTTATACTCTGAAATGCATGCCTTAATATAGATAAGCTTTAGCTGCATCTTTACAGTATTTTCTTAACTGCCAAGAAGGGTTTTTAGCTGAAAAGGTACTATCCCGCATCAAACTCTTTGTGGTTTTTCAGGCTAGAGGGCGCATGTCAAACCCCATGGAACATAGGCAGGTACAAAGCAAATTGTTACTATGCACCAACAGCATTTGAATGTCCAAAAGCATACTAATAGGAGGTTTTTTTATGAGTGAAAACGAGAGAAATAAAAATCAAGGCTTTACAAATTCGTACCAGCAATATCCTTACTATTACTATCCACAATTTTCACCAGCGTATTATCCAGCTTATGACCCTAGGCAAATGCCTCAGAGTCCGCAAAATCAGCAGAACCAGCAGGCACAACAGCAACAACAAGCTGATGGCATGGGGCAACTTGGTACTGGGCAACTTCCAATGGAGCAATCTTACATTGAAAATATTCTTCGGCTGAATGAGGGAAAAGCTGCTACCGTGTATATGACATTTGAAAATAATAGTCAGTGGAATGCTAAAGTTTTTAGAGGAATTGTTGAAGCAGCTGGAAGAGATCATATCATTTTAAGTGATCCTCAATCAGGAAAAAGGTATTTACTGTTAATGATATACCTTGACTATGTAACTTTTGATGAGGAAATTAATTACTCCTACCCATATGGAAATGGAGAATCAGTATACCCATCACGATAAACAACTGTTGAACGTTAGAAAAACTTGGTATAAAACCAAGTTTTTCTATTATAACAACTGGGGGAAGTTCAAATGAGACATCCTTACGAAAAATTCATTCGCCTTGAATTGATAACCCTTGTATTAGTTGTGATAATTGGGCTAATTTCTATTTTTCAAGGTATTCTCATCATTATGTTGTTTAGTTTATATTTATTAGCTATTAGTATTTTCTGTGAAGCAATTATTGCTATGAACACTCATAATACAGCAGAGGGTGCGAAACAATTTGTTAAAGCCACTATGCTTATGCTTGTCACAACCATCCTTCTTTTCCAACTATAGATATTTCATAACAGCATACCCAAGCAGCACCCAGCCAATTAGAAATGCGACGCCACCAATTGGTGTAATCATTGCAAAAGTTTTAATACCGGTAGTTGAATAGATATATAGCGTGCCTGAGAATAATAGAATACCAACCAGGAACATCCAGCCTGCCCAGACCATGCCGCCGCTCTGTAATTTCGTTAGTAGTAGTCCAGTAATCAGTAGTGCCATTGTATGAAACATTTGATAGTTAACTGCTTTGTCCCACGTTTTTAAGGCTTTTTCGGACAACTTCCCCTCAAGCCCATGTGCTCCGAAAGCTCCCAGGGCAACTGCCAGGAATCCATTTATTGCTCCCAGAATTAAGAATAACTTCATAATTTATGCCCCTCTCTTTTTTCAGCAGTTAAGAAAGTATTAATACTTTCTTACTGCATAAGTGCAACTAAGGCTTAGCTAGGTGATAAGCCAAGTTTTCTAATGTTGTTAAAAGTCGAATATGGAACTGCCATTTGCATCGTCATCTTCTTCAATTTCACGACGTGTTGTGCTTTCTTTTCGACCATTATTGCTATGTCCGATCATCGCTTTCATTTCTTCCGTTGAAATCTCACTACTATTAGATTTTGGTTTCTCTTCCAATATTAGTTCACAAAGAAGCTGTACATTAGCAATATGTTTTTGCACCACAGCATTATCATCGCTTTTTTGCTGTGCCTGCGTTAATTCCTTCATTATTTTCTGAATGATTGTATCAGTTGCCACTGCCATGATGACCACTCCTTTTTTCAATCTGAACTCAATTTAGTATAACACTATCAGCAGAATTACAAAAAGCCTTGAAGGCTATCTTCAAGACTTTTTGTGCTTAATCCGTTATATCGTTAATTGACATTATGTAGGTGTAAGGGAATACAATTAAGCATTCACCTGCTGCTCCCTCGTATAGCGCTCATAAACCCATTGTAAAAACTCTACTTCGTTCTTATACAATCGCCTTCCAAGCTTTTCTTCTGTATCCTCCAGTAGCTGCAAAAAGCTTCTCATAACGCTATATCCCCCTATTGTGGTGCAACCGTATTCTTCCCCTTTTATAATTGTACCGTTTATTATATTGGTAATCAACAGAAAATTTGCTAAATTATTCAATTCACTGATAAAATATTCTTATATTTTACAGATTCGGAATTTTAAATGGTAATTAATACCTATTATGTAAAATTTTACACTAAATAAGGGAGATAAACAAGAACGAAAATAAACACCCATATAACATCAACGAAGTGCCAATAGTACGCAAATGTCGATTGTTTTTCTGTATAAAGTCCATATGGTATTTCCCTAGAGTATTGAATAATCAGCAGAATTATCCAGAATACGCCAAACAGTTGCACTTATGCACTAAGAATGGATTTATACTTTCTTAACTGCCAAAAAAACAGGCCTCCATTAGAGACCTGCTTTCATTCTATTCTTCATCCAATTTTTCCTCTAAGACCGAGATGCGTGCGCGTAATTCATTGATCTCTTCTTTTGTAGCTAAGCCAAGCTCTTTTGCCATGTCTTGGGTTTGTTCAAATTGCTTGGTGCTCCACTCGTCTGTCTTCATTTCGCCCTTTTCAACAAAGTTACGCATTACCGTTCTTGCTTGTTCCTGGGATAACTCATTTTTATCAACAAGTTCCTGCAGTTTTCGGTCCAATTTCTCTTTACCACTTACTGCTGCTCCAAGGCCTAATAAGAATCCTTTTCTTAAAATATCACTCATTATCTACACCCCCCTAATGGCTTGGTTTTATAAAATTGATAGTGTTTTTTAAAACAACTAAAAGCGTTAATAAAAATACTTCTGTTACGGTGCCTCAAGTATTATCAGATTGTTAATATATACGAAAGCACCCATAACAATCATGACAAAAATAATTCTTTCAAGCAATAGATTAAAATGGTGTACCTGCTTTGTGTGTACTGCTGTTCTTTCTGCCATTACTTATTTCTTTCCCCACTTTCCAGCCAATCTAACATAGCTCGGGAAAATGAAAGAGTTAGCTTCAGGGTATATTTAAAAATCGAATCGGTTAGATTTTTGCCCGTGATCTACCTTAATAAATATACGTATGTCTTCCTTCTATTGATACGTCATTTGGTAAAATAAAATTCTTTTCATCCATTGTTTCGATAATTGTATCATAATCACAGCTAATTTTTGCAACCTCCACCCATTCCATAACAAATACTCGATTCGTGCAAAGATATTCATAATATGATTGAATGTGAATTTGTTTGCTTGATTTCTTATTTTAAAGTATAAGCTATGTGCGTGTTCTTGTTCAAAACAGAGTTCTTTATCCATGACACATGTAATTCTATGTACAGTTCTGTCGATTTTTAAATTTTTCTGCGTCAAAAATAGTTCTTTATACCTGTTAAAATGAGAAAAAGGTCGTACAAATAGTTCTAAATAACCATTCGTAATATTTTGAAAATTAGTAAAAGCTTGTATATAATAGGAGTATGTAGTGAATTTCTACTATATAATTCTATGAATCTAGGGAGGTTTTTTATGAAGAAGTTAGTAGCATTTATTTCAGCAAGCGCATTGATTTTATCGTTGGCAGTTCCAGCAGCAGCTAACGATTCATCAGGTCAGGCAGATAAAGTAACCAATTGGGATAAAGAACGTTATGGTGATACAGTAGATATTACGTCTCACCTGAACAAGCTAACTGAGGATGAGGATTTCCAAAAAGAATCGGAACAGATCATTAAGGAATCAGCTAAAGATTTAAATGATGGTGAGGAAGATAGCAACTCATCTCAAAATGATGATGGGAATTCAACAACATCTGTTGGTAGTACCAAGTCCTTCCTTAACCGTGATCTCGCATTTAAACAATTCACTTTAAAGAGTGTTGGTGAAAATGTGGAAATCTGGGTTGCGAACGACCTAAGCTTTCCTGAAGGTGACCCCCGTGATCCACAAGTTGTCACACAAGAGCAAGCAGATAAGTTACGTGACGAATTTGATTCGAATATCTATCCGACCGTAACGGGTTTCTTTGGTACACCTGATTCACTCGATGGTAATGAAGCGGCTTTAGAAGACCTAGGCATAGTACCTGAGGGATATTACCAATCAGAGGATGGTAACGATAAAGTAATCATGCTGGTCGACAATATTACGGATGATAACTACTACGATCCAGATTATCCATTCTTTGTAGCAGGGTTTTTCTGGCAAACCTTGGAACAATATATGGATCGTAATATAATTACAATTGATGCTAATAATTGGGAAGAACGATTAGAAGGTACATTCTTCTCCACCACCATTCATGAAATGCAACACTTGATCCACGCAGATAATGACCCAACTGAAACATCATGGCTGAACGAGGGATTCTCAACATTTTCCGAATACCTAGGCGGTTATGGACATGATGCCGGATCAATAAACTTTCTACTAGACCATCCAGAGAATTCATTAACAAATTGGGATGACCATGTAAATGCTGAAACAGGTCCGGAAACGATTGCCGACTATGGCTTGGTTTACTTGTTCACCCTTTACAACTACGAACAATTTGGACAAGATTTCATTTTAGATGTTGCTAAAAGTCCATTGACCTCAATTGAAAGTTACAACCAAGCGTATCAGGACAACGGAATTGACGAAACATTTCAGAGTGTTTACGAAAAATTCGTTACTGCTGTTTTGATGGATGAACCTGATAATGTGAAAGGTGAAAAAGGTATTTACGGCTTCGACATAATTGACTTACGTGAACTTCCGGTAGATGACGAAGGAACTGAACGTGGTACAACCGTTAATTTTGAAAAAGCAAAGCAATATGAGAAAGATGGTGTTCCAGCATGGGGCGCTGACTATAAGGTATTAGATTTTGACAGTAAAATTAAAGATATCACTTTTAACGGCATTGACTTCCTACCAATGAAGTGGGAAACTGTCGCAGACCCTCTTGATTCAGCAAACGATGTGTTCTGGGGTAATGAGGGACATGAAGCTGATCACAATCTAATATTTGAAGCTGACTTATCCAATGTATCTGAAGCAACACTTAATTTTGATCACTACATGGATATTGAAGAACAGTGGGACTTTGGTGCTGTCCAAGTTTCGACTGACAATGGCCAGTCATGGACTAGTCTCGCCAATGAAAATACCCGCTCAGACATCGTTCCTGAAGGTTACCCAAAGATTAAGGAAAACCTGCCAGGATTCACCGGGCATTCTGAAGACTGGGGACAAGAAAGCTTTGACCTTTCCGAATATGCTGGTCAGCAGGTTCACATCTCCTTCCGCTATTTAACAGACTGGGGATACAATGACACTGGATGGTTTATTGACAATATCGCTATTCCGGAAATCGGTTTAAGTTATGATGGCTCTTCTACTGACGATTTCCTATCAAAAGGAGAGCTAGCAGAAGATTATGTTAACTACTCCGTTACATTTGTAAATAAAGACGAGCATGGAAAATACAAAGTAAAACATGTAGATCCTTTTAATGTTACGGATGAAGACGCATTACAATTAAGACAGTTGTTCAAAAAAGGAACCAACTACATGACAACCTGGTATTCAGCACCATCTGATCAAGTAGACCCAGTTCCTTTTGAATATGAGATTAAGTTAAAATCAAATAACGGGAAAAAATAACTAATACTAAAGGCTGGTCATCTATCTGGATGATCAGCCTTTTGTCATTGTCTAGGAAACTATAAAATTAAAGTGCTGTAGATAACTGGACTCCCGAATCAGCCACGTCCAGCTTAGACGTACAGGATGTACTAGTGCCGGTGACGCCACAGGACGGGCGTTCTCACCGGCCAGCGCCTAGCGCCTAGTGGACTTCCCTCCCCGTGTCCACCAAAAGAAATAAAGGATGTTCGACTAAAACCACCACATCCTGCGGCAACGTCGACCTAGCCGCAGCGCTGAACAGGAGCTTACGTTTTTGTCATTCCTAGTCATATCTTTTCGTATACTTTATAATAGAAATATAAGATTTTTACTTAGGGGGGAAATCATGAAAAATAACTCGTATGAAATGAGCAACCATTTAAAATTTATTATCCCATCGCTTCTTGGAATATTCCTGTTTATGACTCCTGTTGGTACTGATGGTGGCATGACAATTCCGATTGCTGTTTTAGCCAATTGGATACAGGAATTACTTGTTAATCAGCTATCAGCGATCATGATGATAATTATTACGTTAACTGCAATCATGACCATTGTTGCTTGGTTGCTTGGTAAGGAAGCTTTTAGTAAGACACCATTTTTTCAACAGTTATTTCACGTAAGTATATTTTGGGTAATAACCCGTATTCTTGCAGCCATTTTTGCAATCATGGTTTATTTCCGAATAGGTCCTGAAGCAATACATGGACCAGCTACAGGGCAACTATTATTAGGTGACTTACTGCATGTACTTTTCGCTGTATTTTTATTTGCTGGCCTATTTCTGCCACTATTAATGAATTATGGTTTATTGGACTTATTTGGTACATTAATGACCAAGGTAATGCGCCCATTATTTAAACTTCCTGGACGTGGATCAATTGACTCTCTAGCATCGTGGATAGGTGATGGCACAATTGGTGTTCTGCTGACAAGTAAACAGTATGAAGGAGGCTACTATACAAAACGTGAGGCGGCTGTTATTGGCACCACATTTTCGGTTGTTTCGATTACATTTACTTTAGTCGTTATTAGTGAAGTAGACCTGATGCATATGTTTATTCCGTTTTATTTAACAGTAATTGCAGCAGGGTTTGTTGCAGCACTAATCATGCCACGAATTCCGCCGCTTTCCACAAAGGCAAATACGTATATTACAGAAGCTGAGGGCGGTATTGAAGAAGATATTCCCGAGGGTTATAATACACTGACATTTGGCTATAAAAAAGCATTGGACCGCAGTAAGAAAGAAACAAGTATCACTAAGTTCTTTAAAGAAGGCGGACAGAACATCCTCGATATGTGGATGGGGGTTGCACCTATCGTGATGGCTTTCGGCTTAATTGCCTTAATTATCGCTGAATATACTCCAGTATTTACCTGGCTTGGGCTTCCGTTCATTCCATTATTGGAATTAATGCAAGTTCCATATGCTCAAGCAGCGTCTGAAACCATTCTAATAGGATTTGCCGATATGTTTCTTCCTGCCATTATTGGATCTTCCATTGAAGCGGAAATAACCAGATTTATTATTGCGGCCTTATCGGTTACACAGTTAATTTACATGTCAGAGGTTGGTGGGCTTTTACTTGGCTCCAAAGTGCCTGTCTCATTTAAAGACTTATTTATCATCTTTCTTTTGAGAACACTGATAACACTGCCGATCATCACCTTAATAGCGCATATGTTATTTTAAAGAAAGGCTTTTTTCTAAAAGTTAGTTGTTTTTGGAAGAAAAGATATAAGCTGTGACATTAGAAAACTTGGCTTATCGCCAAGCCTTATATAGATAAGCCTTAGTTGCACTTATGCAGTAAGAAAGAATTTATATTTATTAACTGCCAAGTAAACAACCCACCATTTCATAATGGTGGGTTGCTTTATTTATAAATTAATTAAAGGGGGTATTATAGTATACGTTTTAATGAAATTTTTGTTTCGTTATTTTTTTAATTTTTTTGGTATTGAGTGAAGTATTTTTCGGTACTTCCTGATTCACTACCTCTTCCTCTGATTCCTTTTCAACAAGATTCATATCGTAGCCAAATTCCTCTGCCTTTTGCCGCATGAATTCATAGAGGCTTTGACTCTTGTTCGGCCCAACATGATATACACCTGTAACTTCATTTTGAACCAATTCAACAACCACATTTGCCAGGTCATCAACATAAACAAACGTGCGAATTAAATCATCCCGAAAAGCAATTCGTTTATCTGACCGAAGATGATAAGATAATTTATCGGTTCGTTCGTCAAGTTTACCTATTTTATTCTCACCATAAATCGGCCCAGCGCGCAATATAGCATAATTGGACAGTTCTTTCGTGATAAAGCGTTCTGCCTTTACTTTTGCATTAGCATAATTAGCCAGCAAATGGTCATCGGGCAATTTTGACATTGGATCATCTTCATTATATGAGCCTTTACCTTCTGCAAATACAAAATCTGATGAAATGTAAACTAATTTTGTTTGTGGTGTGAGATGCGTTATTAAGTGCATAAGCCCTTGATCTACCAGTTCATGTTCATTTGGCCCACTCATCACTGACCATACCACTACATCAGGTTGTGCTTTTTTAAAGAAATCAGAAAATGACTCTGGCTGATTAATATCCAGTTTATATAAATCATCAAACATGGTCGGTTCTCTTAGGAATGTGCCAACCACTTCAAAATCACGAGTATCTTTTAGCAATTGATATATAGAAGCGCCTGTGTAGCCACTTGCTCCAAATACACATACTTTCATCTCTATTCACCTTCCCTTTCCCATATACTTTGTTTTAAGCATGATGGTGGTGATCTTTATTTTCCCGTCGACTAAACAGCCTTTTCAATTTTGAAATGTTTCCCTCAATAATTGGCTGACTTACTACTTGGATTGGTTTGCTAGATAAAACAAGAACAATTGTTGCCGAAATAGCAGCCAAACCTACTAAATCCAGTATGTTATTTATCTCAAATAATCCTGCTTGCCTGAAAAATTGAATAAAAAACCCGTGCAACAGATAGACATATAATGTTCTTGTGCCCAACTTCGTGAATTTATTGTGAGCTTTAGGAATCCATGCTAATACGCTGATTGCCATAATAGCTGACATAAGATATACGAGTAATCGTGCAAACAAGCCAAACTCTGGCTGACCTAAATCACTGTATGATTTGGAAGCAAGCAGCCACCCTGAATTAAAATCAGGCGCAATATATATAGCTACTGCTACTGTTGCCATAATTGCAATTGATGCTATCTTCGCACTCTTATGCTTTATCCACATTACATGATTCTGCGTTAGCCAGTAACCCAACAAGAAAAATGGGAAAAATACGAATGTGCGAGATAAACTAAATGTGTGTCCAATTTCTCCAAAATAGCCAACTGCTAAGCCAATACTTATAGCAGTGATTACGCTTAGTACTGCTGGAATCTTTTTAAACCAATACAGCAATATGTGCCAGCTGAATAAACTAAACAGGAACCATAATGACCAGTGCGGGTAGAACACACCCGTCTGCCAGCCTTCTTTGCCAATGAAAAAGTAATAAACTGTATATAGAACCTGAAAAATAACATATGGCACTAATAATTTTTTAGCTAAATTTAATATATATTTCTTGTTCCCTGATCCTTTTGCAAAAAAACCTGCCAGGAAAATAAATGCTGGCATATGAAAAGTGTAAATCCATAAATAAAATGAACTCATTTCCCGTGATCCATCCGTAAATGGCTGTATCATATGGCCAAATACGACGAGGAAAATTAAAAATACTTTCGCGTTATCAAAAAATGCATTTCGTTCCATGCTTCTCATCCCTTTTACGTTCATAATCATCCAACCCTATAAATCTTATACCCGATTCCAAACAGAAATACGATAGTATACCAGCGATTTATTGAGGTTGTTATTGAATTGTAAACGGAATGAAAAAATGAAATATAAGTGTTAGAAAACTTCGCATTGTTAACGGGACTCTTATGAAAGCGTATTTTGCCATCTAAGACCCCTTATATTTTGGAGTGAAAGCCTAAATGGGGTGAGTGAAATAGTTGGACTACTTATGCAGTAAGAAAGTATCCATCATAACTGCTAAAAAAGGAACATGCCCCTTCCTTATAGGATAGGTGACATGCTCATTTTATTTAGCCGCCTTTTTCTTTTGTGTTGACGTTTTTGTCTTTTGTTCTGGTTTCTTTTTTGTCTTTTCTTTTGCCTTTTTCTTATCATTATCTTGAGTACGATCGAGAGAAGCCTGTAGTGCGTCCATTAGATTTGTTGCTTTCTCAGGCTTCGGCTTGTCTTTTGCAGTTGTAACTTCTTCCTGATTTTTCTTTTCCTCGATTAGATCTAATAAAGCGGAACGGTATTCATCTTTATATTTTTCTGGATCAAAGGTTGTCGTTAATTGATCAATTAGCATTTTGGCCGTATCCAGCTCTTTCTTTGGTGTATCGGCTTCTTCTGGAACATTTGGCACGTCCTGGACATTACGAACTTCATCTGGAAAATGTATTGTTTCCACTACAAGTGTGTTCTGATAAATACGGATAACCGCTAGTTGTTCTTTTGAGCGTATAATCATTTTAGCAATTCCGATTTTCCCTGTGTCCTCAAGTGCAGAACGCAGCAGACTGTATGCCTTGCCTCCACCTTCACTCGGTGATAGGAAATAACTTTTTTCAAAATAAATTGGGTCTATTTCTTCTAATTTTACAAAGTCAACAATTTCTACGGCCTTATCAGCCTGTTCCTTCTTTAAGTTTTCCAGCTCTTCATCATCCAGAACAACAAATTTGTTTTTGGCATATTCATACGCTTTTACAATTTCATCATTTTCAATCTCTCGGTCACATACTGGACATGTACGTTCATACTTTATCGGAGATTGACATTCTTTATGAAGCTGTCGTAATTTCACGTCTTTATTTTCAGTCGCAGCATGCATCTTTACAGGGATGTTCACAAGTCCGAAGCTGATGGTTCCCTTCCACATCGTGTGCATTATCATAACCTCCCTTTTTACCATAGTGTACCGCCATAGATTTTTTTTATCCTTTTGATATTTTTCTATTGTATGAGCAACATTAATATAAAGGAGTGTGTTAGCCGTGAATATAATGAAGCCAAATGCCAGTGAGCAAATTCCGACCGGGACTGAGTGGGTTTATGAAGTAAAGTATGATGGATTTCGCTGTGTTCTTCATTGGGAGAAAGAGACTATCCGTTTAATAAGCAGGAACGATACAGATCTTACTGCAAATTTTCCAGAGATCATTATGGCTTGCCTGGCCAAGCAATCGTCAATTGAGGATTCCCTTCCACTCCGAGTTGATGGTGAATTGGTTGTTTTGAATAATGAATACCAGGCCAATTTTTCCTGGATTCAAAAGCGTGGACGTCTTAAAAATAAAGAACCAATCGAAAATGCTGCTGCAACTCGTCCAGCAAGCTTTATGGCGTTTGATTTACTGGAATATGAGGGTGAATCACTAGTCAACGAAGAGTTTGCTGAACGTAAAAAAAAGCTTGCTGTCATTTTTGACAAGGGACAGTTTGAGAGCCTGTTACGTTATGTACCTTTTACAAATGATGCAGATGAATTGTGGGCGAAGGTATTTGACTATAAAAGTGAAGGCATAGTCGCTAAGCGTTTGAATAGCGTATACGGAGATAAAAAGAAGCATAACGATTGGTTTAAAATCAAAAACTGGCGTAAAATTAATGGGTTTTTAACTTTTTATAATACTAAAAATGACTATTTTACTGTTTGTGTTTTTGATCATGATGAAGTTCTTTCTATTGGCAAATGCAAGCATGGGCTGGATGACGAGGAATCTAATACTTTGAAAGATATATTTCGCTCAAATGGGGCAAAAGAAGGTGATGGATTCAGACTGCCACCTGCAATATGTGCTGAGATTAATACGTTAGACTTATTTAAAAGTGAGTTACGAGAGCCCGAGTTTAATCAGATACTGCCAAGTATGGAAGCCACCGATTGCACATTAAATAAATTAAAGCTCGATATCACATTACCTCCTAATATAGTTGAACTTACAAATACAGATAAAATTTTCTGGCCACAGGCTGATATGACAAAAGGTGATTTACTTGTTTACATACGGGAAATTTCTCCTTACATGCTGCCTTTTCTCAAAGATCGACGTTTAACAGTTATTCGCTGTCCTGATGGAGTACATAAGGAATATTTTTTTCAAAAACATCTACCCGATTACGCACCATCCTTCATTAAAAGTGTCTATATTGAGGATGAGGAGTTCTTTATTTGTGATTCATTGAATTCATTATTGTGGTTTGCTAATCATGGAGCAGTCGAATTTCATATTCCATTTCAATCGGCTGACAATGACACCCCAACGGAAATAGCTTTCGACTTGGATCCACCTGACAGAGAGGCATTTCCACTAGCTATTAAGGCTGCCAATATACTGAAACAATTGCTTGATAACCTTGAATTAGTTTCATTTGTTAAAACATCTGGCGGAAAAGGGCTGCAAATACACATTCCTATCCCGAACGAAAGCATGACGTATGATCAGACAGGGGTTTTCACCCAAGCAATCGCCTGGACAATTGAAAAGGAACACCCTGATTTATTTACTACTGAACGACTCAAGAAAAACAGAGGAGACCGCCTGTATATTGATTATTTACAGCATGGCAAAGACAAAACATTAATTGCCCCATATTCACCACGGAAAAGAGATGATGCAACAGTTTCAGCACCATTATTTTGGGAAGAAGTTAGGGAAGGACTCACGCCTGATTCGTTTACAATTGCTAATGTTGTTGAACGTGTGAAGAGGGACGGATGCCCGTTCGATGGTTATTTTGAAGTGGGTAAAACGCAAGTAATGGATAAAATCTTGGGGCTTGTGGAGAGGTAATCTTGGTTGGAGTGTTGGATCGCTCGAGTTTGGGGTGCTGTCGCTCGAGTTTGGCTCTGGCTCGCTCGAGTTTGACGTGTTGTCGCTCGACTTTGATGTGTTGTCGCTCGAGTTTGATGTGTTGTCGCTCGAGTTTGGTGTGTTGTCGCTCGAGTTTGATGTGTTGTCGCTCGTCGCTCGAGTTTGGCTCTGGTTCGCTCGAGTTTGACGTGTTGTCGCTCGACTTTGACTCCAGCTCGCTCGAGTTAAGACCCTTCTGAAGCAATAAAAATAGTCGCCCCCAGTCTGGAACGACTATTTTTAAAATTATAGTGATGTTTCTTGTTCGATTGCTGTTTTATCGTTAAAGGTTTTCAGGTTTAATTTTTTCATTATACGTGATGTTAAGGTACCTGAAAGCATCGAATCATTTACATTCAATGCGGTACGACCCATGTCGATTAGTGCTTCAATTGAAATTAATAGTCCGGCTAATGCGACCGGCAGACCCATTGATGATAGTACTATTAATGCGGCGAATGTTGCGCCACCACCTACACCTGCTACTCCAAATGAACTAATACCTATGATTAGCACTAATTGCGTGATAAATCCTGGTGTAAACGGATCGATTCCAACTGATGGTGCAATCATAACAGCTAACATGGCTGGGTAGATTCCTGCACAACCATTTTGCCCAATCGTAGCACCAAAGGATGCAGACATATTGGCAATCCCAGAATCAACACCAAGTGAGTTTCGTTGCGCTTGAATATTTAGCGGAATTGTCCCAGCACTTGAGCGTGAAGTAAATGCAAAGCCAAGTACTGGCAACACTTTTCTCAAGTATGTCATTGGATTCAAACCGAATACGCCTACCATAACAAGATGGATGATAAACATGACAGCTAATGCCACATACGAAGCAATAACAAACTTCCCAAGCTCCATAATTCCAGCAACATCTGTGTTGGCTACTGTATTTGCCATTAACGCGAGAATACCAAATGGTGTTAACCGTAAAACCAACGTTACAATTCGCATAACCACTGCATATATCGAGTTCATTATTTTCGTAAACATTTCTGCTTGTTCCGGATTTTTTCTCCGTAAACCGAGAACGGCGATACCAATAATTATCGAGAATATCACAACTGCGATTACGGATGTAGATCGTTGCTGCGTCATATCCAGGAATATGTTTGACGGGATAAAGCTTAGAATTTTTTCAGGTGTAGATAGATCCTCTATATCACCTAATCTTGATTCCAGCATAGTTCCTCGATCGTTTTCTGCTTGACCTGCCTCAATTTCACTAGCATTTAAGTCAAATATTGCGGCACTTCCTATCCCTACAAGTGCTGCTATCATTGCGGTTCCCACTAAGATACCAATAATCCAACCTGCCATTTTCCCAAGTTCTGAACCTTTTTCCAAATTAATTATCGATTGAATAATTGAGACCATAACCAGAGGTACGACAATCATCATTAATAAGCTAATATATCCCCTGCCTACAATGTTATACCACTCGGTTGTCTGTGATAACACTTCCGAACCTGCACCGTATACAGCCTGTAAAATCGCACCTAATACGATACCAAGTCCCAAACCTGTGAACACACGTTTACTAAATGAAAAATGTTTCTTTTGCATGTAAATAAGTAGTCCAATGATTGCTGCTAATGCCGCGATATTCACTAAAATATATGCTAAGTCCACGATAATTCCTCCTTTATCCTTTATCCTTTTTGTGTTTATTGTTCTTTATGCTTGTAGCATCATTATATGATGGCGCATAGAAAAACGATACACATTAATATATATTATTCCTATCAAAATAGTATGTTTTAATACTATACAATTGTACGGAATAAATTGTCAAGAGATGAATTACTAGTGTTATCGAAACAAAAAAATAACAAGGCCACAAAATGCGACCTTGCTACGTTATATCTGCTTGTAATTCTATTTCAACATTTCCTTTTAGTGCACGTGAAATCATACAGCTTGTTTCTGCTTTTTCAACCAGCTTATGCAGTTTCTTATAATCCGTTTCCGCTGCATTTTCCTGTAGTGCAACTGTTGGCTTGTGGATGATTTTTTTATAAGTAATGATGCCATTTGTCACGTCAACAATGCCTTCTGATTCAAGTCCCATTTCCTTTAATGGAAGTTTGGTACGCTCAATCATAGCCGCTAATGTAATCAGATAGCACGTTGCAGCTGCACCTAACAGCATCTCGTCGGGGTTCGTACCTATTCCAGGACCATCCATTTCGGGTGGAATTGATACTTTCGTTTGTAGGTTCCCGGCTTCAATAGATCCTGTACTATTCCGTCCACCAGGCCAGTCTGCTTTTAATTGAAAATGATGCTCAGCCATCAAATCACCTCAAGTTTAAAGAATATAACTTATACCAGTTCCAACTATAACACCAATAATTACGATTAGCCACGCAGGTGTTTTCCAGAAATGGAGCAGCCCAAATAGGATTGCGGCAAGTCCGAAGTCAGCTCCGTTATTGATCGAACTCGTAAAAACTGGATCATAGAGTGCTGCAAGTAAAATTCCAACCACACTTGCATTGACACCAGTTAGGATCCCTTGAAAACTTGAACGTTTACGTAATTCACTTAAAAAAGGAAGTGCACCAACAATTAATAGGAATGACGGCAAAAAGATAGCAACCGTTGCAACAATAGCACCGGCAACCCCACTAATCATCGTTCCTAAATAACTTGCGAATGTAAATAAAGGTCCTGGAACCGCTTGAGCCATACCGTACCCTGCCAAGAATTCACTACTTGATAATAGGCCATTCGGAACGACTTCCTGCTCCAGCAATGGTAGTACAACATGACCCCCACCAAAAACGATAGCTCCAACACGGAAGAATGTATCAAATATAGAAATATATATGTTTGAAGCAGTTTGCGAAAGAATTGGTAAAAAGATTAATAATAAAACTAAAATCGCTATTGAAATAATACCTTGTTTTTTTGTAATTGAAACGGGAAAAGGCTGCACCTTTGAATCAGCATGTTTCGAAAAAAGAAAATACCCTAAAATTGCCGCACCAATAATCACTGAGATTTGTACAATTGCTGACGGAAACAACAGCATAACCATTGCTGCAATTAATGCCACTGCTATTCTCGGTTGATCTGGTGTTAACTTTTTACCGAGACCAATCACAGCATGGGCGACAACTGCGACCGCTACAATTTTCAAACTCCCAATCCAAGCAGCACCTTCCAATGAAAAAGTCTGATATAATAGCGCAAACATTACAAGCACAATAACAGATGGTATTGTAAATCCCAGCCACGAGACTACACCACCTAAGAAACCGCCACGCAGCATGCCGATTGCAATCCCTACTTGACTACTTGCAGGGCCAGGAAGAAATTGACATAAAGCAATTATATCTGCATAGGTTTTGTCATCAATCCATTTTCGTTTATCTATGTATTCTTCTTTAAAATAACCTAGGTGTGCGACCGGGCCACCGAACGAAGTAAGTCCAAGCTTAAGCGATGCACCTAAAATTTCAATCAGTGAGCGTTTTTTCTTCATATCTGCCCCTCCAGCATTTATTTTCCTTATAAAATAACACATTTACTGGGAATAAGCGATAAAATTTACATAAATTTAACTAAAAAACTTGTCGCCAGGTCACTAATAGCAAAAGCCTTAATTGCACTTATGTAATAAGAAAGTATCTCATACTGTCTTAAGATCCACAAATCCCCACTAAACTAATAGTGAGGATTTTCGCTTACTGCCGGTCCAGTATTTCTTTTAGAACGCGTGCCTGATTAAATTGTTCATCTTTTGCCGCAAATAATAATGTCAGATTTTTGTTATACTGTTTTGTTAGTTCTTTTAGTTTTTGGAGTTCTTCCTGCTGGTCACCGTTCTTGAGTTCTTCTTTATATTTCTTTTTGAATGCATCATATTTATCAGGGTCATGTCCAAACCATTTACGCAAATCATTCGATGGTCCAACTTCCTTCATCCAATGATCCAGATGAGCATCCTCTTTTGACATACCCCGTGGCCAGACGCGGTCTACCAACACACGCACACCATCACTTGTTTCAACTTTTTCATAAATTCGCTTCATTTGTACAGGCATTGAAATACTCCTTTATGAATTTACTCCTTTTCTTCTACCTCTTTCTTACCTGACATAAACCAGCCGCTAGCTGCAATAGCAACTAACACTGCGTAGAAAATCAGTTTCCATATTGTAGAATGCGGGAAGTCGTGTGGAATCCAAGCAATGTCAGGATGTGCAAATACAATTAATGCTAGTTTCACACCTACCCAACCGACAATTACAAATGCGGCTATTTCAAGTCCAGGCCGTTTATTCAGTAATTCAACAAATACATTTGCAGCGAATCGCATAATGATCAGACCAATCATACCACCGGCAAGCACTACTGCAAACTGTCCACCGTCAAGACTACCTACGTTTGTCCAACCTGTTGGTGGTAAAGCAACTGCAAGTGCTACCGCTGCCAGAATAGAATCTACCGCAAATGCCAGGTCGGCAAATTCTACCTTTACAACTGTCATCCAGAACCCACTGCCTTCTTCTTTCGGTTTCTTTTCTTCCTTTTCAGACCATAGCTTGTCATATAAATGCTTGATGGAAATGAATAGCAGGTATGCTGCGCCTAAAGCTTGTACTTGCCATACATCAACTAGAAACGAGATAATAAATAATGAGCCAAATCGTAAAACAAATGCCCCTGCAAGTCCGTAAAATAATGCTTTTTTACGTTTTTTGGGTGGTAAATGTTTCACCATTATTGCTAACACTAATGCATTATCCGCAGCCAAGAGACCCTCAAGACCGATTAATATTACTAATACCCATAAATACTCGATTAATAGCTGTATATCCAATTAAATCTCTCCTCAAAAAAATGGTCCTCACCAACAGGTAAGAACCAATTACAAAAGACCCTTACCCCGTTAATGGTAAAGGTCTCGCTAACAACGCACGTTGCCAATTAAGCCGGAGATACTATCTCGAAATGACGGCTATAATTGTCCAGCTACTCCCCTTTAGGAATATTATGTTACTTAAATTAAACCTTTTCCTTCGCTAAATGTCAACTATTAGATTCGTTATCTACTTTACCATTACATATATTGTTTCTTATACAATACCCTTTTTGGCAAAAAGTATTCTTAAATCTGATCTATTACTTCATCCATATGTGTCTTCAATGCAGCCAGGCGACCATCGCTTTCCTGTTTACTAGAACCGCATACACCAAAGTAACATTTAATTTTCGGTTCAGTTCCAGATGGTCGTAAACAGACCCAGCTATCTTTTTCTAGCTTATATTTGACCACGTTTTCTTGTGGCAGATCAATTTGTTCAATCGATTGCTCACTTCCTAATATTGTCCGCTCGCCAGAATCATAGTCCTCGATTTGCTGAACTTGTAAACCTGCTATTTCAGTAAGCGGCTCTTTTCGAATGGTTTTCATAATAGCAGCGATTTTTTCGGAACCCTCTTTTCCTTTAAATGTTAAAGAAGACATCCCTTCCAAGTAATACCCGTGTCTTTCATAGAGTTCATCTAACGCAGCATGCAGCGTTTTTCCTTGTTTTTTCCAAAAATAAGCCATTTCACTTGCGTGTACCGCTGCCTGGACAGCGTCTTTATCGCGTGCAAAACTACTTATCAAATAGCCGTAACTCTCTTCATAACCGAATACAAATGTTTCACCTGTTGCATCGAATTGGCGAATTTTTTCACCGATAAATTTAAATCCGGTTAATGTATCAATTGTCTTCACGCCATAATAATCTGCAATTTTCCGACCTAGTTCTGAAGTAACAATTGTTTTTAACATACGTCCATTCGCAAGTAACGCCTGTTCACTATGTGAAAGAATATAGTCTAACAATAATGAACCCAATTGGTTTCCGGTTAGAACATTATATTCACCAGCATCATCTCTGACAGCAACACCTAGTCGGTCTGCATCAGGATCTGTACCGATTAGAATATCCGCACCCGATTGTTTCCCAAGCTCAATTGCCATACTAAATGCTTGATGTTCCTCCGGGTTAGGTGACTCAACAGTTGAAAATTCCGGATCTGGTACAGCTTGTGCTTTCACAACTTCCACCTGATTAAAGTTTAATTGCTGCAGACCTTTCATCACTAAATCATAAGCTGTTCCATGTAAGGGAGTGAATACGATTTGCAACTCTTTATCCTGGTTACGCTCATCCGCATTTAAATTGGAAATTTGCTCTAAGCATTCCAAATAAGCATTATCAATTTCACTGCCAATCCATGAAAGTAACTCTCTTTCCTTTAGCTCACTCTCTTCCATGTACGGAATAGTCAATTCATCATCTGCTTTTTGTATTGCAGCAGTGATGTCACTTGCTTCCTCAGGAGTAATTTGTCCCCCATCCTCATTGTAAACTTTAAACCCATTATATTCAGGCGGGTTGTGACTAGCGGTGATCATTACTCCAGCGACTGCTCCGAGGTAGCGCACAGCAAATGACAGAACTGGTGTCGGGTGCAATGTATTAAATACATGCGCCTTTATGCCAAAATCACCAAGCACTTTCGCTGTTTCCAGTGCAAATTCTTTAGACATATACCTGGAGTCATAGGAGACAACTACACCTCGGTCTCTAACGTTCACACAATTTACTTTTAAGTAATTAACAAGTCCATTCACGGCTTTTCGAACTGTATAAATATTCATGCGGTTGATGCCAGGACCCAGTAACCCGCGCATACCACCAGTACCAAAAGTTAATTCTTTATAAAACGCATCTTCTAGCGATTTATTATCTTTAATATCTTCCAGTTCTTTTTTTAATGATGGTTCAAGATGCTGAAACGTTCTCCATTTTTCATATGCTGTTTTCCAATTATCCATAAGGTGTAATCCCCCTCTTTAACGAATACATTTGCTCAAATTCTAGCATACTTTGTGCCCATATTCTATTTCTCTATGAAAGTTTACGTTTATTCGGATCCGCTTCAGGTGAAAATAGTGAAGTAAGCTTCCTATTATTGCCATAAACAGTTAGAATAGAGAATAATGAAATTTAAAAAGAAAGTTGTGATTATGGTGCTCGACAAACGTTGGTTTCAAATATTAACTATGTTTATACTTATCTTTCTATTAATCTTACTTATTTCTGTCACCGATTTTATTTTCGATCCTATCTTTAAATATATGGGCGCCGTAGCTGTACCTATTGTAGGCGCTGGTATCCTCTTTTATTTAACAAAACCTGTCATGCATTTTTTAGAGAAATACAAAATTAATCGTGTGTTTTCCATAATCATTGTATTTCTGCTCTTAATTTTACTTGGATTTTTAATTTCTACTTATATTGTACCAATTGCCCAAAAACAATTCTCAAATCTGATTGATAATATACCTAAAATGGTTTCTGGCGCTGAGGATATCATAACATACTGGCAGGCCAACCAAAATCTGATACCTCCAGAAGTGAATAACACCATTAATGATTTTATGTCAAACTTGCAATCACACATTGAGTCTGCGATGTCATTTATATTTGGTTTTGTCGGTCAGCTAATTGGATTTGTTTTTGCATTAGTGCTTGTACCGTTCTTCTTGTTTTTCATGTTAAAAGATGGCGAAAGATTCGCACCATTTATGACGCAAATCTTTGAAAAGAAGAAGGCTGAAAACATTCGTGCGTTAATGCACAAAATCGATGACGCATTAACTTCTTATATTCAAGGTCAGTTAATTGTCAGCTTTTGTATTGGTGTTTTACTATTTATAGGGTATTTAATAATTAATCTGGAATATGCGTTAACCTTGGCGTTATTTGGTATGATTATGTGTGTTATTCCATTTCTCGGACCGTTTCTTGCTGTTATCCCGGCTATTATCGTTGGCTTTTTTCAGGACCCTATGGTGGCAGTATGGGTAGTAGTTGTAATGATTATTGCACAACAAATCGAAGGTAACTTTGTGTCACCAAATGTGATGGGACGTGCACTAAAACTGCATCCATTAACTGTTATCACCTTAATCCTAGCTGCTGGAAGCATTGCAGGTTTTCTGGGAATCCTTTTTGCAGTACCGTTCTATGCAGTAGTAAAAACCATCATTGTTCACTTTTATAAAACATATCAGGATTCAAAAGTTAATCAGGATGATGCATTAATTTAATTAGGATTGTTTATGTAAAAAGTAGCATGGAATAAACCCCTTGCTACTTTTTTTAGGCGGAGGATTACATGGAGACTCCTGCGGGAGGAAAGGCATCGGCGAGAGCCGCAGTGCGCAGCACGAGGAGGCTCGCCAGCAGCCCGCAGAAAGCGAAATCTATTTCCGCGGGCGGTGTCAGAGCCTAGTGTTAAAATTATATACAATTGAGGAGCCTACTTCATAATAGCCTATCTTTTTATAAATACGGTTAGAAGTTGAATTGGCTAAATCCGTGTATAAACTGCAAAACTGAAAGCCATCTTCTAGCAGTTTTTCTGTTAATTTCGCTACAGCGGCAGTTGCATATCCATTTCTTTTCCATTCATCTGGGGTAAAGACTGCATTCAGTGTTGCACCATTCTTCGTTTTTCTTGACCGATTAACCATGGAAACAGGAATACCCTCTACCACCCAGAAATAAAGCGTCCGATTGTATATAAACGATTGAGCCATTTGATCAGCATCATCCTCAGAGATATTTTCACTTGCTGCTACACCAAATTGGATTAGCCAATTTTTAACGAGAGGACGGTCTTGGGGTTTAGCTTCACGCAACTGCCCTTCTATCTCTGGAAATGTATTCACTTGATCAAGCTGATATATTAATTGCCTCATCTTGATAGTTGCCTGTGTTTGCGTCAGGCTTTCCCATTCATTCCTAAAAATTCCCGCTTCCTTAGTCGGACCCAATACTCCAGGAACACTCACTCTACTCTCACAAAGAAATGCTGCGACCTTACGAATAACATTATTATGTACATAGTCAATGTCAGCAAGTATCCAGTTATTCGTTGAAGTCTGCATAAATGCATATATTGGTTCGCCATCTACTTCGACTAAGCCTAAATGAAATCCTTTTTTATAGGAATCGCTATCATTGGTAAGCCGGTCGAGAATCCCGAGCATTAGATTATTTGATGCTTCTCTTTCCAGCAGCAGCGACTCAACATTATCTTTATAATTTTCAAGAGATGGTTCAAACTTCACATCCATATTAAGAGCCTCCTTTGATATAAATAATACTAATTTAATTTCTTGTTTTGTAAAGACCATTTCAGCTAAACTGATAATGGGGAGTGATATTCATGACTAAAAAAGAAATTGAAGCGGAAATCGCAGAATTGAAGTCAGACTATATCCGTATTCAAGGGGATCTTGAAAAAGCAACATCTTTCGGAGTAAATACTTCGAAGGGTGAAAAGCAACTGATTCAAATAGAGAAACAATTAGCTGAGTTTAATCGTAAGTTGGAAGAAATAAATTAAGCAAACAGGGCTGTCTACTGACAGCCCTGTTTTTTAGTTAATATTATTCGACATAAAACGGGAAGTGACAGGCACCACCACTACTACTTTCCGTTTCCGTCGCGTTGATTTTCGAGTCGTTCGCGTATTTTTTTGATTTCTTTTACTGGTGGGGTCAGACTGACTACTATATCTCCGTTTTCTGGTGTCACTCTCATTTCTTCTGAGTAAAACTTAATTTGACCAGATGGCTTAATGATATACAGGAGAATTGTCTCATCTTCTTTTTCCTCTAAATATTGTTTATATTTATATTGATCGGTAATTGCGGTCTGCCGAAATTTATAATGGCTTGAGATTTTATTCGTTAATTCCTCTTTTGATACATCCTCTTTAAACAGTATTCTTCCACCCACCTTATCAACAGTGCTGTTCACATCGCTATCTACCAGATTATAAGGACTGATTTTAAATACATTCGTGCGACCATATTCTGGTATAAACGTTGTACAAACAAGTGCATTATACGAGTGGAAATCAGTTGCTGCAATTAAGTAATCATAAGGGATTGTATCTAAATGATATTCCGTTTGCTCTGACAGCATTTCTCCATGATAAAATGCTATTCCCGCTTCACGGGCCAATCTTAACCGTTCCCATGATGAATCCACAATAAGGACTGGTGCTTTCTGTTCTTTAAGTGATTTAGCGAGATTTATCGTAAACTTATTACTACCCACAATTAACGTACCAGGCCTTCCCTCCATTGAAAGATGGAGCTTTCTGGCCGTCCAACGTATTGTGAACCCATGTGCTACAACGGTGAAAAATACTAATGCAAATGTGAGTGTCGTAATAAGGGACGCATCCTCATATCCTGCCCCACCCAAAATAGAAGCAAAATAACTAGAAACTGTCAGTGCAACAATTCCTCTTGGAGCAATCCAGCCGAGCAGTAATTTTTCATTTAATGATAAATCTGTGCCAATTGTTGATAGGAAAATTGATATTGGACGAACTACGAACATCATTAATATCACATATCCGATAATGTGTGGATCGAATACTTTCAGTAACGTTTCTACTTGTAATGAAGCGGTAAGCATAATAAAAATTGCGGAAATTAATAATATCGAAATGTTTTCCTTAAAGTGACGCATGTCTGCGACTGAACTTATTCCAATATTCGCCAGGGTCATACCCATAGCTGTTACAGCGAGTAATCCTGTCTCATGCATAACCTCATCAGCTAATGTAAAACAAAATATAACGACGATAAACACAGCCGGTGATTTTAAAAACTCCGGAATATTTCCCGTTTCGAACATCCAACCCATTCCACGGCCACATGCCCAACCTAATATTGCAGCAAATACAGATGCTGCGAAGAATAATAGCAGCGCTGAACCATCAGGATTAGTCGAAGTCAGAAAGGCAATAATTTCAAAGGCAAACACTGCGAGCAGTGCACCAATTGGATCAACAATAATGCCTTCCCATTTCAGGATTTTTGCAGGCCTTGGCTTCAGTTTTGACTGGCGCAGCAATGGCATAATAACAGTCGGACCTGTCACAATGAACAAACCGCCAATAACAAATGCAACAGCCCACGACAAGCCGGCAATATAATGAGCAGTCAACGACCCAAGAATCCAAGCAATAAATGCTCCGGCAGTTGAAATTCGAAATACCGGTCGTCCCAGTCCTCGAATTTCCTTGAAGCTCAAGTTCAAACTTCCCTCGAACAGGATAATTGCTACAGCTACAGAAATAATTGGTTTATATAAATCTCCAAAGTCTTGTTCAGGATTCATGAATCCAAATACTGGACCTACCAATAAGCCAGTAATGGACATTACTACAATTGCTGGCATTCGATAGCGCCATGCAACCCATTGAGACCCAATCCCTAAAAGACCTATAAGCATTATTTCAGAAAGTATAGATGCAACCATATCAGACCCCCTAACTTAGATTTTGCTTATGAAAGCTTACTTTGCTTTCGTAGAACCCCTTATACTTTGGAGTGCAAGCCTTAATATAGTTAAGCTTTAGTTGCACTTATGCAGTTAAGAAAGTATTTATACTTTCTTACTGCTAACAAAGTCAATAATAAGTTATTCTAAATGGGTAACGATTGAATGTAAACAATTTTAATTCGAGAGCTTGCGATATTACAATTCAAATTATACAAATTAGGTTTCACAGAAATGTAAGAACTCACTCATATAAAACATTGACAGTGGTTATCTACCTTGTTAGAATTATTTTGCTTTAAACTATTTTTCGAATTTTTCACCACAATATTTTTTTGATTATTACGTAATTTAATAGTTTTTTTGCATCCATTACCAACAAGATCATAGCAGAAAGGAACGAAAAATATGAATAAAGACACTTTTATCATAGGATTTATGTTATTTGCATTATTTTTTGGAGCTGGAAATCTAATATACCCACCAACACTAGGGATTGAATCTGGTACATCCTATTGGGCGGCCATTGCCGGATTTGTTATAACTGGAGTTGGCTTACCGATACTTGCTGTAACCGCTATTTCGTTTGTAAATAATGATGCAAGAGAACTAGCTGATCGCGTCCACCCTATGTTTGGACTTATTTTCATATCTGTTGTTTATTTAGCAATTGGACCATTCTTCGGAATTCCACGTGCTTCAACCGTAGCATATGAAATGAGTGTCGAACCCTTCACTAACGCTTCAACGCTGTCTTTATTTCTATTTACTACTATTTTCTTTGTATTAGTATATATTGTTAGCCGGAATCCATCCAAAATGGTTGACCGAATTGGACAGTATTTAACACCTATTTTATTAATTGCTATTATAGCTTTATGTGTCGGCGGGTTCTTATTATTAGACAGCACATTTGCTGGACCTACAGAAAAATATGCAGCATCACCCTTCTTTGCCGGCTTTGTTGAAGGTTATCTGACGATGGATGCAATTGGTGCCTTAGCATTTGGTATTATCGTTGTTAATGCATTCAAGGAGCGCGGTATTTCATCACAGAAAGAACTTGTGAAATCTACGTTAAAAGCAGGAATTGTCACTGGAATTGGACTTGTAACCGTATATGGTTCTATTGGCTGGATTGGTGCCAAGATGGCAGCTGATGGAAACTATACTAACGGCGGTGATATTTTATCAAGTGCAGCGAATGTTATGTTTGGCAGCTTTGGTGCTTTACTGCTTGGAATTATCGTATCCTTAGCATGTTTCACTACATCGGTGGGGCTTGTTGTCGCATGTGGTCAATTTTTCACAAAAATAACTCGCTTTTCCTACAATTGGATCATTCTGCTCGTAACGGTAGTCAGTTTCTTGACCGCAAACCAGGGATTGAACACTATCATCAGTATCTCTGTTCCAGTACTTGTGTTTATTTATCCAATTGCTATCGTTCTTATTTTACTCACCTATACACAAAAATTATTTAATCAATCTAAAGCGGTATATCGTGGATCGATCCTATTAACAGGGATTATCTCATTGTACGATGGCCTGGCTGCGTTTGGAGTACAAATGCCAGCTATTACAACTGCTATGGAATTTCTTCCATTTTTCGAACTTGGACTAGGATGGCTCGTTCCAGCAATAATCGGTGGGATAATCGGATACCTTTTCAAAGGCACCCTAGCACCCTCCTACTCAAGCTAAGAGCTAACAAAATGTTAGCTCTTTTTTGGTGCCTTTTTTTTGGTGCCTGTCACTTCCCGTTTTTTGTCAATCTTTGTCGGTTTGTTAGCTCTTTTTTACAACGAAAAATATGTTAATATAAATTAAGCAAAGGGGAATAAACATGATGATTGAAGAAGAAAAAGTCCTGCAAACATATTTTGGCTATGAAACATTCCGGCCTGGACAAAAACAAACAATTGATAAGATTACTTCAAAACAAAATACATTAGCTGTTATGCCAACTGGTGGTGGTAAGTCGTTATGCTACCAGATTCCTGGTCTAACACTGGATGGAACAGCTATTATTATTTCACCACTAATTTCACTCATGAAGGATCAGGTGGATGCACTTCAGTCACTGGGAATTGCTGCAACTTACATAAATAGTTCACTTTCTGCGAGTGAACAACAGACTCGTCTGAAAGATACCGAAGCAGGTCGTTATAAATTCGTTTATGTTGCACCAGAGCGCTTCGAATCTTCTTTTTTCGTATCTGTTATAAAACGAATTGAGTTAGCGTTAATTGCTTTTGATGAGGCACATTGTATTTCGCAATGGGGACATGACTTCAGACCAAGTTATCGCTCGATCGTTTCCAATTTAAAACGATTATCTAATATACCGGTAATGATTGGTTTAACCGCAACTGCGACTGAAGAGGTTATTTCAGATATTCAGTCGTTATTAAATATAGAAAGTGAACATGTTGTTAACACGGGGTTTGAACGGGAAAATTTGTCGTTCCATATCGTTAAAGGTAAGGATAAACCGACTTATATTCGATCTTTTTTGGACGAACATCAAAATGAATCTGGAATCATTTATGCAGCTACACGAAAACAGACAGATGCATTATATGATCAATTAACCAAAAGAGGTATTTCAGTGGCTAAATATCATGCTGGATTATCTGAAACCGAGCGCAAAGAGGCACAAGCCGCATTTATCCATGATGAAAAAACAATCATGATTGCCACAAATGCGTTTGGGATGGGTATCGACAAATCCAATGTGCGCTTTGTAATCCATTACGCGATGCCGATGACAATAGAATCGTACTACCAGGAAGCAGGAAGAGCTGGTCGTGACGGAGAGCATAGTGATTGTATTCTGCTATTCTCTCCGCAAGATATTCAGCTGCAAAAATTCCTCATCGAACAATCACTCATGGATGATGATGCAAAACAGAGTGAATACCGCAAGCTACAGGCAATGATTAACTATTGCCATACACATAGCTGTTTAACATCTTTTATTCTTGATTATTTTAATGACAATCCCTCGAACCAAACTTGTGGTCGCTGCAGTAATTGTCTTCACCGACAGGAACGGACTGATATAACGGAAGAAGCACAAATGATTCTGTCCTGTGTAAAGCGAATGGGTGAACGTTTTGGCGTCGGAATGACTGCCAAAGTTTTAAAAGGATCGAAGGATAAAAAAATAAATGACTTTCAGTTGAATAAGATTTCAACCTATGGAATATTATCTGCCTACACAGAAAAAGAATTAACCGAATGGATTCATTTTTTAATTGCTGAACAATTACTCGCAACCGAAGAAGGTAAATTCCCAACAATAAAATTAAATCAGAACTCGGTTGATGTCTTAAAAGGAAGTCGAACTGTATGGATGTACACAGCGCCGATTCCAGCTGGTGAAGAAGCAGATTATCAGGAAGAATTGTTTACTTTGCTGCGAGAATTACGTAAAAAAATGGCTGACGAGAGAGGCGTTCCACCGTACGTACTGTTTTCAGATGCAACATTAAAAGAACTAAGCCGTTATTTTCCGGAAACAAAGGAAGATATGCTTTCCATTAAAGGTGTCGGTGAAAAGAAATATGACCAATTTGGTGCTGACTTTCTTGCTGTTGTTCAGGAATGGCGCCGTGACAATCCAAACGTGACAAAAGCTGTGCCAATATCCGGGGGCGGGTCTACTGCTCCCAAAAAGACTAAACAGGCTGATGACCGTCCAAGTCACATTATTAGTTATACCATGTTTCAAGCTGGTAAACTGATAAAGGATATCGCTGTTATCCGGGAATTATCCAAGCAAACGATTGAAGGCCACGTTTTTAAAGCATTTAAAGATGGATATCCAATCGCATGGGAAATATTTTTTAACAGTGATGAAGAAGAAACAGTCATGCAGGCCCATAATGAAATGGATGAGCCCAAACTTAAGGCCCTAAAAGAATCGTTGCCAGAAGGATATGATTATACGAAAATTAAGGCAGTACTAGTGAAAAATAACCTTGCTTGAGTAGCGCTGTCTCCCGACTATGATTCACTACTACAATCGAACCTAAAGTACAAAAAGTAGCATATAAATTTTATATTTTACATGCCACTTTTAATGCTCGGGAAACGATTGTGTTGATAGAAACTGCTACGTAATGTAAAAAAATACTTGAGTGCGGGGACACCACTCCGGAAATACACTCCTCTTTCCGCGGGCAACGCTTCAGCTTCCTCGGAAGCAAAAAATCGCTTCCTGCGGGATCTTCAGCTGTTGCTATTCCCGGAAGGAGTCTCCGTGAATTTCCTGGTTGGATTGTGCTCACTTTGTCCTAAATATTAACAAATGTTGTATTGTGATAATTAAAAACAGGATTTTAAACTTTAAAACCAGCAGTTGGAATATGCGAGACTCCTGTGAGACAGCGAGCTTTTTTGCGAGCGAGGCAGACTAAACACGCCACTTCCTGTGGCAACGTCTGCAATAGCACGTCCTACGCGTCGGATGCTCGTGGTGAGCTCACGGCTAAGAAAAAACTGCGAAAGCTTAAGCTTGGGCAGATGTCTCCTTTGTATCCGGAGCGGTGAAAGCCAGTATAGTCCAGCTGCGAGGGTCAGGGAGCCAAACTAAATACTACGAATCGATTACTCTTAATCTGTATCGCATTTAAGATTTTTGTCAATAAAAAGAGGAGAAATTGGCACAACAGCCAACTCCTCCTAATCTACTTATCAACCTTTAATATTCAATGCCCATGTTCCGTTGCGGAACACAGGTTCTGTTGTGCCATCTTCCAACACGCCATCAATATCAAGCTCTTCTGAACCAATCATGAAATCAACGTGTGTTAAACTATCATTTACACCATGTTTATCAAGCTGCTCGTCGTTCATTTCAGCTCCACCCTTAAGATTTGTAGGGTATGCTTTTCCTAAAGCGATGTGACAAGATGCATTCTCATCAAACAGCGTGTTGTAAAAGATCAGGCCTGATTGTGAAACTGGTGACTCATGTGGCACAAGTGCAACTTCACCCAATCGACGCGCACCCTCATCTGTATCCAACAAATGTTTAAGTGTGTCTTCACCTTGTTCTGCTTTGTAATCAACAACTTTTCCGTCTTTAAACGTCAGACTGAAATTATCAATCAAGCTTCCACCATGATTCAATGGTTTAGTACTTGAAACTGTTCCATTTACACCATATTTATGTGGCAGGGAGAACACTTCTTCTGTTGGCATGTTTGGGTTAAAAGTAGTGCCCTGTTCAGACACTGCAGATCCGCCTTTCCAGATATGCCCTTCTGGAAGTTCCAGTTCCAAATCAGTCCCCGGAGCTTTATAAATAAGTTTTTTATATGATTTCTTATTTAATATTTCACGTGCTGTTTTCAGTGTTTCGTTATGTGCATCCCATGCAGCTATTGGATTATCCTGGTCAACGCGAACGATTTTAACTATCGCTTCCCAAAGACTCTCAATTGCTTTATCCTTTGATTTATCAGGGAAGATTTTTTGAGCCCAGTCACCTGTTGGTATCGATATAATTGACCATGTGATTCGATCATTCATCGTATATTTACGGAAGTTTGTCATTGCTTGTGCTGCTGCCTTGTTTGCCTTAGCGACACGTGATGAGTCAATATCCTTCAGTAAGTCAGGATTTGTTGAGCGAATTGACAATACCGCTGCCCCATCCTCAGCAAACGTATCATGTAATTTGACACGCCACTCAGGGAAATCGGCAATCACTTCATCTGGTGCATTTTCGTATTTTAATAGGGTTAATTCATCATCAACCCAATTAATATGTACATTCTTTGCGCCCATTTCATACGCTTTTCGAGCAACAATTTTTGTGAAATCGGCTCCTTCAATTGGCGCATTTATCATCAACGCCTGATTTTCCTGCAAATTAACCCCTGTACGTAAAGCTAATTCAGCATACTTTTCCTTTGTTTGTTGATCTACCATACTTTTACCTCCAAAAAAATAGTATTTCGTGTATCGTTATTATTTCACAAATCTAAATAATTACCAAATGATAAAGACAGGTATTTCGAATCATGTCCGATTTACGCAACCCCAGTTATATGTTACTATATAAATAGGTTACTATTTGTAATCAAATTATTTCGTCAGAGAGGTGATCTGCATGAGTGATTTATGTCCGCGTTTTGAAAATGCAATGGAAATTATCAGTAAACGCTGGGTTGGTCTAATATTGTTTGAATTGCTAGAAGGCACAAAACGTTTTTCCGAAATGGAAGCTGATTTGCCAATTAGTGGAAGATTACTCTCTGATCGCCTGAAGTTGCTGGAACAAAAAGACATAATTGAGCGCAATATATACTCGGAATTTCCAGTTCGAATAGAATATTCATTATCTGAAAAAGGCAAAGCCTTAGAACCGGTTATTCAAGAAATTCAGCACTGGGCTGATGACTGGGTGTCTATAGAAGATATCGGCGAAAGCAAAGTATAATATGATTGAGGAGCCTAATACACAGGCTCCTTTTTATATTATATCTGCTTCCCTTTCATAAAACTCAACATGACATATGCTGCAACTCGGCTTGTCATATTACGAAAGTCGATTGTTGGGTCAATTTCGACGATATCCATTGTGTTGACTTTTTTATTTTCAGACGCAAATAACACCCCCTCCAGTAGTGTTTTACTGTCCATGCCACCCGGGCCAATTGCCGGGCATCCCGGCGCAAATGCCTGATCCAAAACATCGATATCAACTGACATATAAATTTCATCCACTTTTCCGGCAAGCCTTTCTAATTCTTCTTCCAAAATAGCTTTTATTCCATTTTGATGCACATCGTTCATTGTATAAACTGTTACCCCGTTCGCATCAGCATATTCCTGGTATGCTTTGGCATTGGTAAAGTCGCGAATTCCAATTTGGACAAGATTTTCACCGTTTATAATGCTGTCATCAAGTAAGCGGCGAAATGGTGTTCCGTTTGTTGGGCCACCGTCTTTAGTATTGCGCAAGTCATGGTGTGCATCAAACTGAATAACGCCGACTGTCCTGTTTTTGGCATGTGCCTTGATTGATGAATAACTGATGGAATGATCCCCACCGAGTATCATCCAGTGATTTGCCGCATTAGTTGCATAGACATCTGACAATCCCTCATATATACGGTGCTGGTTGCCCTTGATATCCGTCGGGTCCATATAAATATCACCAAAATCAATTATCGGATCAGTTAATTCAACTCCAGACTCAGCGGAATAGGTTGTGTAGCTTTGTAATGCTGACCGGATCGCGCCTGGTGCCTGGGATGCTCCTGAATGACTTATCGATGGTTTGGATAATGGGACACCTACAACTGAAAAATCATAAATTAGCCCCTTTTGCCATGGCGTTAATAATTCTTTAGCTTTTGTTGTATATCGATCCTTAAAAATTGCTTCACCAGCTGGTTTCACATGACGTAAACTCATCGTATTTCCCCTCTTTTATATAAAATCTCACCGTTTTTAAGTACCGTATTTGCATGATTGACCCCGTAGTGATACGGAATGTACTTATAATTAGGGGCATCCCATATGACAATATCGCCCCTGCGACCGGTAGCGATTGTTCCGGCTTCATAACCCCGACCAATTGCATGTGCTGCATTTACGGTAACGGCATGCCATATTTCAGCCGGTGTTAGCTTTAATTTTAACGCTGCAATTGACATAATTAACTGCAGATTTTCTGTTACCGAGCTTCCCGGGTTAAAGTCCGTAGAAACAGTGATAGCCGCTCCCTCATCAATCATTTTTCTTGCACGCGGATACGTATCTTTTCCTAAATAAAAAACAGTTCCGGGAAGGATAACACCAATTGTATTCGATGATGCTAACTGTTTTATTCCATTGTCAGACGCAACTGCCAAATGCTCACCGCTAATTGCTCCAACTTCAACAGCAAGCTCAGTACCGCCTAATTGATCAATTTCATCAGCATGTATTTTTAAGCCAAAACCCTTTTCTTTAGCCTTTTTCAAATAGCGGAGCGACTGCTCAACAGAAAAGACGCCTGTCTCGGTAAAAATATCTATAAATTCTGCCAGGTTCTTTTCTTTTATTTCGTCAAAAAGTTCACTCATCAGACTTAAAAACGCTTCAGGATCTTCTTTGTGTTCGGGTGGGATTGCATGAGCTCCCAGGAATGTCGAAACAATGTCGAGCGGATGTTTTACATTTGCCTCCTTAGTTACTTGCAATTGCTTAAGTTCTGTCTGTTTATCAAGTCCATAGCCGCTTTTCGCCTCAACCGTAGTTATTCCATGCATAGCCATTCGATCCAAATGAAATAGCGCCTTTTCCAGCAGCTCATTATATGAGGCATCCCGCGTTGCATTTACCGTTGATAAAATGCCTCCTCCCTGCTTTAAAATTTCCAGATAAGGAACACCTTGCTGTTTTAATGCCATTTCTTCTTCACGGGACCCGCCGAAAACCAGATGGGTATGAGGCTCGACAAGTCCTGGGGTAACAAGTTTTCCGTCTGCATCAATAGTTTTATCTGCTTGAATGTTCACCGCTTTTTCTGCTGACCCAATCCATTTAATTCTCCCATCTTTAACCGCAACGGCAGCCCCTTCCATTACCGTTAAGTCATTCATGTCACTACCTTTAACAGGTCCTTTTTTATCCATCGTTAATAGCTGACCGATGTTAGTAATAAGTGTATCTACTTTCATAATAAATAGCGCCCCCTACTTTTTAATCGGAATTGTAATATCGTGATCTTCTGCAAATCTCTGCGCTTTTTCATAGCCTGCATCAGCGTGGCGGATAATGCCCATCCCTGGATCAGTTGTTAGCACCCGCTCCAGACGTTCTTTTGCCAAGTCAGTCCCGTCTGCTACCGCGACCATACCTGCGTGGAGCGAATAGCCCATACCTACACCACCACCGTGATGAAATGATATCCATGAACCGCCAGCAGCCGTATTAATTAAGGCGTTCAAAACAGCCCAATCGGCAACAGCGTCACTGCCATCCTTCATGCCTTCTGTTTCACGGTTTGGTGATGCAACCGACCCGCAGTCCAAATGATCACGACCAATCACTACTGGTGCTTTCAATTCACCGCTTCTGACCAATTCATTAATTGCGAGTCCCATTTTCGCCCTCTCTCCATAGCCTAACCAGCAAATACGTGAAGGAAGTCCCTGAAAGGCAACTTGCTCCTGTGCCATATCAATCCAGCGAATAAGTCCCTCGTTCTCCGGAAACAGTTCTTTAATTAATTCGTCGGTACGATAAATATCTTCCGGGTCCCCCGATAGAGCTGCCCACCTAAATGGACCCTTACCTTCACTAAATAGTGGGCGGATATATGCTGGTACAAAGCCTGGAAAATTAAATGCATTTGAAATCCCTTCATCTTTAGCTACCTGGCGAATGTTATTTCCGTAATCAAATACAGTCGACCCATTTTGCTGATAGGTAAGCATTGCTTCCACGTGTTTAGCCATACTCTGTTTTGCTAGTTTAGTATAGTTGGCAGGGTCATTTTTGCGTAACACAGCCGCTTCATCAACATTATATCCAATTGGTATATACCCGTTTAGAGGGTCATGTGCAGATGTCTGGTCAGTTACGACGTCAATCTGTATATCCTTTGTCAAAAGTTCATGATGAACCTCTGCAGCATTTCCCAATAGTCCGATTGATAATGGCTTTCCTTGCTGTTTAGCGTTATTTGCCAGTTTAATCGCTTCATCCAGACTATCAGCCATCACATCACAATATTTTGTCTTAATCCGTTTTTCAATATGGCTCTTATCCACTTCTACAGCGATAACAACCCCTTCATTCATCGTGACAGCAAGAGGCTGTGCACCGCCCATTCCTCCAAGTCCTGCCGTTAATGTGATCGTATGTTTCAATGAACCATTAAAATGTTTTTTAGCAAGTGCTGCAAATGTTTCATAGGTTCCTTGCAAAATCCCTTGTGTACCAATGTAGATCCAACTTCCTGCTGTCATTTGCCCATACATCATTAACCCTTGTTTATCGAGCTCATGAAAATGGTCCCATGTTGCCCATTTTGGAACTAATACTGAATTAGAAAGAAGCACACGTGGTGCATGTTTGTGTGTTTTAAAAACCCCAACAGGCTTACCGGACTGAACCAGCATTGTTTCATCATTTTCCAGATTGCGAAGTGTGTTAACTATTGCATCAAACGCTTCCCAATTACGTGCAGCCTTACCAATACCGCCATAGACCACAAGCTCAGCCGGGTTTTCTGCCACTTCCGGATCAAGATTGTTGTACAGCATCCGTAATGCAGCTTCTTGCTCCCAGCCTTTACATTCCAGTTCTAAGCCCTTTTTAGCCGTCACTTTACTCATGTAAAACCCCTCCTTTATAATTTACTTCACTTTCCTTATCAGTTTTTAGCCAGTTTGCTAGACTTTCAATATCCGTTGCGAATACTCGGTCTTTCGTAATACTAGGAACTAGATTACGTGCTTTTTTATAAAATTCACGCGTTTGCGATGCCATACTTTCAATACCTCGAAACTCAACTGCCTGCATGGCACAAATAAGTTCAATCGCAACAACATGACGGGTATTTTGCAGCATCTGAAGCGCATGACGTGCCGCAATCGTTCCCATACTCACATGGTCCTCCTGGTTAGCTGATGACGGAATTGAATCGACGCTTGCTGGATGTGCGAGCGTTTTATTTTCCGAAACAAGTGACGCAGCACTATACTGCATAATCATTGCTCCTGATTCCAAGCCTGGATTCGGGCTTAAAAATGGTGGCAAATCATTCAGCTGTGGATTCACCAGCCGTTCAATTCGGCGCTCTGCGATATTAGCAGTTTCAGCAATTCCAAGTTTTAGAAAGTCCATTGCAAAGGCTATAGGCTGGCCGTGAAAATTCCCGCCCGAAATCACTTTATTTTCATCTGAAAAAATCAACGGATTATCGGTTACGGCATTCACTTCAATTTCCAGCTTTTCCTTTACATAATTAACTGTTTGCCATGATGCTCCAAGTACTTGTGGAATGCACCTTAATGAATACGCGTCCTGAACCCGAATTTCACCTTGCTTTGTTGTAAGCTTGCTATCGCAGAGAATTGAGCGAATTCGTGCTGCTACATCAATCTGTTCCTGATGGCCACGTACCTGTTGTAAATCATGGTCAAATGCATCCATTATTCCGTTTAAACCTTCCATCGTCATTGCTGCGGTCTGTTCACTTTGATGGAGTAATTTTTCCATTTCCAAAAAAGCTACCACACCAACGGCCGTCATGGCTTGTGTTCCGTTAATAAGCGCAAGCCCTTCTTTTGCTTTAAGTGTTATCGATGGGATACCTGCATCTGCTAAAGCATTCACCGTGTTCATCTGTTTTCCGTTATAAAGAACTTCCCCCTCACCAAGTAAAGCCAATGCTAGGTGTGACAGTGGCGCCAAATCACCACTAGCTCCAAGTGAACCCTGCTGGGGAATAACCGGATGAATCCCAGCATTAATCAGCTCTATAAATTGATTTATCAGTTGCGTTCGTACCCCCGAGTATCCTTTAACAAGCGCATTGGCTCGCAACAGCAGCATTGTCCGGCTAATTGGTTCTGGGAATGGATCACCAATACCACATGCATGCGAATGAATCAGATTTAACTGCAGTTCATCCAAGTCCTCCTCGGCAATTAAGACATCACTGAACTTGCCAAAGCCAGTATTAATGCCATACATGGTCTTCTTTTCATTGAGCATATTTTCGACGGTTTTTCGGTTGGCATCAATTTTTACTTCAGTATCTTGTGATAGAGCTACCTGCTCATAGTCAAAAACAACCCGTTTCACCTCATCCAGTGACAACGTTTCATCTGTTAAAATAATCATTTTGCACCTCCGTATCATCGCTTTACTATAATAAAGCACGCAAAGTAAAAGGAGGCTATGGTCGTTAAACCATGCCTCCTGAATATTTATTATTACCGGTGAGTAAATGTTGTTGTTTCCAATGTGAAAACATAATCGCACCTCAATATTGAAATTTTCTTACTTTATATTGTAAACGTTTTCCTGCGAGGATGCAAATTTACTTTTGTCGTGGTGGTGGAATTGTGAACTTGAGCGGGAAATTTGTGAACTTGAGCCGAATTTGTGACAGCTTGAGCCGAATCATTGTGATCTTCAGCCGATTCTGTGACAACTTCAGCGAATTCACCTAATTCAGCTGCAAAACGATAAAAACTGCCTGCTCCCCATCAGGAAGCAGACAGCACCTTAAGCTTATTCTTCTTTTTCCGATGTTTGATCACGGCCCCAGAACTCAATACCTGTCTGGTCATCCAGTGTATCACGATAAAACACGGGATCTTTACCGGCCTTCCGCTGTTCGCGGTAATCCTGTAACACGCGATTGGCAATTTTAAACAGCTTGGTAATGGCATAGAGGTTAATCAGCGCCATAATCCCCATTGTCAGATCGGCCATTGCCCATACTAGATCGAATGTAGCGATTGCACCAAATACTACCATTGCCAATACGGCGATACGATAAATAAATAGACCTGTCTTGCTATCTTTAATAAAACCAATATTATTTTCCCCATAGTAATAGTTTCCAAGGATAGAGCTATAAGCAAAGAAGAAAATTGCGATGGCTATAAAGACCGCTGCCCAGTCGCCGATATGGAATTCGAATGCATTTTGTGTCAATTGAATTCCATCCGCTTCACTTCCGTAAATCCCCCCTGCAGAAATCAGGATAAACCCTGTCGCACTGCATATAAGGATCGTATCAAAAAATACACCTAATGCCTGAATCAACCCCTGTTTGGCTGGGTGGGAAACTTCCGCAGTAGCAGCAGCATTCGGCGCACTACCCATACCAGCTTCATTGGAAAATAATCCACGCTTAATTCCCATTAGAATGGCAGCACCAAATCCGCCGCCAGCAATTTCACGAATACCAAATGCATTTGCAAAAATTAATGAAATCATGTCAGGAACAGCAGCTATATTAATAATAAGGATATAAATAGCTATGATAATATATAGAATCGCCATCACCGGAACGATAATTTGTGTTACATTTGCGATGGTTTTTAGTCCGCCAAATATAACGATTGCCGTTAACAGAACCAAAATAACAGCCATTATGTTTCTATTTATATCAAATTCACCATTGAAGGCAAGACTTATTGTGTTGGATTGAACAGAATTAAATACAAGACCATATGTAAATGTAATGGTGATTGCAAACACTATCCCAAGCCAGCGCTTATTAAGCCCTTTCTCCATATAATATGCGGGTCCACCGCGATACTGATCAGCCTCTGGAACTTTATAAACTTGTGCAAGTGTACTTTCTACAAATGCTGTAGCTGAACCCAACAGCGCAATCAGCCACATCCAGAAAATAGCACCTGGGCCTCCAACTGCAACCGCTGACGCAACCCCGGCAAGATTTCCGGTACCAACGCGTGATGCAGCACTTATTGCAAATGCCTGAAACGATGATGTACCTTTTTTTCCTGAAGCATTAATTGTTCGTTTATCAAATAATACGCGGAACATTTCTGGCAAATAACGAAATTGAACAAATTTCGTTTTAATAGTGAACCAAAGTCCCACTCCGATTAAGGCCGCTATTAAAATATATGTCCACATCGTTTCGTTTGCTATTCCAAGTAGTTTCTCGAATAATTCCATGATGTTTGTTCCCCTTTCAAACCATATATTTATAGGGTTATTCCCCATTCTTTAGGTCTGTAATCTTTCATTAGAAAATTGATATTCGTTAAAGGGATTCTTATGAGATCTTATTTTTCCTAGAGCCCCTTATACTCTGGAGAGCATGCCTTAATATAGATGACCTTAGTTGCACTTATGCACTAAGAACGTATTTATAATAACTGAATAAAAATAATAGAAGCCAGTAAAAATGGCTCCTGTTAAATAATTATTATATCTTAAATTCAGATTTAAACTCAATGGGAAAAAATTCCTAAATCCCTTGATTCCAAGGGAAATCTGTACCAAAAGTAGATGCAACCTCTTTTGAATGCTTTCTCCGTTCTTTCCGCCTTTCTGCACGAACAGGTGCAGATTCGTGTAAATTCTCTTGCTGACTTGTTACAGGATAAACGGAAGGTATTGGTGTTGGTCTCCCATCATCATCAACTGCCACAAATGTCATAAAAGCTGTTGTGCAAACTTTTCTATCACCTGTCAGCAGATCTTCTGTAACAGCCTTCACAAACACCTCCATTGATGTATTGTGAGTCCATGTTACAAACGCTTCAACACAGATGGTATCACCCTCTTTCACTGGAGCTAAAAAGTCTACTGAATCGGTTGATGCAGTAACAACCGGTTTTCTGGCATGCCGCCCTGCAGCAATCGCACCCACATCATCTATATGGGCCATTAATTTCCCACCAAATAATGTACCATGTGAATTCGTATCTGGCGGCAAAACGTGTGATGTTTTTACTGCTAATGAATATGAGCATGCTTTACTTTCCATTTAAATCTCTCCTAAATAATATTATCTTAATATATCTTACCCGATATAACCCCATCTACTCCTTACAATATGGGTGAAAGTAATCTGGATACCGATTCTTTAAACCGGACTCCTAATGAGCGTTTGGCGTATAGTTTCCTCGTCATTATCGTTGAGTGTGCAACATCATCGTTAAATGCTTCTACTAACCTTTCCGCTAAACCTTTATCATATAAAAATGCATTGACTTCAAAATTTAATCGAAAACTCCTCACATCAATATTTGCGGTCCCGACAGAGGCTATCTTTCCATCAACAACGATCGTTTTTGCATGAAGAAATCCATGCTGATAAATATAAACATCTGCACCCGCATTAAGTAAATCACCAATGTAAGAGAGTGTTGCCCAGTAGACAAATGGATGATCCGGTTTATTCGGGATCATTATCTTTACATCAACACCTGATAATACGGCAATTCGTAATGCATCCCGAAGGCTCTCATCTGGAATAAAATATGGCGTTTGTATGTAAACATATTCTTTTGCTGTCATAATCATTTTGATATAACCGTTTTTAATTTGTTCCCAATCAGAATCCGGTCCACTTGAGACGATTTGCACCCCGACATCCCCGTCACTTTCTGCTGCAAAGTAACGGTCTTCATACATAATATCGTTACGTGACGCCTGATTCCAATCCAAAATAAAGCGTGTCTGCATGTTTGGCACAGCATCACCGCTGATACGTAAATGCGTGTCACGCCAGTAACCAAACTTTTTGTTGTGACCAAGATATTCATCACCAATGTTAAACCCGCCGATATAACCTACTGTACCATCAATAATAGCTAGTTTCCGGTGATTCCGATAATTGATTTTCAAATTAACTTTGGGTATCTTTGGCGGAAAAAATGATTCAACCTGAACCCCTGCTTTACGCATACGATTGAGAAACTTTTTACTGATTCCTCTTGAACCCATATCATCATACAATGCACGTACTTCAACACCTTCACTCGCCTTTCTAATCAGGACATCGGCAATTTTCATTCCTAATTTATCATGACGAATAATATAGTAAAGCAAATGTATATGATCCTCCGCCTTCTCCAGGTCCTCAAGCAATGCAGCAAATTTCTTTTCACCATCCGTATATATTTCCACACTATTATCTTGTGTGAAAAGGGCATCGTTATTACGTAGATGTAAATAATATAAATCCTTATATTCAATTAACTCTTTATGCTTAAAGTTAAAATTATTTTCTTCTATTGCACGCAACTGCTTCTGTACAGCCCTTTTCACACCCAATTTACTCTTTGTATCCCATGTGAATATCCGCTGGGAACTTAGTCTCCTGCCGAAAATTAAATACAAAATAAACCCGACAATTGGGATGAAAAGCAATACCATTAACCATGCCCATGTTGAGCTTGGATCTTTTCGTTCCAGAAAGATAATCGTTAATGCCAGCGCAATATTAAAGAAAAGTATAAAACCAAAGAAAACAGACAAAAAACTCACGTGTATATCTCTCCTTACCAAGCAGTTACGTTATCCTTTAATATAGCATAGTTTTCGTTAATACGTTAGCCTAGTATTATATATATAAAGGGTGTGGAAAAATGAAAAATCACTACGCACTAGTTGTTGGAGGTACTGGCATGCTGAAAAATGTATGTCATTGGCTGATTGAACAAGATTATCATGTATATGTTATTGGACGGAACCAATCTAAACTTAATAAGCTGAAACAAGAGACTATTCAGCCAGAAAACCTTCACGGAGTTGCTGTTGATTATCAAAACAGTACTTGTTTATCAAACGAATTATCCAACTTGTTTGAAACAAATGGTATACCTGACATTGTGGTCAGTTGGATTCATTCGTCAGCTCCGCAAGCCCTTCCTTTAATTAAGGATATGATAAGCAAGCAGGATTTAAGCACTGATTGGCGATTAATCCACATACAGGGTAGTGCCCGTTTTTTGGAAAAAGAAAACACGCCTGTACCAAAAAATTGCTTGTACAGACGTGTCTATTTAGGATTCATTTTAGAAAACAACGATTCCCGCTGGCTTACTCATAATGAAATTTCAAGCGGTGTGATTCATGCTATCACTACCGATAGTAATGAGACCATCGTTGGGACGTTAGAACCATGGGACATGCGACCACAATAATTAAAGGTTATTCAAAGCTTGTTCCAGATCCTCCCAGATATCTTCCCACGCTTCAAGACCTGCGGATAACCGGATAAGCTGATCTGTTATTCCCATTTCAAGACGAGATTCCTCTGGTACAACGGCATGTGTCATAGTTGACGGATGCTGAATTAATGTCTCCGCATCACCAAGACTGACAGCAATTTTTAGGAACTTCAGGTTATTCAGCATTCGTTGTGCATCCTGTTTTGTTCCGTCTATTTCAAATGAAATTAAACCACCACCGCGTTTCATTTGTTTTTGACGAATTGGAAAATCAGGATGACTTTCATCATTTGGATAAAAAACACGTGCAACTTTAGGATGGTTACGCAACTTCCCAAATATTTTTTCCGCGTTATCACAATGGCGGTCAATCCGAATTGGAAGTGTTTTAAGCCCTCTTAGTAATAACCATGCATCCAGTGGTGACATAATTCCGCCGATATCCTTTAGGGTTGTCATCGCAACCTTATCCAAAAAGTCTTTTTTTCCAACAGCAAGCCCTGCTACTACATCTCCATGGCCGCCAATATATTTTGTTGCACTATGGAGTACAACATCACACCCTAACTCAAGTGGTCGTTGTAAATATGGTGATGAAAATGTATTATCGACAACCACCGGAATCCCCTTTTCATGAGCCACTTCAGCAACCATTTCTAGATCAATTAACTTCATCGTCGGATTAATTGGCGTTTCGACATAAATACATGTCGTTTCAGGCTTAATTAGTGCGCGAATTTCCTCTTTTGTTTCCATTGCTGAAAAATCATGTGAAATATTATACTTCTCATCCATCATTTCCAATAAACCGAATGTACAACCATACAATCCTGATGAACACAATACATGGTCATTCGCTTTTGTCAGTGCAATCAAAATAGCAGATACAGCAGCCATCCCTGATCCAAAAGCTAGCCCGCGTTCGCCGCTCTCCAAAGCTGCAATCCGTTCTTCTAATACACTTACTGTGGGATTTCCTAACCTGGAATAGATATAACCCTCTTCCTCACCTGCAAATCGTCGTTCTCCTTGCTCTGCTGTTTCGAACGTGTATGTTGATGTCTGAAACAAAGGTGTTGCAAGACTACCAAGCATGTCTTTGGAATCGTACCCTTCATGAATAACCGATGTTTCAAAGTGTTTATGTTTTTTTGCCATTAGTAAGTCCCCCCAGATAAACAATCTTATAATCTCATATACTACTATCATATTGTATTTACCAACTTTTTGAAAGCGTTTTCTGAAGAAATGTTAAAAGCAGAGTTATTGCTTTTTTCAGAAAGAAAATCTAGAATTAGCTTACTTAGATTAGTAGTATGCATATCGCATGATTCGATAGTGTTCACTTGAATCTGGATATATCCTAGAAACGGGGTCTTCAAAATGAATCAAGAAAATAAGATTGGAATTATATATGCAGCAGGCGCCTATTTATTATGGGGATTTCTTCCCGCGTATTGGAAGCTGATAGACCAGGTTCCACCTGATGAAATATTAGCACATCGTATATTATGGTCATTTATTTTTATGATTATTGTGGTTCTAGTTGTCCAAAAATGGAAGCTTTTCCTAAAGGAATGCAGAATTATTTTAAACGATAGAAAAAAATTGACTGGAATTACATTCGCATCAGTTGCCATTAGCATCAATTGGCTTACCTTTATATGGGCGGTTAACAATGAACATGTAATTCAGGCAAGCCTCGGTTATTACATAAACCCGCTTGTAAGTATTTTATTAGGAATGATTGTGCTAAAAGAAACATTAACACGTGGCCAGATGCTATCATTTCTACTTGCTGCAGTTGGTGTTATTAATTTGACAATCAGTTATGGTGTCTTTCCGTGGGTATCACTATTGTTAGCATTCAGTTTTGCAATTTACGGATTGCTGAAAAAAACTGTAGATGTTAGTGCAATGTTCGGTCTAACTATCGAGACAATGATTGTAACTCCTATTGCTCTTATTTATTTACTATCTATCCCTGGCAGTTCATTGGCATCTGATCCAATGTTCTCCAGTTTTGGGTTATTACTGTTTGGCGCTGGTGTCGTTACAGCGATTCCACTATTATTGTTTGCAAGCGGCGCGAAACGAATCCCATTATCAATGGTAGGATTCCTTCAATATATCGCACCAACTATCATGCTAGTTCTAGGTGTGTTTGTTTATCAGGAGACTTTTTCACTGGCGCATTTTATATCGTTCGCATTAATCTGGATAGCACTATTTATATACATGTCATCTGCACATCGTAGTTCAGGTCGGCTTAGGGAGAAAAATTAGGCTCTTAATGACGCAGTGAAAATATACTCGCTTTCCGCGGGCAAGCAGCAAGCCTCCTCAGCTCGTTCCTTGCTTCCGGAGTCTTGCGTAGCTGTCAATTTTTTATTCGGCAACAAACTTAAATCAGCCAAAATTAAATCAATTTTCAGAATTCACTTGACGTACAATCATTCCTGCGTATATAATATTCAATAACTTTAGAAAACTTGGCTTATCGCCAAGCCTTAGTTGCAATTATGCAGCAAGAAAGGATTTATACTTTCTTAACTGCCAATAAAGTTACATCTCTTATCGAGAGTGGTGGAGGGAATAGGCCCTGTGAAACCCGGCAACCTTAAAAGCTTAACTAATGCTTAGTAAGGTGCTAAATCCTACAGGTCAAGTATGATCTGGAAGATAAGGGGAGGATCGTTACATATTACGCCCTCTTCTTAGGAAGAGGGCTTTTTATTATCTCCTCTCCCTCCAGAAAACAGTAAAATCTAAAGGAGGAATTTATCATGTCAAATTTTCATTTGCACAATCAGGAAACACAGTTACTTCACGGAGGTCAGGAACCAGATCCAACAACCGGATCACGTGCGGTACCCATCTATCAAACTACTTCCTACGTTTTTCGGGACACCGAACATGCACAAAATCTTTTCGGGCTACAAGAACCAGGTAATATTTATACACGAATCATGAATCCGACAGTTGATGCATTCGAACAGCGAATCGCATTACTGGAAGATGGCGTAGCCGCAGTTGCAACTTCATCCGGGATGTCAGCCATTACATTGGCCATTTTAAATCTTGCAAGCAGTGGTGATGAGATCATTGCTGACAGTAATCTATACGGTGGGACGTATAACCTGTTTGCTAACACTCTCCCTCGATACGGAATCGACGTTAAATTTGTTGATGGAACAGATCCAGAGAGTATTACTACTGCAATTACCGAAAAAACGAAAGCTATTTTCGGAGAGATTATCACAAATCCAAGTCTAAATGTGCTGGACGTTGAAAAAATTGCAGGAATTGCTCATGACAACGGGGTTCCATTAATCATTGACAATACATTTGCGACTCCATACAATACGAAGCCACTGACATGGGGAGCGGATATTGTTGTACATTCAGCTACTAAGTGGATCGGCGGTCATGGTACAACTATCGGCGGCGTTGTCGTTGATGGCGGTAGGTTCAATTGGGGGAACGGTAAATTCCCAGTCTTTACTGAACCCGACGAGAGTTACAACGGACTTCGCTACGTCGATATTGGGCCGGCAGCGTTCGCAACCAAACTGCGCGTGCAGCTGCTGCGCGATATAGGTGCCTGCCTAAGTCCACAGAATGCATTCCTGTTTTTACAAGGACTGGAAACATTGCACTTACGTGTTGAGCGCCATAACAAAAACGCCGAAGAAGTTGCAGCATATTTACAAAAACATCCTGCAGTTGAATGGGTTAATTTTCCTGGGTTACAGGATCATCCATCACACGAGTTAGCCAATAAATATTTACAGAATGGCTATGGATCGATTATAACGTTTGGAATAAAGGGTGGCCGTGACGCAGGCCGGAAATTGATTGATGGTGTTACACTCTGGTCACATGTTGCCAACGTCGGTGATGCGAAGTCGTTAATCATCCACCCAGCGTCAACTACACACCAACAATTAGGTGAAGAAGACCTGGTTAAAAGCGGTGTTACGGAAGAGTTAGTGAGACTTTCTATTGGACTCGAATCAACCAATGATATATTAGTTGATTTAGACCAGGCAATCGCTAATGCAACCGGTGAAGCAAAAACATTTCAAGCAACAGAAGAAGATGCAGTCAAGTGGCTCTTATCTTCACCATTTGACCGTAAAGACGGTGGTATTCGCCAAAAGGTAGTTGCGGTTAGCGGATTGGATGATCAAACTAATTCATTTTATAAAAGTACGAAACAATTACAGCAGTTAGGATTTCAAATTGTTCCATTAAGTACTTCTTCAAAAGAAATATTAAATGTGCAAACATATGAACAGTTAGATGATGTGCCACTTGAAATTGATGCCATTCTGTCCTATGACAGAATTCTTCCACCAGAAACTATCGAGCAATTTATTAATAAGGACGGTAAAATTATTTGGGTTGAAAATCCAAAAGATACAGATGAAACAGTAAACCATGCAAAAGCTGCTGGAATTTCTGTTATTACAGATAAAAACATTTACCATGAAGCGATTCGCATTCGAGAAAACGGCTCTGGAAGTGTGCTAGTAGAAGCTTAAGTGTAAAAAAACGAAGGATCTACGGTTATCATTTTTAGATGAGGGAGGGATTAACAAATGAAACCGATAAATATTGCGTTAATCGGACTTGGAACAGTTGGCTGCGGTGTCTACCAAACACTGCACATTCACCGTCAACGGCTCGAAAAACTAGTCGGAGCTCCCATCAACATTTCAACAATTATTATTGAGAATCCTGACAAACATCAAAAAATTTCAGCCAAGACAAACATTACAACAGATGTTAATACTGTTTTAAATAACCCTGAGATCGATGTTGTCTTTGAAGCAATTGTTGGAAAAGAACCAGCTTTTTCATTGCTGAGAAGATGTATCCAAGCAAAAAAACACGTCATCACTTCTAATAAGGAAATGTTCGCAATCCACGGTCAAGAGTTGAAAAGACTTGCCACCCAATATAATGTTCAAATTGGATATGACGCAACAACAGCTGGTGGCATACCGATTATCCAGACTATCCAACAACTTTTAAAAGCAAATCAGATCCAATATGTGCAAGCAATTTTAAATGGTACTACCAACTTTATCCTATCAGCAATGCGGGAAAAGAACATAACATTCTCCACTGCTTTGGATGAGGCACAAAACTGGGGGTATGCCGAAGCAGATCCAGAAAATGACATTGAAGGTTTTGATGCATATTATAAGCTAATGATTCTTAGTGACCTTATTTTTGAAAAACAACCTGATTTAAAATATGTTAAAAGAATAGGAATACGTGATATTACCGAGGACTCCCTTCAAGGGTTACAAACGGAAGGTAAACGAGTTAAGCATATTGCAAAGATAGGTTATGATGCTACAGGGAACCTTACTGCAAGCGTTGAACCAGAAGCAGTTTCCAAAGAACACCCATTATATGCTGTTGAAGGCGTAAACAATGCTATTCATATTAAAGGAGATATAGTTGGTGACTTAACGTTCACGGGGCCAGGAGCAGGATCATTTCCTACCGCGAGTGCAATGATTGAGGATTTTTGTATTTTGTTTAAAAAAGAGCAAGCTGCAATAGCTGGAGCGCCCGTTTAGCTGCTCCCCTCATTGTGGGTGAATCGACGTTGCCACAGGATGTGGTGGTTTTAGTCGAACATCCTTCATCTTTTATCGTAAGGAAGTGAAGGAAATCCACGAGCGCTGAAGCTAGATGTTTTTTTATAACATGGCTTATCGTTAAGCCACAGTTGAACACACGCAGTATGAAAGAATTTATACTTTCTTAACCGCTAGAAAAATTCGTCTTCTACTGAAGGCGATTTTTTTAGTTTAAGTATAGAAGGTAAAGGGAATTATCTCTTATTAGATTAAAATGTAATACAATCGAAATATGAAATATTGATACTTACCAATTATAATGGGTACATATATAGTAATAAAACGTGATATGTACTAAGATAAAATATCATTTCAATATATAGGTAGAATATTTCAGTATAGGTGTGAGATTCATGAAAAGAAGATACATTTTTATTATTTTGGGTATACTGATTATAGGTTTAGCTATTATTATCTTTTTAAATCAACCTGAACCAAAATTAAATGAATCAGCAGATAATAATTCACAGGAAGAGACACAGCAGGAAACTGAACCAGACAAAGAAATAGAAACGGAAGATGAACAGCCAGAAGAAGAAACAAAAGAACCAATCACTAAATTCAGAGAAATAATAAGTGGTGCACTTCAAGGTACAATTGACTTTTTCACAAATAAAGAAGCGCATGTTGCAGCCATTGGAGACTCATTAACACAAGGTGTCGGCGATAAAGTAGTTGATGGTGGTTATATTGGTATTCTGGATAATACCATTAATAAAGATAATCAATTGGTAACATTTGAAAACTATGGAAAACGTGGGAACCGCTCAAGCCAGCTATTAAAACGGCTTGAACAGCCCGAAATAGCACAATCGGTCAAAGAAGCAGATATCGTATTGATTACAATAGGCGCAAATGATATTATGCAAGTCGTCAAAGAAAACTTTTCCGACTTGACGATTAAGGATTTTTCCCAAGAACGGATCGCATACAAAGAACGGTTAAAAATTATTTTTGAAAGAATCAAAGACCTAAACTCAGACGCTGATATATATCTATTAGGTTTCTATAATCCCTTTGAAAAATATTTTAAAGATCTCGAAGAACTTGGTATGATTGTTGAAAATTGGAACAACACAGGTAAAAATGTCACAGAACAATATGAGAATACGACATTTATACCTACAGTTGATCTATTTGAGGATACAGATAAAAATTTAATCGCAGATGATAATTTTCATCCTAACCATCTGGGATATCAACGGATTGCCAAACGAGTATTAGAACATATAACAGACTAGGAGGTAAGTGGAATGGCGGAACATAAAAAGTCAAAAAATAGATGGAAACGATTTTTTTTGATTTTACTAGGTTTGAACATTGTCATTTTTATGTGTATTGCTGCTCTTATTTTTTGGCCAGTTTCCGACACAAAAACACCTTCTAATGAGGAGTATGAAACGCAGCAAAGTTCAGAGTTCATCGTTCGTACGACAAAAAAGAACTTAAATGAGTTAGTAAATGCATATACCGATAAGCTTTTGAAAGGTACTAACCACCATTATGAAGTGTCATTGGATGAGGATGTTCACTTGATCGGTGAACTTCCCGTATTCTCATCTACTGTCCCACTCTCTGTTCATTTCGAACCCTTTGTTCAGGAAAATGGCGACGTGATTTTGAAACAGAAATCCATCTCTATTGGATTACTGGAACTGCCTAATCAGAAAATAATGGAATACATGAAAAAGTACTTGCCAATGCCAAAGTGGGTTGCAGTTGATCCAAAAGAAGAGGAAATTTATCTTGCAGTAACAGATATGGAGATCAGAAGTAATTTCCAAGTTAGTGTAGAGCATATTGACTTAGAAGCAAACAATCTAGCATTTAAAATTAAAGTTCCTTACAGATCACTAGGGATTGAAATGGAAGAATAATAGAAAAATCGGGAGACTAGTCCCGATTTTTAATCTTTATAAACCTCACTCATTTGAATAATTTTGTCTTTCATTCTCTCAACAAGGTGGTCTGGAGATAGAACTTTTGCCTTGTTTCCCCATGTGAGAATCCAATTTATTAACCCATCCGATAGCTTGACTTTGGTTGTCAGCATAAAGTGACCTTCATCCATTTCCTTAATATCCGCCTCTTGCCCAAAGCGATCCAAAACTACATTAACCATGCTGTTATGGAATCTTATTTTCATCCACATTTCTTCTCCAGCAAACATATGAAAGCTTTGATTCACGTACTCCTGAAGATTGAATTCACACTTGGTAAAGTGCTTTTCGCTTACCTCAATATGGCGGATTCGATCCAATCGATAATGCCTTAATTCATTTGTATCCTGAAATCGCCCAATTAGGTAATAGTAGTCATTTTGCCAAATTAGTGCATATGGCTCTACATGATAGAAATCCCCATTACGATGATACTCGAATTCCTTCTTTACATTAAATTTTCCATATTGATATGTAAGAACTTTATCCTCCGAAATTGCCCGATGGACACAGTCAATATTAATCTTGACCAGTTCATAGTCAATATTGGCTGACTGATCAAACAAAATTGGCTCTGGCAAGGTTTTTGCAATATGTTTACTAGTCAGTTCCTTTACTTTCTGGATCAATTTCTCTTTCTCATTTGTTGTAATAAAACGTGCCGATAAAATAGCATCAATAATCAGTCGCAGCTGATACGTTTCAAATAATCTCGTTTGATGGCTAAATAATATTTTACCGAATTTGCCTTTATTTTGGACAATTTCAAAGTCCATATCATCCAAAGCTTCAAGATCACGCTTTATCGTCCGGTTATCAAATGTAACATCACCAGCAATTATTCGAATCTTTTCGCTTAGTTCGCCTATACCCATTTCATGATATTCATCAGTTTCATTAAATAAAATCTCTCTGATTTTTAATAATCGATAATTACTACTTCTTTCCAATTAAATACATCTCCTTCCATAAAAAGAACCTATACATATAATGTAAGGTTCTTCTCATTTGATGACTAATCGTTTTACTTTTTTAGATAGTAAGAAAATAAATGATTGCTTTGTTAATTGTGCCTCACCTTTTACCAGCCTTCGTTGTGTTATCAAGTCCCTTTGGCTTTCTTGATAGTTACCTAGTATTCCTTGATAAACTAATTCCAGCCCCTCATGATTGCGAATATCTGCTGGTGTTGTAAAACAGGTTGGTTTTTTAAATTCCAGTGATTCAACATCCTGAAGAACCGTAGCAACAAATTGAGAACAAAATAATGCGTCTTCCCGATTTATCTCAACCTGCAGCAATACCCCAATCAAGCCGAGGAAATTGTATTTGTAGTTACTTTTACGCAGTTCGATTTCTTCAATTTTCTCTTTAATTTTATTCGTATCGGTTTCAGATAGCCCGTATGAATACACAGCACATGCTGAATTTTTTAAAAAATCACTGCGAATATCTTCCTTCACAAATCCTCCGATAAAAGGATTTCGCGGTTTTTTTCGACCAAAACTGTAAACTTCCTGTAAGTCTGGCTCAAATGCAAGAGAGACATGATTTAAAGGCTGCTTTGTGCAATAGTTAATTAGCCGGGATAAGTATGTCCCAGTGTCTGTAAAGAGAAAATAAATCCTGTTTTCCCCCATTTAATTCCCCTCCGTTAAGTTACCAATCTATGATGGTAACTTGTTAACGTTTTATATATCGTTAATATATTGTTACATACATTCAGTAAAAAATATAGTCTTTTTTAAGTTACAGATAGTATAAAAGTAAATAATTTTAAAATAATCCAAAATCTCTCAAAATTTTTGGTGATTTCTTATGTCATTAGAAGTTTTTTAAACGTTTACGTTGACGAAATGGCTCAAATCCCGTAAGCTTACCTTGATTACTATTTAATGGAGGAAGCTACAAGCATGATTAATGTTACAAATGTAAGTTTACAATATGGCGATAAAAAATTATTCGAAGATGTAGATTTAAAATTCACTCCCGGGAACTGCTATGGCTTGATTGGAGCTAATGGCGCAGGAAAGTCTACTTTCCTTAAAGTATTGTCCGGTGAAGTTGAGCCGCAATCAGGTAATGTATCTTTATCCCCCGGTGAACGAATGACTGTCTTAAAACAGGACCATTTCGCTTATGAAGAATACGAAGTGCTCGATACAGTCCTAATGGGACATGAACAATTATACAGCGTAAAACAGGAAAAAGATGCTATTTATATGAAAGCAGACTTTTCCGAAGAAGATGGTATGCGTGCAGCTGAGCTAGAAGGCGAATTTGCTGAAATGAACGGCTGGGAAGCAGAATCGGATGCCGCAGTTTTATTAAAGGGACTTGGCCTTCATGAGTCGTTACACACAATGAAGATGGGTGATCTAGCTGCAGACCAGAAGATTAAAGTGCTGCTTGCTCAAGCTCTTTTTGGCAATCCTGATATTTTATTATTGGATGAGCCTACAAACGGCCTGGATATACAAGCAATACAATGGCTGGAAGAATTTCTGATTAACTTTGAAAACACTGTAATTGTGGTATCCCACGACCGTCACTTTTTAAATAAAGTATGCACACACATTGCTGATGTTGACTATGGAAAAATAGAAATTTATATCGGCAACTATGATTTCTGGTACGAATCCAGTCAGCTAGCGACAAAAATGGCACAGGAATCAAATAAGAAAAAAGAAGAAAAAATTAAGGAATTGCAGGCGTTTGTCGCCAGATTTAGTGCAAATGCATCGAAATCAAAACAAGCAACATCACGAAAGAAACTTCTGGATAGCATCACTTTAGATGATATCAAACCATCATCACGTAAATATCCTTATATTTCGTTCACGCCTGGACGTGAAATAGGTAATGATTTATTACGTGTAGAAGGATTAACAAAAACAATCGGTGATACAAAAGTATTGGACAATCTTAGCTTTACGATGAATAAAGATGACAAAATTGCCCTCGTCGGTAAAAATGACATCGCTAAGACAACACTTTTCAAGATTCTTATGGGTGAAATGGAACCAGATGCTGGAACATTTAAGTGGGGTGTAACGACATCACAATCCTACTTCCCTAAAGATAATAGCGCCTATTTTGAAAACAATGACTTGCCACTGGTTGACTGGTTGCGTCAATATTCACCAGAAGATGAGACGGAAACATTCTTGCGTGGATTCCTAGGTCGTATGTTATTCTCTGGTGAAGAAGCATTGAAAAAAGCAAGCGTCTTATCAGGTGGCGAGAAAGTTCGTTGCATGCTTAGCAAAATGATGTTGAGTAGTGCGAACGTATTGATATTAGACGAGCCGACGAACCACTTGGATCTGGAATCCATTACTGCATTAAATAATGGCTTGGTTAGGTTTAAAGGATCTATTTTGTTCACGTCACATGACCATCAATTTATCGAAAGTATTGCAAACCGTTTGATTGAAATTACACCTAATGGGGTTATCGATAAAGAAATGAGTTATGATGAGTACATTTCCGATCAAAAGCTGCAGCAAAAAATTGCCGAAATGTATGCTTAATTAAAGAAGAGACTTGATTTGAGTTTTATTCAAATCAAGTCTCTTTTTTTGCTGCTCGTTTCGGATTGGCTGTCGCTCGAGTTGGGCGACTTGTTGCTCGAGTTGCGCCGCTTGTGGCTCGAGTTGCGCTGCTTGTCGCTCGAGTTGCGCCGCTTGTCGCTCGAGTTGGGCTGCTTATCGCTTGAGTTGCGCTGCTTGTCGCTCGAGTTTCGAGTTAGTACATATTACTTTATACTAATCTTTTCAATCATGTCCTTAGTCATCCTGGCAATATCATAATCTGCTTTAAATCCCCATTCTTCCGCTGCGTTTGAGGAATCAATACTGTCTGGCCAGCTCTCAGCTATTTTCTGACGGACAGGATCAACATCATAATTCAATTCAAACTCAGGAATGTGCTTTTGGATTTCTCTTGCAAAATCCTCTGGTGCTGCCGATATTGAGGAAATATTAAATGCATTACGGTGTATAAGTTTTTCAGAATCTGCCTCCATAAGCTGTATTATCGCATTTAATGCATCTGGCATGTACATCATGTCCATATATGTATTTTCAGCTATATACGATGTGTATTTCTTATTCTTGATTGCTTCATAGTATATTTCTACTGCGTAATCAGTTGTTCCACCACCGGGAGGGGTCATATATGAAATGAGACCAGGATAGCGAACTCCACGTGTATCAACGCCAAAGCGGTGATAATAATAGTCACAAAGTAACTCCCCGGCAACTTTATTAACTCCATACATTGTAGTAGGCCGCATTATTGTATCCTGTGGTGTCCTCAATTTTGGAGTCATTGGTCCAAATGCACCAATAGAACTCGGAGTGAAGAATTGTAAATCGAGTTCTCGAGCAACTTCAAGAGCGTTCATCAGTCCACCCATATTTAGATTCCAAGCAGTTTGTGGAATTGACTCCGCTTTAGCTGATAATAAGGCTGCCAAATGCATAATCGTGTCTACATTATGCTTTTTTGCTGTTTCAAATAAACTTTCTGCATTGGTAACATCTATTATTTCAAATGGACCTTCTTCATCTTCTCTCTTTCGAATATCAGATCCAATTACATTTGATGCACCGTAGTTTTCTCGTAATTTTGTTACAAGCTCTGAGCCAATTTGACCAGATGCACCTGTAACTAGTATCTTTTTCATATTAATTACCCCCAACAAATCCTTCAGATAAAGATCTCATCCTAAATTAGATGAGACCCATTTCTTTTCCTACCTTTTTATAAATTTCTATTGCTTTATCTAGCATTTCTTTTGTATGTGCTGCAGTTGGCATGTTACGGACTCGCCCTGCCCCTCTTGGAACTGTAGGGAAAACAATCGATTTAGCATAGACACCTTCTTCATTCAATCGCTTACTGAACTTCTGGGTGTCATTCTCATCACCGATGACACAAGGCGTAATTGGTGTCTCGCTATTACCAATATCAAATCCTAAATTCTTTAAGCCTTCTTTTAAGTAATCACTATTCTGCCAAAGCTTCTCATTTAGTTCCGTAGATTCAATTAATAGGTCCACTGCCTTTGTGCTTGCTGCCGCATCTGCTGGTGAAACGGCTGTCGAAAATAAAAACGGTCGTGAACGTACTTTTAACCAGTCGATTAATTCAGCTTTTCCTGCTACATAACCGCCTATTACACCAATTGCTTTGGATAACGTTCCCATCTGAAAATCAACTTTGTCCTGTAAGCCAAAATGCTTAACTGTTCCAGCACCTTTGCCTAACACACCTGAACCATGTGCATCGTCAACATACGTAATTAAATCAAACTCTTCGGCTATTTCAACAATCTCTGGTATTTTGGCAACATCTCCATCCATTGAGAATACACCATCTGTTATAACCATTACTTTGTTATATTGACCAGACTCAACTGCTTCTTTTGCCTTATTTCTTAAATCTTCCATATCGGAGTGATTCACACGAATTATTTTTGCCTTAGATAAACGACATCCGTCGATAATTGATGCATGGTTTAATTCATCTGAAAGGATTGCATCATTCTTATCCATTACTGCTGAAATAGCAGCCATGTTACAGTTAAAACCTGATTGATAAGAAATAACAGCTTCTGTCCCTTTAAATTCTGCTAGCTTCTCCTCAAGTTTGATGTGCAGATCCAATGTGCCATTAATCGTACGAACAGCCCCTGCACCTACACCATGCGAGTCAACTGCATTTTTTGCCACTTCCTTTAAACGTTCATCGGTTGCAAGACCGAGGTAATTATTTGACGAAAGATTTATAAGCTCTTTTCCATTAATATTAATCGTTGGTCCATTCGCCCCTTGTACAGGATCAATTTCGTTATAAAGACCACGCTCTTTTAAGTCCATTATATTTTCTTCCAAGAATGAATGTAATACTTTACTTGTCATACGTTACTTCCTCCTTAAAGTATGTAAACAATAATCAATAAATATATTTTAACACATCGCACGTATTATTTAACAATTCCACTTGATTCATACGGCTTCTGCTTCTCATCTTTTAATTTCAGAATAACACCTGTGACTAAAACCAACGATGATAACAATGCTATATAAAGACCTGTTCCAGCTTCACTGACCGATGCCCCCATATAATGCTGTGAAACTTTTATGATGTAATAAAGCAGGAATACTGCTGCAGCTAATGATCCTGAAATTCCTAATAAACCTGGTGACTTTTTAGCAAACACAGTAAAAACTGGATAAAAAAACAATATAAGAACGATATAACCACGATGAGCGAATCCACTTGCGCTATCAGTAAATGCAAGATTCACCCATGGTAAAAACAAGGAAATTATATATAGTATCGTTGAAATTAAAATTAATACATCACCGGTACTTCTTTCTTTTAACATATGCCTCCCTACTTTCTTATTATATTTCAAATTTGTAACATTTACCTATTCTATTGTCACATATTTCTATGGTACTTATATCATTATTTTACTATAATATTAAATAGATTAACAAAGTGAGGTATGAAGTATGAGGAAACTATTAATTGTACTATTTATGGTTTTAATATTAAGTTTCGGTATAGTTGGTTATACCCAATCTACTGATGATACAAACAATGTCGTGGATGAACAGAATGAAAATAAGCTTATTGTTAATTAATGTTTAATTGCAAAATAAAAAAGGAAAACATCTACTAAAAGATGCTTTCCTTTATAAGCTAGTTACTATTCAACTATTGTTACATCAACTGAACGAACGCCCCAGTTATATGCTTTGTCTTTTGTTTTTACATAAACGTCAATTTTATGACCTTTAATTGCACCACCGATATCAGCAGCAGTTGCATAACCGTAACCTTCAACATACACCTCTGATCCAAGTGGAATCACATTAGGATCAACTGCAATTACTTTAGCATTTGGGTTTGCATTTAAGTCAACTCCAGTTGAAGTAACCCCAGAACATCCGTCGCAATTAGCAGTGTATGCAGTTGCACTTACTGAAATTGTTTTACCTTCTGGTTTATCTTGTGATGACTTTTCTTGTTTACTAGATTGTGAAGCATTAGATGAACTTTCATTATTCGAAGATCCATTTGATGAACTTTCTGTTGAAGCTGTTGCTGGAGCCGAATCTTCCTGCGCCACGTTAACACCTTTAATTTCAAGTTCTTGTCCAATTACAATTAGATCTGATTCTAGTTTATTCCATTTTTTCAGATCTTGCACAGATACATCATACTCTTTACCAATTCCAATTAATGTATCACCTTGCTCTACCATATATGTCTCATTTATAAATAGTTTCTGCTTTGGCTGTATAACTGTTGTTTTTAATTCGTTAGTTTCAACCAATTCGTCTACAGTAGTATTATATTCCTCTGCGATATCCCAAAGGTTATCTCCTTTTTCAACTTTGTATTCTGCTGCAGAAGCAGTGGTTAATGTTGCGCCAGCAATAATGAAACCTGTAGCGATTGATGCTACTATTTTCTTCATAGGTAGTCCCTCCTTTAATTTCTGACATTGCCCATAGTATCACAGGTTAGTAGGACAATGCAGTTACAAGACTTTTAAGAGTCTATTACAAGGATTACCAAACTAAAGAAGATTTATTACAATTATAATAGATTTATTTCAAATTGCTATTTATATTACATATTTATATGAAAACAGCTTGTTTTGATAGTATGATAGACTCTATTGTAATCAGTTCATTAGAAAACTCGGCATTCGCGAAACCTTAATGGCGAGTCCCTTAGCTGCACTTATGCAGTAAGAAATTTATACTTTCTTAACTTCTAATAAAACCCTGCTGTTTTAAGCAGCGGTTCGTTTATATGTGGATCCTGATTCCCCTAAAAGGAAGAAAATAGCTTGAATCTAGTTCTCCTAAACTATTGAGCAGATAAAATTCAATTAATACTAAACTTCTTTCTTATTTAACTAAGAGGGGCTGTTGGGGTTTTTTGAATAAGATTATATTATTACGTTTAAAATGCTGTTGAACTATTACCTAGATTTTATGTATATTGAAAGCAGCATTCTACTCAAGACTAAACCCCTGCTGTTTATCCAGCAGGGGTTTTAACTTACTTATTTATTATTCAATTGCTCCTGATACTGCTCAAATTCTTTTTCAGTACAGCGTACCCAGTGGTCAGGTTTAACTTCCCGAAATTCTGGTTCTTCATCAGTTTCATAATCAGCAGGATCATATGCGAATCTTTTCCGGCCTCGTTCATATTCTGGATCTGGTAATGGAATCGCTGATAAGAGTGATCTTGTATATGGATGAAGTGGATTCCTGTACAACTCATCACTGTCAGCCAGTTCCACCATATTGCCATAATACATAACACCTGTTCGATCACTGATATATTTAACCATTGAAAGGTCGTGTGCGATAAATAGAAAAGTAAGGTTATGTTCACGCTGTAATTTTTTAAGCAGATTCACAACCTGTGCCTGAATAGACACGTCAAGTGCTGAAATAGGTTCATCAGCTATAATGAATTCCGGCTCAACTGCTAAGGCTCGCGCAATACCAATACGCTGCCTTTGACCGCCACTGAATTCATGTGGAAAACGAGTTGCATGCTCTTTATTCAGTCCGACTGTCTCCAGCAATGATTCGACACGGTTTTTACGCTCTGTTTCATTTTTTGCCAAATTATGAATGTCGATACCTTCTGCAATGATATCCATAACAGTCATTCTTGGGTTTAAAGAAGATGATGGATCCTGGAAAATCATCTGCATTTTCCGGTTAAATTTCAGCATATCCTCTTTGGATTTCTTCCCGTGAACACTTTCATTTTTATATTTAACTTCACCACCAGTGGCCTCATATAAACGGATGATTGTCCGGCCAGTTGTTGATTTGCCACAACCAGATTCGCCAACCAGACCGAATGTTTCACCTTTATAAATATCAAATGAAATTCCATTCACCGCTTTGATGGTGTTCTTACGCCCTGCTTTAAAGAATTTCTGTAAGTTTTTTACTTCTAGGAGTTTTTCGTTTTCCATTACTTTTCACCATCCTTATCGTCTGTCGAAGCAAATCCTTGCATTCTACGTTTGACGGAAGCAGGTGGTTCCATTTTTGGTGCATCCTTATGCAATAGCCATGACGCGGCATAATGTGTGTCAGATACCTTGAACATAGGCGGTTCCATCTTCGTATCTATCTCCAATGCGAATTCATTTCTTGGGGCAAATGCATCCCCTTTAGGTGGATTCAACATATCTGGAGGGCTTCCTGGAATAGTAAATAATTCTTCCTCTTCACTATCAAGGGTTGGCATTGAGCCCAGAAGACCCCAAGTATACGGATGTTTTGGATTATAGAATATCTCATCCACTTTCCCAATTTCAACAATTTTCCCGGCATACATAACCGCAACCCGATCCGCAACATTTGCAACAACACCCAGATCATGCGTGATAAATACAATCGCACTGTCTGTTTCTCGTTGAATGTCCTTCATGAGATCGAGAATTTGCGCTTGGATTGTAACGTCAAGTGCTGTAGTTGGTTCATCTGCAATAAGTACTTTTGGATTACAGGCAAGTGCAATCGCTACCACTGCACGTTGACGCATTCCGCCTGAGAATTGGTGCGGGTATTGATTTAACCTTAAAACAGGGTGTGGAATTCCAACTTGCTCCAATAGGTCAATCGCTTTTTTCTTTGCTTCTCCGCGAGCCATATTCCGGTGTTTGATCAGACCCTCCATAATTTGGTTCCCTACTTTCATTGTTGGGTTCAGGGAGGTCATAGGGTCCTGGAATACCATGGACATATCTTTTCCGCGAATTTTTTGCATTTGCTTATTTGAATAGTTAGCAATATCATTTCCTTCAAATAAAATCTCTCCTGATTTTATTTGCCCTTGTGGCTTTGGAAGTAGTTGCATAAGAGCTTTTGTTGTTACAGATTTCCCAGAACCCGATTCACCAACAATAGCCAGGGTTTCTCCTTTTTCTACATCAAAGCTCACACCTCGAACAGCTTGAACTTCACCGCTGTAGGTGTTAAATGATACGCTCAGATCTTTCACTTCCAATAATTTACTCATTCAAAGACACCTACCTTTTTATTTATGCATTTTCGGATCAAACGCATCGCGAAGTCCGTCACCAATCAAGTTGAAAGCAATCATGATTACTGAAATCAAGACTGCGGGATAAAATACCATGTAAGGATAAAGTCTAAAGACATCGAAACCTGAATTAATTAATGCACCAAGCGATGCTTCAGGTGGTACAATGCCAAGCCCGATGAAGCTTAGAAATGCTTCGAAGAATATCGCATTCGGGATAGTGAACATTGTATTAATAATAATTATCCCTGCAACATTTGGTAACAAATGTTTCGTAATTGTTTTTCCGCTTGATTGGCCCAGTGTCCTTGCGGCAAGCACAAATTCTTCGTTTTTCAACTTCAGAATTTCACCCCTTACAATACGTGCCATACCTATCCATCCGGTTATCGTTAGGGCTATGATAATAGAAACTATGCCTGGCTGCAGTACAATTATCATCAGCAGTATAACAACAAGGTTAGGAATACCGACGAGAATTTCAATTATACGTTGCATGAAACTATCAATTCTTCCGCCGTAGAATCCGGAGATACCGCCATAGGCTACACCAATCACCAGATCAATCAATGCAGCAACTGAAGCAATAATAAGAGAAACTCTTGTCCCCAGCCACATTCTTGTCCATTGGTCACGTCCGAGTGTATCGGTTCCTAACCAATAGTATTGATCCATCATTTCCTGCGCTTCATAAATATGATAAGTAGCCTCTACTTCGGCTGAGTCCTTTGAGCCATCTCCTTCAGCCAGTACTCTTATATCAATAAAATCTTCTTTGTTATCATAACGCATAACCGCGTTTTTAGTTGCTTCTTCAACCGTATCACCATCGAATTCACTTGTTAAAGTACCATTTAAACCTAGCCAGGATATGTTTTCAAGAACCGGTACACGTGGCGGCATTTTTGCCCTTGATAGATCCTGACCATCCATCTTATGTTCGTTGAAATATGGTCCTATAATACTCAAGAGAACGACAATAACAAGCAGAATCATACTAATAACTGCAAATTTATTTTTGATAAAGGTTCTTCTTGCATCCTGCATAAATGATCTCGGGGGACCAGAAATCTTTTCACTTGTATCTTCTTTCCGTTCGAGGGGAACTAAAAGTTCTTTAGGTACGTCTTTATGCTCGTTTTCTTGTGTCATTTAACTTTCCCCTCCCGTCAGTCGGATTCTTGGATCGATTAGTACATATAGAAGGTCGATCACCAGAATTATTGCCACAAATAAGAACGCAAAGAATAGTGTTAGACCCATAATGGTTGGATAATCAACTACCATAACAGATGTAACGAACTGTTCACCTATTCCTGGAACCGCAAAAATCTGTTCAATAACCAAGGTTCCAGTCATTAAACCGACGGCCATTGGACCTACTACTGTTACCAGTGGAATTAGAGCATTTCTTAAACCATGTTTAAAAATAATTCCAAACTCAGTTACACCTTTAGCTCTTGCTGTAGTAATAAAATCAGAGCCAAGTACTTCAAGCATTTCTGTCCTTGTAAAACGAGCTGATATTGCCATCGGAAAGATTAATAATGCAATTGTAGGCAATATGGTATGTTCATATGTCCCCCATAATGCAACAGGGAACATCTCAAACTTCACGGCGAGATACCATTGTAGTAACCCTGCAAATATAAAGGAAGGAATAGAAGTACCCAATACAGCAATAATGGTTGAGGTATAATCAAGTACACCATTATGTGAAATGGCTGCCACCAGCCCGAACAATATACCTAGGACTGTCCCAAATACGAGGGCTTGTGCACCGAGTACCATGGAGGGACCGATACGAGCCATAATGATATCCGTTACCGGGGTATTGTCAAACTGGAAGGAAATACCTAAGTCACCTTGTACAAGACCAGCTATGTATTTCACGTATTGAACAGGAATGGGATCGTTCAATCCGTATTTTTCTAATACAATTGTCTGTTGTGCTTCACTTAGTTTGTTTTCAACTGATAGTGGACTTCCTGGAAGCATTTTCATAAGAAAAAACGAGACGGTGGCAATAATGAACAATGTAATTGCCATATAAAAAACACGCTTTAATATATAACGAAGCATTTCTGCACCTCCTGAATTTCTGTTTAATCGTGCTGATATTAAAATATTCAATATTATATGACTTTTTAGCGAAAAGGGCAAAAGAGAGCATATGCCATAAGGTCATATACTCTCTTCCCTTTCAAATTATAGCATATTTTATTAAAATAATTTTTATTCTTCTGCTCCTACGCTTGCCCATTTATATTCGTAAGTAGGGCCAAACGCATTAACGTAAACATCTTGAACACTTGGACGTACTAGCTGAGCAGATGCACTCTGATAGATAGGTGCTACAGCTGCTTGTTCAGCTAGAATTTTTTCTGCTTCAAGGAAGTTTGCGTAACGAGCTTCAGGATCTTGTGCTAACGTTGTCGCAGTTTCTTCTAGCAATGAATCATATTTTTCGTTTGAGAATCCCATTTTGTTGTTTCCACCATCAGTAAGCCATAAGTTTAAGAAGGTATATGGGTCAAGATAGTCTGGTCCCCAACCAGCGAACTGAATTTGGTAATCCATGTTTGTATCCAAATCAAGACGCTGTTCAAATGGAACTTGCTTCAATTCTACAGTTAATCCTGGAAGATTTGTTTGAAGCTGATTAGCAAGATATTCGTTCATTGTTTTCGCTGTCTCACTATCACCTGCTAAGAATTCTAATGTTACAGAATCTTTACCAATTTCTTCAAGGCCTTTTTCCCAAAGTGATTTTGCTTCCTCGACATCATGTGTTACAAGATCACCATTTGCCTCACGGAAGTCTTCGCCACTTGGAGTCTGTACGAAGTCTTTAGGAACAAATCCTGTTGATACAAGTGAACCATTGTTAAGAATTTCGTTAACTAATGCTTCTTTGTCAAATGCTTTACTAATTGCTTTACGGATGTTAACATTTGCAAGCGCATCGCTTCCAGTTTGGTTAAGTTTCAAATAGAATAATGCTGTTTCAGGTACTACACGATAGTCGTCATGTGTAGAATATTGATCTACAAGGTCAGAAGATAAACCAGCACGGTCGATTTCACCGGATTCATAAAGGTCTACCGCTGTTTGTGGATCTTTTACAACTTCATAAGTCATTTTTTCAAGTTTTACTGTTTCAGCATCCCAGTAGTCCGCATTTTTGTTAAGCTCCCAAGAACTGCTTGTGCTTTCCCAGTTATCTAATGTATATGGTCCGTTGAAAACAAGTGTGTCTGTGCTTGTAGCATACTTGTCACCTTGCTCTTCAACAAATTTCTTATTTAACGGATAATATGTTGCAAATGTAGTTAATGACTCAAAGTAAGGTACTGGGTTTTCCAGTGTAACTTCAAATGTGTAATTATCTACTGCTTTTACACCTAATTCTTTAACAGGTACATCACCTGAGTTAACAGCTGTTGCGTTTTTAATAACGCCACCCATCATGTATGGACCATACTCTGATCCGGTATCAGGGTTTACTGCACGCTGCCAAGAATAAACGAAGTCATGTGCCGTTACAGGGTCACCATTTGACCATTTAGCGTCTTCGCGAAGCGTGAATGTCCAAGTAGTACCATCTTCACTAACTTCATGATCTGTGGCAATACCAGGTACAACTTCTCCATCTTTCAAGCGATAAAGCCCATCCATTGTAGCACCTAGGAACTGAATACCATATTCATCAGTAACCATAGAAGCGTCCATTGATGGAATAGTGTCACCATTAATGAAGTTCATTACCTGTTCAGGCTCTGAAGTTTCCTCTTCACCTGTTTCTTCTCCGCTGCCTTCTTCTGTGCTAGTGTCATCTCCGCCTTCTGACGACGTATCGCCACCGTCATCTCCACCGGAACAAGCTGCGAGGAAGAGACCTAGCATTAAAGCTAGTGCTAAAAACCATACTTTTTTCAACTTCATGTTGAAAATTACCCCCTTGATAATATTAATTTTTCTGACTTTTTAGCAGATTCTATCTACTAAATAGAATTATACAATTTTTCTTACAAGTTTGTAAAGACTTTTTTAAGAAAATTAAAATTCAATACGCTCTATCGGTTGTCTGTCGGTCATTGCCAGCATTTTATTATTTTACAACTTTATTACAATTCAACTTAAATGAACTATGATATACTCAATATTATTGTAATTTTGAAGGTGGAATAGATAAATGTACAGGAAAAATTGGTTCATTCTGATTCTCAATATAAGTATTATTTTTATTATGGTATATTTGCGGGCACCAGTCTTTTCATTGGTTCACTTTATAAACATGACATTTTATTTTTCACTGATTTATATTGTCATATTTTTAGCAATGTACACAATGAAGGGCGGGTTCTATGATGGGGTTACATTCGGCTTCAGAAGGTTTCGCAGTGTAATGTCAAAGCAAAGTGATTATCTTGAAGAATGGAAAGAAAAGCCACTTCCTTCATCAAAAGTTAGTCAGCGTTTCTATAAGTTTGCACGTTTTCAAAGTATCGCATTACTTACCCTGCTGGTCGCTTTAGTGCTTTTCTATTATGGTTATCAATAATCTATTATGAATTTAAAAAGATAAGGATTGCCTCATAGTGGACAATCCTTATCTTAAAATTACTTTTAAACCCAAATTTCTAGTTAAATAAACCTTCAAAAAAGTTTCCAATTAAGTTAGCGAACTTTTTAAAAAAATTCTCTACTTTGTTCCAAAACCCTTCATCATTTACAAGTTCTTGAACTTTAGAAGCAATATTATCAAGCTGATTCTTTACTTCATCGAAGTTAATATTTAAATCCTTCATTTTATTAAACAGATCGATTAGCATTTGACGATCTTCTTCACTTAATGAAATTCCCAATTTATCAAGCTGCTCCTGAACGATTTTCTCAACATCTTCTTTTGTAGCTGGGTTTTGATCAGCTATTGCTTTTTTAATTTCAGTGAGCAATTCACTTACTTTTTCCTGACTTAACCCATCCTTGGCAAGATCTGTTGCAACACCAAGTTCTTCGTCAGCTAATTGCATTCTTTCCTTATCAAGGGGTTGTCCTTCAGCATCATAGGCCTTATAAATTCCTGTTAATGCAGAGTGTCCGCTAACTTTTACAGGTGAAGCTACGTCAACTGTTGCATCCTCTACTCCAGCCGTCAAGAGTGCGTTTGCATACATTTCATTTGTTACTTGTGTAATGTTTTCTGGTGTTACAATATTAATTGATAGACCCTCACCTTTTTCTTGCCGGGTGATTTTCGCTGATGAAAACATTCTTGAATTTGGATCTCCATCAATGTAATTGGCGATATCCTCACCTGTTACTGTATATTCTTTCACCGCTTCAGGATCATTAACATCCAGTAGTTCACTTACTTTGTTTTTTTGATCATCTGACAAGGTATCTCCGTAGACAACTATTGGAACACCTAACTTTTCATTTATACCTCCATTATTAGCAGCCTGAACCGGAGCTGCGAGACTAGTAATCAATCCAACTATCAACACAAAAACAGCAGCCAACTTCAAATAATTATTCATCATTACAGTTACTCCTTTATTAGTCAGTTTTTTTATTCTATGCTTGTCTAATACTATTAGTAATTACGATACATTATAACGTTTTATGATGACCATGAATACATTTTTCCCTATTTGTTTAACAATCTAACATTTTGTTAATTAAATATGAGCATTTAATTTTCAAATTAGTTCATGTTACTATATATTTAGTGTACCGAAATAAATTTGAAAGAAGGGATTTGTTATTTCAGAGCAAAATCCTAATATAAAACGAAATTTAATTATTATGTGGTTCGCCAACTTTTTCATTGCAGGAAGTATTACCATGGTACTTCCATTTATTTCATTATATATAGAAGAATTCGGTAATTTCACTGATTCTTATGTGCAGACTTGGTCAGGATGGATATTCGGAATCACCTTTGTCACTGCCTTTATTTTCTCACCAGTCTGGGGACGTATCGGTGATAAGTACGGCAGGAAAAAGATTCTAATAATTTCTGCTTCAGGCCTTGGTTTATCAGTACTTCTAATGGGTTTTGCCTCCTCAGTATGGGAGCTTTTTTTATTGCGCTTATTTATGGGGATATTTACTGGATTTATTCCAATGTCCCAGGCTATGATTTCAACACAGACACCGAGGAGAATTGCTGGTCAGGTGCTAGGGACTTTGCAAACCGGAAGTATAACTGGAGCGTTAATGGGGCCATTACTCGGTGGTGTTCTTGCTGATGCTTTTGGATATGCGTCCACATTTAAGTGGATTTCGATTACAATATTTCTCTCTGGTATTATTGTATTATTTGGTGTAAGAGAGATTTTAATACAGTTTTCAGATGAAAATCAGGAGCAAGTTTCCTATTCTACTAAAGAAGTGCTCATGCATATCATACGTAACCCGGTATTACTCGTCGTCATGCTCATTTCCACATTGGTTCAAATTGCACATTTTAGCATTCAACCAATTCTGTCCTTATATGTAGCTGAGATACACGGTCCGGCCAGCATAGCGTTCTATTCTGGAATGGCATTCTCAGCGGCTGGACTTGGAAATTTGTTAATGGCTAAGCGCTGGGGCAGATTAGGTGACCGTATAGGCTATACAAAAATAATGATTTTCTTATTATTCATGGCCGGTATTGTCTATTTGCCCGGGGCATTCGTTACCAATATTTGGCAATTAGTCGTACTAAGATTTTTATTAGGAATTTCTATCGGTGGATTGGTTCCGGTTCGAGTCGCATATATACGTCAGGAAGCACCATTATCTATGCAAGGTGAAGTGCTCGGGTATAATACCAGCTTACGGTTTTTAGGAAATATCATCGGGCCTGCACTGGGAGGTATGCTAGCAGGGTTCTTCGGCTTCTCCGCAGTTTTTTTCGTAACTAGTGGATTGCTCTTAATAGGCGGGGTTATAATGCTCGGGGCATGGTATAAGCACGAATACGAGGGAAAGCGAACGCACTCACTTTCCTCTTCGTAGCAGATTTCCGCGGAGCTTTGAAGACTAAGTAATAAATGCTGAAATCCAACAAACAAAATTCCCCACAATAATATATTGATTTGTTATACTGGATATGCTACAACTAGTAGAGTCAATAAATTATTCAGACATTAGAAAGAAAGTGATAGCAATGGGAATTGTCGTTGTTGAGGTTTGTGACGGAAATGCGATCACTACTTTAGATATAGAAGATATCATCGAAAAGGAATTTCCAGAGGTAGCCGTGCTTATGAATGAATGTTTGTCATTTTGCGGGCTATGTCGGGTTAAGCCATATGCACTAGTAAACAACAAACGCGTTTTCGGTAACACACCTGAAGAATGTTTAGATAAAATAAGATCAGCCATAAAAGAAGAACTAGCTGTTTATCAATAACAGCTAGTTCTTTTCTTTTTGTCTCTAATTAGTAAGAATTGTTGGTGTTTAACGCCGCAGTGGAAATGTACTCGCTTTCCGCGGGCAAGCCGCAAGCCTCCTCAGCCCGTTACCTTGCTCCGGGGTCTTTCGTAGCTTATTAAGACGAACAGGACGTTCTAGTGTCTGCGTTGGTCACATTTAGCCGACGCCCGCAGGAGTATCATATAGTTCCACAGCTGATGTGTATTCACATTCCCTACAACAACTGCCTTCTCTTTATTAAGGGAAATTATATATTCTTGTTATTAATTAACATTTTTACTACAGCGTCGAAACGTCCTATTTGAAGAGTACACTTTTTGTTATTTCCCGGGAAATTTTTTGTCGGAAATTGCCATTTACAGGCTAGCTTTGAAAATTTCTACTGAATCCTGCCGAGATAATTTCTTAAAGTTACCAAACTCGGGACGTGCAATAACAGTCTTATCGGCCATCTCTTCAACTGTGTTTTGATCGATGTCGTAATCCGCTAATGTAGCCGGTGCTCCAATATCATTCCAGAATTCGCGTAGTTTATTAATTCCCTCAAGCGCAACATCACGATCACTTAGTCCTTCTGCTTCAACATTAAACACACGAACTGCAAGTTGCTTAAAGCGATCTGTGTTCGTATCATCTAATACATGCTTCATCCAGTTTGGAAAAATAATTGCGAGTCCACCACCATGAGGAATATCATGTACGGCTGATACAGCATGCTCTAGATTATGTGTTGCCCAATCACCACGATAACCCATATTCAACATTCCATTTAATGCTAAGGTTCCACTTAACATCATAGTTTCTCGATACTCATAGTTTTCCAGGTCATCCAATAATTTTGGTGCTGTTTCAATAACTGTACGCAGTATCGACTCACAAAAACGATCCTGTACCAGAGTATTTCCTGCTTGGTGAAAATAATGTTCTAACACATGTGACATTATATCAACAATGCCATATACTGTTTGGTCACGCGGAACGGAAAATGTATTGCTTGGATCAAGAATGGAAAACTTAGGGAAAGTTGATGGTGTTCCCCAGCCATGTTTTTCATGTGTTTCCCAATTGGTAATAACCGAACCTGCATTCATTTCAGATCCTGTTGCAGCAATAGTCAGGACTGTACCAAATGGAAGTGCATCGTTTACCTGCTCTTTTTTCGTAACAATATCCCAAATATCAATATCCGTTTTAGCGCCTGTTACAATTGCTTTTGTCGCATCAATCGTACTGCCTCCACCAACTGCAAGCACAAATTCAACATCTTCATTTTTGCAAATTTCAATGCCTTTCCGAACTGTTGAAACACGCGGATTAGGTTCTACCCCTGAAAGTTCAACTACCTCGGCATTTATTTTACTTAATTGATTCACGACTTCTTCATATACGCCATTTCTCTTTATACTCCCACCACCATATACAAGCAGCACTTTTTTACCGTAAGCTGCAACTTCATTAGGCAATGCTTCCAGTTGACCTTTCCCAAAAATTAATTTAACCGGGTTATAGAATGTAAAATTATCCAATTGATATTCCTCCTGCTGTTATTTTGTATATACGATTACGTCCATTTCTACAAGAACGTCTTTCGGTAACCTGCTAACTTCAACTGTTGCCCGAGCTGGATACGGTTCGGTTAAAAAGCCACCATAAATCTCATTTACAGTTGCAAAATCATCCATCGAATTAAGATAGATTGTAAATTTAACCACCTGGGAAAAGTTCGCTCCAGCTTCAGTCAGTATCGCCTGCAGATTTGCCAGCACTTGTTCTGTTTGCTTTTCTATTCCATCAACTACCTCACTATTTGCAGGATCAATTCCGATCTGCCCTGAGACATAAATAAAATCCCCAGCCTGAATCGCCTGTGAATATGGTCCAATTGCAGCCGGTGCATACACAGTATGTATTGCTTTTACCATGTTAATTCCTCCTTATAATTTAATTTTATCATTTCCATATTCAGTCTTACTACTCTTTTGCAAGTTCGTCCCTATATTCCATTACATCACGAACATAATATATATCACCATAGCAGGCATTATATTGCTTTGCTTCTTCTCGTAAACATGTATATATCGACTTATTTGATGAGGTATTATACATTTTTTGAGAGAAATTTATAGCCGCTTCTTGGGTATACGTTCCCGAATTATCGTTGATGTAATCGATAAAACCTTTACCAAAATTATACGACTGAATTGCTAGTTTCAAGTCACCATTTGCTTGTTTGATAGTTTGGGAAAAGTAATAGACTCCTTGTTTAATAGATAGTTCTGGTTCATCTATGCATCCTCTCTCTCCGCAGTAACTTTCAGATGACTGCATCGGGTCATTCCCCCGACCACCGGATTCCTGCATCATCATTGCAAGCATCACATCCACATATTTTGTTACACCGTACTGTTTTGCATACTTTTCAACAGTCGGCTTATATTCCCATACCTGTTCACTTATCAACGGGCGTGAAACTTCAAACTGATGACTATCTGGCCGTTCAAGCGCTAGAAAGGACACTATGATAAATACACCAGTCAAGACAACTGCTATTACCACTGTTTGTTTAATTGCTGTTTTTGTTTTTCTTTTCATAAAATCCCTCTGTCATTCTTTTGTTAGTTTCATAGAATAAGCTTCTAGTGCTTTTTGGCGAACAATTCTTTCTCTCGCCATTTTCCGAATCGATAATACATATAAGCAAATAGGCTGCTCACCAAAAAGCTTGATCCCATACCAATCGCTATGCCAGTTTCGCCAAGCCAGTTGGAGAAAAGAGCGGTTAACGGAAAACGAAGCACCCACAATGAAATAATATTGAGCACTAGCACCTGATACATTGCTCCCGACGCCCTAACAATTCCATTTAAAATAAAATTAATCCCGAGGAACGGATAGCATAATGCGATAATCTGCAGATACCTTGTTCCGAATGATATCGCTGCTTCATCTTGCAGAAATAGCCGTATACCGTATTCCGCAAAAAATACGACTAGAATTCCTACGATAAGCATAACAGAAAAATTGTAGAGGACACCAAACCTTGCTATGCTTTTCACACGTGACCAATTCTGAACACCTATATTTTGACCAGCCATACTGCTAACAGCTGTTCCAAGCGCATGTGCCGGTAGCATCAAAATACTATCCAAACGCTGCGCAGCACCAAAGCCAGCGACTACATCTTCCCCGTATATCGTTACAACACTCATTATTGCAGCTACTCCTGCAGAAATAACAGCCATTTGCAACCCTGATGGAATGCCGAGATTTAAAATTAGGCCAACTTCCTTTTTTGACGGAATTGATGGCATGGAGAATGGGGCCAGTTTACGGTACAAAACATGGATAACTCCATAAAGAAATGCACTTCCCTGTGCCACAATTGTTGCATATGCCGCCCCATCAATGCCCAAATTGAAGCCAGCGATGAACAGTGGATCTAGTACAATATTTAGTGCTACTGCCAGCATTACGAACCGAAGCGGTGTTTTACTATCACCGAGTGCACGAAGAACGGTGCTAATAAAGTTATATCCAAACAAGAACAATATCCCAAGGAAATTCACTTGCAAATATGTCTTCGACTCATTCATCATGCCTTCTGGTGTACCCAATGACTGCAGAAGCTGTTCAGCCATAAGATAACCAACAGTTCCTAATAAAACTGAAAGCAATACCAAAATTACGACGAATGCATTGAGATAGCGTTCTAACCCCGTATCATCTTTTTTACCTTTTTGCTGTGACAGAATTGTCAACGCAGCATTATTTAACCCAATAACAAATGATAACACCGTAAAAATAATTGTACTCGAAACAGCAACAGATCCGAGCGCATTTGAACCAAGCAAATTACCTACCCATAAACTGTCAGCAAACTGGTCAGCATAATCGGCCCTGAAAATATGATCAACTGCTTTAATATATTGCCTTGTGTGTAATCATGCTGTTTCTTCATAACCGTCAGCCTTTCTTACTTCAACCTATTATTGAGATTTTTAACTTAATTCCGGGATCTTCAACCTAATACCGAGAACTTCAACTTGATTCCGAATTCTTCAAACCTAAACCCAATAATCTTAACCTGCCATTTTCATATTCCATTCATTTTACCACGGATCAATAAACTCCTCCTTTGCGAAACTTATTTATAAAGTTTTTCTAATAATTAAAATAATGTGATATTATTAAAGTATGCTTGTATAATTTATAAAAAGGAGATGTTTCGTATGATGCAAGTCCCATTAACAGTAGGACCCATGCTTGAACATGCAGAAAAGTTTTTCTCAAAAAAACAAGTCATCTCGCAAACGCATGATAAGCTTCACCGGCTTACATATGCCGATATCGGAGAAAGAACAAGGCGCTTAATGAGTGTTCTCGATGGTCTAGGAATACAAAAAGGTGATCGGGTCGGCACATTAGCCTGGAATCATCACCGGCACTTGGAGATTTATTTTGCCGCACCAGGTATGGGGGCAGTGTTGCACACCATTAATATCCGATTATCCCCCGAGCACATTATTTACATTATAAATCATGCTGAAGATAAGATTTTATTTATTGACGAAGACGTTTTACCCCTCATCGAAGCCGTACAGGATAAGCTTCAAACGGTTGAAGCATTTGTCGTTATGACTGACAAGTCCGAACTCCCAGAATCTACTTTAAAACCACTTTATTCGTATGAAGAATTACTGCATACAGGAGATCCTACACATGAATTTTCAAAAACAATCGATGAAAATGATCCAGCCGGAATGTGCTATACATCCGCTACAACAGGTAAACCTAAAGGTGTTGTCTACTCGCATCGCGGGATAGTCCTGCACAGTTATGCTCTTGGATTAGCTGATTCAGCTGCAGTCTCAGAATCTGATGTGTCAATGGCTGTTGTACCACAATTTCACGTTAATGCCTGGGGGACACCATTTGCATGTACCTGGTTTGGATCAACACAAGTCATGCCAGGCCCACGTTTTACACCAAAACGACTTGCCGAATTCATAGAAAAATTCAATGTTACCATTACTGCCGGGGTTCCAACGATATGGTTGGGATTACTGCGAGAACTGGAACAAGGCAATTATGACACATCAAGCTTGCGTGCTGTACTTTGCGGTGGATCCGCTGCACCAAAGGGACTTATCCAAGCATTCGAGCAAAAGTACAAAATTCCTTTTATTCATGCCTATGGTGCAACTGAAACAACACCACTCGTAACTCTTTCTAGGCTAAAGAGCTACCAGGAGAAAGAGTTAGGTGAAGAGGATAAATTAGATCAACGCGCCAAACAGGGTGCACTTATACCTGGTCTTGATATGAAAATCATGGGTAATAATGGCGAAGTAGCCTGGGATGGTGAACAGATGGGTGAGTTACTCCTTCGCGGACCATGGATAGCCGGCGAATACTATAAGGACGAAAGAAGTGAAAATGCGTTTGTTGATGGCTGGTTCCATACTGGTGATGTTGTAACAGTAGACGAAGAAGGTACACTTAAAATTGTCGACCGCACGAAGGACCTTATTAAGAGTGGTGGAGAATGGATTTCTTCCGTTGATCTGGAGAACGCCCTTATGGCGCACGATGCTGTTTTCGAGGCTAGTGTTATAGCAATTCCAGACGCTGAATGGCAGGAGCGACCAATCGCATGTGTTGTTTTACACGAAGGTTTTGCTGACAAAGTCGGCAAGGATGATATGCTTGAATTCATTCGGCCACAATTCGCAAAGTTCTGGCTACCAGATGATGTACTATTCTTCGATGAAATCCCTAAAACATCAGTGGGTAAATTCCTGAAGCGCCAGCTACGTGAACAGGTAAAAGAACATTATAATATGCAAAAATAATAAGGTATTGAGGAAATCGGCTATTACGCCGATTTCTTTTATTATTGTCGAGAAATGTTCTCCTATCAGGAGTTATCAACCCGAATTTCTGGTTATCAACCTGAATCGTGATTTATCACTTGAATTGCCGGTTATCAACCCAAATCGTGACTTATCAACTTGAATTTCTGGTTATCAACCTGAATCGTGATTTATCAACTTGAATTGCCGGATATCAACCTGAATTATGATTTATCAACTTGAATTGCCGGATATCAGCCTGAATTATGATTTATCAACCCGAATTGCTGGATATCAGCCTGAATTATGATTTATCAACCCGAATTGCTGGATATCAACCTGAATCATGAGATATCAACCTGATCCAGAAATTATCATCTCATACTAAGAAGGTTATACTAACGACTGAATAATTTCGGCAACTGTTTCCTCTTTTTCAATATTCCCAACACCTTGCCCAGCCCAAAGTGATTGAACATCAGCAACAGCGAATTCTTTACCTGCATTCCTAATATCCTTTGTAAGCTGGTTTTGTATTGGAAACGGCAATGGCGAGATTCCACTTGCCTCCACTTCGACTATGAATCTATTATTGACAGCGCGTGCTGGTCGGCCAGAGAATACTTTGGTAATTTTGGTATCATTTGTTTGTGCCTTAATGAGTGCTCTTCGATATGCTTCATTTGTTCCAGCTTCTTTTGCCATCAGAAACCTGGTACCTAACTGAACACTTGCAGCACCCATTGCCAATAATGCTTCAAATTGTTTCTTTTTATGTATTCCTCCCGCTGCAATAACCGGCAATGAGACATTGTCCAATATTTCCTGCAGCAGCACATGCAAACCAATATTGCTTCCATTTGGGTATTTTTTTACATCAAATGTACCACGGTGCCCGCCTGCTTCACTCCCCTGGGCGACAATTGCGTCGTATCCTGCGTCTTCCATTTGCTTAGCCTCATCAAGATTTGTAGCCATCCCAATTAAGGTGACGTTATGATTCTTTAATCGTTTAATCAAAACAGAGGACAAAACACCAAATGCTGTGCTGACTATGGGAATATTTTCCTCCAGGATGACATAAATCTTCTCTTCTAAATTATCTTTTACTTTAACTGAATCTTCTCCTGGGTCAATGTCCAATTCATTTCTATAGTTGTTTAATATATGTTGCATTCTCTGAATATCAGTGGAGAACGTCTCCAAGTTGGTAGCAAATAAATTAACCGCGAATGGATTATTGGTCAGGCTCCTCACTTGCTGAATGTTTTCTTTTAATGTTGCTGCACTCATATATCCGGCTCCAATCGTGCCAAGCGCTCCGTTATTAGTGACAGCTGCTACCATTTCTGGAGTTGTAATTCCCCCAGCCATTCCTGCTTGAATTATAGGTACTTCAATATTCAGCTTTTCAAATAAATCATTCACACCTGAACCCTCCCACTCTTTTTTATTCACTCTATAAGAATACCATATTAAGTAATAATTACTAAAACTTTCCTAACTTTCCTTCTTGACAATATTTAGAAAATTTCGTAATATGTTAATGTTAACGAATGGTGTCGTTAAATATTTCGTTAAGTGTGAAATTGAGTATAAGGATGTGAAAATAACCGTGAACCAACTGCAATTGGAAACTGGTATTCGTACTATTATCAACAAAACGATAGATAGATTCTCTATTTTTATACATACCGATGACGGACAAATCGCTATTAATGCATATGAACCCAGAAAGGCAGCTAGCCTAATTAAAATACCTATCCTAATCGAAGCCTTCCGCCAACTTGAATCTGATCAGTTTCGGTCTGACACTTTAGTATATATTGAGCAAGATATGAAAGTTGGAGGGGCAGGCGTTATAAATTATCTTACTAGCTCGAATGTATATAGTTATAAAAATCTGATGGAATTAATGATTATCATTTCCGATAACACTGCTGCAAACATTGTTCTTGATAAGGTAGAAATGTATCAGGTTAATGCGCTAGCGAGGCATTTAAAATGTGAGCATACCGAAATTCAACGCAAGTTTATGGATATAGCATCACAAAGTGCTGGGCTTGAAAATTATACGAGTGCATACGATATGTATCACTTCCTGTCTACTATTGCTAATCGCAGCAATACGATAAGTGACAATAGCAGATCACAAATTGTTGAAATATTATCGAATCAACAATTCGGAGACAAACTTGCTAGCTATTTACCATTTAATTCAGATGTAAAGCTATATCATAAATCAGGTGAGTTAGACGGCGTAGAACATGATGCTGCTATTCTGGAATATCAGAACAAACGCATTGAGGCTGTTGTTATGAGCGAAGGCTGGGAGAATAACGGAATAGGAAAAAGACATATTGCAGAAATAGGAAACCTATTAATTGATTACATAAAATCAAACTAATTATGAGGAGGAATAATGGTGAAAGTAAAAATTGCTGTTTTTGGGCGCGAGAAGTTAATTGATCGAATTACTAAATATGTTGAAGACCAAGAGGACATTGAAATTTTCCCGTTTGTTTATACTGAAACAAAAGAGGTCACCGAATTGGTCGAAAAAGCGTTTATGTGTGATATCTATTTATTTGCAGGATCATTACCGTACTTATACGCAAAAGAAAAAGTGGAAAAGAAGAGACTTCCAGCTGTACAGGTGGATTTTGATGAGTACATGATCTTAACATCTTTTTACCGAGTCAGAAATCATCACAAGCAGGAACTGAACAGACTTTCAATTGATGTGATGAGTCGAAGGCATGTCGATAAGGTGCTGAATGAAATGGAGTTAACCAACGAGGAAATATATACTTACAGCTATGAAAATGATGAACCAGTAGATATTAACCGGATTGCCAGATATCATGAAAATTTATGGAATGAGGGTAAAATTGATTACGCCCTTACGTCGATTGAAGAGGTTGAGTCAATTTTAAAAGAAAAGAGAATCCCAACTAGCTGCATGAAAATTCCCTTACTTAACATTGAACGCGCAGTTGATCAAGCCAAATCTATTACAACTCTAAATCAATCTAAAAGCGCTCAAATCGTTGCTGGATACGTTCAAATCAAAGAATTCGATTTGATTAAGGCCGAAAAAGGCGATTTTCAAGCACAGCAATTACAGCTGAAGCTACACCAAATTCTATTAAATTACTCCCAAAAAACATATGCCTCTGTTCTATCAAATGGCAATGATAAGTTTGTAATATTTGGAACAAGAGGGATCTTAGATCACATCACCAACCATTATCGTGACTTTCCATTACTTAAGGAAATGGAGCGTGCCTTAAATACCTCGGTAGATATAGGATTCGGCCTTGGTCTAACTGCTAAGCAAGCCGAGGACAACGCAAAGTTAGCATTGGAAGCTTGTACTCAGTCAAACGATGGTACATGTTATATTGTCAATGAACGTCAAGATACCATTGGTCCGCTTGGAGTTGAAAAGGAATTTAATACATCGGAATTGTACCGTTCCTTAATCCATCAAGCTAAACTTAACAATGAGTTATCCTATAACTTTATCGACTTTATCGAAATCAGAAACAATGAACCCTTCTCATCCAATGACATCGCCAGTTACTACCGTGTCACGAAGCGAAGTGCAGAGCGTACTGTTAAAAAACTATTGGCTGGTGAAGTAATTAAAGTAGTTGGCGAGGAAAAACCATATATGAAGGGACGTCCTCGGAAATTGTTTCAGCTGAATCAGTAATCATTAGCATTCGACAGCCTTTAGCCTTATGGTGGATATCATAGCACTTATGCTATAAGAAATGATTATAGACTTTTGTATGAAAACACCTCTCTAACTCTATTACAAGTTCATTTTCCATTTTCCATAACAAATGGTGGCTGCACATTGCGGAGCCACGGAGGTTTAACGAAATAAATTTTTTCTAATCTATTTACTTTTAAGCGGACACAGAAGATGCTATTTCTATAAAAAAGTCTCCTTTTCGAACATATCCGGACACAGAAGCCCTTATTTCACATATATCATGGTTAATAGCGGGGATTTGTAACAATTAAGGTCCTTGGTGTCCGCAAACATCGCCATTTTCCTGTATTTCAGTCAAATAAGGTCCCTGTGTCCGCAAAACCTCTCAACATCAGTTATATGAAAATTCATGATAGATTGTGGCTGCGCACTTGGCAGCCATATTGCCTTCTTAACTGTCAAAAAAACCAGATTCAGCTATCTGGTTTTTTGCTTAAGATTTTCTGTTGTTAAATAAATAATTCATTATCTCATCGAAGAATGTTACTGAATCGGTTATTAGAAATATAGGCAGGAGCATTATGGCTAGTACAACTGCTATGTTGGATACAAAAAATTTCACAAATCCTTTAAGTACACCAACCAAACTCACCATCCCCTTTATAGATATTATGAATCTACAATAATAACCTATTTATGATTTACCCAAACGTGCATACATCATACGGATCCGGAGACTTATATGTTGAGAAGTTCCCGGACATCATCCTCGCTTAGACTAGACAGCATTGTTTCACCTGGCTGGATTACCTGATCAATCAGCTCACGTTTTTTCTGCTGCAGATCGTATATCTTTTCTTCGATTGTTCCCTCTGTAATAAGGCGGATTACTTGGACAACATTTTTCTGACCAAAACGATGTGCACGGCCTGTAGCCTGATCCTCAACAGCTGGATTCCACCATAAATCATATAGGATAACGGTGTCTGCACCAGTTAAGTTTAACCCTGTTCCACCCGCTTTAAGCGAGATGAGAAATACATTATTTTCGCCATTATTAAAACGCTCACTCATCTTCACGCGGTCCTCTGAAGCCGTTTGCCCATGCAAATAGAAATAATCAATTTCCTCTTGTTTCAGTTTTTCAATAATAATCTCGTGCATACTTGTAAATTGTGAGAATATCAGCATCCGCTTTCCGTTTGCAATTGCATTTCGTACAGTATCCATTAACTGGTTCAGCTTCCCTGATTCTCCCTGGTAATTTTCTACGAATACGGATGGGTGGCAGCATATTTGTCGCAACCGCGTTAATCCGGCCAGAATCTTCATCCGATTTTGGTTAAAGCCGCTTTCTTTCATGGACTGAGCTGCTTCTTGCTGCAACTCGCGCCAATAACCAACATACAGATCCTTTTGGTCTTTTGTCAGTTCTGAGACGTGTACTGTTTCAATTTTATCTGGCAATTCTTTCAATACATCTTTTTTCAGCCGGCGTAAAATAAATGGCTTTGTCAGCTGAGCAATTTTTTCATGTGATAACTGTTTAAAGCTACGTTGATTTGGCATTAGTCCGGGTAATATAACCTGAAAAATTGCCCACAGCTCGTCGATTGAATTTTCTATTGGTGTTCCACTTAAAGCAAATCTTCTACTCGCTTTAATTTCACGAATTGCTCGCGATGTCTTTGTTGCATAGTTTTTAATGTACTGTGACTCATCTAAAATCAATGTTTGGAATGATTGCTCGCGATAAAGCTCTATATCCTGCCGTAGTGTTGCATAAGATGTAATCCAGACATCCATATCAGTATATTCCTCAATCTTTTTCACTCGTTCTAATGGGGCTCCTGTTAAAATTGCCACATTCAAATCGGGCGCAAATTTATCACATTCATTTTTCCAATTATATACAACCGATGATGGTGCAACAATCAAATGTGGCATATCACTGGGCTCTGACAGGATATAAGCAATACTCTGTAATGTTTTTCCAAGCCCCATATCATCAGCCAAAATACCTCCAAGATAATATGCACTTAACGACTTAAACCATTGATACCCGGTCATTTGGTAATCTCGTAATGTTGCATTAAGGCTTTCCGGCAATGGATAAACCTGTTCCTCTGGGGATTTCAGCTGATGCAAGAGCTTACGAAAAGACGGGTCGTAATTCTTTTTTGTGTCAATTAACTCATCAACCTGTGCACCACGGTAGACAGGCATTTGAACATTTCCATCCTGTAAGTCATCTTTTTGAATATCCAAATCATCAAAAAGCTGCTTCATGGAAGAGAATTCATCCCCTTCGAGAGAAAGCAGTGCACCGCTTTGCATTCGGTAGTAGCGCTTCTTCTCCATAACAGCATTAAGAATATGGCTGATTTCTGAATCATCCACTCCATCGATATTAAAGCCAATTTCAAGCAGATTTGAAGATGATTCATGCCGTACACTCGTGCTAGGCGATGGCTCATTTTCAACGATAAAGTTACGTATCTCTGAAGTAAGGAATAGCTCGACATATTTATCAAGCAATGGCAGTACATCGTAAAGAAATTCATAAAGACTTTCTTCATCTGCTTCGATATATAATTCTTTACCATTGTAATGAAAATTCGCATGCTCAATAAGATGCATAATCTGCTGTTCTTTTTCAACATCTCGAATAATGATGACATCATCCTGTTCACGCCCGCTAAACGGGTCAATCTGGTAGTCACCATAATGATACTCAAGTTTGCCGACAATCCAATTTGCCTGAACTTCCAGGAATAATTTTGCGCGTAAAGGCACTTGAATAATTTCTGCTGCGACATTTTCATCTATTTGTACATCACCGACCTTCTTAAGTGATGGAAGGACTTCGGAAATAAAAGCATCAGCCTGCTTTTTAGGAATAGGAAGGTGTTCGTTCTCTCTTCCCACCTGGGTGATTTGTTCGATAATCGGAATCTGTTCTTTCGCTGGAAAATAAAATGCACCATGTGAAAACAGCATTTGATATAGCTTGAAATAAGTCATGGAAGCCATTTCGTCCATGGACAAAACCAGTTCCCCCTGTTCGTTTTTCGCAAGGTCAAAATGGAATGGCAGTTCATCCTCTACAATATCGATATGCTGAAAGCTCTGATCCCTTGTTTCAACAGTGAAGTCTCGTTTAATGAGCATGTGCAATAACTGTTTGGCAAGTAGTGGCGGGATAACAACTGACCGCTCTGGTGAGTCCTGATAATGATAGATGCCGCGATCAAGATATATCTTTTCATTACGTAATACGGAAAACAACAGCTCAAAAATTTCCATATCCTGCTGCATGAAATAATGTGTTTCCGGACTGTATGTGAAGGTTTTTGTAAAGTAATGCTCGTTTCCTTTCATTACATCGTTTAGAAAATCATGTGCATTTTTTACAACAAGGCATCTTTTCTCACCGACTTTTAATTCCAATAACAGATTACGTTCAAACGACCACTTGAAATAATACTCTACATGCAGCGGTATTTTTTCGGATAATACTTCTGATGTTGGTTGATAATTGGTTAATGAGGATATGGAATCAATTAGCCAATTAGTAGTTTGATAGTTATCACTCATTTTCCGAGGTGGATTATTTGTTTCTCTAGCAGAGATTGAAATTAGAGTGGCGACAATATGCTTACACGATCCATATGTGTCAAATGCTGGACAATCACAATACGCATCAACAGATCCCTTCGCAAAATCGGACGTATTAATTTCAACAAAATAATCTTCAGTCCCCTGTACAATTGCAGTCCAGACTTGATAATTTATATCATACAGTAAATCACTAACTAGGTTTTTATTGTAATACTCCAAACCGCGTCTATAGACAACGGATGGAAACATCTTTTGTATATTGATATCACGAAAGCTTTTCAAAACACAAGTACCCTACCTTCTACCATCTCTTTATCTATCATTGTATATGACACGTTCTGTTTTTTAAACTAAATACTTTTACAAGGATGGGATATTTTGGAGGAAATTATACTTTTAAAGTACAAGTTTAAAAAGAGGGGCATTCATTAAAGGGATTCCTACGAAAGCATATTTTGTTTTCTTAGAACTCTTATACTTTTGAGTACAAGCCTTAATATATATAAACCTTAGTTGCACTTATGCAGTAAGAAAGTATTTATACTTTCTTACTGCTAAGAAGAAATCTCATGTGCGAGCTCTACTTCAATTTACTTGGCAGTGCCTGGATGGATACGATTAGATCGTTGAGTTTACCTTCGATGCGGTGCAACAAATAGAATGTTACCACAATCGGAAAGCCTACTTCTGTCACAAAGGATACCCATGTTTCCAATAAAATCACTCCTGTCTGATTTGAATTTTTGCATATTTATGCTTTCTTAACTGTTAAAAAAAAAGACCAAGGCTCGAGTGCCACTGGTCTTAAGAACAGATAATATCGATTACCGCTACCTTATTAAGCTAGTTCAATTTCAGCTACGTTACGTTCAACGATACGTGCGCTCTTTTTTGAAACTAGACTGCCGCCTGATGATGTGAATGCGTCTTGTGTGATGATTTCGTCCATTGCGCTGGTGACAGCGGCTGGATCAACTGGTTCAACCGGGTTTTCCAATGAATATGTTACAGTTTTACCTTCGTTATTTAAAAATTTAAGTTCAAGTTTCTTCATTATGATTCCCCCTCCCATTTATTTTTTAAGAACTATGCCTGATTAATTTCTGAGCTGTCATTACGTTCAATATTGTAAAGCGGGCGTTCCTGAAGTCCTGCAAATGCTGTAGCGATTGCGTACAACTGATCAGCAGTTGCAGCAGGTTTAACGTTATTAAAACTTTTGGTTTTGTAGATGATATCGCCTGTTAGAATATCGTTGCCATCATCCAGTGTTAACGTTAATTGCGTTGTAACTATTTGTGATACAGCCATGTCGATCACCTCCTTTCACTACTACAATCGAACTCCAGCAGCAAAAAGTGGCATTAACTAAAAATTTATTTTTAAAACTTTAGAAAACTTGGCTTATCCCCAAAATCTTAGTTGCACTTATGCAGTAAGAAAGGATTTATACTTTCTTAACTGCTAAAAAAAGCCACCTTTTCGGATTGGGCGGCGATAGTAATATACATAATGAAACCAAGCAACAATTATGCAGCTGCTTGGTTTTTACGCTTTGTTCTTATGAATAAATATAGGTATAGAATAATTGAAAACAATACCGAGGCAGCGGAGGTTAGATAAATAACACTATAATTAAACATAAAAGCCAACTGGCCAAAAGTGATTGCGCCAAGACCGACACCTAAATCAAAAAACGAGAAAAATGTAGCGTTTGCCATTCCCTTTCGATTATCAGGAGCTTTATCTACGGACCAAGCCTGCAATGCCGGCTGCACTGAACCAAATCCAAGCCCATACATTCCAGCTGCAATCAGCATGATAAATGTACTTGGCAGCCATGCTAATAAAAGCATCGCACCAAAGATAAGAACTGTCCCTGGCAGAAATACATATACATGTCCCTTTTTATCATAAATTTTCCCTGTGAAAGTTCTGGAAACCATAAGGAAAAGAGCAAATACAAGGAAATAAGATTCAATTCCAAGTATATGATTTTCCTCAGCATATAACGGAAGAAAGGAGGTTATCCCACCAAATGTTACGGTTATAAAAAACAATAGCACTGCCGGCTGTAATGCTGTTTTTTCAAAAATATCAAATTTGACAGTGGTTGATTTTCCCGCTATTTGATCGACCTTTTTGTAATGGATTCTTGATGATAGCAAAAATGCCACAAACCCTAAAGAGGCACAGATCAGAAATAATTGTGTAAAAGAAATGTAGCCAACCAATGTAAGTCCTAACGTTGGACCAAACGCGAGTGCCAGATTACCAGATAAGCCAAAGTACCCCATCCCCTCACCACGTCGCTTTGGTGGAATCAGGTCTGTTGCAATTGTTCCAGTTGCGGTGGTAGACAAACCCCAGCCGACACCTTGCATAATTCGCATGATAAGCAAAAACACGATACTTGCAGCAAATGCATAGGAACCAACAGATAATACAAAAATAGCTAGACCTGTCATGTAAACAAAGCCTCTGCCCTTCGACTCCAATGCATGACCGGCATACGGACGGAGAAGGAGGGCTGAAAAAGTGAATACACCAACAATAATCCCAATTAATTGGTCACTGCCTCCCAATTCCTTGACGAAAAGCGGCAATGTCGGAAGTGTCATTTGGAATCCCAGAAATATAAAAAAATTAGCTAGGCAGATAAACACGAAATCCTTTGACCAAATTTTGTCGGAGATAGTTGAAGTCTTTACCTGCGAATATGTAGTCATTAATTCCGTCCCTCCTATCGTTACTCAAAAACACATTATACATGGCTCAATCGCGCCTGTCACTTTCCGTTTTACAGTGTTAATACTTTTTCAGTTCTTGAGTTTATTCACACTAGTAGCAGAATATGGTATACTTAAAATAGATAATAAATATTTTAAAAATTTGGCATATCGCTAAAGGATTCTTATTAATGCTACTTTGATTCTTAGAATCCCTTATACTTTGAGTGCATAGATTAGCCTTAGTTGCACATATTATAAGAAAAGACCACAGCGTGAACTGTGGTCTTTGGATAAGTGGTTCCCCTAAAGGGATCGGCCATTTCTTTGCGAATAGACCTCACCCTAAAATCATTTCAGGGAAAATAGGGAGGGTCTATTTTTTATTGATCGTCGATATGATCAAGGCGAGCAATGCAATCAACATGGTACCAAAACTTCCCAGCACCATCATCACTTCATACACGCTCAGAGGCATCACCCCCTTTTCACAAAAGGGTTAGCCGACCTCCCTAAAAGAACATTATCCTTGTCCTATTATAATATGAACTTATACAATAAGAAACGTACATTCGTACCAGTTTTAGAATTTTTTCAAATTTATGGGCTATTGAATCTGCTGTGCAAGCATTAGTTGTGACTTATGAAGTAAGAATGTATTTATACGTTCTTACTTGCATAGAGAAACCCGGATGAAAACCCGGGTCATAAATCTATTCGCCTATTACACCACATGCTATCCGATCACCTGCATTACCAGATGGCTGTGACTTATAATCGTCTGCTTCAGCATGAATTATAAGCGCCGTTCCTTCATTTCCAAGTAAGGAATTCTTTTTACCTTTTATCAGTGTTACCATATCAGCTATGCCTTCTGTTCGTACTGTTCCATCCTCTTTTACTACTATATTTGGCAAGTCCCCCGCATGTGGACCCTTTGGATGTTCAAATCCATGTTTCGCGTTGGTCGGATTGAAGTGACCACCGGCCGACTCAAAATCGGGTGTTTCACATACTCCTTTTTCATGAATGTGAAACCCGTGAGTACCTGGTGGCAAGTTTGACGCATCAAGCGTAATATTAGTTCCCTCATGTACTTGTCTGATTGTCGCTGTGCCGACTTTTTCCATATCCCTATTATACATTGTTACATTAACTTCTGTTGTTTCTTCGCTTAGACTTCCAAAGGTTTCTATACTCGTTTCACTTCCATGGTGCCTAGTATTCTCCATGTCATCATCCGTATCTGCACAGCCGCTCAATACCATGAAAAATAACAATGCAGCTAATAAAACAACCCACCTCTTCATGTTTAGCAAGCTCCTTTCTGTTTTGGTGAAGTTCTTTTCTCAAACCTTATTCTGCACAAAACTGGAAGACTTAAACATTTCATGAAAGTGTAATAAATTTTTTTACTAAAGATTTTTCTTATGGGAATTTTTGATAATATGATGGAAAACGCATCTGAAGTTGATGGAAAAGAATGATCATTGCCGACGTTTGGCTGTGTCGTAAATAAGTATTGCTGCAACGCCGACACTATCACGTCCTATACAGCCTTTTGTTAGGATCAAGTCCACATTGTTAACCATGATGGGTCCTCGTTCCGTTAATTCAACAAATCCCGTGTTTGGAGATTGGTTTAAGATCCTCTTCATATCTCTTGGAACAGCTTTTTCTGCTTTTAGCGAAGAGGATTCATATTGCCGATCTGCATTTCGAATTAGCAATAAAAAATACACACGCTAGTTTAACGTGTGTATTTATTTTTTTACATATGCACCTATTTTTAAAGTTAGACAGTTGCTGCCTCGTTTCTATGTTTTTGTTTAGGATTATGTGCCTTTAGGAATGGAACAACCCAGCGGTCTAATCCAAATCGACCTGCGTTATACCCAGCTACCAGGATGAACACTGTAATTAATACCATTTGAGCGTTTGTGCTGACCGTACCACTGAATAAGAATGCAAAGTTCATTGTGATACCCATCAGTGCTGCAAAGTTTGTGAAAATACCTATGATTAGCGCTAACCCGACTAACAACTCGCCCCACATAACCATAAAGCTAAATAACTCAGCGTTCGGCAATGCGAAAGTTTCAAGGAAGGTTGCCCACCAGCCTTGAACAGCTGGATGTTCCCCGCTTGCACTTGCTATTGCTCCTTGCATAAAACCACTTGCATCAAAATTGCCTCCCGCTATCTTTCCATATCCTCCGGTCAGCCATTGGTACCCAATGTATATTCTAAGAAACGCCAATACTCCAGCTGCTACTTTATTATTGCGAATGAAATTTACAAACATGATATCCATCTCCTTAAAGTTTTTATTATTATTTGTTCAGTATTTCACAAATTAACTTGGATGAATCTCTTTACTACACTTATATAATAACATGGATCTACTGATCTTTGATTATATTGTTCAGTATTTCACAATTTAGATGAAAAGTTATGTCAAAAATGTGAACTTGCTGCTTTGTTGTGGTTAGACTGGTTATCTCTTATGATTTTTTTATTGCGTAAATAATAACATATATACCCGCCAGTGCTGTAATACTAGCTATTGTAAGGGGGATTGCAACAATTTCTTTTAATTCCATGCTAAAATTATGGAACTCGACTGCATAAATTGCATTTGCAATCAGCGCTGAGCCATATATGATTGCGCTAACCAGTAAAAGTTTAACCCCAAAGTCTATTTTCTCCATCATAATTAGTCTTCCCTCCTTCACATTTCGTATAAAAATCAGTTGTAATGAAACAATAAGCGTTAGATTGGAGGCTTGTACATGCGACTATTACTCATTTCATTCAGTGTATTTCTACTACTATTTTCATCTAACCTAGAAGCATTTCCAGTTCAACAAATTGCAGTTGCGGAGAAAGATATCCCTTCTTATGCTAAATGGGGAAGAATGGCTATGAAGGAGACGCAAGCAAAATACCCTAATGCTGATATCATCGACTACCTTCACAGAGGACGGGAAACCAAAGAAGGTTCCACAATTGAAAAATTCAAGTTGTGGTTAAAGGAAAATGACAAAGAGTTCGGTGTCTTCATTAACATAGAATTTAATACCGAAACAGAAAAAGTTATCGATATTACGTTCCGGGAGTCATCAAGCTAAGGTTGTTCTTTATTTTTTAACGTGAACTCCTCTGTTTCTTCGCCCCACTGAACACTGACTTTAACCTCTTGGTTCTCAGAGCTAGTAACTCCACTGCTAGCGCCGCCATGTCTAAATACTTTCTTTTCAGGTGCCTTATCAAATGTACGATTGGACCCCATACTTCCAGACGAAGTTTCAAACTTATATTTCAGTTTTCTCACTGACGACAATTCGCTAAGTTTTCCCTTATAAGCAAGTATAATGTCGGTTTCACTTTCACTGTCACCCCTCAAGGTGTCATTCTCTTCATAGAAGACTTGTTCCCCTTCTACATGATATTCTGCTTTCCAATTTTCACTTTCGCCTGCAAACGTATAGTCATGTTCAATAACTTCTCTATTCTCTGACCTCATTACGGAGGTTGTCGCAATTAGTAAAATTACAAGTCCGACAATGCCAATTATTAGCTTATTACGGTTCAATTGCAGCCCTCCTCTTTTTAATAACTTCTATTATAATAATTAAAAGTCCTGCGAAAAGACGCATCCTTTATGGAAGATATGCGCCCTTTTTGTTGATTATTTAAATTCTCCCCCGCTCTAATACTTCTAATATCGACTCTTATGGATAGCCTCCTGTGCCTTATGCAGATATTTCTGTTTAACCTTAATATCATATGTTGATGAAAAGCTTGAACTTCCTAAATTTCCGTTCATTGGTGTGGCTGTTTTTGTTTTAGTAATTATTCCTGCATCATTAAGATTACCTTTAACTCTCCCGTATTCCTCCAGATTTTGAGTGAAGCAAACAGTTTCCCAGCTATTTTCTCGAAAAAATAAAACAATGCGCCGCAGCATTTTAAATACCTCCAGTCACTTATCATGAGTGAATTTTTTCCACATCAACATTTCCTGGCATTAAAAAGAAACCGGTGTCATCATTAATTATTATATCTCACCCCTCCACATTCCCCCTCTTCTTGATTAGCTTCACCGACTCTTCTACTCCTGCTGCAATCACACATTACTCAGACAGTTTACTTGATAGATATCCTAATCACCTTATGTTTATATTTATTAATATTGGTCTGTCCTTTATGAAAAAGTCTTATTGACAATTTCTACTCATTCGATAAAATTCCTGCAAAAAAAACGCATTCTTTATGTAAGAAATGCGCCTGTCTTTAACTCGTAGAATTAATTAACTCTTCCTTTTCACCAAAAGGGTTCCTGTTTATTGGATAACTTTAGTATAGATGGGTGAAAAATGAACGAAGCAATTACAGCCGCTATTATAGTCACCAGTACCGCCCACAAGCTTAAGTCAAGTAACACAGTGATTGGGAATACAGCTAACGGTAAGAAGTCTAACCATGACCTTATTTGTCTTGACTTGTTCGTCTCATATTGTTTTTTGCCACAATGAGGACATTTCATCTTAAAAGCTGCAACTGATTGGATCCACGTCCATTCGTTCCCGCAATTTTGACAAATCGGCATTACAAGTTAGTCACCCTTCTCATTCGGATACGTTTCTCTTAAAATACTTGGCCCCCACATCCTCGCTGGATAGCCTGTCGTTTCCGTAAATATATCCAGCAATTTGTATGCATCTTCACGCTTTTTAGTGCTGTCGACATTTTCAATAAACTCTATCACACTTTTGTCATTTTCCTTTGTTTTCAGTTCATACATTTGTGTCACTACTATTTAATAGATTTTTCATATCTGTTGGGGTTAAAAGATCCGTATCAGATGGAATATATCCTAACTGCCTAGCCATTGATACAATTTGGCCTTTGTGATGAAACTCGTGAGTGGTTGTATGTGTGAAAAGCCATAATACAGAGAGTTCCTCGTGATCTTCTTGCCAAGGAACTCGTCCTGTCAGTTTATATTCATACTCACCTTCGTATTCATCTATAAAACTGCAGACCAGGGTATCTATTTCATTAAAGACTTCTCTCATATTATTAACGTTACGTACATTTTCAGGGTTCACTGGTGTTATATTTTTCTTTAGTCCGAACTTACCCAGCCAGGACTGGTAGCATTCAGCTACATGGGCATGGAGATTTCGTACAGACCCCCAGCCAAACCCTTCAATTTCCTTTACATAATCATCATGATCCAACTGTTCACATAAGCTAAAGAGCTGCTCTCTAGTATATTTAATTAAGTCGTACTGGCTTTTTAATAGATTCATAATGATTGACTCCTCTCTATGTTTAATTAACAAAAAGCTATTTCTTCTTACTGCGAAAAATTACGAACAGATAAAAAGATAACATAACAAAATAGATCAGGCCGATACCCAGTAAAGCTTTAATAATAAAGTCCACAGAACTCCTCCTTTTTCATGCTTCCCAAGTACGGCTTAATCTCTTTTTGATAGTTATTTAATAATTTTTTCAGTTTCTTCCCGGAATTGTTCCACCAATGGCATCAGTTCATTAGTCATACGGTCAAATGATTCCTGGTTCATTTCCTCATCACTGTATATAATTAGCGAATTGAAAATCTCATTTAGAGTACTTTTAACTTTATTATATGAATCGGCATCACTATTTAGTAAATTACGAACGCCCTGTTCATAATTTGAGAGAAGCCTGTTAGCGTTTAAATCAGTAGAGTGAAACGTTTCCAAGGTAGATATCTGTAACAAAACATTCTCCATAAGGGTACTGTCTCTCTTTTCTATAGCTCTCACAGTCCCTGTTATATGGTTCTGAAAAATTAATAACTCCTTACGATACAGCGCACTCTCCATATCTTCGTTCGTTTCGTATTGATTTAACGAAACAATGCTTAAAATAACGATTAAGAGAATGGCAATTACTGAATATAAAGTTCTCCTATTAATCTCCTGCCTAATGTTACGTTTTTTAATCTACCTCAATCCTCCCATACTCTTTTCACTTCCACTAAAGCTTTTTCATCGAACGTTAATTTATAGATATCCGGCATACTTAGCGCTTTCCAAAAATGAAAATCATATTGCTTATCAAAATAGTTCATGATTATCGCCATAATATTACCATGTGTTCCAACCGCAACATTTCTCCCTTTATACTGTTCTGACACATGCTTAATAGCTTTCACGCCTCTTTGTTGAGCATGGTAATTTGACTCTCCCCCGGTCCACGCAAAATTATAATCTTGCCAAACCTTCGTTATAGCATCATCAAAATCATTAACAGGCTTTCCAGCTAACTTCCGCTCCTTGAACCCTTCCTCTATAATAACTTCCTGTTCTATGTATTCTGCTATTCCTTCAACCGTCTGAACCGCACGCATATAAGGGCTAGATACCACTACATCAATGTTTTCAGCTTGGAGCAATTCCGTAACCTTTTCAGCTACAATAAATCCTTTCTGAGATAAAGGCCGTTTTCGTTCATCAGGCGTATAAGTCGAGTGGGCATGGCGAACTAAATATATATTTGTATTCATAATGCATCCAACACTCCATTATCCTAATCAATAATTAACATGTCATTCTCATCAAATTCCCAGTCTTCCCCATAGGCAACTTCCCACATATAGCCATCTGGATCTGAGAAATAACCACTATATCCTCCCCAAAAAACGCGCACAGGATATTTCACTACAGTACCTCCAGCTTGTTCAGCTTTTTCTATTACCTCATCAACCTCCTCAGCTGATTTTGCGTTATAAGCAAGGGTGATCCCAGAGAATCCCTGTTTTGCTGGTGGATGTTCAGCATTTATATCCTTTGCTAATTCTTCCAGCGGGTATAATGCCAGTTTTGTCCCATTATTATGGAAAAAAACAATCCCTGGATTATCGTCTGTTACGGTAGTTTGAAAGCCTAGTCCATCACGGTAGAACTTTAGAGATTCACTTATATTTGTTACACCAAGTGTTAATAGATTTATTCTGTTCATCCTAATTCTCCTTCCTACACTATTATTTACTTCTCTATTTTCCAATTAAATCCTCCATTTTTTGCTAGTTCTTTTGATTTATTTTGCAGAAAAAAGGTTTATTATTTTTTATAAAGGAAATAAAATGACCATTAAGTTTAAGGAGGATTTCATGAAACAAAACCAAACTGTCACTATTGTTGGTGTCTTTTTGCTATTACTTTTAGTATTTATACCCTCCGTTCATGCCGATAGTGGACAGACATATGAGGTTGGCACTGATTCACTGAATGTCAGATCTGCCCCGGCCCACAGTGCTGAAGTAATCGGTCAGCTTAATGATGGTGACCGAGTAGTTGTTTTCGATAAAGCTTTTGGTTGGGTACAAACATATTACAACGGACAAGAAGCGTGGGTGGCATCGGATTATTTGTTTGCCGCTAATGGGGTTACTTCTGTTAACCAAAAGGAAATAACTGTTATTGCTGATGAGGTGAGACTCAGAACAGGTCCAGGTACACAACATAAGATACTCGGGTATGCTTCCTCTGGAGATACATACACCATGGTTAAAACATCAAATAAGTGGAATAAGATTATGCTCAACGATGGCTCTATTGCATGGATTGCTTCATGGCTTACAAATGCCAACGGAAGTAATCATCCAGCCGAAACTAGTGAAAATCACAATCATGCAAAAAAGCAATCCAGCGGCTCTTTAGCAGGTTACAACATCGTCCTTGACCCTGGTCATGGCGGTAAAGATCCTGGTGCTATTGGGATTGGCGGAACGTTTGAAAAAGGTATCATCATGGATACCGCTGATAACGTTGCAAAACAGTTACGTGATGCTGGCGCGACCGTTATTCTGACCCGAGAAGACGATTATTTCATCCCACTTGAAGAACGCGTGAGGATCAGTAATGCTTATAACACACATGCTTTTATCAGTCTTCACTATAATGCATATCCCTCACTTGCGATAAATGGTGTGAGTACTTATTTCCATTCCGGTGGGGATGATCGTGTTCTGGCAGGTGAAGTTCAATCTGCCATTGCACAAAAAGTTCCATTAAAAAATCGAGGTGTTATGCAAAAAGGTTATCATGTGCTGCGTGAGAATAATGATTTGTCTGTGTTAATTGAATTAGGATTCATCACCAATCCTTATGATTTAGATACGGTTCGAACAGCGGAATATCATAATAATGTAGCAGCAGGAGTTGTTGAAGGTTTAAAGAATTATTTTAATGAGTAATATGAAGGGCTGTCCATTAGCTATTATGGCTAATGGACAGCCCTTCTTTAACAATAAACAGCATAAGTATAATTTTTAACTACCTTTTCATAGCATAGACCATACTCAATATATCGTTAAACTGATATGTCTCCACGCGATAATTGTTAGCAAACAGCCATTCTACCAGCTTAGATTGATCGGCATAATATTCATCCTCGATTGCCTCGATTGCTTCGGTATTACCCTGTGTACGGAATCGTTCTATCACTTCTTTTCGATGCTGTTCATCCTGAAACATCAAATCCACAATGCAAATCTGCCCATCTTCTTTCAGGACACGGGACATTTCTTCTAATGCAAGCAATTTCTCATTTTCTGAAATATGGTGCAATGCATAGCTTGATACGATTCCGTCAGCATGGTTATCCAATAACGGGAGCGCGAGAAAGTGTCCTTTTCGTGTTTCGATTGTCGGGTGTTTTTCGCTACATACGTTAAGCATTCGTTCGGATTGGTCTACACCGATTACATTTACTTGCTTATCGAGAAATCTCGAACCTAAGTTACCCGTGCCGACTCCTACATCCACACATACATCATTTGGCTGTAGCTTGATAGTATCTGCAATTCTGGATAATGCTTTATCATAATCCTGATGAACATTGAATCGATAGCCTGCCATTTTGATATTCTGATCATATCCTGCAGCCTGCTTATCAAAATTCCATTTATCTTCCCAATTTTTGCGCAAGTTTTTCATGTTTTTCAGGTGCTGGGAAAGTATGAAGATATCTCGTGCCTGATAGTTATCATCAGCTGTCTGTTCAACCATCTTATCAATCGTGTTGATCATATCCTTCATCTCAATCCATTTTTCAAAGAGAGCTGATCGCTGAACGTTCAAATAATCTTTCATACACATATTGGGATCATCCAGAATTCGCTTTATATTTTCAATACGCATACCGATTTCCCTTAAAGCAAGAATCGTACTTAGGCGCAAAAGGTCTTTTTCAGAATAAATTCTGTAATGATTTTCTGTGTCCTTCTTTGGCGAAATCAGTCCCTTTTGTTCATAAAATCGAATTGCTCTTGATGTTGTGTTTAACTGTTTTGCGACTTCTTTAATTTGCATGTTTTAGCCCCTTTCTATTACTACTATAAACGTTGACGTTACGTTAATGTAAAGGGACAAATTTAATAATATTGTTATCACTATATAATCGAACCTCACGGCAAAAAAGTGCCATAATTTATTTTTAAATTTATGACACCTAATTGGATCGAGATTCGATAATAGGGTGAATAGATCTTTATTTATTTCGATCATCTGAAGTCATTAGTGTGACAACAATCAGTACGATTACGGCTACCGGAAGTGCTATGATAACACTGTTCAATTCAAACGGCTTTCCAAGCAGAATCTCCCAGATTAACGTCGTTACGACACCTGCAACCATCGAGGATATACCACTCGCCATGTTTACCCGCTTCCAGAAGAAAACGGCGAGTAATGCTGGGGTAAGACCCGCTCCGTATACTGTATATGCGTACATTTGTACTTCAAGGACTGTTGGGAAAAATCTGATCAGAATATATGATATTACACCCAACAGGATGATGAAAAATTTTGTCATTCCTAATAATTGCTTGTCCGAGGCTTCTTTTTTTATATATTTTCCCACGATATCATATGTCACATTTGTCGCTGCTGATAAAAGATAAGAATTACCAGTCGTTACAATAAACGCTGTTGCTGCAGCCAGCAGGATCCCGCCAATTACTGTTGGCATAACAGTGGTTGTAGCCATTAGTGCCATCCCCGGATCAATATTTGGGAACATGGAACTTGATGCAAATGCAATAAAAGAAATCGCTGGAGAAATAAGCAACATTCCGATCAGCCAGCCGATTTGCGCTCTTTTTGCTGATTTACCACCTGTCGATGATGCCAGACGCTGGTACATGTTCTGGTCACCTAACAGTAGAAATAAGGATGGTAACAGGAATCCGAGTAATTGAATGTTGTTTAATTCACCTGTTGCAGTTAAGTGTTCAGTCGGAACATTATTCGTTACGCCATCCCATCCACCTGCTATCACGTAAATCGTTGGCAATGTTATAAACAATGCTGCAATTGCCAGAAATGCGCTTAATGCATCGGTTGGTGCGACTGAACGTAAGCCACCGATTGAAGCCAGAAACACAATGAGAACTGCACCAATAATGGTACCAACCTCTACTGACATTCCAGTTGTTAAGTTTAAAATAAATCCAAGACCTGTCATTTGGTAAGAAACGATTCCAACAAAGGCAAGGATAATAATGATACTTGCAATCATTCTGGCAGTTGAACCGTATTTTTCTTCCAAAATTCCCGATACAGTATATTTACCGAACTCACGAATTTTTGGGGCAATTAAATAAAGTATACCAATACCTACAAGGGTGGGGATCATCATCAATAGTGCGGGGATAATTCCATAGGTGAATGCCATTGATGTTTCCCCACCAGAAATACTTCCACTGCCTGTCCAGGTGGCAAGCAATGTACCTGTTAAGACTATCGTTCCTAAACCTTTTCCTGCTAAAATAAAATCTTCACTGTTGGATATTTTTCGAGAATAGTAAATACCCATTATAATCATGATAACTCCATAAGCACCTACAAACCAAAGCAGAGTAGGATTATGTTCAATACCCATATGTTACGCTCCTTTTCTAAGTTGTTTTTCCTTATAATGCTGTTATTTAGGCTAACATATACAGTTGAAATTAATATGGATAGAAAGAACTAATTGAAATGTTATAATGGATATAATTCGAAAAAAGAGAGGTTTTAACGATGAACGGACAGCTTCAGAACTTAATTGACTATACCCGTGAGAAATTTGGACTAAATGATTATTATTTGAAAAGACATCATTTTTTCCGCGAAATAAATAACTTTAATGAGACAGCGTATATTTTGAATATGGAATGGTTCCCGAATAATTCTGCCCAATCTGATGAAGATTATAACTCGTCTGGGACAGCGGTAATTGATATTAATTTCCACACGAAGGCGTTAAATCGCATTATTTTTGTGGAGGATGTTTCACATGCCGAAAGCAGCTTGTATCCATCTTCCGAAAAAGAAAGTGCGATTGAATGGATTGAAGAGGTGACAGACCTAACATTTGGCAGACAATTCCTGCTAGTTAGTGAAGATGACAACGTATTAAGCTTTGGAGCAGCTGTTGACAATATCCCTGTGGCACCAACTGGAACAATTGAAATAGAGTTTAACGAGGAAGGAAAACTAACCTTATTTTCGATTGATGGAGATTTTCCGAATGAGGACCAAATACAATGGGAACCGTTTGGTTTGACACCCGATAAGTATGAGCCCTTTGCAAGCAGGCAGTGTAAATTGATAGAGGTCCCTGATAAGGACCAGGAGAAATGGCTGCCAATCTATGGTATAGAGGAGATTTATTTAGTAAATGACGGGGAAAAAACAATCCCATTTGATAAGGATCTAAACTCATTTGTAAAAAAAGATAGTGTTATGAAATGGGACAAGCCAATCGAAGGAGAATTCACAAAACAAGATACAGACTTGTCGATCGAAGTGACGCTTGACCAGGTACTGGCAAATGAACCGCATCCGGACACAATACCAATTACCAATAGAGAAATGGAGACTTGTGAACAAGAGGTGCTACGTTTTTTACAATTGGAATTCCCGAATGGAAGCGGTGAATGGAAGTTAACTGGATTATATCTGGAAAATGGATATATTTTCGCGGAACTAAAACCAACTAAGTTTACAAACCGTGCTTTTGATCGAAAATTAAAACTAATGATTGATCGTGAAAATTATAAAGCTGTTAATTATATCGATAATGATATGCTGCTTGATATGTTTAAGCATTTTAAGGATGCGGATGATCCATCTGTTACACAGGAGGGAGCATTTGAAAAGCTTCGCGATTATGTAGAAGTAGAACCTGTTTATGTTTATGATCATGAGCAAAAGAGTTACATCATGTGCGGGAAGCTTGAATGCCCATATGGCGTGAATGCTATTACCGGTGATATAGTCTTATTGGCTGGATTATAAGGGGGAAACGGTGTGCTCTGGAGGGGGCACACCGTTTGTTGTAATAATTACGAAACCTGGTCAAACATTTGTCTGGCTAATTATGAACATTCGAGCCGAAAATTTGTGAACTTGAGCCGAGTTTGTGACAATACGAGCCGAACTTGTGACTACTTCAGCCGATTTTGTGTCTACTTTAGCCAATCAGCCTTCTCACGCCAAACTAAAGGTCATCAAATCCATTTAAATCGCTCGTCTTCGTATATTGTCGTGACTTCTGCTCAAAAAAGTCTGTTTTCGTTCCATCGAAGTTATCAACATAAGCACGGATCCATTTCATTGGGTTATCTGTATGATCAGGATAGATTTCACTGAGCCCCATCATACGCAGCATCTTGTTCGCACGGTATTTAATGTATCCTGACATTTCATCCAAATCGATGCCTTCAACATCTGCCAGCACATAACGGGACCACTCTGTTTCCAGTTCAACCGATTCCTTGAACTGCTCATATATCCAATCTGAAAATGAAGCAGTATTCAACTCCGGATTCTCATCCAGGGTTGCCCGGAATAATTCAGCAATAAACCGGCCATGCTCAAGTTCATCCCTATTGATATAGCTTATCATTGTTGATGTGCCGACCATTTTATTTTGCCTGGCCAGATTATAAAAGAATGCGAACCCCGAATAGAAGAACATACCTTCAAGTAGTCCAGTATACACCATAGTTTTTAGTATATTTTCCATTGATGGCTCGTCCACAAACGCATTGTATTGCTGCATGAGATTATCATTCCGCTTGATTAAAACAGGATCATTGCGTCCGAGCTGGAATGCTTCATTTTGTTCATCCAGTGAAACGACAGACGACAGCACATAGGAATAACTCTCATTATGGACGGCTTCCTGCTGAGCAATCACTGCCATAATCGACTGGACAGATGGGTCACTGGCATACAAGGAAAAGAGCAGTGCCGTTCTTGTCTGAGGTGCATCCAGGGTCGATAATAGTCCAATAATTTTTAAATACGCGTCCTGGTCCGTTTTCGTCAGCAGCGAAAACTGGCGTACGTCGCCTGACATATTTACTTCATCAGCCTGCCAGTAGTTTCCGATGAGTCGTTTATACATTTTATACCAATGCGGATATGCGATATCGTTCCAGTTCAGGATTCCACTTGCTTCCCCTCCGAATAGTGCCGTTGATTTGTTAGGGTGTAATGGTTCCAATGTTTTGGCTTTTTTAAGCAAGGATTTTGACATCATGCAACACTCCTTCTACCCATTTTTCTACTACGTGCTCCTGTGAACCTCGTGGTGACTGCTCAATTTTCAACCCAGGCCACTGGCTATGATAAAATGCCGATAATTTATCCACTGCCCTGCAAAAAAGCGTATCCCCGCCGAATTGCGTGTCACCAGTGCCAAACACAGCAACATGCTCCGGTTTATAGCCAACCTCCTGCACAAAATCTTTCACTTCGTCCGGCGTACGACCCATATCCCACGTGAACGTTCCGAGAAAAATTTGGTCATATTCAGAAGCATCAATTGGATAATCAATTCCAATCCGATGCATATCAACAGTCACATTGTCTGTTTGAAGTTGATCAGTAATAATTTCCGCTACTTCCTTTGTGTTTCCGCTGTATGATAAATACGCTACTAAACTTCTCAACTCTCACACCACACACATTCTTCGACATCATTAGCTGTTGAACGTACATAATAGGTCGTTTTCAGGCCTTCCTTCCATGCCCGGAGATGTAAATCCAGCATCACAGACGCTTTAATAGTGTGCGGGACATAAAAGTTGAATGAGATACTTTGATCAATATGTTTTTGTCTTGCAGCGTTCTGTCTAATCGACCAGCGCTGGTCAAGTATATATGCAGAGCGTCGGTAAACATCATAGGACTGGTAATCCAATTCTGGCGCAGTGACTGCAATCTTGAAATCCTTTTTTTCCTCATAGTAAAATGGTTTGAAAATTGGATCGATACTCGCTGTCGAGCCAGCAATCATGGATGTTGATGAATTTGGGGCAACTGCCATTAAGTAGCCATTTCTAATGCCATTATCTGCTACATCACGCTTCAGATTCAGCCACTTTTCATCGGTATAGCCCTTTTCGGTAAAATAACTCCCTTTCTGCCATTTACTACCTTCAAATGCTGGATAGTTCCCTTTTTCTTTACTAAGTTCCATGCTGTTTTTGATTGTCAGGTAGGCAATTTTTTCATATAAGTTGTCGGCATAGGATACTGCCTCGTCTGATTCCCAATGGATATGTTCTTTTGCCAGCAGATGGTGCCAGCCGAATGTTCCCAGACCAATAGCACGGTATTTCTGATTTGTCATTTGCGTTTGCTTGATTGGTAATGTGTTGATGTCAATCACATTATCCAGCATACGAACCTGAATAGTAACAAGCCGCTCAAGCACACCATCTGGAACTGCTTGTCCCAAATTAATCGAGCTTAGATTACAAACAACATAATCGCCTGTCTTATATTTTTTCACAATCGTATTTTCCGCTTCCACATACTCCTCCAGAAATTCGGTCGGTGATTGATTCTGAGTAATTTCAGTGCATAAATTCGAGCAATAAATCATCCCATTATGTGGATTATTATTTTTTCGGTTTACTTCATCACGGTAAAACATGAATGGTGTTCCCGACTCAAGCTGTGATTTCATAATCCGTTTGATAATATCTATTGCCGGCACGACTTTTCTCGATAGCTCCGTCGATTGCACACATTCCAGATACCTTTGACGCCATGTGCCATCGCCTTTTTCCTCATCATAAAAGTCTTCCAGCGAATAACCCATAACCTGACGAACTTCATGCGGATCAAATAAATGCCAATCACCGCGGTTTTCTACCTGTTCCATAAAATAATCCGGTAAGCTGACACCCGTGAAAATATCATGGGCGCGCATACGATCATCACCATTATTTAATTTCAAGTCGAGAAATGGCTCAATATCTTTATGCCATACATCCAGATAGATAGCGATCGCACCTTTTCGTGTCCCTAGCTGGTCTACGTTAACAGCGGTATTGTTGAGTTGCTTAATCCATGGAACGACACCGCTGGACATATTCTTGTATCCCTTAATTGAACTGCCGCGGCTACGGATTTTCCCCATGTAAACGCCAATTCCTCCACCATTTTTGGAAAGCTTAGCAATGTCAGTATTACTGTCATAGATAGACTGCAAACTGTCATCTACTGTGTCGATAAAACAGCTGGACAGCTGACCGTGCGATTTACCAGCATTTGTTAATGTTGGTGTGGCAACCGTCATATATAAATTACTCAACGCCCAGTATGCTTCTGTGACATAATGACTGCGATTTACTTGCGCTTCGTCCTGCATTAAGTACATCGCAATGATCATCCATCTTTCCTGTGGTAGCTCATATGTATTCTTGTTATGGTCTGTTGCAAGGTAGCGAGTTGCCAGCGTGTACAGTCCCAAGTAGTTAAATAATAAGTCCCTCTCTGGCTGAACTACTTCGGCAAAATAATCGATTTCCTCTTTCTTATACGTTTTTAACAAATGCTCTGAATAGATACCCTTTTCCGTAAGTGTTTTGATAAGTTCATAGAAGTTTCCGTACCGTAAATTCGCATCGTATCCCCTGTTTTCTGCAGCAGTTTTGTATAATTCCTTTAAATAAATACGGCTAGCTGCAAAGGTCCAATCAGGGTTGGCTTCATCGATATTTTCAAGGGCTATTTTTATCAGATTCTCCGTAGTTCCGGTCCGATTGGCTTTTTCCAACAAAATTTCCTTGTCTATATTTAATCCTTTTGTTGCATATTCAATCAGTTGTGAGATTTGCCCATTTGCTGTCATTACCATGTTTTTTCCTCCTTTTTTCTAAAACAAAAAAACGTTCACCCAGGGGATGAACGGTTAGAACGACAGAAAATATGTATATATCTCTCTATCGTTTCACCTTCTCTTACCCCGAGGAATTGAAACTACAAGCTATGGCAGGTCTCCTGGCTCGTGCTTCTATCTACTAGAGTCCTTCCCATACCGTAGCCGTGAAGCTTTCGGTACAGTGGGTTACTCGTTCGTCCACACTTACAGTTGCGGGGACAGCTCCAGTTTTTCACTGGATTCCCTATTATGACAATAAATGTCACCTTAACTTGCAACACTATATATAGTTGTTATTTTTATTTTTATACCAATATATTGTATTGAAAGACTATCATATAATATTACTTCTTGCAATACAGATATGTAAAAATAGTCTTAATGGAGGATTTAAGTTTTAATATAATTGCAACGATTTTTAAGAACTTCGGCGAACTAGTTGTGAACTTCGAGCAACCTAATTGTGATCTTCGGCGAAATCAGTGTAATCTTCGGCGCTTCCATTGTGAACTTCGGCAATTTGGTGATTTCCGCTGGATTATATTAATAATTTCGTTTAAATTTCTCGTCTTAACTGATCTTCTTATAAACCTTATTCCGCTCAATCACATGACACCCATTGGCCATAAAAGTTTTTAACATCGGCTGGTTACTTTCACTCGTACCGCCAATATAACGGGAAGCATTAAATTCATCCTTTAACAGCTGCAGTGCGAGTTTATGAAGGGGGATGCTTTTGCCTTTGCCACGTTCGCTTGGAATCAAGCCAAAATAAAAAAGCCTTCCTTCGTCCAGGGTATCTGGTTCAATATGTGGAATAGCAACTCCAACTGGCCGCCCTTCCTCATAAGCAACTAAACAGGAGTCTTTATAGTCTGGCCCTAACTCTATTTCCAGGCTTTTCATTTGTTCATCAAGCGTTAATGAAGATGGGGCATTGAGTGAATCGGTCATTGATTCTGCCCAAATTTCTCTAAACTCATGTTGCGAAATACTATGTAATGACTTAAATGTAAAATTAGATTCCAGTTCAACTACCTCATTAAGTTCCTTATAAACAGTGACCAATTCATCATGAAACTGAAAATCATTGTCTTGAAGCACTTCATAGACCTCTTCAGTGAATTTACTGTTTACCATAATATTCACATTGGGGATTTCCCCGAGCTCAAGGTCATTAATAAAATTAGATATAAATTCAATCATTTCCTCAGCAGTTAATGCCTTTGTCTCTTCAATCGTTACAAAGTTTTCACCTTTCACAATTTTAACTTTTGCATAAATTTCTAATCTGCCAATAGTTCCTTCAGGTTCCATAATTCACACGACCCCCAACCCTTCTATTCCTTAAACCATTCATTCTCCAATATACTCATTTCCCATACGTTCCAGTACTCATCTCCAACTTTTGCTGCTTCTCTATGTAACCCTTCTTTTGTAAATCCTGACTTCTCATAGCAAGCAATTGCTGAAGCATTAAAATCATACACACCAAGACTCACTCTGTGCAAATTATGTTTTTCAAAAGCAATGCTTAAGACTTCTCTAATCATTTGCTGACCTATCCCTTGTCCTCTCACGCTTTTATCACCAATTAATACTCTGCCGATTCGCCCCTTATTGTTGGCTTTATCAATCCTTCCTAACGAAATATGACCAATTGTGCTTCCTGATTCTTTATACACAACTTTATATGCAAATGTATTGGAGTCTTCGCTATTCGCATTCTGAATATAGTTTAATAATTGGGTTTCACTTAAAGGGTACTCAAATTGATTAGCACCTCCCCATTGGTATAAAAATTCTTCTGTGTTAATCCAATTGATCAGCTGTTGGAAATCCGTACTTTCGAATTGCTTTAACTCAATCATTTTTACATTCTCCCCTAAAAATTAATTGTATTTCTTAGTATAAAGGTTACTTTCAAACTTTCAAACGCTCCATTATTTTGAAAACTTGGCTTATCGCCAGCCTTTATATAGAAAATCCTTAGTTGCGCTTATTCAGTAAGAAAGTATTGGTACTTTCTTAACTCAAAAATTAAGACGCTACTCCATGAGCAACGTCCATACCATTTACTTCTTCTTGCTTCGTATTCCTATTACTCGGCCAGCTTCTTTGGGCTTTTCATCTGGAGTATGATTATCTGCTAAATCTTTAACCTTTGCAAAAATTTCATCTGGAAAAGGTGCAGGTCTGCCTGACGTTTGGTCAATTCCCATCAGCATTTGCTCGCTTGTTGCAGCACGTTTTCCATTTTCCCCATACAATTCATAAAAAACATGTGCACGCTTTTCGTCATAATCAAGCATTTGCAGATGTACTTCAAACGGCTCACCTAACTTCATTTCAGCCAGATAACAAACATGATTTTCCATTGTAAAAACCGTATAGTGATTATTTTCGCGAAAGTCATCTGTAATTCCAACCAGCTTCATAAATCGATCGACGCCCCAGCTAAATGCGCGGACATATTCAGCATCATTCATATGCCCATTATAGTCAATCCAATCTTTTGGAACCTGATCATTAATAATTACTTTTGCTTCTCCCATATAAAACTCCCTCTTTCTATCAAATTTTACCGGTAAGATTTGCACCAGGCCAGTATTTTTCTAATAATTGCTGCAGTTCAATTAAAAATTGATCCCTGCGTTCTTCGAGACTGTTCATCTCAACTCCATCAGTCTGCTTTTCACACCCAGTAATGACTTTCTCAGCCAATTCGTCGGTTAATTCAGGGGCTACAAGTTTCGTCCATGGCAGCTTTAAAGCTGGTCCAAATTGATCAAGTAAATGACGCATACCTTGCTTACCGCCTCCCATATGTAATGTTAGAAATGGCCCCATCAATGCCCAGCGTAACCCAGGCCCATAGATAATAGATGCATCAACTTCTTCCGTTGTTGCTACACCATCGTTAACAATATGAAGCGATTCACGCCAGATAGCTTCCATTAACCGATCGGCGACATGCCCTTCGATTTCTTTTTGGATAACAAGTGGTTTCATATTAAGTTTATCATATAAGTCTTTTGCTTTTTCAATAAAAAATAGTTCCGTTTTACTGCCGCCAACCAATTCTACTAATGGTATTAAGTATACTGGATTAAATGGATGAGCAACAATAACGCGCTCTGGCTGGTGAGCACAATCAGCCTGAAGTGTGCTTGGCAATATTCCGGATGTGCTCGAAGCGATCACCGTTTCTTCAGGTGTGTATTGGTCAATTTCAGCCATGACTTTTCGCTTAAGCTGCTCACGCTCCGGTACGTTTTCCTGCACAAAATCAGCATGAGTCAGGGCAATTTCAAGGTCTGTTTCAAATGATAAATTATGCATAGATGCCTCATCTGCTAATCCCATCCTCTCCATTGCTGGCCAGGCTTTTTCTACTGCATCACGCATTCGTTCTTCTGCCGCCGGATCAGGGTCAGTTGCTGTGACATGATAACCGTTCGCTAAAAATCGAGTAATCCAGCCATTACCGATTACGCCAGTCCCTACGACAGTGATGTTTTTTATCTGAGATGTATCATGTCCATCCATGTTAATCCGCCTTCCCATCTTGTTTACGAAGTTTTAAAAATTCACGTGCATCATGTGGAGTCATGATTTCTGACCCTAAACTATGAACAATTCCAATTGCTTTATCGACCAGTTGTTCATTTGTCGCCAATGTTCCCTTTTTCAAATAGATATTATCTTCCAAGCCAACACGAACATTTCCGCCCTGGAGAACTGATTCGGCTACCATTGGCATTTGCATCCGTCCGATACCAAACGCAGCCCAGCTAGCATTATCCGCGACACAGCCTTTCATATATGCTAATGTCTCTGCATCGGCATCAGCTCCCCACGGGATTCCGAGGCAAAATTGAAACATTGGATCACCATCAATTAAACCCTCTTCCACCAATTGATTGGCAAATCTGACATGACCTGTATCAAAGCACTCAAGTTCTGGTTTAACACCACTTTCCTGAATTAGCTTTGCTTGTTTTCGCAGCCAGTCTGTAGGGCTGACATAAACCTGATTTCCAAAATTGACACTTCCGCAATCCAGCGTACAAATTTCAGGTAACAGCATACCCACAGGCTCATGGCGCTGTTCAGGGGTTTGCATATCAGTACCTTCACCACCCTTAGTAGGATCAGCATCACTTGGAACCCAATCGCCACCACCACCAGCAGTAATATTTATAATCACATCAGTATCTGCTTCACGTATTCGTTCCACTACTTCTCTAAAAATCTCCACATCATGACTTAGCATTCCTGTCTCAGGATCACGTACATGAACATGAGCAATCGTCGCACCTGCTTTTGCCGCTTTAATGGATGAATCCGCAATTTCTTTTGGTGTTACAGGTACATTCGGATTTTTTGATGTGGTATCTCCCGCACCTGTTACCGCACATGATAAGATGACATTTTTATTCATGAAATTCCTCCTAACAGTTATCCGTTTAATTTAAAAATTTTTCTCCTGCTTATACTGTTTACAAAAATAAACTTTATTATTATTTCTTTTGAGGTTTACAGCGGTACTAATGTCTTCTCTAAAACAAATCAGAAAGATTAATGATTGTGTATATCCTGCTAAGTTATAGAAAAGCTATCTTTAGAAAGGGTGATATAGATATGAATAAAAATTTGATTGACTGGCCCACATTTATAGGTGCTCTAATATTACTCCTAGCTGTTTCCATTCCACTTGCTGTTTTCCCTGAAGAAGGTAAAGAGATCGTCGGTGCTGCAAATGAATTCATGACAGGGAATTTTGGTGTACTTTATTTATTGGGTGGACTCGCAGCTTTTGCATTTCTAATCTTCGTTGCGTTCAGTAAAAACGGTCGTATTAAACTTGGGGATGAAGATGCCGAAAGGGAATTTGGAACAATATCCTGGGCGGCAATGCTTTTTGCAGCGGGTATTGGCTCGAGCATTCTTTACTGGGGAATGATTGAATGGGCTTACTACTATCAAGGTCCGCCGTTTGGCATAGAGGGAAGCTCACGTGAGGCGATTGACTGGGCGCCTGCATATGGTATTTTTCACTGGGGTCCAATCGCTTGGGCAATTTATACGCTACCGGCTCTACCGATTGCATACTTTTATTATGTAAGAAAAAAACCTGTATTGAAAATAAGTGAAGCAGTAAGACCTGTCCTTGGACGATTGGTAGATACACCGCTAGGAGTTGTTATTGATGTCCTTTTCATGTTTGGGCTAATGGGAGGTGCAGGAACAACACTTGCATTAGGTACCCCTATGATTGCTGAAGGCGTTAACTCGATAACCGGCTTACCGGTAAACCTAACTTTAAAAGCCTTCATTATGCTGATTTGTACTGCTATCTTTGCAGTAAGCGCCTATTCCGGCTTGCGTCGCGGAATAAAAGTGTTAAGTGATATCAACCTATGGCTTGCCATCTTCATTTTATTATTTATGTTTATCTTTGGACCAACCTTATTTATCAGTGAAACAACATTGACCAGCATCGGTCTAATATTCGATAATTTCTTTAAAATGGCGACATGGCTGGAACCGTTTGGAAATATAAGCGGATATAGTGAAACAGAATTCCCAGAAGCATGGACGGTTTTCTATTGGGCATGGTGGGTTGTTTACGCCCCATTTGTCGGTCTGTTTGTTGCACGTATTTCCCGCGGAAGGACTATACAAGAAATGATTTTCGGGACGATGATGTACGGTACGATAGGATGCATCCTGTTTTTTGGAATTATGGGGAACTATGGTCTGCATTTACAGCTGACCGGAAGTTTCGACGTTATTGGTTTTATGAATGAAAATAGTGCACCTGCAGCTATTATCGCCATTATGAACCAGCTTCCAATGTCCGGCATAATGGTTACCCTCTTCACCATTCTTGCAATTATTTTCCTGGCAACGACTTTCGATTCATCATCCTATATACTGTCTGCTGTTGTGCAGAAGGAAGTGAAGGGAGAACCACTCCGCTGGAATCGCCTGTTCTGGGCATTCACACTTTGTCTGATGCCACTTGTTCTGATGATTGTCGGGGACCTCCAGACGCTGCAAACAGCCAGTATTGTAGCCGGTTTTCCAGTCATTTTCATCATGGCACTGATGGCCTGGTCATTTATGAAAGCGTCTAATGAAGACATAAGGGCATCCAAGGATTATGAGCCACCAACAATTCACATTGATCATCGTGAAACAAAAGAACTTCGCCGAAGGAAAAGAAAAGAAAGGCGGTCCGCGCTGGAAGCCCTGGAAGGTAAGGATATAAATAAAGATAATAATCGTGATAAATAGACCGTTGGCATGCAGACGGATGATCTCTCAGCATGATTTGCAAATACCACCCTTTCATTAGAGTAAGTGTTCTCAAATTAGCAAAAAAGTGATTGTACTTTCATTACGTAATAAAGTGTTCTGGCATGTCTCCCTTGTTGGGTATAAGGGTTGATTAGAGGGCGAAGACGGTAAAGAAATTCCTGATCACATTTACATGAGGGACCATACCGTCTATAGCACATATCATGTTCTTTACAGGCAGCATCAACCGGGTTAACTGGAGAACCTGGTCCACTGCAGCCCGGCCCGCACCATCTATATCCTGGAAACAGGCAAATTCGCGTACGTAAATTCCCATTCTTTTTTTCCATAACTTTACCTCCTGACTTACAGGAATAATATCTAGTTTATGTGAGGCAAAAACGATTGGTTGTTTGAATACCTAAGTACAACTAATACTTTAATTAACACAGAATGAAATCAAGTAAATCGTAGCTATGGAAGGTGGCAGTTACAATGGAACATGCTTGGCTATCCTTAATTCCATTTATAATCGTTATCGGATTGTCCATTTGGCTTAAAAAAATCCTGCCAGGACTTGTGCTTGGCCTCCTTGTTGGAGCGTTGCTTGTTGAATTCAGTGTGTTAGGCGGGTCCCAGGAAACTGTCAATTATATCGTAACGACTTTATCAGACGAAAATAACATTAAGATTATTGCCTTTCTTTATTTATTTGGCGGCCTTATAGGCATGATGAACATCTCGGGTGGTATTAAGGGTTTTTCTGAGTGGATTGGTGGAAAGATAGATTCACAACGTGGGTTGTTAAGCCTTATTTGGCTCACATTGCCATTTACATTCATGATGCCGATGTTCCGGATTATGATGATCGGTCCAGTGGTTAAATCGCTGATGAGTGAAATGAAAATATCCAAACGGAAAGTCGGTTTCACGATGGATGTATCGACTAGTTCGGTAATTGTCCTGTTACCTGTTGCGACTGCATTTGTCGGTTTTATGGTCTCACTTGTTGAGGGTGGCATTCAGAAACATAATCTGGATATGGATCCATACCAAATTTTCCTGCTCAGTATTCCGTTTAACTTTTTTGCCATCGTTATGCTAATCATAGGGCTGATTCGAACATTCTGGTCGTCTTCTGAGAAAGAAGTGGAAAAAAAGAAATCAAATGAGGAAGAAAGCTATCACCGTAAAGGAATTAAAAAGGAGTTATCGATGGTTAAAGCACAGCCATGGAACCTGATTGTGCCTTTATTTTTATTACTGGGGTTGTCGCTATTCCTTTTGTGGCAAGATGGAGTTGCTAAGGGAGCGGACACTATTTTCCAGGCGTTCTCGGAGGCCGATGCAACGTTTGTGATGCTGCTGGCAGTATTTATAACACTAATAATAACCTTTGTTTTTTACATGATACGTAAACAGGAGTTAGGAGAAACAATCTTCCACTTCTTTGATGGAGGAAACCAATTGATGCAAGCGATTATTCTGCTTGTACTTGTTTGGGCATTGTCGCTCGTTGCAGAAGATCTCGGGTTTTCCCAGTTCATCAGCTCAACGCTCGGTTCTTTTTTACCAAGCTTTACTATTCCTGCTATCATATTTCTCCTCGGTTCGGTTGTTGCTTACTTCATTGGATCATCCTGGGGAACATGGGGCTTATTCATGCCACTCGGAATAGCACTGGCTGTATCGACAGGTGCGTCGATTCCTTTGACGGTAGGGGCTGTATTTGCAAGTGGATCATTTGGCGCGATGACATCTCCACTTGGCGACACAACCATAACAACTGCATCCATCCTGGAGATGCCTTTGGTCGATTATGCGCGCTATAAATTAAAAATTTGCTCTATAGGCGTAGGGATTGCTGTTGGAATATATCTTGCCGTCGGGTTCTTTGTATAGTCAGTAAAACACCCCCACCTTATTGTAAATGTTTTGGCGAGGGTGTTTTCGGATTATCTTCGTCCAATTCGTTAAAAATATCTTTCTGGTTGGTTACTTGTGTCAATTGATTATTCAGTTGTGTTAATTGCTTGTTTAACTGTTGAATCTCTTTATTTGGTGCCAATTGATTCAGTGTTCCCTGCATATCAGTTGCCAGCTGCTGAAATTCTTTCTTTGTAACTGGCTGTGCTTCTTTTTTCAATATAAATCCTACTTGACCATTCGGTTCCAGTGTTGCCCACTCTATATCACTTAGATTTAATACATTTTTAAGGCGCAGGTTCATCTCAAGCTGATCTACTGTTAATCTTAACTTCTTTAGGTTTTGTTCCTGTAATTGACCGTTTTTAATTAACACTTTGGATTTTCCCGTAATAATTCTTTCAAATATATTTCCCTTAACTTGTGCATATTCCATTAAGAATAATGTGAAAACCAGTACTGCCCCTACAGCTAGAGTCTGCCAGATGCTATTGCCAGAAACCGGTTGTATAAGTAATGAGCCGATACCAATCATGATTACTGTTTGCGGAAGAGTCATTTGTGAAATTGACTTTCTGCCTGCAAACCGCAATAAGAATGTACCACCCAAAACGATAAGTACTGCCTTCCATATCCAATCAAGCTCCATCATACCAAACTCCTTTATCATTCTCTAGGCTTAGTTTGATATGATTGGTGATTATTATACGAAAAGATACAGGAACGTAACTAAACTTTCCATTTTAAAGGCGAATAATAACACGACAGGATGTTTAGAACGTTCATTTTCAATGGTTGGATATAATAAATAGTTGATATAAAATGCGACACGACTATGAAAAATAATTTAAGTGCAATTACACCGCTCCGGAAATATACACTACGCTTTCCGTGGGCAACGCTTCAGCTTCCTCGGAAGCAAAAACCGCTTCCTGCGGGATAGCGAGGCGGCCACTGAAAAACTACCGTCTTTTTATTCGAGTGAAAATCAATCCCCAACTTTCATGCAATAATCACCTTGTAGTGGGAATAAATTTTCCAAAATATGTTTTTCGGTCGCCTTTTTACCCGGAGTGGTGAAAGCGAATATATTCCATCTGCGCGGTCAGGGATCCACACTAAATACTACGAATCGGCACCTTTAGTTTACTTAGCAACATTAGAAACATTCACCGAGCCTTTGGGGAATGCTTAGTTGAACTTATGCAGTATGAAAGTAGTTATACTTTTTAAACTGCAAAATAAATCCGAACTAATTCGAATTCTTTTTCAAGAATTTTGAATCATAGTTCGGATTTTTACTTTGACTAAGACACTTTTGTGCCGGCCACTTTCATTATTTATTCATTTTTGAGAAAAAGTCACCTAATGGATCTTCCTCGTCTTCCTCAGGTTCTTCTTCCTGATGAAGTTCATCTAATTTATCCAAATCCACTCCGTCTAAATTGATTTCCTGTTCTTCATTTGTGACAGCAGCATCTTCTTCCTGTAAATAAAGTGCCTCTTCCACGTCACGGGAATTACTGTTTAAAGACGCCAGCAAAGTTGTTGCCCGCATTGGATCCTGAAGCAGCTGGTATAGTATACTGCCAATTAATGCTTCAGAGTGCTCATGCTTCAACCAGCTTTTCTGTTCTTTGGTCAATTGTTTCGGGAGCGGTACCGTTAATGTTTCCCGTTCCTTTGCAAAAGTCTCGTTAACGCCTCTAAGTACATATTGTGCGATTTCGCTTGAAAAATTCCGGCGTTCCGTTTCCTTCAGTCGTTGCAGTTGCTTTAATAAGTAATCAGGTGTATCTGACGGGACACGAAACGTAATCGATTGCCCCCGTTCGATGCTTTTTTTGGAATCTCGCATACTATCACCCTACTTTTCTTTCGTTGTCTCTTGTTCCTTTACCTCTTTTGGAGCATTCTTGTTCGTAAAATCAGTGATTAACTTGTAATACGCATTGGCCATCATCCAGATGCTCTCATTTTCATCTTCAAAGAAGTCTAAATTGTAGCCATCGAGCTTGTTATTAAGTGCCTTTAGATAATCCTTCAGCACCGCTGATCCGCCACCAACAAAGTAACAGATTTCCGACTGGGAATTCTTTTGCCATACATTACGTAGATAACGATATTCTTTCTTAGCAAGCTCCAATAAAATTCGATCAGTAATGTCATGAACATTTGTCCGACTTCCTTTTACCATAATGTGATGACGATCATTTTTACGTGTAATTATATCAACTACATCACGGCGGCTGTCGAGCTCTACACCATGTCTGGTACGAATTTCTTCGCGGATCTCCTCAAGGGATTCTGCAACACCAAGATGGAATCCTTGTGCTTTATCATCGTCAACATTCCGGTTGCGAATTACAGCAATATCCGTTGAAAGTCCGCCAATATCTTGAATTAGTATTTGCTTATCAATTAATTCCTTATTAATAACGTTAAGATCATTATCCATAATCAGGTTTACATATGCTGCAAAGCCCTCAGGATAAACCTTTACTTCATCAAATTTGATGTTTACTTTCTTCCCTTGGTGTTGCGGTGTTACTAAAAACTCAACCTGATGAACGGAACCAAGTAATTGGGAGCGGTACCCTACATCTTTTCCTTCCTTTACTTCACGTAATGGAAGACCTGTTCCCAGTGTATAGTTGGCATCAATTACATCTTTTTTTGTCGCTTTAAATGCATCACTGCTTACTGCATCAAATGCAATAGAAGCAAACAGCATAATCAATGTCTGGTCTTCCTCCGACTTACTGCTTCCCGGATCCAGTTCTGTTGAATTATTCGTTTTAGTTGCCAAATTACCAACCCGATATACCGCATTGTTTTCTTCCAGGGCAGGGGAGTGGACACGAATGTGCAGGTTATCTATTGGATCCTTTTTATCGAGGTCTTCAATTCCAATAACCGGCCTGTCCTCCATATCCCTCGCAATTACATTTGGTATGTAGCAATTACTTTCCATTTTACCAAAGTTTGCCTTTAATGCATCATTTCCTACATCGACTGCTGCAATTCTAGATTTTGTCATGTTTGTATTTCTCCTCTCGTGAAAATGAACTTGCTAGTATAACGTTAATAGATTTGCTTTAATTACGCAATCGGACTTTTATCGTATTCTTTTATGTATACATGTTTTCAATATTGCAATCATTTATATAACGGTATGCACACAGTTTTGTATACTTGTACACGGTAATGAATGCAATACGCAAACAATTTGTATTCATGTGTACATTATTGTTTACACATGAATGAACAGAGGAAACTTGAATTATCCCTAATCTTTTTTATAAAATTCTACTTTCTTAACTGCCATAAAAAAGCTAGTTATGATATGATAAAGGTTATTATATAGGTTGTAAGTCCTATACATATAAAAAGGGGGCCATACTATGTTGCGAGTCAAAATCTTCATTATATTTCTATTCTTAACTTCCTTCGTTCTGGCTTTTATGTCAGGACCAATTTCAATCGAAACCTCAACATATATGAAAGCCCTTGTACTGTATTGGCTTTTCTCAACTCTTTACACACATCTTAGAGTGAATTCAAAAAGCGGAAAGTTAAATATGGATTACGGTGTTTCCTATAGTATGTCAATTGCTCTGTTCGCTGGACCGATTGGGCTATTTATCTATGAAACACTTTATCGTTTTACTGTATATATCATTAGAAGAGTTACAAAAACAGGTGACCCGGATGAATTGTTACATACATTTTATAATATTGGTTCGTTTGCACTTAACAACACAATTGTCTTCTATTTATTTTTTTACTTTTATCCCAGTTTTCAAAACATCCCTTTTGGTTTTTGGCTGCTTATTATCCTATTAGCGCTAATTGTTGCCCTATTATCGGATATATACCTAATTACAATATCCTACTTTTTTGGTGATATAAGCACTCCTAGAGAAGCATTCGACTTCATAAAAAGCCGCAGCATAACAGATTTAGGTAAAATAGCATTCTCAAACGGATTCTTGCTAGTATTTTTACAAGCGGAAAGCTGGCAGATGGTTATCGCCCTATTTATCTTAAACTATCTGGTCAGTCGTTCTTTTGTTGATAAATCACTAAGCATCCAAAATAAAGTGGAGCGTGACAAATTTGAACAAATGGCGTATACAGACTTTATGACAGAAGTGTATAACCGCGCTTTTATGGATAAAAAAATGAAGGAATTTAATTTATCAGGTGAATATCTAGGGATAATTGTAGCGGATATAGATAAATTCAAGCAATATAATGATAATTATAATCACGCTGTTGGAGACAAGGTTATTCAGAGTTTTGCTACCACTTTGCACAGGTACCTAAACGACGAAGACTTCCTGTTCAGAACAGGTGGTGAAGAATTTACGATTTTCCTAAGAAATAGAACATTTGAAGAATGCTCGGTACTCGTTGAACAGATGCGAGATGGTGTAGTGAATAGCCCGGTACATGCGGAATTTCATTCAAAAAACGTATCCATTTCATACACAGCTTCATTTGGATTATATTTCTATAAAACTAGTGAGTTTCTATCTATTGAAAAGGGTTATATTTATGCAGATCACTTATTACTACGATCAAAGGAACTTGGTAAAAATCTTGTGTCAGTGAAGAATGGAATGAATGATCTTCCATTGTCTGTGAGGTATTCTGAGTGACAACCTAATGTCGAATAGGGGGAACTTCTGTCCCCTGTTCCTCCATTAGTGAAATCTGAAGCTCGTGCTGATAATTAATGGAGGCATAAAAAACGTCATCTAAGTTGTCAATATTCCTACTGGCTAATTGCTCCATCAACCAGCTTTCATCCAATTTAAGACTGTACAGCACATTAGTATATATATTTCCCTCTACGATAACAGGAAAGGTTATTGATGAGGTTGTTTTGACTATGCCCAAATCTTGTGCAGTAACTGAATGATTGGATGCTTTTTTCAAAACACTTAGTGATCCATTCGCTTCAATGATTGCCGTCTCAACTTCGTTTAAATCAAATACACTCTTCTCTCTGAGCATCTGCAGGATATTGTCAATGGAATAACGCATCTGTTTCATGTTTTTATGTAACAGTTTGCCATTTTGGATAACGATGGTTGGTTCAAATGTCAGTAGTTTTCCAATTTTTCGATTGGATATTTTCCATTTAGCTACGATTTTTTGAAGTATAGCGATAGCAATAATTGCAAACGCAGTTGGAAGATGGTGTATATTCGGATCTGCTATGTCAGCCCCCACTACCGCACCCAAAGTGACGATAATTAGAAAATCAAATATTGGTAATTCCCCTATCGCACGTTTACCCATAAAAATTGTTACAAAGAGTAATAATGGCAAAATAGTAACAATCCTACCTAGAATGATAAGTAATTCTTTTATTGTTTCCAGCATGGCTTACCCCTTACTCATACTCTCTTCTAATGGATATTGGATAGTAAAGTATGAAAAATATGATACTAGCATTCTTTCCTGCATTGACCCTATTCATACATTTATAGATTACATGAAAGATGCATTTATTATTCATGAAGGCTTCCATCGGCTAAGAATCAACCATCTATGTTATCCTTGTTATGCTTAATAGTAGGAGGCGGAAATAGATGGGCGATAAGAAGGGTATTTTCTTTGTATTAATAGGTGCAGGCAGTTTTGGATTCACTCCGGTTTTTGCCAAACTAGGATTCACTATACACTCGGGCAAATTAATATTGTTCAAATGCTTATATCCCTTGTTTTACTGTGGGGCATCGTCATAGCAAAGCGCTCTTCATTCAGGGGATTAAACAAAAAGAACATTAAACAAATTATGATAACAGGCTCATTTGTTGGACTAACGAGCATATTTTACTATGGTTCGATGATATACCTTCCTGCTTCATTAGCAATTATATTATTATTTCAATTCGTTTGGATTGGTATCCTGTTTGAATGGATTCTTAGTAAAGTAACACCAAGCCTAGTAACATTATTGGCAATGGCACTGATATTAATAGGCGTGTTTTTTGCCTCAAATATTCTAAATGGCAGTCTGGAAAAGTTGCCTGCGATGGGATTTGTATTTGGGATTCTTGCGGCATTTACATATGCAGGATTTATAAATTTCAGTGGTAAAGTGGCAATTGAGGTTGATCCATGGGTTCGTAGTTCATTGATGGTTACAGGATCGACTGTGCTGGTAATCCTGATTTTTATAAAGGATATACCATCTATACCTGTGACAGATGGGTCTTTATGGATAGTAACTGCGGGGGTTGCCTTATTCGGATCCGTTATGCCTCCATTATTTTTCGCGCTTGGAGCGCATTTGATTTCAGGTGGTCTCGTAAATATTCTGAGTTCATTTGAATTACCAGTGGCTATTATATCGGCAAGTATAATTCTCTCCGAATCTATCACTCTTGTACAATGGTTAGGAACGTTTTTGATTATAGTCGCTATTATATTGAATGAATTGGGGAGTATGCGGCTTTACCATAGAAAACATTCAGCAAGTGACTAGGACATAGATCCTCCTTTATGGCTTTACCGTATTAAAGAAAATGATACATTCTTAACTGCATGAAAAAACCAATCGCCTGATAATGACGATTGGTTTTTTGCTTGGCAGATAAGAAAGTATAAATCCTTTCTTACTGCATAAGTGCAACTAAGGCTTTCGCCATAAAAGCATGGCGACAAGCCAAGTTTTCTAAACCACTATACTGTTTTCTTTTCTTTGTTTTTCTTTATTTGTTTGCTTCGGAGCTGTCCGCATGCTGCGTCAATATCTGCTCCGTTTTCCCAGCGAACACCACAATTAATACCGTTTTGTTTCAATGTTTCATAAAACGCCTGAATTGTTTCTGAATCACTTCGCTGATATTGATTATCATCAACTGAATTGTATGGAATTAAATTCACATATGTCAGGTGCTTCTTATCACCAAGCAGTTTAGCAAGCTGTCTTGCTTCTGTCTTATGGTCATTTACATCCTTCAGCATGATATACTCATACGTTATGCGACGATTTACTTTTTCCAGGTAATAATCGACAGAATCCATGAGCTTCTCAATTGGAAATGCCTTATTTATTTTCATAATACGTGTTCTGAGTTCGTTATTTGGTGCATGTAATGAGATGGCAAGGTTAACTTGTGTGCCAGCATCAGCCCACTCATATATTTTGTTTGCAATACCACTTGTTGATACAGTGATATGTCTTGCACCAATGCATAGACCTTTGTCATCGTTCACGACATTAATGAAGTCCATAAGATTTGTGAAGTTATCAAATGGCTCACCAATTCCCATAACAACGATATGACTAACGCGCTCACCTTCATCCTTCTCATCAAGATGCTTCTGTACATTCATGATCTGTTCGACAATCTCGCTACTATTCAAGTCGCGACTTTTCTTCAATAGACCACTCGCACAAAATGTGCATCCAATGTTACAGCCTACCTGTGTCGTTACACAAACAGATAAACCATAATTGAAACGCATTAACACCGTTTCAATAATATTGCCGTCTGACAGCTTGAATAAGTATTTAATCGTACCGTCAGCTGATTCTTGCTTGATTTCCTCCGATAATGTGTGCAGGACGAAATTCTCTTCCAGAAGTGCTATCGTTTCCTTGTTCACATTTTTCATCTCAGAGAACGCTGTGACGCGTTTTTTATAAAGCCAGTTCCATACCTGGTCGGCACGGAATCGTAGTTGACCATTATCCATTAACCAGTCTGTTAATTGTTCATATGTTAGTCCATAAATGGATGTTTCACTCATTTTGTACCCTCATTTCAAACATTGCAATTCTTATATTGTACTATATTACTGCATCAATCGCAACGTCGCAAATACAAACCTTCTAATCATCGAATCCGATTCAACGTTAAAAGATTGATTTCAGGTGGATTGAACATTCGAAACTTAAAAAAAGATAATGCATCACTGCTTCCTAAACCTGCACTGACATATTGTTTTGTTTGTTTATACTCCCACAGTCCCTTCACACGATCATTTGATGGGAAAAAGCTGCTTTTATGCCATGGCTCCGGGACAAAAAGCGCTCCAACAAATGGCAGTCGAAATTGTCCCCCATGATAATGTCCTGCCATTATCAGGTCATAGTCCCTCCAAATTGTTTTGTCGTTAGTATGGATAAAATCAATTCGGTTATCTGCCACTGGATAATGGTTTAGTGCGATTACCACATCCGCTTCATCTACATTATCAAGGACTTTCATATCCTGCCATAACTGTTTTTGGTATGTAAGATAGTTCTCATTTGAATTATACGGCGGTGTGACGATTCCCTCACTTGTTCCCACATATTCAGAGCTGCTTATTATCGACAACTCGAAGTTAACAAAATGGATATTCGCTTCTTCCAGTTTAACCGTTTCAACAGACTCTAATAATTCAACCCCTCTTTGTTCCATACCTTTAATGAACTCACTTTTTTCAATGCTAGGGGCAAATTGATAACTATAGGGGTCATCGTTCCCTGATACGAACCAGGCATTTTCCTTATCCGTTATCCCATCAAGTATCGAATAAAAGGACTTGTAATTAGTGCTTTCTGTATTGTCGAGAATGTCTCCTGTGAAAACAATCGCATCATAGTCAATATCATTAATAGCACCGATCAAGCGCTTCTGATTGTTACCGAATTCTTTTTCCTGCAGGTCAGAAACCTGAAGAATCCGGAATCCATCAAGCTCTTCCGGCATATCATCAATTGCGATATCTTCCTCTGTGAGGGTGATTCGATTGTTATCCCAAACTATATAACCAATTAAAATGAAAATACCAAGTAAAGACCCTAGTAAGATCCTGCCTCCAATCTTCTTCAATGATAACCCGCCCCAATGTTCATTATTGTGTTACTTCTGTCTGATTTCGCAATAAATAGCTGAATGTACTTCTTTTTTCTCTGGCCAGCTCCGTAAAACCGCCCTTTTGGATAACTTCTCCCTCCTCCAGTACAACAACTTGATCCGCATTCCGGATGGTCGACAAACGGTGCGCAATCACAATAATCGTCATCTTCCCTTTTAATCTATCTAATGCTTCCTGGATTTTCGCTTCATTTTCCGTATCAAGTGCACTTGTCGCTTCATCCAGCACAAGAATGGACGGGTTGCGCAGAATTGCACGTGCTAATACAAGACGTTGCCGTTCGCCGCCTGATAACTTAATCCCCCGATCACCAATCAGTGTATCAATACCGTCTGGAAGTCCGTTGACAAATTCAGCTGCTGAGGAAAATTCCAAAGCTTCCCACATCTGCTGTTCGTTCGCGTTTGGTTCTACTAACAACAAATTTTCTCTTATACTCGTATTAAATAGAAATGGATCCTGTGGCACATAGCTAATCGACCGCCTTAATGATAGAAGATTGTCACTCGTTAAGGGCACTCCATCAATTAACACCTTCCCTTTTTCGGCCTGGTTAAGGCCCATCAGTAAATCGACTAATGTGCTTTTTCCTGCACCAGAACGCCCGACAAATGCAGTCATCTGATTGGAAGGAATGCTTAAGTTTATTTTCTGTAATGCATAGTGTGGTTCATTTTGGTTATATCGGAAATAAACACTGTCACATTGCAAGCCTTCTCTAATATCAAGCGACTGGATATTCTGATTACCACCCATCGCAAATTCTCTAGCAATCTCACATTCATTTTGAAGCGCATTTACAGCTTTAAAGGATGGGATCGTTGTTGCAATTTGTTCCATTGAAGATTGAATCCCTGCAACTCTTGGCCAAAGCCTTGAAAAAATGACGATAACTAACATTAGTTGCGCTGCCTTCGCGCTAAACATGGTTACCGCAATATAAATAAATACAGCAATTAGAACTGCAGATGCAATTTTATAATATAATTGCGAGGTTGATTTCAATCTCGTATAATCCACCTGCTGGTTTTGCATCTTTTCCGTGATCGAGCCAAACCAGTCTAACCTCGAATCCTCCAATGTATTACTTTTGATATCCTTAATCCCATTAACCTGATCGGTTATACCCGAAAGATAACTTCTTCCCAGTTCAAAGTTCATTTTCCCTAAAGCAAGCGATCGTTTAAGAAACTTCCGGTTAAAAAAGATAAGTACTAATCCACAAAGTAATACAAATACCGTAATATTTGGTGAAAGCCAGAATGCAAGCCCGATCTGTATTAACGTGAAAACAAGTGAAGCAGCAAATTGTAAAAATGAGTATGTGCCCGCACTGGCACGGGCTATTTCAGCTGTTAATATATTGATAAGGTCAGATTTTCGTTGTTTAATGAAAAAATCCCAGTTCGCGTGAAGTAACGTCCGGTAAGTCTCCATCCGCATATGCCTTAAAAACCCTTGCTGTATAACTGTATTTTTTACAGTTAACTGCCTGTTCATAACATTTTGTCCAACAACAACAAGCACAAATATCGCTAATATTATCGGCAGACCAAATGAACTTGGAATATCCTGTAAAAACCCAAACATACTAAACAATGGCGATCCTCCAGCATCCATATCTACTATCCCGCTCATACTAATTAAGGGAATCAATAAAATTATCCCAATCCCTTCAAGCAACCCTATGCCTATCATTGCAAAGAGGTTAATATACAGGATTTTACCGGAATACGCATGAATTTGTTTTAAAAAGTAAAATACATGTTTCAATTGAAAGTCCCCCTAGGGTAAAGCATGCTTTCTTGTTTTTCTCCAGACCCACAAAAATGGGCGCAACGGAAAATAGAGAAAATGAAACGTCTTTGGTAATGGCAATGTGCTCTCATCCTCTGGATATGGATAAAGAAAGCTCATCATAAAAAATAATTTTTGCTGTGTACTCATTAACGAAAATAGATAATGTTTATGATAGCTGGCAATAGCTTCAGGTACAGGATCCGTATGTAAGTTGACCTGTTGTTTATAATAAAATAGTGCCTTTTGCGCTAGTTCCTTTGGGCAGGTATGATTGGTTAATGCTTTCATCCCTCTAGTAAGCTTTTTATCTAGCAGCTGTTCTACTAAAATTAACGGTTGCCCTGCAGTTTGATATAGTTGGTATTTTTTTAATAAACGTTTGGTTAGCTGCCAATCCATTTGCTGATGGAGTAATTCACGAATATCGAGCAGCCACCGCATACGGGACCAGCCATGGCGTGCCCCGTGAGACACAAGGAATAAAAACATGTCTTCTTTACTGAGAACATGAACTGGAAAGCTGGTAAGATTACTAATGCACTTTCGCTTCCACAAGTCATTAAAACTCGGTTCCTTTCCGGGTCCAGGATTCAGCCTCCAATGTACTTCAAGTTTAATCTTCTTTTGCGGGTGAAAATAGGTAACATGATGATGCCGCCACTTCCAGTCATTCAGCACCGTTTGAATATAATCATCCTTTTGATACCCTTGTTCTGTAAGTAGCGTTTCAGCCTTTTCAAGTTGATTGATCGGAATCAGCATATCCAAGTCACTCGAAGTACGAAGCGAAATATCTCCGTATAGCTCATGCGCAAGAACAGGCCCTTTCAGGAAAATCAGTGGAATGTGGTCGTCAGCAAACATCCTACCTACCCGCTCCATTTCACCACTTAAATAAAGCATCTGAAACGTATTTCGTTTATATTGCTTATTGAGGAATTTTTTTACAAAAAGGGGAATTATATCGTCATCCATCTGTTTTAACTTTGGACTTAACACCGGATAGACACGGTGGTGCATCGTTAAATCAATGAACTGATCCCAATCGATATCTGTTAGCAGTTCAAAATATTGTGTTTTAAGGTGAGCAGGTGAATCACTCTTCAGCAGCATAAAAATAAGCTGTAATTCTTTTGGTATAGCTGTGAGATCAAGCTTGAACTTATTAACCATTGGTAGTTACCCTCCCTGCTCAAACACTTTTGGCAAACTTACTGATTACAGTAAAGCGTTCCATTCCTTCCGAGCCCGTAATGTAAAAAGGACCACTTCGAAGCCATGCATGTGCGATTAATTGGCCGGTGTCATCCTTGGCAGTCCCCAGATAAAGCGTGCTTTCGATTTTCCTTCTTTCCAGCATTTTCATTGCAGCAATTGCTTGAACAAGACACTGACTTTCCCATAACGTGTAACGGCTTGTGATTTGTATAGTCTGGGATATATGTGCCAGGAGAGCTTTATTATCTGTCTGCAGCGTAAACGGTGTCTCACCCATAATATCTCCCAGTGAAGGTGCAACTTTCGCAAATGGAAGGGCTTTGAGAATACGCCCCCATCCTAAATAAAAATATGATTCAAATAAGAGCAGCTTCGACTGTCTATTTAATTTTAAAAAAACACCTAACTTTTTCATAAGGGTCGTTCCTTTCTTAATTAGGCTGCGTCCACTATGCCTTCCTCTACTAAAAGGGTTAAAAAAGACAGGACCTGCTCTTCACATTCACTATGTTCGACATCATACTGCTCGGTTAAGATAGTAATTAGGTTTTGGACGGTGATTGGCACTTCAAGTAACTCCCATATTTCACCGCCCATTTCGCCCAAGTTATAATACTTACCATTGTGAATGCTCAGCATCACTTTTTCTCCATCCATATCACTGACGATGTTCCCTTCTTTTTGACTAACCATATGTTGAACTGAAAGGCTTTGGTGTTTAATCATACAATCTCCTCCTTCTTAACTCTAGTTAAAATGAAGTCCGCTAACTTATCGGCTGTAAAATGGGAAGTCGGCCGAATTAACCGATGAAAATCTATTTTATTGACCATGCTTGCAGAAGTACTGAAGTGCCAATCCATCATCCCTGAACGAGAAACAAGGAAGTTTCGATATGTATGGTGAAACAATGCATGGAACCGTTCCAGTTTCTGAATTGGAGCAACCTCAATCTCATTAACATCTGATCTGATCAGTTCAAAAACACCTGCTAAAGGGACTGACTCTCCAGCAAACTGATCACGAACTGGAACTGCGAATTTAGTCTCTCTATCTATTATTGGCCGAAGTTGTTTTGAATCAATTCCAAACTGATCCAGACTCTCCTGCCACAATTTCTGCTGTGGATATGCTGGGGTAACGATTGGGACATTCTTTTCAGAAAGAGTTACTGGAATTACGTCATCACTTAAAAGCTGGTAGCCCCGCTTTAATAACGCTGAGGCAAGTGTTGATTTTCCAGCACCAGAATCACCAACAATTGCATACGCCTTTCCATCGATCACTAGTGCACTGCCGTGTAATGGGAGAACCATTCTTTGCATGAGTAATGCCCCCATGCAGGTGCCGAGAATATAGAGACGTATTTGATCTTCCTCTGAACCTTTGATAGGTGAAACGAAGATCTCCCGCCCATTTTTAACTAAATAAATAGCGGTGTCTGGCACATGAAACATAATAAAGTCCTTCTCCACCACAAAATATCTATCTGGCATGGAAAATTCAGACCACAGCTCTGTTAAATCAGCTTTATGAACCTTCACACTGGCCAAATGTTCTTCCATGTCTATTTGTGGCAATTCCGGTAAAAAAAATTCACTGAAAATGCTTAAGCCAAAAGCTCTGTATGTGAATTTTTTTAACGTGTTAATCATCATGTGAGTTCCCCCATTTTTATGGCGGCCCTTATACCTCAGTTTTGGTATAAGGGCCGACTTTCTTAAGTAGTGCGCTTAGCTACCCAAACAGCTTGCGTTTGACCTTCCTTCATGTGTTTCCTCTTTCCCATCCGAAACATCAAAACAATCAGCATTTGCGTTTCCTGGTCCATTCAGGGTCATGCTAACGTCGAGCACCTCAAGCATTGGTTGTTTCCATACTTTTTTCACGTTATCACCTCCTTCTTAGCGAAAACGTTTAATAAAACGGGAAACGATCAAACTTCGCGTCAACAATTTAAAATTTGCATCAAACAGTAATTCTTGCTTTGGCTCAGTCCCTATATTTGATAATGCTTCTTTAATTATCCTCCCGTTTATAAACTCGTTAACTTTACTGTCTTTAGAAAGCTCATGTAGTTCATAAATAAAACCATTCCAATCAGATTTCATTCGGTGGACGATATCTGCTCCCTGTATGCCGCGTTTTCTTTGGTTCAGCCTTACCTCATCTGGCAGGAAACCTTTCATAGACCGCCGAATGATCGATCTTTCCATACCACCTGTTACATACTGTTCATTTGGTAGCGCTAGGCAAAAACGAATGACGTTTAGATCGTTGGTTGGGTCACGATTCCATATTCCATATCGTAAAGACAGTTTTGTTTCAGCCACCCCACTTTTATTCCAAGTAAATAGCTGCTTATAATAATTATTTCTATATTCAGTTAGATTAGTAAGGTTACTGTTCAAGCTGAAGCCATTAGCTTTAAGCTTTTCAAATACATTCGTCTCTTCTGCCAATGATGGACTAATAAATGCGGGGAAGTAATCATGCTGTTGTTTCTTTTTTGTAACTAATGACCGCAGTGCTCTTTGAACAATAAAAGGAGCAACAACGGACTTCCCAGTATTATAATTAGTACAGTATGCATCTAATTCGTTATAAAGGCTGATCCAACTTAACTTCTTAAACATATCTGTATAATAATCATACGTTAATTTCATGGACCCCCACGAAATAGAGTGGTTTCCTCTTGCCCCGTTTAGCATCATTTTTACCCCGTTTTTCTGGGCATGTTCATTTATTCCTTTTAACCAAAAAGCATTTTCAAAGAACTTATAAGGCATCTCCATAATTTCGAGAAAATTATCGACTTCTGATAAAGGGCTTTTGCCATCGAAACTTAAATAGTTATCCGATATATTACCTACATGATTTACAGTTTCCTTTATATACGGACTTTCATTTGCTACATAGTAATTAGGAGTCCAATCGTCAAAAGAACCTTCGGGAACATAACTAAAAGTATGTAATCGTTTATTTTCCTTTTTAAGCACCGGTGCTGCAAAACTGACTACAGAACCAGAATCTAATCCGCCACTTAAATGTGATCCAACCTCTCCATGTGTACGAACCCTTGCCTTTACTGACTTTTGAAATACATCGCGAAATGCTTCCTCATACTCTGCGTTGGAATTAAGCCTGAGTGTTTCATTCACTTCGACCGTGCAATATCTTGACAGCGAAACCTTTCCATCCTTAACCGTTATACAATGTGAAGGTGGAATCTGTTGGATGGACTTGTAAACCGTCGAAAACATATCAACCGCTTCGACCATCGTTGGGATTGCTATAAATTCAGCAAGCCACTGTTCATTCAATTCTTTATTTACATACGGCAATGTGAATAATGGTTCTATCGTTGTAGAAAAGGCAAACCTGCTGTCGTTACGGTAATAATACAGAGTCCTTGCACCTGAAAAATCTCTTGCACCAAATAACTTATGTTCTTTTTCATCCCATATCATGAATGCAAAATCACCGAGCAGCTTCTTTGGTGCTTCTTCTCCCCATTTATAATACGCCAACAGAATTAATTTGCTATCGGGCATTGACTTCCTTTGTTCTTGATCAACCTGTAGCATATTGAACAATTCATCCCGATTATCGATAATGGCATCAGCTGTAATTGCTAGCTGTCTTTCATAATCATAATATGGCAGTAGCTCGCCTATTGACTCTGGTGTTATCCACTGGGCATGGCACCCCAGGAATATATTATCGTTTTTCCATGTATTAATATTGTCGGAGGGATATTGTAAGAGGGACTTCATTAGGCTATCGATATGGTCAACTGGAATAGGACCTCTGTTAGCATGAAAAATTCCCGTTATTGCACTCATTGGGGGCCTCCTTATCGATTACACCAAAGCTGTTGTTCTCATTAAAGAACTATAAATCAAAAAAAATATATGTTAAAAAGTATTCGTAGTATAAGAATATTTTGTTCGTTATAAAATACAACGTTTACATAAATTTACCACTTTTCAGCTATAGTGTCAATCAAGCAATTAAGATTTTTATATGGAATTAGCCCTCATACCTCACTATATGTATAAGGGCTGTAAATCCATAATGTTGCTGTAAAATCCAAAATTAACTTTCATGAAGTTGAACTGACTCATCGTCATCTTCAAATGTAGCATCTACATCCCTAATTCCAGGTCCCTGCATTGTCTTGTTAATGTCTAACACTTCCAACATTGGTTTTTGCCATTCTTTTTGCATAGATATCACCTCCCTCAAGGTAAAATGACTTTAAGAAACGATAAACAATTAAGGCGCGCATTAAAACCCTGAGTTCTGGGTCAAACGCATATTCTGGTCGTGGTCCTTCCTGAACTTTGGGAATGGCTGTTTCAAGCATTTCTATATTCAAAAAATTCGAGACTATAGGATCTTTAACGAGTTGTTTTAATTCTTCTAAAAACGAATCCCAAGATGGAGTTGATCGATGAATCCAATCAGCCCCTTGAATCCCTCTTACCTTTTGATTCAATCTAACTCTATCAGGAAGAAATCCTTCTGTTGCCCTTCGAATAAGTGCTCGGTCTAATCCATCTTTCACAAACTGTTCTTCCGGTAATGATAAACAAAATCGAATGACCCTTATATCATTAGTTGGATCGCGGTTCCAAACCCCATAACGTAAAGATAATTTCGTTCCAGATGTTCCAGTTGAATTCCACATAAATTCCTTTTCAAAGTGTCTTTTCCTTATTTCATAAATGTTGTATTTTGAGGCTCCATCCATATCAATCCCGTTTTCCTGAAGCTTATTAAATACCTTATATTCCTTTGCAAATTCAGGATTTATTAGCATCGGCAATTGATAAACTTCTTGCGGCTGACCCAATCGATTCATTAACGGAAATGCTTTCTTTCCAATAACTGAAAGTAATCGGGATTTATTAGTTATTCCTGTTTTTAAGCTATAACGCTGCAATTCGTCCCTAAGTCGAGGCAACTTCATCTTTTTAAGGAGGAGCCCATAATAATCCAAAGCCGGTCCCCAGGAAATTGAAAAGTTACCCCTCGCACCATTCAAAAGCACCCCGATTCCCTGGTGTTTTGCTTCCGCATATATCCCCTTTAACCAAAGAGAATTTTCAAAAAATTTATAAGGCATTTCCATTATTTCAAGCCATTCATCAATTTCTGAAATGGAACTTCTGCCTTCAAAGCGCAAATAGTGGTCCTCTATATTACCAGCATATTTAACAGTTGATTTAATATAATCCTGTTCATCAGCCATTCTGTGACTAGGTGTCCAATCTATAAAGTCGTTCTCTGGAATATAACTATATGTATATAATTGTTTATTTACTTTTTGTAAAGACTTAGCTGCAAAACTAGCGACTGCACCCGAATCTAAACCACCACTTAACTGAGAGCCAACTGAGTGGAATGTACGTAAGCGTGAATTCACTGCGGTTTGAAATACCTCTTTAAATGCTTCAACGTAATCTTCATCCTTTTTATAGCTAACATTTTTAACTGAAATCAGCGTATTATACTTTGATATTATTATTTTTCCATCCTCTACTGAAATTGAGTGAGATGGAGGAACTTGTTGAATATTTTCAATGACGGTTATTGAGCTATCGACGACATCAATCATGTTAGGTATAGCTAGGTATTCCGCAAGCCACTGTTCATTTATACACTTTTCTATATAAGGTAACGCTAATAATGGCTGCATGACCGTACAAAAGGCGAATCGCTGATTTTTATGGAAAAAATAGAGCGTTCTAGCTCCAGAAAAGTCCCTCGCACCAAATAGTCTTTTCCTTTTCTCATCCCAAATCATAAATGCAAAATCACCTATTAAATGTTTAGGAGTTTCCTTCCCCCATTTATAGTAGGCTAGCAAAATTAGTTGGCTATCAGGTATGATTTCCCCTTCATCTTCATCAATTTGCAATTTCTGAAACAATTCCAGACGATTGTCAATAATCGCATCCGCTGTTATTGATAATTGCCGCTCATAGTCATAGTAAGGTAGCTGCTCCCCAACTGATTCAGGTGTTATCCACTGGGCATGACAGCCTAAAAAGATATTCTGTTTTTGCCATATCTGAACATCATCCGCAGGGAATTTCTGCAATGCTTTCATCATTCCTAGACTATGTTCCCGTGATACAGGTTCTTCGCTTATATTATAAATTCCAGCAATTGCACTCATGGCTTCCTCCAGTTTAAAATACTCTAGCATTTCTATATTTAGAATTAGTTCAATACCATACCAATTTGTTCCTTATAACGAACAATACTATAAATACTTAAAGAATGCAACCGTAAAATATACTTTAAACCCTGGCATTTATTAAGATTTTCTCCATAGTATTGATATTTGGATAATATGTATTTTTAAACTGCCCAATCACATCATGTTCGTTATACTTAACTCTTACAATAGACACTTGAAAACTCTCATTTTCAACATCCACCACAACGTACGAAGCCATGTTCAGTCCGTCAAACGGCAAGCCAACACTACCTGTATTCACAATACATTTTCCATTTATATATCTGATATAGGCTTTATGGATGTGCCCATATATATATAGATCAGCATCTCGTTGCATTAGTTTTTCCTCTACGGAATCATCATGCTCATGTGGTTGAACAACATCAAACAAACTTAACGGCGTCGCATGGAATGCATGAATTTTGAAGTTACTATATTCTAGGTTTAACTCTGTTGGAAGCTGACTAAGATAATCGATGCTATTCGAACTAAGTTTGGAGTAAGTCCAGTCTCTTTCCTTATTCATTATTTCGAAAGCCTGTTCAGGTACCTCGTCATTTTGAACTCCACGTACTACCCACTCATCGGCATTTCCTTTGATAACATCCGTATTCAATGATTTTACTAACTCAAGTGAACGCTTTGGCTCTGGACCTCTAAAGCACAAATCGCCAAGAACAAAAATCTTATCTATTTCTTTCTGTTCTATGTCTTTCAAAACTGCATCCAAAGCAAGTGCATTACCATGGATGTCAGAGATAAATGCTAGTTTCATTGTTACCACCTCATTTTCTTTAAATAGCTGTCTTTTTAACTTCTTCTTCCATCATGGGGGCACTGTTCTTGCTGGTATTATTACCAAATCTAAGCAAAGAAAATAACAAATTAATCCTATACAGACATAAGTTAAATACTTTATAGAAGTAATAAGAAATAATAAAAATGACAAACGCAAATATAAAATTAAACAAGATATTATTCCTTAAATACTCCAGCCCCATAAAATTAAGAGAAAGCGCTGCAATACTTATTATAAATAAATGTGAAACATATATCCCTACTGCATTTTTACCCACTTTTGCTATAAATGTTTTTGGACCTATCGATTTATTTTTCAATGCTATAAATAAAAAACATAATGTTAAAGGGGCAGTTGATAAGTAATAATCCCCAATGGTCCGTTCACCGTCTAGCACAAATACAGTAATTAATCTCTCCATAACCTGAATTAATGAAAAAAGCAGAATCAAGTAAATAAAGTATCTTGATTTAATTCCACGGACTTTCTGCATTATCCATTTATAATGAAAGGCAATATAGCAGCCAAGTGTTGTATAAAATACTCCAAAGAACAATGCGTCTTTCGTTTGTATTGGTAAGTGAAATATACTTGTATATGTTTGTCCAAAGAGACCAATTATATTTAAGATAGCGCCCAAAATCAGCAGCAGACCTAGCTTTCGAATTCTGATAAATACATATAAGATAACAATCGACCAAATTAACGCCGTCAAGTACCACAAATGATACGACGTCATCCCTTCTCCATAATAAAGGGCATCTATATTTACAAAAGTCTTTATGTATTGATTCAACTCAGAACTTACGTTTAACCCCATATAAATAGCTAGCACAGCTCGTAAAATAAGATCATAAATCAGATAAAATAAGTACCAAGTAATAAACAATCCAATCAGCTTGAACATATAGCGGCTAAAATAGGCTTTTGAGGTAAAGTTATTCATCACTTTTTGGCCAAAGAAGTATCCTGAAACAATAAAAAAGAAGGGGATTACCCATCTTGGAAAAACACCTATTATAAAGGATATATGTTCACTACTCTGCCAATCGTAGCCATAAGTTACGGTATGTAAACAGACAACTATAAATACCGCAAAACATTTTACAACGTCTATTGTAGTGTTTCTTTCCAAGTAAAGTTCCTCCCTTCAAAGTCTCGAACTTGACTTGTAGCAGAATGCTATATCAATACAGACTCACATTTAACGCCGGCCTTCCAACCGAATGATATTCTATCCCTTTATCTTTAACCATATCTAGTGAAAAGCAATTTCTTCCGTCAATAATAATAGGGTCAATCATCAATCTTCTGACATTGTTAAAGTCTAATTCTATTATTTCTCTCCACTCTGTTATGATAAGAGCTAGATTAGCTTCGGTTAGGGCATCATTAATCGAATTAGCAAATTGTACTTTTTCAGAAAGTACGTGCTTTGCAACTTCATTTGCAATTGGGTCATAAGCAATAACCTCAGCACCTTCTTGAAGAAGTCCAGTTGAAATAACAATAGATGCAGCCTCACGCATATCATCTGTATTTGGTTTGAATGCTAAACCCAGCAAAGCAATCCGCATAACTTTCAGACTACCCAAGCGTTGTCGTGCCTTCTCTACTAACAGTGTTTGCTGATTATTATTAACATTTATTACAGCTTTCAATAGATTAAAATCATGTTGTACTCCACCAGCGATTTGAACCAAAGCATTTGTATCTTTTGGAAAGCAAGATCCTCCATAGCCTATTCCTGCATTCAAAAATTGATTTCCAACTCTTTTATCCTTCCCCATTCCTTTAGCAACATCATCAACATTTGCACCAAGCTTTTCGCAAATAGTAGATATTTCATTTATAAAACTAATTTTTGTTGCTAGAAATGCATTAGATGCATATTTAATCATTTCTGCACTTCGAATATCAGTTTTAAAAATCGGGACACTGAATGGTTTATTAACCTGTTCGATTATTGATGCTGCTTTATCATTTTCTGCACCAATCACAATACGATCGCCATTAAACGTGTCATTGATTGCTGAACCTTCTCGCAAGAATTCCGGATTCGAAACAATGTCAAAGGATATATCTTTGGGGATCTTCGCTTTAATTAATTCCCCAATATATTCATTCGTCCCTACTGGTACAGTACTTTTAATGATTCTCTATATCTTTTGAAATATTCATTGCAATATCTTCTGCTACTATTTCCAGGAAATTCAAATTAGCTGTACCATCTTTATTTTGTGGAGTCCCAACTGCAATATATATAATATCAGTATCTTTAAGGCACTCTTTCAAACTACTTGTAAAACTAAGCCTATTATCATCTATATTCTTTAGCATAAGTGATTCCAGGCCAGGTTCATGAATAGGAGAGACCCTCCTTCAATTTAGCAATCTTATCTTTATTAACATCAACACATGTGACATAATGACCAATATCTGCTAGAGAAACGCCAGTAACTAATCCTACATACCCCGCCCCAACTACTGTTATATTCAACTGTTCTCCTCCCTAAATTCATTCCATTTTTAGCCTTCAACTCGTTATCAACTATTAATTGGCAACTTTTCAATCGTCTCAAGCCATGCTGTTAAAGCTAAGCTCTCGGGCAGCTCCACATCATCGAACGTAATGATTTGTCCTTCTTCGACTGTTCTTTTCATGACTGCATTCACCAGCAAACCAACAGGAACGTGATTTTGATTCGAAGTCATTTTAACGGCTTCTCCTCTTACCTGAAAACTGCCAATTCCTTTTTCGATTTCCTCTCCAGGCTGAAGTGTTCTCTTTGCAATAGCCGCGACTCCAACTGAAGGATTTTCTCCGTTGTTTAATAGAACACCACCCCCATTGATAACCCTTTTGATTGTTTTTACGACTTCCAGGTGGCAAAGATGAAAGTTTTGCAGAATTGTATAATATGGTCCTTCTCCCATCTTAAAATAACGAAGGGCATCTTTTTGACGGCTGTCGTGTTCTGCTGTAATAAATACACCAGGGGGAGCTTTTGGTGCTAACACAAATTCAGAAATAGGATACCCTAACTGTTTAGCCTCTTCAGCTAATTCGGTACCAGTCGCGTTTAAGTCATTTGAACTGGGTGCCAGAAGCCCATCAACAGCAATTCCAGCGCCAAGTCCGTTAGCAACTAATGCTTGTTCTACTTGAACTTTTGTGCCATCTGTAAACGATATTGTCATGTCAAGACGAACACCATTCCTTTTCGAGAAATACTCCATATCTTCAAGTATCGGATCTAATTTGAGAAAGCCTTTAATATTTCCATATACTAATGGTTTAAAGCCCATCTCTACTACATTTTCATGTAATGATGCTAAACAACCAGGTTGATCTCCCTCTGCTTCAGTAATGAATCCCCTCTTTGCAAAATATGAACCGGTTGTCACTTGAAGTTCAGCATTCATTGTTATAACAGGTAAGGAAGCTTTGCATGCCTGATCGATAACTTCAGTTCCATATATAACATCACCACTGCATTCGACTACTAAGTCACAATTTCCAATGAAATCTTCTACGGAATTTGTAAGTCTTTCTGGAAAGGGATAATCATTCATAGTAGTAATATCACGGCGCGTGAGAACCTTTGCTAAGCTTAATTCAGATTGTTTTCCAACTTCCAACGCTATCCCTTTACCAATTAAACCTGTTCCAGCAATACCAACTCGCGTTATTTTATCCATTAAATAGCCTCCTAATAAAGTGTTCTTTCTCAATAAAGAACGTTTCAATTAAAAAAACACTCCCCGACTTCGGTGAGCTATACTTAATTGGTCATTTTTTTGTATTTCTAAAATACCGCCATACATGCCTACCTGCTTCATTATGTTCTGCCATTTAATTAATTCTTTATACCAATTTAGCGTTATTGTTTGCTCCGTCTTTTCGAGGGTTCCAGCTTCCAACTTCTGATAAATTTGAAGTGCACCATCTGCCGCTGTATAGTTAGCCTCCCAATTCAGAGCGTTCTCGATCTTCTCAAAATTAACACGATATGAGCGGTGATCTGGTTCGCCATACCACTCAATCTTTACATCAATTGGCAATGCAGCGGCAATTTCCTCCGCAAGTGGTCCTAATTGATAATTATTTCGCTTAGATCCTACATTAAAAATCTCACCATTAACCATATGAGCATCCGCTTCTAACAACAGGCACATTACATCGGTCGTATCTTCCACATGTACCATTGGCCTCCATTGTGACCCATCGCGCATTAAAGGAATAATTCCATTTTCCCATGCACCATAAGTCATCCCATTTACCGCTAGATCGAACCTCATTCTTGGTGAATAGCCATAAACAGTTGCTTGCCGCATCACAGTCACCGTAAAATTATCCTCAGCTAATGGAAGGACCCCATTCTCAGCCCCTTCATTTGCTTTTGCATAGACTGTTAATGGATTTGTTTCAGCATACTCATCAACGATTGTATCCTTATCCTGAAACCCATAAATACTGCAGGAAGAAGGCAATATGTATCGTTCTACACCCATCTTTTTTGCAAGCATAGCCGTGTTCACTCTTGCTGCAAAATTCACTTCATACGTAACTTCCTTAAATAACTCCCCACTTGGATCATTTGAAATAGCTACTAGATCAATAACTGCATCAACGTCAATGAAATGCTCTTCTTTTAACCGCCGACAATCTTCATGAATAATCGTTAAGTTGTTGTGGGGTTGTAGTTTATCAACTCCAAAAAAAAATCGATCAATTACCGTAACTGTGTAATTTTTTTCTAATAACTTCGGTACTAAAATACTTCCAATATACCCACCTGCACCTGTTACGAGCACATTTTTCACTTTTTTCTTCCTCCTTACGATATTTTATCCTTCTCTAACTTTCTCCCTTGCCTCTTAACAATTCCATCCACTACATATCGTGAAAATGGGAATGCACAGGTAAAGCCTGGTGAAACTGCATTTAGTATATGGAAGGAACGATTATCACCTTCAACAACAAAATCCTGTACGAGCTCTAATGTTTCTTTGTTCAATAGTTGAGCACGAATCCCGGGTCTCATGAAATCACCAAATCCTTTATGATTTAAATGCTTAACCATCTTAAAGGATAAATTTATAAAATAAGCTTTCTTATATTTTTTCATTTCTTCAAATGCCAGGGATCGGAAATTAAACGAATTGGTTAAAAACAACTTTGCCTCATAAAATAATATGCTGAAAAACTCGTTAAACTTGAAATTACCCAACCCACTGTAGTTTTCCCGCCATAAAGCAGGGATAGCTGTTGGCCCGATTTTAATTGAACCATTCACTGTCTTCGTATAGTGAACACCTAAAAAAGGATTAGCTAAGTTCGGCACAGGATATATATTTGTCTTCACATCCGATTTATTCTTGGCATACTTAAGATAGATACCTTTAAACGGAATAATTGTATACTTCTCACCGAACTGATAATCCTTAGCAATTTTATCTGCATATAACCCAGCTGCATTTATAAAATAGTCACATGTGAAGGTTCCATTATTTGTTCGAATCTGTTCATTTAATTTCCCCTTATATTGGGTGTTGCACCTGATGTCTACACCCTTGTTTATGACTTCAGCTTTAACTGCCTGACATACCTCAATTGGATCTACAGAAGAGGTTGTTGGAGAATAAAGAGCCCACTTACAGGTCTTTACATTAGGATCAATCAAATGTGCTTCCTGTTCTTTGAGCCAGTGGAGTTTAACGCCGTTTTTCTCTGCTCGCTTTTTTAATTCTTTTAATCCCTGCAACTCTTCCTCATTTGTAGCCACAACAAGCTTCCCACACTTATTTATCTTCAGGCCATGTTCATCGCAATATGCCGTCATTTCCTGGTTACCTTCTCTAGTAAACTTTGCTTTCAAGCTATTAGCGGTATAATAGAATCCAGCATGTAGCACGCCACTATTCCTACCGCTGGAGTGATGGGCTACATCGGATTCCTTCTCTAAAATACAAACAGACTCATCTGGAAATCTATTCTTTAATTCCCTTGCAATGGACAATCCTATGATACCGCCCCCAACAATCAGGTAATCATAAGACTCCATGATCAACACCTTCTTTAGTCTGATACAGGAAGTTAATTTCCGCATCGTTTAGCAATGGCTGCTTAGCATCTTTTTCGGATAAAATTGGATTAGAGGTAGGCCAGTCAATTGCAAGTGCAGGATCATTCCAAAGTATGCCCTTATCATTTTCTGCCGAGTAATAGTCATCTACCTTATACTGAACATGTGTGTTTTCCTGCAATGTACAAAATCCGTGAGCAAATCCTTTCGGAACAACAAGCATCCGGTGATTATCCTCACTCAACTTAACCCCCATCCATTGACCAAATGTCGGGGAACCTTGACGAATATCTACTGCTACATCATAAATCGACCCAGTAATCACCCTGACAAGTTTTGTTTGAGCATTTGGATTCAACTGATAATGAAGCCCACGAATTACGTCCTTATCTACTGAAAGTGAGTGATTATCCTGAATAAAATCAAATTTTAACCTAAGTTCTTCAAACTTTTTAAAATTAAAGCTCTCCATAAAAAAACCCCGATTATCCTTAAAAACCTTTGGCTCAATAATTTTCACACCATCAAGCTTTGTATCAATTAGTTTCATTATTTTCCTCCCAAGGTATTTATTAATTTACTTCAACAGATGTAATCCTTCTCTCTCTTTATTCCTGTTAATCTCCACCAACCGAATCAAATATTGACCGTACTCACTCTTCCTTAGGGGATCCGCTAACTCTAATAGCTTAGACTCAGAAATATAACCTTTGTTATAAGAAATCTCTTCCAAGCATGCCACTTTTAAGCGCTGTCGCTTTTCGATTATTTCAATAAACTGTGATGCTTCTAACAATGACTCATGTGTTCCAGTGTCTAACCAGGCAAATCCTCGACCGAGTAAATCAACATTTAACCGATCTCGCTCTAGGTATTCTTGGAGAATATCGGTTATTTCCAGTTCACCTCTTGCGGATGGCTTTACACTTTTTGCTATATCTACAACCTGATTATCAAAGAAATATAAGCCGGTTATCGCATAATTAGATTTAGGCACCAAAGGCTTCTCTACAATAGAAAGTGCCTTCCCATTTGGATCAAATTCCACTACACCAAACCGTTCAGGATCTTTAACATTATAGCCGAAAATAGTAGCACCATTTAATTGCTTTGTTACTCTTTCAAGGTGCGACGTGAATTCATGACCATAGAAAATATTATCACCTAAAATTAAAGAAACATCGTCATCACCAATAAAATCTTCACCAATTATAAAAGCCTCTGCTAACCCATTAGGTTCATCTTGAATGGTGTAAGACAAATTAATTCCTAACTCCGCACCATCACCTAATAACTGCTCAAACCGTGGCGTATCCTCAGGCGTCGATATAATCAAAATATCCCTAATCCCAGCCAGCATTAACACCGAGATGGGATAGTAAATCATCGGTTTATCATATATCGGCAGCAACTGTTTGGATATCGATCTTGTTAATGGGTATAACCGTGTTCCGCTTCCACCAGCCAGAATAATTCCTTTCATAGTAGACCACCTTTTAATTGTTTTTGTAAAAAATTGCATAAAAAATAAAAGACCTATAAAGTCTTTTACTAGTTTTCTAAGTTATGGATTAACTACTTACTGTCTTTTATAGCAGCAAGAGAACCGGGTTTACCCTTTATCTTATCCTCAACGTTGTATGTCATAATACGTCCGACAAAATATTTACCAAAACTAAACTGGTTAAATAAATAAGCTGTACCGATGCATAGGAGCATGGTTAATAAAAATACCAGAAGTGTATAAGAAACTACATTCAAAAAAGCAGGTGGTTCTATATATCTTAGTAAGTGGAAATAAAGTAAGTTCAATAAAAAAATACTGAATGAATGGTTGCTAATAAACATCACTAATTTTGGAACCTGTTTTATTCGGGATGCTATATACATAATAAAAAATATTACAGAAGTGCTATAAATTAACATATCCACCCTCTTAGAATCATAATCCATATAAAATACCTTATTTATAATTAAAAGTAATAACAAAGATAATATAGGTGCCACTAGTACCCATCTTTTCTTTAGAATCGTTAACATATTATGGTAATTACGGCCACAATAAAATCCTAAAACAAAATAAAAAATCCATCCAGCAAATGGCATCCAATAACCTTTAGTCCAAATGAAATGTCCAACTGTATTATTAGGGGATTCCACAAAATTAAAAAAAGCTAAGTACAAAAAATTAATCACCAAGGCTAAAGGAATAACAAATTTTGCTGACAAGTGATTTAAGTACTTACGTAATAGCAAATGTAAAAAGTAAAATTGGAATATGATTAAAATAAAATAAACTGCTGAATCTCCAAGGAAAATACTCATAGCCAATCTAGAAACTACAGCTTGTAAAGTCCATGTATCAATAGAAATAATTGCATAAACAATACTCATAACCAAATATGGCAATAATAAAATCTTAACTCTTTTCATCATAAACCCCTTAGGTACGTTTTCAGTATATTTATTTGCTAAAAGAAGCTCAGAAATAAATACAAATACAGGGACCCCAAAAAGAACAGCCATATGTAAAACATATAAGCTCGAATGAAAAAAATTTGGCTCCATATAAAAGTGAAACCCATTACCAATAGCATGACCTAATGTAACAGCTAAACAAGCTATGCAACGGAGCCAAAAGACTTCATTCATTAAAAGTTGATTTTTCATTGGATCCCCCTTTCATGTCATTAACCATTTCTATTAAATCTGTGCAGAACTTTCCTTAAATATCCGTCGCCATGTGTTTTTAAATTTTGCATACCTCCTTCACCTATGAATCTGCCTTTAAAATCATTCATCTAATATTCTCGGTTGACCCATCCAGTATTAGTTTTAATTATCTCTGGGTGATAAATTTTCAACACTTAAATCAACTCCTAAACTCCAATCAAATTAATAATTTACAATTATGTGTGTCTATTATTAGCATTTAACTTATGAAACCTTTCTTTTAAAATGTCCACTCCATAAATTCCTTAATCTAGTATAAGTACCCTTGCCCATGAACTTACTAATAAAATAAAATTTTATTATATATCCGAATGCCATAAATTTTGATGAGAACGGAATTGTAAAGTCTCTGACCAACATTTCTTCATAAACCTCTTGCAATGATTTGACACTTTTTCTTTTTGCTAGAACGGTTGCGATATATTGATGCCTGCTAGAGTAATATGCTTTAAGATTAAAGACATTTGAGTAACATTCTATTTTTCCAATTACTTCAAGTATCAATAGTGTTTTTAAACACTTAGGACATTTTCCGCAATTATACTTATTAAAATAGCAAACATTCAAATACCTATATGAAGGTTTATAATTAGCTACAAGTTCAGTTTTTTCAATCCTTGTCATAAATGGACAACCTGAGAAAAACCTAATTGTTTCAGTAGATAACATACTCATATTAAAGATATCAAAAGCTCCTGTGTCCTCTTTGACCAACCTGAATCTTTTCAAAGGAACACTAGATGAATAATAGTATACCTTAAATAATTTTTGTAAGATAAGAACTGCAGACAAACTTCTTAAAGTGTTAGTCTGTTTAAAATTCATGTGTAATACTTCGCTAATATTACTATCTACAGAAATAAATTCCTTCCCAATCTCCCGAGCATATTCACTAGTAATTTTCGCCCTTTCTCGAAAAAATTTCCTTGCCTTTTCTCCGCCATTATCACCATGAGAACCAACATTAAAAAATGTATAATAAGTAATCTTATAATTTTCTGGACATTTATCATCCAAATGATCGATAATCGTAGCGAAAGAATCAATTCCACAAGAAAGACCAGTACCAACAGCACCCTTATTTTCTATGGGCTCCGTAATTAGTTCACTACAATATATATTAATGTTACTATACCCATATACTTCTGCTAACAGTGGAAGTAAATAGTTGTTAAGTGAATAATATAAGTTCTGTGAAACAGGTGCTACAACTTCTATGTCATAACCATTTTTTAGCGCGTAAAACAATAAGCCAACTAAAAATCCATCAGCTGTTTCATCTGTCAGATATTCGCTATATTCCTCTTCTACTTCGTACCATAATGTATCTATACTTCGTTCATCCTCAAACGCAGTTTGTATTCTAACACCAGTATTAGTTTTTATTATTTGTGGTTTATGAATTTTCAGCACTCTTATCAACTCCGAATTTCTTTTAAATTAAATAATTCTTATTGATATCACGGATATGAATATTTATCGTATTAATAACTGGGTTGCTTCTAGATGATTGACTTTTCTATTTTATTATCAACTGCAACCAATTCTGCTTTATTTATTTTAAAAACGATATCACAATTTTCAATAGTACTTAATCTATGGGCTATTATAATCAAGGTCTTTTCACCTTTTAAACCATCAATTGCCTTCATAATTTCTTTTTCCGTTTCATTGTCTAAAGCTGACGTTGCTTCATCCATAAATAATATTTCAGGATTGTGATATAAGGCTCGCGCTATTCCTATACGTTGTCGTTGACCTCCAGATAGTCTTACTCCTCGCTCTCCCACCGTTGTTTCAAGTTTTTCTGGGAGTCCTTTAACAAATTCTAGTAATTGCGCTTGATCTAATGCACGCCATACTTCATCTTCATCTATTTTAGTTTTATCTATTCCAAATGCAACATTTCCACGTATAGTATCATCTGAAAGGAATATGCTTTGAGGAATATATCCTATTTTTTGCTGCCATAATGCTTTTTGATCATGGAGGTTTTTTTCATCTATCAACACTTCTCCTTCTTCTGGTCGAAACAATCCCAGAATAATATCAACTAGGGTTGTTTTCCCAGCACCCGACTCGCCAATAAACGCAACTGACTGTCCTATTGGTATAGTCAATGAAATATCCTTTATTGAATATTCCTTTTGGTTTGGATAGCGAAAGGATACCTTTATTAATTTTATGGAGTCTTTAAAAGTCTTTTCCCCTTGATTTACTATAATTGATTCTTTATTACTTTTAATCTTTGTATTTTCATCTTTGTTCAGAAATATGTCATTATAAACAACTGATAATGCAGGTTGACTATACCTAATTCTAGTAATCAGTGATACCACACGTGTAATTGAGGGCATTAAACGAAAAGAAGCCATAGCAAATAAGGCCATTGTCGATACAATTTGAGTTATACCTGTTCCTTGAAAAACAATAATTAACATCGTAATTAGAACGATAGATACCAATAAAGTCTCGATAAACAACCTTGGAGCTACCTCCAACATCTTCATATATCGGCTATTGTTTGCCTTAATTTGACTCTGTCCAGTGTATGAATTAATAAAGAAACTCTCTTTTCCTGATACTTTTACTTCTTTACTTGCGCCTAACCCCTGATTAACCCATTTAATCATTGTTCCACTTACTTTTTGCTGCTCTTTCCCTAAATGGCTAATCTTTTTACGAAGAATCGCAAAAAATAAAAAAACACTTCCACCTAACAAGATAGAAGCTACTAATGTTGCAATTGGAGCTGTTGCCAACAACAATATTAAAATACACGCAATAACAAGGAACTCAGTAAATAATTGAAACCCCGACATAACGATTCCTTGAAACACCTTAGATACTTCTCCATTTACATTCCGGAGTAGATCTGCAGTATTTCTTTGTAAATGAAAAGTATATGGTTTTGTTAAATACTCTCTAAATAAATTCCGAGATAACTTAACTTGTTGATTTAAGATGACTCTAAACTGTGCGTAGTTAAAAAGAAGTAAGTATAAATTCTTTAAAACAAATATTGCCAGCAAAGTTATCACTGAAAACACAATAAAATTAGTTTCTGATTGAAAATTAAACAGTTCGTAAATATAAGTCAAAATAGCTTGTTCCTGAATAATAGCAGGATCGGTTACAATCCCAACAAAGGGGACTATTAAACCTATTCCAACCGTCTCAAATAAAGCTGCAACTATCATCATAAAGAGTAATATTAATAACTTTTTCTTTTCCCTTTTGTTAAAAAACTGCAGTAATTTTTTAATGGACATTCTCATTTTTGACATCACCTTTTTAAAGAATTCATTATGGCTCTGTTAGAGCAAGAAATATATATATAGACTATAATAATAATAGATCTAATTTATTAAATTGTTTTTCAGCTTCCAACATTACACTTCTATTCTTTAATTTATTTCCGGGTAAAATTTTTATCATTTTCTTTACATCAAGCTCTTCAATATCTTTAATAAAGCAGCATTTACCATCCATGTTTATATCTTTTAGCACATTGTAGGACTTATCACTATAAATTATTGGGAAAATATTTTGATTGAATAACAGACTCAAAATAATAGAATGGAATCTCGTTCCTATTACAGTCTCACAAGCTTTATATTCATCTAGAAATGTGTTTATATCTACGCTGTAATTAACAACTTTCACTTGTTCTGTGTAACAAGAGTCCAAGCTATTTAAAATATAATTTATTGCTCTCAAATCGCCTTCGTTTTCACAGAAAGAAAAAAATTTAATTTTATATCCAAGGTCTATATAGGTAATTGCTATTTCACTCATCTTTTGGATATATCTATAAAAGTATTGTTTCAAGTCTTTTCTCTTCTCAACATCAATGATTGAAAAGCCTATAAACTTATCTTGTGCGACGGAGTATCCACCTTTCAAGCTAAAGACAACGTCTGGTGCAGATCTAACATTATTTAAATCACCAAAAATTTTGTAAGAATAATTGTCTCTAAAACATATGTCATCAAAATGCGAGAAAAATTCTTTATGTTTCTCAATAAATAAGTCATCTTCAAATGGCCCAAAATTTGCTCCTATAATATATGTTTTCTTATTTCCCTCTTTAAACTTTTCAGGTAATTGGCTTCTACTTTCTAAACTCTTTTGCCAACCCATACTTTCCATAAAAATAGAGCCACCTATGTTTAAAAATGCATTATAATTTCTATATTTCACAATACCCTCGTGTAACTTATTAAATAAATTAACTGTGCGATTTCCTATTTTCATACTAAGACTTTTTATGATTTTAACTTTTCTGTAATTTTGAAATACTATATTGTAATTTTCACTTGCTGTTAATAAATGAAATTCAACGTTAGGGTATCTATCAAATAGTACTTTTAAAAATAAATCGTCTCCCAGGTTTTGAGCAAAGTACGCATTTACTAATACTCTTTTTTTACTCACGAGTCACTACACCTCTTAAATAAGTTATTAATCTATATTAGATCTAAATCCCATAATAAAATTATGTATATTTTGAACTCCAATCTTAATTCTTACAATACTTATTAATAGTTTTATTTTTTTTCTAATACTTAATACTTTTAGAACTTGATAAAAGAATGATGGGCTAGAATAGCTTAATATATCATTCATAAATACTTCATCTTCCATAATTGACAACAATATCTTTTGTTTATCCACTTTTGTTAAATTAGCATTTAAAACAACATCCTGTATGTGCAATAATGTAACATTTGTAAAATGGCTAGTTACAAATTTGATTTTTTCGTTCATATTATACTTTTCACATAATTTTACTAAAAAGGTCCTGTTATCTTTTATATACTCAAACAGATTAGGTCTAAAAACTTGTGTTAATGAACCCCTCTCCCTTATGTAATATATGTATAAGGGCTTATCTACAAAGACCAAGGTATCTATTATCATTAGTAGAGTGAAATTTAACCTTGCATCTTCACTGTGATGCTTTTTTTCATCAAATCTTATACCATAGAAGTCAAAAATTGTTTTTTTATATAATTTGTTGACACTAGATACTAAACTATACGTTTTATTAACTAAAATAGATGGTATGATCTCATTCTCTATTATTTGCTTATTTAGTACACATCCAGATTTATTCCAAATCGAGGAAATGGATATTCTATTAATTACTTGATTTATCGTCTTAATAGGACAAACCACAATATCTGCATCTAGTTGTTTTGCTGATTTCCACAACTCCTCATACATGGTTGGTTCAATAACATCATCTGGATCTACAAATGCTATAAATTCCCCTTTTGCAGCCTCAATACCTTTATTACGTGCAGAAGAAACACCACCATTTTTTTTATGGATCACTTCTATCCTGTTGTCCATATTTTCATATAAATCACAAATAGCGCTGGATTTGTCAGTAGAACCATCATTTACTAGAATTACTTCAATATTTTTAAAAGTTTGGGCAAGTATTGAACCCATACATTTGTGTAAATATTGCTCCACGTTATAAATCGGTACAATTATACTAATTTGTGGGTTCACTTAATTCCACTCCCCTAATTACTGTTACTATGAAAGACTAAGTTATTTCAGTAATGTGACACAATTTTTTCAAAGTGCTCCTTTGATATGCTTTCAGAATATCGTTGGCATAATAATTTATTATCTAACATTTTTTTTATTGCGTTATACACATCTGTTTCGCCAATATTTACAATAACGCCTGTCTTTCCATTTACTATTTGCTCTCTAGCCCCGGTAAAGTTGGTACTGACAATGGGTTTATTGAAACACTTCGCCTCAGCCAATGTTATACAATAACCCTCATGTCTTGATGGTTGAACATATATATCGCACTGTTTCATATAAGGATACGGATTAGGCTTTGCACCTAGTAATATAAAATCATTATCTACCTCATATTCCTTTATTAATTCTTGATACTCTGCTCTAGCACTTCCTTCGCCAATGCAATACCATCTAACATTAAATCCTGCCTTTTTTAATTTTGCTAGTGCACGAATTGCCAAATCCTGACCTTTTTCCTTACTTAATCTCCCAACGGTTAAAATTCTGACTCCATTAAAGTTACCTTCAAATCCTGGACCTTCATCAGCCATTTTTAATACTATTTCTCGGGACACCTTATTAGGAAATGACTCTACCTTATTCTCAAATTGCGGAAATAAATTGATGAACTTGTTCTTTCCTTCTTTAGACACCACAAAGATCTTATCAAACTGTTTATAGAGTTTAGCCGCAAACCTATTATCAAATCCTACCTTAGTAATATCAAAATGGATCCATTGAATTTTCTTTTTAGCGTTAATTTTCATGGCAACAAAATAGCTTATGAAGTCCATTGGACCTGCATAAGCTATGGCGACATCATATTCATTTGTTAATTCAGGGACATTTTTTAAGAGATAGTTAAAAAAGATACTTTTGTTTTTTGTCAACTTTGATAATAAAACTATAGTTGAAAATAATATTCCTTTTATGAACCTACCTCTTTTAATAAGTTTAAGTGCTTTTTTCTTTGGCGGCTGATTAAGTTCCTCTTTAAATGTAGGATATTCTTGTAAATATTCAACATTTACTTCACTAGGGATAGATTCTAAAAATCCTCCATATTTCTCAAGCATTAAAATTGTAATATCATAATCAGCTTTTGGCATTTCAGCTATCATATTAAGTAATGCTTTTTCTGTTCCGCCAACATTCATGTTTATTATCATGAAAATAACTTTCTTTTTCATAGACCTACTCACTTTCAACATATAAGTTTTATTATGTGTATTTTTTATAACTGCCTAGTTACAGTCCTTTTTATTTTATTATTCAAAAATAAAAATCTCACATTGTAATTTATTAAGGTGGTTAAATATTTATACTTCAATGACAAACGTGCATTTTTAAGGATTTCTTTATAATATTTCCTAATAAATTTTTGTATATATAAAATGTACTTCTCCTTCTCGGCCGGGTCTTTTACTTGATTCAAAATGGAGTACACATGATCCATACTATAGTACACAAAACAAGAAATATACTCTTTAGATAGCTGCGGATAGTTTTCATTCATAAAAGCAATGATTTCATCCCAACCTATAAATACATCTAGTTTTTTTTCATTATAAGAAGAAGTTAATATACTGTTTTCTCTTAGCAAATATACATACCCAGCATAACTTGTATAAACAACCTTATTTGCATTCGTAAATATTTTATATGTGGTTGGTAAGTCGTCGAGCCTTCTGTCTTCTGGATACTGAATATTTTCAAAGCAACTTTTTTTATACAATTTTGCCCATACTGCAAATCTGAAATATTTTCCTGTAAATAACTGTCTCATCGCTTCCGTATTATCCATTTCTATTACAAGTTTTTCTCTTTCAACATGAATGACATCTCCATTTACCTCTCTGTAGTTTCCACAAATTGAAATATCACTATCTGTTTCTTTACATAACTCATATAACCGATAATACATATCGCTATAAATCCAGTCGTCTCCATCTACAAAGCTAATATATTCCCCCTTAGCTATGTTAATCCCAGTATTTCTTGCAGAGGACACTCCTCCATTTTTTTTATGAATTACAATTATCCTACTATCTTTTTCAGCATATTGATCACAAATTTGACCACTATGATCCGTCGATCCATCATTAACTAAAATCAGTTCAAAGTTCCTAAATGTTTGTGCCATAATACTTTCTATACACTTACTAATATACTGGCTAGAATTATAGATAGGAACGATAATACTTATATCTGGTTGCTTCATTTTTCTCCTCCCACTCTATAAATATCATCCAATTAATTGATAAAACTTCTCTATTTCTTCAACATTTCCTTTTTTCTCATTCTCCAAATAGCTTACAATACTTTGTCTTAACTCATGATCATTTATTAATGCCATAATCCCATCACATACTGCAGCGGAATTCATATCAACAACAAGGCCATTTTTTCCATCAACCATTTGACTATATACTGCATCGAATTTAGTAGTTACGACTGGAACATTAAGCATCCGTGCTTCTGCAATGGCAATACCGAAACCTTCAAATTTGGACGTCTGCACGTACATATCAGCGTTTTTTATGAATGGATAGGGATTTGCTTTTACACCTAATAAAATAAAATGTTCACTTAAATCATGTTTTTCGATATAATCCTCTATTTCTTTCTTCAGAGGCCCCTTGCCAAGAACATACCATCTAAAATGAATACCTTGCTCTTTCAGCTTTCTACATGTCTCAAGTGCAATATCATAACCTTTTTGATTCGCTAATCTCCCAATAGTAACTATTCTAATTCCATCAAACAAATCCTCATAATCACTTCCAATCCCTGACATATCAGAAATTAATAGAGGATTATTAATATCATGAATCACTTTTATTTTATCTGTGTATTTAGGAAATGATTCCAAAAGGACCTCTTTGGTAGAGTCAGACACTGTAACAATTTCATTTATTTGATCATAGAACTTTTCTTGGAATTCTTTCTCTTTTTTATCTAATCTATAACTAACATTAACCCAACCAAATTTCTTCGAGGCATTAACTTTTTCAGCTACATAGAAAGTTGGAACTCCCTGAGCATAACTTATAGCCACATCGTATGTTTTCGGATTTCGCTCAATTACTCTCGAAACACTCTGCCAATATAATCTTGCTTTCTGCGAATTGCGGTATTTTTTACTGTGTATCTTTACTGAATATTTCAGTCTCGCATAAAGCATTTGAAAGCTACCCTCTTTAAAGGATTCTACAAATACTTCTGATAGCCTTGATTTCGCAAATTGAGTATACTTGAAAGGTGGAAGAATATTTACCTCATCAGGAACAAGTTGTTCTAATTCACCACCGTGACCAAACAAAATTAAATCAACATTGTATTTAGAGTAATCCAACAACCCCAATAAGGTAACTAAGCTTTTTTCTGCACCTGCACAATGAAGTGAGTCAATAACAAATAATAAACGCTTCTTCATTTTTTATTCTTCACACTCCTTTCTAAAATCAGTCTAAGCTTAAGATTCATAATTTGAATGTCTTTTAATAAATTTAATTATTTTTGAAAAATCTTTTGCAAATTCCCTATTCTCAAACTGTATAAGCCTTAATGTTATGTCCTCTAAATAAAATAAATCTAAATAATTATTCATATAACGTTGGATTAACTCGTTACCTCTTTTAGTTTTATTAGACAACTTATCGAATAAGTATTTATTTAACTTAGAATAGAAATCATCTCCAAAATTCGGAAACCTTGTTTTAAATTTTATTAAATCAAAAGTTGGAGAACGGAATCCACAAAACTCCCAATCTATTAACACAATTTTATTATTCTGTACTAGAAGATTATCTTCTTTTATATCACCATGACTAAGTGTTAGTTGTATAAACCTTTCTTCATTGTTTTTGATAAACCTTTCGTATATTCGAACAAGAAAATTTCTCACATAACGAGATTCTTTTTCCGTTATCCCCTCAGAATTTCTATCCAAAATTTCTAATGTAAGATCGACAAGTGATTTAGCATAGACCCTAGCATTAACATTTCTTATGTCTGATTCTGCTAATAAGCTTATAAACATATCTGTTAACCTATTTTTAAGAATTTTACTTTTTGTTTTATTTAGGTTAGGGTGATGTCCGTTATAAAATAATCCTGTTATTATTCTGTTTTCCTTATCAATATCCCAAATTTTTTCATACAAAGTGCTTGAGTCTTTATATATCAAGCTGCCACAAATTTTATCTTCGTTCTCCTCATCGAAAATTGTTTGAATGATTTTCCTTTTCAAGTTTATGACTTTGTAATTACTATCGACAACCTTTATAGCGACGTCCCCATCACTTCTTAAGATGTGTTCATTAGACACATTATTTCGTCTGAACAGAATTAAATAGTTATATACAACCCTTAGTCTTTTTAGTGGGTTTCTCGGCATTAAAGGTTTACAACAAAACAATTTGAAAGCTATAGATGGAATTGATAATTTCTTGTTTATACTTATAAAATTACCCAGAGATACAAATGTGCTCATCTTAATCCAACCTTTTTCAACTATATTGTATGCTTATATTTCAGTTGTTTATCCCAATTTAATTTTCTCATTCACGATCGTCGACGAAACACCCTTTGTATATGGGAAATAGACGATGTCGACTCCTTCTTTGTTAAACTTTTTTTCCAGTTCATTAAAAAGAGCATTTCCTTTCCAGTCGTCACCAACAAACATGACGTCAAAAATTAAATGCTCCCAAGCTCGATATTTATCTCTGTCTTTTTGTGGTATTGCTTCATCGACATATTTAATCCCTTCTACAATTTCTATTCTTTCCTCATAAGGGATGATGGGTTGCTTATTTTTGTATTTCATCACTAACTCATCTGTACTTACGCCTACAATGAGAAATTCGCATTTTTCTTTTGCTTTTTTTAAAATGTTCAGGTGACCAACATGAAATAGATCAAATACCCCTGTTGTATAGCCGATTTTATACTGCTTCATATATTTCTTCACTCCTTTTCCCTTTTTGGCCATGGCAAATACGGTCGATCCGCTTTACCAATTGTTTGCTTGCATTTCCGTCCTCGAAAGTACCAACCTTATATAGGAATTTTTCTATTTGTTTTCTATATTGAACGTAATCAAACGTGGCAACTTTTTCTAACAGGTCATTGTTACTTGTTGCACTAATGAACGGAAGGTCTGTTATATCAAAATACAGCTTTCTGTCTTGCCTTGTATACTCCTCTAGATCCGGTACATAGAGAAAACATGGCCGTTTGGTTATCGAATAATCAAATATTAGTGATGAGTAGTCGGATATCAGTACGTCTGCTGCTAGCAGCAATTCCTGTATATCGTCGTATGAAGTTACATCCATAACACGATCACCATAAGTAAGCTTGCCTGATTCTGCGGTTAAGTGTGGATGAAGTTTGACCAATATTGTCCACTCATTGCCAAATCTGCTTTCCAGCTGGCGTACCAAGCGAGACCAGTCAATATTATAAACTTCCAGGTTATTATTTTTTCTAAATGTTGGTGCATATAACAAAACTTTAGAATCAGAATTAACATGTAACTTTTCTAATACATCCGCTCTCTTGTCTGGATTACGTTTGAACAATAAGTCATTCCTTGGTGTTCCATGCTCAAAAATCTCTCCTCCATACCAGAAGGATCGTTTAAATATAGCGGTACTGTACTTACATCCGGATAATAATAAATCACATTTTACTGAGTCTTTCTTCGCCATTTTTACGTAGCTTGGTGGGAGCACAGCCTCAGCATCCTTTTCAATATGTTTTAACCGTAGTGAACTGTGCCATGTTTGAATGTAATACTGCTTCTTTCGTTTAACAAATAAACCAGTAGTTCGATAATTTGTAATGATCACTTTCGACGTACACAATTCATAAAAATATCGTAATGACATGACCTTTACTTTTTTAACTTGGTCCAGGTGTTTTTTGGAATCAGGGTCATTAAAGGCCCAGACAACGTCAAATCTGTCTTTTGGGTAATACTTCTTAATATATTCGGTAATATACTTTGGACTGCATCCATACTGACTTCCATAATAACTAAATAAGAATATTTTGTTCTGTTTTATCGGAAGACAGTTACATATATAAATAATAATTAACGCGATCCATTTCTTCATTTAGATGACACCTCCTGCTTTAATCCAACTGGTTTAGGCAATATTCTAGCCGCCCTCATCACTTTCCTTACTCCAAGAAATAGAACATTTAAATAAGGATGTAGGGAAAATAAATATAATTGCTTTCTTAACGTTTTGTCGTCCATTACTGCTCTTCTCAGCCTATAGTAGTTTTCACTTATGTAGGATTGTATTTCTTTTCTATGCAACCCGTTTTTATCCTTCTCTCTGTTAAGCAGCAATAGATTATAATGGATAAAACTCATATTCAATATAGCCTTATAGGACTCATCTGTTAGTCCCTGATAATAATTCTCGATAAACCGGTGCCTTTCCTTTAACCCTTTAATAATATCGAGGTTTCTTGGAGTATAGGATGCGACGATGCTATCATACCGTTGATAATAGTAATATAATGGCTTATGTAAAAGCACAAACTTTTCAACTCGTTGCATCACTTGATGTGCCCAAAACACATCTTCAAATAACACCCCTTTTTGAAATGGGATATCGTTGATCAGCTTTGTTTTATAAAGCTTACCCCAGGCAAAATTCTTCACCCGTTCGTTAATAACTAACTCATACATTAGCTTTCTATTATCCAGTTGTATTGGCGCATCATGTTCATTATGATACCTATTATCCAAAAGTAATTTATCTTCATGGGCATAAAAAAAAGCTGATTGAACAACTTCAGCTTGATATGCCTGGCTACATTTAACCAGGCTTTCAATCATGTTATTCTCCAGCCAATCATCACTATCAACAAACATGGTGAATTCTCCTGTTGCACGTTTCATTCCATGATTTCGTGCGTCCGATAACCCCCCGTTTTCCTTATATATCACCTTTATCCGGGGATCTGATTTTTTGTAATTAGCTGCAATAGCTCCACAATTGTCCGGAGAACCATCATCTACAAGGATGACTTCTAAGTTAAAGTATGTTTGATTAAGAATACTTTCGATGCAGCGATGAATATATTTTTCCACCTTATAGATTGGGACAACAACACTAACTTTTCCCTTTCGCATCCTGTATTGCCCCCCTCTATATCAGTTCGTATAGTTTTTCCAGTTCCTTGCTATTATGAAAATTGATGTTGCTGCAGTTTGCTGCGAGTCTATCTCGCAATGCCTTATCGCTATATAACGTTTCTATCCCATCCGCTATACCGCCAGCCGATAAGTCGCAAATCATTCCATCAACCCCATCGTTCACCTGGCTTCTTGCTGTTGGATAATTTGTTATCAGTACTGGCTTACCAAGTATCTGCGCTTCCCCAACCGTTACAGCCTTTCCTTCATACCGTGATGGCTGAATATAAAGGTCTGCTTCTTTTAAATAGGTATATGGATTGGTTTGTTTCCCCAATAAAATGAAGCTGTCTTGTAAATCATTTGTCGCAATTAACTTCTCCAGCATTTCCTGATCACCGCCATAACCAACAACATACCAGACGATATCATCATAACCTCTGTCCTTTAGTAGCTTTAAAGCACTCACTGCATTATCAATTCCTTTTGCATGAGAAAGTCTTGCTACTGTTATCAGTTTAAATCGCGGATCAGCAGTCATCGGATTTTCAACTTTCTCATCTGATAATGCTTTCACAATGTCTGGTGATGCAATGTTCTCGATGACAATAACCCTCTCTTTTAAGCTAGGGTATTTTTTAATAAATGCGTTTTTACATGCTCCGGATACGGCTACAATATAGTTAAATTTGCACCACATGTTTAAATCCATGTTTATATCCGTTTCTACTGTTGAAAAATCAGTATGTATCCAGGCTATCTTGGTCTCGGCTTCTACCTTCTCTGCTACAACGTAATGCGGCCATAAATAGCTGATTGCAGCATCGTATTTCTTTTCCAATCTTGGCAGAAATGGCAATGCATACTTCCACATAAATTGCATTTGCCTGTATCCTGGTTCTGAAACAACCTTGCTCTTATTTGCTTTATACTTAGCCATAAGCCTTGTCAGACCTAGTATTACTTTACCTGATTTTAAAACTTGCCCGATCGGTATTCGAAAGGTTTTATAGGCGTTTGACTCTTCCAGTAAATTTGCTTTATCAGGGAGCAGATCGATTAAATCGCCTGTATGGCTGTATATCATAAGATCAATATGGCTTCTGCTGTAATCGAAGTTATCCAACATACTAATCAGACTTCTTTCAACACCTCCAACCTCCATATCAAAGCTGGCGATTAAAATCTCTTTCATATTGCCCTCCTGAACTGGATTGATATATAGTCATCAAAGTGGCTATTGCTCGCTTTAGGGAATACCCGCTTTTTTCAAATCCATTTATAATATTATAGGTGTTTTTTTCTTTCTGACCTGCCAATTCAACTATTCTGTCTGCCCAAACATCAGGTCCATCAGCTAATGAAAGCTTTGATATTAAACCTATTCCTAAATCTGCTTCTGGCTGGATAGCTTCTGATACCACGGCGGGCAATCCACATGCTTGAGCTTCAAGCAGCACAAGACCTAATCCTTCATAATGGGATGGAAAAATAAAAACATCCATGCTATGCAACATGGTAGATATGTCATGTCTTATCCCCGTAAATCTTATGTTTTCAAGGATGCCTTCCTGTTCAGCCTTTTCTTCTATTTGTCGTCTTAAATTTCCATCTCCTACTAGTAACAGTTTAATAGCAGGGTCTCTATTAATGAGACATTTCATTATTTCTAATATAAATTCATGATTCTTTGCTTCTATAAACCTGCCAATATGACCAATAACGATGCTCTTACCTAAACCTTCCTTTACTTTAAGTTCCGTGACCTTCTTTTGCGGATTTACCAGGAATGTTAAATACTCAATCGTATTTGGGAAGTATGAATACTTCGATTTTGCTAACCCTTTATTTCCAAATAAATACTTTCCTGCCCCCTCGCTGCACGCTAGTAAGTTTGTAGAGAAATGGTTGATGATAAACCGCATTACTTTGATGTAGGCTTTTCGCATAAATCTGCTACTACTGTCCATGGTTGTATGTGCATGTGAAATTCTAATTTTAACACCAGCTAAGTAGGCAGCAATTGCTGCAATACCACAATGAAACAATGTATGTGCGTGTACAGCGTCATATGGTCCATATTTATTGATGACATGATAAAGTTCTTGTATGGAATTGGTCTTCGATAATTTGATAACTCTGCCACCGCGGTCTTTAATTTCGTCATCGTAATGAGCATCTTGATCGCTATATGAAATAAAATCAAACTGTACCTTCTTACGATCAACGTTTCTGTAAATATTCATTAGCATGGTTTCTGTTCCTGCTCTGTTCATTGCCCCAACAACGTGAAGAATCCTCATTTTGTTATCCTCTTTTCACGTCTTTTCCCCAAATTTGTCATTCTGCCATTTAGCAAATTCAATAACCGTCTTATATTTCTGGAGCTCATCTTTATCAACTCCCGAATTCTTCAGTTCCTCAACAAAATCCAGCCATTCATTTTCTGGCAATAGTTCATCAATCGGTTTTGTACCTAGTAATGTTCTAAGGTCCGCATCTAAGACTGCTGCGATTCGGTCAATAATTTGAATAGATGGATTTTGATTTAAATTACGTTCAATATTACTCAAATACGACTTAGATATATTTGCTCGCTGGGCACACTCAGATAAACTGAGCCCTTTCTGTTTACGGATAATTTGTATTTTTTCACCTATCATAGTCTATACCTCATGTTTTCTTAGGATAAAATAACTTGTATTTTTACCGATTTCACGAAACATATCTCGAATACATCTTATAACCCTCTGTTGATCGTCACCTGTTAAGTTTGACCCAGATGGAAGACATATTCCTGAGGTAAATAATTGTTCAGCAACATGCTCGTTCCCCTGGTGAGGATAATAACTTGCTTCTTTGAAGAGTGGCTGCATATGAAGGGGCTTCCATACAGGACGGGCCTCTATGTTTTCATTGTTAAGTGCTGTTAATAATTGTTTCACTGTCACCCCTGCTTCTTCCTCATTAAGAGTTAACGTTGTAAGCCAGCGATTCATCCTGGTTTCTTCCAATTCTGGCATAAACGTTATTCCGGGGAGGTTAGCTAATCCTTGATAGTAAATTTCATAAATGCTTCTTCTTGCTGAAACGCGACTGTCGAGTACTTGTAATTGCGTCCTGCCGACCCCAGCTAATATGTTACTCATCCGGTAATTAAATCCGACTGTGCTATGCTGATAGTGAGGAGCCTGATCAGCCTGACTTGCCAGGAACCTGGCTCGTTGTATGGCCTTGGCATCATTCGATATAAGCATGCCTCCGCCGGATGTGGTAATAATTTTATTGCCATTAAAGGAATAAATACCGAACTTGCCTAATGTGCCACTGGCTTTTCCTTTATAGGTAGTTCCAAGTGATTCAGCTGCATCCTCAATAATTGGTACATCATATGCGTCACAAATCTCCAAAAGTTCATCCATCTTGGAACTTTGGCCATACAAATTTACAATAATTACGGCCTTTGGCAGCCTTCCAGCAAGTGATGCTTCTTGCATCGCCCTTTCAAGTGCTTGTGGTGACATGTTCCATGACTCAGGTTCTGAATCAATAAAAACTGGATTTGCTCCTTGATATAAAATCGGATTTGCACTTGCTACAAATGTAAAAGTTGAACAGAAAACTTGATCACCCTTTGTTACATTTAATAAAGAAAGAGCCAAATGAATTGCGGCAGTACCCGAACTTACGGCTGCAGCATCTTTGACTCCAACTTTTTCTGCTATTTCCTTTTCAAACGCATCCACATTTGGACCTAGAGGCGCTATCCAATTTGTTTCAAATGCTTCATTTATATACTGTTGCTCCCTTCCACTCATATGTGGGAGTGATAAATTAATTCTCGGCTTTGTCAAAAAACCACCACCTTTTCTAAATCATTAATCGTTCAATTATTCTCGTCGGACTTCCAACGGCTTTGCTGAATGCTGGAATATGTTCTATTACTGTAGACCCAGCACCTATTACGGACCAGCTGCCAAGATGCTTTCCAGGAATTATTGCTGCCGTTGATCCAACATGCACCCCTTCGCCAGAAGTAACACCTCCAGTTAACGTTGCGTTTGGTGAAATATGTGTATAATCACCAATATTGTTGTCATGCTCTATGACTGCTCCTGTGTTAATAATACAGTGCATGCCGATTTTGGCACTTGCATTGACTACCGCATTTGGCATAATGACAGTTCCATTTCCGATTTCGGCAGAACTGCTTACAACTGCTGTTGAATGAATAACGGATAAAAATTGCTCGGGAAGTAAATTTACTTGGTCAACTATCTTCTTCCTAATTTTATTTTCTCCAATGGCAACCACTACTCGTGTATCGTGCTGAAATAATTGTGTTAAGTAATCTATTGGTGCATAAATAATTCCATTTTGTTTAAATCCACGTTTATGCTTATCATCCAAAATAGCAGTGACTTGATAGTTCACATTCGGAAATAACATCTCTTGTATGACTCTGCTATGTCCACCATCTCCTAAAATAATTACATTCACCCTACAGCACTTCTTTCGTGCCATTAAATTTTTCAATCGTAACAGAATCCCGGCCCGTGATTCCTTCTTTTTTGACTACTTTTAAAAAAGTTTTCAGCAGAATCCTGCAATCAAGAAATAGTGATCGGTTTTCGACATACCACGCATCAAGTCTGAACTTTTCTTCCCAGGTAATTGCATTTCTGCCATTTATTTGTGCCCAGCCAGTAATACCTGGTTTCACGGTATGACGCAATGACTGCTCCTTTGTGTAAAGAGGTAAATACTCCATCAATAATGGCCTGGGTCCAACTAAACTCATATCTCCCTTTAAAACATTGAACAACTGCGGGAATTCATCCAGGCTATACTTTCTAAGAAATTTCCCTAATGGTGTGAGCCTGACATCATCAGATAATTGCTTACTATTATGATAAAATCCGTTAGCCATTGTTCTGAATTTATATAAATAAAAGCCTTCACCGTTCAATCCGGGACGTTGTTGTTTAAACAATATTGGTCTCCCCATTCGCAACCAAATGATTACTGCCACTATAATTATTAAAGGAGAAAACAGTGCAACAATCATTATCGAAATGACACTATCAAGTAAGCGTTTCATTCACCTCTCACTCCTCAGGACATTATTTGGGTATTAGAAAACTAAGCATTCGTTAAAGGGAATCTTATGAAAGCGTATTTTGCTTTCTTAGAAGCCCTTATACTATGGTGTGCAAGCCTTAGTTGCACTTATGCAGTAAGAAAGTATTTATACTTTCTTACCTGCTTAAAAAATCCGCTGCATGTAGCTGCACCGGAGATTTACTAGCTTTATTTGTTTTAGTAACCTTTTCGTAACCATTTGGATTATTATATTGCCATCGCCATGTATCTTCACACATAGCATCTATGCCTCGGATTGGCTGCCAGCCGAGTTGTCTCTTTGCCTTTGACGGGTTTGCATAACATAAACATATTGCAGCATCACCTGGGCGCCGTTCCTCAATGCAGTAGGGGACTGTCTGATTAGTAGCCCTTTCAAATGCATTGATCATTTCGAGTACGCTATAACCTTTACCGGTCCCAAGATTGTATGCATCTACACCATTGGCATACTGAATCTTTTTTAAAGCTTTTATGTGACCAGCTGCTAAATCGACTACATGGATATAATCTCTGACACCTGTTCCATCTCTTGTTGGATAATCAATCCCAAACACCTGTAGTTGCTGTCTTTTTCCAACCGCAACTTGTGATATATATGGCATCAGATTGTTTGGAATGCCATTCGGATCTTCCCCAATACGACCAGTCTTATGAGCTCCGATTGGATTAAAGTATCTTAGTAAGGCAATACTCCATTCCTGGTCTGAACGATATACATCCCGCAACATCTCCTCAATCATTTGCTTTGTGCGACCGTATGGATTTGTCGCTCCAAGATGGGTTTCTTCTGTAATAGGTACGTTACCCGAAGTACCGTATACAGTCGCTGATGAACTAAATACAAGTTTTTTAACCCCATATTGTTGCATCACTTCACACAATGTAATAGTTCCTGTGATATTGTTTTTATAATAGCTAAGTGGATCGCTAACTGACTCGCCAACAGCTTTTAAGCCTGCAAAGTGAATGACTGAATCAATTTTGTTTTCTCTAAATACATCAGTAACATGTTCTTTATCAAGTAAATCAACATTATATGCTTTAAACTGTTTTCCTGTGATTTCTTTTACTCGCCTTAATGCTTCATCATTACTATTCGATAAATTATCCAGGACGATAATTTCGTAACCCTCATTAAGAAGCTCCACACATGTATGACTCCCGATATATCCAGCCCCTCCTGTTACTAGAATAGCCATTAAAATCTCCTCCTTTCAGCTACCAAATTAAATAGTCACTTTTATATAAAATATTGAGATTAATAACATTTTCAAAGAAGTAATATGCAAGGTAACATGCAACAATTCCAAAGTAGATAAATTTTTGATCCTTTTTAGTAAACACTTTTACAACCCATGAAATAAGAACTATCTGGTAAAGCTCAAAGTAAATTGAAATTCTGGCAAAAATCCAATTTTGTGTTGAGATAATCATAAAGACCAATCCAAGTATTGCCATATTTACGATATAATCACTTTCAGGAAATATCCGCCTCAGTTTATCTCTCCCTAAATAGGCAATAACTATGGGAGCTGCTGCAACCGCAACCCTCAGAAAGTTAGCACCACCTTCAGAAAAACTTTTGTAATGACTATACTGCGTATCATCTAATGCCGAAAACAATAATGCTGAAAAATAATCAAATCCTATAACAATAAACACAGAAAGCATAAGCAGTACTACGGTGGCCTTTGACCATGCCTTGAACCTAACTAAAAAGTAAATTGGTAATAATATAAGTGCACTTTGATGGAAGAAGGATGACAAAACTATAACTAAAGCATACTTCACGAAGCTTCCTTCAATTAAATATTTTGTAGCTGTAAAGGCTATTGCTGCCGCAAGCACTTGTCTTATCCCATTCATGGACACTAAAAATAGCCCACCCGTTATATAAACGTATAGGCTAATCTCAATCATCCTGGAATAATTATATAAAACCATTACAATAAGCACGTTTGTTATTAAGGCTGCCGTAAAAATCATGATTTGCGGATCTTCTGATATATACGACTTTAATAATCTTTGTAGAATGCCAAATCCGATATCCTTTTGGGCTAGAATGAAATCCCAAGAAAAATCATTTTGCTCATATATTCTTTTATAAACAAATGTATCTCCAATATTTGACCGAAGCCCTGATACAAGTATTAATGATAATAGTGCACCAGATATTAAAAGTTTGTTAGGTTTAATTGGAACAGGTGATTCAATTTCTTGTGCAGGGGACGCAAAGTATCGTGCAAAAAGAGAAAAACTGAAAACGATGGCAAGGTTTATCCATAATATTGTCATCTGAAGTTTCCTTTCAATCTAAAACATTAAACTGTCCTCGTTTTGGTTTTTATATATAGATATAATAAAATTCCTATAGGCAGTGCCGGAATAGTAAGCATTTTACTTGGTGTTTCCTGTAAAAATGACCAATTACGACCTAATAAACTGCTAGATACATAGTGGATTGCTTGCTTAAATTTAAATACAAAACTCGCGGATGGTATCTTCATTAATTCTTTACGATAAAAAGAAAACCCCTTTGGATTCCTGCGATATTGATGAAGCATGTTTCGCGAAGAACCATCTGGAAGATATTCGACACAGCATAACACTTCATTCATCAATAACATTTCATAGTCCTGATCGAGCATGTAATACTTGTATGCGAGACCAACATATTTTTCATTCTGAATGATCGGATATGGATAATTTTTGGTTAATTCTGTACGATAAACAAGCTTCTTATCACCTGTTACCCCATGCGTGTAATGCAGATTAAACAACGTGGAACACTTTATATGATCCGGCAAGATAGAACCAATTATTTGATTATTGCTGTCCGAATCAAGACCAATAATGCCACTAACATTATTACTTCCATACTTCTTCCAGAACGATAAAATCTTTTCCACTGCATCATCTGGCATATAGTCATCTGAATCAATACAAACATTTAATTCTGTATTGATCAGTTCGTATGCGGTGTTATGTGCACCATGCATTCCTTGATTTTCTTGGCGGTAATAGTTTATTTCAAGGATGCCTTCCTTAATCCACGACCTAACCAGGTCCTCGGTATCATCAGTTGACCCATCATCAATAATTAGCCAAATAAAGTCTTTACACGACTGGCGTTTCAGACTCTCGTAACAGATATGAAGACAATATGCCCGATTATATGCTGGGGTGAATATGGTTAGCTGTTTCATATAGCTGCTGCTCCTAATGCCAGATAGGATGCTTGTGTCTGCCCGGCTGTCTCCTTTATGTCATAGCCACTTTTCGATAAGGCGTGGTAATCAATTATTCTGGGTCTGATTTGTTTATCTAAACTTACAATACGTTTAATCCAAATGGCTGTATCTGTTAATGGCAGATAATCAACAAGTCCTGACCCCATATCAGCTTCCTTGGTAATCGTGTCAGCGATTAAACATGGAAGTCCTGCACCTTGTGCTTCTATTAAGGTTACTGGTAAACCTTCATGTATCGAAGGAAAAACAAAAATGTCAATGCCCTGAAGGATTGCGTCAATGTCATCCCGTACCCCCAGTAATTTCACCTTACCGTTTAAATTTAACGCATTAATCTTCGCTTCGATTTCTTTCCTTAGTGGCCCCTCACCAGCTATTAACAGAACAGAATTTGCTATCTGCTTATTCAGACCAGCGAAGATATCTAATAAATGTAATTGATTCTTCTGAGGTGCCATTCTTCCAACATGACCGAGGACCAGAGTATCTTTGTCCAGGTTTAGTTCTCTTCTGATAGCATTACGGATCTGCTGTGAGAATTTAAATTTATCCGTTTCAATTCCGTTTTTCAGGATAAAAGCCTCTCCTGATTTATTTTTAAATAACCATTTAGCTGCTGCATGCGAACAGGCATAATAATGTGTTGCATGTGCATTAATTTTGCTGCCTGCGTACCATTTATAGGTTCTTGATGTAAATCCACCTTCACTTTCCGTATTATGGCTATGAGCAATTCTTACCGGTATATTCGCTTTTTTAGCTGCTCTTAACACAAATCCGCTCATTTTATCCATGTGGGAATGGATGATTTTATACTCATGGTGTCTCTTCAGGAATTGATTCAGTGCACGGATAAAACCAGTATGTCCGGCATCAGTAACATATGGGATACGATGAATCTTACCTCCCATGCTTATTATTTCTGAGTCAAAGACTCCCTCTTTACATGTTAAAAAGTCAAATTGTACCTTTGAGCGATCTATGTTTCGGTAGAGGTTCATGATTAGGGTTTCAGCACCACCTCTGTTCATATTAACGACAACATGTAGTACCCTTAACGGGCTGCCCATACCGGTTCCCCCTCTTCCTGCATATAGGATCTATAAATTATTTCCTTCTCAGCCAATACTTTATTTGTAGAATACTTCGCGATAATTGCATTCCTTCCATTTTGCCCAAGCTGATGCTTCATATCGACTGCATTCGAAAGAGCTATTATTTTATTAGCAAACACCTGTGGCTCGAATTTAGCTAACAGCCAGCCTGTTTTGTTATTTTGAACAAGTTCTCTATGCCCTCTATTATCAACCGCTACGACAGGGAGCCCACATGACATCGCCTCCATGACATTGACAGGGAGTCCTTCTCTGTAGCTTGATGCAACTGCTATATCACACATTGGCAGAATCTGGTCAATATCCTTTCGAAAACCAAGAAAATCGACCATATGGCTTATTCCAAGACTATTTGCTAATTCCTGGCAGTTCTCTAATAAAGCACCTTCTCCAGCAAGCAGCAGCTTTGCATTTGGAATTTTTTCTTCTAGTAAAGCTAACGAGCGAAGGAGAAATTGCTGATTTTTATTTTTATTAAACTCAGCTGCATAAAATAATAAAAAGTCATCGGCATGATAGCCAAATGACTTTTTCAGTTCTGCCCGTTTATTTTCATTGATCGGCTTATAACGTACAGTATCGACTCCTACGCCATGAATTTGTTCCGTTCTTTCTGCTTTAAAGCGATGTTTGGTGGCAATATTATAATCTTCCTGATTAATCGTTATTAGACTGTCCGTATATCGTGATAAAAACTTTTCAATCGGATAATAGATAAACCAATTAATAAGAGGTGCGCCTTTACAGAAGTGGAATCCATGTGCTGTATAGATAACTTTTGTTCCTTGTTTTCTTGTCTGCTTTGCAGCGATTCGGGCAAGCACTCCTCCTAGGGGGGTGTGACAATGAATAATAGAATAATTATTCTGACTCATAACCTTCTTTAACTGCTTATAGGCTTCTATATTTGATTTGCTAAAAGGGGATCGTTCAATTGGAATATTATATTGATTATCTGTGTAAGGTAAATTTATGTTTCCTGCTGCAGCAACATCAACATCCCACCCTTGTTCCTTAAACCACTTCATATAAGGCAAATGAAAAGCTTTAAAATGATAATCAACTGTCGCACAGTACAGTATTTTCTTCGTCATGAACATCCCCCCTTTCGCTATAGTTTCTATTTTGTTAATTCTGTTTCGACAACTGTTGAAAGATAATCTAATAAGTCCTTACGCAAATCTTCCCGATCCAATGCTAATTCTATAGTTGTTTGGATAAATCCCATTTTCTCTCCAACATCATAACGCTTACCTTCAAAGTCATATGCATATACCGCTTCGTGCTTATTAAGCTCTGCGAGGGAATCTGTAAGCTGTATCTCATCTCCGGTACCTGGCTTTTGGTTACCCAGAATTTCGAATATTTGCGGACTTAGAATGTATCGGCCTAAGATGGCTAAATTGGATGGTGCATCTTCCTGTTTTGGTTTTTCCACCAGATTGTGAACATTATAGAGATGGTTTTCTATTGTACTTCCACCAACTATTCCGTACCTTGACACATCTTCATCTCTTACTGTTTGCACGCCAAGGATGGAGGCGTTATATCGGTTATACTGATTTATCAGTTGCTTCAGGCACGCAGTTTCAGATTTGACAATGTCATCTCCGAGCAGCACTGCAAAAGGTTCATTCCCGATGAATTTACGTGCACACCAAATTGCGTGACCAAGACCTTTAGGTTCTTTTTGGCGTATATAATGGATATCCACCATTTTTGAGGATTTTTGGACTTCGCTTAATAAGTCGAACTTCCCTTTATCGAATAAATTTTGTTCCAGTTCAAATGAATTATCAAAGTGATCCTCTATGGCTCTCTTTCCTTTGCCAGTTACGATAATAATGTCTTCAATCCCTGATTCAATTGCTTCTTCAACAATGTATTGGATCGTTGGCTTATCAACAATCGGCAGCATCTCTTTTGGCATTGCCTTTGTTGCTGGAAGAAATCTTGTTCCTAATCCAGCTGCTGGTATAATGGCTTTTTTTACTTTCATTGTATTCCCCCTCTATGCCTTTTATAATGAAATAGCTTTTCTTTGTTGTTGAACCACATCATTATTTGCGAGATTTATTAATTTTTTCCTGAGTAATTCTCTCTCAAATTTGGTATAACTTGAAACGATTTCTTCAATATCTTCCACATAAACACTTGTGGTTTTTCCGATATAAATCTTGGAGTACACTTGCTTTTTATTTACTTCATCTTCTTTTAACAACTCTTCAAAAAGCTTTTCACCTGGCCTTATCCCAGTGAACTCTAATCCAATTTCATCAATTGAATTACCGGATAGTTTGATAAGATTCTTGGCAAGCTCGACTATCTTTACCGGATCTCCCATATCCAGAATAAAGATCTCTCCACCTCTTGCCAATGCGCCGGCCTGAATAACCAATCTCGATGCTTCAGGGATAGTCATGAAATAGCGAACCATGTCTGGATGGGTCACTGTTACCGGGCCACCTTTTTCAATTTGCTTTTTAAATAGTGGAATGACACTTCCACGACTTCCTAATACATTGCCAAATCTCACTGCAACAAATTTTGTACTGCTATTTTGATCCATGTCTTGAATGACCATTTCGGCAAGTCTCTTTGATGCACCCATAACACTTGTTGGGTTGACAGCTTTATCTGTTGATACCATTACAAATGTGTCAACATTATTTAAATGTGCAGCATGAGCAATATTAGTTGTCCCGATAATATTATTCTTAACTGCTTCTTCCGGGTTACGCTCCATTAACGGAACATGTTTATGTGCTGCAGCATGGTAGATGACGTCAGGATTATATGTACTGACTACCGACAACATTTTCTCGGCATCCTGTATATCAGCTATTTCTGTTACGAAATCAATTTCATCCTTTTTAAAGTTCTCTTTCAGCTCCATTTCAATCGTATAGATACTGTTTTCACCATGGCCCAGTAAAACAAGCTGCTTTGGATTAAATTCTGAAATTTGTCTTGATATTTCGGATCCTATCGAACCACCAGCACCTGTAACTAAAACAACTTTATCCCTAATGTTGTCTGAAATGCTTTCGATATCCATTTCCACAGGATCCCGCCCTAGAAGATCTTCCACTTGAACATCACGAAATTGATTAACTGAAACTTTTCCTGTTATTAAATCCTCCAATAATGGAAGGATTTTCGTCTGTGCTTTTGTTTTAGCACATTCCTGAAAAATGATATTTAAATCTTTCTTACTAAGGGAGGGAATCGAAATGATGATATTATCAATCTCGAATTCTTTAACACATTCTGCTATCTGTTTCACCCCGCCTACCACGGGAAGACCTAGGATATCAAGCTGATGTTTCTTTAGGTCATCATCGATAAATGCAACTGGTAATAGATTCCCCTCATTATGTTTTAGTAGCTGTCTTGCAACCATTGTCCCAGCTGAACCTGCCCCAATAACTAATGTCCTGATTTTATTGTCCTGCTTATTCATTACTGAGTCACGGTATAATCTCCATACAAACCTTGAACCGCCAATTAGAAACATATCGAGCAGCCATGTAACGGCAAGAAGTCTAAATGAAATATCGTTTAGAAAAATAAATTGGATAACAGCCGCGGACAAAATGGAGTAGGATACTATCTTAAAGATTATTAATAATTCTTTTGTACTGGCATATTCCCAGACTTTTTTGTAGAGTTTGTATTTTACGGATAAAATATAGTGACACAACAATATTGCCATTGAAATTACAATTAACGGCACAGTAATAACATAGATACTTGCATTAACAAGAAAGCTGCTAATAAAAATCGCTGATAATACGATACACGAGTCAATAATGATGAATAAAGATAAGCGTTGCCGGTATGTCATACATATCCTCCTTTCTTTTAAAGGCCTTAAAATTAAATTATGTATGTATGGGCATTTAACCCGCCCTCACACCACACTACCGACGACTGGCGTCTAAGGTTTATATTGGATAAACCCACAGCATGATCGAGTGCCTACATCGATAATGGCAAGTAGACATCACCAAGATTTCTTAATAACAAATTTAAATAGCGATTTAATTCTTAATAGAGAACGTTTTGTGTTTAGAAAACCTGGCTTATCGCCAAGCCTTAATGATGAATATAGTATTTATGAAATCGACTCAACTGCCAATAAATTTGTATAACTACTTATTGACAATCACGCCTACTATTTCTGCATGAGCTAGGTCCAGAACCCTTTGTGCCTCAATGGCTTTCTCCATACCCGTCTTTCCACGTTGTAAAATTAAAACAACGCCATCACACATATTTGCCAGTATCCTGGTTTCTGTAAAGTCTAAAACAGTCGGAGAGTCGATCAGCACCATATCATAAGCACTTGTTTCTTTCTTTAAAAGATCTATCATCAACTCATTTCCTAGTAATTCAGCAGGGTTGACCAGTGTGGAACCACTTGTAAGTACCTTTAGTTTTCCAATTCCCGGAATGTACGTTGCCTCTTCAATCGATATTTTGCCAGTAAGTACATCCGTTAACCCAATTTCATTCGATGTTTTAAATACATTATGGATATTCGGATTTCTCAAGTTAGCATCGATTAACAATACTTTCTCCTTTTGCTGTGCCATGGAAACTGCCAGATTCGCTATTAATGTTGTTTTTCCTTCACCTGATCCTGGAGATGTCATTAGAAAAGTCTTATTTTCTTTCTCTTCCGTTAAAAATTTAATATTAGTGCGGATTGTTCTAAATTGGTCAGAAATTATCGAGTTTGATCTTGTGTATGTGATTAGATTTTGTTTTTTTAAGTTAGCAGTTTGTGTCCTTTTATTTAACATCAACTGTTTCACCTCTAATTTCAAGTTGCTTATGTTTTGTTTGCTGGGCCGTTAATTTCTTCTTATTCATATTGGAAACAGTTCCAAGTACATGCACCCCTAATACTTCCTCAATTTCAAGTTCTTTATTGATTGTGTCATCCATTGAATCCAGTAAAAACACCAATCCCGTTCCAGCAATAATTCCAAATACAAATGCAATGATGACGGTTTTATTTTGCCCCCCATTTATAGGAGTAGCATTCACCATCGCTTCATTTAAAATCTGTACGTCATTAAAATTAAGTATGTTCGCTACTCTGCTTTTAAATGCCACTGCTGTTGAATCTGCTATAGCAGCAGCTAACTGCGGATCAGTATTCGTGACAGATATATTAATAATCTGAGAATCTTCCACTCTCTGTACTTCTATCTGACTTTTAATATTTCCTGATGACTGTGATAACCCTAAGTCTTCCTTAACCATATTCATAACGATTGAATCTGTAACCATGACCATAATCGTGCTCATAGACTCGGCTTCTGGGCCAATAATGACATCCGTTGAGGTATTATAAATTGGAGTGCTATTCGCACTTATATAAAAATGCCCTGCTAAAGTAGTGATAACAGTAATTAATGCAATTATCCAAAACCTCTTTTTAATTAGAATAAAAAAATCCTTTAAATTTACTTCTTTAGCTGTTCTTCGATCTATGTATCGATTTTGTTTTAATCTGCTCAATAGCACCAGCCACCCTATCTTTTATAGAATTACATATATATGCATAAAACACATTTATATTCTTTATAACGAACATTTATTCCAAAAAAAATTTCCTTTGCTCATGAGGATATAATATATATGATTAATACTTATTTTAGTTCTTTATAATGAACAAGTCAACAGTTATTTGGTAATTATATTTAAATTTTTGCTAATTAATACTTAATAAAGAACATACGCTTGTATTTTCCCTACTTATTAATCAATTATTTTACCCAATTAAAAAGCACCCCCAATTGGGGAGTGCTTTATTTTATGGCAATACGGTTTCGCCCATCAAATATCGATCACATTCACGTGCAGCTTCCCGGCCTTCATTAATAGCCCATACAATAAGGCTTTGACCTCGGCGCATGTCACCAGCAGCGAACACGCCATCGACGTTTGTTGTGTATTCACCATATTCAGCTTTAATAGTAGAATTTGGACTTCGTTCAACATTAAGCTGATCCAGCAAGTCCTGTTCTGGTCCGGTAAAACCGATTGCAATCAAAACAAGATCGGCCGGCCAAACTTTTTCAGTGCCTGGTATTTCGTCACGAACCTTTTTCCCGCCTTCATAGCGAAGTTTTACGTTGACCGTATGAACTTCTTTAATATGTCCATTCTCATCGCCAACAAATTTCTTGGTCATAACTGCATATGCTCGAGGATCCTCACCAAGCGTGCTTGCTGCTTCCTTATGACCGTACTCAACTCGGTGAATCACTGGGTATTGCGGCCATGGGTTTGTTTCCACATCACGTGTTGAGCCTTTTTTATCATAAATATCAAACTGTGTAAGACTCTTACAGTTGTGACGTACAGACGTAGCAAGACAGTCGGTTCCAGTATCACCGCCACCGATGACAATAACATCTTTGTCAGTAGCAGAAATATAGTTACCATCAGTCAAATTAGAATCAAGCAAGCTTTTTGAGTTTGCGTGAAGAAAATCCATCGCATGGTGAACACCTTTTAGTTTACTACCCTCTACCTCGATATCACGGTGAACTGCAGCGCCACCGCATAGAATAGTAGAATCGTAATCTGATTTAAGCTCAGAAACTGTTATATCTTTACCAACTTCGGTATTTGTTATAAATGTTATACCTTCCTGTTCCAAAATATCCACACGGCGTTTTACAATCTCGTAAGATAGTTTCATCTCAGGAATTCCATATGTTAGTAATCCACCTACACGGTCACTGCGTTCAAATACCGTAACGGTATGTCCTGCTTTATTCAACTGAGCAGCGGCAGCAAGTCCAGCTGGACCAGATCCTACGACTGCAATCTTTTTACCTGTACGTTTCTCGGGAGGATTTGGCACAACCCATCCTTCGTCGAAACCTTTTTCGATAATAGAGCGCTCAATTGTCTTAATTGCCACAGGTGGTTCATTTATACCTAACACACATGCTCCTTCACAAGGGGCAGGACATGCGATTCCTGTAAATTCAGGGAAATTATTCATTTCATGTTCACGTTCTAATGCCTCTTTCCATTTACCTTCATAAACAAGATGATTCCATTCAGGAATAAGGTGGTAAACAGGGCAACCAGTTGTTACGCCATTGATTTCCATTCCTGTATGACATGTTGGGACACCACAGTCCATACAGCGTGCCCCTTGCTGCTGCACTTCTTGTTCAGACAATGGCTTTGTATAGTCGACCCAGTCTTTGGTACGCTCGGCTGGGTCTCGTTCTTTTTGTGCTTGACGGCTATATTCCATAAATCCCGTTTGTTTCCCCATTAGACTCCTCCTTCTTTTGTGAAAATTCTTTTCGTAAGGATCTTTTCATAAACTTTTGTTGCTATTTAAACCCCGCAGTTGATATAAAATACGACACATACTAGGATTACCGATTGTAGTATTTAGTGTGGTTCTCTAACCACGCAGTTGGAAGATACTCGCTTTCCGTGGGCTCACCACGAGCCTCCTCGCTCGCAAAGAACGCTCACTGTGGGTCTCTTAGGATCGCTGTCCCACAGGAGTCTCGCATATTCCAACTGCTGGTTTAAATGGTTTGAAATCTAGTTTTTCTATCTCAATATACACTTTGTAAATTTTTAGGATATAGTAAGCAAAATCCAGCTTCGGAAATACACGAAGACTCCTGCGGGAGGATAGGCATAGGTGAGACTCTGAAATGCTTCAGCATGAAGAGGCTCACCAGCCGCCCGCGGAAAGCGAAGTGTATTTCCGCAGCGGTGTCATAGCACTCAACTATTTTTCCACATTACTTCGCAGTTTATATCTTTCGCGACAAATACACTATCTTTTACAAAACAGACTTTATGAAATACCAATTATTCGATGTGCACTTTAACCGATATCACTTCATAACGGGTTCCAATTTTTCTATCTCCGTTTTTATTTTACTGACTCCATTTTTACTTTCTTCAAATGCCTTCATTTCAGCATCAAATTTCGTTAAACCGCTATTTTTCAGCTCTTGAATTCGATTTTGAATTTTAATGTACGATTTAGGGATAACTCGAACAAAACGACCTGCATATATCTCCCAATAAGCAAGAATTCGTTTTGCATGCTTACTTCCAGTATAAAGGATATGCCGTTCGATCATTTCTTTAATATCATTTATTTCTGACTGATTAGTCAGTGGGTCCACACTTACCAGCTCAGGATTCACATTCTCATTAAACGTGCCTTCCTCATCAAATACATATGCAACACCACCTGACATGCCTGCTGCAAAGTTACGACCAGTTTGGCCTAATACGACTACTTTCCCACCAGTCATGTACTCGCAACCATGGCCGCCAACTCCTTCTACAACTACGTTTGCACCACTATTTCTAACACAAAAACGTTCGCCAGCAATTCCTTCAATATACGCTTCACCGGCTGATGCTCCGTAAAAGGCAACATTTCCAACAATAATATTATCTTTAGGCTGAAAAGTTGTAACTGGATCAGGATGCACAATAATCTTTCCACCTGATAATCCTTTTCCAACAAAGTCGTTGGCATCTCCTACAAGGCGTAAAGTCATGCCCCGCGGAATAAACCCTCCAAAGCTTTGACCGGCCGACCCTTTGAGGGTCAAGTCAATAGTGTCTTCTGGCAGTCCTTCCTCACCGTAGCGACGAGTTATTTCACTTCCCAGCAGCGTACCAGTAACCCGATTAATATTACGAATCGCTGTTGTGAATTGAACAGGCTCTTTATTGTCTATTGCCCGCTGACAGCTTGGAATGAGTTCTTGGTAATCAAGGGTTTTCTCGATTCCGTGATCTTGCTTTATCTTGTTATATCTACCAACCTTTGCTGGCAGATCTGGTTGGTAAAGAAGCGCAGATAAGTCAACATCTTTTGCTTTCCAGTGATCAATGTTTTCATTTCTCTCGAGCGAATCGGTGTTACCAACCATTTCGTTTATTGTTCTAAAGCCTAATTCTGCCATGATTTCGCGTGTTTCCTGTGCGATAAATCGCATAAAATTCGCAACATGCTCTGCTTCGCCTGTGAATTTTTTACGTAATTCCGGATTTTGTGTTGCCACACCTACCGGACACGTATCTAAATGACAAACTCGCATCATTACACAGCCTAGTACAACGAGTGGGGCTGTTGAAAACCCATACTCTTCTGCCCCAAGCAATGTCGCATAAACAACATCATGACCAGTCATCATTTTTCCATCAGCTTCCACAGCGATACGGTCTCGTAAACCGTTCAATAAAAGAGTTTGATGGGTTTCAGCAAGTCCGATTTCCCATGGCAGCCCAGTATGCTTAAGGCTAGTTCTAGGAGCCGCACCGGTTCCACCGTCATAGCCACTAATTAACACATGATCAGCACGACCTTTTGCTACACCAGCAGCAATCGTTCCAACACCAACAGCAGATACAAGCTTAACGCTAATCCGAGCATCTGGATTCGTGTTTTTCAAATTATGGATTAACTCGGCTAAGTCCTCAATTGAATAAATATCATGGTGCGGTGGCGGTGAAATTAATTCAACCCCAGGAGTTGATCCACGAACCTCGGCAATCCACGGATATACTTTTTGGCCTGGAAGATGTCCACCTTCACCAGGCTTGGCACCTTGAGCGACCTTGATTTGAATTTCATCTGCATTAACAAGGTAATGACTATTCACACCAAATCTACCAGATGCAACCTGTTTAATAGAGCTTCGTCTAGTATCACCGTTGGCATCAGGCGTAAATCGATTTGGATCCTCACCGCCTTCACCAGAATTGCTTTTCCCGCCAATGCGGTTCATAGCAACTGCCAGTGCTTCATGGGCTTCCTGACTTATTGCTCCGTATGACATTGCACCAGTTTTAAATCTGGCACAAATAGCTTCAACCGATTCAACTTCTTCAATCGGAACCGAGGTTTGTTTTTTATAACGCATTAATCCACGAAGTGATTGCAGATTGTTTCGTTCATCAGTCAGCAGCTTAGAATATTTTTTGAAAGTATCATAGCTGTTCGTCCGACATGCATGCTGCAGCATATGGATTGTATTCGGATTATATTGATGGTCTTCGCCGTCTCCTCGGAACTGAAACTCGTCTCCTGCAGTTAAAGCTTTGTTGCCGCCACGGTTCTCAGTAAACGCTGCTTGATGACGTAATAGTACTTCTTGTTCAATTGTCTTTAAGCCTATACCGCCAAGTCTTGATGCTGTTCGGGTGAAATATTTATCTATCACATCGCTCCGAATACCGACAGCTTCAAAAATCTGTGCGCCACGATAACTTTGAATCGTTGAGATTCCCATCTTGGACAAAATTTTAATAATACCATCTGTAACAGAAGTAATATATTGATCAATTGCTTCATGCTTAGACGAAACAGCTTCGATGTCATTATTTTCAACGAGATCACCAATTGTATCAATCGCCAAATAAGGATTTATCACTTCTGCTCCATACCCTATAAGCGTTGCAAAGTGATGTACCTCTCTCGGTTCGCCTGATTCAACTAATAGACTAACTTTAGTTCTGATACCTTTTCGAATCAGGTAGTGATGCAGTCCTGAAACGGCTAATAACGCTGGTATCGCAGCTTTTTCCTCTTTAACACCGCGGTCGGATAATATAAGCAGCGTCGAACCATCAGCTATTGCTTCATCTGCTTTTTCAAACAGAACATCTAACGACCCCTCTAGACTTCCTTTTTTTGCATCGAAAAGGGTGGATAACGTTGCTGCTTTGAATCCAGGCAAATGCTCTGCACGGAGCTTTTCCAACTGGTCCTTAGTTACAATAGGAGTTTTTAACCTTATATGCTTACAACTCTCCGGCCCCGGATTAACCAGATCTCCCTCAGCACCAATCGTCGTTTGTGCCATCGTTACAATCTTTTCGCGGATCGCATCGATTGGCGGGTTCGTGACTTGGGCAAATAGCTGCTTAAAATAGTTATATAAAAGCTGTGGTTTTTTTGAAAGAACAGCAAGTGGTGAATCATAGCCCATTGAACCAATCGGATCTTTTCCATCACTGACAAGTGGCTTGATAATTTTATTTAATTCTTCACGTGTATAGCCAAACGCTAGCTGTTGCTCTAATAATGAATCCTCACGATACGATGGCTGCTGCACTGTAGTTCCAGGAATATCCTCAAGATTTTTCATGTTCGTAAGCCAATCTTTATATGGCTCCTCAGCAGCAATTTCCATTTTAATTTCTTCATCTGGTACTATGGTTCCTTTTTCCAAATCCACAAGCAGCATTTTCCCTGGATGCAATCGTTCTTTGTAAAGGACTTCATCAGCAAATATGTCCAGAGCACCTACTTCTGACCCAAGCACAATCATGCCACCTTTTGTAACATAATAACGTGCTGGCCTTAGCCCGTTTCGGTCCAAACATGCACCAATCTGATTGCCGTCAGTATATACGAGTGCTGCAGGGCCATCCCACGGTTCCATTAATGTACTATGAAATTCATAGAAATCACGTTTCTCCTGATTCATTGCTTCATCATTCGCCCATGGTTCAGGCACCATCATCATTGCAGTATGGGCTAGTGAACGACCTGATAAATGTAAGTATTCAAATGTATTATCGAATATTGATGAGTCACTTCCATCATCATCAATAACAGGCAATATTTTTTCTATATCCTCATCACTAAAATACTCTGATGAACAAAGCTGTTCACGTGCATGCATCCAATTTACATTACCTCGTAAGGTATTAAACTCACCATTATGAATGGTATATCGATTTGGATGTGACCGTTTCCAGCTTGGGAAGGTGTTCGTACTAAAGCGAGAGTGTACTAATGCTAACGCGGATTTAAAATTCGGATGGTTTAAATCAATATAGAAGGAATCCAGCTGCTCAGGAATAAGCATACCCTTATACACAATTGTGCGGGTTGATAAGCTGCTAACGTAAACGTCCTCAAATCCTGTTAGACTGGCAAGTTCCTTTTCCACCCGTTTACGAATTACATATAGTTTACGTTCAAATGCCATTTGATCAGTCAGGTCATCTGATTTCTGAATAAACACCTGACGGATAAACGGCTTACGCTTAGCCGCAACTTTTCCAATAAAGGATTCGTTTATTGGTACAGGTCTCCAGCCCAGAAAGGTTTGGCCCTCTTCGCGAATAATATTTTCAAATATCTCCTTACTCTTTAGTCTAGTCTCACGGTCTTGCGGGAGAAAAGTCATCCCAATGCCATATTCACCAGCTTGAGGTAAAGTGATATTTTCTTTTTCACATTGCTTTTGGAAAAATCGATGAGGAATCTGTGTAAGTATACCAGCACCATCACCTGTACTTGTGTCAGCTGACTGACCACCACGATGCTCTAAATTACACAGAATGTTTATCGCATTTTGTACGATGTTATGTGTCTTTTTGCCATTTATATTTGCAATCATCCCAATACCGCATGCTTCGTGTTCCAAATCAGGATGATACAGTCCCTGCGATTCAGGAAATCCATTTTTAGTTCTTGTCATCACAACAACTCCTCTCTTTTGTGGTGCCTTTATTCCCCGGTTTTTGTTCGATATTTACCAAGCCGGGATCAACTTTCTTTTAAAACGGTGTCCTTCAGTATATCATAAATACATTTTTAACTCAAAATTCAGATAAGTTATTTACATACATTAGTATACAAAATGGTCGCTTGTAAACGCTGTCATTTTAGTATTTACAAAACTTTTTATGCACCTTTAATGCATTACTGACAAGGGATTAAGAGTAAATGTGACTAAAATTGAAATTTTTTTATAAAAAGTTTAGATTTTTTTAGAACTTGTTTAGATTTTTGCGTTATGCTAAAGAATATAACAACTGAAGGTGGATATTATGTCAATACGTAAACGGCTTTTTATATCAAATGCAGCAATGATTGTTATGCCAATCATTTTTATAATAGTTATCGTTATTTTATTAAACATCGTCATTAGTGGCGGTTTTAATCAATTCCAGAAAGGAGGATGGAATTCGATGGAAGAAAATGATATAGAAACTTTTAATAGCTTAAAAAAAACGGCATCATTGGAACAGGGTAAATTAGATGACCCTGCCTATCTCCAATCGCTAACAAACCAGCTGGAAGGCGATGAAAGCGGAATAGTTATTCGTAAGGGTTCAGAGCTTTCTTACACGTCGAATCGTATAGGAGATATCTCATATCACGATCTTCCACAATTTGGTAAAAATGAGTTCAACACCAGACCTCCGTTTGGACATGATAAATATACCATTAAGCAGTATGATTTTTATTTTGACAATGGCACAGAGGGTTCTATTTTTCTATTAAGTGAATCTTCATCATTCGCACAATTTGCCAGAACATTTTTTCCGATATTATTTATTAGTTTAATACTCCTGCTTATCCTTACTAATGTGCTCTTATCTTATTTTATGTCTAAAGGCATCCTAAAACCGGTCCGTCAACTATCAAATGCTGCAGCAAATATCCGCAATGAAAATCTTGATTTTTCTGTCAAACCAGTAAGCAAGGATGAGTTAGGTGAATTGGTTAAATCTTTTGATGAAATGCGATTACAATTGAAGGAGTCAATGGAGCTACGTGATAAATATGAAAATAACCGTAAAGAATTGATTGCTAATATTTCACATGATTTGAAAACCCCTATCACTTCAATAATGGGCTACGTGGAGGGGATACAGGATGGTGTTGCCAATACAAAAGAAAAACGAGGAAGGTATTTGGAAACCATACATGCCAAAGCTGAATATATGGATATGTTGATTAAAGAACTATCCCTATATTCCAAACTGGATGTAAAAAGCCTTCCGTTCCATTTTGAGGAAGTAAATATTAAAGCATTTGTGAAAGATTATCTGGAAGAAATGAAGCCAGAACTTATGGACAACAAAGTTCAATTAACATTTAACGAGAATGCAGTTTCGCAAACAACTGTTTCATTGGATAGAGACAAACTCATTCGTGTGATGAACAATATTATTTACAACAGTATAAAATACATCGATAAAAGCGAAAGCATCATAAAAATTTCACTTAAGGATCTTGGCAATATGGTTGAAGTACGTATTAGTGATAACGGTCCAGGGGTTTCGGAAGTAGACCTTGCCAACATTTTTAACCGATTTTACCAAACAGATCCATCACGAAATAAAGGGGGAAGTGGACTTGGTCTTGCGATAGCTTCACAAATTATTAAAGCTCATGGTGGTACAATCAGTGCTACAAGCCCTCAAAATGGGGGATTAACTATTTGCTTTACCCTTAATAAAACTGAAGGTGATAAACATGCGTAGGATATTAATCATTGAAGATGACAAGAGCATTGCAGAATTGGAACAGGATTACCTTGAAATAGAAGGTTTTGAAGTCGTAATTGCTTCAGATGGAGAAAGCGGTTTAGAAGCTGTATCGCGACAGCACTTCAATCTTATTTTACTAGATCTAATGCTTCCTAATATAAGTGGTTTTGAATTATGCAAAAAAATACGCATAAATTCCAATATTCCTATCCTCATGGTTACAGCTAAGGATGAAGATATTGATAAGGTACGCGGCCTTGGACTTGGCGCTGATGATTATATTGTAAAACCGTTCAGTCCCAGCGAATTGGTGGCACGAGTAAAAGCGCATTTAGCCAGATATGAACGCTTGATTAAGACCAATGACACTACCGAGGATATTCATAAAAGCGGACTTCGAATAAATATAGCATCCCGACAAGTTTTTATCCACGAAAAGGAAGTTCCATTTACCACTCGTGAATTCGACTTATTAACATTCCTGGCTAAGCACCCAAACCAGGTTTTTAGTAAAGAGCACTTATTTGAAAGAATATGGGGAATCGAATCCATGGGTGACACAGCGACCGTAATCGTTCATGTGAAAAAAATACGCAAGAAGATTGAAAAGGATACAGCTAATCCACAATTTATTCAAACAGTGTGGGGATCCGGATATCGATTTAAAGGCTAAACCATTCCGTTACGGGTGGTTTTTTTGTTTCTTTTTTTTCATCAGATGTTTATAAAAAGTTTACAAATGCTTTAGTAAGGGTTTATATCTGCTTGTTACATTAGAATAGCAGAACATTTCCTTACGAGGTGGTGAAAAAATGAAACTATCCATTACGCCTAAAAGGTGGTTATTAACTGCCCATATCCTGTTTGCGGCAATCATGCTAGGTAATATGGTAACTTTCTTGCTATTGAGTATAACCATAGCTGTTACGGAGAATGGACAGCTTATCGAAAGCAGTTACCAAGTCATGCATTTATTATCCAAAACTTCCGTTAAAGCATCGACATTCGGAACGATTATCACCGGCATCCTTCTTTCTATCTGGACAAAATGGGGGCTATTTAAATTTTATTGGATTATCGCAAAAGAGTTATTAACAATTCCAATATTCGCGTTAAATTTGTGGGGAATGTACTACTGGACATTACAAGCATTTGAGTTGATTGAATCATCAGGGGCACGCGCAGATATTTTCATCGTACAGGCAGAGCTTTGGATAGGGATAATCATTCAACTCATTTCACTACTTCTCATGTTTGGACTATCTGTCTTTAAGCCATGGGGAAGGCGTACTACGGTTTCTAAATGAATATAAAAAAGGAGGGAATTCATGAAAACTGAAACACTTTCGAGTACCGATCGTATAGTTCGAGGAATCTTAGCAGTAATTTCCCAGTTATTTTTCATTTGCGTAGTTATTCAGGTATTTCTTGCTGGCATTGCAACCTTTGTTAATTATGGTGATTGGGAATTGCATACAACTTTCATTCATTACTTTGAATTCACCCCAATTATCATGCTGATTCTTTCATTCTTTGTAAGGGTCCCTAATAAATTACGGTGGGATTATGCAAGTCTGTACCTCTTAATCATTATGCAATATGTGACAACACAGTTAACTGGAAGTGCACCCTTTGTAACCGCAATCCATCCAGTTATCGCATTAGTATTATTCTGGAGATCGCTTGTTACTGTGAAGTCAACTATGAAAATGATGCAATTAAAATAAAAAACTATAGGAGAGTTGATCATTATGTATGGAGAATACTTTCATCCATTCGGGTTCTTTCTCTTTATATTACTCTTCACATTATTCATTACAAACATTATCATGTGGAAGCGCAGAAACAGTGAGAGGTGCTATTATAATAGTGGTAGCCCCAACGCAATAGCTACCTTGGATAATCGCCTCGCTAAAGGCGAGGTTAGTATAGAGGAGTATAAGGAGATCAAGGAAACCTTAAAACATTAAATAGTTGCCATCAAAAGTTAAGAACTTTTGATGGCTTTTTTTATACAAAAAGAGGAGCTTGTTAAAGCTAATAATTGGACGTTCTGTTATTATCGTCGTATCATTTCTCAATAAGGAGTGAATAAAATGACTAAAAAAACATTTAACAATATACCGCTATCCGTATTGGACCTTGCTCCTGTACTGGAAGGCAGTGATCCAGCAGAATCTTTTAAAAATAGTGTAGAACTTGCTCAAAGTGTTGAAAAAAACGGCTTTAACCGGTTTTGGCTTGCAGAACATCACAACATGCCTGGGATTGCGAGTTCAGCAACGTCAGTAATAATCGGACACATCGCTGGTGCAACCAATCACATGCGTGTCGGCGCTGGTGGTGTTATGCTACCAAACCACGCAACATTAGTTATCGCAGAACAATTTGGCACACTTGAATCCATGTATCCGGGGCGAATTGATCTCGGCTTAGGGCGTGCACCCGGAAGTGATCAAGCTACAGCATATGCCTTGCGTCGTACGTTGAATCAACGTGTGGAGGACTTCCCATTACAAGTTGATGAGCTTGAAGCATATTTTGAGGGAACTGCCAGAGTCAGATCTGTTCCAGGCGAAGGATTAAATATTCCAATTTGGCTATTAGGCTCAAGTGGATTCAGTGCACAACTGGCTGCAAAAAAAGGCTTGTCATTTTCTTTCGCAAGTCACTTCGCACCAGATTACACGATTCCAGCTTTGAATCTTTATCGTGACAATTTTAAACCATCTGATACATTAGCAAAACCTTATGCAATGGTTGGCGTAAATGTAATTGCTGCCGACACAGATGAACAAGCAGAGTACTTAGCAACATCACAGCAACAACAATTCCTAAGTATAAGACAAGGAAAACCTACAAAATTGCAACGTCCAATTGATGATATTGACAGCGTTTGGACCGAAATGGAAAAAGCTGCAGTCGAACAATCAATCAATTCCCGCTCAACCATTGTCGGAAGCAAGGAAACTGTAAAACAAGGACTCGAAAAGTTCCTGGAAGAAACCCAAGCTGATGAAATGATTATCAACTCACAAATTTTTGACCAGGAAGCCCGGAAACGTTCTTATGAAATCGTTGGAGAACTGATGGACTAGAACGATAAAATGCCCCTCACTATTACATGAGGGGCATTTTAATATATCATTTAACTGTCCACCCACCATCAATTTTGATTGGTGCTCCATGGATAAAATCTGATTTATCACTTGCTGAAAATACAGATAAATAAGCAATTTCCTCCGGCTTTGCTGCGCGGACTGCTGGAGTATCATTCAGCAATTCTGCAAAGCCTGAACAGCTGGCATTTATGCGATTTTGGCGATTTATAGTTGTGCATATATCCAATAAGAAAGGATTTACTACTTTCTTACCTGTAAAATATTCATTCATTTAAGCACAATTACAGACGGACACCTATATGTTGTATTAAAAGCATATAGAGGTGTTTTCTATGGAAAATTCTGTTACATCAGGATTCACTGATGGTAATAAGATCAACATTTATATAGATTTAAATTATCCAATTGAATGTATTCAAGTGTATCGTGGCAACCAATTAGTTAGAACATATTCACCCTCACCTGTGATTCGATTGCAAAACAGGAATGTACAGCTACTAACAATTGTTTGTATATTTTCTAGTGGCTACAAACATTCTACAGTCTTTGCCCCTAATTTCAGACAGCCTGAAGGCGATACAGTTGGTAGGATTTTCAAACCTGGCGACATCTTATGTGCCAGTGATAATTATGGAGATTTCCTGCCGCCAGGATATATGGGACACTCCGCTATAGTAGTTGATCAAGACTCTATTATTGAAGCTGTAACCTCCCATCCTCAGGTTAAAAAAAGTCCAATTGACGAGTTCCTAACTATCCATCCAATCCATGTTCATTATCGAAGTAAAGAATCAGATTCAGGAAATAAAGCAGCTAATTTTGCTGAAGAATTCCTGCAGAGATACAATGATAAATTGGACAATGGATTAGCTGTTCCGCCCTTCACATTCAGCAACCAAATCCCATTAGAAGATCTGGAGACAGGTCTCTACTGTTCAAAGCTTGTCTGGCATAGCTATTATCAAGGAGCTAATATAGCATTTAATAATGACTTCTTCCTTTTCGCACCAGAGGACCTTGCTACAACCCTTCAAAATGACAGTCGCTTTAAACAAATTTATAAACACCCAGAATTCGGCTTTAAAATAGACTTGTAGGGCCTTCCCGGTTAAAAAAAGCCCTTCATTCGTACTTAATGAAGGGCTTCTTAAAGTTGAAATTAGCTTCCTGATTTGATGCGTGTTGCAATATCTACGGTTCGTTTTGCCTGATGCTTAACCGCACCTTCTACCTCTTCGACCATGTTACCGTCCTGGTCGACAGAAACGCTTGTTCCATATGGATTACCACCAGCCCCAAATAATACAGGGTCAGTGTATCCTGGGGTTGCGATGATCATACCCCAATGCATCATGGAAGTATATAAGTTAAGCATTGTTGCCTCTTGTCCCCCATGAGGGTTTTGTGCAGATGTCATTCCGCTTACTACTTTGTTAACAGTTTTGCCTGAAGCCCACAGCCCACCTTGTGAATCGATGAACTGTTTCATTTGAGCAGGAAGGTTTCCAAAACGAGTTGGAACACTAAAGATAATTGCATCTGCCCACTCAACATCTTCTGAAGTTGCTTCTGGGACGTCTTTGGTTGCCTCAGCATGAGCTTTCCATGCTGGGTTAGAAGCAATTGCTTCTTCCGGCGCAAGTTCAGGTACTTTGACTAGTTTTACTTCAGCACCTGCTTCTGCTGCTGCAGCTTCTGCCCATTGAGCCATTTGATAGTTTGTTCCTGTAGAGCTGTAATAAATAACTGCTAGGTTTACGTTTGCCATGTTATTTGTCTCCTTTGTAGTTGATTTTTTACCTAATATTTTCTCTAAAAAACCCATATTGACTTTCCTCAATCCTTTCACTTCTATATTTTGTATCAAACACTCCTTTATTATTAAAGAGTTTTAAAGTAATAATTTATTACTAACTTACTTTATGTAACTATATTATCTTGAATTACTAATAATGTCAACTTTGAAAGTCCGAAAACAGTTCACAAAAAAAGCCCAGCACTAACTGAGCTATTTTTTGTGAATTAATTAAATTATGACCTTCCCGGAGGATCGTATGTCACATACGTTCCAGCTATAAAGTCATGAATTGAACGACTATCTTCCCTAATACCAATCATAAAGGCACTTACAATTAACCCAATTCCTAATGTAAATGCATAGGCCATACCTGCTACAATGACTCTTAATAACATGGTCCCTAAACCTACTTTTCTCCCATCTACTCTGACAATACGGTTCCCATACAAACGTCTTCCCAGTGTATACCCATACCAGCTAACTGGTAATAACAATGTGTACAGTGGCCCTAGTAATTCGATTGGATTAATTGATTCACTATATAAAAACTGACCATATGAAATTAATGAAATGATGCCTCCTGTTAGAAATATAATGATTAAATCTGCAATCCTTGCTCCAAATCTATTCTGAAACCCGGCTGGATTACTAACCCCCATACATCCACTCCTCAAATGCACAAAGAACTTTGTTTAGTTAAATTGTTTTCTCACCTCATGCAGACCTTCCATTCGTTGAATATCCTTATTAACTTTCCAACCTTCATCCGTTTTGATGACACGGATTTGTCCAAAATTTGATATAATTTCCTTCTTACCTTCCTTATTAATTCGTTCAAATTCAATTTCAATGTCATAGTCAAGGCTTACTTCTGATTCTGTTTCCATATTGCCAATTTCAAACGAAATATCCTTAACTGTTAACTGATAAATGACTTTTTGAATCCTGAGCTAGATTGGGGGCAATGGTGTCTAATGCCGTCATCAAGATTTTTGTCATATGAGATTCTGTAACATACATACTATACTTTTCCTCCGCTTGCTTCCGCCTGTCGGGCAGACTGTCGTAACCAAGGTAATCAGAACTTTCATCGTAATCAATCGTAAATTGCTCCGTCTTAAAATCTCTAGCCACATCAATTGCCCTGCTTGTCATTACCTTCTGTGATTCAAAAGTTGCAACCTTATCCTCTTCACTGGTAGTGAAAATTACAATAATTACAAACAGAACAACAACAATGACACTAATAAAAACTTTACTTCTCATCAAATCTACCACCTTAACTGACATCTAGCACAACCTTTATAGTAAGTTTAACACAAATATTCAGAATATGATGTAAACTAAAAAATGGCTAACAAATCTTAAAGATTTATCAGCCATATTAGTTTCTTTATTACTTTTCTCTCGAAAGTTCTTGTCTATTCGGTACAAGCGGCTGTTGCTCCAGCCACTTATTTTCCACCATAATTTTATACCATTTTTGAGTTACCCTAAGATTTCTTAAAATAACACGTTCATAAGCGGTTAAAATATCTGTTCGCATGGCTGAGGCTAAGCCCTTACCATAATAACCCTGTGCAACTTGTGACAAAAAGCCAATATGATACATCAGTAATTTATCGGAAAAAGGAGATTCAGTTGAAGTTGTTACCTCTGTCTCCCAAGACTTCGGAACCGATAAATTGTCATCGTCCAAAATTTTTGAGAAAGATTTTATGTTAGCCTCAGCAATTTTTTGGGAATCAGTCATAAACTTTCTCACATCTTTTGATTGAGCAACCTGACTGAATGCAACACAAAGCGTCTTGGCTAAAATGCTTTTTTTAATATTAAGTGACATACCTATGATTTCTGTTGAAGCTAATCGCCTTCCTTTTCCAAAAAATCCATCCGTAAAATCTTTGGTCGTAATAAATTCCGGGGATTCTCCAGGATAACAGTACGGATCTCTCTGAAAGTCTCCTTTTTTAAGTAATAAATCAATTGTTTGATGGTACATCTTTTTTCCATCAGTATCACATGAATCATAAAAATACCGTAAATCCTCTCTAACGGCGATTCCAAATGAAGTTGTGTGACCAACTAAACCATGTATAGTCATGATATGTAAATAATTCAGACAAAAAATATCACTGAACAATCTCTTCGTACCTTTATTAAGGTCAGATTCATTAAATCCAATTGGCACTGGAAACCCTTCGTTCTCTATAAAAAATACTAGTTGTTTCTTTTGTTTAGCAAAAGTATTAATAGCACCCTGAAAGATGGCTTTTATGGCCTTATCCTCGATAATCGAGAGCATATAGCGATTTATGATATCTGTCATCGTTCCGTTCATATACTGTCCCCACAATGATCCTATTTCGGAGGATGTGAGTTTTAATTTTTCCTTATTCATATCTTCACCTCATTAATACCATTTACTAAAACAGTATTAAATATGAGACTTTTTTGGATTTAACGATTGTGAACAGAAGGTTTTGAAAACATGTTTACATGACTATTCCATTTCCGCTAATTTTACTGCTATTTCCGCTCCAACATGCGCATTATGTTTCACCAACGCAATGTTGGCATCTAAGCTCTTGCCATCGGTTAATTCTTTTACTTTACCTAACAAGAAAGGCGTTACATCCTTTCCGGAGACATAATTTTCTCGGGCTTCCTCCAACGCCGTTTCAATTACTGCGGTAATGTCTTTTTCATCCATTGCATATTCTTCTGGAATCGGATTTGCAATTACAGCTCCACCAGACAAATTTAAATCCCATTTTGCCTTTAATGTAGCAGCAACTGTCTCCGCCTCGTTTATTCGAATATTTACCGGAAATGGGCTTGTCCGTGTGTAAAATGCCGGAAGCACATCTGTCTGATACCCCATTACAGGAATCCCTTTTGTTTCAAGGTATTCCATTGTTAAACCAAGATCCAGGATCGACTTTGCCCCTGCACAAACAACAGCTACATTCGTTTTTGCGAGTTCCTCAAGGTCTGCTGAGATATCCATTGATGTTTCCGCTCCACGATGAACACCACCAATACCACCTGTCACAAACGTCTTGATACCAGCTGCTTCAGCACAAATCATTGTCGCAGCCACTGTCGTTGCACCCTTTTTGCCAGTAGCTAATATAAAAGGCAAATCACGGCGGGAAGTTTTTGCAATATCTTTACTACTGCCAAAATTCTCAAGTTCATCATCACTTAAGCCTATTTTGATTTTCCCATCCAGAATGGCAATGGTCGCCGGTGCTGCTCCATGATCACGAATAATTTGTTCAACTTCACGAGCCGTCTTGACATTTTGGGGATATGGCATTCCATGCGAAATAATTGTTGACTCCAGTGCTACGATAGGTTTTCCTTGCTCTTTTGCTGTGCGGACCTCTTCAGATAATGTAATATAGTTTTTCATGATAACTCCTCCATGTCTTCTTGTAATTGTAATGCCGTCAAGTCACGGCGAACCGTGTAATCTGTTTGCAGTGTTTTCGTTGCATTGGCAATCCCGGCCTTTGTAATGTCTATCAGGCTTTTACCTTCCAGCCATGCATAAGCAACAGCGGATGAGAAGGCATCTCCCGCTCCTGTCACATCAATAATCTCCCTTGTTTCAATCGCCGGTACATGATAGATCTCTTCCGCTTTATTTCCAACAACTGCTCCTTCTTTTCCCTTTGTGATTACTACATTTTCTACACCTAATGCAAGCCACTTTTCAACAACTTCACTTGGTGTAAGATCACAATTAAAGAATGCATTTGACTCGTCAAGATTTGTTATCATCCAGTTCAGCCCATCAAGTGTATCTGGAATATGCTTCATTTTTGGTGCTGATACAGCTACCAGTATAAGTGGTATATCACGACTATTGGCAAATTTGCATAGAAATTGAAGTGTATCTTTGGGACAATTAAGGTCAGCAAGAATGCATTTTGCCTGTTGCAATAGTGACACATGTTGTTGAATCCATTCTGGAATCATTAAATCAAAAACGTCCATATCAGCTAGACCCAGGACGAGTCCACCCGTATCATCCAGTACAGCAGTATATGATCCGGTTGTAGCCTTTGAGAAATGAGTAACATCTTCTAGATTCATATATGGAAGTGATTGCTCTGCAATGTAGTTCCACTCTGAGTCCGATCCGCTGACTGTAAGTAATGTTGCATCCATACCTAGCCTCCCCAGGTTTTCAGCGATATTACGCGCCACACCACCTGCATTTTTTGTTGAACGAATAGGATTAGAAGTCCCCAATTGAATACTATCTTTGACATAAACTTTACGGTCTAAATTGGCACCTCCAACACACACAATCTGTTTTAAATCATTCAGCACATATGCCTTACCCCTGATGTATCCCTTTTTCACTAGCCCTGAAATAAGATTAGCTACTGAAGGACGTGATAATTCAAGTGCATTCGCCATTTCCTGTTGGGATATGTATGCATTTTTCTTTATTAAATCGTAAATTTTTTGTTCATTTTCATTCATACGGAAACCTCATCTCTAAACTTTTGTTTATTATACAAACATTTGTTTAAATTGTACACATAAGTTTCTTTATAGTCAAGTAGAAAACGCCGTTTAGTGCGAATCATAAAACCTGGCATTTGCTAGACCTTGCCTTGGTGGTACTTATGCTGTAAGAGTGTCGTCTTTTTACGAAACAAGTGAATAAAATTCTATCAATAGTGAAGAGGCTGCCGTTAAGCAGCCTTTTCATTATTAAAAATTATTGTGAAGTGATATTGGGTCCAAGGTTACCTAGTAGGTTAGATAGAAAGTCTAAGATTTGTTGCGCTTGGTCTGGTGTTAAATTGTCTTCTGAAGTTAGTCTGATACATGGTAATTCTAATTGAAGTTCAAGCCCGAGAAGTACAACGGTTATTGGGCAAGGGATAGAAACACATAGTAGTTCGTCACCTCGACAACATCCTTCTGGGCATTCTGTCTGTTGTTGGTTGTTTTCAATGTTTGAAGGAACTCAAAAGTAGTGCTTAAACCAAGTCACACCTATAATCACATAATTTTCACTAAACAGGCCTATGCAATGATTTGGCGGATCCTCATTCCGTTATTTCCTGAAAAACGCCTATTTTGATTGTGTTATGTAATCCTCATTCCGCTATTTACCCTTTTCAGCCACATTTTTCATTGTTATTAGGTAAATAACGGAACCAGGAACCGATTCAACCTTCTAAGACGGCTTTTTCACCCATTTAGCGGAACCACGATTCATTCACTGGTTTGTGTGATTCACATTCTGCTGAATCCACACCTGGAATCACTGTGAATGGACATTAAGAACCCTTTCAAACCTTGATATAGCAATAAAAATACACATAGGATTTTACAAGCGAAATCCCGTGTGTATTTTTTGTTTTTAATGTCCCGTTAATACTTTTATTTACTCTACTTATTTGATAACTTGCCTCTATCCTCCATTTGAGGAGGCTCCTCTGTCCAGCCATGTGTAATCATAAGATTACCTCCATCACTTGCAAAGTTGAATATATCTTTAGCGGACATCGCCATCTTAAGCGGCAAGTCATTTCTTAGGCTGAAGGAGGTTCCTAGCGCATTACTTCCTAAACCAAAAGTGCTTAATAGTGACGTGTTATACATCATAAGTTTATCTGAGAAAGGAGATATAGTTGAGTTTGTAACCCTTCCAGATGATGTGGATGGAATATTGATATCGCTATCCATTAATATTTCACCAAATCTTGATATAATTTTTTTCGCCAACTCTTTTCCTCGAAAAAAGTACTTTATAACCTCTTTTTCTTGAGCCACTTGAGCGAAGCCTGTCATTAATTTCATCCCTACAACATTAGATTCAATACCTTGATAAATATAAGAAACCTCAACAGTGTTTAATACTCTCCTGTTACCAGCAAACTTAAATCCTGCACGGTAGTCCTTATCATTTGCAAAAGCTACATGATTTGGTAATGTAACAGCCGGAGATCTAGGAAGAACACCTTTCTCCAATAAATACGTTGTCGTTTTTTCATAATAATCTTCTGAGAATGCAGAACACCTTTTGTATAGGTCAATAATGTCTTTCCGATAGGCCATGGTCATATGTAATGCATGGAGACCAATGGCAATTTTCATCATCATTCGCAAATACATAATATCAAAGATATCATCATACAACTGCGGCGCATTTAAGTTTACATCGTTCTCTGTAAAGGCAACTGGAACTGCGACCCCTTCCCGTTTAAAAATCCCCTTTATTTCATTGACTAAATCCTGTTCTTTTTCGTGAAAATCCCTTAATATTTCTAGCGCTACTGGATTTTTATTTGTAATTAAAAAATGGTCCATAACTCTTACTATCATCGTTTTCTTTTGGTAAACAACCCAAAGAGTTGCGAGCTCAGAGGATGCTAATGGTGCATGTTCTTCGGTCAATTTCATCCCTACCTTTCAAGCCGGTCCAAACTAATATCGATTATTTTATTTATATACTCCCCACTTTATAAAATCTTATTACCTAAAGAGTTATCAATAGGCAATACACCAATTTACACAAAAGACTTTATTCCGAGTAAACAACTGTGTATAATATACTTTAAGAAGGAAGGGGATAAACATGACTATTCCAAAGCCGCTTGTTCAGATCAATCAGGCATTTATTGTGATTTCTGCTTTATTAGGTATAATTATTCAACCAGCGATCTTACTTGTACCATTCGCTGTCGGTGTTTATACTTTGCTTACAAAACAAAACCCAATTATTCTATTCAGCAAACGATTTTTACGCAAGCCTTTTGAAAAATATAGACAAGAAGATAAAGATCAGCAGCTTTTCAACCAATGGATCCCAACGGTTTGCTTAGGGCTATCAATTATATTCTTTTATGTTAATCTGACTGTACTTGGATTTGTATTTAGTCTGATGGTTTTAGCTGCTTCAGGAGTGGCTTTAATGGGCTATTGTATCGGCTGCACGATTCGATACCGGTACATGATGTGGAGGCACAAACGTTCAAACGCTCATTCATAAATCACTCTGATTACCCACCATAAATTGGTGGTTTTTTTATTTTTTAGGAAACTACAAAATTTAAGTGCTGTGGATAACTGGACTTCCGAATCAGCGACGTACAGCTACGACGTACAGGACGTACTAGTGCCGGTGACGCCACAGGACGTGGCGTTCTCACCGGTCAGCGCCTAGTGGACTTCCTTCCCAGTGTCTACGATAAATCAACATCGAACTTCATTAAGTAGGGAATTTTTTATTACAATGAGGTTTGTTAATAAAAAGGATTAACGGTATGATCAGAGTAATCAAACAGCAAATCAAAGAATTGGAACAGGAGATTTTTAGAAAGAAAAGGGCTTTAGCGGAGTTGCGAAAGAAAGATGAGCAAAAATATATTACTGATGATGAACTGCGCGAGGCAGACGGCAGAAAAGTCAAGCTAAACAAATTATTCGGTGATCACAAACATTATTCGTCATTCAAAATATGGGTAAAGGCTGTAATTATTGCACATTGTGGGCTGATGAAATCAATGGAATATTCCACCATATGGAAAGCATAGCACCAGTAGTGTTAGCATCACCTGATGAGCCTTCTGTGATGGCTGAATTTGCTAAAAGTAGAAACTGGAAATTCCACTTGATTTCAACAGCAGGATCCGAGTTTAAGCAATCATTGGATTTTGAGACAAAACCAGGTCCACCACAGCCTGGGGTCTTAATTTTAAAAATGAAAGATGATGGCACGATATATCAGTATACCAAGGCCAATTTCGATCCGGGTGATGACTTCTGTGGTATATGGTCCTTCCTGGATCTTTTACCAGAAGAAGAAGCAGACTGGCACCCTAAAAAGAAATATTAATCGAAGTATCCCTGCTGAGTTTGGCAGGGATTTATCTTGTCATTAAGCCGAGCCCTTATTTCACCTACATCCACTTTTGATAGCCAGTCCATATTAAACTTTTCTAAATTAAGTATGAAAAATCATCCTCAAAATTACGGATTCATCTTCGCAATGTTTCAGATTTTAGAATTGGATATCAAATTGGTATAATTAGGTTAACTACATTAGAGGAGGATACGTATATGAATGATTTAATGTATACACAGTTTGATAAAACGCGAAAAGCCTTTATAAAGAAAATAGACGGTTTGGATAAGGACCTTGCCGATATACAGCCTGCTGGTTTCAATAATACGATTCATTGGCATATCGGTCATGTTCTAACAGTAACGGAGCAAGTGTTATTTGGTTTCCCAAGCAAATCCCAGCATCTTCCTTCCCATTACAAAGAACTATTTGCTTATGGAACAAATCCTGCCGATTGGTCAGATGATGTTCCATCAGTCGAGGAGCTAATAAGTCAATTAACGGATCAGCTTGATCGCATTAAAGAAATACCACCGGAAAAATTCAATGAAACACTGCCAAAACCAATGATGGGTAATGAATCATATGGTGAACTGGCTGTTATGACAACATATCACGAGGCCAATCATCTAGGACAAATCCATGCGATGGAAAGAGTTATTGATAATAAATAGCATTCCTTCCCCTCTCTATACTAAAAACCACGTCCCATTTAAGGAACGTGGTTTTTTATACGGTTTCAGCAGAAAGCACGCGCATTGTGCCATTTTCTTTAAAATTTGTATGCCATGATAGGGCTTTTTCCAGTATGTGCGGAGTTTGTCCGCCACGTTCAAGTGCTTCTTGATAATACGCCCAAAGCTGCTCGCGGTACATGGGATGTGCGCAATTTTCGATAATCAACGGTACACGTTCGCGTGGAGCAAGTCCTCGTAAATCTGCATAGCCCTGCTCAGTTACAACGACATCGACATCATGTTCCGTGTGATCGATATGAGAGGCAAACGGGACAATACTTGAAATGTCGCCATTTTTGGCAATAGATTTTGTTACAAAAATAGCTAATCGCGCATTACGAGCAAAATCACCTGAGCCACCTATACCATTCATCATTTTCGTACCAGAAACATGTGTGGAATTAATGTTTCCATAGATATCAAACTCAAGTGCTGTATTGATTGATATTAGTCCCAGGCGACGAATAATCTCCGGATGATTAGACATTTCCTGTGGTCGCATAATCAATTTATCACGGTACTTTTCAAATTCAGAGAATACCTGCTTCATCTTTGGCTCTGATAGTGTAATTGAACAGCATGAAGCGAAATCTACTTTTCCGGCGTCAATTAGATCGAATACCGCATCTTGTAACACTTCGGAATATACTTCCAGATTTTCAAATTCTGAATCTACCATTCCGTGCAGCACTGCGTTCGCAACCGTGCCGATACCAGATTGAATTGGTGCAAGGCTTTCAGTTAATCTGCCGGATTTCACCTCTTTCCCTAAAAATTCCAGCAAGTGTTCAGCCATAATTTCTGTTTCATGGTCTGGCTGTACAATGGTTGAAGGTGAGTCCTCCTGATCTGTAAAAACTATTCCTTTTATTTTCGCAGGATCAATCGCAATCCCGGTTGTACCGATTCGGTCATCTGGCTTAACTAATGGAATCGGATTACGTTCCCCTTGCTCCCCAGGGCTATACAAGTCATGAACTCCTTCCAATAGTTCTGACTGTGCCATATTCAGTTCAATAATAACGTTCTCAGCATGCTCGGCAAATGCAAGTGAATTTCCAATCGAAGTTGATGGAATAATCATACCATCCTCTGAAATAGAAATCGCTTCCAAAATAGCAAAATCAATTGATTCCAGTACATTACCTCTAATTAATTCTGATGTGTGTGATAGATGATGATCTACAAATAAATGCTCACCTTGATTAATCTTCTTTCGCATAGTCGGATCCGCTTGAAATGGTAAGCGCTTATAAACAATACCAACTTCAGCAAACATCTTGTCAATATCAGATCCTAGAGAAGCACCTGTAAACACATTTACTTTAAATACCTCTGTCCCGGCCCGCTCAATCAACGCAGTTGGCACCGCTTTCACGTCACCCGCTCGAGTGAATCCGCTCATTCCCAACGTCATGCCATCCTGGATCCATGATGCAGCTTTTTCAGCTGAAACAACACGGCCCTGCAAGCGAGGGTCCCTGATGCGATCATAGTTAGTATTCATATATTATATCCCTCTTTCACAACTTTTAAGATAATTCTAACTAATAAACGCTTACATTTGGGGATTTTAGAAGGGAATAGAGAATAATTGACTAAAGCATAGGATCAAATGTATAAAGCAGCATTTTTCATCAAAAACCCAGCAATTTTCTGAAATAGCTCGAATAAGACTGACTGACAGGAATCCGTGTGCCATTATCCATCGCCAGCACGAATGTGGAATGTGTATCTGGGTAAATGTCCGTTATATGATTAACATTGACAATAAAAGAACGATGGCAGCGTATAAACGATTCTCGCGGCAAGGAATATTCAAAATCCTGCAGTGCCCTTTTATTCGTGCCGACGTACTCATTTGCATATACATGTGTCTTTCGGTCCTTCACTTCCAGGTACTTTACATCATTAAATGGGATTGGCTTCCAACCGTCTGATGTTTTTACAGTAACTACAGACTTCCCTTCTGTCATTGCTGGATAAATAGCAGTCACACATCCCTCAAGCGTACCCTCATTATGAAATGGGACTGCCATCCCGTGATAAGGAACTCCAAATACATCACGATCGATGAATTCAGATGCCTTTTGTTCCGTATGCAACGCTTTATGAGCTATCGTCCCTTCTTTAACCGGATCACCATTCCTTATTTTTAAATCAATCCGTTTACTTGGGCGATAATAAATGTATTCTGTTGTATTCGAAACCGCTATGGAAATTTCATCTGAAAACAACTCCCCGATCACGTCCAACAGGGATCCAAACGTCAATCTTTGCATATGTAAGCACCTTTCTAATCGTTCATTTTCTTTACATAATGTATCATTATCACAAGAAAAACAACAATTCCATGCTTTTCCTAGTTTTCAAGCACAACTTTTGGTAATCTTAACAATAGAAGTATTTATACGTACATAAGGGGTTTTTTACTATGAAAAATTTAGTCATTTTAGGTGGCGGCTATGGCGGTGTTAATATTGTACTTGGTTTAATTGATCAAAACCTGCCTGAAGACGTGCGAATTACGGTTATTGATCGCAACCCTTACCATTCGGTTAAAACAGAATTTTACACAATAGCGGCAGGCACATCCGCTGATAAAGATGTCCGCATCGAATTTCCAGACCATGAAAAAGTAGATTATGTTTATGCTGAAGTTAGTCAAATAGATTCAGAAAACCAGCAAATTCTTTTTGAAAACAGAAGTGAGCCAGTATCATATGATTATCTTGTGATTGGCCTTGGATGTGAAGACAACTATCATGGAATCGAAGGGGCTTCAGAATTCACTGAAAGTATCCAAACAATTGGCCATGCTCGTCATGCTGGAATGTCCATTGGTAATTTAAAAGCCTATGGCAAGGCAACGATTGTTGGTGCAGGCTTGAGCGGTATTGAAGCAGCAGCTGAGATACGTGAAAGTAGACCAGACTTGAACATTCGATTACTCGATCGAGGTGCCACAGTATTAAAAGCGTTTGATACAAAAATTCAAAATTATGTTGAAGACTGGTTTTTGAAAAATGACGTTGAAGTCGTACATGGTGCTAACGTTGAGTATGTAGAAAAGGATGGCGTATGCAACAATGGTGTTTGCTTCGTTAATGATGTGACCATCTGGACTGCCGGTGTTCGACCTAATTACCTGGTGCGCGAGCTTCCTTTTGAAAAAGATGATCAGGAAAAGATTATCGTCAATGACTTTTACCAGGTGCCCAAACAGCCAAACACATATGTAGTTGGTGATTGCGCAGCCTCCGAACACTCGCCGAGCGCACAGCTTGCTCGACAGCAAGGTGAGCAGATCGTGGAAATACTAATGGATGTATTCCATGGCAATGAACCGAAAAAGCCAAAAGAACTTAAACTTAAAGGAACTCTCGGTTCACTTGGAAGTTCAGAGGGATTCGGAGAAATGATGTCAAAATCAGTTACCGGCTATCTGCCTCGCGTTGCAAAGTCCGGTATACTATGGCTAAATAAACGACACTAAATTAATACTAAACCAATCGGGCTCTAAAACGGTTCGATTGGTTTATTTTATTTAAGATAATGCCTTCAATCCGACCACACCGATAATAATTGCGGCAAGACTCACAATACGAGACAGGCTCTTGGATTCTCCAAAGAAAAGCATATTCATCAATACCGCACCAGCAGTACCAATACCTACCCACATGGCGTAAGCAACACTAACTTGTAAAAACGAGAAGGAAATCAAAAGCATCCCCAGTGAAGCGCAAAATCCGCCTATATACAAAATCCCATTTCGAAATGTGCTCTTTTGACTGAATAACTTCAAACCAATGACACCACTAATTTCAAAAACAGAAGCTAACAATACTAAGATTAATCCCATCAGTGAGAACCTCCTTTAGAACGTTTTTCATCTGCCGTATCCGCAAGTTTTAATCCTACTACACCTGCAATCAGGAGCATGATGAAAAACATTTTTCCCAAATTTAAGCTTCCATCAAATAAGTACACGTCCATTAACGCTGTTCCAATTGTACCCGTTGATGCAAATATCGCATAAACAGTGCCAGTCGGAAGTGCTTCACAAGCTTTTCTTAGGAATTGAAAATCCATTATAATTACAATAACTACCAATCCCCATTGCCACCAACTCACAGCAAAATTAAACCCAAGTACCCAGAGCATTTCAAATAAGCATGTTAATAACACATAGATCCAAGCTTTATTCATCACGAGCACCTCCTTTTGACTGACGTTCAGTCATTTTTGCGCAAAAATAATGTAAAGGACATTGCACCAGTTTAGAGTCCGAGCGCATGCCCCGCAAATTCCAATACTTCTTTTTTCTTTAGATCAGCAACCTTCTCATCATCATTGCCATACATATAAGATTGTTCTGCAGCTGCTTCAATTAATCCGATTAATATCTCTGCCGTGCGCTGTGGATGTAATGATTCTCGAACGACGCCATCCGCTTGCGCTTTTTGCAGCTGTTTACTTAGCCATTCATAATATGGTTCGTATATCGTTTCCCATTCTTTCAAATACTCAGTTGACGCAAGTCCTGCATAAGTTAAAGCAAACAAATCCCGGTATTCCCTCGTCACATCGAACACTATATCAATAGCTACCTCCAGTTTTTCCGGGAACGGTGAGTCATCCTGAACATTATCATTTATTTTTGTAAGTATTTCTTCTGTCAAAACTTCCGCAATTGATAGCATTACAGATAGTTTAGATGAGAAATATAAATAAAAGGTACCTTGAGCAATGCCGGCGCCTTTAACGATATCTGATACCTTGGTCTTCTCTACACCTTTCTCACGAAAAACATCGATAGCTGATTGTATAATACTCTCTTTTTTATTATCCATTTATAAGCCCTCCGTTGGTGACTGACTATCATTCATTTTACAATTTACTTTCATTTTTGTCAAATTTACGTTCCAGGCATAACACTTTTATGTTTTTTTTAATTTCGATGCCACCTAACCACCCCTCTCCAACGATAGTAATTGTGAAAACAATTACTAGGAGGAGACTATATGAAGCTACTATTTGAAAAAACATCCTACACATTGGTATCACTGCCTGTCATCCTACATGATCCAGGGTTATGGTACCAACTCAGAGCAAGTCTAACGCTAAACCAATGGAACTGGATCTATTACCACATTATTGGCGGTATGACCATAAGCGAACTTGCCATCCAGGAAAATACTACTATTGAGGCGGTGAATACTTGGGGCAGACAGGTAGAAATGATGCTCACAAGTGAGACTTTCCGGAAGAAAATTATTACCAGAACATAGCCTTGCTGTGAGGGGATTTTTCGTTTAAGGAGGAATAAACTAGTTGTGGTTCGCTTTTCAATGATTACGACATTTCAAGCTACGTAAACGCGGTAATAGGAAAAGACGGCTTGTTGATAAACTGATTATAAGTTAAATCAGGGTCAATTTGCTGTTCTGACGGATCCTCATTCCGTTATTTCCTATAAATCCCTTGTTTGGAGCATAGTTTAGGATCCTCATTCCGTTATTTGACTGTTTATACCTCATTATCACTTGAATTTGTGCTATTAGCGGAATGAGGATTCATATCACCCCTGTTAGAGCAGCTTTTCTTCCTTTTTGCGGAACGAGGATTCACTTTGCCGAACCTCTTTCCGTCATAGGAAATCTTTTAATATAAAATAACTTTTAGTTTTGTCCCAAAAATAAGGGGTACTAACCAACGTTCGATTGTACCCCTTTTAAGCAGGATTGTTATTATTCACCTGTATCGGCAAAACGTTTGATTCGCTCGCCAATTTGGTCGCGTACACGTTGAAAAACCCGCCACTGTTCCTCTTCTGTTCCTTTTGCTTTTGCAGGATCGTCAAAACCCCAATGTTCTCGCTTTACATGGGGTGGTGTCATTGGGCATTTATCTGCAGCATCTCCACAAAGCGTGATAGCCATTGCAGCATTATTTAAAATATCCATATCAATAATTTCTGATTTCTGATCAGAAATATCGATATCCACCTCACCCATTACTTTAACTGCTTTTGGATTTAATCCATGTGCTTCAATTCCTGCACTCTTCACTTCCCATTCTTCACTTAGAAACTTTTTTGCCCAGCCTTCTGCCATTTGGCTTCTGCAGGAATTTCCAGTGCACAAGAAGTAAATTGTTTTTTTAGACATAGTGGTTCACTCTCCTAATTAAAATATCAGTAACGTTAAATATAGTCCTACTAAGGTTATCAGCAGAATCGGAATGGTAAGAATAATTCCCGTTTTAAAGTATGTTCCCCATGATATTTTGACTCCTTTTTGAGACAAAACATGCAGCCATAACAGAGTTGCCAGGGAACCAATCGGTGTAATCTTCGGACCCAGGTCAGAACCAATGACGTTCGCGTAAATAAGTGCTTCACGCATCACGCCGGAAGTATTCGTTTCCGCAATTGCCAGCGCATCAATCATAACTGTTGGCATATTGTTCATAATTGACGACAGGATAGCAGCAATAAAGCCCATTGAAATGGTAGCTACAAATAAACCTTGCTCAGCACTTGCTTGAAGGGCCTGAGCTAATAAATCAGTAAGCCCGGCATTTCTCAATCCGTATACAACAACATACATACCAATTGAGAAAAAAACGATATCCCAGGGTGCTCCCTTAACCACTGATTTAGTATCAACAGCCTTACTTCTTCTAGCCATTAGTATAAAGAAGATTGCAATTACACCAGCAACAATCGAGACAGGCAGATTAATAAACTCACTGATAAAATAACCAATCAGCAATACACCAAGAACATACCATGATAAACGAAACATCTTTTGATCTTTTATCGCTTCAACTGGTTCTCTCAATTGTGACAGGTCATATTTATCCGGGATATTCTTTCTGAAATAAATTAATAATACTACTATGGTCGCAGTCAGTGAGAATAAGTTTGGAATTATCATTCTGGAAGCATACTCCACAAATCCAATATCAAAGAAATCTGCTGACACAATATTAACTAAGTTACTTACTATAAACGGTAATGATGTTGTATCCGCAATAAATCCACTAGCCATAATAAACGGAAATATCATCTTTTCCTGAAAATTTAAATTGCGGACCATTGCTAAAACAATTGGTGTCAGGATTAGAGCTGCCCCATCATTCGCGAAAAGTGCAGCAACAATTGCACCTAACAAACTCACATAAACGAACATCTTGACCCCGTTGCCATTTGCTGCCCTTGCCATATGAAGAGCTGCCCATTCAAAGAATCCAATTTCGTCTAATATTAATGAAATAAGAATAACAGCAACAAATGCTAATGTTGCGTTCCATACTATTTGTGTAACTTCTATTACATCACTGAATTCAACTACTCCTACTATTAAAGCAAGAACAGCTCCGCCACATGCGGACCATCCAATTGATAACCCTTTTGGCTGCCAAATAACTAAGACAAGCGTTGCCAAAAAAATGAGTGATGCTAGTATAACCGATGATAACAAATCAATTTCCCTCCAATTAACAACATGTAATTCGTGTACCTTGTTCTTCCAATTCTTTTAATCTAAAAACCTGGTCAGGCAGTTGTTCTAGAAGCTGCTCAACAAATGGATAATATTCATTATTTTTATTTATCGAGTAAAAAATCCATTGCCCTCTTCTTTCTTCTTTTACCAATCCTACATCACGCAGTTTTCGAAGATGTTGACTAATGGATGGCTGACTTGCTTTAAAAATCTCAACAAATTCACAAACACAGCAATCATGATTATCAAGTATTTTAACCATGGTCAAACGCGTTTTATCACCCAATAATTTTAAAATTAATGCCGCACTATCTATTTCAATCTCTGTTTTCAGCAAAGAAACACCCCCCTTAACACTCGGATATAAATATATAATAATTTACTTATATATACAACCGAAAAGATTATTCCCGAACACGAATTCATTTACAAACCTTATATATGCTAGAATAATACTATTATCTTCAGGAGGTGAATAGTAATGGATTATAAGCTTGATCACATTGGAATTGCCGTTCGAAATTTAGAGGATAGTATATACTTCTATGAATCCATATTAGGCGGATCATTAATTGACCGGTATAAAAGCGATGCAAAAGGGGTGGAAAGTGAAATTGCTATCATGGAAATTGGTGGAGATCGAACCGAATTACTGGCACCAACTAATAACACCACCTCTCCTATTGCCCGTTTTCTAAAACAAAAAGGAAAAGGTGTTCATCATATTGCCTATCATGTTGGTGACCTTAATAAAGCACTGGATGACCTCAAAAACAGGAATATCCGTGTACTAGAAGATTCCTTACGCACTAATAAGCATGGAAGACGACTAATTTATTTGAATCCTGCTGACACAGATGGAACAATAATCGAATACTGTGATTATCCAAATTAATAAGAAACAATTGTAAGAAAATTATAAAGTTTAGTATACTGTTAGTATGTTATACAGATTGGGTAGATACATATGGAGGGATGTTGAATTGAACAAAAATTATATATATCTTATGGCTTTAATCGGCTCTATTATGGGCATTCTTGGATCAATAAGCTGGGTTTACTATGGGACATCCTTTATTGGAGGATGGATTGAAGGCGACATACAGTCCACCCCTTTTCAGCTCTCTGATAACGCAATGAAAACAGGTTTAATAATTGCATTCATACAAAGTATCATAACGATTTCCTTTTTCATCGTTACTTTAGTTAAAACAACACCAGAGAACCTGGAAAATGAGACCAGGCTGACTGGATTGTGGTTTTTATGGACAGGCATAGGAATTGCGGTTATCAATTTCTTTCACGTAATACCTTGTATTTTATTAATTCTAGCAGGAACTTATAGCATTAAAGAGACGAAAGAAACCGATAATCACACTACTGATCGTGAAATGGATACTAATGAGAATGGTCCTGGATACATCGAAACCTAAAAACGCGCGCATTTATAAAACAGAACATCAGAAAGGGTGGTTTATAATGGTTAATAAAGTCGAGTTAGGAAAAACAGGTCTATATATTCATCCGGTTGGATTGGGAGCAAACAAGATTGGTGAAAAAAATAAAGAAACGAATACGGAATATGGCGGTAAAATTGTTTCTTCAGCAATTGAAAACGGCTTGAATTTCATTGACACTGCATTCATGTATGGGAGAGGGCTTTCTGAAGAAATTATCGGAAGAACATTAAAAGAAAACAACTGGAGAAATAACGTTGTACTAGCAACAAAAGGAGCTCATAAGTATACTGGCGACCAGGTAATCACCGATAATTCACCCGAATTTTTAAAGCAAACAGTGGAAGATAGCCTCAAGCGCCTGCAAACAGATGTTATCGACTTATTCTATATTCACTTTCCTGATGATAAGACGCCTAAATTCGAAGCTATCGGTGCACTGAATCGGTTAAAGGAAGCAGGGAAAATCCGCTCGATTGGTGTTTCCAACTTTTCTATTGATCAGCTAAAAGAAGCAAATCAGGACGGTTATTTAGATGTTGTACAAGGGAATTATAACCTGCTTGACCGCTCAGCAGAAAGTGAACTTTTCCCATACTTTTCGCAACATGAAATATCCTTTGTTCCATATTTTCCTTTAGCATCAGGTCTATTAGCAGGAAAGTATGCAAAAGATACGGTCCTTTCTGAATCACAAAAGAAACGACCTCAATTTCAGGGTGAAACATACATCCGTCATTTAGAAAAAGTCGATACGATCCGGGAGATTGCTGTGAAACATAATGTGGGCGTTTCACATGTTGTACTGGCATTTTATTTATCTCGTGATCAGATTGATTCTGTTATTCCAGGTGCGAGAAATTCCAAGCAAGTAGTAAATAACTTAAAAGCAGCAGATGTAAAACTTTCTTCAGATGATATTCAAATCATTGATGAACTATATCCACTGCATAAGAACTAGTATTGAACTTTAACTAGCGGACACAAAATCCGTTATTTCAATTAAAAGATGCTTTTAATTGGATAGGAGGACACACTGGACCTTATTTAGCATATATCAATTTAAAATAAGAGCATTTCTACTAAATAAGGTCTCTGGTGTCCGTTAACACTTTTATATTGTTCGTTTTCTGTAAAATAGCGTACCTGATGTCCGCCAATGTAATTTGCTTTTCCTCAATTAAGTATTTTCAATTTTGATGCCACCAAAACGTCCCCACAAACAAAAACTGCGGATAACTTAAATCAATGGCTTAACAAGATATTATTACTTACCAAAGGTATCGGGCATGAGTGCGGCAACAACTTCACCTTTTGCACAGCATATTTCCCCTGCATAAACTTCCGTATGTATCTTGAATTTCTTGGGATGTATCTCTTCCACCTTCCCAAATGCTTTCAGCGGAACATCCTGTGGTGTCGGTTTAACGAACTTCACCTCGAGTGATGCAGTTACAAAACGTGGTGGTTCTGCACCATCACCAGGTTCATTCCCGTTCTTCCGGTGCAGTGCCAGTGATGCTGAGCCTGTTCCATGACAGTCAATTAGTGATGCAATCAAACCGCCGTAAACATAGCCAGGTATTGCCGTGTGTTCAGGTCGCGGCATGTATACAGTAATCGTTTGAGCACCATCCCAGCCAGTCCGAAATTGATGACCCTTTATATTTAATCGACCACAACCATAGCAATGTGAAAAATCATCCGGATATTCATCTTGAATTGCGTTTTCTATCTCTTGATTCATTCGTTTACCTCCTTTTTCTATTAGTATAGCATGAACTTTTGTCAATAATTTGTTTAATAAAATAATATAAATTACACAAACTAAACCTCAGCAGATATATTAAGGAGGGTTAAAGATGGAATCGGAAGGATCACCTCATGATAAAACGAAGAAACACATGGAAGAACATCAACATCATAAAAAGCTAGCCGCATCAGAGTTAGGCGATTTATTTGAAAATTACCTAGGAGATTCTCTGTTTAAATGCGTATTTGAGCACCATCTGCATGTTGTAGAAGATGAAGAAATTAAGGATTATATTGAGTTTGCTTTGGATATCTCAAAAAAACACCTAAATATAATTAAAGATATATATACAAAGGAGAATATTCCTATTCCAGTTGGCTTTGGAGAACAGGATATTAGAAAAGAAGCACCGCGATTGTTTAGTGATATGTTTATGGTCTTTTATATTACGGAAATGACTAGAGCCGGGTTATTAACTTATGGTGGTGCGCTTTCAAGCTCATCCAGACAAGATATTATCGACTATTTTGATATGTGCATCCAAGATACTTCCAAAACTTACCGAAGAGGGATTGAGTTATTACTAGCAAAAGGGATGGATATCCTGCCGCCTAATATTCCGTACCCTTCAAAAGTTGACTTCGTTGATAGAAAATCCTTTACTTCAGCTATCAACGCAAAAAATAGACCCTTATCCGCACAGGAAATTAAGCATTTGCAAGTTAATATTAACTCAAATACACTAGGTAAATCCTTCATGCTTGGATTCAGCCAAGTTGCTTCTTCTGATAAATTAAGAAAATATTTCTATGAAGGTGCTCAATTAGCAGATAAGCAAATTAAACAACTGGGTTCCGTCCTTATACAAGATAACTTGCCTTCTCCAAAGCTAATGGACGCGCACGTAACTGATTCTACTACACCACCATTTTCGGATAAATTAATGCTTTATCATACAACATTGTCTAACGGTATCGGAATACAATACTATGGACTGGCTCTTTCCAAAATTTTGAGACATGACATCCATGCAAAACTAGCTACACTTACAGCAGGAATTGCCAAATACTCAAATGAAGGCGTAAATATCACCATTAATAATGGTTGGTTAGAGGAACCTCCAACAGCTGCTGATCGTAAAAAGCTTTCTATAATGTCTCCCGGAAACCCACCGAATAATTTTAGAAATTAATTAAAGTGGAATTAGGAAACTTGGCAGTCATTAAAGGGATTCTTGAAAGCGTATTTTGTTTTCTAAGAACCCCTTATACTCTGGAGTCCAAGCCTTTCGTATGGCAGTCCTTCTGATTAGGACTACTATATTAAAGTATGACAATTACATTAATCGTAAGGGCATGTATGGAGTTTTGCCGTTAAATTGCACTATATCCCTTACCTCCTATCCCTGGTTAACTTGCCGAATAAACTCTTTCATCAATCCGGGCAGGTCTGGCCAAGCATGTCCTGAAATCAAGTTCCCATCTGTGTGAAGTGGCTCATCAATATAAGTCGAACCAGCAGCTTCCACCTCAGGCTTACAAGCTATATAGGCAGTCATTTTCCGGTCATGCAGATGCTCCCTGACCGTCGTTAATACGAGACTTGCGTGACAAACTGCTGCAATAGGTTTTTCAGTTTCAAAAAAATGACGAACGATAGCTGGCACATGCTCATTTAAGCGAACATGCTCAGGGGCACGTCCACCAGGAATTATTAATGCATCATATTCTTCAGGATTGATTTCATCAAAACTGGCGGTTGCATCAATCCTATAGCCTTCCTTCTCGGTATATGTTTCCCAGCCGATAAAGTCATGGACAACAGTATGCAGCTTTTTAGCCGAACCCGCGGCAATTGTTGTTTCATAACCTTCCTCGAGACAACGAAAATAAGGATAATAGATTTCCAACGATTCAACAGCATCACCAGCAATGATCAAAATTTTCTTTGACATTTAAATAACCTCCCAAATAGAATTTAAGACTTACTTAAATATATTCTATTTGCAAAAAATTAATCCTTTAAAAATTTACCGTCCCATTACTGTATTTTTCAGCTGTCCAATCTTTTCTACTTCTATTTGTACGACATCCCCGTCCTTTAAAAATTGTGGTGGGTCCATGGCCACACCTACACCATTTGGAGTTCCCGTCAGGATAATATCTCCCGGCTTCAATGTAACGAGATTGGAAATAAACTCAATCAGAAACGGAATATCAAAAATTAACTTATTTGTATTGGAAGATTGACGTTCCTCTCCATTCACAGTTGAACGAATCGATAAGTTACCGGGATTCCCTACTTCATCAGCTGTAACAATCCATGGACCAACTGGAGTACTTTTATCCAAGGTTTTCCCCTGCAGCCACTGAGGCGTTCGTTTTTGCAGATCACGTGCAGAAATATCATTGCCAATCGTGTAACCGGCAATGTAATCCAGGGCATCCTCTTTTTTGACTTGTGATGCTTCTTTTCCAATAACGACTGTTAGTTCAGCCTCATAATCGAGTTTCTGTGTAACATCCCTTTTCTCAATCACATCTTCAGGTCCAATAAGCGCATTTGAAAACTTTGCAAAAAGAACAGGAAACACAGGAACGTCACTTTGCATCTCAACTGCATGTTCAGCATAATTCTTCCCAACACAAATAATTTTTGTTGGTGCAGGAATAGGTGTGGATAGTAATATTTCCTCCTGATTCAGACTAAAACCTTCTGTACTATTTGTTTTAGCATAAGTATATGCTTCTTTGGCTTTATCAATCAATTGATTTCCAGCAGCAAAAAAGTGCTTTGGATCAACAGGAAGCAGCTTTTCTAAATCATTACTAAGATCTGTTTCCTGCTTTGAAAGAAGTAATTGACGATAGGCTTCCTGCAGGTCAATTACCTTCTCATCTAGCATAAACCCAACCCGAAACGAACTTGGTCTTTCTTTTATTTTATAGCTTACTAATTTCATCACAAACACCTCTCTTAAAGTTTTAATCCCAGTTTTTGATCTTTTGAATAATTTTTTTATTAAAAACTGAAATTAGTGTATCTTTTCCATCTGATGTTTTTTGCTTATGCCATTCATTGTAACTTGCAACTGCGATCAATATGGAACCCGTAATAAGCAGATACATCCACCATGGCAGGTTTCCCCAATATGGTCTGGTTTGCAGAAATACATTTAATAGCAGTACTCCTGTTCCAACAAAGAAGAAAGACTTCATTTGATAGGCCATACCACCAATAATGGATACAAGGGCGAGGGTCCCAACAATCAATGCGTCATAAATCGTTGAACTTGCCATCCCATCCTGAATTAAAAGAAGCGAAACGATAACCAGGACTGCCCACTGTACATTGTTGATGAGTGTCTTTAAGGAATTGTCAGCAACCTTTTTAAGTAAAATAACGAGAACGACCCATGGCAGGACATACATTTCCCTTTCCATCAGCTCAGGTAAATCACTATTAACCAATATTGAATAATAGGGTTGCAGTAAATAAGCACAAGCAACAAATATAACCCATTTCGGCGCTGCAAAAGGAATACGATTATGCTGCAGCAATAAGCTTCCGACTAGTAGTAGCCCCGGCAGCAGCTTTGTCCATAGATCTTCTGTCGTCCACAGATATAAGCTTCCTGCAGCAATGAAGCCAACAACCGTATACCAATCAATACGCAGCGGCTCTCCTTCTTCTTTTGCACCTTGAAAAACCAACTGATAAAACTGCTTTCCAACTAGCAAAACTATCAGCACGAATCCCGTTACGGCAACCTGCATTGAATAATCCCATTCCAGTTGGTCGTAGCTATATAAGAGCAACCCCTGATATAGAAGAAGAAGGGGGATTGCATTGAGGACATCCCATTTTTCCTTATGCAAAATCCATAACAGACCAATTCCATACAGAACTGTTACAACGAATAACAGTAAGTCAAATGGGCTTACCGATGTGAAAACCCTGATTCCGATCAGAGAGAATGGTACTATATAAAAAGCAATTCTTCGTCCCAAGGATCTATTACTGAGATACCATCTGACAGCAAGTACACCACTTGTTATTAAGAAGGCATAATGAACATGATTATTCAAATCTAACAAAAGCATAGCAAGACTAACAGTTATCCAAAATGACGTGAAGCCGGCGTATAAAAAGGTGTTTTCCTTCCATCTAGCATTTACTTTAAGAACACTTACACCATAAATCACAGCAGCCAAAAGAAATGCCCAGACTGCCTCCTCACCATTAAACATGTAAGTAACAAGTAATGAAAACGGCAAGTAAATGTGTCCAATCCACCAAAAGGCTTTAACAAGTTTGCGGTCCTCGTTTCCGATGAATATTCCAGTACCCAAAAGCAGTAGTGAACCAACAACAAATTGCAAAGAATGATACAAATCAGATTGGATATTAAATTGCGTATGAACTGCATACAACACGGTGAAATAAAATAATAAAGAAGTTACACCAATCAGATAAGGCATGACTATCCATTTTGTCTTTCTGTACAGTAAATAGGCCATTCCGATTCCGCCAAGGACAATCAATGCACGAAAATTGTCATCAAAGTCATATAAGAAAGTCCGCATCATTCCAATAACGTAAAATCCTTGAGCAACAAAAAAGGCATTATCAGAAAAAGCCTTTCGTTTAAGCTTTTTCCATAAAATACTTATAACCAGAACAACAATTCCTGCTAATACCAGATGCCCAGCATCCACAGAAATTGCAGCAACGAAAAATTGATCTTTTGTAAAAAAAGAAACGACTGCAAGACCGATAGAAAGTGCATGAATCCAGGAAGCGAATCTATTACTTATAAAAAAGACTCGTTGTTCAAATTGGTCCATAAAAAGAGAAACTATAGCTAACAATAGAAACATTGTACCTACCTGCCACCAGCTGACAATTCCAAAATTTAGTACTATAGAAAGGACCATCACAACTCCGCCAATATCACGTGAGCTCTGATTAATCAGTTGGAAGAAATCAAGCTTCATGAAGCAGCCAAAAACAATATATAAGAAAAGGCCAGCTATAAACATTGGTAAACCTAAGTACTCATAATCAAATAAATTGCGGACTAATAACACCACTTCATACAATGCAGCCATGAAAAATACTGGACTTAGATATGAAAACAGCGTTCGTTTCACCTTGTTTGTTAAATATGTAAAATTAAAGGCTATGATTAAATACGCAATTAGTAAAACAAATGATGGTTCATTCATATTCATAAGTATTCCTTCAAAACTTATAAAAACAAATGCACCAGCTGAAACGATTGCGCTCGTAAATTGGAAGGCTTTTTGCAGTGAACTGCTATCCTTTATAAAATTCGGCAGTACCACAAACACAATCCCAAGCAGCGCATACACAATTGCCCCAACCTCATTCAATGCTGAGAATTCAATCAATTGATAGGCACCGTATACTAACAACGCACTAAACACGAAATGATATTCCTTATGGTTTGTCACAAATATCATGGAAAAATATATAACTGCTGTAAGCATCAGGTTAAAGCTATAAATCAGTTCACTTTCATAAAATACAAGCATCAGTAAAGTAGACAAAATTAAATTTGCCTGAATATATAGGACAAACTCCTGTGTAAACAACTGAAAACGTCCCTGCTTGTCTGCATAATGATACGCCGCGATGAGTACTGCGTTAAATGCTATAATCCCCAAGTAAAAACCGTCGACAGACATGCCCAAGGATGCTATAAGAAACCCGGCAAATACCGTAAACGTTACAAAAGAAAACCACACAAATAAACGTGATGCTAACTTTATGGAGAGGAGTAAGTACACAGGCAGAATCACAAGGCTCCCAGCTGCTCCGTATAGATATCGTCCCTCACCAGAAAATGAAAAATAAGCGCCAAATAACTCAAAATAGCCTAGAGACAATATGACAATCGGCAAAAACAGACTACCAAGCACATGAAATGCAAATGCAGTCTTTTCTATTTTTAATATACGTGTTGTAAAATATGCCAGACCGAAGAACAGTAATGATACGAGACCAATAAATCCTGTTTTCTTCCAGTCTGTCAACGTATCCCAAGTGCTTGTAGCAAGAACCAGTCCTCCAATCAGCAGCAAAACCACCCCAAGGATTAGAGACCATGTAATATTCCGATCACGGATTTCCTGTGATGAAAGAACTTTTTTGGCCTTTTTTGGCTTTGGTGCTTTTGGTACTGACTGCTTTTTTACCTTTTCCACGTTCTGTCCCGATATCTGTTGCCTGTCTTCCTGATCAATATAATACTGGTTATGAGCATGCAAAACATCCAAATATGTTCCATTGTCTATGTATTGTTTCTCTTCCAGCTTCTTCAACTCTTCCTCTACAATCTTCTGTCGCTGTTGAGCGTGCAAATGATTCAAGAAATCACCTCTATCTAAACATTACGTAATTTGGGGAATTGGCTGCGAAAAGTAAACAGCTACACGGACTTTCCGGAACATATTGGAGAAGGAATAACCCGTACTTAAGAAAACCCACTGCAACGCTTTTTTTATCGAAATATTTGAAACATTATTATATCATATAATGGTGCCTGTCTGTCATAATTATCCACATCTATAATGTGAATCCTCGTTCCGTTAAATGGACAAAATCAATAGAATATGAGGTTTAAAAAGACAAATAACGGAACGAGGTTCCAGACAGGTCTGCAAATCAGGGGCACTAATTATTATGAGGTTTGAATTTGGATTCGATAAACAAGTTTATTCGATACATTACAGATAACTTTATACTTTTGCGTTAAATCCATCGTTTGGTTCAGTGTACTTTTTTTACTAACTTACTAACAATCGGGTTTGCAACCAGCGTTTTTTTCATTGCAAATCTTGCAATCGGCTGTGCGAGCAAAGCACACTTTTGTTAAATAACGAACTTAAAAACGCTCAGATTTAATCTGAGCGTTTCAATATGTTTTTTACATTTACTCCTCGTAACTGAACCCGAGACCTTTATTTCTTAATGTTTCTCATTTGTCCAAACACGATCAAAGTTCGAGTTTTGCGGAAATTTCTCTCCAGCCTTCAGCTTAACTCTTTTCGGATCATTGACATTGTTGCCTGTCTCCCCAATTTCTCTATAAACACCATTGTTCGGTGCTTTTTGCCCAAAACGAAAATGACTGTATTCACCCATTTCAATCACTCCTTATCCTTATTCGTTCTTATTATGGCTAATTGCCCAGCCATTCATTCTTAGAAAAATTGGCTTATCGTTAAAGGGATACAAGGAGCGTCTTTTATCAGACTCGTGAAACTACCACGTACTATAGACTTCTGAACATTCATCTGCTGTTGGCTCATAAAAACAGTGAAGCTTATATCGCCCCACTATGGGTTGATCATACCATGTAGCTGGGCAATCAGCTGGAGGTCTAAAATACCATAAACTATATTTAGCTGGCCAGCGCCTTTCCCCGTTAATTACTCTGCGTGCTAACCGTTTTTCACTTTCTCTTGCTCTTTTATAAAAAGTACCATGTTGAAGTGCTTCATATGCAGTTGGCTGGTTAATTACTTGTGGCAATGTGCGTAATCCTTCAAAATCGGAACAATCTACTCTGGCTCGGTTTACTGTTACAGCACCAACATGCAACATGCCTAACTTCCCTTCTCCTACAGCTTCTGCTCGAAGAAGCCTTGCCAAGAGATTGATATGATAATTTGTAGCCTTCACAACGGCCATTTTTCCACCTCCGTTTAACACCTACTTTTATAAGTATTAAAAAGGCGGTAACATAGTGCCTGTTTATGTATAAATCTACAGCTTAATTCTTAAACTTAACCTAAAGCAGCGGAAACATGAAAGACCCCGGTAGCGAGGTGCAAGCGAAGGAGCTTTTCAGCTTGCTCGGCGGATTAGCGAGTATATTTACAATGCGGTATTTACCAGCCTAAACAACTCTTTTCTAGACGAAGTTTATAAAGATAATAGCAGTAATAAGAACCAAAGCGATAATTGAAACGAATAAGAGAGAAAGTTTACGGGAAATATTTGCCTTCTGCAGATCCTGCCAATTGTTTGGTTTAATACCGCTTAGCCAAAAGACGATAACTGCTGAGAGCATTATAGAATTAACATTGACCAATAATAGAATAAAAGGAACAATAGCCTCCTCCCATCTAGCTGCGCCAAGGTTCATACCCAGCACTACAGCAGGTGGCACTAATGCAACTGAAACCATAACACCCACAAGAGCACCCTCATTCCTTTTAATAAAAGAAAGCGCTCCTGCAGCGCCAGAAGCTAGGGCAGCAATGACATCAATGATCTGAATGACTGTTCTAGATAGAAACTCATCACTATTTACAGGCGCATTGAAAAGAAAACTAAATACACTAGCAACTAATACAGGAACTCCTAATCCAAATAACGATGTCAGTATAGACCGACGCAGTAACTTAAAATCGCCTAGTACAGAAGCAAATGAAACAGCAGTAACAGGACCAATGATCGGAGCAATTACCATAGCACCGATCACAACAGCAGGACTGCTCTTGATAACACCCACCGTCGCAACAAATGCAGAGAAAACGATAAACCACATATAGCTGACACTCATATGGCTTGCTTCAGTAATTGTCGTGAATAATTCGTGACGGCTTGCTCGCTGTAAATCTTTTTCTTCATCCTTAGGTTCCTTTTTTTCCCTGGGAAGATACGTTTGAACAGGCAGCAACATAACTTGATATGCATCGCTCTCGTTAGGTATCTTCTCCAAATAATTAAGAATTTGTTCAACATCATTTGTTTCCACAAGAATCCGAGTCAGCTTCTGATCTGTAAATTTTTCAGAAACCCAATACGATACAACAGAGAAATTATTCTCAATATCTTCAATATCTAAAAAATCCGGTGGCGCGTAAATTTCGAGCAATTGTAATTTCATCGTTAATTCGTCTCCCATTTGCTTAGAAAACTTGGCATATCGCCATATCTTAATGGCGACAGCCTTAGTTACACTTATATTAACTGCTAAGAAAGATCCTACGCCTTATTGTTACCCCTTTCGTGCTTCTTCATGACGAAAAACACAATTTTTCATTTTTGGCTTTGAAAACTTGGATTATCATTAAAGTGTTCTTAAATACTAAAAAAATAACCCTTCTTATTATTTAAGAAGGGCCATAAATTTAATACTCGCCTATTATATCTAATACATCCTCGACTAATGACGGATCTACAGCCTTATCAAAGTCTACTTCCCCTTTAATAGCACCATTTTCTTTATACATATTGTATTGTTTCTTGATATCTTCGGTGAACATACGACCATCTGGATTCAAGCCTGTAACGGCAACCTTATTCCATATGGCTGGATCCTTAAGTGCTGTGTGTTCCGTCATAATGTTAATAATCTCTTCCTTTTCACCTTCATCTTTGACAAACACATCATTATAATCACGAACACCTTTTAAGTAGCCTGCCATAAATCGTAAAGCTACTTCTCGACGTTCATTAAGAAACTCTGGTGAACCTAAGACCATTGCGATTTGAGCCTTTGGAGCAAAGTCAGTCACATCCCCAAACTTAACGTGTAAGTCCTGTTCAATTCCTTGTGTTATCAAGGGCTCTATTTGCAGCGCTGCAGCGATTTGATTATTTCCAATCGCAGACATCATATTTCCAAAGTCGGACATTAAGGTAAACTCCACATCATCCCTCGTTAACCCAGCATGCTCTAACATCCGCTCAAATATATAATCATCAACTGCGTTTTTTGTGGAAACTGCTATGCGTTTTCCTTTTAAGTCCTTATAATCTTTAATTTCATCCTGCAGATCTTTTCGTAGAACAAAGGTAAAATAAGAATTACCCATAACGTTATGACCTTTATCAGCTATCATGCGAACGTCAATACCTTGGGCAATGGAGTTAAAAAATGATGCTGAAGATATACCTCCTGCCACATCAATCTTTCCAGCCGCTAGAGCTGGCAGCATTTCATCACTATTACCAAATTTAACGAATTCAACGTTTATGTTGTATTCCTCAAAATAGCCTCTTTCCTTGGCAATATAAAATCCTGCGCCAGATGCGGAACCATCCTCAGCAATTGTTACAGTAACAGGTTCTGCAAGTGGATCAAGTGCCCCTTCCGAACTAGAGTCTTCAGTAGTGCTATCCTGATCCTTCTCTTTTCCTGGATCTGTATTTTGGTCATCTTGTGTGTTTTCTTTAGGTTTAGTCTCTGAATTAGCACAACCTGCTAAGGCAAGCGTTACAATTATGAAAAAGACACCAATTAACTTTAACCATTTTCCCCTCATGATTAATCAACCTTTCTGTTCTTTGGTTTTACGATCATTTTGTACTTCTCTTTGTAGATGCTTCCATATATCAACGAACTGCTCTGCCATTTCCGGGTTTGACCGGACATCCTCAATCGTCCTTGGACGTGGTAAATCAATTTTCTTCTCGCTCAAGATTTTGCCTGGCTGCGCACTCATCAATAATACTTTGTCACCTAACAACAATGCCTCATCAATGCTATGTGTAATGAATAATACAGTTTTCTTTGTTTCTGCCCAGATGGCGAGCAATTCTTCTTGAAGTATAAATTTATTTTGTTCATCCAATGCCGCGAACGGTTCATCCATCAATAGTATTTCCGGATCGTTGGCAAAGGCTCGGGCAATGCTTACCCGCTGCTTCATTCCTCCAGATAATTCTTTTGGAAACAGCTTTGCAAACTGCTTTAATCCAACCTTATCTAAATAGTAATCTGTTTTCTCTTTCACTATTTTCTTCGGAAGGTGACGCATCTTTAATCCAAAGGCAACATTTTCTTCAACTGTCTGCCACGGAATTACACCACGTTCCTGAAATACCATTGATTGCAGAGGTTTAGCATCATCTGACTGATGAATTTCAAATGTTCCTGTACTTGGTTTTTCTAAGCCAGCTAACATTCTTAATAGTGTCGTTTTTCCACACCCACTTGGTCCAAGCAAACAAACAAATTCACCGTCCTCAATATTAAGTGATATATCCTTTAATGCTGTTACACTTTCATTTCCTTTATAAAATACTTTTGTTAACTGATTAATTGTTATTTTACTCGGCTGTGCCATTGTCAAATTGACCCTCCTTATGATTTAATTTGGCTATCTCCACGGAATCAATTTACTTTGCAGTCCTCTTAGAAGTAAGGAGAAGAAGTAGCCAAAGAAGGAAATGAGCACAAGACCTACATACATTTCGGTTAATAAAAAGGCCTTATAATTTACCCAAATTAGATAACCGATCCCGCTGTTTGCTGCAACCATTTCAGCAGCCACAATCGTTAACAAGGCAATCGCCTGCCCCATTTGAATTCCTTCCAGCATAACCGGCAAGGAGCCAGGTAGTGCAATTTTAAAGAAGAAATCCTTAGCACTTGCCCCATAATTCCTAGCAACATCAATATAAATCCTGTCAATATTTGTTACCCCTGCAGCTGTGTTAATGACAACAGGAAAGAAAACGCTGATTGCAATGATCAACATCTTGGAAAACTCACCAATTCCAAAAATAATGAGAATAATCGGTAACATCGCTAATGTTGGAATTGGCATTAATGCCATAACTAACGGTGAGAAAAAATGCCGTATCGGTGAATACATTCCCATTAATAGCCCAAGAGCTATCGCTGGGATTACTCCAAGTACAAAACCCGAAAAGATACGATATAAACTAATTTTAATGTGGATAAATAACTCGCCGCTTGTTCCCATCGTAATTAACGTCTTGATTATTACAGAAGGTGGAGGGAAAAAGCGCGGGTCTATGACACTTGTTCTTGATAAGATTTCCCATAAAACCAAAATGAAAATAGGAGATGAGATTGTTAACAAACTCTTCAACCTTTGATTACGTTGTCTTTTTTGCCATTCATTACGTTCTAGCTGAACAGCAGATTGACTGTTCCCCATATCCTCACCACCTCTCATGCACTATGCTATGCATCCGCCCAGAAAGTGGTGATGAATTATACAAGCCATTTTGCTTAGAACCCATTCTACATAGCGTTCTTCTTCATAACTTGATTGTGGGAAAACCAATAATGCGAGGGGACAAATACAGATGGCAAAATATAATATTTACCAAGATCAGGTGAAGAACTTCAAAATGTGGAATATAAAGTAAGTCATGATACAGGAAGCCCAACGTGCCGTCAGGAGCTTAATGACTATGCTTTAAACAAAATAAGGTGATTCAACAGCCCGCATTTTTCGCGAGCAATTGAACCACCTCTTTGGCTTATCCTAAGATTGCACGATCATTTTCAAATTGTTGACCTCTAATTCGTTGGAATTCATGCAATAATTTTTCGATTGTTAGTTTCTGTTTTTCTTCGCCTTTTACATCTAAAATAATTTGTCCCTTATCCATCATAATCAAACGATTCCCTAAGTCTAAGGCCTGTTGCATGTTATGGGTAACCATTATTGTAGTTAAATCGAACTTATCCACTACATCTTTTGTTAGATTTTTAATTAACTCCGCACGAGAGGGATCAAGTGCAGCAGTATGCTCATCTAATAGTAATATATTTGGTTCGGTAAACGTAGCCATCAACAATGATAATGCTTGCCGTTCTCCCCCAGAAAGCAAGCCTACCTTAGCTGATAAACGATCTTCTAAGCCGAGATTCAATGTTTTCAAGTAGTCCTGAAACAATTCTTTTCGCTTTTTTGTTACCCCAATTCGCAGCTTTCGTTTTTTATCGCGTGCATAGGCCATGGCTAAGTTCTCTTCAATTGTCATGGTTGGGGCTGTACCTGCCATCGGATCCTGAAAAACCCTTCCAATATACTTTGACCGCTTGTATTCTGGCAAACTTGTAACATTTTTTTCACCTACATGAACAAACCCTACATCAGGAATAAGTGTTCCAGAAATTACATTCATCAAGGTCGACTTTCCAGCTCCATTACTGCCAATGACAGTAACAAATTCGCCTTTTTCCATCGTTAAGTTCACCTGTTGCAGTGCCTTTTTCTCATCGGGTGTATTTTCATTAAACGTTATTGAAATATCACGAAGATCTAACATGTTAACCCCCCTCTGCCACAGTACTGTTCAGTTCTTTTCGCTTTTGCTGACGCCGCTTTTTTTCTTTATGTGATTTAATTATTTTCGGGGTAATTAAGGCCGCTACAACAAGTAATGCGGTAATTAATTTCATATCACCCGTTTCTAAAAACTCAACACGTAAAGCAAGGGTTACCACAATACGGTAAATAATCGCTCCACCGATTACGGCAATCGTGGTAATGGCGATTGTCCGTTTTCCAAACAGGGCTTCCCCAATAATCACCGAAGCAAGACCAGTAATAATCATCCCAATTCCAAGCCCAACATCGGCAAATCCGCCATACTGGGCAACTAAAGCTCCAGATAAGGCAACAAAGGCGTTAGAAACACCAAGACCCAGAATAATTAATGTATCCGTGTTAGCCGATAAACTTCGTATCATTTTTTGATTATCTCCAGTAGCTCTAATTGCAAGTCCTACCTCAGTTTTAAGAAAATAATCGGTCAATAGCTTGATGAAAATGCTAACAAATATCATAAAAATAAGAATAGCCCATGTACTGGGTACTTGAGCTGAGCCTAGCGTCTTCAACATGCCATTGAGCGCTTGATCAAAACCTGTTCCTTTCCAAAATCCTTCCACTTGAGTAAAAAGTGTTGATTCATTAAGGAGGGATAAATTCGGCCGACCCATTATCCGTAGATTAATAGAATAAAGTGCAATCATCATGATAATACCTGATAATAATGGGTTTATTTTTCCCTTTGTATGAAGAACACCTGTTATACTGCCTGCTACAAATCCGGCTATTGTACCCAAAATTGTGGCTGTTACAGGATCTGTTCCATTTATAATAGAAATGGCAGCGACAGCACCGCCTGTTACAAAACTTCCATCCACTGTCAAATCAGGGAAATCTAAGATACGAAAGGATAAGTACACACCAAGCGCCATTATCGCATATATAATTCCTGATTCAACTGCTCCAAACATTGATATAAACACAAGATGTCCTCCTCTCTACAGCAAAGGATACAATTGGCCCCTCTAAGAAAGGGACCAAATTCCTATCTCTTTATTTAGGCTCAACGAACTGAGCTTTTTCATCCCATTCTTCGTTCCACTCAATGCCTTGTTCCTCTGCTGCTCCTTTATTAATAAACAATTGCATTTCTGCTGGGTATTCTACCGGAATATCCGCAGTTGTCTTTTCGCCTGTTAACACTTCTACAGCCATTTCACCTGCACGAGTACCAATTGTATGATAATCGATTCCGTATGTGGCAAAACCACCTTTTTTGAGTGAGTTTGGTTCACCAACAATCAATGGAATATCCTGATCATTTGCTACACCAACGACACTATCTAATGCCGATACAACAGTGTTATCCGTAATAATATACATAACATCGACCTCACCTACAAGTGTTGTCGCTGCTTGTTGTACCTCAGCAGATGTTGAAACAGTACGCTCAGCTACACTTAAACTTGTGCCTTCAACTTCTGCCTTCACAGCTTCTATCTGTGATACAGAGTTTTGCTCACCAGAATTATAAATAAGCCCAACCTTCGAACCCTCAAAGTACGTATCGATAAAGTTTACCGTATTCTTAATCGCATCCGGATGAAGGTCGAGTACTCCCGTAATATTTTCTCCCGGTTGATCCATCCCGTCTACTAGACCAGCTCCCACTGCATCCGTAACAGATGTAAAAATAATCGGAATGTCCTGTGTCGCCTGCAATGCACTTTGGGCACTCGGTGTCGAATTGGCAAATATTAAATCAACATTATCTGCCACAAAGTTCTGTGCTATAAGACTCGCATTGTTTTGATCATTCTGTGCGTTCTGAAGATCAAACTCTACATCCAGACCCGCTTCGTCAACCGCTTGTTTAAACCCATCATAAGCAGCATCCAACGATGGATGTTCAACAATCTGAGTTGCCCCTATCGTAAAGGACTGTTTATCCTCTCCTTGATTAGCATCTTGATCAGTTCCATCCCCTGATCCTGAAGTCTGCTCTCCTTCAGCATCTTCACTGGTTCCACAAGCCACCAATGATAGTAAGCTAATCAAAGCTATAATTAGAAAAGCCCGCCAATTTTTCTTCATTTATTTACCCCCTGTATTCTCCGTTTTTTAGAAACTTTCAAAAGATTTATGCCATATTATATCACAGAACAAAATTGATAACATTGTTTTTATACATTAATTTTCATAAATATAAAACTTTTAGGGCTTTTTAGTGATTTTATTAGTACTTTATATGAATATTTATTCGCGACAGCTTATTGATTAATAAAAAAATGAACCCTTCCTTGTGTTCAGAAAGGATTCATTTATATATATATACTTAGTACTCTTATATTGTGCTTTAAGTTCACATCTTTTTAATCTATCACCTAGATTAATACCTTTACTCTACATCGATCAGGAAGACTCTATCATTAAATCCACCGCGTTGTTCGGCTTTTTTCTCGCGAATCTTCTCAACCTCTTCCATAGAGCTTTCATGCACATTTGCTAGTGTATGCATTAATTCAAGCAAGTCAGCTAGCTCATCTAAAGCATCTGAGTCATTATCAGCAGCTAAATATTCCTGCAGTTCCTCCTTGGTCTTCTTTCTAAGTTCTTTTATATAATCTTCATCAGAAAGCGTTGCAGTATTTGCCTTCTTCCCCGTCATTGCAATGATTCCCGGTATTTTATCTCGTATTAGCTTGTTGTATGTTGGCATTTGGCACTCTCATTTCGTTTTTTATTCAATTCAATTTTCGATAATGTAAACTATAAATCCTTTATTTTAGTGAAAAAGAGGGTTATTTTCCCTTTTTATTATTTTCACTTGATTTAATGCGATATAAGTATCTATCATATTAGAAAAATTGGTTTATTGCCAAGCCTTAGGTTGCACTGTTTATGCAGTAAGAGATTATTTATGTTTTCTCAAGTGCCAAAAGACTAAACGCCACTATAGCATTCAGCCTCTCATATCACTTATAATCTTCCTCATCCTTTAAAAAATTATCGTAATGCTCCATTTCCTTATAACGTTGCTGCTGGCGATAGCCGTACATAATATTTCGCACAACTTTATCACTTTCAAGTCCTGACCCGATTGCGCCTACTACAGTAGCAACAGAGGTAACAAGCCATGTTAAATGGAAATAGTATTTAAAACCGACTTCTCCCTCAAGTCCTACTGTCTCGGTAAATACTTCTGGTGGGACAAAAAAGGCTACTGCAATCAAAAACAAAATATAGAGCATTGTATAGTAAACCAATACAGCAATTCCCAGAGTTATTACTGTAGCAGTGTTATATAGCAGTCTTAGTTTCCTGTGACTTTTCTTAGTAGGCTTCTCCCACAAATTATGAGCAAAAATAATCCAAATAATCATGCCCATCATGGCTGCTAGCATCAACACAACAAAACGTGTGGGCCCGTAAGCGACACTAAGTTTCCAAAGGGAAGGAAATACTAGGCCGTAAGCACCGGTTGCGAATGCGATAGCAACTACACGTTTAAATGCAGGAATAATTGACCATGGTCTGTTTGCATGGGCCATACCAAAAAGTAGTCTTTGCCGTCCATTAACTCGCGGTACGACAATAAAACGTACATCGGCTTTTTCTATCTTATCAGGAGGATTAATTTTGCGAATTGGAGAAAAAGCGGAGTCACTTCTCAATAAACGCAAATTATTTATGGCAGCACTATCTAAATCCTTATTTAAAGCCTTGCCATGTCCGTTTACTCGATAATATAATTCACTAACCATTTGAATGATTGCTTTTTCCACTCGTCTTCCTACAGGCAAAATTCCGAACGCTGGTATAGAAATTTGCGCTACCCCTTCTTTATCATTAACATCACCTAATACGACATCTTTCCCTGAAAAGATAGGAAGATCTGTCAGGCATACTGCATAATCCCAGTTATGTTCCTGTTTTAAATCAGTTGCTCTATTAATGATCTCGTCCACTTTTTCTGCAGCTCCTGTAAGTGGATCACGAATTATTTCAACCTCCCACGAGAGGTTTTTATCAATATTACCGGAGAATGCATCTGGCAATTTGTCCACTAATTTATATGCGATTGATTCTGGTAATTCAGGGGCTGGAATTATTCCTACGGTCATTTTCTTCAAATCAAAGTTCCTCCCCTCTGCAGATTACAGCCTTTTATTAGTTTACTTACGTTAGTCTTCAACTATTTCCTTATAATACCCGTTTTTTAGTCGCACAAACATTAAAATTTGGTTTATCAGGGTTGTGATTTGCACTTAGTGAAGCAGGAAAGTATAAATAGCATTCTAACTTGTATATCTGACTTAAATGGTACTTGTTTACCAGATTCAGTATCAAACCTCAACCAATCTTTACTTATAAAGTCAATTAAAGTACTATTTATAACAGGTTAAAATTTGTTAAATTTAAATTATTTAGATTAATATACAGTAACCTGATAGAGATTGCTAAACGAAGAAGGTGGAGTAGTGAACATTACATATTTCCTGTTTTTCTTATGTATTATTGTTTGTACGTTGATTATTACTTACTGGGCGGCAAAGCAAAGCAAGACAACAAATCAATTTTACATTGCAGCTGGGAGTTTAACGGGTGTACAAAATGGCATGGCCATTGCTGGAGATTACATTAGCGCTGCATCCTTTCTTGGAATTGTCGGCACGGTAGCAATTAATGGCTTTGATGGGTTCCTGTATGCAATTGGTTTTTTAGTTTCTTATTTAATTGTATTATTTTTCATTGCGGAACCTATTCATCGTTTGGGGACTTATTCACTTGGTGATGTAATTTGTTCACGTTTTCCGAGTTATAAGATGCGCTGGATGATGGCAATTGGAGCATTTATCATTTCTATTTTGTACATGATTCCGCAATTGGTAGCGGCTGGTCTTTTAATACGTTTACTTCTTGATATTGACTATTCAACTTCCGTACTAATAATTGGAAGTCTAATGACAATTTATGTGGTATTTGGGGGAATGTTTGCAACGTCATGGGTACAGATCGTTAAAACGGTCGTGCTTCTGTCTGGCACTTTCCTGCTCTCATTAATCGTATTTTCGCACTTTGATTGGAGTATAGCTGAGCTGATTTCACAGGTAAAGTTGGGAACGCCATTGGGGGACCAGTTCTTCATGCCTGGTAATTTGTTTGGAAGCCCCCTGGAAACACTATCGCTTCACTTGGCTTTAGTTCTTGGAACAGCTGGTCTTCCGCATATCTTAATCCGCTTTCTTACCGTCCGAAATACATTAGAGGTGCGCAGATCACTGTTGACGGCGAGCTGGATTATCGGAATTTTTTATATTATTACTCTTGTTCTTGGACTTGGTACAGTTGCACTTATCGGATACCAGGAATTAATTGCACATGACCCGACTGGGAATTTGGCTGCACCATTATTGGCAAATGAGTTGGGAGGAGACTTCCTGATGGCCTTTATTGCGGCGATTTCATTTACAACTATTGTTGCAGTCGTAGCTGGTTTGGTGATATCTGCTACAACTGCTTTTTCCTATGATATCTATTACCATATTATTAAAAAAGGACAAACAACCGAGAAACAACAGATACGTGCAGCACAATGGACCGCATTTGTCGTTGGACTCATTTCTACTTTATTTGCGCTTGGACTGCGGAATATTAATGTTACATTCCTTGTCTCCTTGACGTTTATTGTCGCAGCTTCTAGTAATTTACCTGTTCTTTTGTTTACAATCTATTGGAAGCGTTTCACCCAAACAGGAGCAATTATCGGAATGGTGTGTGGATTAACTGCCTCACTGACGCTGCTAATTTTCGGTCCGCATATTATGAATCCGAATGGGGGCTGGATTGCGAGAGAGCCTTTTTTTCCATTACATAACCCAGGTATCATTGCCATTCCAATAGGATTTTTAGGTGCGTATCTTGGCTCGATATTTTCAAATGGGCCAAAGTCTAGTAATTCTGACTTCAGACGCTTCTTTATAAAAGCACAGACCGGCATTGATACGAAGGAGGATATCCAGTGAAATACTTGACGATTATTTTATTTGAACGTCTTGGGTTATTGCTGGTGTTCGCGTTTGTGCTTACACGTATCCCAGGATTCAAGTCATTGCTTTATCGTGAATACTCGAAAAGGATGTCATTTGTACATGCTTGTATGTTTGGCCTTTTTGGTATTGCGGCAACAATAACAGGGATAGTCATTGAAGGAGATTCTGTTGTTAATCGTGAATTTGTCTGGTTTGTCGAGGATGACCAAATGGCTGTCAGTTCCAGTCTGGTTGCCATTGTCATTGCCGGATTATTAGGTGGACCTGTAGTTGGGTTGGGGGCAGGATTGATTGCTGGAGCGCATCTTTTTTACCTTGGTGGTATCGGTGTTCTGGCAAACAGTCTGGTCAATCCACTGACAGGATTATTAGCAGGATTAACTGCCCAATTCTTTTCAAATGAACGGGTAATCTCCCCATGGAAAGCATTGTTTATCGGTGTATTTCCTCCAGTTCTGCAGATGCAGTTGCTGCTTATTTTTGAACCGCATTCAGATAACATCATCTCACTTGTCAATACGATTGGACTGCCGCTTGTCTTATCAAACAGTATTGCTATTGCGATTTTCACAGCTATGATCAGCATTGTACTGCGTGAGCAAGAAAATGAGGCTGCACTGGCTACCAAACAAGCCTTAACAATCGCTGAGGAAGCTCTTCCTTTTTTAAAAAAAGATTCAACACGTGATATGGCATCGGGAATAGCCAATTTACTCTATGATAGGTTAAAATTAGCTGCTGTTTCCGTAACGAATGAAAAGGAAGTTCTTGCTCACAGGGGTCTAGGAGAAGATCACCATCGCGAGGGAGATCAGATTATTACCGCCTTATCCCATCAGGCAATTTATTCAAAACAGATGCAGATTGCCCATTCACGTACAGAAATTCAGTGCAAACATATCAATTGTCCCCTTGAGGCTGCCATAATAATCCCTGTTATGGATGCAAATGATGCAACTGGACTAATCAAATTTTACTTTCGTAAAGCACAACACATTCGTCCAGTGGAATTAATGCTAGCACAAGGACTTGGACAGTTAATATCCAATCAACTGAATACAATTGCAACTGAAAAGATGAAAACACATATACGTGACGCAGAACTGAGAAATCTTCAAGCGCAAATTAATCCGCACTTTTTATTTAATACACTGCACTTGATTGCTGCATTGTTTCGAAAAGACCCGGAAAAGGCACGCAATATTACGGTTAACCTAGCCCGCTATATGCGCTTTAATATCGGGCTAGTTTCTTCGTCACTCATCCATTTGGAAAAAGAATGCCAGCATGTGAAAGCATATATTGAAATCGCCCAGACTCGTTTTTCCAGTCAGCTGCAGATCTTTTTTTCAGAACCAGATGGTATTTCAGAAGTATTTATACCACCATCAACAATTCAACCACTTGTAGAAAACAGTGTCCAGCATGGCTTGAAAGATGCTACAACTGGCGGCGTCGTTAATGTAACAATTCAAAAGCTGGACACCTTCATTCAAGTATCAGTGAGTGACAATGGCTGTGGCTTCCCACCGGTTATTTTAAACCAGGCGGGAGATAAATTATTTGAATCTGACAAAGAAGGAGGCGCAGGTTTGTATAACGTTAATCAGCGTTTAATCCATTTACTGGGAGACACTGCACGCTTACATATACGCAACCTGCCTTCCAGTGGAAGTGAAGTGTATTTTAACATTCCGTATAAAGATTAATGGTACGAGGAGGTATTTTTATGAAGAATATTCACGCCTTGATTGCAGAGGATGAACAATTTACCCGTGAAGAATTAATCGACTTGCTGAAAAAAGAACAAGATGTCATTACCCATCCAAGTGCTGAGAATGGCCAACAATTAATAGATCTATATGTGGAACATGAACCTGACGTTATTTTCCTTGATGTTCAGATGCCGGGTATTGCTGGTGTTGAGGCAGCGAAGCGAATCAAAGAGCTTTCCTATATTCAACCGCCATTATTCGTCTTTACAACCGCATATGACGAATATGCCATTGATGCGTTTGAAATTGACGCTGTCGACTATTTGTTAAAGCCTTATGATGATACACGTTTTCAAAAGACGATGAAGCGGATCCGAAAACAAATAGCGCAGATGGATATGAAAGAAAACAAGCCCTTCCAGCTTGATGTCCAGTCCCCTGCATCAAAATTACTCGTTGATGATGGGGAACGAATGGTTGTTTTGTCTCCAGATTCCATCTATTACGCAGTTCCATTCAAACGTATGCTTGAGATCCATACAAAGGATGAAGTGATCGAAAGTCGAATGACACTACAGGAATTGGAGGAAAAATTACACGGACTATCTTTCTTCCGGACACATCGAAGCTATTTAGTAAATTTGAATTTTGTTCGGGAAATCACACCATGGTTTAACGGATCGAGTAATGTAACCCTCAACGATAAACATGGCACATCATTACCGGTTAGTCGTTCTGCAAGAAAGATACTTCTTGACGTATTTAAACATTAACCATTTATGATTTAATTTAGACTATTCAGACATAATTCATTGCAATTGGCCCAATTTCCCTCTCTTATCAAACACCATTCATTTATACTATCTAGTAAGCGCTTTCAGGTGAATGTGGAGGTGATCCATGTCAGCTATTCAGATAGCATGCTACAATTATTAATAGGAGGAGGAATTTGAGGTGAGTAATACACTCGCTCCGTTAAAGGGGCAAGCTAATATGCCTAATTATGATGAGGCGCGTGCTAATTTTTCATGGAAAGAAGTTGAAAAGGACTTTTCATGGCATAAAACAGGGAAAGTGAACATGGCATATGAGACAATTGACCGTCACGCAGAAACGTGGCGAAAGAATAAAGTGGCACTTTATTACAGTGACGATGATCGTGATGAAAAATATACGTTTCAGGACATGAAATTCCTGTCTAATCAATTTGGAAATGTATTACGTAACATTGGAATTGAAAAGGGTGAACGTGTTTTTTTATTTATGCCAAGATCACCCGAGCTTTATATAAGTTTAATAGGAACATTAAAAATCGGAGCTATTGTCGGACCTTTATTTGAAGCTTTTATGGAACAGGCAGTTCGAGACCGCCTTGAAAATAGTGATGCATCCGTTCTAATTACGACATCTGATTTACTGCCACGTGTCCCATACAAAGAACTTCCACATCTAAAACATATTATTCTGGCCGATGAAGGTGATGCTCCTGATGTGGATAAAGACACTACATTTCACCGCTATGAACTGGAAATGAGTAAGGCTTCATCGGATCTTGATATCGAATGGGTTGATCGTGAAGACGGTATGATTCTCCATTACACGTCAGGTTCAACCGGCAAACCAAAAGGTATCCTGCACGTCCACAATGCAATGCTCCAACAATATCAGACTGCAAAATGGATATTAGATCTCAAGGAAGATGATATCTACTGGTGTACAGCTGACCCTGGATGGGTGACAGGTACCTCTTATGGCATTTTCGGACCATGGTTGAATGGCACCTCTAATCTCATTCGCGGTGGTCGTTTTAGCCCTGAAAATTGGTATGGAACCATCGAGAAATATAAAGTGACGGTATGGTTAAGCGCACCAACAGCATTTCGGAAGCTTATGGCTATTGGTGATGATGCAACAAAAGATTTTGATTTAAACTCATTACGTCATGTATTAAGTGTGGGAGAGCCATTAAATGCAGAAGTTATCCATTGGGGAACGAAGGTTTATAACCTGCGTATTCATGACCACTGGTGGATGACAGAAACGGGCGGTATTATTATTGCTAATTACCCATCCATGCCCATGAAACCAGGCTCTATGGGGAAGCCATTTCCAGGCATACATGCGGCCATTTTAGATAATGAAGGGAATGAACTTCCTCCAGGACAAATGGGGAAATTATCTGTCAAATCAGGCTGGCCATCTATGCTGCGAAACGTTTGGAAGAATGAAGAACGCTTCAATAAGTACTTCCCTGTCAAAGGGTTTTTTGAATCAGGTGACCTTGCTTCCAAAGACGAAGATGGCTACTTCTGGTTCGAGGGACGTGATGATGACGTTATTCAAACTTCAGGTGAGAGAGTAGGACCATTCGAGGTTGAAAGCAAGCTTGTCGAACATCCTTCAGTTGCAGAAGCAGCCGTAATCGGCAAACCTGATCCAGTTCGCGGTGAACTTATAAAAGCGTTTGTCGCACTTAAAGACGGCTACACAGAAAGCGAAGAATTACAAGAAGAGCTTCGTTTGTTCGTTAAAAAGGGATTAGCAGCTCATGCAGCTCCAAGGGAAATTGAAATTCGCGACTTTTTACCAAAAACCCGAAGCGGAAAAATTATGCGTCGTGTTCTAAAGGCATGGGATCTTGATCTTCCAACTGGTGATCTGTCAACAATGGAAGAATAGATTCTTAGAAGACTTGGCATTCGTTAATGGTGAATGCTTTAGTTGCACTTTTGCAGTAAGAACGGATGTTAACTGCTAAGAGAAAGAGAGGTTTCTAAGGTTAGATAAAAAACCTCTATCTCTAACAAACGAGGAGGGTGATTATGAGTAATGTGAACGATTATAAGACAGAGGAACAGACAGATGACAAGATCGATTTTGTGAAAATAGAGCAGAGTGAGAAGTTTCAAAGGCTAATGAACGACAGAAAAAAGTTCATTGTTCCCTTAACTATATTTTTTCTCGTCTTTTATTTTATGCTTCCCATTCTAACGTCCTATACGACTTTCCTGAATACACCAGCAATCGGTGATATTTCATGGGTTTGGCTATTTGCCTTTGCGCAATTTGTTATGACATGGGTTCTATGTACTTTATATGTTAAAAAGGCAGCATCCTTTGACAGGCAGACAGATGAAATCATTGACGAACAGATTAACAACAAAGGAGGTAATAGCTGATGAATGCAACTGTCGTAATTCTTTTTCTTGCTATTGTCATACTAACACTGATTATTACGTATTTTGCCGCAAAACAAACCCAGTCAACTACTGATTTTTATACAGCTGGTGGTGGCTTGAAGGGGTGGCAAAACGGGGTTGCAATAGCAGGAGACTATTTATCGGCCGCCTCCTTCCTTGGGATTGCCGGCGCAATTGCATTATATGGCTTTGACGGGTTCTTTTATAGTATCGGTTTCCTTATTGCCTATTTGGTTGTCCTGTTTTTAGTGGCAGAGCCGCTTCGGAATCTTGGAAAATATACACTTGCAGATATGCTTAAGGCCCGGTTCGATGAGAAGAAAGTCAGGGGCGCTGCTGCACTTAACACGATAACAATCTCAATCTTTTATATGATTGCACAGCTTGTCGGTGCAGGAGCACTTATCCAGCTGTTATTTGACATCCCCTATTGGATAGCGGTTCTGATTGTTGGTGTAATGATGACGATTTATGTATTGTTTGGAGGAATGATTGCAACCAGTTGGGTTCAAATCGTAAAGGCCGTTCTGCTTATGGCTGGTATGGTTATTATTTCGTTCCTTGTTTTATTGAAGTTTAACTTTAACATAGTAGATATGTTCAATGATGTTAAAACTGTTACTAGTAATGGAGCAGATTATCTGAAGCCGGGTCTAAAGTATACGAATCCATTGGGAACCATTTCCCTAATGATTGCATTAGTACTTGGAACAGCTGGGTTGCCACATATACTAATGCGTTTCTTCACAGTTAAGGATGCTAAAACTGCTCGAAGTTCTGTGATTACAGCAACATGGGTGATCGGTATATTTTATGTGCTGACTTTATTTCTTGGGTTTGGAGCAGCAGCTTTTGTTGGTGAAGCAAATATTCTTGCGGCGAACCCTGGCGGAAACATGGCAGCACCATTACTCGCCGAAGCATTAGGCGGGGAAATTCTATTCGCGTTCATATCGGCAGTTGCCTTTGCTACCATTCTAGCAGTAGTTGCCGGTCTGGTCCTATCAGGTGCATCGGCATTTGCGCATGATTTATATGGTCAGATTATTAAAAAAGGAAAAGCATCTGATCTGCAGCAAATGCGAGCAGCACGATATGCCTCTTTAGCAGTATCAGTTCTTGCAATTATCCTCGCATTGTTTGCGCAATACTTAAATGTAGCCTTCCTAGTGTCATTAGCATTTTGTATTGCAGCAAGTGCAAATCTTCCAGTCATTATTTATACAGTTTACTGGAAGAAGTTTAATACAGCGGGTGCTGTTACAGCAATGTTAACCGGTTTGTTCTCAGCGTTAATTCTTGTATCTATGAGTCCAAGCGTTTTCTCACCGATAGAAGGTGCAGCATTATTTGTCGGGGATCCAATCTTCCCTATTTCTAACCCTGCACTTGTTTCAGTTCCATTAGGCTTTCTTGGGGGTTATCTTGGCACCCTGTTCTCTAAAGACGCCAGTGCGAAACGATACGCTGAAGTTAAAGTAAAAGCGAATACTGGATATCGGGAAACAGGAAGCTGAAGCAGACTTTGAGCGACTGCCATTATGGCGGTCGCTCATTTTGTTTTATTGGTAGATCACCACTGACTTGTATCCAATCCCAACCAATCAACATCCTCTTAAATCTTAGAGTTCTCCAAAACATAGAAAAAGCTGAACAGTGCCCGGCACCATTCAGCCTTTATAAAAGTCTAGTTATTAATATATTTCTCAAAAACGTCTCCGAAGTCTTTCTCATGATATTCTTCACGAACCGACTTCAACCAGTCAAATCCAAACTCCGTTAACTCTTTATATTGTTCTGCAAGCTTCGTTTCAGATGTTCTTGAATTTTGCAGAACTGTCACAGCTTTATCTAAGCTTTCTCCGGCCATCTCTGTAATAATAGCATTTTCGTGGGTTGTTTCGGCAATGAACAACAACGCCTTATATAAATCTTTTAATTTATCAATCTCGTCTTTATGGACATCAATACTTAGTGGTTCTTTTCCTAATGTGAATTTGATTTCGATATCCAAATCGATTTTTCCTGCTGTCTCAAGGGATACATCAGAAATCTTGTATTGTGAATAAGGATAACGATTTAGCGTTCGTTTAGAAGAAGCGGCATTTTCACCATTTACATGAATTAGTGCCAGGTTAGTGAAGCAATACTCATCTGCTTTTGTCTTAATCAGGAAGTAAATTTTTTCATCATCTTCGTGTCGGACGTAATCATCCGCATCTGTCTTATCATAGTCCTCCGGGCCTATAATTCTGCCAATATCGGATAAGCCTAATGCATCTGAAGCTAATTTTTTAAACATTCACGTGACTCCCCTTCTTATAATTATTTTCTGAATTATTATACCATTAATGGGCTTCAATGACACTCACCCATTCCTCTGTCTGTGAATAGGCTGTTACGATATTCAAAACAGAGGAGTGAAGAAACCAACATGAATAGAGAATTTTATTATACTATCCAGCCAGGAGATAATCTCGGGCTACTGGCTGAACGATTCCACACACCAGCAGAACAAATTTCCAAAAATAACCCCGGAGTGGACCCATACAATCTTCGGGTGGGTCAACGCCTGCTTATTCCAATGAGACAATCCGCTTTCAGGCAGGATGATTGTATCAGTCAAGCAGAATTCGAATTTAGAAGTGATAATCGCAGACTTTGGGAAGAGCATGTTGCATGGACCAGAATGACTATTATCAGCTTGACGTTTAATCTGCCAGATGTGGAATTTGTTATCGCACGACTTTTACAAAATGCTACGGATATGGGAAATGCAATCAGACCCTGCTATGGTGACCGCCTAGCTGATATATACGCTAATTTGGTAAAAGAACATCTCTTATTTGCCGCGGATATTGTTAAAGCAGCAGTAGCAGGTGATCAGCAGGCTGCAATGGCTGCTGAGCAAAAGTGGTACACTAATGCAGATGAGATTGCCAGGTTCTGGAGCAGTGTAAATCCTTATTTGTCCGAGAAAGGTGTTAGAGATATGTTCTATCAGCACTTAGATTTAACAAAACAGGAAGCAATATTTATGATAAATATGGATTACCAGAAAGATATTCAAATATATGATGAAATTGAGGAACAAGCTTTAGCGATGTCAGATGCCATATCAATTGCAATAGTAAAACAATTTCCTGAACTATTTGCGTAAATTAACTTGAGTAGGAGGCATATGCCCCTACTCGGCTTATTACTATTACTGCGGGAATCTTTAAATATGCAGCCTTACAGGACAGTAAGAGTTAACTTTCTACTAAAAGACATTTACTAACGATTCCAGTCAGTTTTCTGAGATTCTCTCTTCCTTTCTATGCTCTCGACATTATACTCCATCAAAGGCTTAACAAATTTCTCATAACGTTCCTTCTTGAATCTCTCTAACTCCTCGGCTGTCATGTCCTTTATCACCTCCGACACATGTTGCCCTGGAAGTTCATCAAACTCCTCCTTCGTCAGCCATGTCACGTTCCCATTTTCGATAATGAAATGTTTCATATTACTTCCTCCTTTACATATTAAAAACCCCTTCATGCGTTGGATGCATAAAGGGGTTTTCTACCGATTTATCACTCAAAGCATGGGCTTTGCTGGTGGGAGCACCTTACATTTGCAGGTTGCTGTGACGTCGTTGAGCCAGTTCTCTCGATCACTCTTGATAGCTATTCAATTACATTAAGTATATATGAATTTTTATGATATATCAATGAAATACCGCCAGCACATTAATTCATCACTGTTGGTTACACTAATATAAAGGCTTTTTTAAGTTTGTTGCCTTATCAAATTAATGAAATCATAACGTAGTTGATATAAACTGCGACATAGTGAAAATTTTCTTTTGCACCACTCCGGTACCAATGCAACATCTGCTCAAGCTAGCACTTTCGCAGTCTTACTAGCCATGGGCTCACTCTACAAGGTTATGAGAACCCGAACCTGTTCAAATTGCGTGAAACGTGTCTTCATCAGGGCTATGAGACCCGGTTGAGTATTTTTCAAAGTAATTCGCAGTTTATATCAACTGTGATGGTTAAAGAGCAACATAACTTGCGAAAAGAACAAATACTAAAAAAGGATTGCGGTGACTTTAATGGTGTGGTTAATTATTCAAAATCTTATCCCACTCAACGAGTTAATCCTATTGAATTCCATTTCACTGCCCCAATTAATTGAAGCCCACAGAGAATTCAGCGACACATTTAAAGCATACTGGCATCAGAATGTATTTCTAACACCTAGATGGTGGTTCTTGATTATGCTTAGCATACTGCCGGCCATTATCTGGTGGATATTAGTTAATAAGAAGAGAATTATTGAAATTACAGCATTCGGATTATTCTATGGTGTTGCAGCAATTATTCTTGATTCAATAGGAAGCAACGCCTTAGCCTGGACCTATCCTTATATCCTTTCACCGTATTTACGTCCGCAATTATATCCTTATGATGTTGGTGTTGTGATCATATCCTTTATGTTTTGTTATCAGCTGTGGAGTAACAGTTTTAAAAAGTTCTTCTTATTTTCAGGACTGCTGGCTGCTTTTTTAGCTTTTGTTGCTGAGCCGATTATGGTATGGTTAGGTTTTTACAAAGCAATATACTGGAAACACATTTATTCATTCCCCATTTACTGGCTTTTAGGCATAATATGCTGGGGAATAATTACGTATTTTAAAAAATTAGAACAGGAGAGATAAATTCTTATGTCTTCTGTTCTTTTCTATGAAAAGAATGAATGTTTTAGCTTTTTATATCGTCTAAATAAGTAAGGAGTAAATAAGGGGGATATTCACATGTCTAACAAAAAAGAGTTGCTATTAATTATTATATCCTTGTTAGGTCTATTTCTAACCGCCTGTAGTCAGGGTGATGAATCTGACCAAGAAGAAACAACTGAGAATAGTGAAGAAACTAAAGAGAACGCCGAAGATAACAAGTCTGATAAAGATAAAAAGGAAGAAACAGAAAAAGATAAACCATCTTCTGATCAGAAAGATCAGAAAAATAATGACTCATCGGAAAAACAGGATGATTCTTCCGATAAACAAAAAAATGAAGATGACGGGAGTGCTAATGAAAAAATCCTTCCTGCAGGGACATTATCACATGGAGATAGTGGCCAAAAAGTTAGTATGATGCAGAAGGCCCTTAACCGATTAGGTTATTCATTGACGGTTGATGGTGACTTAGGATGGACCACCGTTTGGGCGATAAAAGATTTTCAAGCACAGTTTCCTAACTTGAAGATTGACGGTGTTTACGGGAAGAACACACGAGAATATATCTTAAAGGCCGTTAATGGTGAGATTGAAGCAAAACCAGGCACTGGTCTAGAAAATAACGATACTGAAGACAACAATGAAAAAAATAGTAACGTTGTATCCAATCCATCAAGTATCCTTGCTTTAGTGAATAAAAACAACCAACTGCCAGCTAGTTATGTTCCGAAAAATCTTACAAACCCAAATGTAAGGTTTCCATTTACAGAAGACTTGCCAAAAAAACAAATGCGACAAGTAGCAGCAAATGCACTTGAGAATATGTTTAACGCTGGAGATAAGGCAGGGGTTGACCTTTTCGCACAGTCTGGCTATCGTTCATATGATAGGCAACGAGCCATTTTCGCAGCAAATGCTAGTGAACATGGGCACGAAGCAGCAAATCAATTCAGCGCGCAAGCCGGGGAAAGCGAGCATCAAACCGGTCTGACTATGGATGTCACTAGCGCTGATATCAATTACCGTTTGAACACCAATTTTGCCAATACTGATGAGGGTGAATGGGTTAAAAAACACGCTAGTGAGTATGGTTTCATCATTCGTTATCCAAAAGGAAAAACTAGTATTACCGGCTATCAATATGAACCTTGGCACCTTCGTTACGTTGGCGAGAAAGCCGCTAAATACATTGACAGCAATAACACTACGCTGGAACAGTATCTCGGTGGTCAATAATAGTTATTTTACACAGAGCTTGGACGCGGTTTCCAAGCTCTATTTTATGTAATTAGTCTAGTGATAACAAGGCTCCAACTGCACCGCTATATTCACCGTCCTTTAGAAAAACTGGCTCTTTTCCTGCTATCCTAGTATAATCATCAATAATCTCCCGCAAAAGGGGGTTTGACCGGAATGACGAACCGATATAAACGATGGAATCGACGTTGTATTGGACTGCCATTTGTGAGCTGACCGTAACGATTACTTCACCTATCATGCCAATGATTGCTGCCAATATGTCTGACGCTGATGGGTACTGCGCTATCATTGACTCCCTTTTCCCAAAATTGCTTGCAGTCAAATCTCCGGAAATTGGCGGAAGCGCCCCTTCGAAGATATCTTTTACTTTAAGATCCGTATTTCCCCTGTCACCGTTACTAGCTAACTGTACCATCCTTGCATAATCCTCAACTCCGGTTAATAAGTAGGCAAGTCCCATTAACGTTCCACCACCAATGCCAGTTCCTCCAACCCGCTGTTGTTCCATATCATTGACATGATGAATTGATGTACCAGTACCGACATTTACAAACAGAAAATTTGTTTTAAGAGATTCATATTGCTCTCCAATAAGCAGCTGTATACCACGGGAAGTTGCTTCAAATTCGACCACTGTTTTTGCAGAGTCATTCAGTTTTTCTGAAAGTAGCTGGCTTTTCCCACCCGTTATACAAATAATGGGGTTTTCAAAGCTTTCGTAGACCCATGAAACAACATCACCAAGATTGTACGAAGAGAATGTTTGATAAAGAATAGTTTCATTTTTCCTATAAGCCGTCTTTACAAGCGTGCCTCCTGCATCAATCCCTATTTTTGTTTGATTCATTAGTATATCTCCCCTCAGAATTATAGTTTCCAAACATTTCAAGGTTACCTATTGTTTGATAGTATTAAATAAAAGCAAACTAACGCACCTGAATGGAGGGACTAATGTGCATTTTCTTAAGGTATTAAAGAACTCAAGGGTTTTCAGAATTCTTACAACCTCAGTAGCCTGGAGTACTATTATTCTACTATTTTTCTTCATCGCTGCTATCGTTTATCTCCTTATTATGGATTATTTTTATAATGAAGACAAAGACAAGTTTAATCAGAATGGGGAGGAAATTACGTTACAATCCTCCTACCAAAGTTAATAAGCCGTTTCTTGAATCCATTCTCTTATATTCCTGGACACTTCACCTGGGGAATCACGATAAATATCATGTGTTGTATTGGGTATCAGACGAACCTGTGCATTCGGTGTGTTTTCTAAAAAATCGTTAGCTTGCTGTTGCCGAAGACCTTCCATTTCTTCCGGGAGCGTACTTCTAAGCAGTAATACCGGACAGATAATCTTCTCCAGAACATCTTTGGTAGGCTCGGCATAAATTCCTTTTAGAATTGCTTTCGCATCAGAAACTGGCAGAGCCAACCGGATTTCTCCATTAATTTCTGTAACCTGCGCCTTGGTAGCTGCCTCAATCTCCGTTGACCATCTTGGCATCTCACGCTTCTCTGATTCTATAAATGCCTCCCATGACGGAAAACGAATACTATTATGGAAATCCTCCATCCTTATTAGCTCTTCCTCCAATGAGTCGCTCCCCGGTTGCTGTATATAACCGCCATCAAGTAAAATCACACCCTGAACCTGTTCCGGATAAGCCTTTGCAAAATACAAAGCAAGATGTGCACCCCATGAATGGCCCACAAGGCAGATTTTCGATTTATCTAAGACCTTTACAACCTTCTCAACCTCTTCTGCCATACATGATGGCTTTTTGTACGCTTCTTCCTCTGACAAAGACTTATCGCTCCCATTCCTGGCTAGATCAAATGAGACGACATGATAGTCAGCCAAATAGTGCGCCAGTTCCCCAAAACTTAAACCCGTACTCCCCATTCCATGTAGACACACCAATGTCATATTTTCTCTGTTCCCCCATTCATATAAGCCACTTTCCATTCACTTCTCACCTCAAAATATATTTAATTAATTCAAGTTTATCAAAAAAATTAATAATTTTGTAAAATAACTGTTGTATGTTTATTCATACATATGTATAATAATACATACTTTAACTATGAAGCGGAAAGGATTTGATTTTAGTGGCCAACACAATTTCAAAACCGAAATTAAGCGGAAAAGATTTTTTGACGTTAAGTCAGTTAAGTAAGGCAGAAATATTAGGGCTTTTAGATGAAGCTGTTGCGTTAAAAAAACAGACAAATGAAGGAACACGTAAACCTCATTTAAAAGGGAAAGTCCTTGGAATGATTTTTGAAAAGTCATCTACCCGTACAAGGGTTTCATTTGAAGTAGGCATGCTTCAGCTTGGAGGGGAGGCCATTTTCCTTAGTTCTAATGACAGCCAAATCGGTCGCGGAGAATCAATTTTTGATACAGCAAACGTATTATCACGTTATGTTGACGGTTTAATGATCCGAACCTTCAGCCACGACATTGTTGAATCCTATGCACAGCATGCCACTGTCCCTGTTATTAATGGCTTGACCGACACGCACCACCCAACACAGGTGCTTGCTGATTTATTAACCATTTACGAGCATAAAGGTAAACTTTCAGGATTAAAACTTGCCTTTTTCGGCGATGGAAATAACAACATGTGTCATTCATTAATTGAAGGTGCGGTCAAAGTTGGGATGGATATTGCTATTTCCTGTCCCGCCGGTTATGAACCGAACCAGGAAATTTTGCAGCAAATGAAGCAAGCAGCTGAGCAAAATAGAACGAACGTAGAATACAGTGAAGATCCATTTGATGTGGTAACAAATGCAGATATTGTTGTTACCGATGTATGGTCGAGTATGGGGCAGGAAGCTGAGAATGACCAGCGAAACAAAGCTTTCACACCCTATCAGGTAAACGAAAATCTGTGTAAAAACGCAAAATCCGATTTTATTTTTTTGCATTGCTTACCGGCCCACAGGGGGGAAGAAGTTACAGCAGACATCATTGATGGATCGCATTCTGTAGTATTTGATGAAGCGGAAAATCGTCTGCATGCACAAAAAGCTTTATTAAAACTATTACTAGAAGATGGAGGGATTAAACATGGCTAAAGAAAAAATCGTGTTAGCCTACTCAGGTGGTTTAGATACTTCTGTATCGATTAAATGGTTACAGGAGAAATATAATTATGAAGTTATTGCACTGGCAATTGATCTAGGAGAAGAAAAGGATTTAGAAACGGTACGTCAAAAAGCATTAAATGTTGGTGCCATCAAATCAATCGTTATCGATGCTAAAGATATGCTTGCAAAAGAATATTTAATGCCAGCATTGCAAGCAAATGCACTATACGAAGGCAAGTACCCATTATCCTCGGCATTAAGCCGACCATTGATATCAAAGTTACTTGTCGATGTAGCAGAACAGGAAAACGCAGTAGCTGTTGCTCACGGCTGTACCGGAAAAGGAAATGATCAAATACGTTTTGAGGTCTCCATTAATGCACTTAATCCTGACCTTCAAGTGGTGGCACCAGTAAGAGAATGGGGAATGACCCGGGATGAAGAAATTGTTTATGCAAAGGAAAAAGGTATTCCTGTTTCAGCTAATTTAGACAATCCATTTTCAATCGATGCAAACATTTGGGGAAGAGCTTGTGAAGCGGGTGTACTGGAAAACCCATGGAATGAAGCCCCTGAGGAAGCATTTGCATGGACCAATCCAATCGAGGCTACTCCGGACGAGTCTGAATATGTTGATATCACGTTTGAAGGTGGCATCCCTGTGGCACTCAATGATGAACCAATGGAACTTGTTGACATTATAGAGACATTGAATGAAGCTGGCGGCAAGCATGGCATAGGGCGAATTGATCATATTGAAAATCGCTTAATTGGTATTAAATCACGGGAGGTTTATGAAAATCCGGCAGCATTAATCTTAATCAATGCCCATCAGGAAATGGAATTTCTGACACATACAAGAGAAGTAAGTCAATATAAAAAAACAGTTGAACAGCAATATGCAAAAATGATTTATGAAGGTCTTTGGTATTCACCGTTACGTCCGGCAATAGATGCATTTGTTTTAGAGACACAAAAAACGGTCTCTGGAAAAGTTCGAATCAAGCTGTTTAAAGGAAATCAATTCGTCGTTGCCCGGAAGTCCGAATATAGCTTATATAACGAAGAGCTAGCTACCTATGAAAAAGGTGACATGTTTGATCATACAGCTGCAGTTGGGTTTATCAAACTGTGGGGATTACCAACGAAAGTTCATGCGGAAGTCAATAAAAAAGCAACTGATCCGGTTAAACAATAGGGAGGATTACAAATGTCAAAGCTATGGGGCGGACGTTTCACTAAATCGACCAACGAACTAGTAGAAGAATTCACAGCATCCATCGAGTTTGATCAGCAGTTTGCAATGGAGGATATTGAAGGAAGCATTGCCCACGTTACGATGCTTGCTGAGTGTGAAATCATCACCCATGATGAAGCAAGCAAGCTTATTAGAGGCCTTAAAATCATTGAAGAGAAAATCAATAACGGCCTGGCCGATTACACGGTTGGGAATGAAGACATCCATATGAACATTGAGCAAATGCTAATTGATGAAATTGGAGCTGTTGGCGGTAAGCTTCACACCGGAAGAAGCCGTAATGATCAAATTGCAACAGATATCCATCTATACGTTAACAACAAAACAAAGGAAATTATCAAGCTTGCTGAGTCTGTCCAATCAGCTTTTATAAAACAAGCAAAATCAAATATAAATGTGATCATGCCAGGATATACACATCTGCAACGGGCACAGCCTGTATTATTTTCACACCATCTGCTTGCATACTTCTGGATGCTGGAAAGGGATAAACAACGCCTGATAGATAGTTTACAGCGGGTTAACTGGTCGCCATTAGGTGCTGGCGCATTAGCTGGAACGACATTTCCGATTAACCGCGAACGAACTGCAGAATTACTTGGGTTTGACATGGTTTATCCGAACAGTCTGGACGCTGTTAGTGATCGCGATTTTGTCTTGGAATTCTTATCAATTGCATCAATCATGATGACGCATATTTCCCGGCTATCTGAAGAGCTTGTCATTTGGTCCAGTCAGGAGTTTAATTTTATCGAATTAGATGATTCTTTCTGTACCGGATCAAGTATTATGCCACAGAAGAAAAATCCTGATGTCCCAGAGCTATTGCGCGGAAAAACCGGACGTGTCCATGGTAATTTATTCGGGTTATTGACAGTATTGAAAGGGCTCCCGCTTGCCTACAATAAGGATATGCAGGAGGATAAAGAAGGACTTCTTGATACGGTGAAGGCAATAGATGGTTCGTTACGATTACTTGCGCCAATGATTGAAACGATGCAAGTGAATCAAGACAACATGTACAATGCAGTTGACCAGGACTATTCCAATGCGACTGATATCGCGGACTACCTGGTCACAAAGGGCTTGCCATTTCGACAGGCTCACGAAATAATAGGAAAAATTGTGCTTTATGCAATTGAGCAGAAGAAATATTTACTTGCGTTGACACTAGAAGAATACCAATCCTTTAGTAATCTATTTGAGGAAGATATTTATGTTGTACTCGAGCCAAAGCATGTTGTAGATGCCAGAAACAGCACAGGTGGCACCGCAGAAAGCCAGGTTCGTAAACAGCTTGAGCAGGCTGAGGCAGTGCTTTCTGGAAATAACCCTTTTTAATACTGCACATATTCAACTATTATGCCTTCTAATGTTAATTTTAGAAGGCTTCATTTTTACTCTAAATGCTGGACATGTGTAATTAGGAATACGATTTTAACGAACGAATAAATAAATCCCAAAATTTATCCTGGTTCAATGTTCTAGCAAAATTCGCATTCGGCACCCTGTCTGTCATTCCGTTTGTGTACACACAGGTCATCCCGTAGGTGAATTCTCCTTTTGTCTCAATGTCTACTCGCACGCGTTCCATTTCAAACATTGTGGGATCGATTAAATAAGCAACAGGGCAGGGATCATGTACAGCCGCTCCAGTAAATCCAAGTTTACCCTGATATATCCTCGAATAGAAATTCATCATTTGCATAACAGCTGCAGCAACTGGATTGTTGATATCTGACATTTCCTTCATTCTATCTGAAGTTGCCAAAGCCTGATGTGTAACGTCAAGACCAAACATCTCAATTTGTACTCCACTTTCGAAAACAATTTTAGCTGCCTCAGCATCCACATATATATTGAATTCGGCTGCAGGTGTCCTATTACCATATGTTCCGCCACCCATTAATACGATTTCCTTTATTTTCGGAATGATTTTAGGTTCCTTTCTGATTGCCAGCGCAATGTTAGTCAATGGTCCAGTTGGCACGATTGTAATATCTCCATCCGAATCTATAATTTTTTCAATAATTAAGTCCACAGCATGCTGATTAATTATTTGTTTAATAGGCTTATCAGGAAGTGTTGTACCATCCAGCCCGCTTTTGCCATGAACATGTGCAGCAGCTTTCATTTTACGGACCAAAGGCTGTGCTACTCCCTTTGCGACAGGAACAGCATTTAATCCAAGAAGATCGCATAGCCTTAAAGCATTATTTGTATTCTTTTCTACATCAACATTACCTGCTACAGTCGTAATCGCCTCAAGCTTCAAGTTGCTAAGTTTTGACGCAGCAAGCATCATTGCCATCGCATCATCATGGCCTGGGTCACAATCTAAGATAATTCTCCTATTCATATGTAATTCCTCCTTCCGTTCCTATCTATAAAAATGGTCACTTTTATTTAACCTTCCCATCGCTTGTTAACTCTTGAGGCGCTACTAATTCAGTACCTTCCAATTCAGGTTCCTTTGATGTTGAGAACTGAAACGATTGACTGGTTTCACCCTCCAATTCCGCTATCGCCACCGGATACGTAAGTGTTTGTATATTCACACTTCCCTTTTCAGGTTCTGTCACTTCATAGCTAACAGTGTTAACACTATCCGTTTGCGAAGAATTGGTATTCATCTTCTTTATTTGTTCAATTTCTACATTATAGCCGCCGGTTGGCTTTTGACCAAGCAGGATAATTGCATATGTCATCCCATCGACATTGAACACCTTTTCCACTTCTTTTGATCTGTTTTTCTGAATCCATTTTTGAATCCATTTTTGAACCCTATCCGGGGTATTTTCAACTTTAATTGTTTTAAAAGATAGATTAGTGGACTCCTTTTCTCCTCCCATTGATTCATCCTCCGTTGTCCCTGACCCACAGCCAGATAATAATAAAATTGATAAAATCATTAATACCAGATAACGTATACTATTCCGCTCCATTTATCATGATACTCCTTTCGGTAATACCACTTATTTCTAATTCTTATATTTCCCTACATTTTCTTTTTTAAAAGATTTTTGCTTTTTCCAAGCAATGAATCTTAGAAGTAGCGGCTTTAAACTGTGTCATAACATACCGCTCCGGAAATACACTTCGCGGGAGTTGTTCGCTGGTAGACTTGTACCCCAAAGCCTAATGGGTCTAAGAAAGCAAAAATCTTACCTACTATAAACAGCGAAGTTGCCGCATTCCTAATTGGAAACTGCGGCAACTACATTATACATTACCTACTAATTCAATTACGCAACAACTGCCTGAATTATTTAATCTTACCCCTTTGCTCAATTACTAGATTGTGGAACAGCTTTAACTTGTAATTCAGTTTCGGTAACTACACCTGCTTCAATGTCCAGTGGCTTTGAAGATCCTTCACCGGTTTCACCATCTATCTGGGCGACATAATGGCCGTCCGGCAAATCTGTTAGCCCAAAGAAACCATTTCCATCCGTTTCGAATTGATATGTTTTTCCTTTTGACCCGCGTAGCACTACTTTTCCATTATCAACCGGGTCCCCATCCTCATCCATAAGATAGCCCATCAAATGTCCTTTAGTTGGGTTTGTTTTCCATGGCATGTCTGGTATTGCTGCTGGTTCAGAGAATACAGGTTCTCCGTATTCACTTTCCTCTGACAACGCCTGGAAGAACGTGTCATTTTCGATTCCGCTGTTATTGGTAGAAGCATAGCTGTATAGTGAAACGCCTGCTAGTCGGTTCCCTTCAGCAGAGGGCTGTAACGCACGATTAATTTGTGCCAGCGTTCCTTCGATTGTATTAATGAAACTTCCGGGTCCAGCAGCTACTTGCCGATCGTACTGATGATCTTTCTCCCATTCAATCCACAAATCATACCACGCTTTTTGAAGCGGAACATGTTCCCTATCGTAATTCATTGGAATAGCCAAATCGACAATACCTTCTTCTAACCACCCATTCCAATCCTGCAGAACTGTACTGTATGGCGCAGATTGTTTATACTCCTCCATTGTTTCTGGTCCCTTTCCCCAGGCTATGACGGCTGCGGATACTTTAACACCAGGATCTTCAGCAATGGACCTTAAATAGACTTGACGCACTAAGTTGTTTACCTGTTGACGACGCCAGTCTTTCCATTGAGGGTTCTCCGGTTCAGGAACATCCTCTGTACCAGTTTGAGTTAAATAACGATCTACACTTGTTGGATTATAGCCCCACGTTGGATCTGTGTATCGAACAAGGTCCAAATGGACACCATCCACATCATACTCCTTTACGACATTGACATATTGATCTGCTGTATAATCTGCCGCATCAGGATGGCCCGGATCGAGAATATAATCTGCTCCAGAACGATTATCCCCTGAGATGCTTTCTGTCAGCCAGTAATCCTCACCACTTGCAGAAGGACCATGCTGGTTAAATGCATGTTCTTCAGATTCTGGTGGATATAATGAGTTCCAAATCGGTAAAGTTGTTAGCCATGCATGAACTTCTATATCTGCTTGGTGGGCTTTTTCGATAAGGTACTCAAGTGCGTCAAAATCAGATTCTAACGCAGGATCCTGTGACCTCGGTTCAAGTGATTTATTAAAATAAGAATCTCCTCTCCGTCTTACTTGTACAACCACCGCATTCGCATTAGCTTCTCGGACATCCTGAACAAGCTTGTCCACCTGTTCAGGCGTTTTAATCCCATCATGAAAAGCATCTACCCATATGGCTCGAAATTCTTCTGGCTGCTCTTCAGCCTGTCCTACTGCCGGCACTAAGGAGATGACCATTAATATGACCATCGGTAACACTAACCGTTTTCTCACATCTACCTCTCCTCATTTTCAAATTTATTCCATTATACAAAAATTTCTGTAAATTTTAATGAGAAGAAAGATAGATTTATAGAAACGAAAACCATTTGGTACAGTAGTTTTTAACTAGTACAATACCCATGTATGCATTAAACTATCAGAATTCATTCAAACTAATAGAACTATGAGACAACCTCTGTTTTAAAAAGCCCCCTATAGCTTCTTATGCTATAAAGGGGGCTATATTGTCTGTTCTACTATTACAATCGAATGTCACCTGAAAAAAGTGGCATCACCAATTAATTTTATGTTTTTTAATAAAACATGCCACTTTTCTACTCTGGGGTTCGATTATAAGTAAAAGAGGGATATTTACACATTTTTCAGGGCTTCTGCAATAGAGGTATCACCTGACATAAGGTCAAATGACCGTTTATAGGTATTTTCTTCTGTCAGGGATTCCATTACGGTACGTGCTACATCTTCGCGTGGAATAGATCCTCTTTCCAAGTTCTCGGAAGCAGCAATTTTCCCTGTGCCGGGCTCATTTAATAACCCACCAGGTCGAACAATCGTATAATTCAGGTTGCTTTCTTCAAGCATTTTATCAGCGTAATGCTTAGCAACATAGTATGGCTTAATCTTTTCATGCCATTTTTCCCGGTTATTCGCTTGGAAGGCACTTACCATTACATAACGTTCAACTCCTGCTTTTTCTGCAGCTTCGAACGTTTTAACTGCACCATCAAGATCGATCAATAATGTTTTGTCATAACCTGTACTTCCGCCAGATCCAGCAGCGAAAATCACGGCGTCGCATCCTCTTGCAGCCTTAACGATTGTATCAGCGCCACCTTCAAGGTTAGCCAGAACTGCGTCAATGCCTTTTTTCTTCAGTTCTTCTGCTTGCTCTTCTTTTCGAACCATTGCTCTTACTGTATGTTCATTACTCTTGTCCAATAAGTCCACAAGGTGCTTACCAATTTGTCCATTTGCACCTATTAATAAAACATTCATGACGTACATCTCCTTCAATTTGGATTTGCCTCACCCTATTATTATTCCAAATTGATGGTTTCATGACAACTTTGCTGTTTGAGTTCAATGGATAATCTGCATTTCAAGTGTTAAAATGAAGCAATAACATTTCTGTTAGGAAAGATTGATGCGGATGAAAGGTTTACACTTAAAACATCACTGGGTTGGCAGACTTCTTGCTTCTGATCCAGGACAAATAAGGTTCCAAAAAGCTGGAAAAGCAACAATCAGTTTAATTTGTGCGGTTATAACTACACTGCTTATTTTGCGAGTAATGGATAATGATCTTCTTACACCGGCCATCGTTTCTGGAATGGTTGGCTTAATGGGTATCATGATGGTAATGGATGAAACCAAGAGTCAAAAGAAAGTGACTACGCTGCTGCTGGGAGTTTCTGGGGCAGCTGGAATAACGATTGGTTCTCTATTAGCAGGAAGTGCCTATTATATTAGTTTGATAATGATTCTCGTTATTTTTAGCAGTCTTTATTTTTCACGATTCGGCGTAAGGTATTTTTCAATTTGTATGATCGGTTTTATGACCATATATATTTCTTCTGTATTAAAGCTTTCCCAGGTTCAATTGCCATGGTTTTATACGGGAGTTCTAATAGGTGTACTGTTCGCATTCTTATTTAATTTCGTTCTATTTCAAGATTCTTCGCAAACTTTAAAACGAAGTATGCGTTCTTTTCACATCCAAAGCAATCTTACATTTAACATACTAATAAAGTCACTACAGAATAAGGATATCGACCATAATCGCAAGAAGCGTATAGAAAAGAACATTCAGAAGCTTCGTCTTTATGCACGAACGGTAGCTGCAAATCTTAACGCAGAAGATATTGATAAAATTTGGCCCGGACTTGAGCCTTCACAATTACGGTTGTACGTTTTCGATACTGGCATGCTTGTTGAGACATTAGGCGGGTCCATTTATAATTTAAAAAAAGCCAATGCCCTTGAATCAGATGAATTAAGACGCATACTTAAATGGGTAATGGAGTCGTTACGTGATGCAGAGGTGCTATCGCAAAACTATAACGAAAAGAATTTGCAAGACGCAGAACTGGCGGTTCAGGCGCTCCGGAATGTAATAAGAGATCTCCTCAATCGTACAGAAAATCCAAAAGGATGGTTATACCTAATCCGACGTATTGAGTCAATTGCCAATCATGTTGTTGAAGCAGGTATCACTATGCAGCATTCTTTAAACAAAGGCGAACTTGTGCAGCAAGAAGAACAAGATGAAGAAGACGCTGATGATAACGATGACGCTTCCGATGAAAATAAGGAGTTAAAACCATCAACTAAAAAAGCTTATCAGGCTTTAATAGCAGGTGGTATCGCCGTTATCGTTGGCCATATTATTTCACCAACACAGCCCTACTGGGTGCTTTTAACAGCGTTTGTTTGTCTGCTTGGCACTGAGTCAATTGGCAGGATTTATATGAAAGGCTTTCAACGTTCATTCGGTACAGTTATCGGTGCAGTGATTGGCTTTATGCTGGCAAAGATGCTTGCAGGACAATCAATGATTGAACTGGTCTTATTATTTCTGGTGATATTTCTAGCCTTCTATTTATTAACTGTTTCCTATACTTTAATGAGTGTGTTTATTACGATGCTCATCGCCTTTATGTACGATATTCTGCTCGGCGGGATTAGTTTTTCGCTAATCGGGGCCCGAGTCATCGACACAATTGCAGGTGCAATTATCGCGCTAGGTGTTTCAACTGTTATTTTTCCTAAAAAAACAAAAGATAAAGTTGCAGATGTAACTGATGAATATTTAGCCGAGCTAAAGCCATTTGTAATCAACTATGTACGAAGGTTTCGCGAGGATGTGAGTGTTAAAGAACTTGCTAACAGCGCAATTGACATAGACAATAAACTCCAATTAATCGAAGATGAAGCTCGTCCACTTTCAAAACCAACCGAGTCTAGCAGTACCTCCGATGTCAGTCGCTGGGTAACTATATTTACAGCAATAAATTATTTTGCACGACACCTGGTTGCTTCAACTTATCGTAAGAAATTTGATTATCCAGTGGAATTGGTAGATACATTTAAACAAGTGGAAGAAAAACTGGAGCATAACATGGATACCTTAAGCGAGCTAATTAAAGGAGCAGAGCATACCGGAATTATTTATCAGCTTGATCGGGAACGCGAACAGATTGAACAGCTTGCTCCGAGCATAAGTCAATCCCATCAGGATCTTATCCATCACTTATTCTATGTATGGCGAATCAACCAATCCATCGTGGCGCTGGCTATGGACTTAGGTGCAGAGGAGCAGTAAAAATGGTGCGTGTTCACCTAAAAAGTAGCACACCATTTGTATGGCTATACAAAAACCCCTTTATGCAACGGTGTACATAAAGGGGTTTTTCATATCGTTCATGGTTATGTTTACAGGCTTATTTCGCACTTGGCTCACTTTCAAAACCAATTTTCTTATGAGTTCCATCGCAAAATGGCTTGTTGGATGACTGCCCACAGCGACACAGGGAAAATGCCTTTTTCGTTTCAAACACGTTCCCATCAGCATCGACCATTTCTACATCTCCTGTCACAAGCAGTGGTCCATTATTGTTTACTTTAATTTTTCCTTTATCACTCATATAAATTTCCTCCCTTACAGTTCTATCTCTACTTATAACATTCGGTACATTTGCTTGAAAACCCTTCTTTATAATAGTGGAAACTTTTACTTTGGCATTCACGATTACACTAATTCAGTCTTCCCAGCAATTATTCAGTCTTTATCCAGTCACTTGTACCATTATTCAGTTTTCAGTATATTTTGACTGCTTCAAAAAACAAAATCCCCGATATAATATCGAGGATAGTTGTTGCACTTATTTCTTATGATGACCCCAGAATAATTTCCCATTTCTCTCTTCAAACGGGAATAACCCTAGTTGTTTTGCCTTCTCAGCATGCTCTTTCATAATCTCATCCATTATCTCCTGGGTATCTTTATCTTTCGTTTTTATTCCTAATGCCTCGGCTGTCTGGAAAACTTTCTTTTTATAAATTTCTTTATTCAAATCACGTGGATCCTTGCCTTCTGTCTCAATGCCTAACTCTTCGGCCTTACGCTTGACAGATGCTTCAAAAACTTCCTTTTTAAGTTTCTTAGCATTTTTACCCTCTGTTGAAATTCCTAACTCTTCAGCTTTTTGTTTCAGCATCTCTTCATAAACTTCTTCTGCTAGCTCTTTTGGCTCTTTACCCTCTGTCTCTACCCCAAGTTCCGCTGCCTTTTGCTTCACCTTTGCATGATGTACTTCCTTGGACAGTTCCTTCATGTCTTTTCCTTCTGTATCTATTCCCAATTCATTGGCAGCTTGCTTCATTTTCGCTTCCATTACTTCTTTTTCCAGTTGATCAATATTCTTGCCTTTTGTTTCTATTCCGAGTTCTTTAGCCTCTAACGTTATAAATATATCTTTATTCGAGCTCTCTTTATCACGTTTTTGAGTATGGATATCCTCTGCTATCCCCTTGTAAAATGGTAATCCTGAAGGTGCGCTCATGGAGAAGCCCATTGACAGCACCAATGCTATTAAAAAACCTTTTAACATCTAGTATTCATCCTTCCTGTTGTTAATTTCAATTTTAGTATTTCCAGAAAGAGAGAATACATGAAGATTTTATAATTATTTTGTTAATGAATCCGCGAACGAAATAAGGTTAGGGTAAAAAAAGTCAGCATCAGCAGCCTCATCTCTTCTGTCTCCAATGAGAACCGTCTGCGTGCCTGCTTCCCTTCCCGATTCTATATCAGGCGCTCGATCACCAACCATATAGCTATTGGATAAATCAATTTTATGTTTTTCGGCCAAATCCAGAATCATTTGCGGCTTTGGTTTACGGCAGGCACAGTTTGCATGTGGTTTATGTGGACAATATGCAATGTCGTCAACATGTGCACCAAATTCCGCTAAGTCACTTTCCATCTTTTTATGTACGTCATCTAAAGCAGATTCCTGCATATAACCAAGACCAATGCCGCCTTGATTCGTCACGACGAAAACCTTAAATCCTTCGTCGTTAAAACGTTTAATTGCTTCTCCAACCCCATTCAGCAAATAAAAATCCTTTGGCTTGTTCACAAATTTCACCCGATGACTAAGCACTTCATTTATCACGCCATCCCGATCAAGAAACATTCCAATGTACATGATGTCACCTGTTTTCTTGTAAGGCATCATATTCTGACTTCAACAATGAAAAGACGACTGTATCGTGATATCTCTTCCCGTCAAAGTCCGTTTGTCTCATGGTACCTTCTTCTTTGAATCCGTATTTTTTTAAAAGCTTTTCTGAACCTTCATTCTCGGCAAAAATGTCACCGACTATTCGATTTAATTCAAGCGTATCAAAGGCATAATGGAGAATTTGTTCCAAAACCTCCGTCACGACTCCCTTTTTTTGATATTCTTCACGAATGATGACACCTAATTCAGCTTTTTTATGCCACATACTTAATTTATGTAAACTGAATTTACCGATGACCTCACCATTGTCTTTATCTTCAATCACCCATGGCAGTTCTTTTCGTTTAGCAAAGTTCTCCAGTTGTACTTGGATTTCCTGCCACATATCAGTCTCTGATTTTACTGGGTCAGGTGTAATAAATTTCATCGTGTTCTTGTCACGCATAAACCCGAATAATTCACTTGCATCATCTTCCCTTAATCCTCTTAATCGATAGTGATCCGTTTCCAAAACCGGAACCGTTGAAATTACAGCTTCATGGCTCACTTAATACCCTCCAGTAAAAAAGCAGTGTGATTCCATACTATCACACTGCATTGATTTCTATATTAATCCTTTTTTTGATCAATGAACTCGTTTGGCTCATCGCCGCCATGGATACTGTTATTCTTATATTGACTCTTCCGGCCGTTTCGATGTTCGCCATGTTGTTTGTTTTCTTTAAATTGATTATTCTTGTTTGACATAATAACGCCCCTTTTTAATTACTATGCCTTAGTTTTAGAATTAGGGGCTAACTTTATACATGAGACTTTATTTCTACTTCAGCCAGCCTTTTTCCTTCACCTTTGATATCGCCTCAATTCGGTTGCTTACTTCAAGCTTATCCAAAATCACGGAAACGTAATTACGAACAGTTCCATTGGTAAGAAATAGTTCGTTGGCAATTTCCTTTGTATTTTTCCCTTCAGCAACCAATTTGACCACCTGCTCTTCACGCTCAGTCAGTGGATTTTCTTTTTCATATGCCATATCAACAAGCTCCGGAGCATAGATACGCCGGCCTTCCATAATTGTGCGAATGGAACTCGCTAAATCTTCACTCGGACTATCTTTTAGCAGATACCCACTTACTTTAGCTTTTCGGGCTCGTTCAAAATAACCTGTTCGGGCAAATGTTGTTAAAACAATAACTTTACAAGGCTCATCCTTCAATTCCTCAGCTGCATCGAGTCCGCTTTTTATTGGCATTTCAATGTCCATAATGCAGATATCCGGCTGTTGCTCCTTCACAATACTTATAGCTTCCTCTCCATTCTTTGCCTTACCGACAACTTCCATATCTGTCTCCAAATCAAGCAAAGAACCGAGAGCTCCAAGCAGCATTCCCTGATCTTCAGCAATAACAATTCGAATCACAGCATTTCCTCCTATTCTGTTTGCTTGACGACCTTTGGCACTTGGATCTTAAGCGTTGTACCATTATTTGACTCAATATCTAAGCTTCCGTTGACAAATTCCAAGCGCTCTTTCATCCCCTGCAATCCATTTTCTTTATAGGAATCTTTTTTATTAGATATTCCAATCCCATTATCTTCCACTTTTATCAGTACCTCATTTGGAGATTGTGTAATCGTAACATTGCAGAAAGTAGCCTGACTATGCTTAACAATGTTAGTCACAGCCTCCTTCAAACACATACTAAGTACATTCTCAACAAGTAAAGGTGTTTTGGTTAACTCGGTATTTCCCTCCAGATGAAAGTCTATTTGTGCAGCCTTCAATACTTGTTCGACACGTATTAATTCATCGTTTAATTTTGCACCTTTCATATCTGAAACCATCTCACGTACTTCTTTTAACGCAGTTCGTGCTGTTTGATGGATATCATTAATTTCATTTTTTGCTAAATCAGGTTCAACACTTACCAATTTTCCAGCCAGATCACTCTTCAATCCAATAAGGGAAAGCTTTTGTCCTAAAGTATCATGCAAATCACGCGCTATTCGCTGACGTTCCTCCAGGACAACCAGCTGAGAAAGCTTTTGGTTCGCATCTTTCAATTGGTTTTCCAATCTCTCCCGCTTATTTCTAAAGTATATGGTAATAGGCAGTAATATTACGCCTATTACACTTATAATTATAAACGGCAGCTGTGTACGGAATATTTCGTTTTGGATAAAAAAACCAGCACTTACTGCAACAATAGTGGTTGTAAGGTGAATCACATATAACGTAATAAATCTGGATTTATGCTGAATATTACCAATATAGAATGCCAAAAACAAGGCGAAGTAAACATAGCCCAAGAATAGTGTCATTACGATGCTTATTACCATTTCTGTACTTACTGAGAGATATACTGTCCAGCCTTTAGAAAGGAAAGATACCCTGTATGCAGTGAAAAATAGCAGAATCATGAAAACACCGAAAATAATTTCCCATGTACCTGAGGTTCGAAAAATAAAATAAAAAGGCAAAATACAAAAAATAATCCATGCATAGATACTAAGCCCTGTATTTTTCGGGATAATATGATACCACTTCTGCATTACAGTTCCTCCTTCTCCACTTTTATTCAGTATATTAGAAATCTTGACTTATCGCTATCAATACAAAAACATGACCCCTCAATACAATATTGAAGGGTCTTCTACTAAATTGATTATTTTTCCTGAAAACTGGATTTTCCAGGGGTCATTTGTATCCCTAATTTTCTTTTGCGCAATAACTCTTTAATTTCTTTAAAGCTAACAAAAGTCTTGTTGTCTTCATCATATAGTCTGAATCGTATTGACTTCAAACTGGAAGCAAGCGTTATTGTTGTTGCCTGTTGTAATGGCGGAGTTGATTCATGTGCTTTTTCCAGATTATAGTTTGGAACTCTTGGACTTAGATGATGCACGTGATGGAAGCCAATACTTCCTGTCATCCATTCCATTACTTTTGGAAGCTTATAATAAGAGCTTCCATCTACAGCTGCTTTAACAAAATCCCACTCATCTTCGTTTTCAAAATAAGAATCCTCAAATTGATGCTGTACATAAAACAGCCAGATACCTGACGCGCCTGCAATGAACAGAATTGGAACCTGAACTATAACAAATGCCTGCCAGCCAATTGCCCAAATCAATAGTGCATAAATAACTGCAACTGATGCATTGATCAGGTACGTATTCATGCGTTCTTTACGTTTTGCACCTTTGCGATTAAATCGGTTCGACACTAAGAAAAGAAAAATCGGGCCTAAGCCAAACATAACTATTGGATTACGGTAAAGACGATAAGCCATTCTGCCCCAGAAGGATGCTTCAACATACTCATTGACAGTCATCACCCATACATCACCAGTTCCACGCTTGTCCAGGTTACTGCTTGTCGCATGGTGTATCGCATGATCCCGTTTCCACTTATCAAAAGCAAACAACGTTATAACACCGGTTATTGTACCAACAATCCGATTTGCTTTAGCACTTTTGAAGAATGACCCGTGGGTGCAATCATGGAAAATAATAAATGTCCGTATAACAAACCCTGCTGCAACAACAGTCAAAGCTAATGTTAACCATATCGAAACAGACAAACTTTGGTATGCAAGAAACCATGTCAGGAAAAACGGTATTAATGTATTTATAAGCTGCATTATGCTCGCTTTCTTATCTGAACCCGCAAAAGGGGTAACACTTTTTCGTAATTGTGCTTGTTTTTGTTTACTCATATTGCTTCCTCCTAGAGTAGGATTCTCTATATTTATTTGCAATTATTGATATTCTACTCTCCATAATAGAGGAAAAATACAAGCTAATATAGTCATAAACGTCAAATATATCGTATGACAAATGTCATGTTTTTATATATTGATTTTACTTAAAAATGAATCATTCCATTAAAATACAACGTCTTACACATGAAAAACAATATTAGGGGGGAAATAGAGTGGGCCACTCGAAAGCTTTCCATCTACCGTACAAGAAAGATGATCAGGACATTATACAGATGAATCCGGCTGAAGCAATAGCAGAAATTATGGACTTGTACGGTGATGAAATAAAACGATTGATATACACATATGTGAAAAATAATGCCGATACAGATGATGTCACACAAGAGGTTTTCATGACCATTTACCAGAAACTGAGCACGTTCCAAGGTAAATTAACACTAAAAAGCTGGGTTTATTCGATCGCGATCAATAAATCAAAGGACCACTTACGTAGCTGGCGATCACGGAATAAGCGTCTAAAAGAAAAATTGTCGCAGTCCGCCCGCTTTTTAGAAATATCCGATGAAACTCCAGAGGAATACATGATTAGGGAAAACGAATCAAGTGACCTTTTGGATAAGGTTATGAATTTACCGATTAAATACCGCGAAGTCATTATCCTGTATTACTTCAAAGAACTATCAGCAAGAGAAATCAGTTACGCATTGAACATGAAAGAAGTATCCGTAAGAACCCGGTTAATTCGTGGACGAGAGAAATTAAAACAGGTCTTATCACTAGAAAGAGGTGTAAATCATGGATAAAAAGTTAAAAGAATTGAAAGATCGATTTGAAAGTGATATACCAACCTCCTTTACGAATCGAGATAAACAAAGGGTTTTAACTAAAATAAAAAACGGGTAACATAATCAGGGCACCAAATATTTTCTTCCTAAAGCATTAACATTAGTCGTCTTAACTGCAATACTCTTTGTAGGAGTGACAATCGCCAGTGAACAGCTTGGGTTAACTGGAGGAGATAAACCAAACGAACAAGATTACAGTGATTACAGCGTCCTTCTTGAGGAGAGTACGGAACAATATCTAACGTTTACTCCTGCTAAAGTTAAGGTAGGAGATACCTTTGGTCAAATGGAAGTAACCGAGATCCAAAGACAAGACGATCAGACAATTGTTAGTTTTAAGGAGTCCAATAAACCATTTATGGTAACTGGAGTACTCTACAATGATGACCGATTCAGTTTTATTCCAGACAAAAAAACTTTGTTAAACATACCGGTTGCAGCCAAAGACATAGGAAAAAACCTAGAATTTCATTTTCAAAATAATAAAAAGGTCAAAAAAATATTTGGAATGGACTTAGAAAATTCAACACTTATATCTATAGAAGACTTGTCAGTTAATGTTGATCAAATCCGTTATATCTTTTCAGAAAATGGGTCGCTTATTAAACTTGGAATGAGGAATGCTGTAAGTTCAGAACCAGAACTTGATTACCCAAAGGAAAAATATAATACATCGATTGAACTATCAGATAAACTCTTAAATGTTTATAGTAAATATGCGGAAACTTTTGATGACAACTTCTTAAAAGGACTAAAGCCAATAGATATTTTTAAACTTTATTATCATTCTAAAAACGAAGGAAATAATAATGTTCAGTATGCCCTTTATATTAAAGGTGAAAATCAAGGTACGCCAGATAAAGAAACCTATTTTAACGATCCATTCTTTGCTATTGATCAAACGATGAAACAAAATGACAAGGAATTTTACCAAAAATTAAAAGAAGTTAAGATTTTTGAGGAAGTTTATTTATCCGGACAACAGGCAATAATCCGTTTTGAACTGGAGGATTCTAACTTTCAAATGGCTACATTCAGGTTAATTAAAAGCACAGATTTGGGCGTATGGAAGGTTGGTTGGCGGTATTGGTTTAATTTCCCAATACCGTTTTCTATTGATTTACTAATTAATAGTAATTTTAGTTTTAATATATTTGAATATGACTCCACGTGTTGTTCTGTTGATTCACGGGGCTCTTCTGTTGATTTCGCATGATGTTCTGTTGATTCACAAGGCTCTTCTGGCGATTCCGCATGTTATTCTGTTGATTCACGGGGCTCTTCTGTTGATTTCGCATGTTATTCTGTTGATTCACGGGGCTCTTCTGTTGATTCCACGTGTTGTTCTGTTGATTCACGGGGCCCTTCTGGCGATTCGGCATGATGTTCTGTTGATTCACGGGGCTCTTCTGGCGATTCCGCATGTTGTTCTGTTGATTCACGGAGCTCTTCTGGCGATTCCGCATCACATTCTGTCGATTCCACGTGATTTCCCCCTACAGCATATCCAACATATAAATAATTAACGGACCTAACAATACAATAAACATCGCTGGAAAGATAAACAGCATCATTGGAAAAACCATTTTAACCGGAGCTTTCATCGCTTGTTCGCGGGCTAATTGGGTCCGCTGCTCCCGAATTCTTTCCGTCAAAGATCTAATAACTTTTGCCATGCCTATCCCCAGCATATCGGCTTGAATTAGTGATGTGATGATGCTTTGGAACTGGTGAACCGGAACACGCTTTCTTAAATCAGCAAACGCTTCCCGTCTGGACTTTCCAAGCTTCATATCGTCTAATTCTTGCATGAACTCTTCTGATAGTGGTCCTTTTGTTTGTTCGCAGACCTTTAGCAAAGAAGCATCTAGACCCATACCTGCCTCGATTGAAAGGTTTACCATATCAAAAAAGTCCGGCATTTTTTTCTGAATCTCCTGCCTTCTTTTTTTAGTGATTTTACTTATATAAAAGGACGGATAATACATACCAAGAAGTGCTACAACCCCTGCTAATACAATTACAGAGAATAAACTTGTTTCTGTTTTGCCCAATAACAGAAAGATAACAAAAAACAGGAATGCGCCTATTAGAAATTGCAGAAAACGAAAGTCAATTGGTGACAGCTTAAGCGGATAACCTGCCTCACGCAGTCTTTGTTCGAGCTCTTTTTTCCTCGTCTTTGATGTTCTCTCGTCGATTACCGCCTTTGCTTTGTCTGTATACTTTTTCATGATAACCAAATTTTTACCGCGGTCACGATTCTTCTTCGCCTTTTTCTCGCGCTTTAATTTAGCTTCATCTATGTCAAAGTAATACTCCGTTCGGCTATTGATAATAATTTGTTTCTGAAACAACTTCGTTAAAACGGCTCCAAAAGTAATCATGAAAAAAAGGGCAGTAAACATGAAAAAATATAAATTTATCATACTTTACACCTCGATGTGTACGATTTTTTTGATAAAAAACCACCCTAGTACGATGTTAATACACCCAACGATGACCATTGTCCAACCTAGTGGATGTGAAAATAACATTTGAAAATATTCCGGGTTAACAAGTTTGAGATAAAGTGCTAGTGCTATCGGTAAAAGGGTAATGATTACTGAAGACATTTTCCCTTGTGCTGTTAACGTATTTACTTCATCCTTCACTCTTGATCTATCGATGATTGTCTCCTGCATCGTCTCCAACAGAAAGGCTAGGTTTCCACCACTGGACCGTTGAATGAGCAATGTATTTAAAACTATTTCAAGCTCTTTGTCAGGAAGCCGCACCAATAAACTTGCAAATGCATCCTCTACTGAAACCCCATAATTTATATCCTGGATGGCTTTTAAAAATTCCGGTCCTAATGGATCATCGATTTCCTCAGCGACCATCTTCATTGCCTGCATAAAGCTAAATCCAGCCCGGAGTGCATTCGCCATTGTGCCAAGCGCTTCACCAAGCTGTTTAGAACATGCATTTAACCGCTTTTTTCGCTTCCTCTTCACATACATAATTGGAACGTAAAATCCAACTGCACCACAAACAATAAGTAGTGAAAAGTGAAAATTATACATGTATCCAATCATTACTAGGAGAACCCCTACGATTATCCTTCCAATCAATAACTCTCCAAGGGATAGTTTAACGCCTGACTGTGTAAGCAGTTTTTCATTTTTCGATAAATTAATAAATGCTTCTAAAGATTTTCCAGCCTTTCTAATAAAGAACTTCTTTTCTTTCTGACTAACATCTTTCTCTTTTTTAATATTCTCAAAAAAAACATACTTTCTTAAACGTTTTTCGTATTTGCCCTTTTCAATAATTATCGAAAGAATAATCTTCGAAAAAATCGTAATAATTACGAATGCTACAATAATATAAATAACAGTGGTGGACATTACCATTCCTCCCTGAACATTGGTTGTAGGTTATATCCCGCTTCTTCAAGCTTTTCCAAACAATGTGGACGAATTCCTGTTGATTTAAATTCCCCTTCCATCTTTCCAGAAGCTATATTTCTGCGCTCATTGTAGACGAAAATATCCTGGAGTACGACTGTATCACCTTCCAGACCTAATACCTCAGTGATTTTAACAATCTTCCGTGAACCGTCCTTCATGCGCTCTTGTTGAACTATAATATCGAGCGCACCAGCGACTTGTTCACGAATCGCCCTAACCGGCAGATCAAATCCAGCCATTAAAACCATTGTTTCAAGCCTTGCCAGCAAATCCCTTGGTGAATTCGCGTGACCAGTCCCTAAACTCCCGTCATGACCAGTATTCATTGCCTGAAGCATATCAAGTGCCTCTGCACTTCGAACCTCCCCAACAATAATTCGGTCAGGTCGCATTCGTAGAGAGTTTCGCACAAGGTCCCTGATGGTAACTTCACCTTGCCCCTCAACATTCCTAGGACGAGATTCCAGTGAAACAATATGATCCTGGGAAAGCTTCAGCTCGGCAGCATCCTCAATTGTAACAATCCGTTCATGCCGTGGAATAAACGATGAGATCACATTTAATGTACTTGTTTTACCTGACCCAGTACCTCCACTAATAAATACATTAAGCTTTGACTCGACTGCCGCCTGTAGAAAATCAGCAATATCCTGGTTGACGGTCCCCATTCGTAATAAGTCATATATCGTAAACGGGGTCTCCGAAAATTTACGAATCGTAATCGTTGGACCATTTAATGCAAGAGGCGGAATAATTGCATTAACACGCGATCCATCAGGTAATCTTGCATCAACCATAGGTGAGCTTTCATCGATTCTCCTCCCTAGTGGTGCAACAACTTTTTCAATGACACGCAATACATGTAAATCATCACGAAAATGGGTAGTAGTCTTTTCAATCCGCCCATTTAATTCGATATAAACATCGTTTGGCCCATTCACCATAACTTCGGTTACATTCGGGTCAGCGAGCAGCGGTGAAATTGGTCCATAGCCTGTTAATTCATGGGTCATGTCTTTAATCATTTGCTTTTTTTCTTCAAATGTTAGTGTTTTACCCTCTTCTTCAAAAAAACTTTCCGTAAGCTGTTCTATCAGTACTTCAATCTCTCCACTTTGGTTTGCAGGCTTTTTCAGTTCATCAACAAGGAAGTTATGAAGACGAACCTCAATGTCTGATGATTTATTAATCGTACTTGAAGGTTTTGCCTGACCTTTATTTGCTGTCGGCTGCTCTCCACTTAGACGTGTTAATAAGGACATTACACATGCCCCCCTGCTGATACTTCAATCCGTTTAGCCTTTTTTTTCTTTTTAGACGAACGACTCTCTGGATTGTATAAGGCTTCAGCCAGCCGGAATAGTCGCTTGGCTACTTGCGATCTTGGATTTGTATAATTTAAAGGATTCCCCTCGTTTATCGCGGTTATCATTGGCTTATCGATTGCAGGAAGTGTTGTAAATACTTTCCTTCCAAGCACTTTCTCTAACGTATCAACATTTATCCCTTTTACTTTCATTTGCCGATTCAATACAACTTTGGCCCTGTCATCTATATGTAATGAACCCAATGTATCAAGCAACATCTTACTATTTTTTAGTGTTGGAAGATCAAGGAATGTCATCACCAAAATATCGTCTGAATTCTCCAGCGCAACAATGACATTCTCATCCATATTGCACGATGTATCGATGATCACCACGTCATAAAGCTTTTTAAGCGCATAAATTGCTTTTCGCACATAGTCACCAGTGATGACCTCAGCAAATTCAGGCCTTGGCGGAGCTGCCATTACCGAAATACCATTCTTATATTCCGTCATAAAGTTTTCGATTTGGGTTCCATCCTGGTCCTCTTTTACCCAGTCATATATCGTACGCTTAGGCTTCAGGTCCATGTACATCGCGACATCACCGAATTGCAGATCTAAATCAATCACAGCAACTTTTGCTATCTTCTTGCCATAGGATGCCGCAAGATTAACTGCTACCGTCGTCTTACCAACACCACCCTTAGTACTGGCAACCGTTATTACTTTGGCGTTTTTGACTGGCTTTGGCTTTGACTTTGACTGAAAATACGACTTGCTCTCACTGTTTGAAATAGCCAGCTGGATATCCTCTCTTATTTTAGAAAAGGAAGATGAGAGAAAGATAACATCTGCGGCGCCTGCCCGTAATGCTTTTTTCATATCCAGTTCTTCCTCAGATTGAAAAATTAACAAGGGCGTAGTAAGCGGAAACTGCAGGGATATCTTTTCACATAAACGATACACATCGTAAGCAGTAGTATCTGGTAAAATAACAACACTCTTATCCTCGGATTGTAATTGTTCAAATAACTTTGCCTCATTTGCAACCCAGTACAACTTATTTTCAGATTCGTTTATCAATCTGCTTAATCCTGATGTTAAGTCGTCATTTCCGGCAATAGAAAAAATTTTAACCATTATTTAAACACCCCTTCATGTAATTCATCCTCATGGATATGGGTATCCTTTGGCGCTAACTTGTTATCGCCTTCTTGTCTAAGCATTAGATACAGCTCATACCTTGTGGCGAATCCAAGTGCAAGACCCTGTTTCGGCGATAATTCAACCGTCACCATCTGATAACGTTTCATCGTCTCTTTATCATCTGCAGCATGACCGATTGCTAACACTTTCACATTTTCTAAAAGGAGCGTCGCTGAATCATGCTGTGTATCCCTATACTCTTCTGGAACGGTCATAACACCGACTACATCGACAAATGCCCCAGCCTCAATGAAACCTGCAACCCCAGTCACATCAGTTAATTCCATTGTCATTGCACGATTTCCTTCTGAAACTGGGATCATCTCATTTCCTGTGAATTCATCTGGTTCTTCAGTCTGTGACTCCTCCTCATCGCCAGAGGCTTTAGCCGTTTTAGCTTCTTCGTCTGTCTCATCTTCTGTTGCAGTAGTAGCCGGTTCAACAGTCTGGTTTGTGTTTTCTGTAACCAAAAAGTACATCATGCCTGCAGCAATTAATCCAAACACCATCGCAATTAACCATATCTTCTTGGAATTCATATACCCACCTCCTTAACTAAAATTTTATTATTCAACAAGCTTTACTCCGGAAATGCCATAGTCCTCACCTTCAGCACTGAATTCACCTGACCTAACGTAATCGATAAAACGTCCACTAAGTTCAAAATGGTGAACCGATTCAATCCAAAAGGCAGCAAATCCAACAATCCTTACTTCTGAAGAACCCGATTCCGTATATTCCTCTACTATTGGAACTGTTACGACACGACTGCATGTATTATCAGCTGTTTCATATGTTTGACAGTGTTCTTTGTCTGCATCCTGTTCAATAAGCGTTTCAAAGGCATCATTTACCGGACCTACCATTGCTCCTGTTTCGGTTTCCACATATTCATAGCTTTCAGGATCATCTGGATCATAAACTTCAAAATCAGCTCCATTTAAAATCGCATCTGCGAGTGCCTGTGCTCCATTTCCGTCTATCCCAAGAAAACCAAAGTTCCCCCCAACAGACGAATTCTCACCATTCCCAGGCTGAAAATTCATAACATATGGTGTTCCATCTGCAAACTCCCATTCGTCTCCAAGTTCAACCCCAACAGGTGTTATCCCATCTCCACCTATTAACGTATTCATAATTTCCGCACGTGCCTTGGCGGCTACATCTGTCTGGTCGAAACCTAATACTCTAGCAAAGGTGAGGTCTTTGTTAACCGTCTTATGTATTTCAATAAAGTTTTCACCGGTTGATACTTCACTGTCAATAACGGTAAAGCCGTTATCTGCTGCAATATCTATTGCGACTGCTTTGGCATTAGCCTCTGATGTGGTTAAAACCTGCGCACCTCCAAGTACTGCAGCATCCAATGATTTTTGCAGACGGCTTTTCTCAAGATACAATCCTCCTGCATCCACCACAATTGCGCTGAATCCTATTAGTACAAGCATTAAAAGCGCGACTAAAATCATTGCAATTCCACTTTGTTCTTTAAAAAGTAATTTAAATTTTTTCTTCATCATTCCACCCTCATTACTGTTGTGTCTTTTAAATCAAACTCTTCTATAATTTGACCGATAACCGGCGTTAAAAAATCAACTGGATATGTAAGTGTAATGTTCACTTCACTTCCACTTGTTCGGTTTGCTTCGCCTCCTGGAGTAATCACAATCCCTAAATTGTCTTCATCAAGGCTACTAGTTGCATCGATAATTTTTGCTTCGATAACACTGTCTGCAGAACCAATTGCTGCAGTTCGTGCTGCTTCTCGCCCTGCATGATCAAGTGTTAAATAAGCATGAAATATCCTCCCGAAATCAGTTATCCCAAACACCAGGAGCAACAAGATTGGTAATATTAATGCAGTTTCTACTAATGATTGACCTTTTTGTGATTTCATAGATAACTCTCCATTATAAATGTCATGAGTGCTCCCAATGCGATTGGAATTGCGTATGGGATTGATACATTGTTCTGCGTATCATTAGAAATTTCCAGTGACCCTTTTGTACTTTTTAAAAATAATAGCGAGAAAAGCATGTTTTTCACTGTCCATACAAGCTGCTTTCGTTTGATTAAGATGAATAAAGCGATAATTCCCCCAAAAACCCCTGCGTATATTCCGGTATAAAGAACAAATAATGTCCCTTTCCATGCACCAACAGCTGCTAGTAGTTTTACATCACCCGCTCCAATGCCTCCCATTACAAATGGAATGAATAACAACCCGATTCCTACTAAAAACCCTTGGCCACTGAACAGAAAGCCGTCTAGGCCGGTTGTAATGAGGTGATAAATAAGCGCAAAAATAATAGCTGGCATCGTTACTATATTAAGAATTTTCCTGCTGCGAAGATCTGTTATGGTGGAGATAATTAGGATGAGGATAATTGCTAGATTTGTCATTTTTGGTACTCCTTTCTTTGAAAAATCAGCCCCGCCGGAGCAGGGCTATTTAAACTAACTAAGCGCCTCTTAACGCATTCAATATGTCACGAAATAGTCTTTCTAACTCAGGTCCAATAGCAACTATAACTGCAATACATGCAACAGCAATCAACCCTACTAACAATCCATACTCCGTTAATGCTTGCCCTTCTTCTTCCTTGAAAAGTCTGATAAAATGATTCATATAAAATTCCTCCTAAGTATTTTTGTTCTTTTTAAAGAACTTAAATGAATTATATACAGAACGATTTTATTTGCAAACCCTCAAATTAGTTCGTTTGAACTCTACAAAGAACAATTTGCTTTGTTTTTCGTTCTTTATCTCGTTCATTCTCACAATTTTGTTTTTTATTTAGAACGAATAATTCATTATAATGAACGAAAGAAGATAAGAGGGGTGGAAGCTTTGGAAATTAGTTTACCGTTTGAAATAAAGGTAGCTGATAGTTATTGGGCAAGATTAAAAGGACTTCTGTTTTATAAGAAGCCTTTTACGGATGAAGGTCTTTTAATTACACGGTGTAAGTCCGTTCACATGTTTTTCATGCGGTTTCCGATCGATGTGGTATTTCTTGATCATTCAAACAAAGTAGTTAGAGCAATCCCGAATTTAAAACCATGGAAAGTAGTCCCACCAATACCCAATGCTGATTCAGCACTTGAGCTGCCTATTGGTACGATAGTGAAAAATCACATTACAGAAGGGGATACTATAAAGCTGTAATCGTTATATCCAGAAGTCAACTTCTTAATCGTCGGCTCTTTTTTATGCCTTTTTCGAAACATCTCATGGTAAATTTCATGAAATTGGTAAAAATGAGTGATATGATATGAAAAAGTGTTCGATGAAGGAGGAACAGCATAGTGCAGGAACTGGATTTACATCATATATTTTCGCTTGCTCTTATACTGGTGATGATTGCAGCGGGGATTACCGCTATTGCCATGAAATTTAATAAACCATATCCGATTGCGCTTGTCATTATTGGAGCAATCATTGGTCTAATTAACATCCCTGTCCTTGAGCCTTTAAAGGGTTTTATAACAGAAGGAGAAGTATTTAATTTTGCTGTCATTACGCTGTTCTTGCCTGCTTTATTAGGAGAAGCAGCATTAAAGATTCCATTTTCACACCTATACGATAATAAAAGGCCCATTATCATGCTCGCTTTTGGAGGAACCTTTTTATCTTTTATTGTTATCGGCTTTTCTTCCATGTGGCTGTTACAGTTTTCCGTCCCAGCAGCCTTCGTATTTGCAGCTGTTATGAGTGCTACGGACCCCGTCAGTGTTTTATCGATATTTAAAAACCTAGGTGTAAATAAACGACTATCTACCATTATAGAAGGGGAAAGTTTATTCAATGATGGGTTAGCAGTTGTGCTATTCAACATCTCCGCTTTTTCGCTAATCACCTATGCTGGAATGGGAATTGAAGGGGCAGGTTTAGGTGCTTGGGAATTTGTAAAAGTTGTTGCCCTGGGCGTGATCATTGGTGGTGCATCTGGATATATCATTTCAAGGATTACAAGATATTTTGACGATTACCCATTGGAAATCATTTTCAGTATCATTCTCTTTTATGGAGTCTTTTTACTGGCAGAGACCATTCATGCATCAGGGGTAATTGCTGTTGTTGTTGCTGCACTGATTTTAGGAAATTACGGAGCAAAAATCGGGATGAGCCCCACGACAAAATTGAATATCAATAACTTCTGGGATGTTGTAACATTGCTTGCAAACTCCCTGGTATTTTTAATGGTTGGACTCGAAATCACCATAATTGATGTAACTGATATGTGGGGACTAATCTTCCTCGCTATTATAATTGTCCTTGCTGGTAGAACTGTCGCTGTTTACGCGGGCTTATTTTTCACAAAAACTGTCCCGCTAACCTGGAAACACACGTTGACTTGGGGAGGCTTAAAAGGTTCCTTATCAATTGCGCTGGTTCTCAGCCTGCCAAGAGACTTCGAGGGGCGTGAGGAAATTTTAATATTAGCCTTTAGTGTAGTTTTATTTTCTCTAGTCCTTCAGGGGCTTACGATACAGCCACTGCTAGCTTGGCTTGGCGTTGACAAAAAGGATGACGGCTACGATGATTATGAAAAATTACTCGCACAAGCATACCGTTATGAAAAAGGAATTGAGGAAGTTAAACGGGTTAAAAAGAACCTGCGGATAACCGATACTGTAACAGATGTGATTATCGATGAATACCAGGAAAATCTTGATTCTGTACAGAGCAAAATTGAACAACTCATCCAGAATCAACCTGAATTACGAGAGAAACAGATCAATACACTTGAGCGTCATTCCCTTTACGCACAGCACGAAGCTGTTGAACGTCTAGCTAAAGAAGATATCATTTCCACCGAAATTGCTGATCAGGTAGTTGAGCAAATTATGAATCAACTGGCAGAATTGGAAAGTGAACACTAACAGCGCATTTAGTTTGGGTTGTTGCATTTGTGAAGAGTCCAATCAGCGGAATGAGGAACCGACAAATCTTGTGAGCGGATCCTCGTTCCGTTAATTGGAGGAAAAGCCGTCCCAAATGCGATGAGATGAATCCTCGTTCCGTTATTTGCTCAGAAACAATGAAAAATGAGGGTGTGAAGAACAAATAGCGGAATGAGGATTACATAACGTGCTCCAAACAGCCGATTTATAGGAAATAACGGAATGAGGATCCGACAAATCAGTAAAACTGATTCCGGGTCCGCTAAGTATAATAAGGCAAGATGAAAGCGCACTTAGCTTTAACTGCAAAAAGAGGAGTATTTGAAGGTAATATCGAATAATATATAGAATTACCATATAAGGATGTGAGTTTATTGAAAAAATATGGCTTACCTGTACTTATCCTATTAATGAGTATACTCTATATATTTTTCTTTTCTGATCAAATTGTCTTCAAGTTAATCCCAATGTGGCTAATTATTTGTTATGCCTATCTGCAATTCCCATCCAAAAGATCATTTACGCATTGGCTAGTCTTGATAGGTTTATTTTTCTGTATGCTCGGAGACGGATTGTTAGAGAAATGGTTTGTTATCGGGCTGACCGCTTTTCTTATCGGGCACCTTTTTTATATGGCAGCTTTTTTCAGCTGCTGGAAATTCTCTAGAATCAGGTTTGGTACAATCATACTATTAATATTGTACGGCCTATTAATTGGCAAAGAGTTAATGGACGGGCTTGTTACACAGGGGAACGACGCCTTATTGGTACCTGTTCTGTTTTACATAATTATAATTTCCTTAATGGCTTGGGCCGCTATAATGACTAAGAACAAGTGGGCTATTACAGGCAGTATATTCTTTGTTATCTCAGACTCGATTCTTGCTTGGAACATGTTTATTTCAGATATCACTTATTCAGGATCGCTTATCATGACTACGTATTATGGAGCACAATTCCTGATTGCTCAAAGTATAGGCAATCTAAAAACTGACTTATAAATGGCGTTAATAACTACGCCATATAAGTCAGTCCTTTTTTATTTTAATTCTTTTGCTATCGCTCGGCCTGCTTCCCGTCCAGTGAATAAACATCCACCTAAGAAGGTCCCCTCAAGTGCGCGGTAGCCGTGTAATCCGCCACCACCAAATCCAGCAACCTCGCCTGCAGCGTATAGGCCAGGAATTGCCTCAACTGTTTCACTTAAAACTTGACCAGACAAATTAGTCTGCAGACCACCCAATGTTTTACGACTAAGGATATTCAACCGAACTGCAATTAGTGGTCCGTTTTTCTTATCCAATAATTTGTGGGGAGAAGCAACTCGGATTAATTTATCACCTAAGTATTTACGTGCCCCACGTATAGCTGTTATCTGTAAATCTTTCGTGAATTTATTGTCCATTTCACGGTCACGTGCTTCAACCTGCCGTTTAATGTCCTCGATATCCAAAAGCTTATCACCTGTCAGTTTGTTCATGCCAACTACTAAATTATCAATATTATCAGCAACAACGAAGTCCTCACCCTTGTCCATAAATGCCTTCACCGGAGAGGTTGGACCAGGCAATACTCTGCTCAATACTTTTTTAATGCTTTTCCCCGTTAAATCAGGGTTTTGTTCTGAACCTGATAGGGCAAATTCACGTTCAATTATTTTCTGTGTCAGAATAAACCAGGAATAGCTGTAACCTGTTTTTTGAATCGTATCCAAGGTCCCGAGTGTATCGAAACCTGGAAAATTTGGTGCTGGCAATCTTTTTCCGGTTGCATCCAGCCATAGTGACGATGGCCCAGGCAGAATGCGTATCCCGTGTTTATTCCATACAGGGTTCCAATTTTTTATCCCTTCCGTATAGTGCCACATGCGATCGCGATTAACAACTCTGCCACCAGCTTCTTCTGTAATAGAAAGCATCCGCCCATCAACATGCTTTGGGACACCGGAAATCATATTTTCAGGTGGTTTGCCTAGCCGATCTGGCCAATTTTTTCGAACCAAATCGAAGTTGGCACCTATTCCACCACTGGTAACAAGCACTGCCCTTGCACTATATTCAAAGTCATCAATAATTTCACGTGAACTTTCCTCACCTCGCCCGGCAGAACTCGGAGCGAGAACAGCCCCTCCTGCGCCAACAATAGCACCATTACTCGTAACAAGGTTATCCACACGATGGCGTGGCATGTACTCGACCAGGCCATTTTTCATGTGTTCGCGAACGCGTCGTTCAAAAGGAGCAACAATTCCAGGACCTGTTCCCCATACAATATGAAAGCGTGGCACCGAATTACCATGCCCTTCAGCATCATATCCACCACGTTCAGCCCAGCCAACTACCGGAAAGAACTTTACACCCATTTCACGAAGCCATGCACGCTTTTCACCAGCTGCGAAGTCCATATAAGCTTCACCCCATTTTCTCCCCCAATAGTCTTCATCATCTTCTCTATCAAATCCTGCTGTACCAAGCCAATCCTGCCAAGCAAGTTCTTTGGAGTCCTTTACTCCCATTCGGCGCTGTTCTGGCGAATCAACCAAAAACAAACCACCAAACGACCACCAAGCCTGCCCTCCAAACGAAGCTTCAGGTTCCTGATCCAGCAACAGCACTTTTTTGCCAGCGTCAGCTATCTCTGCAGTAGCCACCAAACCAGCAAGACCAGCCCCAACTACTATTACATCATATCCCACTATATATATCTTCCTCTCGACACTATATTATCTCTAACATTATTTTTCTTTTGAAAAGTCAATGTTCTAAAGCATGACTTTAAACCCATTACATTACACAAAATTAACCCTTATTACCTACGTCAGAATTAGGTCTTATAACCCCTTATTTGTCATAATCTGTTTATAATATTTACAATATTCAATTATGAATATACTATTAAATTACTCTTACAATTTTTTTACTATTTCAATAGATTTGGAAGGAGGTCTTGATTAATAAATTTATAAAAAATCACTACAATACTTAGGAGGCAATTCATCGTATGAAGAAGAAGGGACTAATTCTTTCGACAACGTTAGCACTTTCACTAGGTTTTAGTGCAGTAAGTGCTGATACAATCTCTACAAACGAAACCGGATCTAATCTATCTACTAAAGTTCAATCATCACAAGGATCATCCTTTGATCCAGGAATGGCTAATGATGAGAAGTTAATCAAGATGCTAAAAGAAAATGGAACCATTGCTAAAGATGCATCACCTGCAGAGGCTCAAAAGGCACTGCAAAAATACTTAAAGAGTAAAGCAAAAGGTGCTAATAAGACTAAAGATGATCTGCCAAATGGCCTTGATACGAATATGAAAGATTCAAAGAATAATAACAACAATCCTCTAAAAAATGGAGAAGGTAACAAACTAGGACAAGCTAAACAGGGTGAGGTTGACTCTGTTGAAGAGGAGAGCTATAACGGGGAAGTTCGTAAAGACAAAGTTCTAGTACTTGCAATTGACTTTCCTGATTATGAAAAAAGCTCGATCACACCAGAGGAAACGGATATGTGGTATGAGAATTATCCAACCCAGCATTTCCAGGACATGATTTTTGGTGATGACGGATATGAAGGCCCTAATGGCGAAAATTTCACCTCTATGAAGCAATATTATGAACAACAATCTGGTGGAAGTTATACTGTTGAAGGTAATGTAGCTGGCTGGTATACAGCTGAAAACCCTGCTGCTTACTATGGCGGAAACGTTCCAGCTCCTGATGGCAGTGATGCTCGCCCTCGTGAGTTAGTTTATGAAGCACTTACAAAAGCAGCTCAGGATGAAAGCATTGATTTAAGCGAATACGATGTTTGGGATCGCGCTGATTATGATGGTGATGGAGTAAAAGCTGAGCCAGACGGAATTATTGACCATTTAATGGTTATCCATGCTGGTGTTGGTGAAGAAGCTGGTGGCGGCTCACTTGGTGGCGACGCAATCTGGTCTCACCGCTGGAACCTTGGGCAGTTAACTGCAGTTCCTGGTGCCACATCTGATAGTGATCGTTTCGGCGGTCTGCTAGGGGCTTATGATTATACAATCGAACCGGAAGATGGCGCTGCTGGTGTATTTGCTCACGAATATGGACATGACTTAGGTCTACCTGATGAGTATGACACTGTATACAGTGGAGCTGGGGAAGCTGTAGCATATTGGTCACTTATGGCAAGCGGCAGCTGGGCTGGAGATGTACCTGGAACAGAACCTCCTGGAATGAGCCCTTTTGCAAAAGAAATGCTGCAAGCTAATCATGGTGGCAACTGGTTAAGCGGATCTACACTTCATTCAGACGAAGTCACATCCGAAGGTACTAGTGCCCTTCTAGATGAGGCTGTAACAAAAGGTACCAACAATGATACAGTTCGCGTCGACCTGCCAAAAAAATTAAATGTGTTGAACACACCTGCAGAAGGTGAGTTTGAATATTATGGTGGCAAAGGTAATGAAGTTGACCACAATATGACAACAACTGTTGACTTAACAGGGGCAACAAATGCAACACTCGATTTCGATGCTTGGTATAACATTGAGCAGGATTGGGATTATGCAATGGTTCAGGTTTCAACAGATGGTGGCGAAACCTGGGAATCACTATCAAGTGAACGAACTAGTTCAACACTAGCTGAAGGTGGATATCCTGCAATTGAAGCAAATCTTCCTGGTTACACTGGTTCAAGTGACGGTTGGGTTCATGAAACAATCGATATAAGCCAGTATGCCGGACAGGAAATTCAGCTTCAATTCCGTTCCATGTCAGACTGGGCTACAAACCTTGATGGATTCTTTGCTGATAATGTAACAGTGACAGCAGACGGAAGTGAAGTATTATCTGACGGTGCTGAAGCAGAACCTAAATTTGAATTAAACGGATTCGTTAAGCATGATGGTAAGTATAAAACAGATCATTATTACTTGCTTGAGTGGAGATCACACAACGGTGTGGATGAAGGTTTAGCAAACATCCGCCGTGGGGCTAGCTTAATGAGCTATGATCAAGGACTACTTGTATGGTATGTCGATGAGTCATACGACAACAACTGGACTGGCACTCACCCAGGTGATGGATTCCTTGGTGTTGTTGATGCTGACCAGCATGCTACTTACTGGAGCGATGGAGCAGTTGGAGCTTCCCGTTATCAATTAAACGATGCGGCATTCAGCCTGGATAAAAGCAGTAAAATGTTCTTAGATTACACTGACCTACTAGGTGTTACGATGACAGACAACTACACGAAACGTACACCATTATTCGATGACAGTGCTGACTGGAGTAATCCAGGTCTTGTAGACGCTGGACGTAATGTTCCAGAATACGGTTTGAAATTCCGTGTAACTGGTCAAAGTGATGATGGTACTGTTGGTCAGGTACTAATCTCTAAGTAAACAAACTTTAAGCCTACCTTTAGTCTTCCTAAAGGTAGGCTTTTATTAGCAGTTACGGCGCTTGCTATTAATGTTTGCACTCCAGATTATAAAGGGTTCTAAGAAAGCAAAATACGCTTTCATAGAACCCCTTTAACGAATACCAATTTTTTCTTATTTTCTGCAAATAACTAACCCAAGCGGTAATTTCTCTGCTGCTTCAAAGTCTGCCGGCTTGATTAACGCACCTTTTTGAAAATAGAATTCCTTGGTTGTATACTCCGGAAACAAATTTCTAAACTCATCAATCCTCAACTGATGGATGTGAAATGGTGAACCACATGCAACACCACGCCCTTCACCAAAAGGGGTTGATAAGATAAGTGTGCCCCCTGGCCTTAGCATTTCGTAAATATTAGCTAAAAATTGGCTTTCTTCTTCTACATGTTCAATAGTTTCAAAGCTGAGAACACAGTCAAATTGCCCCAATTTGTCTGGTACTGTTGAATCTGTCACATCACCTTCTATAAAAGTGGATAACGGATGATAAAAAGTACCCTGTGCGTATTTCACTGCTTCAGTATCAATATCGACTCCCACAACTTCACTTACTTTATCCTTACATTTCTTTGCGATGATATGCGTTCCATAACCAGCGCCACTTGCAAAGTCCAGTACACGTCCATGAACAAAATCACTGGCAAAATGATATCTTGCCACATGTTCAATTAACAACTCGTTAGTTATTTTCATCTTTTCGGGAATAACGCGTTCTCCAGTATCCTTTAACATCATATTCACCGCTTAATTAAATTTTATACACTTATTTTAACATATCCTACTTTTTACACCGCTTTTAACTTGTCTTTCTGAGGCTTTCTTGCTGTTATTGCACAAATTAGTCCAATTAATGGAAAGGTCAGTGAAGCAAGCAAAACAGGTGTATAGTTATGAAACAAATCAAATCCAGCACCAAACGGCAGTGGGCCTAAAGATGACCCAAGTACAACCATTGTCATCCCAACACCATTTATGCTGCCGATATACTTCCTGCCAAAAAAATCAGGCCAGACAACATTCATTCCAATCCGCTCAATACCATTTGCTATACCCCAAATTGCACCAAATAAAATCGCCATTAGCAAACTATTTGTGATTAAAAGCATTAACATAAAGATCATTTCGATTACAAAGACACTTGCTAACAAATAATTCGTCTGTATTTTTTCGGTGATAAATCCTGAAACTAGCGACATCGGAAGGCCAACAATAGCCATTAAACTTAACACCATTGCAGCAACACCTGGAGAAAGGCCATTCGAATCAAAGATGGAAATAATGTGAAACGTAATGCCTGTATTTATCATTGATGGAATGCTGACACTAACCAGAATGCCCCAAAAAGCCCAAGTACGCATCGCTTCTTTTAATGTCCAATCTTTTTCCGATTCAGGTAGAGTTGTTCCGATAACTGGTTCTGAGTTCTCGTCATCGGCCTCATTTGTCCCGTCCGGTTCCAGTCCCATTACTTCTGGGCGATTGCGGACCCCAAACAGAGCAATTGGAACAAATATGACAAGCAACGACACTCCCCAGAATCTCCACGCAAACTGCCAATCCCATGTTTGAATGAGCCAGGAATTAATAATTGGCAGCAGCATCGCACTAATGAAACTGCCCATCGTCATAAAACTGAATGCCCGACCTCTCTTTTTAACAAACCATTGAGCCACAAGGGTATTGGGAATAAGTGACATTGTGCCTTGACCCAACAGTCTCACTAAAAAGAAACCAATCGCAAGCATAAACATGTTCGTAACTGCACTGTTGAAGAAACAAGCCACCGCAAAGACAATCCCAACTGTTACCATCATGAACCGCTGGCCAAATCGATCAATAAACCGACCAACAAACATCATTGTTAACCCAGCGACAAGTGTCGCTGATGAGTATAAGCCGGACACCTCCGTTCGAGACCAGCCAAAATCATTTATGTACTGGTCAATAAATAATGAGATGGAATATGTTTGACCAGGCCCTGAAAAAAAGATTCCCAGCCCGCCAATAAAAACAATAAACCAGCCATAATAAAATTTTTGAAAAAATTTGCCTAACAAAGCTGCACCTCCATGTCCGAACGCTGAAACATTTTAAATCCAGATTAAATTTTACGTCAAAACAAATGCAAATACAAACTTAAAAATGGTTATTTCATCCTCGTATATTCCCTTTCCCAAAGCAAAAAATAAGATTAAGCAATTCAGAAAGGAGAACTATCATGGACAGTAATCGGGCACAGGAAATTATTGATTCATTTGCAATGATAAACGTAAAATACCATGGGATACCGGTCTATATACAAGGAATAAACGAAGATAGCGAAACAGCAACTGTCTTCCCGCTTGATGAAATGGATCATGAACAACAAGTTGACTTAGAAGGCTTATTTGAAGATGGCCCATAAGAAAGGAGTAAGTGAACAATGAACAGACAACGAGCCGAAGAAATAGCCCAATCAGCAGATATGAAAAACGTTACCTATAACGGAAAACAAGTCTACATTCAGCATGTTAGTGATCAGAATGAAACAGCTCGGGTTTTCGCTCTGAATGACACGGAAAATGAATTTGACGCCCAGCTTGCACAACTTAACGAAAAGTTAGGAGGATAATAGATGGATGACACACATAATTTTGTGAAAAAGTTTAATGAAACTTAGAAAACTTGGCTTACGCCAAGCCTTAATGTAGATAAGCCTTAGTTGCACTTATGCAGTAAGAAAGTATTTATACTTTCTTAACTGCCAAGAAAAAGGATAGACACACAACAAGAAACAACAAGGCCGAGGCGATCCTGCCGATAAACTGCCTAACAAACGGAACTAGACATTAAAAGTCCTCCATTTGCTTTAATTTCCCATATATATTTATTAAATAAAAGCACAAATTAATAAAGACAATGAGCAAAGGAGGCTTATAACATGAAATTTAATAAACTTTTCGTAGTATTAATAAGTATACTCTTCTTATTACTGGCTGCATGTAACACTACCAATAATAATGAAGATGCTTCAAATAACGATCCGAGTGAAGAAGATGCTATCTCTTTTACCAAGACAGATGAATCCAGTGGAGACCTTCAGACAGACCAAATAGAAAATCAGCAGAACCAGGGTAATTTCAATATCGACATGTTTGGTTTAGGAGAAGATGATAAAAATTGGAACCAGCGTGAACAGAGTCGACAAGGATTAGATCGACAGGATCAAGGGCAACTTAGACGAGATCAGCAACAGCGAAATCAAGGACAAGAAGGACAAACGCAACAAGAGCAAGACCAGCAGACAGAAGATGAGGCAAACCAAACACAGCCACAACAAGGGCAAAATGAGTTTACGTCAAATGTCATCAAGTTAACAAATCAGGAAAGAAGTAATCAAGGGCTCTCCCCGTTAAAGGCACACAAAAAACTAAGCAACGTAGCCAGAAATAAAGCTCGGGACATGCAATCTAATGGTTATTTTTCACACAACAGTCCAACATATGGATCCCCTTTCGATATGATGAAGAATGCAGGTGTTTCTTATCAATCAGCTGGTGAAAACATCGCTCGTGGGCAGCAGTCACCTCAACAGGTTGTCGATGCCTGGATGAACAGTCAAGGGCACCGTGAAAATATATTGAATGAAAGCTTCACACATATTGGAGTAGGTCATACGGAAAGTGGCGATTACTGGTCACAGATGTTCATCCAAAAATAACGATAACATTTTAACGAGGATCTAAGAAGTCAATTCTTCTCTGATCCTCATTTCTTTAGCCCTTCCTACTTAAGCATGGACTTTGACAGTATTATGTGAGTGCTGTATGTTAAAATAAATTCCGATAAATTTTATAGGAATAATACTTTATTTAGAAAACTTGGCATTCGCCATGCTTTTTGGTGAATACCATAGTTGCACTTATGCAGTAAGAAAGTAGTTATACTTTCTTAACTGCCAAAAGAAACCTGCTTTAAAGGAGGGCATTTTATGAATACAATATGGAAAGGCTATATCAATGCTTCACTTATCCTAAAAATTACTGTCGCACTTATTCTTGGCGTTATTGTCGGTTTATTATTTGGCAAGGAAGCAGCTGTCTTAGCTCCTTTTGGAGATTTACTAATTCGATTACTTAAATTCGTTATCGTACCACTCATTTTATTTACGTTAATCGTCGGAGTAAATCAAACCAGGCTGGCTAATCTAGGGCGTATGGGTGGAAAGGTATTTCTGTATTACCTGTTAACATCCGCATTGGCAATTACTGTTGGAATATCTGTTGCAAGTATTCTCGATCCCGGGACTGGGATGACACTAGATACAAATGAAGAATTTGAGGTTCCTGATAACCCGGGTGTCACAAGTGTTATCCTAAATATTGTTCCTGAGAATATTATAACAGCGTTTAGTAACCTAAATCTGCTCGGTATTATTTTCACTGCAATCGCGTTTGGAATTGCTATATCTGCTTTAAGGTCATCCAAAGAGCATGCAGAACTTGGGGAAAGTGTGTATAAAGTAGTTAACGGGCTGAATGAAGCTACATTGAATATTATGAAGGTCATTATTCAATACGTCCCAATCGGGATCTTCGCTATAGTTGCAGAGATCGTTGGTAACCAAGGTTTAAATACACTATTAGAGTTAGGTAACATGATTGTTGTCCTCTATATTGCGTTAATTGTTCAGATTGTTTTTTATATAATCTTTATGATTTTATCAAAAGTAAACCTAAAAGAATTCTTCACACAGGCACGTACACCTATGATTACCGCCTTTGTGACGCAAAGCAGTTCAGGTACATTACCATTAACGCTTGATGCTGCGAAGAACCTGAAGCTAACCAAGAGCCTATATGGATTTAGCTTGCCATTAGGAGCCACTATTAACATGGATGGGGCTGCAATACGCATAGCTGTATCTGCAGCATTTGCCGCCAATATTATTGGTGATCCACTGAGTATTGCTGACATGCTTCAAGTTGTATTAATCGGTACATTAGCATCCGTTGGTACAGCAGGTGTACCAGGTGCTGGAATTATTATGATTGCTACCGTGTTTGCACAGTTAGGACTGCCAATGGAAGCAGTGGGATTACTGACTGCAATAGACGTTCTTGTTGGCATGGGCGCTACAGCACTAAATGTCACCGGTGACTTAGTCGGTACATCTGTTATTAATAAAACGGAAGCCGAACGTAGTAATGAGGAATCAACCACGAATTAAATAGAAGCAATTTAGGACGTGGCTGGGACAAAAGTATTTAGTCAAAGTAAAACCCGTGATTCAAAATTCTTGAAATAGAATTTGAATCAGTTCGGGTTTTTGTTGTTGATTAGAAATAAACTGCCACATACTTTTAAAAAAGTTTGAGTGCTATTATACCGCTCCGGAAATACACTTCGCGCACCTAGGGCGGCTGATGAGCCTCCTTGCTCCTACGTCGCTGCGTAGTCTATCTAGGCACAAGCTCCCACAGGAGTCTACGTGTATTTCCTCCGCTGGATTGTACTCACTTTATCCTAACAATTAGCAAATATTTCAGATACGTGCAGTTTTTTTTATTCCAGCTATGGACCTTCACAGTGACATCTTAATCAGTGGAGGCGGAATACATAGACTCCTATGGGAACAGCACGTTCCGAAGACCCCGGAAGGAGCGTTCTGAGCGTCACGAGGAGGCTGAAGTCGTGCCCATGGAAAGCGAAGTATTCTGCCGAAACGAGTCAAAGCACTCTACCCTCTTTAGAACTGGAAAAAAGGCTAAAAAATATTTCCACAGTATGTCGCAGTTTATTTCAATTACATATTAGATTCAACCATTGATAATGAACGTTCTAAATAACCTATCCTGTTATTATTCGTCTTTAAAGTAGAGATTTTATTTATGTCCCAGCCTCGTTTTTATGCATAACCCTAAAATTGTTGCGAAAACAGTCGATATAAGAAGAGTCGAACTTTTTTAAATAGGAGATGATAGCGTGACCAAGGATACGGAAAAAAAGTCAATGGGCTGGTTGAAAGGTGTTTTATCTAATCAAAATCAGCCGGAACAGGCAAGTCTTGAAGAGCACCCCTCTTCTGAAGTAACGGAAAAACAGCAGCCAAACAATCATGAGGAACCTGAGCAAACAGACACACCTGAGAACAAACATTTATTCTCAAAGGATAACCAGGATAAGATAGCTTCAGATTTAATTGTTTCTTTAGAAAACATGCTAAAGGACAGGGAGCTGATACTTTACAAAAATAATGGGCTAAAAGATCAATTACATACAGCGAATGAAACCATTAATCGTTACAAGCATGACGAAGTTAAAAAAGATCAGCTTATACAAGATAAAAATAAGGAAATTCGCGAGCTAGAAGGTAACCTTACGAATAAACAAATGAGTTATGATCAGCTTCTTGAGGACTACAAAGAATACCAAAGTACTTCTAACAGCGAATATGAGAAAATCTCCAATGATCTTGAAACAGAAAGCAATAAATACAACAAGCTAAATGAGGAATCTACGAATGCTCAATACCAGAGCATGTTAAAGATTAAAGAACTGGAAGAAAAAGTTAGAAATCTAGAAATAGAAAACAAAAAATACAATGAACAATACGAAAAAATTACCGATGAAAAAGCTGAATTAATGCAGACCATTAACGACTTTACCGAGCGGATGTCCTTTTCTTTCTCTCCAAAGACTACCGCCGCCAATACTTCACCAGAATCAGCTGATTCATCAGACTAACCAATCGGGTTGCAAACTTCTACTAATAAAAAAAGGAGGCAGCCATGTCAGTCTACCATGGAAAACTAATCGAACTAATAGACATTGAAACCAACGCAGAACAATCATTTTTACGGGTGAAATTATCATTCGAACAGGATACTGAGCTCATTTGGAAAGTTACTAATAATACAGCTGAGAGTTTAAAGGAAATAACCACCTCTGACAAACATTATAAACACAGATTATCCTTTTATAGCTCCTGGGACCCCATCAGAAAGTGTTACGTTAGTTTTTTAACGAGAACATATCGAGATCAAAGTGATAAGGTTTATTTTGCCTGCTCAGAAGAATATGTGAAAGCATTACATGAGATTAAACTTATCCAAAAAACAGAGGACATTGAAAACATAGCCTGTCTATCTTTTAATCAGTTGGAAAGCGTTGAGCTAGAACAAGCACCAAAGCAAGATGTACCCAAACTAAAAAAGCCCAAGCACAAAATGACATGGGCGGCTGTTGCTTTAGTTGGCATCATATCTACTATTCTATTCAGTTATTCAAGTCAAGCTTTAAAAAATCTGTCTGATGAGAAACCAACCGCTAATGCAGAAACGACCAACAGCGAATTGAATACAAAACAAGATATAAAACGCAAACATCCAATTACTAGTTCAACAGAGGTTACCCCTTCTGAACAGTCAAAGTCCAGTATTCCCTCTGTAGAGCTTAATGATGCTCTAACATACAGCATCCCAGAAGGTAGCGTAGCACTTACATTTGATGATGGTCCTTCAAAATTTTCCAAGGAAATTGTTGATATATTAGATGACTTTCAGGTTGGTGGGACATTCTTTTTTATTGGACAAAATGTTAAAAAACATCCAATTTATGTGAAGTACGTGAACTCAGAAGGCTTTTCTATTGGTACGCATTCAACGAATCACGTACATGTATCAAGCCTCTCTTATGAACAACAGGAAAATGAATTAATTCAAACAATACAATTAATTGAAGACATAACGAATGAAGAGGTTGATCTATTTAGACCACCATATGGTGATATGAACCAACTAACAATAGATTTAATTAATGAGCATCAAGGAAAAATGGTGCTTTGGAATAACGATCCGAAAGATTGGAAAAGCAATGACCCAAAAGAAATAGTCAGCTCTGTCCAGGGCACAAAAACATCCGGATCAATTATCTTGCTTCACGAATCAGAAGCTGTAATAGAGGCATTACCACAGATAATTAAGTATTTACAAAGCAAAGGCTTGCAAATTGTCAATTTAACTTAGCAAGGAATTATTTAAGGAGTGATAATAAACATTGAAGCGGAAAATGAAAACACTGACCTTCACCATTCTATCAAATGACGCTAATAAGGTTGTCACTCGGTTTCAGCTACCAAGAAAAATTGTATATATCGTATCGTTTATAGCTATTATCCCAATAATACTTTCATTTTATTTTTTCAACGAAACGAACCAGAAACAACAGATGAATAATCATCTAGCTGCTGATTTAACTATTCAAACGAACAAAGTTGATGGATTACAGACAAAAGTTGATAGCATGGAGCAAAAAACGGCTAAAGTACAAGCTAAAATGAAGGAATTAAAACTGTTGGAATCCCAGATGAGAGAATCTATGACAGAACTACCTGTTAGTTTAGGGCCTAGTGGCGGAATTGATATACAAATACCGGAAAATGAAATGAAACAAAGCGAGTTCGTTAAGCACTATAAAAAAACAATTGACGAAATGGAACAAACAAACAAGGAGCTTAAACATACCCCAACCATCTGGCCGTCAAGCTCACATAGTATTTCATCAGAGTTTGGACCGCGTAGTGATCCATTTAATAGATCATCTTCCCTACATACCGGAATTGATATTAGAGGAAGTACTGGTACTCCTGTTTATGCAGGTGCTGATGGAACTGTAACTTTGGCTAAATACTATGGCGGATATGGAAATACGATTAAAGTTCGACATTCAGATAAGTTCGTAACCCTTTACAGCCATCTTTCAGAAATTAAGGTGAAACAAGGTGACAACTTGAAAAAAGGAGATAATATCGGATCTATAGGCAGTACCGGGAGAAGTACAGGCCCCCATCTCCATTACGAAATTTTGGAAAATGGAAAACCAGTTGACCCTTATCCTTATATGACTATATTTAATAAATAAGTAACAACTTCGAGAAAGGAAACTGTATATGAAAAAAGAAAAACAGCAAAAGATTGTTGATACAATTATTGGGCAAGGGACAGTAATTGAAGGAAAGATCAAACACCCATCAAGCCTGCGTATTGATGGAAAAATTTATGGTGAAGTTGATTGTGCCGGTGATGTTTTTATTGGGAAAGATGGCTATGTTGAACCAACCATCAAAGGAAAGAACATTATCATAGCCGGTGAAGTAAATGGAGATTTATACACTTCTGAAAAAGTACATGTCCAGCCAAGTGGTAAATTATCAGGCAGTGCAACAACAAAAGGTATTATTATTGATGATGGTGGTACGTTTAACGGTGAAAGCACGATTAAAAATAATGACAACAAGGCTTCTGAAAAGAAGAAAAAGAAACAAGACGAAGAAGCTAGTTAACGATTTGAAAAACTTGGCATTCGTTGAAGGATGCTTAGCAAGCATGGATGAGGATCTACATATTGCTAACCTTGCTGGATCCTCGTTCCGTTATTCCTTACAATTCCATCGTTTGGAGCATGATTTAGGATCCTCGTTCCGTTATTTACGTTATTTAACCTCAAATATCATTGATTTTGTGCATTTAGCGGAACCAGGATCCACTTCATCCCCCTTATAACAGCTTTTCTCCCTTTTAGCGGAATGAGGATCTGTATTACTAATCTGAATTTCGCGTTGCCGATAATTCATCTCTCACCTTAACGACATTCTAATGTAAATTATTTTTCAATCATACTAACTTTCGACAGATTAATCGATAGGAATGAATTATAATATAGACAAGTTTATAAAAGGGAGTGTTTTATTTGAAGAAAATAGTTAAGTTACTCGTATTCATTTTAGTTGCAAGTTTGCTTTTCTCAACTCCTGCAGTTGCCAAAAATGGTAATGCGAAAGAGTCCCTTGTATCGCTGGGTGATTCAATTCCATACGGTTATAATTTAAACCAACATAACAAGACAACATCTAAAGATGCTTTTCCATACTTAATGGGAGATTATGGTGATCTGCAGGTTCGTAACCTTGGCATTCCAGGCTGGACAACTCCTGAACTACTAACTTCATTGAAAACAGATCAAAAGTACCGGCAAGCGGTAAGGCATGCAGACTATGTTACATTAACAATTGGAAACAATGACCTGCTCCAGGCACTGCAGGCTGCTCAAAGAGAAAGTGGTGGTGATCAGGGTTCTTTTATGGCCATATTACAGCAAAAAGTTGAAGAAAGTAATGTGTTTGCAAATATTGGAGCTATTATAGAAGAAGCTCGTTCACTAACTGACGCGCCAATCGTAATTTACAATGTATATAATCCTTTTCAGCTAGATAATCCATTGCATGCTATCAGCTCTCAAATTTTACCGAGTATAAATAAAAATTTCACAGATTTAGCATCTCTATATAATGTTATGTACGGCAATATTCTGTTAGCTGATTCTTATGCAGCATTCGGCCAAAATCAAGATACCTATGTGATTCCTGATGACATTCATCCTACTATCGAAGGTCAAATTAAGCTTGCAGAAATCGGATTAGATGTGCTGGGCCTAAACGAATAAAGCAATCTCAGGAAGGATGTTATATCCTTCCTGTTTTTTTGACCAAAAAATCTATTTTACTTACTCATTCCCAATTTTGCCCATAGGTGCATATACTGACTCTGTTAGAAAACTTGCTTTATGCCAATCCTTAATGGCAAAAAGCTAAGTTCCACTAACGCAGTTTCTTAACTGCTAAAAAATGAGGAGGTATATAAATTGTACAGATATCCATATCAAACACCACAATTTGTACCAGTAGATTATTATGGTCAACCTTATATTGATTTTAGGCAACAGCCACAGGAAGTTATGCAGATACTTCGTTCACAGCATAATAACTTATATTCCCAGCTAGAACAAGCTGGAATGAATCGAGGTATAACGGATTATATTTTTTCGCTTGCTGTAGGTTATACACTCAATCAGGCAAACACAAATCAGTCAGCGAGCCAAATATATACTCAATTTCAAAATCAAATCCCGTGGCTATATCAGTTTTTCAGACGATTTAATGTATCGCAGAATCTGGCTGACCGTATACTGACTAGAGTTATTGAAATAACGTTAAATCAGATCGGAAACGGTCAAGGGCAGCCTGGCCAAGGCTGGAGCAGCTGGGAAAACTTAGGAGGCACATTAACTTCTGCTCCCACTGTAGCTTCCTGGCAACCAAATCGGCTTGACGTTTTTGCAAGAGGTACCGGAGACAGACTATACCATAAATGGTGGAACGGAAACCGGTGGAGTGATTGGGAAAACCTTGGCGGCACATTAACATCCCCACCTGCAGCAGTATCTTGGGGTCCTAACCGGATTGATGTATTTGCTAGAGGAACTGACCAGAGCCTGTACCACATATGGTGGAATGGAAATCAGTGGAGCAACTGGGAAAACCTTGGCGGCACGTTAACAAGCGCCCCTACAGTCTCCTCACGCCGTTCAAATCAGCTTGATGTCTTTGTACGAGGAACCAACCAAAGGCTCTATAAAAAGACATGGAACGGCTCAAGGTGGCAAGACTGGGAAGATCTAGGTGGCTCTTTAGCATCAGCACCGGCAGCAGTATCTTGGGGACCAAATCGTATTGATGTATTTGCCAGAGGGCAAAACCAAGACTTAATTCACAAATGGTGGAATGGAAGCAATTGGAGTAACTGGGAAAGCCTTGGTGGTACTTTAACTAGTCATCCAACTGTCTCTTCACGTCGGCCCAACCGACTTGATGTCTTTGTACGTGGAACCAATCAAAGGCTTTATAAAAGATCATGGAATGGTTCTCGCTGGGAAAATTGGGTAGATCTTGATGGCACTTTAACGTCAGCACCGGCAGCAGTATCTTGGGGACCAAATCGTACTGATGTATTTGCTAGAGGGCGTAATCAAAACCTCATTCATATATATCAAGGGCGTTAGAAAAAATCTTATCCTCACTTTTTACGTGAGGATATGATTATCTTTTACATTCGTATATTTTTTTGTTATATAACTTGAAGACATAATAGCCAGGAGTGCTCCATAATTGGGAGAAAATTTTACCTGATCACCTACTTGCAAATTGACGTCCTTCGCATCAAGAATCGTATGATCGCTGCTTGACCCGAGAATTTCAATATCTAACTCAGGTGTTAATCCTGTTACAAGAACATCCTGGGATCCAAAAGCAACAATGGCCCTGCGAATCGGTCCACGATCACGAAACTTAGGTTGATTTCCAAATGCATCCTGTCCGGTTTCTCCGTCCGGTACAGATGGCTTTATTTTCGATTCAATCACTTCTGAAATGAACGTAAAAGCATCGGTAAATAAACCAGGAATTGCCTTTCGATCAAGTGTTTCACGTCCCAGATAAATGGACTCACCTAGTCTTAAGTTATTGATTTTCCCGATATTTTCAGTAGCCGTAAACCAATTGTAATTAGCCGAATTACCCCCTGAAACATATGAAAGTGGAAGTGAGAATTTTAATTCAATAAGACCAGCTAGTTTCGATAGGTCTGCCATCTTTTTTTCACTTGGTTTGACCCCTCCAAAGCAGGCGAAGTTTGCACCGATACCAATGATTTTAACTCCTGAAAGTTTTAGGATCTCTTGAACAAAACCCTCAAGGTCTGCAGGCATAATTCCTTCTCTTAAATCTCCCATTTCAACCATCAAGATAATTTCATGTACTGTATTGTATTTTTCAGCTATCGTACTTAGCCCTCTGATAACAGCTAACTCCGTATTCATACTAATATCAGCACTTTTAACAACTGCATCAAGCTCACTGAGAGCAGGTGATCGTAACAGAACAAATTGTGCGTTCACGCCAGCATCACGCATCTTCTTGATATTTTCTATCTTAGAATCTGCGAGTATGTGAATTCCTTTATTTACAAAGATTTTGGCGATATTCGGATCACCGCAAACGGTTTTTGTAACCCCCATGATTTCGATCCCTTTTGATCCATAAAACTGAACTAGTTTCTCTGCATTATGGGCAATTTTTCCAATGTTAATTTCAACCCTAGATGTAGCAGGTGCAGCAGTAGCAATCAATTTACGAGTACTTTATTCTTTTTCCTTGCTAACTCCGGATAAGTAGAAAATAATGTATCAATTAACTTGTCACAACCATGCTTAAGTACATCCGTCGCAGGAAGCTTCAGATCCTTTTCATACCTGGTTACAGCCTCAGAAATTTCTGTATCGGACATATTTTCATGGTTAATAGTTATCCCAATTACCTTTGACTTTGAAAAGTTTTCGATGAGTTCAATTTCACTTTGTATCGTTGGCATTTTCATATAGGTAAAGTCACCAAGATATTTTCTTTTCGGTGGATGCTGAACAATAATCGAACTTGGTCTTGATCCCCTAATGATCGAACATGAACTAATATATGCAGGATGGCTTAATGCCCCCTGGCCCTCAACAATAATTATATCTGGATTCTCATTATCATAAGCTCTCATAATTTGATTTTCAATCTCACCTGTCATAAATTGTGAAGGGATAGCATCTATTGCTACGCCGTATTTCGCACCTTGAATTAAACCAGTTTGCCCAGTTGCAACAAAAGCCACATTTAGACCCTTTTTTATTAATGCTTCTTCAAGGATTACCGATGTTGTTCGTTTACCAACTGCACTGTCTGTACCAAGCACAGCTAGGATTGGGGTTTTTATATCTAATATTCTTCCTGAAAATAGGTGCATATCCTTTTTTTCAGGTGGCTTTCTCACATCATTGATATTTACCCCATACTTTATTGAATGCTTCACAAATTCTTCATCGTTTGTAAAAAATTCATGAAGGGTGTTTACAATACTCATCCCTTTTTTCATTGCCTCCAACACAATTGCTCGTTCATTACGTTTCAGAAAAGCTTCAGATGGAGCTATCCCATAAATAAACTGATCAGGTACTTTAGACAATTGCGCAAGAGCTTGCTCAAGACTTGCGAATACAGGGATGTTGTTTGGTTTCCCTTCTAAGTAATCACCAGCGTCTACACCAGCCTTTGTACTGTCGATTACTCCAACAACCTGATATTTATCCGATCTGCGGACAAGTCCATTTGCAGTTTTTCCATCCATTGTACCGAACATGCTTTCACAATAAACAATTGCTGTTTCTTTCATAAAATTCCACTCCTATAAATATTTTTTCTTAAATAGGCTTTCGTATAAATTGGGAATTTTTACCATATAAGGGCAAATAAAATCCCTTCCATTTAGTAAAGATCGACATACGATGAGCCAAGATACTAATCATGCAAGGATATTTTTCGAGGTATTAAGTTTTTTACTCTACACTTATAAGTATAGCATAGTTTTAGAAATAATGTGCCTTTTCAAAAAATACTTGTTTACTGTGCAAACTTTAGAAAACTAAGGCATTCACTAAACCTTAATTCAAGTGCTTTAATTGTATTTATACTTTCTCAACTATTAAAAAGGCAACACTCCCCCGCTTTCTTTAAAGCTGGATGCGTTGCCTTTTTAAAATTTGTACGTCATCACACCAAGGTCCTCTGGTGCTCCACTTACTAAGATTCTGTCACCATGTTCTAATGTAGTATTCCGATGAGGGATGACTACTTTTTCATATTTATAAATGTGCAAGTTGAGTGACTCTCCCAGAAATGGCAGATTAGTAAAAGGTGTCTGATAATAAAATGGATGATTGACGCAAATTTCTCTAATAGTTTTGTTATGTAAGTCGAACAATACCTGGATTATCAATAAGACCAAGTAAAGAAATTGCGTATTTTATACTCAGGTATAATTTATTAATTATATGCTTGCTGTTAAGCTATTAAAAAGTATAAGGGGGAATTAACTCCAATGAAAAAGTTTATAACCGTTTTATGTCTATTCTTCGCTCTCAGTATATTTCTAGTGGCGTGTGGATCCGGTGAAGAAAAATCAAATTCAGAGGCAGATACGCAAGAAGATGTAAATGTTAGTGCCACTGATGAAACAGATGAAGCAGAAAATAAACAGGATGAAGACGCAGCTCAGGAAGAAGATCAATCAGCATTACCAGAGGGGGTTCCAGCAGATCTTCCATTTCCAGCTGAAGCCGATTTACAGGTTCAGTCCTATGATACGGCTGGACACAAACAATATGTGGTAGGTTTCTCGTTCTCAGAAGAAATTGATGAGGTCTATAAAAAGTTTAAGGAGTATGCAGATAGTAATGGATACAATATCATCACAGAAGATAATGAAAACAACGGCTTTGAATCGATGAAAGAATCTGATGCAGGCCCCACAACCCTTGGCGTGACCTTTTCAGATATGGGGTCAGTTAAAACGGGAACTGTGAGTTTTGCTATTCCATTAGAATAGACATTAGGATCCTGCCTACAGCGAAACTCTGAAAAGTATTTGATGGTTTGCCAATAAAGTCACTTCAACGGAATGAAGATCCACTTCGACTGTTTGGCGGATCCTCGTTCCGTTATTTCCTCGAAAACCCTTGTTTCAGGCTTGGGTTCGGATCCTCATTCCGCTATTTCTCATTTTCACCTCAAATTTGGCTGATTTTTTGCTATTAGCGGAACGAGGATCCGTCTCCCCCTTCCGAGAGCACCTTTTCTGCTAAATAACGGAATGAGGATTCACTTCGATTGATTGACGGATCCTCGTTCCGTTATTTCCTTGCAAACACTCATTTTAAGCTTGGGTGCAGAGGTTCAACCCATAACCGCGAAAACCTATCATGATTTATATGCTAAGTAAATATGATAGATTAGCCCACCAAACCCAATTATCCATGCGGCCAAAGCAACAAAAACCATAAATTGAGGTATCACTACCAGAAATGGGACACCTAAAGCTGCTGACAGCTGAAACGTGCTAGTGGTATACATGGAAAGAGGGAAGACCATCCCCCAGAATTGCGGGTCATACTTGAATGGGTAGTGATTGTATATATGACGCCATATCATCAGAATAAATAGTAACGGAATCCACCATGTTCCCGTTATCCAGAAGAATAATGTAAATCCTTTTAAGAATGGAGTGATTTCATCAAGCAAACTCCAATAGTCAGAATGCAATATTAAGGTAGATCCAGCCAAAGTAGTAATGGCAACTGCTCCCATGTTAATCCAGTAAGGAGGAGTAAGAGCCGCAAATTTAAAATTTACAAAGGTAAATCTGTAAAAAATGAGCGTGATAATATTCAGATATAGCATACAGCCTAGAAAATACATACATAACGTAAAAAATAAAATGATTTCATGGCCACTTTCTACATGAGGGGATAAAAGAGTTCCTAAGATAGAAACGGATTGTGTAGCAACTGCTGCAATTAACCAAGCGCCATTAATGCCTTCTGCTATTGTAGGTTTATCCCTCCGTACTGTGACCGCTGTAAAAAACGTATACATAATAACTACCCACAGAATAATTGCAAGTATCCACAAATAAACCGGTAATAAAGAATTTTCACCAACAATTATTAGCTGACTTCCAAACACACTTGTTCCAGCAACTAATGTAAAAAAACCAGGTCCAAGCGTGTGGCTTGTCAAATCTTCTATTACATCAGGAAAATAGCCAACAAGACGGATAATTGTCAGCAACCACAAGGTAAGATATGCAACAGTATTAATATACAACAATATAGTGGATATAAACTCCATCCCCAGCAAAAATGAACCAATTGATAATGCCCCAGTAGCCATAACCAATGCGAAATAGCCCGGAAAGAGATCCCTTGCCTGCTGCTTTAAAAAATTAATCATTGCTAATCCACCCCCTGAAATCAGGACATTATTGTACATCTAGTTCCTATCTTATCATTTTCTCATTATTTATAACCTCGAATTTATAAAGTAATAAAGAGAAACCTTCTAAATCCGATATTAACTTCCCAGCTAATTAACATGTTATCCTATAAATACACTACTATCATCGGGGTGATTATATGAAAATAGGAATTATTGGTTTGGGTGATATTGCCCAAAAAGGCTACTTGCCTGTTCTCTCTGAAAAAGAAGGAATTGAACTTGTTCTTTGTACTAGAAATGAAGACACGCTGAACCGGTTATCGGAGAAGTATAGAATTAATGAAAAGGTGCAAACAGTAGATGAACTGATCACCAAGAATATTGATGCTGCATTTGTAAGCACTGCTACAGAGGCACATTTTGAAATAGCTGAAAAATTACTTAGAAGTGGAATACACACATATATAGACAAGCCGATATCTATGAAGTTTCACGAAACCAAGAAAATTACAGAGCTCTCAAAAGAAACAAATACATTAGCCATGGTAGGTTTTAATAGAAGATTTATCCCGAAAGTTAAAGAGCTAAAGAAACATGGTAAACCAAGTCTGGTACTTATTCAAAAAAACAGATTTTCCTTACCAGATTATATAAGAAGATTTGTTGTAGAAGATTTCATACATGTTGTAGATACACTTAGATTTCTGATGGATACAACTGTTTTGGATGTAAAAGTAGTGAGCCTGAAAAATGGTGAAATGCTTGACCAACTGGTTATACAGCTTCTTGGAGAAGGGTGTACCGCTATGGGGATAATGAACAGGAATGGCGGTGTCACCGAAGAAATCATTGAGTACTCTACTGGGCATGACAAATATGTAGTGAACGGTCTTGTTGAAACAACCCACTATCATAATAAAGAAATACGTATTGCTAAGTCTGGTGATTGGGAGCCAACATTATATAAACGTGGTTTCTATCAGATAGCAGATCATTTTATAGATTCCGTACAAAATAACAAAGTACCTGACCCGTCTATTGATGACTCACTCATCACTCATGAAATATGCGAAAGAATAGTGAAGCAGATTGATCAAGATGCTTAATAATAGGCACAAAATATTTTCAACAATATAGAAGTAAAGTCACATACTAATTATTTCAGTTTTGGAGTACAAAACTTAAGCGTATACAAACTTGTTAAAAATTCGTATCCCCCTTTTTACTGATGTGATAGTGTTTTTTTGCAAATTTATAATCAAAATGCTAGTGTATTTCGTTACATTTTTAAAGTAGATACGAAAATGTGAACGAAAGTATGGCAATTTTATGCGAAAAAGCTGATAAAAATGGGAAGACACCAGTTCAACGAGTAGGTGTTATAAATAGACAATTTGAATAGAAGATATAATTTATTTCAAGTAACTGATAAAGAGCTTGGGGTTTACCAGCTCTTTGATATTTGGTTTTTCGTTTTTAGCTTTTCTCACGTTAGTGTAGCAATGAGTTTATTTAATGTTTAAAGAAAAGGCATAGCTTGCAGTACCTTGATCCCATTTCACCAGCACCTCATAAATAACCTTGCCTACCCCAGAAAGAACCACCTTATCAGACTCGTTAATGATATTGTTGTCGTCATCCCATATCCTTATGGTATAACTATCTGGCTCTTTTTCGAAGTCAAGTTTGACATTACTATCGGTTGTTACCTATATTTGTAATTAAAAATAAAAAAATCTCAGTTCACTGAACTGAGATTTTTCTTCTATTTATTTTCAAGTGCTTCTTAAACTAAAGCACCCGTTAGTTGATCAACTCAAAATATTTTTGTTTCTTCTTTCTTGAAAATACCAACCAATAACATAACTAGTCCGATTATGAAGATAAAAGGGAAAATATACCACATTATCAATCCTGCCCAACCACTTTCTACAATGACTGCATAGGTTAACCCTATCGCAAAAGCAAAAGCTGGTGAAATTGGTACCATAAGAGCAATGCCCCATACCTTATATTTCTTGTTTTTTGGTTTACCTACGCTTAGCTGATAAGCTACAAGCGCACCTATAAATGCAATTCCATACCCTATAAAAATCGCCATTTTACCAATCCTTTCTCTATTTCAATATTCTCTTATTTCACAAACCTGCCTCTTTAGCAAAATAGGAGTTGCCGCATCAACAATCTCCTTCTTGTGTTAAAGCACCCTTTAGTTTAAGTGTAATCCTTCACAATATATTTTATTTAAGGATAAAGAGGTACCTTTCAAAAAATCAAATACACTTCATTTTAAATATATCAATTTTTTCGTGATTATCATCAGAAACAGTTTCAACATAAGCCCAACCTCTATTTCTATAATACTCAGACGTATCTTCTGTTCTTAAATAAAGTTCCTTAAATCCTAATTCTTTGACTACATCTATTGTTTTGGCTACTAACTTTTGTCCTATACCTCTACTACGGGAATCAGGTTTCGTATATAGAGATGCAAGCCAAGGTTTATACATATCTCTTATCTTTAAATCGTTTTCAAATATGGATACAGTTCCTAAACATTCTCCATTCTCTAAAGCCAAGAGTGTTATCGGAAATGTATTGTCTCCCGTATTTGAGAAGTGTTTAACAACATCTTCAAATTTCATACCATTACTCGCTTTTACTACAAATTCCTTGTAAATCATTTCAGCAACTTCTTTTATCTTATCGGGATGGTTTAATAAAAAATCAATTTTCATTGTAATTCTCCTTTTGTTGTTATGTATGTCCCTTTGTTATATTGAATTGGTCTTCTTTAAGTTACTTGCATCAGTTAGTGGAAAAGTGATTGTTCCTATTAAACAATCGCACCTGTTAACGCAAGAAGAACCCCTTTTTATTTACTAGTAAACCCTTTCCCGAGAACTGTTTTTTTATCCAAACCAACAAAAACTACAAGGTTTCCATTGGTATCTGTCTTAGTGTTATTAAAAGTAACAGAATAAACTTGGTCTTTATCATAATTTATATCAATTGATGTTTTTATATCATCGTTAACAGGTATTTGTTTTACAATTGAATCCTTTGGGCTTACTGGAATTAAAGCACTTTCTTCATCAGTTAAATTATTGAAAGCTACCATCTCAATTGGCATTTGGTTCTCGGTCTTGGATGCAGAATAGAAAGAAACTATTCCTATAACCATAAATATTAAAAGCAACCCTAAAATCCCGAAAATAAGAAGTTTAATTGATTTCTTCATAATACTTCTCCCATCAAAACCTTATTAAACAATCTCACCCGTTACTTCAATAAGTTATCTGTCTTTAACCAATGACCTGACTAACAAAACCCCAGTGAGAATACCCAACATTATTAAAGTATGGGTGTTTTGTAATGGGGCAAACAAAATACCGTGTGGAAAATGACGGTACGAACTTATACCAATATAATAAAATGTATAAGTGTGAGGTAACAAACTTATTACTAATAAAATCAGTGAAGGGATTATAAGCCAATTAACTTTTAAACTTCCTGTAAAGATAGTTAAGAAACGCCTCGATTCAATCAGTACCCCAAATAAAACACTAAGCAGAGATATACAGAAATACCCCAACAGAACATCACTATCTATTCGTTGTATAACTACAGGATTTATAACGTGTTTGTGAATTTCAGTTATAACATTCAAAATTATTAAACCTAATATTATAACAATAGAATAATAAGCCACTTTTCTAATAATTGTTATCCCCCTTTTTTTTATGTAACAACTAGTTAGATAATCACTGAATATATTAACTTTTAGCGTTATTACAGTAAAAAAGGAACTCTCGTTCAAACTTCTTTTTCAACTCTTGCACCCGTTAGTTGAAGAAGAAAAATAATCTTACTTTCCTTCTACATTCACTATTACATGACCAAACAATTCTTCATCGAAGTATACTTCTAACCTCCATTTTCCTGAACTCGGCAATATCATTGATGAAGGAATATGTTGGTCTGCCCCCAAGTGTGGAGATAGTATTTCATTGCCACCTTCAAAGACAGTGATTCTTTCATTGGTCTTCTTGCTTATCCCAACTACTTTAAACGGTTGTGTAAATGTATCTTCGTTCCCCCAAAAAAACCACATGTACTTCTGTTTCACACCCTCTATAAAAGGTCCGTACTCTGAAAAACCAAATTTCCCATTATTACCAATTCTAAATACAAAATTTCCTTTCTTACCATCATCTGTTACTACAACTTCTCGAACAAGCGTCGGACTTTCTTCCCAACTTTTTTCGTCTTCATTAGTCGTCTCTTCTTTTGTGCACCCCATCAGCAATAATCCACTAATTAATATGATAGCAATTTTTTTAATAAATAACGCCCTCCTAACTTAGTTTTTGTTGAACACTCCTGCTGCGTTAGTTTAAGTGTAATCGTTCACAATATCTAAATTTATTTTATCATAAATATTCTGAATACCTTGAAAATCAAGCGAAAACTATTCTACTCCCAATTTATTGGTAAATTAATGTATGACAATTTGCATTTGAATTTGTAGGTCAAAATGTAGACATACACTGGCTATTGTTATCCAACAAATTGGGGTACAAATTACACTACAATTTTATGATTATTAAACCAAGCACACTATTACACCAACAAAAAAATGACCATCAAATTAGCATACAAATTGATAGTCATTTTACATTACATTTTTAATATTTGTGATAGGAAACGGAACCCGTTATCGTTTTTGGAGTGTTTTTTTAAAATTATACTCCAAAACCGAACTACATAGTTACATACCCAAGTTCTTTTTTGTAACTGGGATAATATGCCTTAACTATTTGTGATAGAGGATACTGGGGTTTATTTAAAATACACCTTTTCAACATTGTACTTTGATTTGAGTTCATTAATAATATACGTTTCATAGATCTCTCTGTGGGCAGGATCCCTGACAATACAAACTTCAATCTTGCTTACTTCATCCCTGTGCAATTTAATTGGCGATACATTATCATTAAAATGTTTTTTAATTCTTGGTCTTAACTTCCTTGCTTTACCAACAAACAAAAGCTCCTGGTTGTCGTTGTAAAACATGAAAATTCCACCCTTATCTCTTGTAATCAGGTGAAAATCTGTAAATCCGTATATATTACTAAGTTCCGGATTATCCTGTTTCGTAATGGTGACATCTGGTGTTGGGACTGTTATATTTATCATTATGCTCACTTCCTCTTCCTGCGTTGTTGTGTAAATGCTATCACAAATCGACATGTATTACTATTTCCATACATATTAAGCCAAATCGTGATAAATAAAAAAAACCTGGCATCCACCCTCTTCAAAGAGCAAATGCCAGATTTAACTATCGACTTGAGTAGTTTAGTATATGGAAAAGATGATTTATTAATGAATTCTTCTGTTTATTTAAGCACCAAAAGACTTAACTATGAGCCAGCTTCTTTTCGTTTAAATCCAACGCCTCCACTATTGAAGCATGAATTTCCCGAAAAAGCTCTGGGTTCTCGACTAGTGAAACGCCATAAGAAGGAATCATTTCTTTTATTTTCGGTTCCCACTCTTTTAAATATTGCGGGAAGCATTTTTCTATTACCTCAAGCATGACGTGAGCAGCAGTAGAAGCTCCCGGAGAGGCGCCTAGCAATGCTGCTATCGAACCATCAATGGAAGTGATTACCTCTGTACCGAATTGAAGCGTTCCTTTGCCGCCTCCCTCTGTATCTTTGATAATCTGCACACGCTGCCCTGCTACAACTAAATCCCAATCCTCACTTTTGGCATTCGGGATAAACTCTCGTATTTCTTCCATACGCTTTTCCTTAGATAGCATAACTTGCTCAATCAGATATTTTGTCAATGGCATCTCTTTAGTTCCTGCCGCCAACATCGTTACAAGGTTATTCGGTTTTACTGAATTTACTAAATCCAGCATGGAACCAGTTTTCAAGAACTTTGGCGAGAAGCCGGCAAATGGGCCAAACAACAGTGATTTTTTATTTTCGATATATCTTGTATCAAGATGCGGAACAGACATTGGCGGAGCACCAACCTTAGCCTTGCCGTATACTTTTGCTTGATGCTGTGCTACTACTTCCGGATTGTTACACACCATAAATTGCCCGCTTACCGGGAATCCTCCAACATGTTTTGATTCTGGAATACCGGTTTTTTGAAGTAAAGACAGACTACCGCCTCCGCCACCGACAAAGACGAATTTAGAAGTATGGTACTCGATTTTGCCGTTAACGTTATCATGTACTTTTACTTCCCACTTGCCGTCACTGGTACGTTGGATATCCTCAACACTGTGCTTGTAGTTTACCTCGACATTGTTACTTTCCAAGTGGTCAAACAACTTGCGCGTTAAGGCACCAAAGTTAACATCCGTTCCAGAGTCGACTTTTGTGGCCGCTATCGGTTCATTCGATGTACGCCCTTCCATGATAAGCGGAATCCATTCCTTCAGTTTTTCAGGGGCATCGGAAAATTCCATCCCATGAAACAGAGGATTCTTTGATAGTGCTGCAAAACGCTTCTTCAGGAACGTTACATTTTTCTCTCCACGCACAAAACTCATATGAGGTAATGGCATGATAAAGTCCTGTGGATTATGAATCAGATTGCTGTTTACAAGATATGACCAAAACTGTCTTGAAAGCTGAAACTGTTCATTAATTTTTACAGCTTTGCTAATATCTATAGATCCATCCTGTTTTTCGGAAGTATAGTTTAACTCGCACAGGGCAGAATGGCCAGTACCCGCATTATTCCATTCGTTAGAGCTTTCTTCTCCTGCTTTGTCGAGCTTCTCAAACGCTGTAATATCCCAATTTGGGGCCAACTCTTTCAGTAATGAACCCAAAGTCGCGCTCATAACTCCAGCACCAATTAAGATAACGTCTGTTTCTTTAGGCATGTTACTCATATTTATCATCCTTAAAATGTTAATTTTACAAAGGGTGTAGGCACAACCTAGTCAAATACCGTACACTATAATCCATTTATATTGTATCATATTTATTTAAATCATAGCTTAATAAATTAACAAACTATCTAAAAATGAAGGAGATTGAATTTATCTAATCTCCTTCCGTTTAAAGAACTATCGAGTGACTTCATCTGATTATTATGTGCGAATATTTCAATCACCTTGTCCCATACTAAGTCCAAAAAGGAGGGACATTCATGGCAAAACGAACAAAGAAAAATGACCCACAGCAAAAGAATAAACAAGGATTTGATTCCAGTAAAACGGATTCAGAATTCTCCAAGGAACTCGGTAGCGCTGCTGCAAATAAAGCACACAAAGAGAAAGCAAAAAAAGAACGAGCATCGAAAACGCAAAATTAGTGAACAGGGATAAACTACAACATAAAAAGGAGTTCTAGCAGATATGTCTAAATCCAAACATCAGCAGGAACGGGAATGGAAAGGCAGAAAACAATCACAAAACCCACACGGAAAAGTTAGATCTTTTGAAGAGATAGCTGACGAAACAAGAAGAGATGGGAACAAGTAGGTAAGTCAAAAAAAGAGCCAAAACAGTGCAGTGAGGCGAATCCCCACTGCACTCACTGTCTACAGACTTACAAGTGTTTCCGTAATATGTATTCATACCGACTTTTTCATCAAATTTGAATACTATAAAAGGATTCGTTTGATAACTTTACTTAGTTTTTGAATTCCTTCTACTATCTCTTTTTCCTCCGCGTAACTAAATGATAGACGAAGGTATTCCGCTCCATCCTGCTGATTCAGAAAAAAATGTTTTCCTGGGATATAGGAGACACCTTCATCGAGAGCGTGGGTTAATAATTCCGATGTATCGGCGCCAGCAATTTTGACCCACACAAAGTAACCACCTTCAGACACATACCAGGAGACTGGTTTTGGCATGTATTGTTCCAATGCAGAAAGTAAGACCGTACACTTACGTTGATACGTTTCCCTTAAGGTCTTGAGCCGCTTCTCGAAGTCATTTTTTTCTAAAAAGGAAGCCATTGTTGCTTGAGCAAATGGATGGTCTAAATCCTTTTTAAACCAAGCCACAGCGGTAATCAATTCGGGTGTTGCAGTTATCCATCCGATACGCACTCCCGGCGCTACTACCTTGGAAAAAGAACCAAGATGCAGTACACGGCCTTCGTTGTCCATTGCTTTTAATGGGTCTGGTTGTTCATCAAAGTATAATTCGCCATAAGCGTCATCTTCTAAAATCAGAAAATCATATTTGGCAGCAAGCTCCAGCACATGTTTCCGGCGATCCATTGTCATCGTTGTACCTGTTGGATTTTGAAAAGTTGGGATGGTATATAAAATACGTGGAAGCGGGAGCCCTTCCCTTTTCCTTTCCGCTAACATCGCTTCTAATTTATTTGTTTGCAGGCCATTTTCATCCACTGGGATACTAATAAAGTGCTTCGTATAGTTTTGGAATACTTCTAACGCTTCCATATACGTTGGCGACTCTATGGCAACGACAGTTTCATGATCCATTATAATGCGGGCAACTAGATCGATCGCCTGACATGCTCCAGATGTAATGAGAAGTTCTTCTTCTGAAACACGGATACCGCGACGTAACAACCTATCATTAATCTGCTCCTTTAACTTTGCCATTTTAGGGCTTCCAACATAATGCAACGGTAAATCCTTCTCTTCCTCAAGCAGGCGGGTAACTGCTGCTTGAAGCTGTTCAACTGGGATAAGGTTAGGTGCAGGGAATCCAGAACTTAAACGTATACAACCATCTGGAAGTGTTGGCATCCATTCGCCTGGTGGGTTATTTTTAAGTGCGGCTTTCGTGCTTTCAGTGAAAAAAGATTCACTATTCATTTCTATCAATCACCTTTCCATTAAAACGTGCTGTTATATGCAGATCACTACTTCATAATACCAAAAATAGAAAGCATTGGTGGCGAATACCAATGCTTTTTAGTCTAATTCACTAGAAAAATAACAGATGTGCCATTAATGCAGCAACTGGCAACGTCACGACTGTTCTTTGCAGGAAAATAATAAACAGTTGCGCAAATGAAACTGGAATTTTTGATTTTATTAATAGGATGCCAATTTCAGACATGTATATCAACTGGGATAAGGACATTACACCTATAACAAAACGTGTAAGCTCTGACTCAATCCCACTTCCAATTACAGCTGGTAAAAACATATCTGCAAAACCAACAAGCATAGCAGGTGCAGCAGCTTGAGCCTCTGGAATTTGCAGTAATTGAAGTAATGGCACGAAAGGATATGATAAGTAATTAAAGATAGGCGTAAACTCCGCAATAACAAGTGCAACCGTTCCTAACGCCATCACCAATGGTATTAAAGCGAACCAAATATCGATCACATTCTGTACCCCGCTTTTTATAACACCGGGATAACTCTTGACTTGGTCCGCTTTTTCAACAGCCTTTTTTAATCCCCACCGGAAACTAGATACCCCTTCTGGCACAACTTCATCTATTTGTTTCCCAACCGGCTCGTAATACGTATTTTTCTTAATTGAGAGAGGCGGGATCCTTGGACAAATAATAGCAGCAATTACTCCTGTTACAATTACGGTAAAATAGAACTGGATAAACATATGGTCAATATTTAAAAACCTTGCAATCACAAGACTAAAGGCAATCGAAGCAATGGAGAAGTTCGTTGCAACAACAGATGCTTCACGCTTTGTATAGTAACCAGATTCATATTGTTGTGTTGTTAATAATACACCCACTGTTCCACTTCCCATCCATGATGCTAATGCATCAACAGAGGAACGTCCAGGTAGTTTAAATAAAGGAAACATTACTCTACGTACCAATGTTCCTATAAAATCCATCAAGCCAAATTGAAGTAAAAGAGGCATAAATAAACAAGCAAATAAGAACCAGACCATTAATACCGGAATTAAATCATATAATACTACCCCGCCTGTAATACTCGACCAAATAAATTCAGGACCTATTTGATTCAATGTAAAGACAGCAAATAATGCGCCAATACATCTCAAAATTAACCAGAACGGCGTAATATCAAATAAAGCCGTTAAGAATGCACTCTTTTTAACCGCTTCTATTGTGGTATATTTAACGATCAAACTACCAGCAGCAGAAACACAGAGGATAATTGTCATTATTGAAGGAATATAATCAGCTATTGCACCCTGTAAACCATCCGCTAAAACCCCTAATCCGATTGTTACTTTTCCATTTACAGAAATAGGGACTAAGAACAGCAAAACGCCAATTAATGAGGGAAGCCAAAAAGCCAAATATTGTTTGGCTGTAAACTCCTTTTTGTTCGTAACTTCTTCTGCCTGTTGTAGTTTTTCATTTAACATGAAGACTCTCCCCAACTTTTATATTTTAAGTAGATTTTGTTGATTGTGTTATCCCGCTAATCTTAATAACTCATAATATATCATTTATTTGCATAATTATGCAATTACTTATCTTATCTTTCAATATGTAATTTGTCTTAATAAAAAAGCCTGTTTTCTTTTTTACTAACTAGAAAACAGGCTTTTAGAATAGATAAATAGATGTATAAAATATAGTATCTTTTTTTATTAAATTGCTCCGACTTACTTTAAAAACTTCGTCCTCCACACAGAAAAAAGGCATCTATTTATGGTACGGTTCTACCCTATTAATCCTAAACCCTCGATAAATCTGCTCCAACAAAATAAGGCGCATTACCTGGTGCGGAAAAGTCATTTTGGAGAAAGCATGGGGTTCAACCGCTTCCATGCCTCAAAATGGAAGCATGAGAACCGTCCCCGTGCGTCTCAAACCGAATTAGTAGGTTGATCCCTTTTTGCTTCTTTCATAATTGGCTATTCACTATTTATTTTAATAATTATAATACGATAGGCAACAATAGAATTGAATTTCCCAAAGAAAAGAGGCGAATTGGTGAATGCTGTTAAAGTATAAAAACTTTTTTTCAGTTCTGGGTCAATGGATTATCTTTGGAAGCATAATTGGTATAGTTGTTGGCTCGACAACCTATTTCCTTTTAGAGATGAACGATTATCTAGGAGATGATATACGATTAAAAAGGGATTGGCTTATCTTCCTTCTCCCCTTTGGAGGAATTATCATAGGATTCATATATATGAACTACGGAAAGGTACTTTTGAATAATACTTTGAATGACACTGCTGAACTAAATAATCTGGTGATAGACTCAGTTCATGGAAAAAAAGAGGTACCTCGGAGAATGGGACCTATCGTTTATTTCGCAACTTTTGTCACAGTCCTTTTTGGAGGTTCAACTGGAAGAGAAGGTGCAGCTGTCCAAATGGGAGGAAGTGTCGCTGCTGCGGTAAACAAATTTTTTGAGGTAAACATATTCGACAAGAGAATTTTAATGATGAGCGGGATAAGTGCTGGTTTTGGTTCTGCATTTGGAGCACCTATCACAGGTGCTGTTTTTGGCATGGAGATGACTGCTTTAGGAAAGCTGAAATTTGAAGCACTTGTTCCTTGTCTTACGGCAAGCTTTGTTGGTCATTATGTAACTGCAGCAGCATGGGGACATAAACACGAAGAATTTATAATACAAACCATACCGGAAATATCTATTAGTACATTTATAATAGTTATTCTTCTATCAGTCATTTTTAGCCTAATAAGTGTTTTATACTGTCAGTTGAGGCATGGGATAGAAAAATTTTCTGAGAAACTTTTCAAAAAAAACCATATGAAAAGAGCCTTTTTTGGAGGTATTGTCATTGTGGTACTAACTTTAATCGTTAGTTCACAAGATTACAATGGCCGAGGATTACAGATGTTAGAACAATCTTTTATAGAAGACGTACCACCCTTTGCTTTCCTGGCCAAGCTAATATTTACAGCAGTGACTCTTGGTACCGGCTTCGTTGGCGGTGAAGCCATACCTTTATTTTTCATTGGAGCAACATTAGGCAATACCTTACATACATTCATCGATTTACCTATGTCATTTCTCGCTGCATTGGGATTAATTGCTGTTTTTAGTGGAGGGGCTAATACCCCTATAGCAGCATTCCTGCTGGCAATGGAGATGTTTGATGGAAAAGGGTTAGAGTACTTTTTTGTTGCTTGTTTAGTCAGCTATCTATTCTCAGGACATCATGGACTATGGCCATCTCAAAAAATATATGAGCCTAAAAGCAGGTTATATAATACACTTCGCGCGGAAACTATTGAAAACGTTGAAAAAAAGAAAAAACTTTAGAAAACTAGACGTAAAACAGCAATAAGTAGCCGTTTTATTGCTCTAGTTCTATAAAGACACTTCACTAAAGAATAAAGTAAATGATTTCATCCACAATAAACACTAGATATTAAACCAGAAAGAGTCAACCGTAAGTATATTTTAGTAACATTTGAAAAGAGGGGATCCTATTGGATTTACACTTCATATGGAAAGCTGTCGTCGTCGTGATAGGAGGAATCCTGATTTTACGGTTAGCTGGAAGAAAATCAGTCTCACAGCTTACTGTTGCTCAGACCGTCATGATGATAGCTGTTGGATCATTAATTATTCAACCTGTTGGCGATAGGAACATTTGGATTACAATGTTGATTACATTTTTAATGGTAGCTACACTTCTTTTTATTGAGTATATCGTTTTGAAATCGAATGCTCTTGAAACTTTAATTTATGGTAAAGGACTTGTAGTAGTTGAAAATGGCCAAATTAATGAAAGTAATTTAAAGAAGCTGCGGTTAACGGTTGATATGCTTGAAGTACGAATGAGACAACAAAACATTCAGCATTTTACTGATTTACAATGGGCTACTATAGAATCGAACGGTCAGTTAGGATATATGTTAAAGCCTGATAAACAATACGCTACTAAAGAGGATATTGAGATGCTTAAATCGATGATTGAATCAAATCAATCTAATCCTCCAAATGAACCATCAAAAACAAGTGTGTCAGATAACATATTTACTGAGGTTAAAAATAGAAAGCATAAAGAAAAACCTAAAGAGAATTTGGATTAACAGTAATGATAAAAAATTCCAACTAAGCATGATGATTTACGTTTTCTCACTTTTATGATGATTGATTGGAGCGGAGGGCAGTCACTCCTGCTGGAACAGCACGTGTCCGAAGACCTCGATTAGGTGCGCCTGCGTCTTCTAGTAACGCTTCGAAGTACCCGATTGCGATAAACATTTCGAGGTTGTAGTGCTTCGTTTTTCAGTTTGGTAGATTAGGATGTCCGTTTCCTTCTGCATTAGATCACTCTTTTTATTTCTAATTTTCTATTATTATATCATTTTATTACCTAATTAATTAACATAATCAGGAACATTTGTTCTTGTATTTGTTATTAGAAAACTTGGCTTATTGCCAATCCTTAATGGCGATAGCCTTAGTTGCACTTATGCAGTAAGAAAGTATTTATACTTTCTTATCTGCCAAAAAAATCCTTCAAACTTGTAATAGTCTAAAGGAATTAAAATCACATCATCTATATTGAACAAGTATTAGCGAAATGCTTTTGCTGCAGTGCACAAATCCCTTACATCAAAACCGCAACCAGTCCCGGCGTTATAACCGATACAACTACCGCACTGACAACCATTGCAATCGTGCTGACTGATCCTGCGAGCTGGTCAAGTTCCATGATGGTTGCTGTTCCGATGGCATGTGATGCACTACCCATCCCGACACCGCGTCCGATCGGGTGATGAATCCGGAAACATTTCATAACTGTTGAGCTGATTAGCACTCCGCCAATTCCCGCTATCATCACAAAAACTGCCGCCAAAGGAGTTGCTCCGCCAAGCGTGTCTGTGATGGCCATGGCTACCGGGGTAGTGACGGATTTTGGAGCAAGTGAATGGATAATCAATTGATCAACCCCCGACCATTTTGCCAGTAAAACACCCGTTGACACGCCGACCGCTGCTCCTAGCATCGTTCCGCTAAGAATAGGCACCAGCAATTTTTTTAATATTTTTCTCCGCTGATAAACCGGATAGGCGAGCGCCACAATCGCAGGACCCAGCATATGGTCTATCCATTCCCCGCCACGCATGTAGATTTCATAAGGAATTTGAAACGCCAATAAGATAGCAATGATGATAACCGTAGCTATAATGACAGGTATGGTAAATGGAGAATTGAATTTCTTGTATATATAGACTGCCGCAGCATATATCCCAACTGTACCGGTAATAGCAGCAACGGCAATAAGGCTATCAATCATGTTCTACTTCCTTCCCACGCATCATCCATTGAGTCACAAGTCCTGATCCTGCCATCACAAGCACCGTACTCACGAGAACGATTACAATCAGGAGAAATCCCTTTCCGTAAAAGACCCCGAAATAATTTATAATCCCGACCGTAGCCGGAATGAAAAACAGCGTTAAATGTTTCACAAAAAAATCGGCACCCTTTTCAACCCACACGTCCTTCACAACATTTGTTGAGAGCAGGATAAACAGAATAATTAACCCGATGACACTCCCGGGCACAAATAAATTCAATGCTTCCTGGATCCAATGTCCAATTAAATAGATTCCATACAAAAAAGCAATTTGGATAATTATTTTACATACCTTCAGCAATTGACGACACTTCTTTCGGAAAAAATATAGTAGAAAGCTTTAATTGCACTTATGCAGTAAGAAAACTGCCGATAAAGTCTATCATAGATTGATTCAGACTATTTGAAAAGTGAACAGGCTCCATACTGACAAATATATAGTAACGTACAGACTGTGTCAGCGATGATTTCATCCTGAAAAATAATACTATCATTTCGTTCTAGCGTATAAAATTTATGACTGCCCTTCTTTATATTATAATCGAACCATTTTTTAAAAAGGTGGCATATATTTCTTAGAAATTTCCCCATTCAAAATGACACTTTTTACTGAGCAAAAACGATTATAGTAATGAATAGAGTGGGCTAACTGCTTTCATCAGTCATATGAAGCAATAGCGTCCCTATGCTGCTTGACCAACCCGCCCTCATTAGATGGCACAAGCAAATATCCTAGTATATTTGATTAATAACCATCATAATATTAAGAAAAAAGTGTTGGGAAGTGTTTGCTTGAGCATGTTAAACCCCGATAAACTTTATGTTGAGTTTAGAGAAGGTATAACCTCTACAGAACCTATAATCCATAGGCGCTACACACTGACTCATTCGGATATTACTGCAGAGCTTTTTTTGACAGTTGGATTAAGCTTTGCCCGGGATAAATTTAGCCCTATGAGAGATGAAGTGATTGGTGAGTGGACTAAAATTAGAGGCTGCTATGTATATAATGTGTATTTGGATGTAGATGGACAATCTGATCAGACTGTTGCAGCAAAACGAAATGACATATTTAGACGTGAATTACCACTTGCCTTGAAAGCCATCAGATATGGAGATAGTAGATTCTTCATTTCACATCCTGAGTTGAATAATTCTCCAATAATAGTTCACTTTAAATCACTATATCCTCAGTTGAATAAGATAGAAAATTGGGGTACTTTTGCAAAGTATACTTAACTCAGATTTCAATAACCAATGGAAATATTTATTGGTACCACTTCTTTTAGGACACGCATTACATTACCTAGTGCGGAAATGTCCTTTTAGAAAATAACAAGCACAGGGGCGGTTATAACGCTTCCGCCAAAATAAGGAAACATGAGAACCGCCCCCGTGCGTCACATCCTGCAAAATAATAACCGTTCCGGAGAATAAAGTGGGCTAACTGCTTTCATCAGTCTTCAGTTATATGAAGCAATAGCTCCGTCCCTATGCTGCGTGAATATTAATTTAATGATGAAAAAGAGCATCAAATTGCGTTGCAATTCAATGCTCAATTATGTTGTATTTTTAATGTTTGTACTTCAAAATTGAACTACTTACTCTCGATCGGAGCGGTTTTCTCTAAAAGACTACAAAAGACTATACTTTTTTCTCAATGATTAGCCTTTTGGTGTAATGCCTTATGGCAAATAAAATATGGTTGTTCTAAATATTTTAAACTTATTTAAGAACTCGATACTGCAGATGAATGGCTTTGGAAGTATCCATTATGGTGACGGGTTCAAGTAGAATATGCTCGTCTCTGAGCTTTTCGAATAATGGAATGCCTTCACCAAACAGTACGGGGACGAGATGAATCGATATCTCATCGACCAGCCCAGCCGCAATGAACTGTTGGGCGGTGTCCGCACCACCCATGACAGAAACGACTTTACCGTTCGCTGCTTTCTTCGCCTGTTCCAGAGCACTTTCAATTCCATTCACATACGTGTACACACTATTCTCGGGAACATTCTCTGGGGTCTGATGTGTGAGAACAAAAACAGGAATGCGAGCGGGCCCCGTTGGTCCATTTGCACCCCACCAACGAAGGGAATCATCGTATGTAACCCGTCCGGTGATAACCGCCCCCAGACCATTGCCGGCTTCTTCAAGAAGCTTGCGGTTACGACTGTCTTCATCGTCCATCACCCATCCGTGAAGTCGCTCTCCACCAGCCCCCATCGGTTCATCTGCAGAACGGTTTGAAGCCGCTATGAATCCGTCCAGTGACATACTGATATCAAAGACTACTTTACTCTTCGTGCTATTATTTGTCATTAAATACTCCTCCTATTTTTTAAATAATTCAACAAGCTTGTCGAAAGACTGTCCCCATCCACTAATAGCGTGATTCATTTCTTTCGAATACGGGCCGTTGTGTAACGTCATCTTGGTTTTACCATCCATTTCATCGAGTTGAACCCGAGTAATCATGGCAGAAAGCCTGAGATCTGTTTGTTCCTCGGACCGGAGGACAAGGAGACGAGGTTCTACAAGTTCGATAATTTCGTGTTGAATCCATATCTCTGTGCCAGTATTGATTTGAACCATACATAAATTAAACCAACCGCCTACACGAAGGTCAATGTCAATAGATTCCTTCGGGGTTTGGAACCCGGCTGGCCCCCACCATTTAGCCAACAGCTCAGGTTTTGTCCAAGACTTCCAAACTAGCTCACGGGGCGCATCAAAAATTCTTGTTAGAGTAAGCTCCTTATCCCCATTTACATCATTCGGGTTCGTCATATTGATCAGCCTTTCTTTCCTTATTCTTTTTCATTTCAGCTTCTAACACCTTATCTAATGCATCAAAACGTTGAGTCCAAAGCTGTGTAATGTGGTTCGCCCATTCCTCAAGTTCGATTATGGCGTCAGGATTAAGCTGATATATACGCTGTTGAGCTTTTTTTTCCATCCGAACCAGATTCGCTTCTCGAAGAATTTTTAAATGTTGTGAAATCGCTGGTGGACTTATATTAAAACGATCATAAATATCCGTTGCAGTTAACTGCTCTTGACTGGCCAATATCTCTAAGATGTATCGTCGATTAGGCTCGGAAAGAGCATGAAAAATATCCTTAGACACCATGGTAATGTTAAAGTCACCTCCTTCTAAAGGAACTTTGGAACCGTTGCTTACATAATAAATTATATACTTAATTAAGTCAACACTTAAATAAACACTTAAAAAAACATTACACCGCAATGTAATTGAAGTCATTTTCCTTATTAAACTTAATCGAACCACCTTTTAAAAGGTTGTTGCCGAGCAGTAAACGGAAGAACAAACCTTTATATTTTATATCGGCTAGACCAGCAATCACAAGTACAATAATGACTGGCAGCAAAATTCTTCTTTTTCCTGAAAAATTCATTCATCCATGCTCCTCTACTAAAAGTTTATTAATTACATAACAGCTTTTGTTCATACGCACTAAGGAATGGTAACTAACTATTGATACATGGCACATTTAAATACAGCTAATGCTTATTGCATAAGAGTGGTTAATTTTGGCGATAATACTTGATAGTTTCTACTAATCTTAAGAGGTGGACTATGTATTTATTATTAGTTTTAGTGGTTTGGACTTTATTTGCATATAAATTTATTGATTGGTCACGTGTAAAAGACCAATATCCTACGATCTTATTTTTCATTGCCATAAACATGACGTATAACACTATTTATCAAGAACAATTACTTTGGGCTTTTCAGGGAATCACTGCAGAATGGTTAAACCATATGACGATTAATTTATTTTTCACGTTTTATATATGTCCGGTAACCCTGATTATTTTTTTCCAGCGAATGCCTGCAGCCAGAAATGCAAAAATTATCTATATAGCAGTTTGGGTAATTTTTTACACTATTATTGAGGCATTATTTGCTCATAAAGCAATGTATGTATACGGAGATGGATGGAATAGCTGGCAGAATATTTGGTTAAACGCCTCATTGTTTATGTTTTTACTTATCCATTATAGAAAACCTGCTTTGGCACTTATTCTTGCTTTACCAGCAGCAGCACTTTTCTATATCATGTTCCCGGTTCCGCTCTATTAAATAAACCATTCAAGAGGTGATATCCTATATGTTCGTTCAAAATGTCTTGTCCACACCAGTCTTTTTGCTGCTACTATTTTTGACCTATTTATCCATGGCGTTCTATTTATTTAGAATCGAAGGAAGAAAACCAAAAAAATAATGATGAAAACAGTTTAAACAAGCCAAAATATACAAGTTTCCTTTACAAAACTTGATATTTTGGCTTGTTCCTTTTATATATTCATTTACTTATGGTACGGCTTCATGTACGGCACATTTAAGTCCAACGCTGCCGTTTCACCTATTATCTCGCTGGTATGATTTTGTCAATGATCCCATAATCTTTCGCTTCTTCAGCATTTAAGAAATAATCACGGTCTGTATCGACTGCAACCTTTTCAACCGGTTGGCCAGTTCGTTCTGCTATTAATTGATTCAACTGTTTACGCAGCTTTATAATCCTTTTAGCTGATATATCAATATCCGTTGCTTGACCTCGTGCACCACCGAGTGGCTGATGAAGCATAATTTCACTATTTGGGAGTGCAAATCGTTTACCCTTTGTTCCTGCGAGTAAAAGCATTGCAGCGAATGAGGCCGACATTCCTGTACAAATCGTGCTAATATCTGGTTTAATGTATTGCATCGTATCAAAGATTGCAAACCCTGCAGAAGTTGAACCACCTGGGCTATTGATGTAAAGAGAGATATCCTTATCAGCATCATTAGCCGCTAAAAACAATAGTTGCGCTACAACGCTGTTTGCCATGTGGTCGTTAATTTCATCACTTACCATAATAATTCGATCCTTCAACAACCTGGAATATATATCGTACGATCGTTCACCGTGACTTGATTGTTCAATAACATATGGGATTGCAGTCATCCTTATTTCCTCCTTTGTATACAGCCTAAGCTGCCATCGAGAAGGAGCCTGAAGGAGGAGAGAATTGATAAAGTTTCAGCTTCGGTTGAGTTTCCATTGGGAATAAAATTGGTATAAGCCTGATCACACCAGTAGGATCATTCAACCGGATCGCCTGGGTTAATGCCGGGGTCAATACTTCTACATTCTCCTCGGACCAATAATCCCTAACAGAATGTGTTTCTTCATCTAATAACAGCCTTGCAAGCCTTTTTCTTGCTCGGTTTAAAACTGCTTTGACAGCCGTTTCAGTCATATCGAACATCTCGGCAATCTCCATAATTTGATACCGAAACACATCTTTTAACGCAACTATAACCGATTGCTTTGGTGTGAGCTTAGAAATCAACTCTTCCACCAAGTCCGTCATATCATCCTTATACTCATTTGCTTCATCAGTTTCTTCAAACATAAACCCGATTATTTCTCGATTACGTTTTTGGAGTAAATCCATCCACAAATTAAATGCCATCTTTTTTAACAATGCAGCATTCAAATCTTTATGTTGTCCATAGTGGTTTATCGCTTTGAATAACGTTTCCTGGACAAGATCCTCAGCATCCCATTTGTTTTTGGTCAAATAATGGCAATAAGGAATAAGTGTCGAATAAAGATCTTTCAGCTCAGAAGAATTAACTTTTTCAGTTTGTACTTTTATGCCAGGCCTGGCGTACATTTTACTCACTCCTTTAGCTCCTCTCTTTACTTATTTAACGATTAAAGAAGGAAAAAAGATACGGGAGTTATATTTATTTTTTTCATACTAATATTTATATCTCATAATTAAGCGGAAAATGATTATCTTCTCTGATTTTCCTAACATGGAGTAGTTCTCTTTCATAGATCCTTAAAACATCCCATTGTTGTTAGGAGGACTCTCTGGTATGGGTTGACCTAAATCCCATAATTCAACAATATGACCATCATGGAAACGGAAAATATGAACAACAGCTGCTCCAAGGTCTTCAGGATTCTGTTTCACATGGGAGTGAACCGCAACCATCTCTCCCTCTTCAATAGCATGCTTGATCTTAAATATCTTGTTGGGATTCTCAGTTGCATCCTCTTTCATTGCTAGTTTGAGCGAATCTGCATCTCCCTGGAAAAAGGCATTATGATGGTGGAATTCTGAACCTATGTATCTCCGATATGCTTCATCTACATTCCCCGATGCTACAAGCTTTAGAAATGATACCGCTTGCTCTTTAAAAGAAACGGCCCCTTTACTCTGCTTTTCCTTATTAATATCAATCATCCTTTCATTTTGGGAGTTAAACTATTTAAGATTAATATAACTTATTTTTTAATCTAATGTAATCCATATTGTTCGAGATAATCTTTCTCCAGCTTTCTCAAAATTATTTTTCTTTATAGCTTCTAAGATGGATGATAAACTGGGTATGAAATTTGAAGAAGCACAGGGACGGTTCGACCGCTTCCATTAGGTAATATCAAGCAAAAGCTCTGTCCGTCCCCATGCTTTCTCGATTTCTACTCTCTGTTTTAACACTATTTGTGATACGGTTCACCGTTATTATTTAAGAGGCAAAAATAAGGCATTGGATTCGTGTTCCAATGCCTTTATTATAAATTCGGATTATTATCCATAACTATTAACTTAAAACAAAAGAAAGGATTTCACCCTTTATTAAGTTTACGCAAACTGCTTTTGTTCAGTTACTTTTTTATGACGACAGATTACGTTAACAGACTTATTTTTCTTACTCGTCTGTATGACTATCCCACCTTCAAAAAATGTTTTTGCAGTATTCTCATTAATAATAAGCATTCTTTTTCCAAACTGTTCAGTTACTTTTATACTCTCAGTATGTTCTGTCAACACCTTAGAGATTATCTCCTCTCTAACTTCCTGTTTTACCTGGAACCCCTCTGCTTGGATAACATCAATTATATGTTCTGCACTAGCCAAAACAACCTTATCTTTTTCATTGAAATAAAACTCCAAGTCAGTTTCTTCGTTATTTAATCGGGCTTCAAGAAGAGAGTATTTTATTTCTTCATTTGATAGGTCTAAAGATAATGGAATACGAGTCTCAAGTTCAGTTTTAGCTTTAAGGATAGATAAGGTTTGGAGGTGGTCTAACCTTCCAACTCTAGAAGTCTGAAAATCTATTATATCCCCGTCTTTCTTAATTGTATAAGCAATTCCTTTTGACCATTTAATATGTTCTCCATTAGCTAACCCTTTAAATTCCTCAGATTTATTAGTAATTAAGTTATTAATATATTTGTGGAAAAAATTCCCCCATGTAAACTCCCTATCATTACTCTTATTTAATTCAAATCTTGATGTGCCTTCCTGGGCATCTAAGCTAGTAAAGTCTAGAACCCAAGTTGGTACTGTTATATGTCTCCTTACATCGAATACTATTTCTTCTGTCCCTAACCTTAAATTTATACAGCCCTTACCTGTCGAATTAGATGTCTCTAGTACTATTGAAGCTACTTCCGCATTACGCTTAGAAGTACCATTAATTTCTCTTACTATTAAATCGCATGACTGTGATATAAGAATTCCTCGTAGTGTTTTACCATCAATGTTAATATTATATATATCACCAAAGTCTATTGGATCATTTCTCATATTTACATTTTCATCTAGTAACTCTATTCTTCTTAAATCTCTCAAATGATTATCAGTTTCAAAATCAAATATCTCACAAGACCATCCTTGAATGTTTATTAAGTTTTCATGAATCTCTTCCATTTCAGAAACACTATCAGTTATTAGATTTTTTACTAAAGATAAACTAAAATCAATTAGATAAGAGGTCTCAGAGACTCCCTCACTTTCTAGTTTTTCTGTTATTAGTGCTTTCAATGTTTTACTATTAGTTAATAGAAGCTTTCTAAAAGCCTCATTGACTCCCTTATCCAATAAGTTTTTCATGGAGAACAATGATTCAAACATTAATTTTCCAGACTCCAATTCAAGTAGAGTCTCATATAAAGAAGCAAAAAACCTATCTTTACTATCAACTTCATTCTTACTAATAAAATTTAAAAGTGCCTTAAATTCAAGGATGTTATTACTCATATATTTCCTAAACAAATCCTGTTTGTTTTCAGAGTCTGTCATATTGTAAGATTTTTCTTCATACTCAAACACTTCGTGAGAGCTAATGAAGATTATATATGTTAATTTATTATTTAGTGTTTGATCTCCTAATACCTCTAAAGCAGTAAAATTACCATTTTTATAATTGTAATCCATAATTATTAAATCGAATTCGTCAAAATTCTTTTCGTTTGGGATCAAAGCGGTTTCAATAATTATATCATCACTACCAAAATATTGTGTAAGTTTTTTTTCTATATGTTTTGCAGGGCCTTCTAATAACTCAGGTTCAATTTCATTCATAATATTAAAGATAATCTCTCTTTTATCTGGTTCTTCTTGCAGAAAAGAAAAATCTTCTTGTTCAAAAATCATCTCAACTTCTACTTCACATAGCTCTTTTTTCACTAAATCCCTCAACTCATGGTTTTCCTTTTCTTTACTTAAATAAATTCTCATCTGAGTTAATTTATCATCATCACTTAGCTCTAATTGATCATCAACAAAAAGAATTCTTGAAATATTTAGGTCCGCTAGCAATTTATTAACTGCTTTCAATCTATTCTCCCCCTATAATAACTTCTGAAAAGTCTAAACTAAAACAGTATAGTCTACCTTTTGAGTTCTTATTTTCAAGCAAATCTAACTTTATTTTATGGTAAGCAGCAATCTCTCTACATATAAATAAACCTAAACCTTTACCATCCTTTCTTCGTGAAAAAAATGGTTCAAATATAGACTCCGAATCTATTAAAGAAATTCCAGTTCCATTGTCATAAAAAATAACATGGCCATCTTTTTTTATTTCAATTCTAATTATACCTTTATTGGTGTTGTCCAATGTTCCTAGTGAGTTTACCCAATAAAACGAATTTATTAACAAATTATCAAATAATTGTATTAGTAACCCTTTGTTGACTTTAATATCTAAACTCTCAACTTCTGAAATCACTTCAACCTCTAAGGGGATATTTTTATAGTTATTTAATAAGGATTTTGACGTATTTACTATTTGTTTTATCTGCTTAACAAGGTCCAATTTAGATTTAGCCCTTCTTAAGGTTGATGCTTGTTCATCTATTTGAGAAATCATTGCTTTAAGCGACTTTATATTTAATTCTAAGATGTCTATTTTATTTAAATATTCATTAGGAAGTTGTGTTTTTAAATCATGAAGAATTGAAAGTATTTTTTGCACAAAGTTATGAATTTCATGAGCAATCTGCATAGAAGTCATTCCGACACTAGATGTTTCTATTAGAGCCTTCTCTCTTCTTTTTAACTCACTAATCCCTTTATTAATTAATTTTGATTCCTTAATAATATTTTTTAAATCCTTATCAACAATTTCTCTACTACTAGAAATTCTAAGAATAGTTTTTTCAATATTAGTTGCAGACTTTTTTGCTGTATTAGTTATATTATTTGATGTTTCTTTTGGTTCATTTATTTCAACTATATCAAGCAATTTGTTAAAAATACTCTTAACAATATAAGAAAAGTTATCAAATGAGCGATTTCTAACTAGACCTTCACGGTTTGTTTGGTCAACTAGATAAGGGGACTTATTCGAATTTAAAGCTATATATCCAGTAGTTTGCTCTCCTATAATACTCGCCTTCCCTTTCCGATATTTTTCTTTATTTAATTCTAACCAATCATCTCCAGGATCACCATAAGGGAATATTCTAAATCCATCCCGAAATATCATCGGTCCACCAGTGTATCTATCTAAAATCTCTCTTATAACTCTAGTATTTTCAAAACCGGTAAGCTCTTTCAGTCTTCTTCTATTAAAAATATAAAAGTGAAATTTAAACTTACCTACAAAACCTTCCGCCAAAGAATCAAGGTCATGCAGCTTAGAATCTAACAGGATGTTATCTTCTCCCTGGTCTACTATAATTCCATTTCTTTTTACTTTAAATAGATAATTGATCTGACCTGGTATATATTCACCTTTAATTTCATGATGTGCTTGCTCTAACAATTCTTTTTCAGATTGACCTAACTTAATAAAACTTTTTTTATTATATTGATCAATAAACCATACTTTGATCTTAAATTTCCGAGGTAAGTCATTAAAAGGATTAATATACTTGGCAACGGTATTAGATATAAATTTTTCTACTTCTAGTTTACTCCATTCCTCTCCGATAAAGTCTTTAATATCAGTAATAACTATTTTGGTAAAAGATCTATTTTCTGTTTTAGGTGTGTCATATAAACTATTATCTATTTCATCAAGATACAAATCTGACTTATACCCAAACTTATCCCAGTCAACTTCTAAGTTCCATACAACATTAGATTCCTTAGTTGTTGTTTGTAAAAGTAACTTATTACCAAGTTTCATTGTAGAGAAACGCCCCAAACCTTTCTCACCAAGTGGAATATCCTCATTATTATTAACAACTCCTTTATTTTCAAGTCTGTTGTTTGTACCTACCACAAGCCAAAAGTTTTCAATTGTCTTATTATCCATTCCATGCCCTTCATCGTATATGACAATTTGTTTTTCTTTTTGATTGATTGTGATTTCAACAAATTCAGACTTAGCGTCATAGGAGTTCTTAACCAACTCTAGTAAAGCAACTTTAGTACTACTAATTAATCTTTCTCCAAGATGAGAAATTATCCTTGCCATCGGCCTAAACTGTGCCACTAAGTATCACCTCATAAAAGTTATATATTTTTTACTCTCTACTATTAATACACATTAATGACCATGTATATCTAAGCGATTATATTAAAATGGAATTGTATTTAAGCCTTTCTACTAATGTAGCTAAACCCCTTCAGATGATTATACTTTTTGTGATATTTCTTAAAAACTGCGTCTAGTTGTTCTTTCCTCATGTACAATTTAGCATTTATTTTTCTTATATTATTATAATCTTCTTCGGTTGCATCTTCCCACTGAGCATCTAAACAAAGGTTCAGCAAATTCGCTAACACTAATCCGAGGATTTTTTTCGTAAGTTTTTTAACAATAAAATTCAACCGAGCCTTAGCATATAACCCATCAAAGTTATGTGTATATACACTTCTAATGACTGATATATTCTATCTTTTCGCATCCTGTTCACAACAACCTATATCGTAAATAAACACTTAAACATTAGAACTTATCAACCTCTTTAATAAAAAGAAGCCACTTCAACGGTATAGTGACTTCTTATGTTTAAACAACTATTAGTTGTCCTCATCTTCTTTTATGGCATCTACTACTTCAATAGAATCTCCATTTGATAAAAATGGTACCTGAGCATGGATTAAATTGGACTCTCCTGATAGCCTCGCTGCTAAATGACCGTTATTTAATAACCTCTCTGCACCTTTTTCGCCTAACGCTATTTCCGAAGTACCAGTACTTTCAACTCTCAGAATTAACCTATTACCCAGGTTATCTCGCAGTTGTACTGGTAAAGCATCTTTGTCTGGCCTTTGTGCAGCAAATATCAAATGAATACCAGCAGCCCTTGCCTTTACTCCTAACCTCTGAACAGTAGCCGAGACAGTTTTTTTATATTCATCTACTAACATCCAATCAGCAAACTCATCATGAATCAAAAAGATTAAAGGCATTTTCTTACCTTCTGGGGCTTTTTTATTATACTCTTTAATATTTGGAACTTTATTATCTCTAAAGATAAGGTAGCGCTCTTCCATTTTTGCAACTAATGATTCTAAGACAGAGGTTGCCTTATCTTGATTGATAATTATCCCCTCTAATAAGTGAGGTAAACCTTCTAAACTCTGATAATCAACCCCAAATTTTGGATCTATTAAATATACTTGCGCCATTTCTTGCGAATTTGTTGCACAAATGTCAAGAATTAAGTTTTGTAACAATATAGATTTACCACTTCCAGTGGCACCAGCAATAAGGGTATGTGGCGCATGTTGTTGTAAACCTTCAAATCCCCCACCTAAGTTTAAATACAGTAAATCTCCATCCACTTCTTTAACACCAATAAGGAAATTCATATTCATACCAGGCATGACTTGTTCGACCTTACGTCTATTCCATAAATCTCTCAAATATATAACTTGTCGTTCCGGCCTTGCAATAAATACAACAACTTCACCAGGATGGGCCATCACATTTAAAACTTCTAAAGCATGCGTAGTTAATAATTGAGATCTTTTTCTTTCAATATCCTCAACCTTTAAATTATCTGAACCCTTTAACTGTATTATTGCTGAATTCGGTGTTAATCTAGATCCTAGTACTTTTGCCTGTAAGTTATATGACATGAGAGCACTTTTTAATTTCCTCACAGCTTCTTTTAACCACTGATCTGATTCTTCATTCATTGTGTAAGTAATTTCCTTATTTTCTATCCATTGTTTAAGTAAAGAACCCCCCCAAAAGGTAGAATGACCTTGTTCGTCATTCCCACTTTGATTTTCCTTATCAATTTCTGACTCAGAGTTTATCTCATCCTGTTCGTTTGAATCAAATGATTTTTCATTTCCATTTTCTTTTGACTTTTTTTCACTATCTTCTGTCGAACTAGTACGATTAGCATTTTTTAATGTCTTACTCTCAATACTTATTTCATTACTTGGAGTAATTGCCTCAAGACTTTCCCAAGGTCTTTCATCACCAATTTCGCCCCGAATATCAATCAGTTGCTCTTGTTTATATATTGCTAAAGTTAACGCTCTAACCTTTTCTCTATTATATACCTCCTGATAGCAATTTTCTAAATTACTAAGCTGCAATTGCTCGCAATCTATATTACTATCATCTGTAGACCCCGATACAAACACATGTGAATAACCCCTTAAATCAATTGGAATATCCCCACTTCTGATACCTTCCCTCCATTGTTCTAACGAAAGACTAGCATCTTGGGAAAACTCCACACCTTCCACTAACATATCACTAATTCTTGCTAGCCAGAGATCTTTATCTAACCTACTAGGACTGCCAAATAAAGCACTGTGTATTCTCATAACTGTATCGCTTAACTGTTTTTTTGAAGTCTTTTTAGCGTTAGCTAGCCCTTTTATATCAACGTACTTGCATTCTGTTATTATAACTTGCAAATAATGTTTTCCGTTTTCTTCTTTAGGATACAGGGCTAATATATCAGCTATTTGCTCCTCTTTCTTACCAAGCCAAGAAGCATAATCATCTAAGAAGAACCACCCCACAGATTGAGGCTCTCCAAGTTCAGACTTAATCAAAAGTTTGCTAAATACTACACCTAGTAACTCACTTGCAAATTTACCTTGCTTTGCGGCTCTTAAAACAATATCACCCGATAAATCGTTTGCTTCTTCAACAAAAATTTCAGATAATTCAAACAGTTGTTCATCCGTTAACCCGAGGTTAAGGTTACTCAACCTTCTTTTCACTAAAATTTGAAGTAAATTTAATTTTGATTTTGTAGACACTACTAAATTAGGTCCGTTTGATTGGTTATGTTGATATTTTATAACATTAATACCCTGGTTCTTTAATAACCTTTGATCTAGTAATTCATCATAATTAGCTACCCATTCTCCCAATTTATGTGCTTCATCAAAGATACTTCTTGTATCTTCATTTTGAAATGATATTTGACGAGATGGTAAATAATAAGTATCCTGTTCGTTTTCGACACCTTCACAAACTCCTCTTAAGGCATTTAAGTACGACCATCCAACTGAGGGTTGGCTTGGACATACTAAATAAGATGTGGATTTTAATTCGTCCTTTACGGCTGGTCTCCTTCTAGACCATCTTGGAGGAAAGTGTTTTAGTAATTCCTGTGTAGCGCCTTTGTTAACTGCAGACCATACAAACTTTGCCTCTCTTGAAATGACCTCCTGTAAGAAAACTATATCTGAAGGTTTTTCACCATTAATATCATTTACTGGTGCAGTATCCGCCATAACTCCTATTCTAAGTCGTGCCATGAAATCACGGGATACTTCACTAGCTACAAAGGTATCTGAGTCTGCATCCGAATTTTCAACCATTTTTGTGTATAATTCACTTAACTTATTCATATTTCTGTGACGCAAGACCACTTGGCAGCGAATATCATCATTTTTATCTCGCAAGGACGAGAGAGAATCTACTATAGCTTTTGGTAATCTAGTCGAATCACAATTATATAGAACAACGCCTAAATTTGTACTTTCGTGCGGTTGAAGTTCTATATATTTCTGGACTAAATTAGATACTTTTGTGCTAGCTTCTTTAGGATCTTCATTCGTCTCTTGTTCATCAAACTTCCTAATAGGCATCTCCATTAAACTATATTCATTAACATTATCGGTAATCGATAACAATTCGGGTTCTTTACCTTTATATCCATAAGAAACCTCTGGATAATAAGGCTCCATAAAGTCGCGCTTTAAATCTGAAAAATATAATTTTGAATCCCCAAAATCTACTTCTTCTGACTCTAGAATAAATCTAACTATAGCCTCAAACTGTATAGCTTTAACTGCTATAGATGCAAACCTCATAGGATGCCAAGGGGCGATTATTGACATCGGTTGGCTTCTATCCACCTGTACATTACCTATATTTAATATAGGTTGCCAAAGTTCTACTCTATTAATGTCACTTGATGCATATAGATTTAAAACATTTAATAAGTCATCATATGCATTACATTGAAGTATAATAGTTTCAGATGATAGCCCATACTGCAAGAAATCTTTTATTGATTCTTTATATAGCCTTGAGAATTTTTCCCATGCCCTATTTATTTCATCAAAACCATCCTGTGATAAGCGTTCTTCATTACGGGCTTCTTTTAAGCTAGAAATGAATTCCTTACCAATGTCGTTACTTGAATTATAAACTCCCACTAAAGATCCTCTATTTTGACGATAAACTGCATGAAGGGTTCCAACATCATTTAAAGAAATTCCTTGTAGTTTTCCTTTTTTACTTATTGGATTCCTTGAGACCCTACAAAGTGGAAATGCGTTTTTCTCTATTCTCTCTAGGTCATTTCGAAGTTCCAATCCTATTTTGTTAGGATCACCCTTCCAAATAACCTGAACCTGGTGTGACGGGTTCGACTCATCATCATATTCTAACTCTACATAAAATTTTATTTGAGTTGCATTTCTCGATACAGAGTTATTCTTTTTATACTTTGGTTTGTTTTTTACATCTTCTAGTAATTCTTCATATTTAAATAACCAATGCACATCCCAAATAATATTTGGGTGAGTAAGTCTTTCTAAGCCTTTGTATTTTGTGGAAAAAAACAAACCTATTTTTGCATTTAAATCTAACCATGAACTCTTACTGTTTCTCTTTTGAGTTCTAATTCTTATTTTTTTCTTACTTACTGTATTTTCACTTTGTGAAAATAGCCTTTCAACAGCATCTAGCAGGCCAATAATAAAATCTTCACATTCTATTGGTTTTCCATATACAAACTTATCCCATTTAGACTTTAAGGGGCGATTAGAATCTAGTTCTTGACGATGAGCTTCATAAAATTCAATATCCTCTTCAGAAGGTTCTGAGGCTGTTCTTTTTGAAAGTGTTTTAAGGTAATCTCTATCATCATCTATAAGAGTATCAGAATATTCATCTTCTAAGTGTTCTAGTGTTTGTGTTCCCAAATCTACTTTCTTTGTTCGAATACCTGAAAAGAAAACATAGATATTATCGCGTTCCCACTCAAAGCTAGTTAACGCTTCCGCCTCTCTAGTCCAACCAGGTTTTGCTTGAATAAAACTTTCTATTACTGGCCGTATATGTTCTGGAATATCTTCCTTTACTTTATTATATGATGAATGCAAATCTTCATTTTCAATAATTTCTCTATTAGGAGACTGCTTGTAAATATAACAAGAACGTTTTGCTATTGCTGATTGATAAAGGTCCGCCCACCTCTTCTTATGTCCTAAAAACTTATCGGGAATTGCTTCAAAAAGTGCAGAATCACGGGGGATTCTTAATGAAGGTAATGCCCAACCTAGTGCTGAAATTAGGGGTACACTATCCTGTAGAATCTTATTCCTTACCTCAACAACGTATAGACTAAATCTTTCTAAGCTGAAATCACTTATTGTTTGTAAGCCATTTATAGCTTGTCCCCAATACTTTCTTTGCTCTTCCGTCAGAGCTAAACCTGTACTAGCGATATTTACCCAAAATTCAGGGCTACCTTTTAAATCCTTTGCCCCTATAGTCGTAATATCCCTTAATGATTGTCCTTGATCATCATTAGTATTCGCAAGAATAATTGCTGGTTTATCTATAAATGCATTTCTCCAATAAGTTGTTTTTTCATCTGTGGTTATACTTTCTGGTAAATCATACTCTTCTACTAATTTGCTAGGTACTTTTATTTCAATGTACGAACTTAGTTCTACATCTTTTAATATTATTTCGCATATACGTGCTACTTGTTTACCCGTGAGTCTATCGAGTAAAAACCTTGCAATCCCCTCTGAGTCACCATCTATATTTAGGTTTGCTCTAATATATTCAGTAGCAACTTTTCCAATTAAATCTATCTCATTCATCTAATTCCCGCCTTTACAAATGGATTTTCTACATATGCACAGGCATCTGATAGTCTTTTTAGAAGACCCATACTTGAAAGTCTTTCTTCTAATCTTACAGCATTTTCAGAAAAAGATTCCATGTCCGCTTGACCTGCCTCTAGTAATTTACCAGCTTGGCGGTCTCCTATAATAAAACCATATTTATTGAATAAAATCTCTAGGAATTCTTGAAACTCCATCTTACTTTCCACATTACTTAATACCAGTGCTTTAAGTAATGAATCTGTAGGCGCATACCTTAGTCTTCTACTACTTCTCTTAGAAACCAAACCAATTTCTTTACCCCATACTCTATGAAAGTTTTGAACATGCTGTTTGTGTCTAGCAGTTACCTTTTTTGAAAACTCATTTAAAAGCCCTTCTGCGGTAGTTGCATTGGCTTTATCATCATCTTTCCAAGAAAACTCTTTTATAATCAAATCTCTAGCAGACTCATATGGTGCATCAGATGTAATAACTTCATTCCACTTCTCTGTATTTTTTATTCCTAGCACGTATTCTTCTACTGCCTGCCTTGAAAAATTATTGTTTTGTGAGTATGAGTCAGATGCTAAATCCCTTATTATTGTTTTTTGTGGAGCTATTATTTCTAAAATAAAGCTTGTTTGGTTACTATCCTTAAGAATTTCTTTGGAACGGTTTAACAAGTAATTTATCATGTGTAAACCTGTAATGTTAACTAAGTGAGGAAACACATCATAATTCGGCATATTACACTTAAAAAGATTTAGCCAGTCTTCGGATAGTAAATCGTATTCTTTTAGTTTCTCATAAGGAAGATAACCACCTTGCCTTTTTTCTCCAACAAGCTCTTCGCCGTCAGGTTGAAGTTGTGCAACGAGTCGATTAAATGGTGATCTACCATTAAGTATTTTTTTACTTAGATAGTCTAGAATCATCTCCTTATTTTTACTCCTAGATAGCATTAAATAGAGTAACTCACCAGTTCTACCAAAAAAACGTCTATCATTGCTTATATTGTTACCTGTTACCCTTAAATCTTCATATAAACAATCAGGACCATATGGAAAAATGAATTGAGAACTCCACCTTTTATTATTTTCACCTTCTATTGTTGTAGAGCGTAAAAAGTTCACAATCTCAACAAAATCGTTAAAATTGGCAAAACGTTTCTTTAGATAAGAAAAATCTGCCCCCTTCATTCCACCCGGATTTTTATTCATCTCTTCAATCCATATGTCCCATTGAGTATTTTGAAAACCCTTATCAATAATTCCCATTCGAGGGTTATTGAATAAAATGTTTCTTAAGTACATTCGAGGATAAGCTGTGTATTGTAATGAGTTATACTTTTCTTCTTTAAAAGCTCGCCCTCCGCCGTATTCCGATTGAAGAACATTCAAAAATTCCATAATACATAACCATGGTGTTTGTTCATCATATAAACGATGTCCCCAAATCGCTTCATCTACCCACATACTTGAATCGATTCGATTAGGGTGTGGCAATCTATTCATCACTCAAAATCCACCTCCACAGCTCGCCTATATAACATTCCCTCATCATTTATTTGAAGCAGCTCAAGGACTAACCTATCTGTGTCAATCTCATAAGCCCCCTCTATTTTTCTGCGATGTTCTAAATGAGTTAGTAAACGGCTTTTAAATGCGAGAATATCCTCGTAACATTCACGCGAAAAACTTCCAGGCAGTTCTCCTTCAGCTACTCTTGATATAAACTCATATCTTACTAAATGTAATTTCAGATGAACTGCTTCTACTTCATCACTTAAGGACATGTTAACTTTAAAAACAGGCTTATCATTTTCATGGACTATGTTTACGCTTTCTCCTCTATCAGGTCTTACTGAAACCTCCGATTCGTAAACCCTACTAATTTTAGATTGAGAGTGACTTCCTGAAGTAGATAGGTATACAACATCACTATCTTTCGTTAACAACCCCGTGGAAATCCGATTAATCCCTTTAACTAACCTTGATAATAGTTTTGCTTGTACTCTTTTATTGTTTTCTAACCTTCGGTGAATTTTTTCTAGGAACTCCCCGGCATATTTAAAAGTGGTTAATTCCCAAACCTGAATTTCCTCTAAATCATTTGAATTCACTGTAAAAAAAAGTCTTTGCCTTTGGGACCTTAATCGACTTAGAAAATCTTCGCTTTCTTCTTTGCTGACTTCACCTTCAAGATAAGATTTTTGTTCAGCTCTAAATGTTTCATCAGCGCCGTAAAATTTATCAGATATCATATATTTGTTGAATAAATCATATAATTCGGGATCGTCTTCTCCAAAAATAAGAATATTATCTATGAAGTTATTACTTTCCGTTCCGATTCCAAAGCGATTAAGTGTTGAAAAAATGTCCGTTGACTCTCTACGTCGGTCACTTAAGTTTTCCCCAAATATATTTCTATAAATGCTAGCACCAGAAACAGAATTGCTTTCTAAGATTTTTGGAATCTGAGTACAACTCATTAATTTATCTCTTGCATTTGGATGTCCTAATATCATATTAGATATTAGTAATAAGAGTTGTCTTATTGGAATATGGACTTCATTCAATTCACATAATTCTAGTAAATCGACTAACCGTTCTTGGATAATTTTTCCATCATTAGTTCCCTCCAAGCGTTTTTTGTTCTCCCAAATAGGACATCTTAAACCTATTGATTCATTATCCTTTAATGAGCAATTATCGCAGTTGCTCCAACCAGGGTGATTAATAACAGAGTTAACTATTTGAGGGAATATTCTAGCTGAATTTGTTTTACTAAGATTTATTAATTGTAAATTATACCCCTTTCTTATTTGTTGCTCGGAAACTAATAAATCCTCTATACAATCCGCGACTTCTGTAACAAAATAATTATGATTTTCTGATTTCCATTTTTCCAATAACTGTCCGTCATTTGCAGCAACAAGGAAAACCTTTCTATTACCCTGTTTAATAGATTCAGCCATTTCATTAATTATGTAGCTACTCATATCAGATAACTCACTCAAGTCTTTGATAACGTATAAAGAGTGATTCTCTAGTGGGATGGTCTTAATAGTTTCACCGTTATCCCACGCTTCTTTTGTTCCACCTAATGCAAACCATACCTCACGACAATAAAAAGTTTTTCCGTCACCAGCTGTCCCTGTTAAAATAATGTTTTGAGGATAACTAGTTTCGAAATTTGCAATTAAATCTGAAAGGTGTTGTGGCTCAACTTTAATTGGTTTTATTCCTTTCTTATCTATTGATCTTTGAATTGCCTCATCGTACATATTATCGTTCCTTGGAATAGGACCGTATTGCCTAAGAAAATTAATCCACTCGGATTTTACTACACTCATAACTCCCATCTCCCATAAAGTTAAATTTCCGTTACAATTTTTTCCTGATTATAATTATACAGAAAAGTCCCAAATTATTAAACAAAACAAATAAAAAAGAGTAGTATATTCTATATTGAACATACTACTCTCTTTTAGGCTGTTATTATGCATAATGACAGATGCAAGGAACGTCAGTTTCCTCATTTAATTTCTTTGCTATCTCTGAATCAAGATCTAATTCTTTTCTATACTCTGTTAAAGTGAAAGGTTTTCCATTCCTTTTAAGAATACTTACATCACCCAGTTGTTCCCTTAATCTATTCTCCATTTCTTCCTGTTCAATATATACATCCGGCCAAGTATCATAAAGGTGCTTATAATGATTGAATCCCCCCCTTACACAGCGTCCACCACAGTTAGCATGAGAAAATCCAAGATGGTACATTTCAGGAAGCTCTATCCCCCAATCTTGAGTAATAATCCTTTTTATTTCATCATCTGATATATTACTTTCATAAAGAGGAAATACAGTTTTTATTGGTTGCTCTTTTCCATCACGTGGTAAGAGATTGTGGTTATATAAGGATTCTAGTCCTTCTCTCCTTCTCTTTTCATGTTTGCCAATTCCAAAATATAAAATAGGTTCATAACCTTTATCTCTCAACTCTTCAAGATATATAACTGTCTGATGAACTTTTAACTGAGAGGAACACTTTGCTAACCGAGAGTTTCCAAGAAACTTAGTATCCTCAAAAACCTCTTCTGGTGTTCTGCCATCTCTAACCGTTTCAATTTCAATTCCTATTTCTTCAGCAACTTCAACCATAAATCTCTTATTATCTTTATGCTCCCATAGGGTATCAGTGAAAAAAAGCTGTGAATTTTTTTTGCCGTGTTTATGAACCATAAGATAAGCAACGTAGGCGCTCGCTGCTCCTCCACTAAACATAGAAATATAAATAGGTTCTCTTCCGTACATTGTATCACCCTTCTTTTATTTATTTTCATCATAATAATCTACTAGTAACTTATATAATAAAGCTGTAATTTCTTCTTTTGGTAGCTTTCTAGACATCAATTCTAAATCTGTTTTGACATTTGAATAAATGATTTTGCCTTTGGACGAAAGTTCAGTTTTAGATATTGCCATAGTTTTATTCTCATCTTTTACTTGATAGTATTCTTGTTCTAATAGAGACGTTTGATCAAACTCTATTAATGATTTTATAGTTTTAGAAAACACTTCATCTGTTGCATCTGACCACTCAGACCTATCAACTCCGACTAATTCCTTTGCTAAGTTGTTTATCCAATTTCCTTCGTTTGACCTCGAAACTACTTTATAAAATCTATTATCAACTTTAATAATTTCTTTCTGGCTTTTCACATGTGCTGATAGCTCTTCGAAAGAACTAGTTTTTGTTAGAGAATAAATTTTGTTTTCAATACTTTCCATGTGTTTATCCGAATAATTCTCACATTCACTTTTAATTCTCTTTATTAACTCTAAGTTGATATTTAAATCATTGAGCTCTTGTAATGCAACATCAGGTTCAAACTCACCTTTTTTAGTTAGTTGTTTAAACATAACCGCTTCACGTGACAATTTATCTGTTTTTTGAGTGATTTTAGGTAATTCCCTAAACCATTTTAATAACATTCTGCTTATGCGAACTGTAGGATGATAGGATTCATCACTCTCCTCACTAAATTCTGCAAAACAATTGTCTATTATATCTATGATCACTTTGTAATTTTCATCTACAACTTGATAAGAGAATGTATAATTTTCCGGCCTGTCCAGCATCCTATCATATAAAATATCACCATTTATATCATAAATATATGAGCCGTCTTTATGATAGAACATTATATATTTCCAATCATTTTTTAAAATAGAAGTTAGTAAAATGGGTATATTTGGCTCTCTTATCCCGAAAGGCTCTTGCTTAAATACATTAATAAGATTTACAAAGTCACCTTGTCCCATTTTTATAACTTGATTAAGTTTCTTTCTTAACTCCTTTATTTCTTTACTTTCCTTACGTTCATTTATCCTATTATTTTTTACAACAGAAGCAAATATTAGTTTAGCAGGTCCTTTAAATTTGGCATTATAATCACTTTTATTAATTATAGAATCCACTACTTCTTTAGCTGCATTTAATTGTTGTTTAGAAATATTTCTGCGGTTAAATGCTTCGTTATTAATCAATGGGGTCTTACTATAGATTTTTTTTATAATATCTGATAACTTTTTACTTAAAGAAATTTTGCTTTTAACCTTTAAATCAATTCCAGTGTGAATCCAGTATGAATTTTTGAACTCAATTATTGGTTCCATCAGTTCTCTAATGACAAATGTAAAGTTCTCTTTGATCTTTAGTAATTCTTCTTCAATTATATTGTCTTCATTTAAGAAATACTTATCTTCTAACAACTGGTCTATAGCAGCAACTTTCGATAAATAACCATCTATATCTCCTAGACTTTTCTTAGGCAGGGCAAAAATAAGTCTATTATTTTCTATACTAATTTTGTTAACCTTCTCATTAATTCCTTCCACTTCTAAATCTGGAATAATATATAAAATTGCCATATCTCCATCTAAATAATCCGAGGCTTTTTCTAACGTTAAATCGCTTGCGTAGACAGGATGAATAGTCGCGAATCTAATCATATTTTTCTCGTCATTATATCGCTTAGGATATGCAAATTTACTCTCTAAGACCTCACTTAATATCTCTACTCTTCTTTGCTGGCTAATGCCTAATTTTAATATTTCTTCAATTTTCTTATTTATATCTATACTACTACCTTCAAATATTTCCCAATTGTTATCGAATAATCTATACCTTATAATTTTTTTACTCTCTAAGATACTTACTATTTCCTTAACTCGCTGTATATCCCATCCTAAAGAAAAGGAAATAAAGTCTTTCGAAAGTTTTTGTTTATTACTAAGGTTTGCAATGTCCCATATTGTAAACAACCTTAGTAGTTGTAACTCCAACTCGGAAGTTTTTGATTTATTAATTTTCTTTTGCACTCTTAAATATTTTAAGTATGATTTACCTATTAATGAATCATTCGTGAATTCTTGTAAAGCTGGTTCAAAATATTTAAATAGAATGTCAACATAGTACCATGTATTTTTATTTTCAAAGTACCTTTTTAATCCACCTTCTTCATTGCTTTCCAAGAAAGTGAACAATGTTCTTTCGTTTTGGGCAACAGCATTTGCTAAATGAGGTAATGTAAACATTGTTACAGGATGTATAGGGAAAGAGTTATCAACTATAATAGATTTCTTCTCCCGACCATTTAACTCAGGGAACAAATCATACTTTATTATTTCATTTTCAAAATTATATTTCTCAGAATGATTAACTCTATATTCTGACGTAACTTCACTCGCAAGTCGAATGAATGTCGCTGGATCACTGTAGGTATTGTACATCCTAAAACGACCTTGTATTCTATTAAACTCATTTTGCAATTCCTCACCATAACTAAGAAAATATTGCTTTAAATTTCTATGTGTAATTAGCAGTACATTAAAGTTTTCGCACTCATGATGATCAGCTAATTCAGCAATATCTTGTATATCCTGCATGGCCTCTACTGTTTCATATTTATCTATGCTTTGTAAAAACCTTCCAAATTCATCATACACTAAAAAGATTCCTAGGCCATTTTTGTCAAGTTCATTTAATATATAAGACAAATCATCAGTAATATCATGGTCATATGATAATGATAATTCTGCACCAGCAGTTAGCACGGGGTAAATATTTTGGAACCATTTAATAGCACTGACATCGTAAGCTTCTATGTCTTTAATAAAACTTTTAACATTCCAATTTTCTTTTTCTAAAATGCGATTAAATTGATTATATGTTTCTAAATATTGAGTATTCCACAAGTTAATTATTGATTTTATTTCCTCGACAAAAGAAGGGATAGTAAAATCAAGATTAAACCTTTTTAATGAATTGTGTATTGAAGAAATCACTACTTCACGCAGTTTATCCTGTTTGCCATTAATTACTACCGGGATATAAACCTTATTTGTTTGTTTCATTGTATTAATTAATTCAATTATTGTCTTTTCATCAGTGTTAACCTTATCAAACTTATCTATTAATTGGTCTAAAACACCTGAATCCACATTTTTAGAAGCGATGTTAGCAATTAAAGCTCCTATCATTGACTTACCAGAACCGTAAGACCCTACTAATATGTGTGATTTATTTCCACCAGGAAGAAACCCCTGCAACACACCTGTTAAACTTTCTAAGTGTGTTGGAGTGGGTATATACCTTTCTTGTATCCAATCACTTCCTAAATCAAGTTTGATGTTTACACTTGCTTTGAATTTACTCTTTGAAGTAATCATCTTAGTACCCTTTCTTTTCTAATGTATTCTTCTTCTAAAAACTCAATAGGTTCGACCAAGGTTATTCTTACTAAATCCAATCTGTTAGTTCTGTCAAATTCAAGAGGGTATCTAAATACCGAAACAAGTTCTTCAATTGCTTTCACAATTTCACTTCTATGTAAATTAAACACTTTTCCCCATAAACCCTTGTTATTTTCTATTTCATCTATAGAGACTTCAGACTGTCCGTATTTCATTAAAACATACATAAGTGCAGTTAACCCTATTTCTTCATATTTAGGAGAAGTTTTAAAAACCCTTCCTTCCTTTTCTTTAAGCAATTTTAAAAAAGCAAGTGGACTCTGAATAACCTCTTCAGGATCTTCTGATTTATTCTTTGACACATATTGCTTTGTTAGACATTCGATATCCCGTCCCAATGTATTGGTAGAGTTTTTAGTTTCATAGTTTTTATTAATCCAAGTTATAAGATCATTTAAAGCCTCTCCTTTTTCAAAGGATTTTTTACTATATTCATTAAAAAGCCAATACCAAGTTGTACAGGGTTCCTGTTTGCTCACTAAGTTATAATGAATAATGCTAGCAGTATCATCTAACTCAATATAAGGATCATATTTATCAAATATCTCCCCAAACTTTGATCTCGTGTGAATTACCTTATTATCGTCAGATCGTTTATCCGTTTCACAAATACCTGTCGCAACTACCCAATGTTTAAGGGAACTTACCATATTATTTCCTAAACCTATTAACTCAGAAGCATTCTTTTTATAAAAAAATCTATTATCTCTTTCTAATTGCTGCAAAGCCTTTCTTAACCAATATATTCTTAAATAAAAACTTTGATGTTGTCCAAAACCCACTAAAAATCTCTCCTTATTTTTCTGGAGATGGATCTCCAGAAAAAGTATCTTCTGTTAGTTTACCATACAATTGTCATTATATCAGGGTGAACATTCTAATTTTATCCATTTTCGTGTTTGTAAATAGAGCACTACATATTCTTTCTTACAATAAACGGAAAAAAAACCAATAGAGTGTACTCTATCGGGAACTAAGGCTTAATAAAATACCCTTCTTTCGTAACTTGGTATATAGAAATCTGATTTTTTTATACTTATTAACCAATTATAGTAGTATACTTAGTAATTAAAGGTTATATTCGAGATAATAAGTGGCTACCCCGTTTACAACAGGATAGCCACTTGCGTCAGATTACGAAACACTGCATATCATGATAAGCAGCCTGATGTTAATCGTATCTGAAGTCGCTGTAGTTATTAGTATTATTATCCAACAAGTTTTTTTATATTCTAATTTCTGCTTTAAAATTGTACCTTACAAGTATTTATCAGCATTCCAGCAAGCACCTAGTAAAAGAATTAATTACTCCTTTTCAGCTAAACGATTAAGGTCTTCTAAATCAAAAAGATATATTACATCCTTAATGCGGCGATCCTTTGTTTTTTTTCCTTTAGTTACATGAACTTTTTTAATTACAGAATGAAAAAACAATTTCTTTTCATCATCGGAGAGTGTATGATAGAAATCTTCAAAGTTCTTAATTGAAAATTTGATAATGTCTATTAGAGATTTGTTTTTCTTCAAGTCTATTTGCATCGTAATATTTTCAAGAACAGATTTATTTTTGTAAATTTCCTCTTGTTTTACGGATATTCGAGATTTCATCATCTCTTCGTCTAAGTTGAGAGTTTCATCCTCTGTCAAATCCATTAAATTAAAGATTTGATCTTCCAGTTTTTTAATCTGTTTTTTGAGTTTTCCAGCTTCATTCTCCAATGGGTTTAGGTCATAATTTAATATCGACTTTGTAGTTGAATAAATTACCTCAGGAGAAACTTTTTCCTTAAGACAATTTAAAAAATCCTTTAGTACATATTCTTCAGCGTGCTCTTTTTTAACGAGATTAGATGAACAAACACTACTACCGCTGTTCTTATTATTATTACATTGATAGTACTTGTATTTGGGATCACTATTACCTTGCACCATTGGCCCACCGCATTGTGAACACTTAAGTAAGCCGCTAAGTGGATACGATCCGGGATGTATTTTTTCTGGAATGTAACTTCTAAAATTCATTACCTTTTCTTTTCCTTTCCACAATAATTCATCTATGATTCGGTCGTGTTTTCCTTTGTTTATCTTACCCCGCCATGTAGTATTTCCTATATACATCTCATTCTCTAAAATTGTTTTAACAGCATTAGATGTCCAATATTTTCCTCGTTTTGTCTTAATTCCTTGGATGTTTAGGCTAGAAGCAATCCTTTTATAACCCCACTTTTCTAGAGCATACTTTTCAAAAATATATTTTACTATTTTTACCTCTTCAGGAATCAATACTAGTTCTTTATCTATACTTTTATAACCAGTTACTTTCCCGCCCAAATAATGACCATCTTTTGCCTTTCTTTCCATTCCCTCGTTTGTTCTAAATGAAATAAACTCTCTTTCAATTTCAGCAAATAATGCCATAACATGAACAAAAATGTCAGACTTTGGATCCTCTGTGTTTATATGATCTGCAACTGCAATCATATGTTTACCATGGGATTCAAGCCTTTCCTTTATATACAGAGTATCTAAAGTATTACGGGAAAGGCGGTCTTGTTTATGGACAATTATATAATCTATTTCCTCTTCTTTTTTTAGTACTCTACTAAACATTGCTTTGAACCCATCTCTACCTTTGAACGATCTACCTGATTTCCTGTCATCAGTATAGGTATCCACTAGTTCAATATTATTTCGTTCGCAATACTCAGTAATTTCTTCAATCTGTCTTTCAATCGAAGTACTGTTTGAATCTTTTTCCGGACGATCGCTCAACCTACCATAAACTAGTGCTCTTTTAGTCCCTTTTTTAGGTCCTTTAATAGAACTTCTTTTGGCCCCCATGACATGACTCCTCACGTTTGCTTTTCATTTTATTTTCCATTTGGTTTGAATATTTAATTATTAATTCTCCAAAATAGTTTAAGAAATCGATTGCTTTAATCTCCTTCAACTCATCCTCTGTTGCTAAAGCTTTTGCGTAGTGTTGCTTGTAATCAAGTTGTATGTTTTTCTTCATTTCTAACACCTCTATATGAATTTGTTTTATTTAACTTCTGGGAATGCATGTCCAATAGGAACAAAATAAAGTTACATATCATCATTTGATGAGACAAAAAAAGCACTACTAACAATATCTGAAGAAAACTTCTCCAAATAATTGCTAGCAGTGCTTCTGCTTTAACATTATTTATTCTGTTTTTGATTACATCTGTACTTTAATTATAATTGAACACCAACTGAATGGCGAGTATAAGTACAAATAATAATTCTTGTTCTAATCCATCTCTATCCATTTATTTTAGATGCATTATTGTCTCTTTAAGATCCATATGAATATTAAACCGGCTTTTATACTCATATATAGGTTTCATAAGTTCTTTTGGCATTAAATACGACTTATCACCTACCGTAATCGTTGGATTAACTTTTTTCTTTTGGGTAGTTGATTTATTGGATACAAGTTGCTCTTTAGTTGCTACCCTACCGTGTGGTAAAACTCTATGTTTTTTAGATTTTAACACAGTATTATACACTTTAATTCCTCCTCACTTCTTAATGGTAAACTGGTCTAGTTTGAATGGCGAACATAAGCGAAAATTATTCTTATCAATTTACTTACTAATTAATTCACTTTTATCAATAACAATTAGCTTTGCACCGTGCTTTGCAAAGAGTGATTGGATATCGTACAACTCTGTTACACTACGACTAATTCTTGTGAGATTTGAAACAATAACATTTTTAACTAGCCCAACTTCAACCAAATGTATAAGCCAGCTCATGCCAGGTCGATCATTGACCGGTGTAACACCAGATGATTGCGTTTCTTCTATTACACTCAATGATATGGAATTTTCTTGTGCATAAGTTGTTCCGTTTGATCTTTGTAATTCTAATGCATGCTTGGAATTAGTAGCAGAACGAATATATAAAACACTATCAATCTTGTTACTCATTTCAACTTCATCCTTTCGAAAATAATGAAATTATTTTTGTGGCACATCTTAAAAATTTTATTATGTTAAGATTTTTTAGTGTTCTAAACTTAACGATAATTGACTAAAAATAAAATGGCGAGCGTAAGTACAAATAAATATTTTTTGTTTGCGCTATTATCCCCTCCTAACAAAAAAGCACCGTTAACCAATCCTTTGAAGAGAGAGTTTCTCCTTAAAAGATTAGCTAACGGTGCTTCCGTTTTGATATACTGTTTGTATCCCTAAAGTAATGTTAACTCGCTGAATTCTGTCTGGCAACAATAAGTACATTTATAATAAAAAATTTTTTTAATTATTTATGTCTGTGATCAAAATTCGGTTTCTTGCACATGTTATGTTTTCAACTTTCGGTAACTCACACCCCTATGGGATGGTCGTTTAAATAAATTACCTCATCAGGATGAAAATCTTTAGTAAATGGTTTTGCCGCTTCTAGCTGCATTTCTAAATTTTGTTGATCACTACTAACCCTCGTATAGACTACAACCTTTCCTTTTATTATCAAATATCAAAACCTCCTTAAATTGTAGTTATCCTGTAATGCAGAAGATATCTAATTCAAAATAGCTAACTAATTCATCAAATATCCCCTGCATTGTGTGTTTTTAAGATTCTTTTGCTTTCAAAGCATCTTTGATACGATTTGACATGTGATTTCTTTCCTTCTCTAAAAGCAATGCATAATGAAATTCCTTTAACACTCCATCTTCTTGATCATGCTGGAAGGGTATGTCATCACTTGCTGTGAAAATCACTTTGACTTTATGTGTATTCATTAAATCAACTATTTCTAAGTATTTATAACAACTGCGTGTTAAACGATCTCGTTGATATACTACTAGTGTATCAACTTGATTTTTTTTGACTAATTCAAGTACCTCTCGCAGCCCCTTTGGTGAGATGCTTTAGAAGGGGCTCATTCAGTAATGATAACAACATCTTCTTCCCGAACTCCTTTTAAGAAAGGTTTAGCTGCTTCTAGTTGTAAATCGAAACTTTGTTTATCAGAGGCAGTTCTTGCATAAACGACAGTTTTTTTATTATTATCCATATTTCCCTCCTAATGTTTTGTTGAGTGACTTATTAACTTTGCTTCAACCGATGGATCTAAATCGAGCTCTTTTAAGATGATGCGCTCCACCAATCGTTCAAGCCAAAGTTTGGATTCTTCCGGCATTTCTTCACTAAATGACACTTTTCCAATAGAAAACTCTTTTTCCATAGTTTTTAGTTTCCTCCCGTCTAAACTTATTACTTAAAAGATTGACGAGAGGAAGCATATTTATACTTTTTTTCTAGTTTCAACGGTCAAAGGTAAATTAAGTTGAATGTGGGCATTGCCATCCACTCTGTCAGGAATCGGTTTAATAACTTCCCTTACCTGCATACCAGGTATATCCTTTTTATAAAGATTCTTCATTTTTACCCTCCGTCTTTTTTGGTGTAAGATAATACTTTTTGAAATGTAATAATACATCTTCTGAAACTTCCTGGTTTTTTAGTAATCTATTAAACCATGTTGGTGTTTTTTGGTTTACAGTCAGCGAAAAGGCCTCCTTCCTAGTAACGAAAAAAAGCACGCAAGGAACATGACCACCAATTTTAAAAACTGGTAGTGCATGTAACCTGCGTGCTTCGCATTTAGTTACTATTTGAATATTTAATTGTGTCTATAATAAACTAGATTTTTTGTAAATGCAAATAGAAGTTATAAAATTTTTAAAAATAGTGATTTTTAAAATTTTGTGTGCTAATGGTTTCATTAAAATTATGTTAGGTGTAGACTTGTAAAATTATTACTTTCCAGTAACCCTCTCCCCAACAAAACATTTCATAGTAAATCTTTACTATATTTGCGACCTTCCAAAAATTAATCACTTAATTTTCTAATCTGCTATAATATTTCACATTATTTACTCTCTAAATTTGATCTATTGTAATAATCCGTTCTTTCTTATTGACCGTTGACCTACTCAAATGTACCATTCTGTCATCTTCAGTGTTTAACCTAACGATATTGATTTTCTTACAGCGATTTAAGAGTTCTTTAAATTGATTAATTCGTTTATTACGGTTTTTATTGCTCCCCCATCCTATATAAAGCTTTTCACTCTCATTAACTGCATGACGTATCCAATTATCCGTGTTTACATCTCGGCGCTTACTGTAAGCTATGCGTATAAGCTCTTTTTCTGATTGAGTTCTATAAGACCAGAGATTAACGATGAACATACCTCCATACTTAGCCCCAATACAAAAGTTCATAAATAACATTACGGATTTATCCAAATAAAGAGCATCGGTTTCTCCTCTCGGATTAAGCATCACAATTGTTGCCATTGGCTTTTTATTATCCCAAACCTTCTTAAGCAAGTACCGATGAGTTTTAGCTCTATCTTTAGAAAACTCGGCTTCGCTATGTATAATACTTTTTATCTTCATGTAATTACCACCCTTTTTTTGTTATAAAATAAATTCACTCCAATATTTTACCTGGGCTGAAAGTCTATGCTTGGTGTTTAATGAATAACCACACTCACCTACTACTGAAACAAAGAGAAGAATCGCTTTCGACCACGATGAAACGAATTGTAGTCAGCTACGTGAACTATTATCACTGGAAGTATCGAACGAACGGACACCTATTCCAAGACCTGCTCAAAAGAGAAAATGTCGAAACGACTCAATGTCTATTGACCGTGATTCGATACATCCACCAAAATCCCATCAAGGCAAGAATGACCTATAAAATAGATGAATGGAAGTGGAGTAGTTGCCGCATACTATGGTCACACTGTTTATCCGCATGGATTATTAGATGTTGATCATATTATTAACATGTTTTCACCGGATATCAAGGTCGCACGGAAGCGGTTCAAAACATTCAATAAAACCATCAACAATAACCGTTTCTTAAAAGTCGATGATGGTCCATGAACACGAAAAACAGACGAAGATGCGAGAGAGAAAATACATGAAATGAAATTCTAGAAAACATCGAGATTGCCCACGTCAAAAGCATACTTCGAGAAAGAAGAAACGAAATCTTATAAGAAGTCAACAAAAATCGAAGGAGTATCTCAACGTCAAGCCGCTAGCATACTAGGAATCTCCCCTAATATAATATTTAAGGCATGAAAGGCAGGAAGCATGAAAACCGTCCCTGCACTTTCTAGTAGCTTTCTAGGGAAGTTTAGATCCGAACATAGAAATAGAGAGATTATTATTTGTATTATGAGTTAAGGGCTCAGTAGGCTTTTTAAATTTGACAGGATAAATCCATTCTACTCCTTCTAAATCGACGTGATATAGTACATTATTGTTTTTTTTAGATTTTTTTTCAGACTCATTGATTAAAGTGTGAGTCTCTGTCATTTCCTCTACATTATATGTATATTTTATGGTTTCTCCTTTAATAGTTTGATAAGTTAAAATTATTTTTTTAGGGTAAGTAAACTTATTGGCTATAGGTATAAATATTTCTGTGTTTTTTTCAAAAACACTTAGGTGTGACTCAACAAAATATGGATCATTATCTATTTGACCATTTGCCTCACCTATAAAAATCATTTTTATATGGCAATCTAGTATAATATCTGGTTGTCCACTGTGGTGGATTTTGTAAAATGGAATGCTAGCTCCTTTACTTAAAGGGTCCTTTTTAACTTCTTCGTAAAAGGGATTACTTAAAATTTTGCTATTTGGATGTGTCTTAATGTTTTCTAGATTAACTGGAGCTATAAACTCCTCAAGGATAATATAGGAACGGTTACTTTCTATTTCACTTTGTTTATTCTCATCAATTTGGGCTTTAATTTGTCCAGAAGCTATAAGGTATAACCACCAATTATCCCACCTGAGTAATTACCAAAGAATCCTAACCATCGAGCGTTATCAAGTACTGCTAATCCAAAGGAAGGTATAGCCATTAAGATGTTAATAACTACTGGGGTCAAAAAGGAAAAAAACTACTATCAACCACTTTGTTTTTTTATTTAATCTCATTTAAATTCACCTTTCTTAGTAATTGTTCGACATATTTTGCTAATGCCCTCTACACCAATCCTAAATTTACAGACTATGGGTAACTTTACAGCTTCAATTTCATAGAAAAATACTAATACTATAATTTGTGATTAATTTAAATATTCATATAATTAATGGCGAACATATATCTGCAAAAGATGGGATAAATGAACAGGAAATCATATCTGTTTATAGCTGTCCCTGCCACTTTACTTTTTGAAAGCGTAGGGACGGTTCTTACGTTTATTCCAATATAGTTAATCTAAAGCCCTTGATTATCTATATTGTAGAATGATGAAATTTGGAAGTAGCATATCAATCCGTCCCACCGCTTCTTTCAAAGAAATTTATTTGACTTCAATAAAAAAAGTAGAAGCCGGCTTCTGCTCACTGTTTTAGAAACCTTGCTCTTTTAAGGCTGGCTTAATAATATCTACATATATATTGTAACCATATCGACCATTAAGCTTTAAATTAACAGCTTGCTCAAATGGGGCATCCGGTGCTGAAACTGAAGTGGGAATATAATGTAATGAGCTATAACTATATACAGTACTAACAGCAGGAAAAATGCTATTAAACGCTTTAAATTGTGGAAGTGTATGATTAATAACGTCTTTTATACCCTCTCGTTGTAAGTCATATATAATTTTAGGGTTTATCAAGTCTTTAGCAACAGGAGTATAGGGCTTAACATCTTCGCTTAATAATATATCTGGTAAATACTGATTTTGTCCCTCCGAATATGGTTGTAATTTTATTGTTAAATCAACGATCTGATACGGAGGTACAACTAGCCAAGCGTGTGCGGCTGTGGCTCCCTTTGTATAATCAACACACCAAAAGTGTCCTCCCTTTAATTGACTTTCTGGAGGATAATCAATACTCAAACTTCCGAAGACCATATGATTCCAAATGCCCTCTTCTTCTAAAATACGAGAAAGTATAGCTGACATATCTACACATGCACCTAAACGACCATCTTTTTTTAATTCTTTAAATAACAGATTCGCGATAAAAGGCACTTTTTCTCTTACCATAGATAAATAGGTTGAATCATATTTTTTTAAGTGGATATATTTTGCATAGTTGTTTAGATACGATGGATTACTATGTTCCTCACGCATAAAAGCTACAGAATCATAAAAACCAACTTTTGAAATATCAATATGTTTCTTTGAGAAGTCTCTTTCAATCTCTTTTAACTTTCTTAAACTTGCCATTCAATATCCTCCTATCCAGCTATTATTTCCCTTTATGTATGGTAGTTAAATTATAATTATCCATATGAGTAATTCCTTAGATAATTGAACATTCTATACTTTAATTATCTACAGTTATGGAAAAAGCCGAAACAAATAGCTCGTACCGGCTTGTGAAAAAGCAGCTTTTTTATATTTATCTGGTTATCGTCTTATTCTTTATATATAATAAAATTAGAAATTTGTCTTTTGGATTCGATATTTTATCGAATCCATTTTTTATATTATAGACCAACCTTTTTGATACAAATGATTTAATGAAAGAGCTGGTTCTTCCCGGTCATCGATAACTGTTATAGAATTTCTTCCTTCATCTTTGGATTGGCTGTAGTGAACATAGAAATTGATCATTCCAGAAGGAACAGCCACTTTTTGAGACAACCACTTATTAAATTGCTCTTGGTTAACGAACATCCCCTCAATATTATCTTCAAATTCTGTAATATACTTTGTATTTTTATCAACTTTCACCAACAATGCATAATAATCACATGAAGAAAACATTTCCTGCGATCCTTTGTTCCACGCAGATACGCGATATGGTTCATAGTCGAGACCTTTTCTAAAAGATTCATAATCCCTTGAAGAGCTAATATACACCTTGAAGGTACGGCCTTCATACTCACAAGTTAATACATTATGCTTCAAGCTAACAAAACTAATACCTCTATTCGCTTCAAGTAATTTCTTTTTAGCATAATCCACCATTTCTTCTCGTGTAAAAGTACGTTCCTTCTTCTTTTTTCCCTTTGCTACAACTGCCATATGTTCGATTCCACCCTTATCTCCATCTTCTTTTTCAATCGAAATAAGCCCGTCAATTAGTTTTTTTTCACTTAGCCATTCATAGACTCTAAAAATATCCTGCTTGGACGCACCTGTGACGAATTCCACTTCCTCCAGATTTCCCTTTGTTAAGATGAAGCTTCTTGCGATAATTCCATTCATTGAATCATTAAGAGCCGGTATTTCTTTTAACCACTTCTGCCATCTTTGATATCGCTGAAAACTAATCATTAAATTCCTTCCTCCTTCCATAAGTTTTAACTACAATTTTATTTTATAATATGCTATAAAAATACACAAGGGTTTTTTCTTAGCAATTTTTGAGCAACTTTTGAGCAACTTTTTAATTTTTAATATCAGAGATAACATTAACCTTGATTTATTGTACTGAATATATACCAAGTATTTGTATTTATTCCTGTCAAACCCATTCTTTTATTTCGCAGTATAGGTCAAATACGACAAAACGATCACCCTAAAAAGTGATCGTCTTTAATGAATTGTATTTAGTTACTAGTATCGTTGTACTACTCAGCTAATGATTTTGTTTTGTTGGTTGTTCTTCTTCAAAATAGTCCTCAGATAGTTGCCACCTCATGTTCGTTTACTTTCACCCGGCTCATCCCCTATCGTTTATTCTTGTTTCTTTATTAATGAATTTCCAATAGTAAACTTCAATTGGATTATCTACCATTTTCTTAGCAAAATAATTGTCTATAGAAGAGTCACCACTCTTTTCACTTTCATTTACTTCATATCTAATTTTAAAATAGTCTCGATCCGCATCTAACATATTGTCGTATTCTTCCTTAAAAGGATGAGAATCGCTTACAGTCGGACGATGCTTCCACTCTGTCAACGCTTTCACCTACTTATATCTATTTGTAAATAAACTCGTGTCGGTTCACTCTTTCATGTGCAGATTAGTACGACTCTTTATATTAACATAAAATACGTTAGGTAATAGTTAACCCTATTGAACCTTTAAGTATTCATTGCTTTGATAATTAATTCTTTTCTTCATCCAACACCGACCGTTTACAGGTCTTAGTTTTACATCCCGACACCTTTAGATAAGCTGGTGCGTATTCATGTCGTTCAACTGATAAATAACTTCCTAAACAAAGCAATGTATTTTTTACCTCCTTTAATACCAATACTGTTATAAAAGTTAAAGGAGGATCAAAATGAATGAAATAAAAAGCGTTGCATTGTACTGTCGTGTCAGCACAGAAGAACAAGCAAGTGAAGGCTACAGTATTTCTGCACAATTACAAACTTTACGTCAATATACGTCCCTTTATGGTTGGCACATTGCTGAAGAATATGTTGATGAAGGCATTAGTGGTAAAGATATAAAAGGCCGGCCTGCAATGCAAAGGCTGATAGCTGATATTGATAAGGAGAAATTTCAAGCTGTACTTGTATGGAAGATATCACGCCTTTCACGTAATATGTTGGATACTCTAGTTCTTCTAGATAATTTCGAAGAGTATGATGTAAAGTTTATTTCCTACTCAGAGAATTTTGACACATCTAGTCCTATTGGCAAACTTGTCGTTCAACTGATGGCATCCATTGCAGAAATGGAGAGAAATACTCTATCTGAAAATGTGAAGCTTGGTATGACACAGAGGGCTAAAGAAGGTAGCTGGAATGGTGGCGTGGTTTTCGGATATGATTCTATAGAAAAAGAGCTAATCTTTAATTCACAAGAAGCAGATATTGTTCAACTTATCTTTAACTTATATGCAGAAGGTAAGGGGCTTAAGGCTATAGCTAATTATTTAAACAAAGCAGGATATCGGACTAAACGTAGAAAGCACTTCTCAATCAATGGCATTGCTACAATATTAGATAATCCTATTTATAATGGTAAAATTCGATGGTTACAAGTTGAGAACTGGGATAAAAAGAGAAGGCGTGGCAAAAATGCTAATCCCATTGTAGTCGATGGAAAACATGATGCTATTATCTCCGATGAGCTTTGGAATATTGTCCAAGCCAGAAGACAAAGTAAGTCTTTTAAGCAGCGTCAATCCCAAGAGCCTTTCCTATTAAGCAGCATCCTTCGATGTCCTACCTGTGGACAAGGAATGGTTCCATCTATCACTACCCATATTTTAAAAGATGGAAGCAAACGAAAACATCGCTATTATATATGTAGTGTGTTCCACAACAAAGGATCATCTGCCTGTAAAGCCAATTCAATTAAAGCTTACGATGCAGAAGATGCTGTCATTAATCGTATAACAGAATTCTTGAACGATTCAGCTGGCTTTAGTCAAACCATACAAAGCATTAATAAAGACACGGTTCAATTAAATGTGAATCTAAAAGAGCAATTAAAGAAGATTAAAACAGAGCTTAAAGAAGCTAATACCATGCAAGAAAAATATATGGAAGCATTTGAGCAAAATCTCTTCCCTGTATCCATATTACAGGAACGGTTACAGAAGTTAGCTAAGTCGAAGAATGACTTAGAACAGAAGAAAAATGAACTTAGCATTCAACTAAGTTCATCAGACACTAAAATTATACCACCAGACGTGGTTAGGCATTTATTAGAAAAATATGTTGATGAATTTCAACAATCTTCTAGAGAAAAGAAAAAGCAGCTTCTTCAGCTTTTGCTAAATAAGATATCCATCAAACATTTGGACGGTCGTTTTCGAACTATGGATAAAATAGAACTCGATTTTGATTTTTCCGAAGTAAATCTGTCCAAGACATTTACACTTATTCACATCCTGTATCTTGAATCAGATTATTCAAAGGAAAATTCTGATTCAAAAGACAAAATGCCGCCTTATCTTCAAATTTTTTTGCCTCTATTTATGGTACGGTTCCTCCCGATTAATCCTAAACCCCCTATAAATCTGCTCCAACAATATAAGTCTCATCACCTGGTGCGGAAATGTCATTTTGGAAAATGATAATGCGAGGTTACTTCGCTTTTGGACTTCATCACTGATACCTAATGACCCGCCAATTACAAATGCAAGCTTACTTTTCCCGTAGGTGGCAAGCTCGTCCATTTTGACTGCGAGCTGTTCGGAGCTTAGCATTTTGCCATTGATTTCGAGTGTTATCACATGGGTATCCTGCTTGATGTTAGCGAGAATGCGTTCGCCTTCCTTTTTTTTTACTTCGATCATTTCGGCGTCGCTCATATTTTCTGGGGCTTTTTCATCGGCGACTTCGATGATTTGAACTTTTGCATATGTACTTAATCTTTTTAAGTATTCTTCAATGCCCTGCTTGAGGTATTTTTCCTTTAATTTTCCTACTGCGATAATTTTAATGTTCATTGAAATTCATTCCTTTATGGACTTCTTTTGTTTACATTGTATCAAAGAATGACGATACCGTATTACAGTATCGCCATTTCATTCAGTTAATCAGACTTCCACTTTTCTTCTCGTTGCTTTTTCATAAATAGGGAAAGTGGTTGTTCTGATCCAGTCATCAGTTTATAGACATATGTGGAGGTAAGATTATAACTGTTTTCAATACTTTCTGCTATATAGTTGGTTCGTTCAAAAAGGATGGATCGAAACTGATCAATTTGCCTTAATGTTTTCTCCATTAGGGCTTCTTGGTTTTCCAGTCGGTTTATTACTTGATCCTGGTTATCATCTTGTGTGGAAATCCGCTCTGACATCTGCTTGTTGAGATCATATAATTCACTCATATGTGATGCGAGTGACTGGCTTGAGCTTTCATATTTTCCTAACTGATCTACAATAGCTTGGTTCGATTCGCCTAAGCGATTGACTTGCTCTGCAATCTCCTTATTTAAAAGACCACCGTTCTCCAAAATAGCTTGTAACTTTGCATTGTTTCTATCTAATGTTGTCAGCCATTGCACGGCCTGCTTTTCGAAATTTTGATGCTGAAGGTTACTTTCTTTTAATACTTCCAGCTGTTTGCCAACCTCCTGCCACCTGCCTGCTTGCGTATTAGTTTGTTGGTGGTATAACGATTTTAAGTCACGGAACGAATTCGATAATGATTTATTTAGCTCTTTCTGTTCTTTTATCATCTCGGAGAAATAATCTACGCGAAAGTATCCCTGGTTCGGCTCCAGAATATCGCTGCCATTCATAAAGACATCTGGATGATCATCATTATTAATATATAATCCCATCGCTTGCTCACTTCCTTATTCATATTATTGTATTATCCTATGCGTTTTATTAAAAGACGGGACAATAATCCAGGTGAAGCAAGTTTAAATTCAATATCTATTCATGATTTTTGCGTTAATTCAGTATATATAGTATATTGTGAATAATATCTTTTATAGAATAAACTGTGTTAGTACCATCACATCATGTACGAAAATGGCAAAATCATTGAAAAATGATGACGCAAAGCTACAGGGACTAAGTTGGATTTTCCAATAAGTCAGCCAGCTTTCGAATACACTCCTTATTCCTGGAAGGGGGATGTGATTTGGATATAGAAGATGTTCTTAAGATTATTAACGATGATATTAAAATGCTCAAATCTTTGATGTATCAAGTTAAAGCGAATGGAAGTGAGTTTACAGATCCTTCATTAATACAAGTTAGTCAATTATTAGATGTGAAACTCAACCAACGAAATGATCTAATGTCTTTTTGTGCAAATGAACTAGATTAATTCTAAATTCATGTTTTTGTGGTACTAACACTGCCTCTCTATACTCCGTAAACTCATGGGGTATAGCTTTTTTTGTATTTAAGTATGGTAAAATAATAGCGTAATTATTTCATAAATTTTATCGTTGGATGTGAAACTATGAGTATCGAAAATAAACCGAATATGTGGATAATAAATATGCTGTTAATTCCTATCCGTTTCTTTACCAGAAGACGTTCAAATATAGTGATTGAACGTAATGACACACTTCACATGAGACCACCTTATATTATTTTATCTAACCATGTAAACAACTGGGATCCGCTGATTCTGAATAGTTATGTAAAAGAACCGATTTCTTTCATTGCTGCTGACCCTCTTTTTCGAAATCCTTTCTTAAAAAGAATATTAAATTATGTTGGCGCCATTCCTAAAATGAAATTTAAAAATGATACTAGCACGATAAGAGGTGTGCTGAAAGCTAAAAAACATAATCGGGTTATTGGTATTTTTCCAGAGGGGAACCGTAATTGGGATGGTGACACCGAGCCGCTTATTTATTCAACAGCTAAACTAGTCAAGCTGTTAGACATTCCTGTTGTAGTTGCAACTATTCGTGGTGGCCATCTTACTCATCCAAGGTGGGCAGATAAACATCGCAAAGGCTTAATCTCTATTTCCTATAAAAAAGAATGGGATCAGGGAGCTTTTTCAAACGATTCACCTGACGTCATAAACCAAAAGCTAACCGAAGCGCTTTACCATAATGAAATGGAATGGCAGTCCGAGATTGCGAGTGAATATCAGGGGAAAAATCTAGCAAACTACTTGGAACGCCTGTTGTTTGTTTGTCCACATTGTAGAATACCTGGACAGCTGCATTCGCACGATGACCTGTTTGAATGTCAGAGCTGTGATTATACCGTTCGTTACACACTTTTAGGAAATTTTGAAGAAGTAACACACCCCATCTATTATTCTACTCCTCGTGATTGGAATAAATGGCAGCTTGAATTTCTGAAAGCCACCTTACTTGACCCGGATTGGCAGCAGAACTGGAATAATGCAATGCAGGACCATGTAAAGCTGTTTATATCTTGGGACAATAAACCATTCCGGCTTATTTCTAAAGGGGATTTGAAGTGGAACAATAAAACAATCACTTTCGATGGAGATGATAGAGAGCAATATGCGTTTGCATTTGAGGATCTGGAAGGGATTAATATTCAGTTTCATCATAAGCTGGACTTTTTTTATGAAGATCAATTTTACCGAATTGTATTTTATCAGCCCCAAACCTCGGCATACAAATGGTTAATGGCAATCAAAACCGCACAGGCATTGGAATCTAAACAGACCAAGGAGGTTATCTCATGAGTAACTCCTGGTCATTAGTGCTCGATTTTGCTCTTTTATCTTTTTTAATTGTTATTGCCGCTGTATTAAAAGCTAGAATTCCAGCCTTGCGAAAATTAATTGTACCAACGTCCATGATTGCTGGTTTCCTTGGGCTAATCGTCGGACCTGAACTGCTAGGATGGATCAACTTTGATAAGGATTTACTTGGGAATCTGGTTTACCATTTAATGGCTATTGGCTTTATTGCTTTATCGTTAAAAGAACGGGAAGTTGAAAACAGCCCGGCAATCCTTAACTCAGGCCTCATGATCGTTTCAACATACCTCATCCAAGGATTGGTCGGTTTTGGTTTATTCATGATCCTTGTCGAAACATTTTATCCCGACTTTTTCCCAGGTGTTGGACTATTGCTGCCACTCGGATTCGGTCAGGGTCCCGGGCAAGCATATTCAATAGGTACACAGTGGGAAGAACTGGGACTAGTTGGGGGCGGGAACCTTGGTTTAACGATTGCCGGGATAGGCTTTATCTGGGCGACGGTCGTCGGGATTATCCTGATGAACCTGTTAGCCCGCAGCAAAAAGTTCCAGAAAACCGAATCTGGCCCAGTCAAAACACATAAACAAGTGATAGAAAGGTCAGAGCCAGATGAAATTCCGTTAAGTGATGCAATCGATAAGCTAACCTATCAAATAGCATTAATCGGCTTCATTTATCTGGTTACATATTTGACCATATACGGGTTAGACAAAGTATTGACGCCACTTGGAACATTTGGAGCAACTTTTGCCCAGCTAATCATTGGATTCCACTTTTTAATCGGAAGCTTGTACGCGATGTTTTTCCGAACTGTTTTAAATCGATTAAAAAATGCTGGACTTCAGCTTGAACATTCACCGAACAACTTTTTACTGCAGCGAATTTCCGGCTTTTCGTTCGATTACATGATAACTGCATCTATAGCTGCTATTTCGATTTATGCATTACAGGAGTATGCTTTCCCAATTCTGATATTAACTACCTTAGGCGGCTTTGTGACCATCGCATTTTTACTTTGGATTGGACCGCGCGTGTTCCCTGAAAATAAACTGCCAAACGTATTAGGATTTTACGGAATGCAAACCGGTACAATATCAACTGGAATGGCACTATTAAAGGCAGTTGATCCAAAATTCCAATCCAATACAGCAGATAATATGGTGATGGGAAGTGCGACAGCAATAATGTTTGGATTTCCTTTATTACTGCTCTTAAATGTGCCAATCGTTGGGTATGTTCAAAATCAGCCAATCATGTATGTCTATACATTTATTGGATTGCTTGTTTATTTCCTGGCGCTGGTTGGAGCCTTGCTTTACAGGACACGAAAAACAGTATAGTTAGTTGGATGGAACGGGTTCCGTTACCTATCACAGAGAATAAAAATGTAAGATAATCTATGAGGAGGTAAAAAATGAACTTGGATTACGTTGAAGGTTTCAATATAAAAATTGCTACGAATGAGGATAGTAGTGAAATTATTAAAATGTTAAAACAGATAGCTCTATGGATGAAAGATAATGAAATAAATCAATGGGGGTTTCTATTAGATGGTGGTGATGATGAAGAAATTGAACAAGCCATATCTAATCAAGAAACGTATATTGTTTTGAAAGATAACGATATTGTGGCTACATTTACACTTTTATCTGAACAAAGTGAATGGGACAGGCATATTTGGGGAGACGATATTTCCTCAGAATCGCTTTACTTACATAGACTTGCAATTATTCCTACATATATGAAGAACGGAATGGGTAGAAGTGTTCTAGATTGGATACAGAACAATGAAAGTGATAAAGAATATCTTAAATTAGATTGTGTTGCGGATAATATAAAATTAAATAACTTTTATAAGAATAATAAATTTGAACTTGTCGGTTTAACAGATGGACACAGTAAATATCAAAGGCGTATATAAAAAAGGATTAATAATTCTTAAACTATCGGGTGCTTTCCTTGAATAGGAAATTGAATCTGCTTGTTCCTCTAAAGCAGCAGAAGAGTTGAAGAGAACAGATTTTTAACTTAAATAAATTATAGAAGTTATGAGAGGAGAACGTATAATGAATGAGAAACAGTTGGAAGAGCTTATTAAGATTGAAAATACTAAACGAAAATTAATAGCTTCATTGGTAGTTGGAGTTTATTTAATAGTAATTTTTTTACTGTTTTTTGGTGTTATTATGTTAGCTGAGATCTAAACTCTTCAACAAACGGGTAGCTTTCCTTGAATAAGTAATTGCACTTCTTGTTCAACTATAGTAGCAGGATTATTTAATAAGGTTTATAAAATTGGAGGGAGAATAATGTTTGTAAAAGTTTATCAATATCATATTGAAAATGATAAAGTGGACGAGTATTTAAGTATTCAAGAAAAAGCGTCAGAAATTTATAACAAATATTTGGATTTTACTACTATTTATCTCCAATGCAATGAGGATAGTACGAAATGGATGGAGATTTCAAAATATAAGAATGAGGAAGAGTATCAAAAAAGTATTAACTTAATTAACAAAGAGAAAGATATACAAGAACTGTTTGCAGCGTTCCAATCACTCTTAGTTAGTGAGAAAGAGATAAGTGAAGAAAACTATATAGAAAAGAAAGTAATAAATAATTATTAGCAACTTCATCGCCTTCAAGTAAAGTGCGCGTTAGTTGAATGAGCATTTGAAAATAAATTCAAGGAAAAATCTCAGTTCACTGAACTGAGATTTGTTATTTTTAATTACAAGTATCACTACAAATACGATGCAATTTGTTATACACATTCAGTTACATTTTAAAGTGTAATTCTGAATTATGTGATAGGAAACGGAAACAGTTATTATTTATCCCGCTCCTCTAGTTTGCCAACACACTATACACATTCGCCCGTTTGTTACGTATTATATAAGCAGATTTCATAACTTTAGGAGGTGATATGTTTGAGTATTGCAACAGGCACATACTTTATTTATCAAGTACAGCCAGGCGACACATTGTATGCCATTGCTGACCGGTTCGGCAGTACGCCACAGGCAATTGCAGATGCTAATTATCTGTATCCTCCCGTAACCACACCTGATCTGATTTTTCCCGGACAGTTCTTAGTCGTCCCATCAAATTCAACAAACGACATCTCCACATTTTACGTAGTAGCGCCTGGTGACACACTTAATCGAATTGCTCTACGGTTCTCAACAGCTATCGAACTGATTGCTGGAATCAACACAGATATTCAGGATCCTGGCTTGATTTACCCCGGGCAGCCATTAATTGTTCCTGCATTTATTTACTCAGTAGAACAAGGTGACACTATCTATCAAATGGAACAACGATTTGGGGTTCCAAGAGCCAACATTATTCGCGCTAATTTGGATCGACCAGGTTTTTCACCAACAACCATCTGGCCAGGATATGCGTTGATTATTCCGCTTGAAACTTCAGAAAATATTGCTGTGATGGACCCTTTACCCGGAACCGTCATTCAAAGCGGACAAATGGTTACAGGATGGGCGCGAGCTTTTGAAGCGAATGTCCTGCATCAGGTACGCGATAGTAACGGGGTAATCGTCTCTGAAGAGCGATCTGTAATGGCGGATCAAGGAGCACCGGCATATGGAAGGTTTGAAAGCACTTTACCTTTTGACAGGCAGCCAATCGCAAGCACCGGGGAGGTTTGGGTATATACACGCAGCCCAAGAAATAATGAAATACAGGATTTGGTACAGGTGAAGGTGAATTTCAATTCTGTATAAGGTAGCAGACGCATGGGGTGATCATGCGTCTTTTCTAATTCAAAACGCGACTATACGGGAACTTTTTAATTGTTAATTCGTATAGAATAAAGGAATTCGAATAGACGTTATCGAAATTTATCGTTGGCAGTTTTAAAAAGGAGAATCGTTATGTACCCGGGGCAAGAACCTATATTTGGGAAGTTAATCGTGCTAATAGTCGTACTATCTCTAATAATATTTATCTTTAATACGATAATGCGAAAAATACTTAAGGTTAAACGTACCAAATTCTTTTCGCAAACTCATGTGAATGATTTACATAAAAAAGGTGATCGGATTATTGTAACACTAACTGTTATTGCGACTATTGTTGCAGCTATTATATTTTATGACCTTCCAAGTTTACCTATTAATAATTCATTGGCAGTCTTTATGGTATCAATGGTATTTTTATTTTTGCAAGAGGTATTTCGAGCAATCATCGAATGGAAGTATAAAAAGGGACAAAATGATTATCTGTATACTATCTTCCAATTAATATTTGTGCTTCTTATTGGTTACTTCGCATTTCAGTCAGGAGGATTTGGGTTGTTTCCTGATTTGTTATGACAGTAAAGCCCTAGCTATTTGGATTTACTGCTTTCACACATGCAAGCCATCTTCATCTTCGCCAACTTTTCCCCGCCTAATCGATTGTTCACACGCATGTCTACGCCTCCATTTGTTTTCTGGCTGGGCCAACGGAAAGTATATTATTGCGTTTAAATGTACGCACTTGTTTTCGATAGTAACAGTAGGCAAGAATTTTATCATCATTATAATTGATTACACGGATATAGCGCTCCGTTACGTTGTTCTTATGATCCATATAAAAGATAACGATCTTTTCTTTAGTATCAACTGAATGCTGAATTAATCCATTCATGCTCAAACCACCTTTTAAGAACGTTTGTTCGTATTATAACACAATTTGTGAAATGAATTCGATGATTTAACAAGTTTTTCTGATTATTTTTGCTGAAATAAGTACGAGATTGTGAAGGAAAGGAGAAATTATAATGAAGAAGCTTGAAAAATTAATTGATTGGGTTGAGGATATAAAAGAAAAAAACAAGAGTAGTGCTTCTTCATTATATATACTGAAAGATAACAAAGTAATATTGGAACATTATAGTGGTTATCATTCTAATTCTACTGAAGCAGATCCAATCAATTCATCCTCGCTATTTAACGTAGCATCTGCAAGAAAAAGCTATCTTGGATTAGCAGTGGCCTATGCTCTTTATGAAGGGAAAATCAAAAGCCTTGATGATTATGCAATTGAATATTTTGAAGAAATAGATGAACAACTACTTGGAAAAACCACATTACGGCATTTAGTAACTCATTCACACGGTTTACACGAAAAAGAAGATGGCACTATTTTTAGAGAGTTTGAACCAGGCAATGGATGGGCTTATAGAGGAATAAATGTGTTAATAATTACTTGGTTGGTAAATAGACTTTTTAATAAGAGTTTTCCAGAACTTTTAAATGAGCGAGTCTTTTTACCTTTGGGTTTAAAGAAAACAGTCTGGCAAACTACGGAGAACGAAGCGTTAGTAAAAGAAATTGTTAATCCAGATGAAAATGGTTCATATAAGTTGAGCAGTTACAATAATGGTACTCAATCAAACCTACATACGACTGCATCAGAGTTTGCACAATGGGGAAATCTTCATTTAAACAAAGGCATTGCGAATGGGAAACAAATTATTCCAAAAGAAGTGATAGAAACCGCAACTCAAATTCAAAGCCCTATCTTTAAAAATATTAACCTCCCACAAAATGGACTGTTTTGGTATGTACAAGGTAATCCTGCCGATAACAGTGAGATTGGGGAAAGAGTCCCTAAGGGTTCTTATCAAATATTAGGAATAACAGGACCAACTCTTTTAGTGATTCCAGAATACAATGTTGTTGTAGCTAAAATGTATAACAAGCGATACAACTATGGTGATGACAATTACCTTTACTACCTAAGAGAATTTAGTAATTTAGTAGCTGATACCTTTCGACAATAAATTGAAGTAAATGTACTTAACTAGCACTGGCAGTTGAACAAGAATGAGGTGGATTATTATGTCTGAAAAGAGATATCATAGGTCTTTTGGTGTATATGGAATATATGTAAAGGATGGCAAACTACTAGTAATAAATAAGAATGGCGGTCCGTACATAAACCGATATGACCTTCCTGGAGGGAGCTTGTTTCTTTAGATTTTAACAAAAAGAATAATTCATTCGCTACACCAGTAGAGGCTTTAAATAATACAGAAGAACCAAACTTTGAGATTTTGGAAATTATTGATACTAAATTCTCTGAAGACAAGAATGTATCATATGTCTTTTTCTATTCTGAAGTCGATAAACCAGAGAACTATTTAGCGGCAGCAATAATAACTAAAAATAAATATGGTTGGAAGTTTGATGAAATGGTCGGTGTTGGAGATATTGCTGAAGGAAATGCTGGAAATTCAACAGGTCATGATGGTTACCGAATTGAATTTGCTGCGTCCGAAGTTGCTAAAGTACAACTGGGTATTCATAATGCTGATATTATCCCTTTGGAAGGTAAAGAATTGAAAGCATGGTTGTTCCATGGATTAAGTTCGGATGAATTTGAAAAGAGTGAATTACAATTTCTTAATGAAGAAGGAAAGATATTGGAAAGTTATTTTTAAAAAACATCGACGGTAATGTCATAAATAATTCATTAAAAGGACCAATAGGAAGTCAGGAAAAATAATTATTGTTAAGCTAACTGGTGCCGCTCGACAAGTTAATACTATATTGAAATCAGCAAATCACCATTGTTTATTATTTTTTCAGAAGCAGGGTTAACTGACATTTTTCCATCACAAATTACCCCAATGAGCAGATCATCCTTATCTAAAAATTTATTCTGACATTCTCTAAACTGTTTTCCGATCAAGTTATTAGGAACAGGCAAAGTTTTATACTGTTGGGAGATTATTTGTTCAATAGATGACCTATTTAAACAATCAGTATACGTTTCATGGAAAAATATTCCTCCCATAAACTCATTAGCTCGAATGATAGTTGTAGCCCCTGCTCTTTTAGCATTTTCAACATGTTTTTTTGTATGAAGTTCTGTTATGATTTTCACATTCGGATTAGCTACCCTTATGGAGATTGTAACTAGAATACTATACTGATCTGCCTCCTCTTCACCCCCAGTGAAATCCGAAGTCACAACAACTGTTTTAGCATGTTCGATATTTGCTTGTTCCAACGTATCCCTTTTAGAGGCATCTCCTTTTATAAACGTAAAATTAAGTTCAGGCGGATTATCTAGAGTAGCATCAATTAATACGACTTTTTCATCCTCTTTTTTTTCATTAATTTCCTTAATTAATTGCTTGGATCGTTCATTCCAACCAATAATTATTTGGTGATTTTCCATTTTTACACCACATTTCTGATTATTATATTACTTGTAATGTAAGAAGTAATAACTACTATAAATAATTACTCCATCAGCCAGTTAATATTTCTTCTCTTGCATATCGAACATTAACTTTTTTATGATTTGCTATAGAAAAGGCTAGTGTCAATGGTCCAACTTTACCGATGACCATAATAGTAATAATAATCACTTTACCAACCGAAGTTAAATCCCCTGTTAATCCCATGGACAAACCAACAGTACCAAATGCGGATACAGCTTCAAAAACAATCATAATAAACGAGGCATCTTCAGTTATATCCAGAATGAAAATGCCTATAAAAACAAAAGTGACACCAATGACAGTAATGGCTAATGAACGGACGACTGTTGAATCAGTAATTGCTCGTTGAAAAATACTTATTTCACTCTCCTTTTTAATAAATGAACTAACAGAGAGCATAAGTGCGAGAAATGTGGTCAATTTTATCCCGCCACCTGTTGAGGCACTACCCGCACCAATGAACATTAATAAAATTATAAAGAACAGGGTTGGGTCATTTAAACTAGCTATCTCAAGCGTGTTAAATCCTGCAGTCCTAGGTGTTAATGCTTGAAAATAGGATGCTTGTATTTTATCACCTAATGAGAGGTTACCAATTGTTTTTGGGTTATCAAATTCTAGTGATAACACAAATATTATTGAAATGATATTTATTATAATCGTACCAATGACCATTAGTTTTGTATGTAAGCTGAACTTTCCAAACGTTTTCTTCTTCCAAATATCGAAGATCACTGTAAAGCCTATACCACCTAGTATGAATGAGAATGTAATAATTATATTAATAATTGGATCTCCAATAAAACGTGATAAGCTATCTGACCAAGTGGAAAAACCCGCATTATTAAAAGCAGAGATAGAATGAAATAAGCTAGCAAACAAACCACCCTTCCAGCCTAGAATGGGTACCCAACGGATTGACAGCAAGGTAAATACAATAGTTTCAACTATTAAAGAAAATGCTAAGAGTTTTTTTGCAAGAATAATAACGCCACCAATTGAATTTTGGTTTAATGATTGGGTAATTAATACATGTTCCTTAAAACCAATCTTTCTACCTGCCATTAAAAAAATAAAAACTGCAAAAGTCATAATTCCTAATCCTCCAAGTTGAATCAAAAGAAGAATTATAATCTGCCCAAATAAAGTAAACGCTGTTCCTGTATCTACTACTATAAGACCAGTAACTGTCATTGCCGATGTTGCTGTGAAAAAAGCATTAAGAACAGTAATATGGTCAGTAGTAGCAAGGGGTAACTTTAATAATAAAGTTCCTATAAATATAAATGTCAAAAAAATCAATAATAAGAATTGGGGAGGATCTAATCTTTTTATTATGTTTTTCTCATTCAACTAGCTACACTCCCTCATTCTCAAAATGTTCAAGATTGTTATTACTCCCTATTGCAATTAATACATCGGTCACAATAATTTTTGTATCAGCCGGAGGAGAGATTAAAATATTGTTGGAGCTTCTTTTAATTGCAATCACACTACAATTGTACTTAGCTCGTATATCAAGTTCCGATAATGTCTTTCCAGCAATTTTTTTACTAGCTATAATTTCCACAATGCTATACTTATCAGATAACTCTATGTAATCAGTTACTTTATCTGATACTATATGGTTCGCAATACGAATCGCCATGTCACGTTCAGGGTGAATTATCTTATCAGCACCAATCTTTCTTAACACTTTCTCGTGATATTCATCCTGTGCTTTTACCCACACTTGTTCTATTCCCATTTCTTTCAGGATAAGCGTTGCTAAAATACTTGACTGTATACCCTCGCCAAGGCTGATAATTACACAATTAAAATTACTAATTCCCACTGTTTTTAATGATTCTTCGTCTATAGCATCTAGTTCCGCAGCATGGCTAACTAAAGATGAAAATTCTTGAACACGTTCTAGACTTTTATCTAAAGCCAGGACATCAACACCTTGGCTTACCAATTCCTTACACAAGTTTCCACCGAAACGCCCTAACCCAATTACTGCAAATTCTTTACGCACTGGTTTTTGCTTCAAGTTGGTACTTCCTTTCCTTGTTAGGGTGTTATTTACAGTATCTACATAATTTTAAATTAATATAAGTTAAGTGTTCTCCATACAAATATATTTTGCATTGGATTGGATTCTTTCAATCAAGTCGGTAGAACAAAGTTGAAGTGATTATTAGAATCAATTATGGAAACAATAATCATTTAACTCTATCTAACTTTATATTGTGCTTTCTCATGTTAAGTCTTATGATATAGTTATGATTTTTGATAAGGGATAGCTTAAATGCGTGTTAAGGGGTTTTTCAGTGATGTCAGCATTCAAATTATTTATAAATCGTTTATCTACTATTCATCTCATTGTTCTTTTTTACTTATTTGCAGTTTTGTTTTCAACAATTTTAATAAGCATACCTTATTTTCATCAAACAGGTGTAGGCTTGTCCTTTATAGATACATTATTTACTGCTGTAAGCGCAATAAGTGTTACCGGATTAACTGTTGTTTCAACTGCGGAAACATTTAATGCAGTTGGTAAAGTAGTTCTTGCTATAATTCTGCAGTTTGGTGGAATTGGAATTATGACTTTAGGAACGTTTATTTGGATAATACTTGGAAAGAAAGTTGGACTTCGGGGAAGACAGTTAATTAAGATTGATCAAAATAGAACCACGTTTTCTGGATTAGTAAAATTAATGATAAGTATTTTTAAAATAATACTTATCATTGAATTGTTTGGAACAATCGTTTTGAGCACATATTTTTTGAGTTATTTTGACACATGGCAGGAAGCTTTGTTACAGGGATTTTTTGGAGCTGTGAGCGCAACAACTAATGCAGGATTTGATATAACCGGATCTTCACTAATCCCTTTTGCGCATGATTACTTTGTGCAATTTATAAACATGGTTCTGTTAATTTTAGGAGCAATTGGATTTCCTGTACTAATAGAGGTGCAGGATTTACTTAGTGGAAATTACCGGGATATTAATAATAAATATCATTTCTCCCTTTTTACAAAAATAACTAGTTTCACTTTCTTTAGTCTCCTACTTGCTGGCTGGCTAGCAATTTATGTATTAGAACGTAACGCTTTTTTAGCAGACAAGCTATGGCATGAGAAAATATTTTATAGCCTGTTTCAATCCGTTACCACAAGAAATGGTGGACTAGCTACCATGGATGTTAGTGACTTTACAATTCCTACATTGTTAGTTATTTGTATTTTAATGTTTATCGGTGCCTCTCCAAGTAGTGTTGGTGGGGGAATTAGAACCACAACGTTCGCTATTATGTTATTAGCGATTCTTAATCATGCTAAAGGTAAATCCAGTATTAAGGTGTATGGAAGAGAAATTGATCCAGATGATATTAATCGATCTTTTATTGTAATTACAACGGCAATTATGCTTTGTGCAACCGCAATTATTTTCTTAGCTAGCATTGAGCCTTTTCCAATCATAGAAATAATTTTTGAGGTTTGTTCAGCTTTTGGGACAACTGGACTTTCCATGGGAATTACTTCAGAGTTAAGCACAATCGGTAAATGTGTCATTATTTTTATGATGTTTGTAGGCAGAATTGGGATATTCTCATTTTTGTTTCTCATGAGAGGTAAAGAAACAAGGGATTTATATCATTATCCAAAGGAGAAGGTGATTATTGGCTAATGGATATAAATAATACGCTGGTTGGAGGTCTAATAGGTTTATTTTTTGGTACTGTTTTATCAAGGATTTCGCTATTGATAATTATTAGTAATTTTCACGTTCTTTATATAGAGACACATCCTAATATTTATAGCATTATTGTCAAAATAGTATTTATTATTTTAGGAATTATTATGAGTAAAAAAATTGTTTAGTATTTAAATTTATTTATCTAAATGTGTTATTATCTGATTCTAGAAAACATTGTTGTGCTAGCGGCACTTTAATTTAACAACAGATATTAGTAATGAAAATAGCATGGAGGAATATCCAAGCCATTTTTTACTGTGAATTTTAATGGTGAAAATATTTGAGTATTGGTGAGATTTAACCTGCGAATCACTGTTTTCACCTTACAAGCGAGAAATCTAAGAAAGCATCGAAAAAAGGTTTTATACAGTCCTATGGAATAGCAAGAATAGGGACAAATTGACATACATAAATATGGGAAGGAAGAGTAAAATCAGGAGGGGATATATTGTCAAACCCAATTGTAACGAAATCCTTGGACGAAATTCAATTTTGGTCGAGGATCATGAAGGAGCATGCTTTATTTTTAAGCTTGGGATTTACCTACGAACAAAAGCGATTAATTGAAGAAGCCCAACAGTTCATCACACTTTTTGAACGAATAGAAGAAAAGTTGGCAAGGTTTTCTGTAAATTCAGATCTCCGCCAAGTTCAAGCTTTTAACAAAGAGGTTTATCAGGCAGCTGTTGCCATTTGGAGTTACAAAAGAAAAGTTTTAGGGTTAACTTTACGTTGTGAAATTCGATCAAATAACTTTCCATTATTAGTCGACCATATTAGCAGAGAAGCCGCTTATTTTGCCAACAGATTAAAAGACCTCAACGAAGGAAAACTTGCCCCCGAACCTGATACGATTATCAAAGAAAATCTATTCTTCTTAAAAATTATGGCAGACCATTCCAAATTTATCGGACATCTTTTAGATCCTTCTGAAAGACAGCTAGTGGAACAGGCAAGAGAATTCAGCCATGATTTTGATCAACTGGTTTTCCAGGCAGTTGATTTAGATTCTATGCGTCCGCAATCTGAAACTGTTCCAATACTGGATCAATTCCTGGATCAAAACAGAGTTTCAGTAGTTTCATTACGGGATTTTAAGAAAACAGCAAGAGAGTTAATAGAGGCTTGTCGCATTAAAAGTAATATTCATCCACTCCTCGCTGACCATACATTTAGAGAAGCTGAAAGATTTCTGGAAATTATAGATTTATTTGAGAACCATCTTTCAACATCAAGTCAGTAACAGTAGTCAAATGAGAGTTTGTGAATAAATGTTAAAGACATTTTAAGTTGTAAAATCAAAGTTAGTAAATTGAAGAAGCCGGAGATATCCAATCATATCTCCGGCTTTTTTTATACAAATCGCCTGTGCATCTTATTCCCATCATACGAAAATACAACCTGTTTTTCCTCCACATAGGTTTCCATATGCACATCACGACCCCATAGCTGGTAGATGTATGGAATTACATTTTCCAAATACTTTAGATCAAGCTCTATTCCCTCGTAGCCATGGACTAGATATAGCTCACCATTTCGCAGGTAATCTCCGTTTTCAACCTGTATATACGGGAAGCCGCCGTTGATCCTCATCGAGATAAGCTGATCTCTGACTTTCTCATAATCCTTTTCGGTAATCCGGTAGTCTCTTCCTTGCTTTTCAAACAAATACATATCTTCTTCTTGCACTATTTCTTTTGTTAAATAGTTTCGAATGAAAGAAATGTCGGATTCAATTTCGCGAACTTCAAACATCTTTTCCCTGCCTGAATTTGGTTCAATCCCTAAATTCCTCATTTCTTCTGTCGGGTTGTTGTAGCGTTCCTCGATATTTTCAAACATTTTTAGACCTAGATAGTACGGGTTGATCTGTTGCCTGGAAGGCTGCACAACCCCTGCGTTCAATTTAGCAAACTCCACTACTTCATCAGTAGTTAGATCCATTTCTCGTAAGATTCGTTGATGCCAATACGAAGCCCAGCCTTCATTCATGATTTTTGTCTCGAGCTGTGGCCAAAAGTATTGCATTTCCTCCCGCATCATAGTTAATATGTCGCGTTGCCAGTCTTCAAGCTCACGACTGTACTCCTCGATAAATAGCAATATATCTTTTTCCGGATTTGGCGGGAACTTCTTTCGTTTATTTCTTGGACTTGGCTGTTTATCTGCTTCACTTTGATCCAAATTCCATAAATCATCATAGGCTGTTTTAACTTTTGGCGTTGTCTCTTCTTCCTCTTCACTCTGTGCTGGGAGCTTATGTCTTATTATAGATGGGTCAATATGCTCCTGAATCGATAAGACAGCATCCAGAAATTGCTCGACTTCATCTTTTCCATATATCATTTCGTAGTTAGCAATTCGCTCGGCGGTCGCAGTCATGCTCTCGACCATATCCCGTCTTGTATTTGCAAATCGGGCATTATTTTTGAAGAAATCGCAATGAGCGAGTACATGGGCAATTATGAGCTTATTTTGAATTATACTGTTTGTATCGAGTAAAAATGCATAGCAGGGATTAGAATTAATAACAAGTTCATAAATCTGGCTCAGACCAAGGTCATAATGCAGCTTCATTTTGTGAAACTGTTTTCCGAAACTCCAATGGCTATACCGTGTTGGCATGCCATATGCTCCAAATGTATAAATGATATCAGCAGGACAAATTTCATAACGCATCGGATAAAAATCAAGACCAAACTCAGTCGCAATTTCCGTGATTTCATCGATCGCGCGATTAAGTGCCTTTGTTTCTGTCAAAATAATCCCTCCAGGTGTGCTTTCTATAGTTTATGACGCCAGGAAGGAATAATGAACTATCGAATAAAAGAAAGTGTTGCACTAATTTCATTTATATGGTTTTCATCCGCCCATAAAATAAAGAAATTGTACGTGTCTTCGCCTATTTGAACAGGGTTCGGATATCGGACAATTAAGGCTACCTGATTCTCCATTTCGGGTGGCTGGTCGGCAGATGGAAAAATAAAGCACGCCTCTTGAGACTGGATATGTGTGTTAACAATCCGTGGGGCAGATCCATATGGCATTAGCGGATGGAATGCTTCGTTTTGGCAAACCTGATTGAGCGGACTATCTGAGGATATTGCCGAAATCTGAAAAAATCCATCTGGCCCCTCATATCTTTCTGCTGTTACGCTTTGCCAATTTGCTGGGTATTGAAACTGAACGTTAAATTCAGCGTTAGTATACGTTTTTTTCAATGAGGATCTAGGTGTTGGTGACCACTGTAAAGCTATAATCGAAACACCCGATATCAACCGTATCGGTACTGGATGTGTTAAATCCATCATCCACATTTCGTTGGCAAATTCCTGCTCGTTACAGCCTGATAAATAGGCGATTCTGCTACCATCGCTTGACCATGTAACTGGTGTAGCAAAACAATTTGAAATTGCTCTTGTACGATCATTCTGCCCTTGATTTCCAGCAGTTCGAATTAATGAGAAATACCCCCTGTCTTCAAACGCAGTAGCACTATAGAGAATCGTTCTTGAATCAGGTGACCATTCAGGGAAATAATTTTTGGCAAGTGGCCCACCCACTACCTCAAAGACGCTACCTGTTGATATTTGTACGATAAAGATTAGCGAAATGCTAGCGCCAGGAGTTGTATAAAGCACATACAAACCATCTGGAGAAAGACGTACATTATTATGCCTTCCACCTGTGTTTTGCGTGATTTGTCGCTTATCGGATCCATCCTGCCTAATACGGTAAAGCTGGCTTACCCCTGATTCATCAGGTGCCTGAAAAAGAAGTTCCATACCATTTGGAAACCACTGTACATCTGTCGCACCAGGCTGACTTATTCGCTGTGCTTCGTGTGTATTAACATTGTACAAAATAATTTCATCTTGTTTTGTATAAGTTAGCTTCAGACTATCTGGGGACCAACTTACATAATTGCCAAACCCTTCATCAAATTGATCAATACGTGCAACAGTGCCCTCTTCTACATCAACGACATAGAGGATTGCGTTTTTTCCAACAAAAGCTATCTTGTTACTATTTGGGGACCAAAAAGGTGTAGAAAAGGATTCACCTAAACCTGTTGTAAGCTGCGTACTAAAACCGCTCATAAGGTCATATAACCAAATATCGAATCCATCCCCAGTGTTTGCTGTGTAAGCAATTGACCCGCTCAACCCAGGCGGTGCATAAGGAATGATTAACCTCATCCCAGGAAAAATAGCATTAGTTGGTAAACGGTTCACATTTCTAATCAGCTCTGTATTAACGAGTCCACCAGTAGTAACGTTAAATCTTCTGCCAATCTGAAACAGTGAATCCCCAGGTTGGACAATATAGTAAGGAACGCCAGGCGGTACTTTCAATAACTGTCCTTCTTGAATAATATAAGGAGGCTCAAGTCCATTCGCTTCGATAATGACAGATTGTGGAACTTTGAAAATCTGCGAGAGATTATAAACGGTATCTCCTGCCCTTACACGAATAACATCAACACCTGGTGGTACAGAAAGCTGTTGCCCAATAAATATCGTGTAAGGGGGCTGTATATTGTTTGCAGCGATTAGAGAATCAACTGGTATCCCCCAGCGAATTGCAATCTGATACAATGTGTCGCCAGGACGGACCGTGTAAAAAAGTTGCATAATATTCACTCCTGAATTATTTAGTTACGAATCTTCATCCTTCTGCCTATAGATTATTCATTTAGACAGCTGGAGGTTCGGAACAGCATCTGCCTATGAAAAGTTATTCCATTTTTCCTTTCCTGAATGATTAATTCAATCATGGAAAATATAAAGTCTAGGAGGGATTACCATGGATCAGCATTTTTTATCGATTGAGGAATTTAACGAGTTATTAAATAATTGGAATGGGCAAACAATTAAAATTTCAAAGATTGAACTTGATGATGTAGATGAAACATTAATACAATTGAAAAATATTTCTTACTCTACTAACACGAGAAGAATTGATGACTATGAACCCATGCATGCATTGCAATTTAATGGCATAGGTAATGTTAATACCGATTTCAAGGAACACCAGCCATTGCCTTCAGAAATATATGAAATACCACTGGAAGACTCCTCATTATATGAATTTAACGGATCGAGTTTCTTACTGAGCACATCTAGAGGAGTTTATAAAATTGAACTAGCATAAGAAATATTATTCGACAAATATCGGGGAGTGACAGGCACCAAGATAACCCGGGAAGTGCGTACTCCCCGGGTATTTCCTAAGCGTTTACTTCTTGTTTTTGGAAGAATTCTTTTAGTGCGTGGTAGACGTCCTGTTTTCCTTTGAGGATGTAATGGCGGAATTTTGGATTATCAAATCCGCTGTAGGCTCTCATTAGTGTTGACTGGCGGTTATACATGTTTACTTCCGCATAACCAAACATATTCGAAACATCCATGATCTCATTCACTAATTTAATACATCTCGGATTATCTGACGTTATATTTTCACCATCCGAGAAGTGAAATGGATAGATATTATAACGATTCGGATTATATTTATCATCAATTAAATTCAATGCTTGGTTATAGGCAGAAGAACATATTGTGCCGCCACTTTCACCTTTTGAAAAAAATGCCTCCTCTGTTACAACTTTCGCTTCTGTGTGGTGGGCAATAAATGCAATATCTACTGTTTCATATTTGGAGCGAAGAAATTTTGTCATCCAGAAAAAGAAGCTCCTGGCCAGATACTTTTCTAATTTCCCCATCGATGCACTCGTATCCATCATCGCAAGAACAACTGCTTTTGATTCTGGCTTAACAACATCATTCCACGTCTTGAATCGTAAGTCATCATTGCTGATAGGTTCAATTCCGGGTCTTCCTTCAGTTGCATTCCTTTTGATTGCCGTTAATATTGTCCGTTTCTTATCAATGTTACCCATAAGTCCTTTCTTACGGACATCATTAAATTCGACTTTCTCTGTCTTAATTTCAGCTTGTTCTTTTTGCTGCAGATTGGGTAATTCCAATTCTCTAAATAAAACTTCCTCTAATTCTGCTAGTGAAACTTCTTTCTCATAATAATCTTTTCCAGCCTGGTCGCCCGCCTTTTTCCCGTTCCCATCACCACTCTCCCCACCCGGGTCACGAGCAATGATATCGCCCACTTCGCTATCTCCATCCCCTTGACCCACATGTTTGGTTTTATCATGATTGTAACGGATTTTATATTCATCTAAAGAACGAATCGGGATCTTAATAATATCGCGACCATTAGACATCACAATATTTTCTTCACTTACTAAATCTGGTAAGTTATTCCTGATGGCATCCTTTACTTTATCATTATGACGCTGTTGATCTTGATAACCTTTACGATGGAGGGACCAATCTTCCTTGGAGACCGCAAAACTTTCCTTATCTTCCTTCATATCAATCCCCTCCTGCTATTAGTTTTCTTTATTCTATGCAATTACAGACAAATATTGACACATATTAAGGTGTTAGACTTGGCATTCGTTTATTTGCATGCAGTTCAATACTTCTTAAATGGTTAGAAAACTTGGCTTATCCAAGCCTTAAAATGGATAAGCCTTAGTTGCACTTATGCAGATAAGAAAGTATTTATACATTCTTATCTGCTAAAAAAATAACAAGACCTCGTGAACAATTAGTCTTGTTATTTCCAACAATTCGATTTAACGGTTGAGTAAGCTTCCTACATAACGCAATAACTCATTTGCCGAAATGGAGTTATAGCCATACTCATCGATTAGCCTTGCAACCACTTCATTTATCTTCTTAAGTTGTGATTCATCCGGTGTTTGTGAAGAAGTAGTTATTTTAACAACATCCTTTAAGTCGGCAAACAATTTCTTTTGAATTGCTTCCCGCAGACGGTCATGCGAATTATAGTCAAACCTTTTGCCTTTTCTTGCGTAAGCAGAAATGCGTATGAGAATTTCTTCTCTGAAAGCTTTTTTAGCATTTTCTGAGATACCAATTTGTTCTTCGATCGAACGCATTAGTTTTTCATCTGGCTGCATTTCTTCACCTGTTAATGGATCCTGTAATTTATTTTTATTACAGAATGCTTCAACATTATCAAGATAATTATTCATTAATGTTTTAGCTGATTCTTCATAGGAATAAACAAATGCTTTTTGAACTTCTTTTTTGGCAATTTCATCGTATTCTTTTCGTGCAACAGATATATAATTCATATAATTCTCTCGATCTTCCTCTGATATGGATGGGTGCTGATCCAATCCTTCTTTCAACGATCGTAAAACATCAAGGGCATTAATTGCAGGAACATCTTTACGTATAATAGTCGATGAAATTCTGTTAATCACATAACGCGGATCAATCCCATTCATCCCTTCGTTCGGAAATTCCTTCATTAATTCATCGACGTCAATTTGGTTAAACCCTTCCACACTATCTCCATCATACAAGCGCATCTTTTTGACAAGGTCTATCCCTTGCTTGTTGGAATCGCTCAGTCTCGTCAAAATAGAAAAAATAGCGGCAACCCTTAATGCATGTGGAGCTATATGAACATGTGCCATATCACTTTCATTTATCATTTTTTTATAGATACGCTCTTCCTGACTCACTCTTAAGTTATACGGAACAGGCATTACGATGATTCTGGAATGAAGGGCCTCATTCTTTTTATTAGAAATAAAGGAGCGATATTCTGCCTCATTCGTGTGCGCTACAATAAGTTCATCAGCCGAAATCAAGGCAAACCTGCCTGCCTTGAAATTACCCTCCTGTGTCAGTGATAGTAAATGCCAGAGAAATTTCTCATCGCATTTCAGCATTTCCTGGAATTCCATCATGCCGCGATTTGCCTTATTCAACTCACCATCAAAGCGATATGCCCTGGGATCTGATTCTGATCCGAATTCAGCAATCGTTGAAAAGTCAATACTTCCAGTTAAGTCAGCAATGTCCTGTGATTTTGGGTCTGACGGACTGAACGTTCCAATCCCTACACGTTTATCCTCCGAAAGAATAATCCGTTCAACCTTTACATCCTCTATACGTCCATCGTATTCCTTTTCAAGTCGCATCGAATTCAATGGTGACAGGCTTCCTTCAATGCGAATACCATATTCGTTTGAAAAATCCTCACGTAAATGTTTTGGAATAAGGTGGAGTGGATCCTCATGCATAGGACACCCCTTAATAGCATAAACAGCACCAGCATCTGTTCTGGAATACCTTTCGAGACCACGCTTTAACATTGTTACGATTGTTGACTTCCCACCACTAACAGGCCCCATTAGCAATAATATTCGCTTTCTTACATCAAGTCGCTTTGCTGCAGGGTGAAAGTACTCTTCTACTAGCCTTTCAATCGAATCTTCAAGTCCAAATATCTCTTCACCAAAAAAGTCATACATCCTCTTTCCATCTCTTTCAGATAGACCGGAACTTATAATCATATTATAAACGCGTGAATGAGCCGTTTGGGCAACTTCTGGCCTTTGTTTTACAATTTCCAGGTACTCAGCAAATGTTCCTTCCCAATTTAGCCTTTTCTCTTCTTCACGGTGGCTTTTCACCTTGTTTAGTATATCCATTCTGTTCCCTCCATCTAGGGCGTGGTTAATATAATCTTATGCGGATAGCTTATTCATCATGCTGACTAGTTTATTGGAATCATAGCCTAACTTTTTAATTTGTACTTATAATTAATCATCTTTTAACAAAAACTATTAGCAAACTTGGCTTTCGCGAAAGCTTTTAATAGCGAAAGCCTTAGTTGCACTTATGCAGTAAGAAAGTAGTTATACTTTCTTAACTGCGAAGCAAAATTGGCTTTCGGTAAAGCTTTTAGTTGCACTTTAATACTGCCCAAAAATAAATAAAGGATGGATGCTGATGAACGTTGCGGAATTACTCGTTAAATGTATGGAGCACGAGGGAGTTGAATATATTTTCGGAGTTCCAGGTGAAGAGAATATCGATGTCATTAATGCGCTTTACGATTCTACTATTGACTTTATCGTAACTAGACACGAAACAAGCGCTGCTTTTATGGCTGGTACATACGGCAGATTAACTGGGAAACCGGGTGTTTGTTTAGCTACATTAGGTCCAGGTGCAACAAATCTTATGACAGGCGTTGCCAATGCTAATATGGATCATGATCCGTTAGTTGCAATTACCGGCCAAGCTGGACTTAGTCGGCATCATAAAATTTCTCACCAGTACTATGATCTAATAAATATGTATGAGCCTGTTACAAAATGGAATGCCCAAATCAAAACAGGAGAAATCACACCTGAAGTCGTTCGCAAAGCTTTCCAAGTAGCGGGGCAAGAGAAATGGGGAGCAACACACATTGATCTCCCTGAAGATATTGCTGACATGGAGGTTGATGCATCTCCAATAAAACCAACTGACAGACCACATACTGAAGCAAGCCCTAAAATAATCAAACGTGCTGCAAAATTGATTGAGGAGGCAGAGCACCCAATTATTCTTGCAGGAAATGGTATTACCAGGCAAAAGGCCGTAGATGAAATGCGGAGTCTGATTGATAAAAGCCACCTGCCTATTGTCAATTCTTTTATGGGAAAAGGAACTGTACCCTGGGAAAATGAGCACAGCTTGCTGACAGCTGGGATTGGCGGACAGGATTACATTACGTGTGGCTTTGACAGTTCCGATTTAATTATTACCATTGGATTTGATATGGCTGAATATTCGCCTAAGGATTGGAATCCGGATGGCAAAAAGTCTGTTATTCATATCGACACTGAGGAAGCTGAGACCGATGAAAATTACCCGGTTATTCTAAGTGTTTTAGGAGATTTAAAAGCAAACCTTCAACAGTTAGCGGGACTACTTGAATCCAAAGACAGAAATATGGATTGGGTTGCAGGTGTAAGAAAGAAGGCATTGGATGAATTTGAATCATATAAGGATGATTCCAGTTTCCCAGTAAAGCCACAAAAAATCATTGCCGATTTACGGTCTGTTTTAAAGGAAGAGGATATTGCTATATCTGATGTTGGTGCCCACAAAATGTGGATGGCTCGGATGTACCACTGTTATGAACCAAATACATGCCTGATATCGAACGGTCTTGCTTCTATGGGTGTGGCTGTTCCAAGTGCAATTGCAGCAAAAATGGTTCACCCGGAACGTAATGTTGTAGCGGTATGTGGAGATGGTTCTTTTCAAATGACAGGTGCTGAATTGGAAACAGCCAAACGACTGAATCTGCCAATTATTGTCTTAATGTGGAGAGATGATGGATACGGGCTAATTGAATGGCACCAATTAAAGAAATTCGATCGTGCATCCTATATTAAATTTGGCAATCCCGACTATATTCAACTTGCTGAATCATATGGGTTTGAAGCAATGAAAATAGATAAAGCAGAAGATTTGAAGCCAGCACTGGAAGAAGCGATAGCAATGAATAAACCTGTATTTATCGATTGTCCAGTTGATTACAGTGAGAACATGAAATTAACCGAGAAATTAGGAGATATAATCTGTTAGTTCTCAGGAAGGAGGATATAAATGATAGGTTCGATTATTAATGGTCAAGAACGCAACACCAGTGAGAACACCACGGATGTTATAAACCCATATAACAATGAGAAAGTGCAAGAGATTGCACTAGCTTCCCGGGATGATCTTGAGGATGCCATAACTAATTCGTTTGATACGTTCCATAACACAATGAAAAACATGACGGCACATGAGCGGGCTGATATTTTACGAAAAACGGCTGATTTACTGGAAAAGAACACCGAAGAGTTTGCACAAACGATTGTTAAAGAAGCAGGAAAACCAATCACTTTCAGCCGTGATGAAGTTGGGCGAGCTGTCCAAGTTATCCGTTTTGCATCAGAAGAGGCAAAACACATATCTGGCGAGGTAGTTCCAATGGATGCAGCAATAGGTGGTGAAGGGCGGCTGGGATTAGTAAAGAGAGTACCGTTGGGCGTTGTGGGCGCTATTACTCCCTTTAACTTTCCATTAAATCTATCGCTGCACAAAATTGCTCCAGCAATTGCTGCAGGAAATACTGTCATTTTTAAACCAGCCGAAAAAACACCTATATCCGCTCATATGCTTACAAAATTATTTACAGAAGCAGGTCTCCCGGATGGTGTATTGAACCTTGTAACGGGTACGGGAAAAGAGGTTGGAGAACCACTTGTCCAACACGATAAAGTCCATAAAGTATCATTCACTGGAAGCTTACCCGTTGGCAGGTCGATTAGAAAAACTGCCGGTCTAAAAAAGGTTACCCTTGAGCTTGGTTCGAACTCACCGAATATACTATTCGATGATACTGATGTAGAACAAGCAGTTAAGCTTTTAGTCAAAGGGGCCTTTGCTTTTTCAGGACAAGTATGTATCTCAGCACAACGGGTTTACGTCCAGAAAAATATCTATGATCAGTTTCTGGAGCAATATGTTAAGCAAACAAATGACTTAAAAATTGGAAACCCAGTGGATGAAGACACTGATATTGGACCGATGATAAGTGAAGAAGAAGCAACACGGGCCAAACAGTGGGTTGACGATGCCGTGGAGAATGGAGCGAAAATAGCAGCAGGCGGCGATCAAAAAGGGACGATATTAACGCCCACTATCATGACAAATGTTGATAAAAACATGAAAATCATCGCCGAAGAAGTATTCGCGCCAATTGTATCGGTCATTCCATTTGATACGGAAGATCAAGTTGTCGGCTTTTCCAATGATTCCATTTACGGGTTACAGGCAGGTGTCTTTACAAAGGACCTGGACCGGGCGCTGCGTGTTGCTGACAAGCTTGAGATGGGTGGCGTATGGATCAATGAGATATCAACATACCGCCAGGACAACCACCCGTATGGCGGTGTGAAACAAAGTGGTATTGGTAAAGAAGGCGTAAAATATGCCGTCGAAGATATGACCCAGTTGAAGTTTATCGGTATGAAACTGAAACAATAAACGTAGAGTAGAATGGAGCATTGGATTGCACAGGCGCAATTTAATGCTCTTACTTTTGATGCAATAGGATTTTGTTAAGTGGGATTGTGATATATCGACCGGGGATGTGGGATATCGACCAGGAATGTGGTTTATCGACTTGGAATGCGGTTTATCGACTCAAAATGTGATATATCAACCGGGAATTCGGTATATCAACTGAGAATGCGGGATATCAACCGAGAATGTGGTTTATCGACCGGAAATGCCGTTTATCGACCAACCGAGATACAAGAATTAAAAAAGCAGTATCAGTAAGATAATTACAGTATAAATAGCAAACAAAAAAGCACAGAATTTAACTTCTGTGCTTATTCAATGTTAGAATTACTACCTTCTTCCACAATCTGACCCGTATATAAAAACTAGGATAGGTTGCTTTTTTCCGCAATTGCCCATATTCTGTCCATTCTTCTTTCGTCCACTTTTCGTACCTCTTTAACGTTATATTTTTTGTCGAATATAATGGCGATTAGTATGATAAGGGCTATTGGTGATACTAAAAAGTATATCCAAATCAAGCTTTCCACCTCCCTCTAACTTACTTTATGCATCATGTATTTTCTCCTTGAAAACTGAATCCGTTACCTTTTTTACAGGAGCCTTTAATTATTCTTCCACAGGAATCTCAATTTCCAACTCTTCTATAAACTGTGGTTTCTCATAAATTTTCGTAAAGATATCTAAATTCTCATCTTGGGGAACATCTTTAAAAACTAACTGAATCTCATATTTATTATCTATTATCTTTTCATAGATGGGTTCACTCCAGTAGTCTTTGCCTTTATCATCTTCAAATTTCACCGTAAGATTACGGTAAGGAACATCCCCCAGTGCTTTTAACGTCAATTGTAAATCATTATTATTTCTTTGAACATTACTGACTTCCAATTTCCAATCATCAGCTGTCGCAATCGTAGCAGGGGCACCCTTCCAATTTGATTGATACTCCTTAGCTTCAAAACCAGTATCGTTTATTCTCGTTAAATACGGTTTTATCGTAATAGAACGAGGGGGGTTATCCAATGGCTCCAAAATTCCTTTATAGTCAAAATTCATTTCAGAGTTATTAGGACCATGGCTGCTGATATTTAATAGATCTAAAATCTTACCTTCATCATCTAAGACAAAAAAGTTAATATTTTTATTCTGATCAAACAACTTGTTGTACATCTTTGACTCGTTTTTAAAGTCCAGCATCAGTGCAGTAGACAAAGGAGTAAAAGATAACGCTTGGTAAGTAATTTCAATGTCCCCATATTTTTTAAATTTATCAAGAACGATATTCGTATTTTTGGTGTTATGCTTAATATTTATTTGCCCAAACCAATCATCACTCTTTGGAAAATCCTTCATACCGAAAGTAAACTCCTCAGGTAAATCAATACTAGGCGAAAACGTCATTACTCCAGTATAGCTCCCATCCGCCATCTTAACTGAACGAATATTTATACTTGGTACATTTAGAAAGGTATCATTAATATAAAAGGCATGAGGAAAGGCGTTATATGGTCGTTTTTCTTCAGGTAAAATAGTGTCGTAAGGATCCAATTTAAATTCAAGTGCAAAGCGATTGCCATCATAGATGTAATTGGTAAAGGTAACCCTTTTATCGTCATATTCAAATACCTCATAAATTTCCGTACCCAATCCTTCTTTATCAGCATGTTGAACACCTTCGTCCCCAAACAGTTCAAACAATGAATCCATAAACGGCATCGACTTTAATGTGCTGGCAAGTGCAGGCGACATAAAAGTTGCTCCTGATATGATTGAGAGGCCTAACACTGCGGCAATCAATCCATTGATCATTTTGGGACGCTTTCGCTTCTTTGGTAATTTCTCAAAAGTCGTCATCAATCTATCTTCTACTGATTGTGGAGTCTCAGGGTTACTGAATTCCTTCATAGATTTTTCCCATTTTTCCATTTGGTAGCCTCCTCCTCCTCATAAAGGTTTCTGATTTTTTCCTTCGAGCGCTTAATCCTTGTCTTCACAGTATTTTCGGGAATTTGAAGAATCTGTGCCAAATCATTACTTGTCATTCCCTCAATATAAAACATCGTTAACAGCTGTGCTTGATCTTCTGGTAATAGACGAAGCATTTGGTCGACTTCCACTTGTTGATATCCTTGTTCGGTAATAAGCGGTTGGTTCCAATCCTCCAGTGTTGTAACTTTTTTATTTTTACGTATGATTTGATAGGACTCATTCATCACAATTCGTAACAGCCACGTTTTAAATAAATCTGGTTCTCGTAAGGAATGAAGTGAACGATACGCCTTTAAAATTGCTTCCTGAATCGCATCAGCACTATCTTCTTCATTATGTAAAACCGACATTGCTGCGCGAAACATCAGCGTCTTATGTTCAACGATCAATCGTTCAAATGCTCGGGAATTTCCTTTTTTAGCCTTTTTAAATTCGCTGACGACGTTCATTGTAGCCTCCTTTCCTAGATCTAATCATTAGATACAAAAAGTGGTGAAATAGTTTCAGGTAAGATTACTGAAATAATAAATTCTATTTCCATGTTACTACCAATTGCATACAAAAGGTAAATTTGATAAATAAAAAAGAGCAGATTCCTATTTGGAAAATGCTCTTTCTGTTTATCGACTGAAATTGAGGGATATCAACTCGAAAATATGGGATATCAACCGCATTTGTGAGATTTCAACTTGAAATACAGGATATCAACCCGCAAACACGATATATCAACTTGAAATACTAGATATCAACCGCAAACACGATATATCAACTCGAGATACAAGATATCAACCGCAAACACGGTATATCAACTCGAAATACAAGATATCAACCGCAAACACGATATATCAACTCAAGATACAAAATATCGACCAACCGAGAAACAAGAATTAAAAAAGCAGCCCAGCCAATGATTTGCACTCCCCCGACTGAACCACTTATTTATCAAAAGTTCATCTGCTATACCCGTTGTCCTCATATATCTTCGCTGCAATACTCCTGTTTCGATTGATTGAGCCTGAGAAAGAATGACTCATGAGCATGGAATAAACCTGCTTTCTGATTACATCGTTATTTTCGAAGAGCTCCTGATCAAGCTGTCTTACGATGAACAGCACCTGATTAAATGCTTCTTCAAGTGACGTTTCCATCAACATTTCCTTTAGCGGTGCTGCTCCCTTGGAATCTATTTCTTTTTTGGTACGCAGCACTGCCGACTCGGATGCATACAAGTGGATAGCCACGTCTGATAGTTTCATGAGGACTTCTTGCTGTGTTTCCAATTGCTCGTCAAATTTCCTGCGGGCAAGCTCTACTTGTACAAGATAAATCGCCCTTAAATCCTCGATAAGCTTTACGTATTTATCCGGGTCATTGTGCCCCTCTTGCAACCGTTGAAAAGCATTCGTTACGGCTTGCTCGTAAGGAAGTTCTCCTTTCAGTGATTTTTTCAGGAACTGCCCTGTTAAGAGTAAGCGATTCACTTCATTCGTTCCTTCAAATATACGATTAATTCTGGAATCCCTGTATATCTGTTCAATCCGGTATTCATTGATAAATCCTGCTCCGCCGTGTAGCTGAAGGCCTTCATCTGCCAAGTAATCCAATGTCTCCGAGCCATATACCTTGCATGCTGCACATTCCAGGGCATATTCAGATAAACCTGCTGCGACAACACGTTTATCCGCTTCCTGGTCAAGCCCTTTCATTGCCTGCTCCAATAATGCGGACGTTCTGTATTGCATTGATTCAGACGCATAAATTCGTGCTGCCATTTTCGCTATTTTTTCCTTGGAAGCTCCAAAGTCAGCAAGTGCTTGCTTGAATTGCTTCCGTTCCTTAATATGGGATACTGTTTCTTTTAATGCATACTTGGATGCGCCTACACAGGCTGATCCAAGATTAAACCGCCCAAGATTTAAGACAGTAAACGCGATGATGTGACCCCTGCCAATTTCTCCAAGCAGGTTTGCAACAGGGACTTCACAATCTTCTAAAATTACGGACCTTGTTGACGAGCCTTTAATTCCCATCTTTTTCTCCTCGGGTCCAAGCTTTAATCCTGGGAAATCTTTCTCCACGATAAAAGTAGTGAACTTTTCCCCATCCACTTTTGCATAGACAATAAATGTATCCGAAAAAGAGGAGTTAGTAATATATATTTTCGTACCATTTAGCAGGTAATGTGTTTTAGCTTCGTTCAGGACTGCAGTTGTCTTCCCTGACATCGCATCAGACCCTGCTTCAGGCTCTGTTAAACAGTAAGCACCAATATATTCCCCGCTCGCCAGTTTAGGAAGATACTTTTCTTTCTGCTCGGTTGTCCCGTAATAGGTAATTGGCAGTGTTGCAATACATGTATGATTGGAGTGTGCTACACCATAGCTTCCTGTCTGTCCAATCTGCTCCCCGACTATACCTTTGCTAATCTTATCTAGTCCCAGGCCTCCAAATTCTTCAGGGATGCTGTGGGCAAGCAATCCAAGATCCCCCGCCTTCTTCATCAAGTCAACGACAACATTAAACTGTTGTGCTTCAATCTCTTCATGACGCGGTTCAACTTCTTTAATAGCAAATTGCTGTGCTGTCTTTTCAATCATTTTATGTTCGTCTGTTAAATCTTCCGGGAAAAACGCATCATTCGCTTTTATCTGATTAACTAAGTAAGAACCACCATAATTTCCGGTTTTAATAGTTGCCAATTTATTCACTCTCCCTATTGATGCTTAAAGTTCGCTTTTCTTTTCTCAATAAATGCCTGTACACCTTCTTTAACATCATCGGTTTGAAAGACATCTGTAAAGAGAGTTGCCTCTCGTTCAATGCCATCCCTTAGATTCATTTCTATTCCTTCGTCGACAGCTTGTTTAATCCTTGATAGTGACTGGAGTGATTTGTCAGCAATTTGATTTGCTAGATTCATAGCCTTATTCAGCCCATCACCAGTTGGAACAACATGATTCACTAATCCTATTTTCTCTGCTGCGTCTGCTGTAATCGGTTCGCCGGTAAACATAAGCTCTTTGGCTTTTGCTTCTCCAACAAGTCGGGGCAGTCTTTGGGTTCCGCCGCCACCCGGGAACAAGCCAAGCTTTACTTCCGGAAGACCTATTGTCGTATGTTCCTCGGCAATACGAATATCAAAAGTTAATGCAAGTTCACAGCCACCGCCAAAGGTAAGTCCGTCAAGTACCGCAATTGTTGGCTTCGGCAAGTTGTCCAGGTCATTTAACATGTTATGCATTTCCATCACACCTGAACGCATATCAGGATTTCCAATCATGTTTGGAAATTCCTTTATATCCGCTCCAGCCATGAATGCTTTCGTTCCAGCAGTAGTAAGTACAACACATACCACTTCTGGATCTGATTCCACCTTTTCCGTAATTTCTTTTATCTCTTGTTGTACCTGTTGTCCCATTACGTTTAATGGCGGATTATCAATCGTTATTACCGCAATGCCATTTTCTTTTTTAAAGGAAACAAGTTGTCCCATTTATTTCTCCCCTTTCGTATAGTCATACCAGCCTCTACCTGTTTTCCTGCCAAGGTTTCCTGCTTTCACTTTTTCCTCGACCGATGTTGCCGGTTTGTCTTTTGGATCTCCTGTTTCCTGATAAAGCTGGAGGTTTCCGTAATATCCAACATCAATTCCAGACAGATCCATCAACTCGAATGGTCCAATCGGATGTTTTAAGGCCTTTTTGGTTATTAAGTCAATTGCTTCAAAATCCGCATAGCCTTCCTCGTACAAGTAAAGCGCTTCTTTTGATATGGCAAATAGTAGACGATTTGCTATAAAACCATAGATTTCTTTTTCCAATAGCACTCCGGTCCGGCCAATCTGCTCGCAAAAATTCATTGCTGTTTGTGCAGTTTCATCTGACGTTTGATCACTTTTAACCACTTCCACACAATCCATTACAAGCGGCGGAAAGAAGAAATGCATATTTAATACTTTATCAGGCCTTGTTGTAACCTCAGCTAGCTTGGAATTGACTATTGTTGCGCTATTTGTTGCCAGTATAGCTTTTTGCGGTGCAAGCTTTTCCAGTTCGGAAAACACTTCTCGTTTTATGTCCAGTTTTTCAACTACTGCTTCAATTACTAAGTCAGCATCCTTTACAGCCGCTTCCAGACTTGTTGTCGTTTGAAGACTGGCAAAAGCAGCAGCTTTCTTTTCTTCGGTAATTTTATCTTTACTGACCCATTTCTCCATGTGTCCTTCCAACTGCTCCCTCGCTTTGTCCAAGGCGCTTTCCTGTATATCCTGCAGATTTGTTTCGAAACCTCCAAGTGCACTAAGCATAGCAATTTGATGGCCCATGGAACCTGATCCGATAACTGCAACCTTATGTATCGTTTTGTTCGTCATATCCTATCTCCTCCTTACTAACCAACCAGTTAGTATGTTTGATTTAAGAGAGAGCTAATAGGGCACTTCAATATACCCTATTAACTCCATTACCTTATTTCTGTAAACTTTCATCTCTAATTGCCCGTCTTAAAATCTTTCCTACGTTTGTCTTTGGAAGTTCATCCCGGAATTCGACTACCCGCGGCACTTTATAGGACGCCATATTTTCTTTGCAATATGCGATAAGCTCCTCTTCATCACATTGCTTGCCGTCTTTTAATACAACAACTGCTTTGACGGTTTCTCCTCGATATGCATCAGGGATGCCAACAACAACCGCTTCCTGGACGGCTGGATGCTCATAAATAACCTCTTCCACATCCCGAGGATAAATATTAAACCCACTTGCAATAATCAGGTCCTTTTTACGATCAACAATATAGGCATAGCCATCTTCGTCCATACGGGCAATATCTCCTGTGTATAACCAGCCATCACGAAGCGTGTTGGCCGTTTCTTCAGGCATATTCCAGTATCCCTTCATTACCTGTGGACCTCGAATGACTATCTCGCCAGTTTCACCAACAGGTACTTCCTCGGTTCCCTCTGCTAAATCAACAATTTTATAGTCAGTAGATGGGATTCCTATGCCAATACTGCCTGGTTTTCTTTCGGCAAAAAACGGATTACAGTGTGTAACTGGTGCACTTTCGGAAAGACCATAGCCTTCCAGGATTTTAGCCCCGGTTTTTTCTTCAAAAGAACGTAGTAATTCACCTGGCATCGGAGCACTGCCACTGTTACAAATACGGATGCTGTCAATTCCATACTCTTCTGCTATTGGATGACTTGTTAATGCTACATACATCGTCGGAACACCTGGGAACGAGGTTGGCTTCAAGTCCTTGATCGTTTGCAGCACTTCCTCCAATTCGAATTTAGGCAGCATGATACTTAATGATCCGGTGTAAATGGAAAGATTCATGCAGGCTGTCATCCCAAACACATGAAAAAGAGGTATTACCGTGAGATAGCGGTCTTTCCCGGTCTGAATTTCATCTTTAAAATATTCATAGACTTGCAACGTATTAGTTAAGATATTTCGGTGTGTAAGCATAACTCCCTTCGAACGCCCTGTCGTCCCACCAGTATATTGCAGTACAGCCACATCTTCTTTCGGATCAATTTCTACTGGCTCAGGTGGTCGTTTCGCTTGTTTCAGAAAAGCTGTGAATCCTACTGCCATGCTGTCTTCAGTGTCTCGCCCTTCCAGGTTTACTTTAATCACGTGCTTAACAGATGTGTTATCGATAATTTGGTTCAAGACGGGAAGTAATGGTTCATAGATAACGATTGTTTCTGCCCCTGAATCGGTTAATATATGCTCAAGTTCTTTTCCAACTAGCATCGGATTCACTTGCGTAACTGTTCCACCGGCTTGTAATGTTCCATAGTAACTAATTACATAGTGCGGACAGTTTGGAAGCATAACAGCCACGCGATCTCCTTTACTGAGACCATCTTGCTGAAGAGACGAGGCAAATGCTCCTGTTTGTGTACCAAGCTCCTTATACGTGATTTCTTTTCCATAAAAATAAAGTGCCTGATGATCCCCATAATTGGCAATTGCATTCTTTAGCATATCTGGGACCGAGTCGTTGGGTATTTCTAGCTCCTTCTTAATATGCTCCGGGTAGTGCTTTAACCAAGTTCTATTCATTAGTCTTCCTCCCCTTATTTTGATAACGCTTACATTAAACTTATTCATTGCTTGAACATTTTACGATAGGTTGTTATCTAAAAGTTTCTTGCTATTTATATGAACTGCAGCACAGTGATAATTTTCTTTTATGCTGCTTTCTCTTGTTCTAATGATTGTTGAGCGCTTAAATTCGTTCCGGCAGAATACTTCGCTTTCCATGGGCACGACCTCAGCCTCCTCAGAAGCAAAAAACGCTTCTTGCGGGGTCTTCGGAGCGTGCTGTTCCCATAGGAGTCTGCGTATTCTGCCTCCACTGATAGAGATTTCCTGATTAATGAGTAGTTATATTCCATAAGATTAACGTCGTAGAGTTATTCCATCTGCTGGTTTAAATGGTTTATAATCCTGTTTTTTATCCATCACTTTTCAGGGTAAAGTGAGCAATATCCAGCGCAGGAAATACACGGAGACTCCTGCGGGAATAGCAACAGCTGAAGATCCCGCAGGAAGCGGTTTTTGCTTCCGAGGAAGCTGAAGCGTTGCCCGCGGAAAGCGTAGTGTATTTCTGGAGCGGTGTCATAGCACTCATGTATTTTCCACATTACATCGCAGTTTAGATCAACTACGAAGATTAATATGCAACAAATCCTCCAAGAAAAGTGCCCTACGATGATATTATGGAATTAAAACAAGTTTTCCTTTTGTTTTTCTTCCCTGCATTAAAGCATGAACATTTGCAGCATCTGCTAATGGGTATGTTCCGCCTACCGTTAATTCAAGCTCTCCTTTTTGTACATACGTTAAAAGTTCACTTAGACTATTTTGAAAAAGTTTCGGCTTTCGCATGATTTGTGGCAGGAAGAACCCTACAACGGATTGATTGCGCTTCATTAGAGCACCTGGGTAAAATTTTGCCTGTTCACCACTTGCTGCTCCATATATAACCAGGCGGCCAAATGGCGCTAAACATTCAATCGTTTTATGAAAAATTTCTCCTCCGACCATTTCCAGTGCAACATCAACACCTTCTCCATCCGTTAATTCACGAACTTCTTCTTCCCAATCTTCTTTGGTATAATCTACAGCATGATCTGCACCCATCTGCTTCGCAAACGCCAGTTTCTCCTGATTGCTGGCAGTGGCGATCACCTTTCCTGCTCCAAATAACTTTGCAAGCTGGACAGCCAATGAACCAACTCCACCAGCAGCTGCATGGACAAGAACCGTCTCACCTTCTTCTAATCGGCCCATCGTTTTTAAAATGTGATAGGCACTCAACCCTTGTAATGGAAGTGCCACTGCACGTTCAAATTCCACACCATCCGGAACAGGAATTACTGATGTTGCAGGTACAACTGCATATTCAGCATAGCCTCCAGATTCGATTAGTGCGACAACCCTTGCACCTTTTTGTATACCTTTTACATTGGAACCAACTTCGCTGACCACCCCAGCAACCTCTGCACCTGGGATAAACGGAAGATTAGTTGGTACTACATATTTACCCTCACGCCTGGCAGTGTCTGCATAATTAACACCAACTGCTTGCACTTCAATTAATACATCATCTTCGCTGTAGGCTGGAGTATTTTTATCAATAACCTCCAGCACATCTGGTCCACCATATTCGTTTAATTGTACTGCTTTCATAACTATAGCAATCCTCCATATAAAATTAGTCTTCTGCAACAATTGTTTTGCCGTCAAATAACCTAGGCACAACGGACAATAAGCCCTTTCTGCTAACAAATTCCACTTCATTTTCAACACCATATTCAGCCATCATTTTGCCTACACGTGAATTCTGAAGCACATTTTCCGCTTGATCACTTAAATTCTCATAAAATAACTTTGCTGCCATGGCACTGTCCGTTAAATCTATCTGTTCATGGCTATAGGCACTTACAAGCTGATCAATAAAATATCCCGCTCCATAAAAATCCTCGATGCAAAATGAATTGTTTGATCCGGAACAAACAATAACAATCGATTCATTGTCATATCTTTCAATCAATCGACGGGCGACTGCCTCGCCATTTAACAAGGATGCCATATACACTTTTTTGGCTGATGCTGCTTTGCGAATCGCTACTGTTCCATTCGTTGTTGACAACACCACCTTTTTACCGGCTATGTGGTTCTTAAGAAATAATGGGACAGGGTCCAAAAAACCCTTAATCGTTATGCCGTCACGCTCTCCAACAAGACAAACATCATCTTTTTTTATTGCTTCCGCTTCTTTTAACGCTTCCTTTTCATTCAGTACTGGAGTTACCTGTTTTGCTCCATAGGCCAGACACGTTGCAATCGTCGATGTGGCAAGCAGCACATCAAATACGACCGCAATTTTATCTCCTTTCAGTTGTAGATCATCGATTTCTTCTTTTTTCCAGAGAAGATGGACCTTCACAAGACGTCACACACCCTTGGCAGTATGCAACGCATATTGAATTAAGTTGGATACAAATTTATCAAATTGAGAAAATCTCGAATCACTTGTCTGCCCTTGTTTGTATCGGAAATAAATCTGCTGACAAATTACTGCAAGCTTAAAGTACGCGAATGTCTGGTAAAAGTGAATACTTGAGACATCACGACCGCTTTTCTTTGCGTAATCCTCGATAAACTCCGTACGGGTAAAAAATCCATCCATTACGGTCACAGGAGGCTTTCCAAGTCCTTTTTTCAGTAACTCTGGATCACCCGCCTCTATCCAATAACTCATGGCAGCCCCAAGATCTGCCAATGGATCACCTACAGTTGTCATTTCCCAGTCAAACAATCCTGTCATTTCATTAAAATCTTCGGAAAACATAGCATTGTTCAGCTTATAATCATAATGGATAATCGTTGGATCAGGTGATACAGGAATATTATTCGTAAGCCAGTATGTTAACTCGGCTACCCCTAGTACATCATCAGTCTTTGAACGATCGTACCGCTTAATCCATCCCTTCACCTGACGCTCCATAAATCCATCCGGCTTAGCAATGTTGACGAGGCTGGTTCTCGTGTAATCAATTTGATGAAGTTCTACTAATTTGTCCACCATCAGCTCCGAAATCCTGCGCCCCAGCGGTTTATCATACACTACCTCCTCAGGAAATTCGGTATCCAGTACAATCCCCTTTCTTCGTTCCATGATAAAAAAAGGGCTGCCAACAATGTCAGTATTATCCGAAAATACATGAGGCTTTGGCGCTGTTGGGTATGATGGGTGTAATCCCGACAACACCGTATACTCCCGTTCCATATCATGTGCCTTTGGGGCAACTGGACCTAGTGGCGGCCTGCGCAATACTGCTTCCCAGTCATCTATTCGCAATAAATATGTCAAATTTGAGTGCCCAGCACCGAATTGTTCAACCTCAAGCGGTCCATCCGGGACTCCTGCGATATTTTCTCTGATAAATTTTAATAGTGGATCTTTATCGAGTTCTTCACCATTCCGGACGCGGATTGTATCTTTAAAACCAGATTTCATCTCAGTCTTCTCCCTTCATATGCGCCTGCAGCTTATCCTTGAATGACTCCGGAATCTCTATTGTTTGCTCTGCATGTACGTCAAAATAAACAAGTACTACCTCACCTCTAGCAATCAAATCTTCTGATTCACTCTCCGTCATCGTACTTGTCAGCGTTATACTCTTGGTTCCAATTTTTAATACCTCTGTGGCGACTTTGAGTGTCTTTCCAAAATATCCTTGCCTGATAAAGTCACACTTTGCTGAAACCAACATAAAAGCAAAATCACCATTCTCAATATCAATGTCAAGCTTTTTCAAAAAATCAATTCTTGCCTCTTCCATATAAATAAAATAACTCGCATTGTTAATGTGGCCCAACAGGTCTGTTTCACTGACACGAACTTTTATATCAAGAATATCCAGCCTACCTCACCCCCTATTGCTCAATCCCTTTCAAAATCATATCCACATAAATTTCAACCAGTTCATTAATCGATATTTCTCCATCTGGCTTATACCACTGGTAACTCCAATTTGTAATACCTAAAATCCCAAACGTAATCATATCCGTCCGTAGTCCTTTGCGGAATTCACCTTGCTGAACACCTTCATTAACCGTCTTTTCGATATTCAGACGAAACTGATCACGCTTCTTTTTAATATTTTCAATGTTTTCATTAGCCAAATGCCTCACCTCACGGAAAAACACCCGTGCACTTGGCCCTTTATCAGCTATATCTGTTACCAGTAATCGGATTGTCCTGCTTAATTTCTCTTTTTGTGAAAGATTTTGATTGTCCAAAATAAGCTGCTGCCGTTCTAATAGATTCGTAATGTAATCAGAGTGAATATCCATTAACAGCTGCTCTTTACTTGAAAAATAATAATAAAATGTCCCTTTGGTCACCTCCAGCACATCGACAATATCCTGAATTGACGTTTGACTGAATCCTTTTTTCTCAAAAAGTATAATACTCTGAGTTGTTATCTTTTCTTTCATATTATATTCCTCGCTAGTTTGATATATTTATAAAGCATGTGCACCGCCATCGACTGATAGAATATCACCGCTGACATAATCAGATGCCTTTGATGCCAGGAATAATGCCGCCCCTTTTAAATCAGCGTCACTTCCCAAGCGATTTAACGGCGTTCCTTCTAAAATTTTATCTTTTCCTGTGTGAATTAACCCTTTTGACATCTTTGTTGGGAAAAACCCTGGTGCGATGGCATTTACGTTAATATTATGCTGTCCCCATTTAGTCGCCAAATCCTTCGTGAACGTCATAATTGCCCCTTTACTCGTATTGTAGCCGATTGTGTCCATGTATCTTGGATCTGTTCCGCCAAAGCCAGCAATCGAAGCGATGTTAATGATTTTACCGCCTTCCTGTTCAATCATTACTTTGCCAACCTCCTGACTCATTAAAAACGTCCCCGTTACATTTACGTTCATTACCTTTTGCCAAGCTTCAATCGGCATATCGACAACAGGTGCGCCCCATGTAGCACCACTATTATTCACAAGAATATCAATGGATCCAAAGTGAGCTTTCGTTTCATCGACTACTTTTTTAACATCATCCTGGTTTGTAACATCACAGCTGAATGCCAGTGAATCAACACCTAGTTTCTTTAATTCCTCACTCTTTTCCAGACATGCTTCAAGTTTACGGGAGCAAACTACAACATTAGCGCCTGCTTCTGCTAACCCCTGGGCAATTTGCGCTCCAAGGCCTCGTCCTCCTCCTGTAACAATTGCCGTCTTGCCTTCTAATTTAAATAGTTCTAGTACGTTCATGTTACATTCCCTCCAATTTTATGAATGTTTTCGAAGCTCTAATTTTGCTATCTGCCTGCGGTGGACTTCATCAGGTCCGTCGGCTAATCGGAGTGTTCGCGCATTCGCCCAATGCGCAGCAAGCGTGACGTCATCGCTCACACCTGCACCACCAAACGCCTGAATTGCTCTGTCTATCACCCGTAATGCCATATTTGGTGCAACAACTTTGATCATTGCTATTTCTGTTTTAGCTTCCTTGTTGCCAACCGTGTCCATCATGTAGGCTGCCTTTAACGTTAATAACCGGGCTTGTTCAATATCTATTCGTGATTCAGCAATCCATTCCTGAACAACACCCTGATCTGCTAATTTTTTGCCAAAAGCAACTCGGTTTTGTACGCGCTTACATAAATCTTCAAGTGCTCGTTCTGCAGCACCAATTAATCGCATACAGTGATGAATGCGTCCTGGACCAAGTCTCCCTTGTGCAATCGCGAAACCTTTACCCTCACCCCAAATCATATTTTCAGCAGGGACTCTTACATTGTCATATGTAATTTCTGCATGCCCATGTGGTGCATGATCATAACCGAACACAGGAAGCATTCGCTCCACTTTTACCCCTGGTGAATCAAGTGGTACTAAAATCATCGACTGTTGCTCATGCCGAGCAGCTTCTGGGTCGCTTTTGCCCATGACAATCGCAATCTCACATCGTGGATCACCAGCTCCAGACGACCACCATTTCCGGCCATTAATTACATACTCATCACCGTCTCTGACAACGCTCGATTCAATATTTGTCGCGTCACTTGAAGCAACATCAGGCTCTGTCATCGAAAAACAAGACCGAATCTCTCCATTAAGAAGCGGGAGCAGCCACTTTTGCTTTTGGTCCTTAGTCCCGTAACGATGCAACACTTCCATATTGCCTGTATCTGGAGCGTTACAATTAAACACCTCAGGACCAATCATCGAGCGTCCCATAATTTCACAAAGTGGTGCATATTCCTGATTTGTTAATCCGCCTCCATACTCACTTTCTGGCAAAAATAAATTCCAAAGCCCTTGTGTCTTGGCCTTTTGCTTTAACGTTTCCATAATTGGCGGAACAGCTGTCCAACGACTTTCCTGCTGATTCAATTGCTCATCGTAGACTTTTTCGTTTGGATAAACATGCTCCTCCATGAAATCTGTCAGTTTCTTCTGCATATTGATAACTTTTTCAGAGTACGAAAAATCCATCTCTTCATCTCCTGCTTATCTTCTAATTAACTTACTAACTGGATAGTATGTTCAGAATATTGTAATTAATTATAAATGATTAAGGAAAGAAATGCAATATAAAAACGCCAGATACAATTGGAATTAGGAATTGTCCTGACGTTGTTACTTAGTACTATTTCACATGCTCTTTAAAAGCATTAATAAATTGTTGCGGAGATGATTTTACTGTATATGAATAGACACCCTTATTTGTATGTAAATACAATAGACCGCCTTCCTTGCCAATAACCCGATAAGACATATCAAGTACATTTTCAATCGAAAACTCACGATGCTGTGTTACAATTTTTTCATTATACATATAGATGGTACGTTCATACTCAACATCTCTTTGTTCGATACTGCTTACTTCCCGTTGAACCTTAAAATACGGCTGCTCGGCAATTAAATACATGTACACCCTCCAGCTTTCTTACTACGCTACAAGTTTTCTATGAATAAACGGATCACATCGGCTCCACCAATAAATGTTCCCAAAGAACTTCCCAGATTTGCCAACACAACGACAAGCAAAATACGACTTACTTTATTATGCCAAAAACCCTTCACACTAAACACATCCTCTGAAATAGCTTCAAAATCAGCTACATTTGGTTTGCGAATATAAGCTTGAACAATTCCCGCAAACCAGCCAGCGGCGATTAATGGATTTAGTGAGGTTAATGGGGCCACTACAAAAGCAGTAAGAATTGCAAGCGGATGTGCTAAGGCAACTGCGGCTCCAATCGCTGAAACAGATCCGTTCCATAATACCCAGCTTATCGTTTGCTGGATACCTGCAGAAGGATTTGCATAAAATGTATATGCAATAACTGTCAGAATGAGGATTGGGATTGACCAGCCGATAATTTTAGGAATCTTAGATTTAGGAGGTACCTCATCCAACCGTTCCAAATCGTGTTCATTATTTATTTCTTGTTTAATCCCGGGAACATGTGCCGCCCCCAATACAGCAACAACCTTCGTACCTGGTGCCTCTTTAATTTTCTGGGATAAATACTGGTCACGCTCATCAATTAAAGGCTTCTTTAATTTAGGGAAGCTATCGGTAAACTCCTGCAGCATTGAATTTAGCATGTCCTGTGACTTCATTTTTTCCAGTTCTTCTTCAGATATTGTTTCTTTCGTAAAAATACTGCCAATAACCTGCATGAGAAGCATAGCCTTACCCTTTAGTCCGATACCACTCCAAATACGTGAAAAGGTAGTTTGGATATTCCGATCTGCAAGTACGAGGCCAGCATCATGCTCCTTTGCTGATTCAATCCCTTGAATCATTTCCTGTCCTGCATTAATACCAAACTGCTTTGCCATGCGTTTTTGAAAGGATGATATGGCAAGGTTCATTAAAAGCAGAGTTGCTTTCTTTTCTTTAATAACTTTAAATATATCCATATCCTTCCACTTGTTACCATCAACAATTGATTTATATCGTTGTTCATCCAGTTCAATACAAACAGAATCAGGTTTTTCTGCTTCGATAACTTCTTTTACCTGTTCTGCACTATGCTTTGACACGTGCGCAGTTCCAATAAGAATTAATTCTTTATCATCTATATTTATCCTGGTAATGTTCTCTTCAGACATAAACTACCTTCCTTTTATAACTTCATTAATCACTTTATCCATTATATAATGATATCTTAGACAAACAAAAGCCTGGCGTGAAAACCAGGCTTTCCATCATTATGTCATCCATTTAGGCGGACTGTTTTTATCCCAATAAATCTCACCAATTTCGTGGTGGTTTTCAAAACCATCACTATTTAAATGATAATGGAAGTTAAACCAGTATCCTTCTAACGGCCGGTTGTCACGCCGAACATGGAATCGTGCAATATCTTTTTTTGTTCGATTATCATATATATTAAAAATCTTTTCACCCAGACCCTGTGATGGCCGCTCAGTAATGTTGTAAAAAGGGACTTCGTCTTCTCCTGCTTCTGCTAAAATCATATTAAGGGATTCCTCAATTTTAGGCAAAATAGCAGTCATGAAATCGTCTTCTACATGTGTTACAATCTTAGGCCCCATTTTGGTGAATGTCTGTTCTTTGGCTTTTTTGGTTATTTCATTAATAAAGATTTCTTCATCGGGAATTTGATCAGTTTCCGTTTGATTAATAACCTCAGGTAAAGCAACTGAAACGGATTCATCAATATCCGACTTCGGTGAAATAGCCTCACTATTTTCCTCTGCTTCTCTATCCAGAGAAATTTGCGGGACATAAATCCCTAAGGTCATAATTGCGATAAGGATAACTGAAATTTTTCTGAACCATAGTTTCATAGAAAATATCCCCTTTAATGTACTCTATTAAATTTTACCATGTTAAAGAGAAATGTCTACATTATTCTCTTATTTTATTTAAAAGATTGTTGACAAAAAGGTGTGAACTGCGACACTGAGCAATGTTTATTTCCGCTTCGGACAATCGCACGCTTCAGCTTCCTCGGAAGCATAAACCGCTTCCTGTGGGATCTTCAGCTGTTGCTTCGACGAACAGGACGTTCTAGTACCGGCGTTGGTCACAGGACATGACCGGTTTAAGCCGGTGACCCGCAGGTGTCGACTGCCCTATGCTCCAATAAACCGCCATGTTAGCGAAGGAAATACACGGAGACTCCCTGCAGGAAAGCTCGGCGCGATTCACCTGAAAAGCGTAGTGTATTTCCGAAGTGGTGTCATAGCACTCTAGCATTTTTCTGCATTATGTCAGTTTATATCTAACTGCAATTAATTCAATTTTTCTACGTCTGTTACAGTGAAATTATTTTTGTCCATATCTTTTTTAATGCTGTTTACCATTTGTTCGTTGGCTTCTTCAGGAAGAACAATACATACCCTTCTAACATATTTAGAGCCATTATTCAGCGAAATAACACTCTGTACATTACAGTATTTATTAACAATTTTAAGCATCTTTCTTAGGACCCCGGCGTATTCAAGCGTTCCAATTGTTAGGGAATAGCTTCCAATGTTTGCTCCCCAAGCATTCTCCAGCACCTGAATGACATTTCCGTTTGTTAATATCCCAATAAATTCTTCTGAATCATCAATGATTGCAAGAAAAGGAAGACGCTTAATCGAAGAAAATACCTTAAAGAATTGATCATCTTCTTTTACATAGCCATCCTGATCAGAAACAAGCTCCTTCAAGGCTCCATCGAGGGAATGTTCTCTTTCATATTCAAGTAAATCAACTTTGTAAATATTACCGACGTATTTAGACTCTGATTCATCCAATACTGGAATACAGCGATAACCGGTTTCCTCCAGTTTATTTAATGCATATTCCATACTGTCATTTTCTTTAACAAATTTAACATCATGTTTACTTACATAATCATTTTTTATAAGCATTTTGTTTACCTCCTAATTTCTCTTATACTATGAATTATTAAATATATTTTTACTATTTTCCTATATTTTCATTATAATATCAATAGTTAGAAAATTAAATCATTAATCCTGAAATACAGAGGAATACTTTTTCCTGTACTTCTTGTCTTCTTCTTTTTCAATTAAATTTAGTGCTGTGTTCTTTATCTCTGCTTCATTCAATACTTCATACAAATTACTAAGGTTTTTAATAATATCGAAGCGAATTAATGTGTAGTTTTTTTCGGAAGGGCAATTATTAAAACGATTAACGAGGTGCTTGATAACCATCTCTTTTTGCTCAGTACCTGCAAGACCTACCTTCCACATTGATTGCAGACTATGTCTGGCTGTAACAAATTTTTTATCTTTTGTTACTTCCCATACTGCTGAAAATTCATGTAATATCCTCTTTTCGGGGTCACTTTTTGCCAAACTGCATAAAAACTGTGCAGCTCTGGCTCTTTCATGATTATCAGAATTCGTTAAATCAACCACCAATTGATCCCAAACCTCGTATGCCCAGTCCACTTCAACTTTGGTAGCGTCAAGAATATTGTTAAAAGCCTCATATTGTAAGTTCTTATCACCGGATTGTAAATTTTCAAAATAAGTCTGTATCGTATTATCCATTTGATTCCTCCTTCAAGATCAAAATCTGTAACTTAAGTATAGATGAAAGTTTAGTTAAATTAAAAGTTTAAGATAAGCGTAATTATGGATTATCAATTTTTGCACTCTTTAGATTATTAGTGTATAATAGTAGTTTCATCGAAATGACTCCATTTTCGTTTACATAGTAATAATAGAGTCACTTTCGGAGAATATCCCATGTCTATTAAGGATTTGAACATATAGTAAACCTCAGATCTTTTTCCTTGTTACCATTACCTAACTATGACATTGAAGTACTAAAGGAGGAGCTGCATGGATACAGTGCAAGATGTTTTAAAAAAGGAAGATCAAATTGCCAAAGATTATGTGAATAAAGTATATAATACAGTTGAAAAACGTAACCCCAACGAATACGAATTTCTTCAAGCAGTAAAGGAGATATTCGACTCTCTAATTCCCGTATTTGATAAATATCCTAAATATATTAATTACGGCATACTAGAAAGAATTGTCGAACCGGAAAGAGTTATAACATTTAGGGTGCCATGGGTGGATGACCTCGGCACTGTACAGGTGAATCGTGGATTTCGTGTTCAATTCAACAGTGCACTCGGGCCATATAAAGGCGGTGTACGTTTTCACCCTTCTGTGAACACCAGCATTGTTAAATTTTTAGGGTTTGAACAAATTTTCAAAAACTCACTGACAGGACAGCCAATTGGAGGCGGAAAAGGCGGATCTGACTTTGACCCTAAGGGTAAATCAGAGATGGAAATAATGCGATTTACACAAAGCTTCACTTCCGAATTACACCGATATATCGGGCCGAACATCGATGTGCCAGCAGGCGATATTGGAGTCGGTTCCAGAGAAATTGGCTTCATGTTTGGGCAGTTTAAAAAATTAAGCGGCGGCTTTGAAGCAGGCGTATTGACAGGTAAAGGACTTGAATACGGCGGAAGTCTAGCACGTCGTGAAGCTACTGGCTATGGCACTGTGTATTTTGTTCAGGAAATGATGAAGGACAAAGAACTTGACTTCAACGGAAAAACTGTAGTTGTATCAGGCTCAGGCAATGTCTCCATCTACGCGATTGAAAAGGCTGTAGAATTGGGCGCAAAAGTTGTGGCTTGCAGTGATTCTGATGGCTTTATTTTTGATAAAAATGGAATAAATCTTGAGACGATAAAAAGACTGAAGGAAGATGGGTTAGAACGAATCAGTGAATATGTGAAAGAACAACCTCATGCTCTGTATTCCGATGATTGCAAGGATATCTGGTCAATCCCATGTGACATTGCTTTGCCATGTGCGACACAAAATGAAATTGATGAAGAAACTGCAAGAATGCTAGTAGCGAATGGAGTTAGTGTCGTCGGTGAAGGTGCGAACATGCCGTCTACATTGGAGGCTATCAATGTATTTCTGGACAACGATATTATCTTTGCGCCGTCAAAAGCTGCCAACGCTGGAGGCGTGGCTGTTTCTGCTTTAGAAATGGCACAAAATAGCGGGAAACTATCATGGTCATTTGAAGAAGTCGATATAAAATTAAAAGAAATCATGAGAGATAACTACCGGAAAAGCATTCAAGCTGCAGAGGAGTTTGGAACACCTGGCAATTTGGTGGCAGGTGCAAATATTGCTGGATTCCTCAAAGTGGCTGATGCTATGGTGGCACATGGTATTACCTAATAAAATCAACTAGGAAGAGGCTGACATTAATGTCAGCCTCTTCTTAGTTTAGCAGTTAAAAAAGTATAAATACTTTCTTACTGCATAAGTGCAACTAAGGCACTCGCCATTAAGGCTTGGCGAATGTTTTCTAACAAACCACTTATTTTAATTCTGAAGGATGCTTCATGAAAAATGGTACTGCTTCAACCCCCGCCATGCGAGCGTATGTAAATAATTGACCTTTATGGTGTATCTCGTGATCAATTGCATTAGAAAGCCAGAAACTTCCTGGTGCAATATCTTTGTTGAACTCAACTTCATCTGTTAGTTGTGATTTGGAAAGAGATTTTAGATCCTGCTTGGTTGTTTCCGTATATTTCTTGAGAATCTCGCGTACATCACGCATTGTCTCATAATTTGATTCCTCTTGTGGAGGAGTGAACTTTCCGTTTTTCACCGTTTTAACAAACATGTCCATCGATGTTGCTATATGAACCGCCAAATCACCTAATGATTTCGCGTTATCCCAAGGTTTGAACTGAACTTGTTCGTCATCCACTAATTCCAGCAATTCTTGCACTACTAGCCTATGTTTCAGCCAACCATCAACAACTTCATCCATTGTACTCATCTATAATCCTCCTATCAGGTAACTTTTATAAATACCACTACATCTACTATGCTACAATTATTTGCTAGAATTTCAAATAAAAGGGGCCTCCCTCCTAATTTTTAAAATTATTCCGCTGTATGATAGTTCTTATCTTCCACGTACAGGATAACCACATCACAATGCTTCTTTGGTATATGCTTTACTTTTTATCCACTTCGTACAACTAATTTGGCTAAATATGAAGCGTTTGTGTTTATGTGATTTTTTAATCGGGAATTCTATCTATAAACAACTCGACAAGGAGTGATCCAGCATGGAACAAATTCTTTTTATTCAAACTGGCACCGGAATAGATGTGCATGGTCAAAATGTCACAAAAGCTTCGGTTCGCGCAGTTGAAGATGCAATATATGGAAACTCAATGCCAGGGATTGCGAAAAGCCTTCCTGGTCAGCGGATTGAAAATATGAAAGTAAATGTTCGCCTGGCTGTTCCACTCGACCGTGATAACTTAGACATTGAAGAAGTAAAAGATATCATTCCATATGGTACGGTGACCGTCGATGTTACAGACGGTGGAATGGCTACTTCGAGTGGAATTATTCTCGAAGATAAACAGGATGACAATGATTTAATGTATATCGTAAATGCTGCCGTTGAGGTAGGCTATTAAAAGTCTGCTGGTTAGATTAGGGGACACTTGATGATTCTAGGTCTTACCTATGACTACTAACTTTCACGATTAAATTCACAGTGAAGAAAGGCATGGTTTTTCTAAAAGCTGTTTTTCATTCTAATAGCTGTTGATAAACTAAACGCCATTCTTTCAGATATTTAGCGGACACAGGAGCACTTATTTAACATATATCCAAGTGATATAGGGCTAATTTTAGCAAATAAGGTATCTGGTGTCCGCTTAAACCTTAATATTGCTTGTTTCCCATAAAATAAGGTCCCTCATGTCCGCTAAAGTGCTTCCGTACAACAACGACACTAGGAGTTACCAAGCAATTTACAGTCTTTTTTTTGGTCATACGGCATTTAATGTTGTTTGTATTATTTTTTTCAAAAATAATACTTTGTGTAACTATATTCGATTCTCAGGACAAAGAAGTGGCAATAAAATATCGACAATTTTGTGGAAATTTAAAAATACTGAGGTAATCGCTGCGATGGCTGGTTTTCATGATGGCTTGGCTGAATTGACAGTCTATCCCAAATATGGAAGTGGCTGAGACAAAAGTTTTTTAGAAAAGTAAAATCCGAGCTATGATTCAAAATTCTTCAAATAGAATTCGAGTTAGTTCGGATTTATTTTTTATTGCTGATTAGATATAAACTGCGACATACTTTTTAAAAAGTTTGAGTGCTATTATGCCGCTCCGAAAACACACTTCGCTTTCCGTGGGCGGCTGTCGAGCCTCCTCGTGCTCCGCACTGTGGGTCTCGCCGATGCCTTTCCTCCCGCAGGAGTCTACGTGTATTTCCTCCGCTGTATTTGCTCACTTATTCAATAAAATAAATACATGTTGTGATGATATTAACAAGATTTTAGACCCTCTAAACCAGCAGATGGAATATGCGAGACTCCTGTGGGACAGCGAGCCAAAGAGACCCCACAGGGAGCGTTCTATGCGAGCGAGGAGGCTCGTGGTGAGCCCACGGAAAGCGAGTATATTCCATCTGCGTGGTTAGAGAACTACACTAAATACTACGAATTGGTTACCTTCAGTCTACTTCGCAGTTTATAATAATTAGTATTAGAAAATGAACGTTCTAAACATATTATCCTGTTATTATTCGTCTTTAGTTATGTCCCAGGCTTTTTCGTTATTACTGGAAATCATGCTCTGCCAAGGTTGTTGCAATTGAATCCTCAATGGAAGAATCCGCATTGCCTAAATAATTATTTAACATAATGGAAAATACCAATTCTTTTCCATCTTGTGACGTGACATAGCCAGAAAGCGTTGACACACCAGTTAATGAGCCAGTTTTGGCTACAACATTACCTTGGGCCGGCGGTGACGTCATACGGTACCTAAGTGTGCCACCAACAAGACGTTCTGGTGCACCAGCAACCGGCAGGGAGTTTTCAAATGCGGAAAACCAGCTTTTGTCCTGAATTGCTGCCAAAAATTTGGTAAGTTCATTGCTCGGAATCATGTTTTTGTGGGACATACCTGACCCGTCTCGCAAAAGGATTGTATCACGGTTTACGCCAAGGTCAGCTGCCACATCTTCAATGACATCGATTCCTTTATCCCAGCTTCCTTCGCCATGTACCACTTTCCCCATTTCTTTTGCTAGAATTTCACCGTGGCCGTTGTTGCTCAATTTCATGAACGGAATAAAGAGCTCTTCCAGAGTCATCGATTTCCTTGAAGCAAGTACAGTTGCATCCTCAGGTGCTACACCTCTTGTCACATCCGAATTTCCTGTCAGTTTAATGCCATTTTCCTCAAGTGACTTTTTAAATACATCAAGCGCATATCCTGTCGGCTCCCAAACAGAAACCCAGGACCTGGAGCGTGTCCCGTCAACAGGAATGGTTCCCTCAATTAAAATATCATTTGTTCCGTGCTGCCGTTCAATAGAAATGTCCTTGTTTTCGCCTGCTGGGACTGTTTTGGCCTCATTGACAATCGTGACATAGTCGGTTGCAGGCGTAACACTGACGTCAGGCTCGCCGCCAGGTTCATCAGCTGGATAAACCTTAACAATAACCGTTCCCGCATCATAATCTTCATTTGGGGACAAGGATAGCGCTGAAACCTGTGCCCCCGTATAATAAGGCTCGTCAGACCAGTTTAGGTCCAGTGACAGGCGGATATCATCATACCAGCTATCATCACCCATTAAATCGCCCTGAATGACACTGACGCCTTGATCTTTTAATTCATTTGCAAACTGATCCAGATCACCTTTCATCAGTGTCGGATCACCTTTTCCTTTCAGATATAAATTCCCATGAAGGGCATTCCCTCTGATATTACCGTCCGTCAGTACCTCTGTGGTAAATTGATAATCTGGCCCCAATGTCTCCATAGCTGCTGCACCTGTCAGCAGCTTCATATTAGATGCCGGATGAAGGCGTTCATCACCAGAACGCGCATAGAGTTGTTCACTAGTATTAGCTTCCCGAACACTGACACTTGTACTCGTTCCTTCCAGACTTTCATGACGGAGAATTTCGTCAAGCTTGTCCGCTAACTGATCATTCTCATTTACTGTTTCTGCCGTATCTTCAGATGCTGTTACAAAGGGTTTCTCCTGACTGGCAAATAGTATAACAACAACCATTGCCAGAAGGAAAAACAGAAATAACTGCTTAACATACCCCTTTGTGATCATAAACTGTTCACATCCTTTTAGATTTATTTGAATATTTTCAATTATACTAAAATATCATCTTAATTTAACCCTATTTTCGACAAAATCATTCCATTCACCTATGTCCGGCAAAAATATAGTCCATAATATCCGGTTTTAATTAACTATTTCAATGGTAGAAAACTAGCTAATAAAAAACCCCTTCCTAGATATTATCAGGAAGGGGGTACTACTAGATTATTAAATATTAAACTGTGCGCTTAAATTTTTACAACACTATTCGTCTCTGCGGCTTCCAGTATACCGAGGACCACTTTGAGTGATGACAGTGCATCCTGGCCAGTTACAAGTGGCTCTTCATCAAGGCGGACACAGTTGATAAATGCGTTGATGACACCAGTATTTGTCTGGTTATCATTCGTTTGGATGGCCTCAAGCTGATAATTTACCTGTTCACCATCTTTGGTAATCACTTCAATCTGATACTCAGGATCGTGATAAATTTTCATAATTCCTTTTTCACAATAGATAATTGTGCTATTGTCTTCCTCACCGTAATAAGTCCAGGAAAAGGCTGCTGTACCAAGTCGGCCTTGTTTTGTTTTCAAATTGGAAACGATGTTGTCACAAACTTCAATTGGTTCACCGTTTTCGTCAACTTTATCAAGAGCTCCTTGAAAAGCACTTACTTGTTCGATTTCATCGTCCAATAAGTAATGGATCAGGTCTAGCTTGTGAATACCTAAGTCACCCGCAACACCGAATCCTGAGCGGTCTTTTTTGAAGAACCATGTTGAGTTTGTTTTGTTCACACCCCAATGCTCTGGGCCCTGATGCCCAAAAGTAGTTCTAAATGTGAGAATTTTACCAAGTTCACCATTGTTAAGTATTTCCTTGGCTTTTTGGTGAGCGCGGGTAAATCGCTGATTGTGATCCACCATTAACTTTTTCCCGGATTTCCTTTGCGCCTCGACCACTTCATTTGCATGTTCGATTGTAAGGGAGATAGGCTTCTCACATAGGACATGCTTCCCACTAAGCAATGCTTTGGTTGAAAACAAGTGATGATTTTCATTTGAAGAACAGTCACTAATAACCTGTACTGAGGGATCTGCTAACAATTCATCAACGGTCGTTGCAACGCTTCCGTCAAACAGCTCCGCTAATTCCGCTGACCGCTCCGAGTTTCTATCATAAAAAACAATTTCACTTACATATGGATTTTCCTTATACTCTGGTGCATGACGAAACTTAGCGATTGAACCACATCCGATAATACCTGCTTTTATATTCAAATGACCGCCTCCTATTCTCTCTTTTGAAATACTACTGCTATAATTATAATTAAACCTTTTACCAATCCTTGAAGGTGTGGAGAAACATTCATCAAGTTCATCGTATTATTGAGAATGCCCAGAATCAGCACACCAAAGAATGTTCCAATGATTTTTCCCTTGCCTCCGGTCATTCGAGTACCGCCAATGATAACTGCTGCAATAGCATCCAATTCATAGAGCATGCCGGAGCTTGATGAAGAAATTGAATTCAGACGTGATGTTTCAATTATTGCTGCCACACTGACAAGTAAACCTGCTAAACTGTAGACGCCAAGCTTCACACGATTAACACGAATTGCTGATAAAACAGCTGCTTTCTCATTACTTCCAATAGCATATACATATCGTCCAAACCGTGTTTTATGCATTAAAATATATACACAAGCGGTCATAATGAGGAATATAATAATCGGATAATCAATCATCCATAAATCGGAATTCGCAATAGCCGTAAATCCAGATACTTCCCCAGACATACTTCCACCGTCGGCAATATATAATGCGATGGAACGAGCTGCCGCCATCATCCCAAGCGTGGCAATGAACGATGCAATTTTTCCCTTGGCGACCATTAACCCATTGAGCAGTCCTGCGAATGAACCAACTATAAAGGCAGTCAATACTGCCACAAAAATACTGCCTGAAGCATTTAGTGCTATTACCGTAATCACACCAACAAGTGCCAGTACAGAACCAACTGATAAATCAATACCTCCGGATAACATAACAACGGTCATCCCTAATGCAATAATACCGATAATCGAAACATGCATTAATATATTTAGCTGATTATTGATGTCTAAAAACCTTGGGCTCATTATCGATGCAGCTATAAATATAATCAGGAATGCAATAATGACACTGTACTCTGACCATAACCAGGAAAGCCGGCTTGGATTATTCGATTTGCTTGTTTGATGATTGGTCTCTTTCCGTTCTGTATTAGCCAATTGTTACGACCTCCCTTTTCGAGCCAGTTGCATAACTCATAATACCGTCTTCTGTTGCATTTTCCCCTTTAAACTCAGCAGTTATTTCACCCTGATACATGACATGAATATTATGGCAAATCTTTAATAATTCAGGTGCCTCAGAAGATAAAATAATTACGCCCTTTCCTTGTTCAGCTAATTCAATAATATGTTGATAAATCTCACGTTTCGCCCCTACATCAATCCCTTGTGTAGGATTATCGAAAATAATAATATCCGTATTTACTTCAAGCCATTTGGCAATAACAACTTTTTGCTGGTTACCACCACTTAACTTATCAATGGTTACTCCTGGATTAGCTACCTTAATATTTAATTTCTCTTTATAATACTGAAACTTACTCTTCTCCACTTTCTCCTGGATAAAGCCTGTTTTTTCAAAATGCGCCATAGAGGATAAGCTCATGTTATGAACTACACTTAAATCTTTAATAATTGCATTTTCCTTTCGATCTTTCGGGACAAGGCCTAATCCAGCTTTTAATGCATGTTTGGGATGACTTATATTTACCACTTGACCGTTTATCTTTATTTCACCGGTGTATTTTTTTCGATAGCCAAACAGACTTTCAAACAGCTCTGTTCTGCCGTCACCAGCTAATCCTGTAAAACCGGCAATTTCGCCTTTATGGACGGTAAAATTAATATCATTAAAGAATTCTTTATCTGTTAAGTTGTTCACTTCTAACGCTGCCGGTCCAAATTCATGCTCTTGTACAAACCGGTCCTCAGATACTGATTTCCCTACCATCAGGTTGGTGATTGTATCTAAGTTCTCATTTTCCATACTGCCACCGCCAACCAATTCCCCGTCACGAAGTACTGTATAGCGATCACAGACTTCTTTTATTTCTTTCAATTTGTGGGAAATATAAATAATTGAAACACCTGACTTTTTCAGGTTCTTCATTAGTTCAAACAACCGATCCACTTCATGTTCTGCTAATGCGGATGTCGGTTCATCCATAATAATAAGTGTGGAATTATGTAGTAGAGCCTTTGAAATTTCTATTAATTGTTTATACGAGGTATCTAGATTTCGTACATACTCTTTAGGATTTATTTCAACACCTAACTCAGCAAGTACTTCACTTGATTGTTTACACATTTCTTCTACTTTTACAAAACCCATCTTATTGCAAAGTTCTGAGCCTAAAAACATATTTTCATAAACTCGCAGATCTGATACAACATTCAGTTCCTGGTGAATAAAACTAATCCCATGCTGTTGTGAAACTCTAGGATTGGTCATTTTAGCGTTCTTCCCATTTACATAGATAGTACCATTATCAGGTTGATGAACCCCACCTAATATGTTCATTAAGGTTGATTTCCCGGCACCGTTTTCTCCTAGTAACGCATGTATTTCTCCGTGCTCTACTGTCAGCGAAACATCCTTTAAAACAGGAACGTTATTAAATGATTTTTTGATGTTCTTCATGGCCATGAAAGGATTTGTAGACATGTATTATACTCTCCTTTTATAGGAAAAGAGGAAATACAGTAGTGGTTTTCACACATGCTGTATTTCCTGATATTTTATTAGAATTTTGAATCTGGATTGTAATACTCTTCAACATTATCTTTTACAACCTTAGTTGCTTCTTTAACCACCATTGTTTCTTCTGGATCTTCGCCTTGTGCTAGATCTGCTGCAATTTTTACACCATCTCTAACCATTGTTGGTGAATAAAGGAATGTTGCCGAAATTAAACCGTCATCTCGAATACTTTCGAATACTCCTTTAGCTCCACCTGCACCAGTTACGAATTGTATATCTTCACGTCCTGCTTCCTTAATTGCCTGAACGACACCAAGAGCCATTCCATCATCCTGCGTGAATACAGCATCAATTTCCGGCTGAGCCTGGAGAATATTTGACATAACCTCTAATGATGTTTCAGTTGAGAACTCACCACTTTGTGAAGCGACTACTTCAATTCCTTCTGCACCTTCCATTGCTTCCTGGAATCCTGCACCACGCTGCTCTGTTACTGAGCTTGGAGGACCTGTTATTTCAACAACCTTACCTTCACCATTTAACTTCTCAATGAAATATTTACCTGCGTTTACACCGATTCCTTCGTTGTCACCTTTAACAACAACCGTTGCTGCATCGTTTTCAAGTTCACGGTCAACAATTACTAATGGAATTCCAGCATCTTTTACTTTCTGCCCTACTGGTGACAGTGCTGCTGACTCGATTGGAAGCATAACGATAACATCAACGCCTTGTGAGATTAAATCATCAACATCATTTGCCTGCTTATTTGGATCAGCTGCATTTGTCATTACATAATCAATGCCTTCACTATCTTTGATTTCTTTTGCCTGATTTTCTGCGTTATCAATTAGCGCTCCCATCCAACCATGTGTTGCTGATGGTAATGAAATCCCAATTGTAAGACTATCATCCCCGCTTTCACTATTTCCTTCTTCACCACATGCTGCTAAACTAATTACCGTCGCTAACGTCAAAACCAAAACTAGTAATTTTTTCAACAAATTTCACCCCTTAGTTTTTTATTGAAACGCTCCCCTTAAAATGTAATCGATTACATCAACATCTAAGGCCAGCGCTCTATTATCAAATCTCAATTCAATAACAGAGCGCTAATCTTAGTTGCTTTATCCTGAAGTAGATTCACGAATTACCAATTCATAGTCTAGTATAATACTTTCGACATCTGCACCTTTTATCTTATCAATCAGCATCTCCGCAGCTATCGTACCCATCCTGTGCATTGGCTGTGCGATTGTTGTTAATGTTGGATTTGTCATATTGGAAAAATCGATCTTATCAAACCCTACAACTGCTATATCGTCTGGTACATTTAGGCCGTAGCTGTTAATTTCCTTTAATGCCCCAATTGCTAATAAGTCTGATACTGCGAACACTGCTGTCGGTCGGTTTTTTGAGCCTAATATTTTCTTCATTGCCTGCTGACCATACTCAAACCCTAATTGCTGTGTGTAATAAATGTGGTCTTCATTAACAGGTATGTTGTGTTCTTCCAATGCCTTCCTATATCCAGCTTTACGTTGACGTGCGTATAAGTATTTTTCATCTGTATTTATCAAAGCAATATTTTCATGCCCAATTTTAATCAAATGTTTTACTGCACGATATGCGGCTTCCTCATTATCAATTGTTACATATGGTATTCCGCTGTCTTCTGAGTATTCACTGCATTGGATAATTGCATGACGCTCGGCCAGTTCTGTTAAAGTGTCAATGTTTACAGCCGGATCCATTGAAATTATTCCATCAGCCATTTTTTTCCTGACTAGATCAAAGTAAATGTTCTCCCGCTCAGGATTTGAATCCGTTTCACATAAAAGAATATTGTAATTCTGACTTAGTGCTGCAGTTTCAATTCCATTAATTATGTCCAAATAAAATGGATTTGCAATTTTTGGTATTAGAATTAAAAGAATTCGACTTTCCGAGTTTCGTAGGTTTCTCCCCAGCAAACTTGGTTCATAATTTAATTTTTTAATTGCATCTTCTACTTTAATTCTTGTTTTGGCGGTTACCGTACTTTGCCCATTTAATACCCTGGACACCGTTGCTACGGAAACTCCTGCTTGTTTAGCAACCTGCTGGATGTTTGCCATCTTTTATGTCCTACTTTCCATCATATCAATTTACTATTTGATTGTAATCGTTTACAATTTTTATAGTAATCGATATCAAATTATCTGTCAATACAAAAATTTAATTTATATAAAACTATTGATTTAATAGGATAAATTATATATGTTAATAATGTAATGGATTACAAGGCAGTATATTCTGATAATTATATTGAAGGAGGTCCTTTCTTTGAAATTAGGTGTTTTTACAGTATTATTTTCTGATCAGACTTTTGATGATATGTTACGTTATGTTTCATCAAAAGGACTTGAAGCAATTGAATTAGGTACCGGTGGATTTCCGGGGGATGCACATTGCAAGGTTGATGAACTACTAAATGATGAAACCAAGCTCCAGCAATTTAAACAGAAGATCACGGAATATGGATTAGAAATAAGTGCACTAAGCTGTCATGGCAATGCACTTCATCCCCAAAAGAAAATTGCTAAACCTGCAGATGAGTTATTGAACAAGACAATACGTCTCGCCTCCAAGCTTGATGTTCCAGTTGTAAACACTTTCTCAGGGTGTCCTGGCGATCATGAAGGAGCACTGTATCCAAACTGGCCTGTTACCCCATGGCCACACGACTTTCAGGAAGTACTGAAATGGCAATGGGAACAGAAATTGATTCCATATTGGAAGGATAAAAATGATCTTGCAATAGTCCACAACGTGAAGATCGGTTTGGAACTGCATGGTGGATTTTCGGTCCATACACCAGGTAACATGCTGCGTTTACGGGAAGCATGCGGACCAGCAATTGGCGCAAACCTTGATCCGAGCCACATGTGGTGGCAGGGGATTGACCCAGTAGAGGCAATTAAAATTCTAGGACGTGAAAATGCGATCCATCACTTCCATGCAAAAGATACCATAATCGACCAGCAAAACATGAACCGAAATGGCCTAACCGATATGACCGACTACTCGGAAATGCGTGATCGCGCCTGGTATTTCAGAACAGTTGGCTTTGGCCATGATGTCAAAACATGGGCAGACATGGTCAGCACATTGCGTCTTATGGATTATGATTATGTCGTTAGCATTGAACATGAAGATGGATTAATGTCCATTGATGAAGGGTTTACCAAAGCTGTCGAGAATCTGAAGCCTGTTATGGTAAAAGAGTCCGTTGGGGAGATGTGGTGGGCTTAACTATCTTCATTAACTAAAAGCAAGAGACCGGGACAAAATTGTTTTAGTTAAAGTAAAATCCGGACTATGATTCAAAATTTTTGAGATAGAATTCGAATTAGTTCGGATTTGTTTTTGTTGCAAATTAGAGTTAAAATGCGACTCCACTTAAAAGTAATCTATGTGCAATGACACCGCTCCGGAAATACATTCCGCTTTCAGCAGGCAACGATCCTAAGAGACCCCGCAGTGAGCGTTCTTTGCGAGTGAGGCAGACTAAATACGCCACGTCCTATGCGTCGGAGGCTCTTGGTGAGCACAAGGCTAAGGAAGACACTGTAAAAGCGTAAGCTTGAGCAGATGTCGCCTTTGTACCCGGAGCGGTGAAAGTGACTATTAAAACTGCGTGGTCAGAAAGCCACACTAAATACTATAATCAGTCATCCTAGTATATGTCGCATTTTATACCAACTACGTATTAGATCCAACCATTGAAAATGAACGTTCAAATCATCCTATCCTGTTATTATTCGTCTTGATAGTGGAATGTTTTAGTTATGTCCCGCCTCTTTTTTATCCTTTTTTTAATTTTTGAGGAAACTCACTTTTACTTATGATAAAATAATTTTTAAACTGTTACAGGAGGAGTGATCCAAATGTTCATTTATGAAGTAGATGAAGAAATTACCTTGAAATTCCTCGATAGCAATAATGCAGAATCCTTATTCCAATTAACCGATACTTCACGGGATTCGTTGCGGGAATGGCTCGCATGGGTAGATAATACAACAACAGTTGCTGATTCAAAAGAATTTATTAACTCCACTTTGAAAAACTATGATGAGAAAAAGGGTATGACGACAGGAATTTTTTACAAGGGGGCACTTGCTGGTGTGGCTGGGTTTAATAATTTTAATTGGAGAAACCGCATTGCTTCTATTGGATATTGGCTCGGGGCGAATTACCAAGGCCTTGGGATTATGACACGTGCTACAAGTGGCTTGATTGATTATGCATTCCATACGCTTGAAATGAACCGCGTAGAAATCCGTGCTGCTTATGAGAATAAGCAGAGCAGAGCAATTCCTGAACGGTTAGGTTTTGTGAAAGAAGGACAAATACGTCAGGCAGAGTGGCTATACGATCACTATGTAGACCATGTTATTTATGGAATGCTTTCGAGTGAATGGGAGAGCCGTAACCTATGAATTTCTACGTGGCTTCAGGATTTGCAAATATAGAGCAAGTACAATATGTTACACAAAAGCTCCAGTCTAGGGGTTATAACCTTACATATGACTGGACAAGGAACCAGCGAGCAACAAGTAAACAAGCACTCAGAACAATTGGTGAACTTGAGAAAGAAGCAGTTCTTAACTGTGACTTCTTCATTCTTTTGCTGCCTGGTGGAAAAGGAAGCCATACAGAGCTTGGAATGGCACTTGCATTAGAAAAACGTGTTTATATTTATTCTGCTGAGATGATAGACAAAACAACCGCATCTACGTTTTACTATGTCCATGGTGTCGAGCGTTTTTATGGGGAAATTAATGATTTTGTTGAAATGATAGGATTAACCTAGCCCCTATTATAATACCCCTCTAGCCAAAGCTAAAGGGGGTTCGTCATTTCCCGGGAAATATCGACAAAATGTTTTGTTAATTTATTTATCTGTCTTATCATAAAGTTTGTCAAAGTGATTAACCATCTCGAAATCCAAATCCGTTAATCCCTTCATTTGCCACGATGAAATTTTTACTGTGACAACTTTATAATCAATTGATATAAAAGGGTGATGCTGTTTTTGTTCTGCGTACTCTGCTATTTGATCAACAAACCGTACTCCATTTAGAAAGTCTTTGAAGCGATATTTGCGTTCAATCCACTTATCATCAAGTCGTTTCCAATCAGGCAAATTTGCCAATTCCTTTGTAATTTGCTCTTCACTTAACCGTTCCATTGCTCTCCTCCTTATAAATAATTCGATGGTTTACCCTCAGTTTAACAAATAATTACCCTAATCACCTAAAATCAACAACATATACACAGGATATCCACAGGAATTTGGGGATAACTTAGATAACTTGGCTTATCGCTTGCCCATCACTTGCTTTCAAATTAAGTCAAATCGAATTATTCCTGGATCATAAGCATAAAGTGGTATGCCAAAATGAAATGACTTTCAGAGCAATCCACCACTCTGGTAAACAGGATATAAGTTTCCTTCTAATATAAACACTCCGTTATATTCTTTTCAGAAGTTTTATAAATTTAAGTAGTTGTTTGATAGTGTAAGCATTTTTTTAGACGGATTTACTGTTAGGGGTATATAATACGAAATAATCTTATTACAAGTTTATTATGAATCATTTTAATTTCATTAGTGCATAATAAGCAATGTTTATAAAAGGGGGTTATTCGTATAACTTCAAACTCAATCGGGATTGGGCAAAGAAATTTAAAAAATGAATCTTTAAAAGAATTTGAACCAGAGAAAGTAATAAGTCCTGATGTAAAAATTAATGGTTTTGAGACCTGTGGGATAGACGATAGTTCAACAGCTTAGGAGGAATACAAAATGGCAAAAGTGTTAGCAGTATTATCAAGTGGATATAAAGATGAAGAAAATAATTACCAAACAGGTTGGTGGGGTGAAGAATTATTTGCACCGATGGAACTTCTGGAAAAGTCCGGTCATCTAGTTGATTTAGCTTCACCTCTTGGGGGAAAACCTGACATTGATCAAATAAGTATTAGTGAGGAATATGACCCCCAAGGAACGTATAAGGAACTGTATGAATCAGGGAAAGCAGATGAAACGCAAAAGCTTTCAGATGTGAACCCAGCAGATTATGATGTAGTTTTAGTTATTGGCGGTCATGGTGCCATGTATGACCTTGCAAAAAATGAGGATTTACATCGTATTATCAATACGATTTATGATAATGAAGGAATAGTCGCTGCGGAATGTCATGGGCCAGCCCCACTGATTTGGACAACACGCCCTGATGGAAAAAGTATTATTGCAGGTAAGAAAGCAACGGGTTACCCGGATGAAATCGAACCAGAAGGGTTATTGGATATTCTTCCATTCAGCCTTGAACAAGAAATGACAGAAATCGCAAACTATGATAAAGGTGATCTTAACCAAAAAGCTCATGCTGTATGGGCAGACAATCAAATTGTAACAAGCCGAGACCCATTCTCTTCTGAACTCATGGGAGAAGAATTAGTTAAAGCACTTGAAAAGAGAAAATAGTAATAAAAAAGTGAAATTATAAATCTTAACAAAATATCCAACTTATTTTTTGAGATTGATAATCAGACAATGTAAAATAAAGTTTTTTGCTTAACTAAACGGGTAGTTTGTAAGAGATATAAAAAGATCATCCATATTAGTCAGGACTAATATGGATGATTCTCTATTTTTTATTTTACTAAAAATAATTTAAACGACGCATTTAAAAATGATATTCGGATACGCTAGAGTTAACTCTAGCAATCTAAAGTCGGCGATCCAGATGATGCTAAGACCAATGTCGGGCCGGTGATTAATAGCGGTCAACTGAAAGGCATTCTAGAGGACCTCGAATCTCTATCTGTTATAGTACCCTTTTTCCAAAGGGGAGGATTAGTAAGAATGAATTTATTTTACCTCATCTGCACTTTATGCAAGTGAGCAAATATCCCATCTTGCTTCAATAATTCCTCATGACTTCCTTCTTCTTCGATACCATCCTTGGTTACGACCATGATTCTATCTGCATTCTTAATTGTTGCTAATCGGTGGGCAATTATTAGTGTAGTCCTGTCTTTCGTAAGTTCTGTTAATGCTTTTTGGATTATCGTTTCAGTTTCTGTATCCAGCGCTGATGTTGCTTCATCCAAAATCAGGATCGGTGGATTTTTTAAAAACATACGTGCAATCGCAATACGCTGCTTCTGACCGCCAGATAATTTCAAACCACGTTCACCAACTTGCGTTTCATAGCCCTCCGGCAATTCTTGTATAAATTCCTCCATATGTGCTTGCTTTGCAGCATATTCGATTTCTTCGTTAGTTGCATCAAGCTTTCCATAGGCAATATTATCTCTTAATGTGCCGGTAAATAAAAATACATCCTGCTGCACAACACCTATTTGATGTCGTAACGATTCTTTCGTCATATCTCTAAGATCCAGTCCATCAATCTTAATGCTCCCATCATCAACATCATAGAACCTTGGAATAAGTGAACAAATCGTTGTTTTACCAGCTCCGGATGGTCCGACAAACGCAACTGTTTCACCTGATTGAATATTTAGGCTAAGAGACTTGAGAACAGGTGCTTGTGTTTTTTCATAACCAAAGGTAACGTCCTCAAATGATATGTTTCCTCTTAATGCATTGACTGGCTTTGCACTGTCATGGTCAACGACATCTGGTTCTATGTCCAATAAATCTGTAAAACGTTTAAAGCCCGCCATTCCTTTCGGGTATAACTCGAGCAAGGCGCTAATCTTTTCAATAGGCTTGAACAACACATTAACAAGCAGTACAAAGCCAACTAGTTCTCCCGTTGTAATTTCATCGTTAAAGCTAAGCCATGCACCAACTACTAACACGATTATAACGATCAGGCGCATCATCATGTATATGTTCGAATGGACAAATGCCATTACTTTGTACGCTCCAACTTTTGCTTTACGAAAACTGTAGTTGTCCTTTGTAAAACGTTTCATCTCAAATTTTTCATTTGTAAATGATTGGACAACCCTGACACCTGAAACAGCATCTTCAACCCGTGCGTTCACTTCTGCAATATCATGGTACATTGCCCGCCAGGCCTTATTCATTTTAATGTTACTATAAGCAATCAAAAAGATTAAAAACGGTACGGCAATTAAAATAATCCATGCCAGCTGTGCATTCTGATAAAACATATACCAAAAGGCACCCACAAACGTCATAATCGCAATGAAAAAATCCTCTGGTCCATGGTGTGCCAGCTCTCCAATATCAAATAAATCGTTGGTGATCCGACTCATTATATGTCCTGTTTTTGTGTTATCAAAAAAACGAAATGACTGACGTTGAACATGGTGGAACAAGTCTTGACGCATATCCGTTTCAATATTGACACCAAGTTTATGACCAAGGTACGTCACAACATATTGCAAAAACGTACTAAGTAAATAAATCAGTAATAATCCAATACTGACTATGATAATTAAATCCCAATCATCTTTTGGTAATAGTCTATCAATAAATTCCTGAACAGCTATCGGAAAAGCGAGTTCCAATAACGCTACGAACACTGCAGCTGTGAAATCAATAATAAATAAACGCCGATGTGGTTTGTAGTAAGCAAAAAAACGTCGAATCAAGAGTTGCACTTCCTTTTCAGTTAATCTAAAGGAATTATAAGTCTAATTAAGAGGCTTGGCAATAAAGAGGGCTTGCCATCTAAAAAGGTTGTCAAGGTTGTCTATGTTCTTGCATATGTATAACATATAAACTTTTTGGAGGTGGACTACTTATGAAGAAATTACCTGTGATAAATTGGATTTGTTATGCGGTAGGCTACGTATTTATAACGACTGGAATTCTAAAGTTACTTGTTAATGACTTTAAAATTGTTTTCAGCAACTTAGGATTACCATATCCGGAATCAATTCTTTTCCTTGTTGCCATCACAGAAATAGTGTGCGGTGCACTAATTGTTAGCCGGATGTATCTTAAACGCGCTACCGCAGCACTTATATTTATTATCTTAGCAGCGATTTTTCTGACAAAACTGCCTATCTTAACAAACCAAGGTTTTCTTTCTTTTGCATTTGAAGCAAGACTTGATATTGTTATGCTTATCTTGCTCGTACTGCTTTGGCAGAACGCACCAGGCAAAACACTTACCTAGTACTTTACGATTCAGCGTTTGAAAACTTCATGGTAGCAAACACAACAAAAATAGCACCAATAACCCCTACAACAACGACTTCTTCTGTAAATGTAATAATATGATCAAATATCTTTAAATCCAGTCCCATTGCCTGCCGCAGTGGGGCACTCATTGTTTCCGGCTGCAGGATTATTTCTTTAAACATGTCAACAGAGTATGTCAGTGGATTTATTTTCACAATAATATCCATCCATAATGGCAACCCGTTTAACGGGAACATTGCACCTGATAAAAATAGCATAGGGAATAACAGAATTTGAATTACCATTTGAAATCCTTGTGCTGTTTTCAATATACTGGCAATTAATAACCCAATTGCTGATATAGTGAAGGCTACCAGAAACATTATTGGTATCAATTGCAGGATCATCATAAAGGTTATCGAAACACCGATAAATGGAACAAAAATTAGCATCATCAAGCCTTGGATGACAGCAATGGTTGTTCCACCAAGAACTTTTCCAATAGCGATTGACACACGTGACATTGGTGAAACAAGTATTTCACGCATATAACCAAATTCCTTATCCTGTACAACTGATAGTGCAGAGAAGATTGCCGTATTAAAAACCGTCATACCAATAATCCCTGGAAACATAAACTCAACAAAATCAAAGTCAGCTAATGGACCGCCACTTGAATCGCCACCAAGCATTGCTTGCATAGCACCGCTCATTCCACTGCCAAATAAAATCAAGAACATAAATGGCATAGCAAATGACCCAATTAAACGTCCTTTATCTCGAAAAAACTTTATGACATCCCGCTGCCATACAGCAAAAACTGCTTCCATTAGTGACCCCTCCTCATTGCATGCTTAACATCTTTTTTCGATACTGTTTCTTCACGGATTTCACGACCTGTTAAATGTAAAAAGACATCATTTAATGTTGGCCTGCGTAAATTCACGGTTAATATCCCGATTGAGAATTCCTTTATAAATTGAACAAGAAACTCATTTCCTTTATCTACCTGGAAAGATAAAGCATCATCCACTTCCTTAACTTCTAGATTATAGCTCTTTTCTATCTCAGTTTTCGCTTTTTCATTATCAACAGTTCTTATTTCGATGATGTCTCCACCGACATTCGTTTTTAACTTTTCAGGGGTGTCTAGCGCAATCATTTCGCCATGATCCATCACGGCAACTCGATCGCAGATTTCAGCCTCGTCCATATAATGTGTTGTTAAAAATATGGTAATCCCAGCTTTTTTCTTTAACCGTAAAATATATTCCCATATATGATTTCTTGTTTGCGGATCAAGTCCCACAGTAGGCTCGTCAAGAAATAGCACCCTTGGATAATGCAATAAACCACGAGCTATTTCCAGTCTGCGCTTCATTCCACCTGAGTATGTCTCAACAACCTGCTTTCGCTTATCTGTCAGATCAACAATTTCCAGTACTTCCTGAATACGCTCTTCTCGTTTTTCTTTAGGAACTTTGTAAAAACGGCAGTGGAGCATTAAATTTTCATTCGCTGTCAGTTTTTCATCAAGTGTGGACTCCTGAAAAATAAGGCCAATGCTTTCACGTACCTTATTCTTATCAGTTACAATATCGAAACCGTTAATTACCGCCTCACCACTAGTGGGTTTGTTAATTGTGGATAACATATTGATGGTCGTACTTTTTCCGGCACCATTTGGCCCAAGAAAACCAAATATCTCACCTTCTTCCACAGCAAAATTAACACCTTTAACTGCTTCGAAATCCTTATAGTGCTTTTTTAAGTCATTAACTTCCACAATATTAGTCATGTGACTCTCCCCCATCATCAAGGCCATTTCTGTTTAATACTTCCTTCATCAAAGTTAAACCGTTAATAATCTTTTCAACTTCTTCGTCACTGGCTGTCTGTGTCATATCCTCCATAAATTCTGATATTCCCATATTAAGAGAAGCTTTAATTTCGATTGCTTTGTTCGATAAGGATATTAACACAACTCGTTTATCATCCTTGTTCCGTTCACGTGTAATAAGTTCATTTCGTTCCAAGCGATCCAGAATACTTGATACAGTACTCGCTGCTAAGTTTAAATGCTTACTAATATCACTAACCTTACGCTCTTTGTTCTTATATAAGTAATGTAATATCATCATCTGTGGAGGGGTTATTCCCAGTCCTTGAAACGCTTTGCGCAGCTGCTGATTCATTATTGCATTAATTTCACGAAACAATTGTGCAATTTGCCTACTTGATTGCGGAAATTCATCCATCTTCATTATTTATCCCCTCTTTATTTCGCATTCTAATATTTCGTATACTAAATAATTTAACACACAGATGTTTTTGAGTAAAATAAATAGTTATCCACAATTTTATCCACATATGCACAAATGTTCGTATTTATTTAGTTATAGAATAAATGTTCTGCACAATATATTGATGTTATAAACAATCTATTCACAGTCTGTGGATAAAAAAAGACTAACTTTGGAAGTTAGCCTTTACAATCGTTCTTATTATTTTACTTTATCGTTGTTCACCTAATTTAATTGTTGTCTCTTTTTGTTTTCCATCTCGGTAAAAGGTAACCTTTAATGAATCACCGACTTCTTTTTCCCGGTATAAAACCTTTCTCAGATCAATGATATTCATTACTTCCTTCCCACCAACAGCTACAATCACATCGAGCCGCTTTATTCCTGCTTTATCTGCTGGAGATAATGACTCAACACTCCATACATACACGCCACCATTTATGTCTTCAGGAAGGTTTAAGGTTTCATCCCATTCTGTTTGTGGTACTTCTTCAAGTGAATAAATTTCAACACCTAAGTATGGTCTTGTGACTTTACCAGACTTTTCAAGCTCTTCTACAATAGGTCTTGCAGAATCAATCGGAATTGCAAAACCAATTCCCTCTACTGCTTCCTGGTTGACTTTCATCGAATTAATCCCAATCAAATTTCCCTCAATATTAATCAAGGCACCACCGCTGTTACCCGGGTTAATTGCAGCATCTGTTTGTATTACTTCGGCTTGCCAGTCAGCACGCCCATCTTGGTTAAAATCCTGCGGTATCGTACGCTGTTTTCCACTTATGACTCCTTGTGTTACGGAGCCTGAAAACATCATCCCTAATGGATTACCAATTGCGATTGCCGGTTCGCCAACCTTAACACTTTCAGATGTTCCCATTTCAATTGCTTTTTCGACTTGTTTACCATCCATTCGCAATACAGCTAAATCGGAGAACAAATCACTACCAAGTATCTCCGCTTCTATATGATTGTCATTTGATAAAACTACTTCAACTGTATCTGCTCCATCGATCACATGATGATTTGTAATAACGTAGGCATAATCATTCTTTTTTTTATAAATGACTCCTGACCCTGTTCCTTGGTTCTGCCCTCCTTGACCATTGTTCCCTTCCTGTTTATCCCAGAAATTTCCCTGATGTTGGATATTTACAACACCTACTACTGCAGGTGACACATTTTCCACAACATCTGTAATCTGAGTTGAAACATCAACAGAAACGTAGCCACTTGATTCAGGATTGCTGTCTGAATTGTCATTTGCAGTTTCAATAGGAGCAGTCCACGCTTTTGGTAATACATCTGATTTCAATAAGCTGGGTAAAGCAACCAAAATAATAATCATACCAATAATAATTCCTGCTAGAGCAGGAACCAGCCATCGGCTTCGTTTATTATCTTGGTCCGGAGGCTGATAGTCATCATCAAAATAACCCATTGAAACATCCCCTTTTTCTTAAAGGTTCTTTTCGTAAATGTTATTGTTTTTTAGACTTCGCAGTTGATATAAACTGCGAAGAAACATGGAAAAATAGCAGAGTGCTACGTCATCGCTTCGGAAATACATTCCGCATTCCGCGGGCAACGCTTCAGCTTCCTCGGAAGCAAAAAACGCTTCCTGCGGGATCTTCAGCTGTTGCTTTTCCCGCAGAAGTCTCCAAGTATTTCCTCCGCTGGGTTTTGCTCACTTATTCAAAAAAATAAATGCATATTGTGATGATATAAACAAGATTTTAGACCATCTAAACCAGCAGTTGGAATATGCGAGACTCCTGTGGGACAGCGATCCTAAGAGCCCCCACAGGGAGCGTTATTTGCGAGCGAGGCAGACTAAGTACGCCACGTCCTATGCGTCGGAGGCTCGTGGTGAGCCCACGGCAGGGAAGAAACTGTGAAAGCATAAACTTGAACAGATATCGCCTTTGTACCCGGAGTGGTGAAAGCGAGTATATTCCAACTGCGCGATTAGTGAGCCTCACTAAATGATATTAATCGAATCTATGTCGCAGTTTATATCTACTGCGAACAAAAATCTTTATCATTAGCTATTTCTATAGTATTACCAAAATTGACGATTTATTAACCAACATCGTATAACGTGGTTGGCGATTTTGGATCTGTGTCATATATATCAAGCTTAATACCACGTTCCTTCAGCACGCTATCAACTGACATGCGAGCCAAATCTTTCATATTGTTATCTTGACTCAGATGGGCCAAATAAATACGCTTAGTCCGGTTACTAATTATATCGGCTAAAGCAAGTCCACAATCTTCATTGGAAACATGGCCGTTATCACCTAATATACGCCGCTTCACATTCCATGGATAACGACCCATCCGAAGCATACCTACATCATGATTAGCCTCAAATATATAGGCATCCGCATCTTCAACTGTTTTCTTAATTCGTTCAGACACATAACCTAAATCTGTTACTAGAGCTACCTTTTTACCGTTTTGACGAAATGTAAAAAACATTGGTTCTGCAGCATCATGAGAAACTCCGAATGATTCCACGTCAATATCACCAAATGTTTTTATTTCTTCCATATTAAAATGAAATTTCTGATCCAATGAAATGGAACCAATGGAGTTCTCCATCGCCTTCCAGGTTTTATCATTTGCATAAATTGGCAAGTTATATTTTCGAGCGATTATTCCAAGTCCTTTTATGTGGTCGCTATGCTCATGTGTTACAAGGATTCCCGTAAGGCTCGAGGGGTTAACTTGAACTTCTCCAAGTAATCGATCCATTTGCTTACCACTTAATCCCGCATCGACTAGCAACTTTTCTTGATCAGATTCAATAAAAAAGGCATTCCCAGTACTTCCTGAAGCGAGCACACTAAAACGCAAAGTCATTCTGTATCACTCCGATTTATCTATTAGCTTTGTATTTAAATGATTTAATACAAATTCTTTTACTTCATTACCATCTTTAAGTTCTTGAAGTGTTTCTGTTGTATCTGTTATATATTGGGTTAAAAATGTCATTTCATCACTGGAAAATACCAGGTTTTCGATAGCATTTACATAAAAGTTCTCATTGTCGTTAACAGTTATCGTCCACGTCGGTGCAAATAACTGCTCACCACTGGATAGAGGTATTCGTGTATGAAAACCCATGTTAACATCAGTTATTTCATCACCAGCCAAGAGCCTGTTGCCATCAAACAATACTTGTATTGCACTTATGGGTTTAATGAGTGACTCTGTATCTGTGGGCGATTCAGCTTCCCCTAACACTGTCTGTGTGTAGAAAATCATTTCATTATCGTTATTTAGATAAACAACAACTATTCCGTTTTGATTATAGTAAATTGGAAGACCATTTTTCTCCTGGAAGAATACAAGTATATTCATCTCTTCGTTCCATGTACCATATGTGTAATTATCAGACAACAAAATTTTACTTTTTACAATTTCACTTATCAGAGTATTATCTGCATTTTCAGGTATCGTAACGGGCTCCTCAAACAGAGACACGATAAAGTTTCCATTAATAACTTCTGATTGCTGACCATCAAGTCCATTCAACGATTCCACTTCTTCGTCTGTAAACGATTTTTGATTAACCGATATATAAGATTTGTCTAACTCTTCCTCAGGTAAATCAGCACTTATGGTTATATTTTCATTTTCAAGCTGCTCCTTAAACGTAGATGATTCTTCGTTTTCAGCTAATCCATAATCCAGTTCTTCTAGTTTATCAAAGAACATAAACAGCAAATAAGCATTTAAAATGAGAAAGCAGAGGATAAATAACGTCTTGATTTGTCTCCATTGCATCCTCAACTCCCTCCTTTTTGTTGTGTGATAACCTCAAAATTCAATTGCTGCCAGTTGCCATTATAATGTATAAACCATGCTGGTTCTAACGTTACCGCATCATCGCTGCCTCGATATGACAAATGATAACCAACTTTTATATCATTGACATTTTCCATTTTATATCTTGAACTATTCTCTAAATAAATTACCACATCACTGCCTGATCGTAGCTCAATTGAATCGTCACCGCCAAGCAAATTATTCAGCGTAAATAATGGGCGACTGTATTGGTTTAGCTCCGATCCCCGGAATTGCTGCTGAATTATAGACGAATTTGTATTGCTAAATACTGGAAGCCCTTCATAATACATTTGATAGCTTATTGTATTCGATGTCATATTAATGCCCATCAAATTAAATTCATCTGTCCATCCATTGTTCTCATTAATATTTGCGATACTCCGTTCAATAAGTTCATTTGAATTCATTTGCTCGTACGGTGACTTGATTGGATTTTGAAATACCATCGTTCTCCTGTTTTGGTAAACACGCATAATTCCTCGTGCACTATCAGTATAGTAAACCTCATTTTCACTAACCTGAGTGCCTCTCACAATATCAGTGTTATTAAATAATGCATCTATCATCAAATTAGAATTAATCTCTCTAACGGCTATCGATCTTCTTGGTTCAACAACTTTATGTTTTGGAATATAGATTGGTGATCCAGCTAAATCAACTCGCAAATACTCTGTTAGACCCTCATATGTTGTAAGATAGCTCCATAATCTCTCAAATTTATCAGGATTATTTACAACTGCTGTTGCCTGCTTTTCACCATTTGATGATTTGAACATAATGTTCAGTGAAGAGGAATTTCTATTAAATGTAATAAACAATCGTTTAAAGTTCCAATCGGGTAAATAAACATCCGAATTAAATGTAAATAAGTCTCCTGCTAATTCCATTGGTAAAGCTTCTGGAAAAATAATTTCCAGCTGATTTTCTTCTGATGGTCTTTCGCCTGTGCTTTTGGTTTGAAATTCATAAAGAACCCACGACTGCATATCCTCGTAAAATGATTTTCGGTCTACTTGGTCCGTAAAGCTGTAATAGTTATCATTATTCTGGAAAATAACCGACTTCGGCTCAATTATAGTTTTCTTGGTTTCCTTTTTACCTCCAAGATTTACACTATCAACAAACTCATCTGTTTTTACCATCGGGTATTCAGGTTGACTACTCCATAAAGCAAAAGTAAGTAAAAGACTTACTCCTACTAGTACCACCAATATATATGACTTTATTGTTTCAAGATTCATTATTTACCCCTCCGCTTCTTATTCATTAGCGGAAGTGTAAAGAGAATGGTAGTCCCTTTACCTTCTTTACTTTTAGCCCATATTTTACCGTGATGTGCCTCAACCATTTCCTTAGCAATCGCAAGACCTAGGCCTGTTCCGCCAAACTTACGAGTTCTGGCCTTGTCTGCACGGTAAAAACGTTCAAATATCTTATTAAGCTTTTCATATGCGATACCCATACCTTGGTCTTCAATACTTGCCAGCATTTGATTTTTCTGCTTCACTACATTAAAACGAATTGTTCCACCCTCTGGTGAATATTTAATAGCGTTAGATATAATATTATCAAGTACTTGGGTCATTTTGTCTTTATCCATCCACACATAGAACTGGCCGTTCGGTAATTCACGCTGTAAGGTGATATTATCCGAGACATTCATTTCAAAACGATCTATTACATGATGAAAGAATGTGATAAATTCAGTTTTTTCCTTCTGTAGTGAATAATCTTTATCATCCATTCTAGAAAGCTGTAACAAGTCATTCACCATACGGATCATGCGTTCCGTTTCATTTTGGGTTACACTCAAGAATTTGGGCGCAATTTCCTTATCCTCCCACGCACCTTCTGTCAAAGCTTCAATGTAGCTTCGCATTGTTGTAAGTGGTGTACGTAGTTCATGGGATACATTTGAGACAAACTCACGGCGTTCCTGTTCTACTTTTTCCTGTTCGGTAACATCACTAATAACTGTGATAAACCCTGTGATATCCGCTTCATCATCCGAAATCGTAGAGAAATTTGCACGAATTAAAAAGAAATTATCTTGATCACTAAAATCAATAATCATAGAACCGCTATCTGGCAAATCGGTAATATCCACAGTCTTTTCATCCAACTCAAGTACATCAAGTAAAAAACTGCCATGTGCTTCCTCAGGACTCCTGCCAATAAGCCTCGCTGCTGCATCATTCATCAAAGTAACAGCCCCTGACTTATCAGTAGCAATTACACCATCAGACATATTGGACAATACAGAGCTAAGCTTTCGCCGTTCTTCCTCAGTAGAAGCTCTTGAATGTTTTAATTTTGCATTTAAATCATTAAAAGATTCAGCAAGCTGACCAATTTCATCCGACCCATAAACATTTACTTTCTGAGAAAAGTCTTCTCTAGCCATTGTTTGTGTCTGCCTTCGCATTTCCATAATTGGCTTTGTAATCGTCCTGGCAACAAGAATTCCCAAAAAGGCCGAAACTGTTATTGCTAATACTGAGCCCCGTAAAAAGATGTTATTAATATCCTCCATTTGGTTATATACGCTACTGATTGAGGATTCTATATAAAGAGCACCAACCTGTGTCTCTTCATCATCTGTTATTGGTACTACCCTGCGATATATTAAGTTTCTTTCCGTATTATATACCTTGTCAGAATCAGCAACACCGAAACGCAGTGTATTCTTTATAAAATCACTTGTCGTTTTTTTTCCAATATTACCGCTGCTTGAACTATTACTTGAAGCGATAATTCTGCTTTGCATATTAACTACTTGAATGTTAATAATATTATCCGTGTCGTTCACTCTTACAACATCCTGAACTTCTTGCTTAAGTGTCGGTCCATCTCCGTCTTCAGGTCTTTCTTTGCTAAACGCCTGTTCCATATTAACCTGCAAGATATCAACCGTCGATTCAATAGATTCTTCAAAGTTTTTAACCAGCTCTTTTTCCAACTCTCGTGCAAAATAAGACCCGATAACCTGAATTGCCACAAGCAACAGCAATATAAAGATAATAATGAATTTTAATTGGATCGAACGGAAAAAACCAACTTTATGCATAAAACCTACTCCTGTTCAGGCTTGCGTAAATAATATCCCACACCACGACGTGTAACAATCCACATTGGATTACTTGGATTCTCCTCAATTTTCTCACGAAGGCGTCTTACGGTAACATCCACTGTCCGGACGTCACCAAAGTAGTCATAGCCCCACACTGTTTCAAGTAAATGTTCACGTGTCATAACCTGTCCAGTATGGCGTGCTAAGTAATGCAGTAGTTCAAATTCGCGATGCGTCAACTCCATCTGCACACCATCTCGTGTAACTGCATATGCATCAGGGTGTATTACGAGTTTTCCAATTTCAATATTCTTGGTTGTTTTAACCGCGTCATCAGGCAACTGCTGCTGTCTGCGCAAATTAGCCTTAACCCTTGCGATTATCTCGCGATTACTAAAAGGCTTTGTCACATAATCGTCTGCTCCTAGCTCTAAACCCAACACTTTGTCAATCTCAGCATCCTTAGCAGTTAACATGATAATTGGCATAAACTGAGTCTTTCTAATTTCACGGCAAACTTCATTTCCATCTTTGTTTGGTAACATTATATCCAATAGAACTAAATCAGGTTTTTCTGTTTCAGCAAGATCAATTGCTTCATCACCATCATAGGCGACGACTACCTGATAACCTTCTTTTTCTAAGTTGAACTTTAAAATATCTGCGATTGGTTGTTCGTCATCTACTACTAAAATCTTTTGACTCATTGTAGTCACATCCTTTTCAGCATTCCTTAGCTCTATTTTATCGTACTTTGGCTAAAATGTCTTGCATATGAAAAAGACTGACTCCGCTATTCCATGGAGCCAGCCTCAAACTATCTTTATTTTTCTATAAATATTTCTGTGGGTTTTGCAGGGAACCGTTCTTGTAAAGTTCAAAGTGTAAATGAACACCTGTAGAATTTCCAGTTCTTCCCATAACCCCAATCTTGCTTCCTTTTTCTACCGTCTGTCCAGGACTTACACTAATGGATGAGAGATGCGCATACACGGTCTTCATCCCGTTATTATGACTAATAACTATTTTATTACCATAACCGCCACTATCCCATCCAGCAGATACAACTGTACCATTATCAGCTGCAAGAATTGAACGGTTGCTTGGCTGTGCTATGTCCATTCCCTTATGCATTGACCCCCAACGCTCACCAACATTACTGGAGACATATCCCCCGACTGCTGGCCAATGTAATTCACCTGTTCCTCTTGATGGCACAACTTTTGTCCCTTTTATAATAACTTCTTTTACCGGCTCTTTAGTTGTTTCTTCAGTTACTGTTTCTTTATTAATTATGTTACCATTTTTCTTTTTAAGAGCGTAATGGACTTCCTTTTTGCCTTTTTGTCCTTCTTGCTTAACTTTTTTATCACCTTTATACATTTCATCTGATTCTTTTACTTCAGTTTCATAGTCTATTGTTTCTTCTACTAGTCTTTCTTCATTGACGATAACATCAACAAATGACTTATAATCTGTCACATGAACTTCCTGATCAATCTGCAGAACCGAATTTTCTTTCAATTCTTTATTTAACTCTAGTAATTTGTCAATCGACAGTTCATACTGGTCTGCAATACTACCCAGTACTTCGCCTTTTTCTACCTTGTGTACTTTATCTTCCAAAGTTCCTTTTTCTAGCATTTTCAAACCTTGTTTTACGGTAAGTACTTTTTCGGGTTTAACTTTTTCATCAGAAAATGAAACTTTTTCCGATAGAGCTACGTCTGTAATAATAGAATCTCCAACGTCAAGGTTAAGATTTTCATTTTGTTCATTCTTGTTAGGCTTCTCTTTATTTTCGGAATTGTTAGCATCACTTTGTCTATTGGTCAGTTTTTCAAGTACCTTTTTATCGACATATTTTGCCTTGTATTCTTTTAAAACTTTATTAGCTGTTTCCTGGTCTTTAAAAAAGCCCACTGTTTCATCGGCAATTTTGATTTCAACTGCTTCTGCTTTAGCTGAAAGATCATCTTTGAGCATATTCACTACATTTTCATTGTCATATGTAGGGTCAAAAACACGTTCAGATACAAATGATACTTTTTCACCGATGGATATGGATAAATCCTCAAATTCTTTACTCTTTTGACTAACCTTTGCATCTATAATTTCCTTAATAGATTCTTTGTCTCCAACTTTCCCAACATGTTTACCATCTACATAAATGTGGAAGATAGTCTCTAAAGAGTCATCATTATCATCTGCATATGCTGTTGTAAGTGTAAAAGAAAGAGCGACACATGTCATAATGGCCACTTTTTGCAGCATGCTAAGTGTACTTCGTCTGTTAGTTCTGTGGTTAGTGGATTTTATCTTCCTTTTATACAATGTCGTTTTCCCCCTTGCCATATATATATTTATTTAGCAGTTAAAAAGTAAATACATTTTTACTGCATAAGTGCAACTAAGCTTTCTTGCACTCTAAAGTATTTTCTAGTTCAAAAGACTTTCCCAATGTCATTGTCTAATCTACCACAGTTATGGTAGATAATAAAAGAGAGTCAAGGAAAATGTAAAGTAAATGTATAATAACTTCCATTAATTTACATAAATCGCCTTTTATTGCCTCTCCCAAAGTGTAAAAGGTGACTTTTGGTGTATTTTATGTCTTTTTTTTGCCCTTATTTTACAGTCATGTTACATAGATAATGACAACTACATTTAAAATTTACCCAATAAAAGGAATTTATTGTAAAAAAATAAGCCAAAACCTAGAAAGTAGTTCAAATATTATCGTAATTTTAATAGATTTTCTTGCACAACTTTCCTCTTGAAGGGAAATTTCTGATTCTTTACATAAAAAACCTCTATCAAATTTGATAGAGGTTTTGATTCTTTTGGACTATTTGTTAACTATAGACACTTCTTACAATATTCGTCTGCGAACGATCTGGTCCGACAGAAAATATAGATAACGGAATCGCAGTCAATTGAGAAATCCGCTCCAGGTAATGCCTTGCATTCTCTGGCAGGTCATGAATACTTTTGACATTTGTAATATCTTCAGTCCAGCCAGGCATCTCTTCGTATACTGGTTCACATTCAGCTAATACTTTCAAGCTTGCCGGAAATTCGTTAATTACTTCACCCTTATGCTTGTAGGCTACACATATTTTTAACGTTTCAATACCAGTTAATACATCAAGTGAGTTTAACGATATATCCGTAATACCACTTACACGGCGTGCATGTCCGACAACTACACTATCAAACCAACCGACACGGCGTGGTCTCCCTGTTGTTGTTCCGTATTCACGACCAACTTCGCGAATTTGGTTACCAATTTCATCATTCAATTCGGTAGGAAACGGACCATCACCAACTCGAGTTGTGTAAGCTTTTGACACGCCTACAACATGATCAATTTTAGTTGGACCAACACCGGAACCGATAGTTACTCCACCAGCAACTGGGTTTGATGATGTAACAAAGGGATATGTTCCCTGGTCAATATCCAGCATAACGCCCTGTGCACCCTCAAATAATACGCGGCGGCCACCGTCAAGCGCGTCATTTAATACGACAGATGTATCACAAACATATTTAGCCAATTGTTGTCCATACTCATAATACTCTTCCAGAATATCTTCAACTTGTATTGGATCAACTTCATATATTTTCTTAAATAATCGGTTTTTTTCATTTAGATTTTGTTCAAGTTTCACGCGAAAGGTTTCTTTATCTAATAAATCAGCAATACGTATACCAACTCGTGCGGCTTTATCCATATACGCTGGACCTATTCCTTTTTTTGTTGTACCGATTTTATTAGCACCTTTTTCTTCTTCCTGAAGAATATCGATTTTTAGATGATAAGGTAAAATTACATGCGCACGGTTGCTTATACGGAGATTATCAGTCGACACATTTCGTTCGTGTAAGTAAGCAATTTCCTCTACGAACGCTTTTGGATCGATAACCATTCCATTTCCTAATACACATGTCTTTTCATTGAAAAAAATACCAGATGGGATCAAATGCAACTTATACGTTACATCATCAAATTTAATTGTATGTCCTGCATTGTTACCACCTTGATAGCGAGCAACAAGCTCGGCATTTTGCGATAAAAAGTCAGTAATCTTACCTTTTCCTTCATCGCCCCATTGCGTTCCAACTACTACTACTGAGGACATGATGCACCTCCACTATATAATCATTTGTTTTTCATTAAGTAACAGCGCAATTCTATCAATAATAATAAACTGTGTCAATATAAAACACGAACGTTATGTTATAAATAGATTAAATCGTTCGTTATAATTGTAATTTAGAAAACATAGCATTCTTATCGAAAGCGTACTTAGAAACCCTTATGCAGCTTCTTAACTTCAAAAAAAACCAGCCCATTTAAAGGGCTGGTTTTATACTTGTGCAGACACTGGAGGGACATCACTATCCGAATAGCGATGGTCCAAATCTACGAACTTATTATATTCTTTAACAAACGCAAGTTCCACATTACCAACAGGACCATTACGCTGTTTGGAAATTATGATTTCAATAATATTTTGTTTCTCAGATTCTTGATCATAATAGTCATCACGATATAAGAATCCAACAATGTCAGCATCCTGCTCAATACTCCCAGATTCACGCAAGTCAGACATCATCGGCCGCTTATCCTGACGTGATTCAACGCCACGTGATAGCTGCGATAATGCAATTAGTGGTACATTCAATTCACGTGCCAAAGCTTTCAAGGAACGGGAAATCTCGGAAACTTCCTGTTGTCTGTTTTCCTTTGAATTGGCATTCCCTTGAATAAGCTGCAGGTAATCTATCAGAATCATACTAAGTCCATTTTCTTGTTTTAAACGTCGACATTTAGACCTAATTTCACTAACACGGATTCCAGGAGAATCATCGATATAAACTCCAGCATTGGATAAACTTCCCATCGCCATTGTTAGTTTACTCCAGTCATCTGCCTCCAAATTACCATTACGCAAACGCTGGGAATCGATATTTCCTTCGGCGCAAAGCATACGGGAAACAAGTTGATCAGCACCCATCTCAAGACTGAAGATAGCTACATTCTCATCAGTGTTTATAGCAACGTTTTGCGCAATATTTAACGCAAACGCCGTTTTACCAACAGATGGTCGTGCAGCAATAATGATTAAATCATTTCTCTGAAAGCCTGAAGTGATTCGATCCAGATCCCTATATCCGGTTGGAATACCTGTCACATCTGCATCTTGGTGTTGTAGTTGTTCAATATTATCATATACTTCGATAAGGACATCTTTTATAGCCTTAAATGCTCCAGAATTTTTCCTGCCAGATACCTCAAGAATGTTCTTTTCTGCTTCATTTAAGACATCTTCCACTTCATCTTCAGTTGCAAAACCGGATGAAACAATATCTGTTGCAGTTCGAATTAATCTGCGAAGTAACGCTTTTTCTTCAACTATTTTACTGTAATAAAGTATATTTGCTGCTGTTGGAACGCTGCCTGCCAAATCAGACAAGTATGCAACACCGCCAACCTCGTCCAGTTTTTTCTCATTCGATAAGGAGGTCGTTACCGTCACAAGATCAATTGGTTCTCCTCTATCCAACAGTTTCAACATCGCTTCGAATATTCTCTGGTGGCTTGCACGATAAAAATCATCAGGCATTAACAGTTCTGATGCTGCAGACAATGCATCAGGTTCTAGAAAAACAGCACCTATAACAGCTTGTTCCGCTTCTATATTATGTGGTGGTGTACGATCATTCCAAATTTCACTCATTCATTTTCCCCCTTCTGGAGAGGATTCCCAAGTTAATAATTGCTTTTCTTAAGCTTCTATTACATGAACTCTTATTGTACCAGTTACTTCCTGGTGTAACTTAACAGGTACATTCGTATATCCTAATGATCGGATTGGGCTATCAAGTTCTATTTTGCGTTTGTCGATTTTATGGCCATAAGTTTCTTTAAGGACTTCAGCAATTTGTTTACTTGTGATAGAACCGAATAAACGTCCGTTATCTCCAGATTTTGCTTTCACTTCAACATCAATTTCAGCTAACTTAGCTTTAAGCTGCTCAGCCTCTTCTACTTCTTTCTGTGCTTCTTCCTCTTGTTTATTCTTTTTAGCTTCCAGTTCTTTCATATTACCTGAAGTAGCTTCTTTTGCCAGGTTATATTTTAGTAAATAATTACGTGCATAGCCGTCAGAGACGTTTTTTACTTCACCTTTTTTGCCTTTTCCTTTTACATCTTTTACAAAAATTACTTTCATTTTTTGTCTCCTCCTTCATAGAAAACTTGGCACTTTTATGGGATTCTTATGAAAGCTTGCTTTGCTTTCATAGAACCCCTTATACTTTGGAGTTCAAGCCATAGTTGCACTTTTACTAACCTAAAAAGCTCTAACTTTATTGTAATTGCATTTAAAACGACTGTTAACTTGCAAAATATTCCTCTATTATATCCTTTAATAATGCTTCTGCATCATCTATTGTCGTATCCTCAATTTGAGTGGCAGCGTTTGTTAAATGCCCACCACCATTCATTTTTTCCATGATAATCTGAACATTTACTTCTCCAAGCGAACGGGCACTGATACCGATTCGGCCATCACTTCGTTCTGATATCACAAATGAAGCGTTAATACCGCTCATCGTTAGGAGCGTATCCGCTGCCTGTGCTATTAATACGCCACCATATATTTCTTCTGGTTTTCCTTTGGAAATAGCAATCGAATCCCGATAAACTTCAGCACGCTCGATTAGCTTACTGCGTTTAATATATATATCCAAATCTTCCTTCATAAATTGCTGTACCAACACGGTATCTGCACCTTTTGATCGTAAATAAGATGCCGCATCGAACGTACGCGAACCTGTTCGTAATGTGAAACTTTTGGTATCTACAATAATCCCCGCCAATAATGCTGTAGCTTCAAGCATTTTTAATTTAAGGCTTTTTGGCTGATATTCCAGTAATTCAGTAACCAGTTCCGCTGTAGAGGATGCATATGGCTCCATATAAACGAGCGTTGGATTATCAATAAATTCCTCTGCACGCCGATGGTGGTCAATAACAACTTTATACTCACTTTTACTCAACAAGCGCTGATTCGAGACCATCGATGGCTTGTGTGTATCAACAACTACAATAAGGCTTCTGCTCGTTACTACTGCTTCCGATTCCTCCGGGTCTATGAAATGTTCCCATAGCTCTTCATCCTCTTTTATTCCCTCAACAAGTCGGTAAACACCTGTATCTACGTCATCTGGATCCAATACAATATATCCTTCAACACCATTGGTCTTAGCAATATTTAATATACCAATTGCTGCACCAACCGAATCCATATCTGGTGATTTATGGCCCATAATAATAACATTATCACTTTCTTTAACTAGTTCTTTTAATGCATGTGAGATAACACGCGCTCGTACGCGGGTACGTTTTTCCATTGGGTTGGTACGTCCACCGTAAAAGCGAACTTTTCCAGCTTCATCTTTAATTGCAACCTGATCGCCACCCCGACCTAGTGCCAGATCAAGGCTCGATTGTGCTAATTCACCAAGCGTTGGAAGTTCGACACTTCCTAGACCAATCCCAATACTCAATGTAATCGGAATGTTTTGTTCGGCATTAAGTTCACGTACTTCATCCAGAATATCAAATTTTGATTTTTCCAGCTGATCCAGAATTTCTTTTGTCGAAACAGCCAGAAAACGATCCTGAGACGTTCGTTTCATATATATTCCATAATCATGTGCCCAATTATTTAACACAGAGGTAACCTTTGAATTTAATTGACTCTTTAACGTATCATCCATGTTTTGAGTAATTTCCTCGTAGTTATCAAGGAAAATTACTAACAGAACAGTTTGCTCATTTTGGTATAGCGTTTGTATTTCCGATTGTGTCGTTCGGTCAAACAGATATAGTAACCGTTCTTCCTTCTTTATTGTTGTTTGAAATTCAAATCCTTCCACATTGAACCATAATTCATCTTTACTTTCTTTAATTCTTGAAGTTAAATCATCAGATAGCGTATTAACTGATTTCCCAACTAAGGTATCTTCATCAGCAAAACGGTTCATGTAAGGATTTGCCCATTCAATAAAATAATCTTCATTATACAGAATGATTCCTATTGGCATTTCCAACAAAGCCTCTTCCCCAACACGTTTAATTCGATGGGAAAGTGTAGCTATATATTCTTCAGTTTCATTCTGCAGAGTTCTTTCCGTTCTTATACTATAATAAATCGACGCTGCTAATAGCAATGCCATCAACAATCCTAGCATCCATTGAAAATACCAAATAAACCCAAGCAGAGTAACGGACAAAAGGTAAATAACCCATAAGTGTCTGCTAAGTTTTGGTCTCCTTTGTAAATCGTGCATATAATCAGCTCCTACTACTTACTCCCACTTAATTCTTACCCTTTGAAATACGATCTCTTAGTGAGAATCCTATATCAATTATACCTAAGAGACGTACAAAATATAGGAAGAAAAATGGGAAAAGTATTGTCAATATAACACTTACTACTGGTAGTGCTTTTGACTTGTTTTTCTGATGAGCATAGAAAAAAATAAAAGATAATCCTTGCAACGTCATTAACATTCCTGCAACTATCATCACATTGTTTACAGCCAAATATAACGTACTCGATGGATCGAGTTCAAAAAATGTGAAAATCAATGCGAAGAAATAAATCCAAACTAATGAAACCGGTAAGCGCAACATACGAAACGGAGGAAATCCCAAATCCTTGCTGTCTAATCGATTGATCACTTTATAACTTACCCATTGACCAATAAAAGCCATAAAAATTCCAATGAATGCTATTCCAGCGGGAACCAGAGTCGAAAGCATACCAATCTGTTGTTCCAGTAACTCAACCTGTTCTTCTGCTTGATCCATAAGCCCAAATTGTTCCATTAAATCTTTAACCGTTTGTACATACTGGTTAAGTATTTGGTCTATTTCATTCATCAAATTCACTTGTAAAACGAATTGACTAAACACAAAAATAAATAAAAGTCCCACTACAAAACCTATCGTTCCTCTTCCCCATGTTTCATACGCGGGTAACTTTTTATGAATAGCACTACCAAGCATTATACCACCAAGACCCATTAGCACGGTTAACGGCAGGCTAACTATCGTTGCAAATAGAATAGATAATACAACCGCAACCCCAAACATTAAAAGAGAGGGCTTCCAATTATGTCTGGAAGCAAATATTATGAAAGGTACTGGCAGTAAAAATGTAGCAACTATTGTTATTACTGGTACAAAAGCTGCGATTAACAGCAATATAATATATATTGCTGTAAGCATGGCACCTTCTGTTAAAATTTTTGATTGATTCATGTATTGCACCTACATATCTAATTAATTTATCTCATTACAATATGATAACACGATTTAAGCATTAATTGGTATTCGAAATAACTGATTCTAATATTTCCCGGGTAATAACTTGTTGAATTTTGTAGACAAACAATAAAAATCAACGAATTTTCAAGGCCAGGAAGCGAATTTATTACAGATTTTTATTATAATGGATCTAATGGAAGATTCTAAGATGAAGGATGAAACTAATGATTTTATTGCATGCATTCTTAAACAGTGTTAAATTGCCAAATAAACAGGCAATGTTTAAATTAAATCGAATCGGAATGGACATTACTGTATTATATATGTCTATTCTTGTATTGCTTGTTTCTATTCCGTCGCTAGTTGACCGACTAACAGCAACTGGTGGTGCAAGTGCTGATGTGCAGTTATTTTTACTGTTCGTGTACTTTTTCTTATTTTATTACTTACCATTAATTATAATGGTTTTTCTGCTGCTTTCACTAATTGCTTACATAGGAACGGGCATATCCCGGTTAATGAGACGTAAAATCAGATTCCCAATACTGTGGAAAATGAGTGCTTATACAGCAACTATCCCTTTTTTACTATATACAATCATAGCTCTGATTTTTAAGATAGATGTTATGTATTTATGGATTTTCTTAATCTATTCTATTCTTTTTATAGTAAAAATAATCACCATTTATCCCAAGCGGAAAATTCGAAAATAGGAGTTTTTTTAATGAAATATATTGTATACATTCTTCTTGCATTATCTCTCCTGATTAACGCAGGCTGCAGCGATCAGGATAGTACTAAAGAACATGAGCTCTTCATATCAGCTGCATCAAGTTTATCCAATGTACTGTCAAAGCTAGCTGAAGCGTTTGAATCGGAACATCCAAATACGAAGCTTACATTAAACTATGGAGCTTCTGGCAAGCTTGCACAGCAAATACAGCAAGGTGCACCTGTTGATTTATTTCTGTCAGCAGACCAAAAATGGATGGACAACCTTGCAGAGCAAAAGATGATTCTCGATGATACAAGAATAAATTTTACACAAAATAAACTTGTACTAGTCTCAACAAATAATGCTAATCTATCCATTGATTCATTGAAAGATTTACCTTCTAGCGGACTGGACCAAATAGCAATTGGAAACCCTGAAAGCGTACCTGCAGGAAGTTATGCAAAAGAAGCATTAACCGCAAGTGGAACTTGGAAAAGTATAAAAAGTCAGCTTGTTCACGCCAAAGATGCACGACAAGTGCTTACATACGTTGAATCCGGTAACACTGACATTGGATTTGTTTATGCCAGTGACCTGAATCGTTCTAAAATGGTAACAGAGGTTACTAAAATAGATGAATCGTTGTATAAGAGAATCGATTATCCTGCCGCTGTAATGACATCAAGTGACACCATGGAGAAGGCAAAAGCATTTATCGACTTTCTGCAAACAGATGAAGCACAATCGATATTGGCCGAATATGGATTTAACTCTTAAGGGTGGGAACTGAAATGGACTACACACCATTATTTCTATCATTGAAAATAGCCAGTATTGCAACAGCTATAGTTGTAATTATTGGCATTTTCCTTGCTAGAATTATCTCCCGCTATCGATTTCCCGGAAAGAGAATACTAGAATCACTGTTAATGCTTCCATTGGTGCTTCCACCTACTGTTGTTGGATTTGGACTGCTTTATTTGTTTGGCAAAAATGGTCCATTCGGAAGTTTATTACTAGATCTGTTTGGTATTCAGATTGTATTCACATGGTTTGGGGCAGTGTTAGCTGCAATTGTCGTTTCCTTTCCATTAATGTATCAAAGCGCTGCCGCTTCTTTTCAAAATTATGATGCCAACATCGAAAATGCTGCATTGACGATGGGCGCATCAAAGTGGACGGTGTTTTGGACAATAACCTTTCCATTGGCATGGCCCGGATTATTAGCAGGGTTGGTATTAACATTTGCTCGGGCGCTTGGCGAGTTCGGCGCGACACTTATGATTGCCGGCTATATTCCAAATCAAACAGAAACAATCCCACTTGCCATCTATTTTGCTGTTGATGCTGGGAATATGGATGCTGCAGTGTTTTGGGTTATCAGTATTATCGCTGTTGGATTCACCGCCATTCTGTGGTTGAATTGGTGGAGTGGGCGGAATATTTTAAGATTTACAAGTGACAAATGAGCTAGGTGGGGTGAATAATGCTTTCATTGAAGATAAAGAAAACACTTAAAGCATACACGCTTAATGCTGTGTTAAACGTTAGCGAGGAAATTATAGTATTAACCGGACCATCTGGTGCTGGCAAAACCACAACATTGAACTGTATCTCAGGACTTATTCATCCTGATTCTGGTGAAATCGTATTAAATGACCGGATTCTTTTTCAGAAAAAAGAAAAGCCAATTCCTGTTCAAAAACGGAATATAGGATATGTGTTTCAGAATTATGCTTTATTCCCTCACATGACAATTAGAGGTAACATCAATTACAAAATGAAAGATATCAAACTTGTTAATACATTAGTTAACGTTGTTGGAATCGAACATATCCTTGAAAGTTACCCTGCTGAAATATCAGGTGGCGAGAAACAACGTGTAGCCCTCGTGAGAGCCTTAGCTACTAAGCCGGAGGCACTTCTGTTGGATGAGCCTTTTTCCTCCTTAGATGATGAGACAAAGGAAGAATGCCAGAATGAACTACTGCGTCTGCATGCCATGTGGAAAATACCAATTATCATGGTTACACATGACCTTAAAGAAGCTGAGAGACTGGGCGATCGTGTTCTGAGAATAGAACAAGGGAAAATAATCGATAATTGAGTGATTGTTGCTATAGATATAAACTTCTACGTAACATGGAAAAATAGCTGAGTCTATGACACCGCTTCGGAAACACACCTCGCGCACCTTAGGGCAACGCTTAAGAGATCCCACAGGGAGCATTTTGTAAGCGAGGTAGCTTATTAGGTACGTCACGTCTGCATTAGCACGTCCTATGCGTTGGAGGTTCATAGTAAGACCTAGGTGCGCGGATATATTCCAACTGCTTGGTCAGAGATCTACACTAAATACAACAATTAATTGCCTTAGTCCGTTCCAAAAACAGCAATAAAAAAAGCCTTTTGATAGTATTTACACTGTCAAAAGGCTTTTTATTACTGTTATTACTCTGTTACATATGGCAATAATGCCATTGTACGAGAGCGTTTAATCGCTTTTGTAAGTTTACGTTGATATTTTGCAGAAGTTCCAGTTACACGACGAGGAAGAATTTTCCCACGTTCTGAAATGAAACGTCTTAGTAAATCAACATCTTTATAATCGATGTGTGTAATTCCATTGGCTGTGAAATAACACACTTTACGACGCTTTGCACGTCCGCGACGAGCTGCCATTAATACCCCTCCTTCTTTTTAAATTAACACTCTATTTATTTAGAATGGTAAATCATCGTCTGATATATCGATAGGCTCACCGTTGTTTTTAAACGGTTCCTCTTCGTTTTGATTTTGATTTGTTTGGTTCTGATTCTGGTTTTGACTTTGATTTTGTTGGTATCCTGATGCTTGTTGTCCACTGCTTTGTGAAGAACCTTTAGATTCAAGGAATTGAACACTGTCTGCAACAACTTCCGTTACAAATACAGTTTTCCCATCCTTTCCTTCAAATGTACGTGTTTGTAAACGTCCATCGACACCAATCATACTGCCTTTTTTCATGTAATTTGCCAGGTTTTCTGCCGGTCTGCGCCAAACAACACAGTTGATAAAGTCAGCATCACGGTTACCTTGCTGATTTGAAAAAGGTCGATTAACTGCTATCGTAAAGTTGGCTACTGCCACTCCATTTGGTGTATAACGTAGATCAGGATCCTTCGTTAACCTGCCGACAAGTACGACACGATTCAACATCAGAACCACCCCTTATTATTGATCATCTTCTCGAATTACCATATGACGAATAATATCATCAGAAAACTTAGCTAAGCGATCAAATTCATTGATTGCATCTGCATCACTAGTAAAGTAAATGACTACATAATATCCATCACGATAATCATTGATTTCATATGCAAGACGTTTCTTGCCTTTTTCATCAACTTTTTCAATCTCCGCCCCATTGTCAGTTAAAACTTTATTAAAGCGCTCAACTAAAGCTGTTTGAGCTTCGTCTTCAATATCTGGGCGGATGATATACATGATTTCGTATTTTCTCATCCGGTACACCTCCTTTTGGTCTTAGCGGCTTCATTTAGTCAATGAAGCAAGGAGTAATCTTGTTTCATTACTCACAACATCGTATTATACCAAATATTATTATAAAAAACAACCATTCGAGGGATCCTGCTACGTTAAAGTTTACACATTAAAGCGAAAATGGATTACATCGCCATCTTTCACGATATATTCTTTACCTTCTAATCGGACATTTCCTTTTTCACGTGCTTGCGCCATTGCTCCTGCATCCATAAGATGATCATAGGATACGGTTTCGGCACGAATAAAGCCTTTTTCAAAATCAGTGTGAATAATTCCCGCAGCCTGTGGTGCTTTTATTCCTTTACGGAAAGTCCATGCACGCACTTCCTGTTCACCAGCAGTAAAATAGGTTGCCAAGCCCAATAAGTTATAAGAAGCTTTGATAAGCTTATCTAACCCAGACTCAGAAATACCTAAATCATCAAGAAACTCTTCCTTTTCCTCCTGATCAAGTTCAGCTATTTCTTCTTCAATTTTTGCACAAACTACAATAACCTCTGCACCTTCTGCCGCTGCATACTCTTTCACCCTTTGCACATTTTCATTTGCGTCAGGCTCGGTAATTTCTTCTTCACTTACATTTGCTACATACAGTGTTGGTTTACTAGTTAACAAATGAAGCCCTTTTACTATTTTCCAATGTTCTTCCGAAAACTCCAAAGCTCGTACAGGTTTTTCTTCTTCAAGCCCTGCTTTAAGCTTAAGGAGAATATCATGCTCTGCAATAGCTTCCTTATCCTTCTGTCTAACAAGCTTTTCCACCCGTTGTATCCGTTTGTTTACAGATTCTAAGTCGGCTAAAATAAGCTCAAGATTGATAATCTCAATATCATCTATTGGATCAATTTTACCTGATACATGCGTAATATTATCATCTTGAAAACAACGCACAACTTGGCAGATTGCATCAACCTGGCGAATATGGGATAAAAATTGGTTTCCCAGTCCTTCCCCTTTACTCGCCCCTTTCACAATACCAGCAATATCGGTAAATTCGAATGCTGTTGGTACTGTTTTTTTCGGTTTTACTAATTCTGTTAATTTATTTAAGCGATTGTCTGGTACTTCTACAATCCCTACATTTGGATCAATGGTTGCAAACGGGTAGTTCGCAGCCTCTGCTCCAGCTTGTGTAATTGCATTAAACAATGTTGATTTACCAACATTGGGAAGTCCAACAATTCCTGCTGTTAAAGCCATTCAACTTTCACTCCTTAAGGATTTCATTCATATGAACGCGTTAGTCATATCAATTATAGATACAAGATGTTAAATTGACAAGCAATGAAAAAGCAAAAATAAGCAATTATAATTGCTTATTTTCATAGAGTGCTTCCACAATTTTCTTTTTTCATTGATCATACCACAACTATAATTAATTTTTTTAGACACTTAAAAGAATTTTAGACAAATTATTCTTCTGCCTTCACAAGTATTTTTTTCATCTTTTTAGCGAATTCTTTCCTTGGGATCATGACGCTGTGATCACATCCCATACACTTAATTCGGATGTCCATACCCATTCGAACAATTTTCCAGCGATTTTCACCACAAGGATGCTGTTTTTTCATCTGAACAATATCATTTAATTCAAATTGTTTATCCGACATGTCGCACCCCCCTTTTATAATTCCTTGTCATGATTTAGCTCTAATGAAGTCGGTTCTTGGTTTCTGGAATACATCACTAGACGTGGTGATGGAATTTCAATACCTTCTTTATATAATACCTCCTGGACTTCTTTTCGAACTATTCGTGCACCTGCCCATTGATAGACTGGCAATGTTTCAGCAATAATACGAATTACATAATGAGAACTTTCCAATGTTTGTACACCTATTATTTCTGGAACTCGAACGATTTCTTCATATTTATCCGGCAATGTCTTACTCACACTCTCGATTATTTTCTCGGCACTGCCAACGTCACTCTCATAAGGTACGTTTACATCCACAACCGCAAGACCATTATAAATTGAATAATTAGTAACCTGGGTTACGTTTCCATTTGGAAGTACATGCTGTTCGCCAGTCCAGCTTTGAATTTTAGTTGTACGCATCCCGATTTCTTCTACTGTTCCTTCAACACCTGAAGTAAGTATATAATCCCCTACAGAAAATTGATCCTCAAAAATTATGAAGAACCCGGAAATAATATCACGTACAAGGTTCTGTGCACCGAAGCCAATAGCTAAACCTGCAACACCCGCACCAGCCAGCAAAGGCCCTATTTTTTGACCTAATACATTGTCTAATATCATTATAATTGCTGTAAAATACACGGTATACTTTAATGCATTTTTAATCAGTTTTTTAAGGGTATTCTCTCTTCTTTCTGTTATCCGAAAAGGACCACGTGATTTATTTTGGAAAACACGGCCTATTACATTATTTCCAACACGAATTATAACTATCGATAGGAATATGATTAAGATAATCTCAATTAATCCCTGCCCAATAACTATCCATAATTCAGGACCTGCAATATAGTCCCATAACTGCTCAAATTTATTTTTGATAAATTCCAAAATAAAACCTCCGACGTTCAACTCTATAGCTAAATTCTACAATAATGCCTCTATCATTGAAAGAGAAGAGAAATTCATTTATTATTTTCCATTTTTTTCCATATAGGGTAAAGTAATAATCTTGTTAATACATATAAATTAAGGATACCATATATCGGATAAATATAGCTTATTAACGTAGAGAAACCTAATGTCGTTAATGGAATCATTGCTATTAATATGAGAATGACTAATAACCAAATTGGCACATTTATTATGCTTTGGAGTCTGGAAACAATACCTAAAACCCCTGCAGCTGCCGTCGTAAAGATAGCAAACCATAGAAGGATTGACATAAATATAAGCATTCCAAATGGGTAGTGCTTTAGTATCGCGAATAATGGTATTTCATATAAAAGTAATTCATCTGCTATCTGTATTAAACTATTATTATATATGAATGATATCGTACCCAAGGTTAAACCGCTGCCAAGTGAGGCAATCCATATTTCCTGCTTGGATCTAACTTTATTTCCTATCGCTCCCAACACCGCAATTAAAGGTAAAATATTCAATGCTGTAAAAGGAAATGCTGCAGTCCAATTTCGTTGTTCAGATAAATGTGAAAACAATGAAAGTTCTTGATCCATTGTAAATATTAACAAAATATACAAAAGTCCACCAAGTAATAATGGCAAAATAACCTGATTCATTGCCAACAGTCCACTAATATCTTTCAAAAACAAAATAATTAAGCAAACTGCTATAACAAGCACTCCCCACCAATAGGAAAAGTTAAATGCTTGTCCCGTAGCACCACTACCAGCAATCATCACAACTGTTGTAGTAAATAAATATAAAAATATCATAACATCATATAGTTTTGTTAATTTAACTCCTACTATATCACCAAGTACCGGTAAATAGTCAGTTGACTGTTTTTCATAGCTTACATTCATTATTACATTACAGCATATCGAAAAAAATAACGTAAACAACAAAATGGCAAGTCCACTTTCATGACCAAAAAATTGCCATAATTCCCTGCCAGAAGCATATCCAGCCCCAATAGTTGTACCAATAATTAAAAACATCCACTTTAGACCAGCTCTCCACATCGCATTTCCTCCATTATTTTTCGTATCTACGTATAGATCGATAATTTTTTCCGTATACTTATACCAATATGTTTATGGAGGATAAGCTATGAATCTTATAAATCGTTTTGTTCCAAAAAATGATAAATTGCAATTGTTACATACTGACCCTACCCTAACGGATGCTATGAGCGAGAGGTTAATTTCTTGGTTTCCTAAGATACCTCGTGAATATGTTGTTGTTTGTATTGGAACCGATCGATCAACCGGGGATGCACTTGGTCCATTGACAGGATCCTTTTTTTCAGAAATGAAACCGAAACATATAAATGTTTATGGGACATTGGCAGACCCTGTTCATGCCATAAATCTAGAAGATCATATTAAATTAATAAATGCCCAACACAATGATGCATTTATTATTGCTGTAGATGCATCATTAGGGAAAATGACATCTGTGGGCAGTATCATTTCAGATGTTGGATCATTGAGGCCTGGAGCAGCATTAAATAAGAATCTTCCTTCTGTCGGGGATATTCATATTACTGGTGTGGTTAATATAAGTGGATTTATGGAATATTCTATCTTACAAAATACAAGATTATCACTTGTTGTAGACATGGCTAAGTCCATTGCTGCTTTACTAGAGGCATTAGATCAGCAATTAACATATAACAGGCCTTTACCAGCTATTATTGCTTCGAACCAAAAACGTAATAGAGGTGTAGAAGCCTAACTTGTTTTACATTAAAAAGAACCCTACTATATTGTAGAGTTCTTAGAATAATAAATAGATATAATAGACAAATCCTACTGTAAGAAGAGAGGGCAACAAATTTCCAACTCGTATCTGGACGATTTTCAGTAGATTTAATCCAATTGCTACGATAAGCAACCCGCCCACTGCAGTTAATTCTACAATCAATCCATTTAAAAAAGATTCAGGAAGCAGCTTTTCAATTTGCGTAGCTAAAAGTGCAATTGAACCTTGGTAAAGTAGAACAGGAATCACAGAAAATATGACACCAAACCCCAATGTTGTCGTTAATACTAGAGCAACGAAGCCATCGATCACGCCTTTTGTAATAAGAACTTCATGGTCTCCTCGCAGACCACCATCTAAAGCTCCAATCACAGACATAGCTCCTATAACAAATATTAGTGAGGCCGTTATAAATCCTTGTGCGATACTAAAATTGTCGTTTGTTGTCGTAAATCGGCCACCTATCCATGCACCTAGTCGATTTAAACCTTCTTCCACATGAATAAATTCTCCAATAATTGCACCAGTTAATAGACTCAATAACACAACAACAATAACTTCAGTAGTAAATGCCATTTGCATACCAATTAATATAACCGCAAGCCCAATTCCATGCATTACCGTTTCTTTATATCTTTCTGGTATTTTCGTAAAAAATAACCCTATTAAACACCCTGCTATAATAAGTGCCCCATTTACCAATGTTCCAAATAAGACCATAACGACAACTCCATTTGTTAGTAAATATTAAATCAAATTATATGAAGATGCTATTTCATCTATCGCTATAATAAATGCATCGACTTCTTCTTTAGTATTATATATACCCAGACTCGCCCTGACCACACCTTGATCAGTTGTGTTTAATGATTCGTGTGTTATCGGACTGCAATGAAGCCCTGATCTAACAGCTATTTTATAATGCGAGTCAAGGATCATCGCTATTTCCTGTGAAGATATATTAAAGATATTAAATGCAACAATCGGCATTCGGCGTTTATGCTTGGTTGGTCCGTAACAAGTAACCCCTTCAATATTTTCTAATCCTTCTAATAGTGTTTCTGCTAAAAATGTTTCACGTGGAACATTTACATTTTGTCTACTTTCAAATGCTTTTAGAGCAGCATTCAAGCCAGAAATCCCTGGGGTGTTTAATGTGCCACTTTCGAGTTTTTCAGGCATTTGACAAGGTTGCTCAGGTGCTTCTGAAAAAGCGCCTGTCCCTCCCTGAAAAATTGGTTGAAGTTCAATATTTCCTTCAATTAGCAGCATACCTGTCCCCTGAGGTCCCATTAAACCTTTATGTCCGGAAAACGCCATTAAATCTATTCCTATTTGACTCATATGTATAGGTATATGACCAGCAGTTTGTGATGCATCAACAAGTGTTAATACATTTTGACTCGATGCGATGCCAGCTATTTCTTCAATTGGTAATAGTAACCCAGTAACATTTGATGCATGTGTCATTGTTATTAGTTTGGTATTAGAATTAATGGATTTCTTTATATGTTCGATAAATGATCTATCATCTTCATCCCAATTAATGTATGAGACTTCAACACCATAGGTACGCTTAAGGTTCTCCAGGGGTCTCCGTATGGAGTTATGTTCAAATCTAGTGGCAATAATGTGATCTCCTTCTCGCCAAGGCAGACCCTTAATTGCTTGATTCAATGCGCTTGTTGCATTCTGGTGGAATATTGCTTTTTTAGGATCACTACAACCAAATATGCGAGCGGCTCTTTCTCTAGTTTCCTGTATTATTTCAGATGCTTTTCTGGCAAATTGATGACCACCTCTGCCCGGGTTAGCTCCAACTTCGTTAAGTGCGAAAATCATTGCCTCCCCTACCTCTACTGGTTTTGGAAAAGATGATGCAGCCTGATCAAAATATATCATAACTAAAACACACCACTTCTTGTCAAAATTTTAGAAAACTAGGCATTCACCCAGTCTTAATGGCGTATGCCTAGTTTCACTTGTGCATTAAGAAAGTATTTATACTCCTAACTGCCAAAAAAAGACTGACTATTTAATGAATCAACCTTTAAAAAGTCAGTCGTTCCTATTCATTACTAGTCCAATGTTTCCAATATACGCTGTAAGTCATCATTAGAGTAGAATTCAATTTCAATTTTCCCTTTACGTTTACCTTGGTTTATTGTCACAGCAGTACCTAGACGTTCACGCAATATTGATTCTCTTTCCTGAAGAAATATATCTTTTTTTGGCTTTTCTTTTTTCTTCTTACCAGCTTTTTCATTCATTTCAAGAATGTATTGCTCTACTTGCCTTACATTCATCTTTTCTTTTCGTATTTTATCAACAAACGGCAGAACCTTCTGCTTATCTTTAATACCTAACAAAGCACGACCATGTCCCATCGTAAGTTCTCCGTTGTTTATGTAGGCTACAACTTGATCAGGAAGTGAGAGCAATCGAACAATATTAGCAATATGGGATCTACTTTTACCTAAACGCCGTGAAAGTTCATCTTGCGTAATTTCCAATTCATTCATCAAATTTTGATATGCATGTGCTTCTTCAATCGGAGTTAAATCTTCCCGTTGAAGGTTTTCCAATAAGGCAACTTCCATCATCTTTCCGTCAGTCAATTCTTTTACTACGGCTGGAACATTCTCAAGCCCGGCTTCCTTTGCAGCACGAAAGCGTCGCTCTCCTACAACAACCTCATAGCCTTTAATGCTTTTACGTAAGATTAAAGGCTGAATTATACCATATTCCAGAATTGAATCCTTTAGTTCCTCTATTGCATCTGCGTGAAAAGTTTTTCTTGGTTGATAAGGATTTGGTCGGCATTCATTAATGGGAACTTCCTGAATAACGTCGTCATCCTTCTCTTCTACATCTGGAAAAAAAGCATTAATCCCCTTACCTAACCCTCTCGCCATTACTCATCACTTCCTTCGCTAATTCAAGATATACCTCAGAACCTTTTGATTTTGGATCATATGTTATGATAGGTTCCCCGTGACTTGGCGCTTCACCTAATCGAACATTTCTAGGGATGACTGATTTGTATACTTTGTCCTGAAAGTACTTTTTCACTTCCTCAATGACTTGTATGCCAAGGTTGGTTCTTGCGTCAAGCATTGTTAATAAAACACCTTCAATCATTAATGATTTATTTAAATGCTTTTGCACCAGACGAATGGTGTTTAATAACTGGCTTAGACCTTCTAATGCATAATACTCACATTGAACTGGTATTAATACAGTATCAGAGGATGTAAGTGCATTAATAGTAAGCAATCCTAAAGAAGGTGGACAATCAATTATAATATAATCATACTCTTCTTTTAGATTTTCCAAGGATTTTTTCAATCGAATTTCACGCGAAATAGTAGGAACTAATTCAATCTCAGCTCCCGAAAGTTGAATCGTAGCAGGTATAATGTCCAAATTCTCAACTTTAGTAGGGACACATACCTCTTCAGCAGGTAAATCCTCTACCAGTACATTATAGATACATTGATTCATGTCAGCTTTGTTAATGCCAACTCCGCTCGTGGCATTACCTTGAGGATCAATATCCACAATCAAAACTTTATTCTTCAAGTGTGCAAGACCTGCACTTAAGTTTACCGATGATGTTGTTTTTCCGACGCCACCCTTTTGATTGGCTATGGCTATAATTTTACCCATGCTGTCACCTACCTAAAATCTATACTTATTATTCTATCACTTTTTTTAGTAAAAGACCTATTAATATAGTTGATTGTTTAAAAAAATATTTAGAAATCTACTAACTGCTAATAAAATGTTAAAAACCACTCATCTTTATTAGCAAAGATGAATGGTCCAATTGTGAATTTTAAAGGTATCTCATATAAATGAACAAAATATTATTTCTTTTTCGGGATTTTAATCGTTATTTGATAGAATTCATCGAGATCTTCCTCATTTGATTCCACATCAATACCAGTATCTGAAACCATACTTAATGACTGTCGAATGGTATTCATTGCAATTCGAATATCCTTATTTACACCTTTAAGTTTAGCTTGTTTTTTAGTCGGCTTATCTTTCGGCTGGCTCAACTTAGTAATATATTCTTCTGTCTGTTTTACATTTAATTCTTTTTCAAGAATTGCATTTAAGACTTTCAGTTGTTCATCGGGCTCGCTCAACTTTATTAACGCCCTAGCATGTCTTTCTGTAATATCCTTCTTTAATATCGCGTGCCTAACTTCCTCTGGCAGCTTTAGTAACCGTAATTTGTTAGCAATGGTTGATTGGTTTTTACCTAAACGTTGAGCTAAAGCTTCCTGTGTTAATGAATGCATTTCTAATAGACTAGCATATGCGCTTGCTTCCTCTATAACAGTTAATTCTTCTCGTTGAAGGTTTTCAATTAAAGCAACAGATGCTGTTTCTGCATCAGACATACCGCGGATGATAGTCGGTATGTTTTCCCATTCTAATAGCTTTACAGCACGCCACCTTCGTTCACCGGCAATAAGTTCATACATTTCCCCATCATCAATTTTACGAACCACTATCGGCTGAATCATTCCATGTGTATGTATAGTTTGAGCTAGTTCTTGGATTTTATCGTCATCAAATACCGACCTTGGCTGGAATCTATTCGGTTCTATTTTCTGAACAGAAAGTTGGATTACTTCATCTGGATGGTACTTTTCTTCTTCTGATTCAGAATCAGATTTATCTCCCGAACCGAAAATTCGGTTAAAAGGGCTTACCATTACCAAACACCACCTTTATTAATACTATATAACAAAAATTGCTATATTAGAAAACTTTGGCCTATCGCCACGCATTAACGGCGATAAAATTATTTATACTTTCTTAACTGCTTAAAACTAGTAAAATGTTTCACGTGGAACATTTTTAAAAAGTTAAAACTATTAACAAGAAAAAAGCGCAGTATAAACACTGCTGCGTGTGAACGATATAACTCAGTTTATAAACCTATTTTACCATATATATACCTAGAAGAGTATTAAATAGAAAAATATTATTTCAGCAATCAGTTACCTATGTAGTAGTTTAGATAATTGGATTTTTACCTGGAACGCCAGGCTTTCTTGGATATTTATTTGGGGTATTACGTTTTTTATTTATAACAATAATAGACCTTTCGCTATTTTCATTTGGTAATGTAAACGTGTGTACAGAGTCCAGTTCCCCTCCCAGTAAATTAATTACTGTATTTGAATCATTTACTTCCTGATCACTTTGGGAACCTTTCATGGCTATAAATTCACCGTTCTTTGTTACTAGTGGTAAACATAACTCACTCAGCACAGTCATTCGTGCAACTGCCCTTGCTGTGACTATATCAAATGATTCTCTGAATTTTTTGTTTTTCCCAAAACTTTCCGCACGATCATGGTAAAAAGCCACTTTACTTATATCTAATTTTAAAGCTAATTCATTTAAAAATGTAATACGTTTCTTTAATGAATCCACAATTGTCACTTGTAAATCCGGAAAACATATTTTAAGTGGAATACTGGGGAAACCAGCCCCAGCACCCACATCACAAATATGCAGTTCTTTAGTAAAGTCATGATAAAAGGCTGCGGAAATCGAATCATAAAAATGTTTTAAATAAACATCTTCCTCATTCGTTAAAGCAGTCAAATTTATTTTATCATTCCATTCAACCAAAGTTTGAAAATAAATAGCAAATTGCTCTATCTGTTTATCTGTTAATTCAATACCTTTTTGACGTAATTCTTCAACAAATTGTTCTGGATTCATAAAATAGAGCACCTCACACTCAATTAATTAGCAACTCTAGCAATTTTTCCCTGTTCAATATAGACAAGTAATATCGACACATCTGCTGGATTCACACCTGAAATACGAGATGCCTGACCAACTGAAAGTGGACGAACTTTTTTCAGTTTTTCTTTGGCTTCAGATGCAATCCCGCCAATATCATCATAATCAATATTGTCTGGAATTTTTTTATCTTCCATTTTAAGCATCCGTTCCACTTGTTCGTTTGACTTCTTAATATAACCTTCATATTTTACTTGTATTTCAACTTGTTCCCGAACATCATGTGGAAGTAATTCATTTGGTTCAATTACTTTTTCAAGCAAATCATACGTTATTTCTGGTCTTTTTAGTAAATCATATGCTTTAACCGCTTCTTTTAACGGTGTAGCATTTGCTTCACTCATCATTTGTTGTACATGCTCTTCTGGCTTAATGACAATTTTTGACAATCTTTTCTTCTCTTCTTCTACCAATCGTTTCTTTTCAACAAATTTATTATAACGTTCTTCAGTTATTAAGCCTAGTTTGTAACCTGTTTCAGTCAAACGCAAATCTGCATTGTCATGACGTAGTAACAAACGATATTCTGCACGAGATGTTAGAAGACGATACGGTTCATTCGTTCCTTTAGTTACAAGATCATCGATCAGTACGCCAATATAAGCCTGAGAACGATCTAGAATTAATGGATCTTTTCCAAGTACTTTAGAAGCTGCATTAATTCCAGCTATAATTCCTTGCGCACCTGCTTCTTCGTAACCGGAAGTTCCGTTTATCTGGCCCGCAGTAAAAAGTCCTGGGATTTCTTTCAATTCTAATGTTGGCCATAACTGTGTAGGAACAACTGCGTCATACTCAATCGCATATCCTGCACGCATAATTTCAGCATTTTCCAGACCTGGAACTGATCTAACCATATCATGCTGAATAGATTCTGGAAGTGAAGTTGATAACCCTTGCACATAAACCTCTTCCGTATCTCTTCCTTCTGGCTCAAGGAAAATTTGGTGTCGTGGTTTATCATTAAATCGAACAATTTTATCTTCAATTGATGGACAATAACGTGGACCAGTACCACGTTTCATTCCAGAATACATTGCAGATAATGACAAATTATCATTAATTAGCTGATGGGTAACTTCATTCGTGTACGTTAACCAGCAAGGAATCTGATTCAGAATATATTCAGTTGTTTCATATGAAAAAGCTTGTGGTTTATTCTCACCAGGCTGGATTTCCGTTTTTGAATAGTCAATTGTATGGCTATTCACACGTGGCGGTGTACCAGTTTTAAACCGGGTAATTTCAATTCCAAGCTTTTCAAGATGCTCAGATAGTTTTACTGATACACGTTGATTGTTTGGACCACTTTCATATTCAAGGTCTCCCATTAACACTTTACCACGCATAAACGTACCTGTTGTAACAATTACAGTCTCTGCATGATAAGCAGCTTTTGATTCGGTAATAACCCCTTTACATATACCATCTTCCATTATTAGTTCATTTACCATACCTTGTCTTAATGTTAGATTTTCTTCGTTCTCAATAACATTTTTCATTTCTTTTATATATAAAGGTTTATCAGCTTGGGCACGTAATGCCTGTACTGCTGGCCCTTTTCCTGTATTTAACATGCGCATTTGAATATGAGTTTTATCAATTACTTTTGCCATTGCCCCACCTAATGCATCTATCTCACGTACGACAATTCCTTTAGCAGGCCCGCCTAATGATGGGTTACACGGCATAAAAGCTATCATATCTAAATTCAATGTCAGCATAAGTGTTTTTGCACCCATTTTAGATGCAGCAATACCAGCTTCTACACCTGCATGACCTGCGCCAACAACGATTACATCATAATGTCCTGCATCGTATACCATACTTTGTCATCCTTTCTAATTTTTAAAGCTACTTTCCTAAACAAAATTGTGAAAATAACTGATCAATTAAGCTGTCACTAGCAGTATCTCCAATGATTTCCCCTAAAAACTCCCATGTTCTTGTTACATCTATTTGAACAATATCAAGTGGCATATTCATATCAAGGCTTACCATTGCATCTTCAAGTGCTTGTTTAGCTTGCTTTAGCAATTGAATATGTCTTATATTTGAAACATACGTCAAATCTCCGGCATCAAGTTCTCCAGCAAAGAATGTCTTAGCAATTGCGGACTCCATTTCATCAACACCCTCTTCTTTAATTAATGAAGTTGAAATGACTGGTTTACCATCAGCTAGTTCATTGACTTTATTCATATCAAGTTTTGGTTCCAAATCAGATTTATTAATAATAACAATATAATCCAATCCTTGAACAGCCTCAAAAAGTTTCTCGTCCTCAATAGTTAATTCTTCATTATAATTTAATACAAATAATATAAGATCTGATTCTTTCAACACTTTTCTAGACCGTTCAACACCTATTTTCTCAACAATATCTTCCGTTTCTCGGATACCAGCTGTATCTACAAGCCGAAGTGGGACACCCCGAACATTAACATATTCTTCAATCGTATCACGAGTTGTACCAGGTACTTCTGTTACAATTGCTTTATTTTCTTGAACAAGTGTATTCATTAATGAAGATTTACCAACGTTTGGACGTCCAATAATTGCTGTTCCTAAACCTTCACGCAAAATTTTTCCTTGCTTTGCAACCTGTAAAAGTTCCTCTATTTCAGCATGCACTTCTTTTGATTTGCTACGCATCATTTCGTTCGACATTTCTTCGACATCATCATACTCAGGGTAATCAATATTAACCTCTACGTGGGCAACTGTTTCAAGTAACTCCTGTCTGAGCCGTCCAATCAGTGCTGATAATCGACCGTCCATTTGTTTTAACGCTACCGACATAGCTTTGTCCGTTTTAGATCGAATCAGATCCATTACAGCCTCTGCCTGTGATAAGTCAATTCTGCCATGCAAAAATGCCCGTTTTGTAAATTCTCCCGGTTCAGCAATTCGAACTCCTTCTCCAAGTATTATCTCCAAAACTCGGTTTACAGCAACCATACCACCGTGACAATTGATCTCAACAATATCCTCACGCGTGAATGTTTTTGGAGCACGCATCACCGAAACCATCACTTCCTCAGCAACATCATTTGTCGCAGGATCGATAATTTTTCCATAATGAATGGTATGCGAATCGACGTCAAGCAAGTTTTTCCCTTGGAACAACCCAGCTGTAACAGGAATTGCTTTTGGGCCACTTAATCGCACAATTGCAATTGCCCCTTCACCTATTGGTGTCGATATCGCAGTAATTGTATCTGTTTCCATTTCTCTCACCTCCATCATTTTCAACTTTAATTTAATTTATATTTAATTGCTTATATTTTTATTGTCACTAACTTAATAGAATATCACATTTTTAATCAAAAATAAACTTATCCACAATTACAAAAAACAAACATTAAAAAACCTTTTATCCACATGTGAATAAAAGGTTTTTTAGAATTGAAACTTATTAACAATTAAAGATTTGGTTCTTCATAATAATAATCCACAGGAACTGGTGCTACATTTGATCTCTCTAGTGCAGGTGTATCCTTCCGAGCCGCCTGATAAATAGCTGAGCCAACTATATCTGCCACATTTTTTAACTTTTCTTTACTAATGTGTTCCATTACATCATCTTCCGTATGATACCACGGCTCCAGAGGTGTATGAATAAATAATGCTGCAGGGATTCCTAAATTATGAAAAGCAACATGATCACTTCTTCCAAGCTCACTATATGGAACAAGTTCACTTACTCTGGAACCTGCTGCAGAACCGAGATCGGTAACTGTATTTTTTTCTCCATTAGCAGTAAACATTACAAGGTCTCCTGCATCTTCACTGCCAACCATATCCATTTGGAACATCGCAACCGTATTTTCGGCATCCTCAGCTGACATTGCTTCTGCATATTTACGTGATCCCCATAGACCATATTCCTCAGCACCAAATGCAACAAATTTAATTGACGTATCTGTTGTTGTACTTGCATACACCCTAGCTAGTTCAAGAAGAGCCGCAGTACCTGATGCATCATCATTTGCACCTTGTCCCCATGGCACAGAGTCATGATGTGATCCTACTATAATTTCTTGGCCAGTATCATGCTTTTTCAATGGCTCTTTCGTAGCTTCTACATTGTAGGAAGTAACTTCATCTCCACCCGAAGGAAAGGTAAATTCTTGTACAGAAACATTCTCATAACCATAACTTTCAAATTGGTTAACAAGGTACTCAACCGTCTCTAATTCACCTTCAGTACCAGCACCTCGCGAGCCTATCTCTTCTGATAAATAAGCAACATGATTATATATATTATCAACGTTCACCCGCTTTACGACTTTATTGTCAAAAGCTTGACTAGATTGAGTGTTTGAAGCATCTTTTGGTGCTGCATATACTGGTGTACCTATCATAAGTAAGATCACCAATATAAGTAATGAAATCTTTTTGTGTTTCATAGAATCCACTCCTTTTTCGATTTAAGTAATCATTCGATAATAGTTAAGTGGATTCCTCTTTATTTCATATAAACAGTAAAATAGTTTGATTAGAAACATACTTTAATTGCTTTAACCATCCTTTAGTACTACTTAGTAAACTTAAGTTATCACAAGGATTTAATGGCGAAATTCTTAGCTGGTTTTATGAAGCTAGTACAAAAGTCAAAGTGAAATTCGAACTATGATTCAAAATTCTTGAAGTAGAATTCGTATTAGTTCGGGTTTATTTTGCAGTTAAGTATATATTACTACTTTCTTACTGCATAAGTGCAACTATGGCATTCACCAAAAGGCTTGGTGAATGTCTGGTTTTCTAATGTTGCTGATTAGATATAAACTGCGAAGAAACTGCTGGAATAATCTCTATAAACCCTCGTCCCGCCGTCCGGGGTCGCTACGGGCGGATGCTTTCCGCGGGCACGGCCTCAGCCTCCTTGCCCCGGCAAGGGGTATGCCGACGTTGTCCGCAAAGGACGGTTTTAGTCGGCCTTCATTTAGTTGCTCTGCGGGGTCTTCGGACACGTACTATTCCCGCAGGAGTCACCGCCCTCCGCTCACCCGGACTAGTGTAGCTGTCACACATTTATTCTATAGCGATTCCTACTCGAGTCAACAGCGGAGGAAATACACGTAGACTCCTGTGGGAGCTGAGGCCAAGATGAGACTACGCAGCAACGTAGGAGCAAGGAGGCTCATCAGCCGCCCTAGGTGCGCGAAGTGTATTTCCGGAGCGGTATAATAGCACTCAAACTTTTTAAAAAGTACTTCGCAGTTTATATCAACTACGTATTAGATCAAACTATAGAAAATGAACGTTCTAAACATTCTATCCTGTTATTAGTCTTCTTTAATGTAGTTCCAGTCTCTAATATTGCATTAAAAAAAATCCCTAGGTAATTACCTAGAGATTTTAATAGTATTTATGGTTTTATAACAATATGGCGATGCGGCTCTACACCATCTGAATAGGTAGAAATCTCTTTATTTCGCTGCAAAGCACTATGAATCAGTTTACGTTCAAATGCTGGCATTGGTTCAAGCGCAACTTTCTTGTTTAGACGTGTCGCTTTATCAGCCATTTTATGTGCAAGGGATTCAAGTGTTTCTTTTCTGCGTCCTCGATACCCCTCTGCATCAACAGTGACAGTGTAATAAGCTTTCCCATCCTTATTTAGTACAAGATGTACTAAATATTGGATTGCATTTAGAGTTTGGCCACGTTTCCCAATCAATAAAGCTATCTTTTCACCAGATAATTCAAACGTTACGTGTTTATCTTCAACAGTTGTTGTGATTTGAGCGGAAACATTCATATTTTCCGTTACTTCTTGCAAAAACTTTTCAGCTTGTTCTATTTGGTTTTTAACAATTATAACTTTCACTATTGCTCGTTTTGAACCAAATATACCCAAAAGTCCTTTCTTGCCTTCATCAATAACATCTACTTCTACGTGGTCCCTTGTTGTGTTTAACTGCTCTAATGCTGATTGGACCGCTTCTTCAACAGTTTGTCCGCTAGCAGTTATTTCTCTCACTTTTCGTCTCCTCCAGTACTTGCGTTTTTCATCATTGGTTTACGGATGAATAACGTTTGTGCCACCATAAAGATATTACCAACTACCCAGTACAACGCTAACGCTGATGGGAAAAACATTGCAAAAACGGTAATCATAATTGGCATCACATACAGCATAACCATCATTTGCGGGTTTTGTGCTGCAGGGCTGCCTGCCATCATTAACTTTTGCTGTAGAAAAGTAGCACCACCAGCAACTATTGGCAAAATGAAGAATGGATCTGCTTCTCCTAATTGGAACCATAGAAAAGTATGTCCCTTAATTGCTTCAGTACGCATAATAGCGTGGTATATTGCAATCAATATCGGCATTTGCACAAAAATAGGCAAACAGCCTGCAAGTGGGTTTACCCCGTGTTTCTGGAATAGAGCCATTGTTTCCTGTTGTAATTGCTGCTGTGTTTTCGCATCTTTTGAACTATATTTCTTTTGGATTTCTTTAAGCTCAGGTTGAATATCCTGCATTGCTTTTGAACTCTTTAATTGTTTCACGTTTAATGGTAATAATACTAAACGGACAATTATGGTAACAATTACAATTGCTAACCCGTAGTTACCATCAAACAGTTCAGCAAAGTATGTAATTAACCAGGACATTGGAAATACAAACCATTCCGCCCAGATTCCTTTTGTATTTTCATCAATTGGTTGATTAACATCCATACAACCAGAAAGAACTGCCAGCAACCCTATTAAGATAACAAGCAAATAAAACTTTTTACGCAAATTGTTTCCTCCTAACTATTCGAACAGCGCAAACACTTGTCCAAGTGCTGGTGCTAAACAACAATCCCCTTAGAAAACCTGGCATTAGCCAAGCCTTAATGACGAGTGCCTTAGTTGCACTTATGAAATACTTTCTTAACCCCTAAAATAACCATTCTAATTGCTATTTTATCATTAAATGATTATAAGATTCTATATAAATTCATAATTGATTACTTTTTTTTAATAGACGCTCTCTTGATAATAAATGAATTAAACTTTTTTTTACTTCATGAAAGTTCATCTTTTTTGTTGGCTGGCGTGCAATGATTACCATGTCAAATGTGGGTAGCACTTTCTCATCCAACTCATGAAAAGCTTGCCTTAAATAACGCTTGATCCGGTTTCTCATAACAGCATTTCCAATTTTTTTCCCTACTGAAATACCAATACGAAAATGATCCTGGTCTGGTTTTTTTACATAATAAATGACAAGCTGCCGATTAGCAAAAGACTTTCCACTCTTGAATACATATTGAAATTCTTCATTATCCTTTATTCGAAATATTTTTTTCATGATTTATCACCTTTATTAATCAAAAGCTCAAGCGTCTATAACCACCTAAAAAGTAAACTTTACGCTTAATAAGCAGCGGCCCTTAACCTAAGAACCACTGCTCTATTAGATAGTCTGGCTTACCGCCAAATCTTTTAGTCCTAATTTTTCATATGCCTAAAATAAAATTCTACAGTGGAAAAAAGACCACTGAGATCTTTTCAGTGGCCTATGCAGACAATACTTTTCTTCCTTTACGACGGCGACGAGCCAAAACTTGACGTCCATTTTTTGAACTCATTCGAGTACGAAAGCCGTGTACTTTTTTACGTTTACGATTATTTGGTTGAAACGTTCTTTTCATTTATCTTGCACCTCCCTGAGGAATTAAAACTCCAAATTACAAATAACTTATCTAGTAGACAGTCTAAATCATTATACTTAAAACATACAACATCTGTCAACTTCTATGTATGATTTTTTATCCACATAACGATGTTAAAATATAATTTTCCTAAATTTATTATCCACAACAATTATCGACAAGATAACCACATAATATTTTGGTGTGGATAAATCCTGTCTACATGTGCTGGTTTTTGTGGATAACTGTCGAATAGCCGTTGCAACTTCTCTATTTTTTTGGTATTATATTTGTGTTTTAATATGTGTAAATCTATCTTCATGTTTTTGATTATCCACAGACTGTGGAAAAAATGTGGACATTTGTTCACACCTCTGTTCATCAGTTTATCAACAATACTGTGGATATCGTATATAACCTGACTAAACCTTGTGTACTTCTGATCTTTATATCCACAATAAAATTAATATGTTTTTATTTTTATTTTATACATAACACCTTTCCGTCTTTCATTGTAACCAGTACATACTGAAAGATTGAGAGAGGTTTTTTCTATCACTTATTTAGTAATTGAAAGGGGTGAGCCAGTTTGGAAAACATTGATGAATTATGGACAGCAACATTAGAAAAAATTGAAGAAAAGATCAGCAAACCTAGTTTTGACACTTGGTTAAAAAATACAAAAGCCGAAAAGCTGGAAGAGGATACATTAATTGTGTCAGCACCAAATGAATTTGCACGAGACTGGTTAGAAGGCAGATATACGCAATTGATTGATGATATTTTAGTTGATATCACTGGTGCTAACTTATCTACTCAATTCATTATTCCAGAATCACAAGAGCAAGTAGACGAAATTAATGCTGCTCCTAAAAAAGTACCAACAATGAAAAATAATGGTGGTTTTGATGCACCTAAAACTATGCTCAACTCAAAGTATACCTTTGATACATTTGTTATTGGATCAGGTAATCGCTTTGCACATGCAGCTTCCTTAGCAGTTGCTGAAGCTCCAGCCAAAGCATACAATCCACTATTTATATATGGTGGTGTTGGACTTGGGAAAACACATTTAATGCATGCGATTGGTCATTATGTACAAGACCATAATCCTGAAGCAAAAGTAGTTTATTTATCATCTGAGAAATTTACAAATGAATTTATCAACGCCATTATGGATAACAAAGCAACTAGTTTCAGGAACAAATATCGAAATATTGATGTTTTATTAATTGATGATATTCAATTCCTTGCTGGTAAAGAACAAACCCAGGAAGAATTTTTCCACACATTTAATACGTTACATGAAGAAAATAAGCAAATTATTATTTCCAGTGATCGTCCTCCTAAGGAAATACCTACACTAGAGGATCGATTGCGCTCACGATTTGAATGGGGCTTAATTACAGACATTACTCCACCAGATCTTGAGACAAGGATTGCTATTCTGAGCAAAAAAGCTAAAGCAGAAGGACTTGATATTCCAAATGAGGTAATGCTTTATATTGCTAATCAAATCGATACAAATATTCGTGAATTAGAGGGGGCGTTAATTCGAGTTGTGGCTTATTCCTCATTAGTAAATCAGGATATTGACGCATCACTTGCAGCTGATGCACTAAAGGATATAATTCCAAGCAGTAAACCACGTACTATAACAATTCACGGAATTCAAGAAGCCGTAGGAGAAAAGTACAATATTAAACTGGAAGACTTTATGGCAAAAAAACGCACCAAATCAATTGCTTTTCCTAGGCAAATCGCGATGTATCTTTCGAGAGAACTTACTGATTTTTCATTACCGAAAATAGGAGAAGAGTTTGGTGGCCGTGATCACACAACCGTTATACACGCACATGAAAAAATAAGCAAAATGATGGAAAATGATACACTAATGCACAAAGATATTGAAGATTTAAAAGAACAATTGAAATCTTTATAACCTATCAACATGTTAATAATGTTAATAGAGGAACGAACTTATAAACATTCTGTCCACATGGGGATAACTTTATGTTTCTAGAGTTTAAAATGGTTATCCACATAATCACAGTCCCTATTACTATTATTACTATATTTTTATAAATAAAAGATATAATATATGCCCAAAAAAGGAGAATAAATTCAATGAAATTTATTATTCAGCGCGATCAATTAATGGCTGGTGTACAAGACGTAATGAAAGCAATCTCATCCAGAACCGCAATACCCATCCTTACAGGGATGAAAATTGATGCAAAATCAGACGGAATTACTTTAACAGGAAGTGATTCAGATATCTCAATTGAGTCCTATATTCCAGCTGAAGAAAATGGAATTGTTCATGTAGAGCAAATAGAAGAAGGCAGCATTGTATTACAAGCTCGCTATTTTCCCGATATTGTTCGTAAACTTCCAGAAAAAACTGTTGAAATTGAAGCAGATTCTAATTTGAAAGTGACCATCCGTTCAGGTAAAGCAGAATTTAATTTAAATGGACAAGACGCTGAAGAATATCCACAACTACCAAAATTGCAAACTGATAATAGCTTTGAGATACCAACTGATTTATTTAAAAGCTTAATTAAACAAACTGTCTTTGCGGTATCAACAATGGAAACACGCCCTATCCTGACTGGTGTAAATGTGAAACTGGAAAATGAAACATTAATTTTCACTGCAACGGACAGTCATCGTCTAGCATCACGCGAAATTCCTGTTAAAGAAAGCAATGGAAATCTACCAAGTATTGTTGTTCCAGGAAAAAGTTTAACTGAACTTAATAAAATATTGGATGATACCGAAGAAAACGTCGAAATAAGTGTTACCAATAATCAAATTCTGTTTCGTACAAAACACTTAAACTTCTTATCCAGATTATTGGATGGAAATTATCCAGAAACATCACGCTTAATTCCAGAGCAAAGCAAAACAATATTACATGTAAAAACAAAAGAACTTATAAATACTATTGATCGTGCATCTCTTCTTGCAAAGGAAGAACGAAACAATGTTGTTAAATTAACTACAAAAGGTGATAACGTATTGGAAATTACAAGTAACTCACCTGAAGTTGGACGTGTTGCAGAAGAAATCTCTGTACAATCCATTGAAGGTGAGGAATTAAAGATTTCATTCAGTTCTAAATATATGCTCGACGCTTTAAAGGCCATTGAAAATGATGAAGTTAAGGTTGAATTTACAGGGGCTATGAGGCCATTTATTATAAAACCAGCAAATAATGATCCAATATTACAATTAATCCTACCTGTTCGAACATATTAAATAAGCCAAAAATAAAATTAAAAGGCTCTTATCTGAATGGATAAGGGCTTTTTTAAGCATTTGAGGGTCTTGCCTTCCCTAAATACCAAAACTTTAGTAAAATAGAATGAAGGTACATTTGAAACGTTATTTACAATACTTTAAAAAGATTTGGTGATAAAAATGCACGAAAAAATTGAAATAAATACGGACTATATTACACTGGGCCAGTTTATAAAATTGATAAATATTTTGGAGTCAGGTGGTATGGTTAAGGCATTTTTACAGGACCAAGGCGCATTGGTTAACGGCGAATTGGATCATCGCAGGGGCAGAAAACTTTATCCAGATGATGTGGTAGAGATAGAAAGTATTGGATCTTACATTGTTACTAAAGACTAATCGTGAGGAATTTCCATGCATATTGAACAGTTACAATTAAAAAATTACCGAAACTATGACCAGTTGGATATTTCTTTTGATGATAAAATTAATGTTATTATTGGTGAAAATGCCCAAGGGAAAACGAATCTGATGGAAGCTATTTACGTTCTTGCGTTTACAAAGTCACATCGAACTCCTAGGGAAAAAGAACTTATCCAATGGGAGAAGGAATATGCTAGAATAGAAGGTAGGGTTACCAAACGAAAACAGTCGTTTCCACTTGAAATTATTCTATCGACAAAAGGTAAAAAGGCAAAGTTAAATCGAATTGAACAAAAAAGGTTAAGTGATTACATTGGTGCCTTGAATGTCGTAATGTTTGCACCAGAGGATTTAACGTTAGTAAAAGGACCTCCGCAAATTAGAAGACGTTTTATTGATATGGAGCTTGGGCAGATTCAGCCGAGGTATATTTATCATTTAGGACAATACCAAAAAATCCTGAAACAGCGAAATCATTTATTAAAACAAATGCAACGCAAGGAAAAACAAGATCGAACCATGTTGAACGTATTAACAGAACAACTTATTGAACATGCTGCAACCCTTTTAGAACGCAGATTTATTTTTTTGGAATTACTCCGAAAGTGGGCTAGCCCTATTCATTATGGAATAAGTCGAGAATTGGAAAAACTTGAAATCAAGTACACCTCGACAATTGAAGTATCAGAAGCGGCAAATAAGGAGAAAATAGATTCTATATATACAAATAAATTTCACGAGATTCAAGAAAAAGAAATTGAACGTGGAACAACTTTAATTGGGCCACATCGAGATGACTTAGTGTTTCATGTAAACAATAAAGATGTTCAGACATTTGGTTCACAGGGACAGCAAAGAACAACAGCATTGTCTGTGAAACTTGCTGAGATAGAATTAATCTATAATGAGGTTGGTGAATACCCAATTTTGCTACTTGATGATGTGTTAAGTGAACTTGATGATCATAGACAATCCCATTTACTAAATACAATTCAAGGGAAGGTTCAAACCTTTGTATCCACCACTAGTGTAGATGGTATAAGTCATGAAACTTTAAGAGAAGCAGAATTGTTTCACGTAAATAATGGGGCTGTAGATACATAACTGTGGAGGGATACGATGTTTATACATATTGGGAATGACAATGTTATCCAATCAAAAGACGTTATTTCGATAATTGATCGAAATGTCGTAACATCTTCAATCATCATGGAAGAGATGATGAATCATGTAAAAAGTCAAGAAAAGGTTTTAGGTCCAACTGATGAGGCGAAGTCAGTTGTCATAACCAACGAGGAAATTTATTTTAGTACATTATCGGTTTCAACTTTAAAAAAACGAGCCAGTATGATCTCGACAATTAGTAAACTGGATGATTTTTCAGACGAGCTTGAGTAAAAGCAATAATTCAAAATGTTTAACCTCTAAAGAAACGTAGGTGAAAAGATGTCAGACGAAAAAATGAGAAACGAAGAAGCATATGGTGCAGATCAGATACAAGTACTTGAAGGATTGGAAGCAGTACGAAAAAGACCTGGCATGTATATTGGGTCAACTAGTGAAAGAGGTCTTCATCATCTAGTTTGGGAAATTGTAGATAATAGTATTGATGAGGCGTTGGCAGGCCATTGTGACCACATTCAGGTGATAATGGAAAAGGATAATAGCATTACGGTAAAAGATAATGGACGCGGTATCCCTGTTGATATTCAGAAAAAAACGGGGAAACCAGCACTTGAAGTTATTATGACTGTACTTCATGCCGGTGGTAAATTTGGTGGTGGCGGTTATAAGGTTTCTGGTGGATTGCATGGTGTTGGTGCTTCTGTTGTTAATGCACTATCAAGTAACCTGGAGGTCTATGTTCATCGTGATGGCAAGGTATATTTTTTAGGTTTTGAAAAAGGTGTGCCACAAGGTGATATTACTGTAGTTGGTGAAACAGATATTACGGGCACAGTCATTCATTTTCAGCCAGATCCGGAAATTTTTACGGAAACAAGAACATATGAATTTGAGAAACTTGAACAACGAATACGTGAACTTGCCTTTTTAAATAAAGGTTTGACAATATCACTTGAAGATAAACGAACAGATGAAGAACCTGTTAATTATTTTTACGAGGGTGGTATCAAATCATATGTAGAATATATTAACCGTACTCGTGAAGTTTTACATGAACCATTTTACGCTGAAAGTGAAGAGCAGGGAATAGCTGTTGAAGTTGCCATTCAATATAACGATGGATTTGCAAGTAATATTTATTCCTATGCAAACAATATCCACACAATTGAGGGCGGTACACATGAGTCAGGATTTAAAACAGGATTAACGCGTGTGATTAACGATTATGCACGTAAAAACAATATGTTTAAAGAAAATGATCCAAATCTGACAGGTGATGATGTACGTGAAGGGATGACTGCAATCATTTCGATAAAGCACCCTGATCCGCAGTTTGAAGGACAAACCAAAACAAAGCTGGGAAATAGTTTAGTCAGAACTGTAACGGACGCAGCATTTAGTGAAACATTTTCTAAATTCCTTTTTGAAAATCCTGATGTTGCCAAAATCGTGGTTGAAAAAGGATTAATGGCATCACGTGCCAGAATGGCAGCAAAAAAGGCCCGTGAACTTACGCGACGTAAAAGTGCACTTGAAATCTCAAATCTTCCTGGTAAACTAGCTGATTGTTCTTCAAAAGATGCCAAAATTAGTGAATTATATATAGTTGAGGGTGACTCTGCCGGTGGTTCAGCAAAACAGGGACGCGACCGTCATTTCCAAGCTATTCTGCCATTACGTGGTAAAATCTTAAACGTTGAAAAAGCGCGCTTGGATAAAATTCTTTCCAATAACGAGGTTCGTTCAATGATCACTGCACTTGGCAGCGGAATTGCAGAGGACTTCGATATAACAAAAGCACGTTACCACAAAATTGTTATTATGACAGATGCTGACGTTGATGGAGCTCATATTCGTACATTACTTTTAACCTTTTTCTATCGTTATATGCGTCCGTTGATTGAACATGGCTATATTTATATTGCTCAACCGCCATTGTATAAAGTTCAACAAGGTAAGGCAGCTCATTATGCGTATAACGATAAAGAATTAGATCGGATTATGGCAGAAATCCCTAAATCTCCTAAACCGGGACTGCAGCGTTACAAAGGTCTTGGTGAGATGAATGCAACACAGCTATGGGAAACAACAATGGATCCGGATACACGGACATTGCTTCAAGTTGATTTAACTGATGCAATAGATGCTGACCAGGTTTTCGATATGCTAATGGGTGATAAAGTAGAACCACGCAGAAACTTCATCGAGGAAAATGCTCAATATGTTCAGAATCTGGATGTTTAAGTAAGGCTGTTTTTATGAATTTTGTTTCTCTAAACCTTTAACCGGTGATTCACAGGAGTCAACTGTCTTCCGTTACAACCAAACGCCACGATAGCGAAGGAAATACACGAAGACTCCTGCGGGACAGCGAAGACGGCGAGACCCCACAGTGAGCGTTCCTTGCGAGCGAGGAGGCTCAGCGCGAGCCCGCGGAAAGCGTAGTGTATTTCCGAAGCGACATTATGTGGATGTTTGGCAACCGCAACACGGTCACGTTCTGTGACCAATGTTTACAACTGAGGTCCCACGCGTATCGGAGTATAGAGGTTTTTCTGTCAAAAACGACAGTCTCTTTAAAAAATAGCTTTAAGAAAAAAGCATAAGTGCAATTAAGCATACGCCATTAGTGCTTGGCGATAAGCCAAGTTCACTAATGAGATAAGAAAATTTGATGATATCTGTTTAGTGCAAGTCGTAAGTAAGGCGTCAGCACTTTGTTTTAGCAGTTAAGAAAGTATAAATACTTTCTTACTGCATAAGTGCAACTAAGGCTTTCGCCATTAAGGCTTGGCGATAAGCCAAGTTTTCTAAAGATTTGGAGGTAATTTAATGGTGGATCAACAACGTCCAAACGTTCAAGAAATTAATATTGGCCAAGAGATGCGTACGTCGTTTCTTGATTATGCAATGAGTGTCATCGTATCACGCGCATTACCAGATGTACGTGATGGAATGAAGCCTGTTCATCGTAGAATATTGTACGCAATGAATGATCTGGGTATGCACTCTGATAAAGCTTACAAAAAATCGGCACGTATTGTCGGCGAAGTAATTGGTAAGTATCATCCCCATGGTGATTCTGCTGTATATGAGGCAATGGTTCGTATGGCTCAGGATTTCAGCTATCGCAACATGCTAGTAGATGGTCATGGTAACTTTGGATCTGTAGATGGAGATTCAGCAGCAGCAATGCGTTATACAGAAGCAAGAATGTCTAAAATATCGATGGAACTTTTACGCGATATTAATAAAGATACAATTGATTATGCGGATAACTATGATGGAACAGAACGTGAACCGGTAGTATTTCCGGCACGTTTTCCAAATTTGCTTGTTAACGGGACTTCAGGTATTGCAGTTGGGATGGCAACTAATATTCCACCACACAATCTTGGGGAAACAATTGATGCTGTTTTAGCCGTTAGTGAAGACCCAGAGATTACAATTGATGAATTAATGGAAAATCATATTTATGGCCCAGACTTTCCTACAGCCGGTCAAATCCTTGGACGAAGTGGAATTCGTAAAGCATTTGAAACAGGAAAAGGTTCCGTCTTAATTCGTGCCAAAGTACATATCGAAGAACAGTCAAATGGTAAACCTAAAATTATCGCAACTGAATTACCATATCAGGTAAATAAAGCGAAACTAATTGAGAAGATTGCCGAACTTGTTCGTGATAAGCGGATTGATGGTATTACCGATTTACGTGACGAATCAGACCGTAATGGATTACGCGTAGTTATGGAGTTACGTCGTGATGTGAATGCAAATGTTGTATTAAATAACTTATACAAATACACGGCATTGCAGACCACTTTTGGTATAAATACGCTTGCACTTGTTGACGGACAGCCGAAAGTGTTAAACATTAAACAATGTCTGGAACACTATTTAGAGCACCAAAAGGTAATTATTAAGCGTCGGACAGCCTTTGAATTACGTAAGGCTGAAGCACGCGCGCATATCCTGGAAGGTCTTCGTATTGCGTTGGACCATCTGGATGAAGTTATTTCGTTAATTCGTAATTCAAAAACTGCGGATATCGCACGTGAGGAATTAATCGAGCGTTTCGGATTAACAGAAAAACAATCGCAAGCTATTCTGGATATGCGTCTGCAGCGCTTAACTGGGCTGGAACGTGAAAAAATAGAAAATGAGTATAGTGAGCTTATTCAGCTAATAAATGAATTAAAGGCTATTTTGGCAGATGAAGAGAAAGTTTTAGAAATAATCAGAGAAGAACTTAGTGAAATTAAAGAAAAATTCAATGACCAGCGCCGTACAGAGATTATTATTGGCGGAGCGGACTTTTTCGAAGACGAAGACTTAATTCCAGAAGAAAATATTGTTATAACACTTACACATCAGGGTTATATTAAACGTCTTCCTGCATCTACGTATCGCACACAAAAACGTGGTGGTCGAGGTATTCAGGGAATGGGAACGAATGAAGACGATTTTGTTGAACATTTGGTATCTACTTCAACACATGATACGGTGCTGTTCTTTACAAACAAAGGGAAAGTGTACCGATCTAAAGGATATGAAGTTCCTGAATTTAGTCGTACCGCAAAAGGTATTCCGATTATAAACCTACTGCAAATTGAGAAGGATGAGTGGATTAACGCTGTTATTTCGGTCAATGAATTCAGCAGTGACTGGTACCTGTTCTTTACGACAAGGCACGGAATCTCAAAACGTACGGAACTCTCGAATTTTGCCAATATCCGTAAAGGTGGACTGATTGCTGTAGGACTTCGAGAAGAAGATGAATTAATTTCCGTGCGATTAACTGACGGTACAAAAGATATTATGATTGGTACAAGAAATGGCTATCTGATTCGCTTTCCTGAGGATCAAGTACGTTCAATGGGAAGGACAGCAGCAGGGGTTCGTGGTATTTCCTTACGAGGTGATGATGAGGTAATATCCATGGAAATTCTCGATGAAGGCGTACAAGTAATGCATGTGACAAACAAAGGTGTCGGAAAACGCACCCCTGAAGACCAGTACCGAATCACTAAGCGTGGTGGTAAAGGTATTTTCACGTGTAAACTTGATGACACGAATCATGTTGTTGCAGTAAAAGCTGTAACTGGAGACGAAGATATTATGCTAATTACAGTAGCAGGTGTTCTCATTCGTATTCCTGTAGAAAGCATCTCACAAACAGGCCGTAATACACGAGGCGTTCGTTTGATCCGTTTACAGGAAGAAGAAGAAGTTGCTACAGTTGCTAAAATTGAACGTGAAGAGGAAGAAGAAGAAATAGATGAAGAAGTAACAGAATCATTAGAAGAAAGTACAAATGATAATCTCGATCAGGAAGAATAACAACAGGATGATGATGTAATTTTGCAGGTGACTCTACAAGGGAAATAGTCAATCATTCTCTGGAGTCACCTTTTGTATTACATAAAGGGGGGAAACTAATGCGTGTGGAACCATCACAACTAGTTCCAGGCTGTGTATTGTTAAACAATGTTATAGGAAAGTCTAACAGACCAATTATTCCACAGCACACTGTTTTAACCGAGGAGCATATCACCCTGCTGCAAAAGTTTTTAGTTGAGACTGTCGATGTATCTGCAACGCTTGCAGAAGGAGAAGTGTTTAAACCTAGGTTTGTAGAGAAAGAAGAAGTAAAGAAAAAGGAACACTCTAGTAAGAAACAGAACTTGGAATCCTTTGAAGATCATTATAAAAATGCTGTAGATGATTATAAAAAGCTATTTACAAAATGGCAAAGTAACCTAGCTATTGATATGCCTGAAGTTCGTAAAATACTAATTCGGCTTTTAGAACGAATGGACGATATTAGTAGAGCAGTATACACTTTACATCACTACGCTACTAAAGAGGATTATATTTTTCATCATAGTGTAGCTGTTGGAATTCTCTCGGCTTATCTGGCGAGAAAAATGGGATTTGAAAAAGGAGAATGGCTGCAGATCGGATTGGCGGGGGCATTAAGTGACTGCGGGATGGCTCGACTTGATGATGCCATTGTTACGAAAACTGGTTCACTAACCTACTCTGACTACCAGGAAATAAAGAAGCACCCAACCTATTCATATCGCTATGTTGAAAAAATCCCTACTATTACGAAAGAAGTAAAATTAGCAGTGTTACAACATCATGAACGAATGGACGGGTCAGGTTATCCAATTGGTTTATCAAAAGATAATATTCACATCTATGCAAGAATAATTGCAGTATGTGATACGTACCATGCAATGACTTGTGAGCGCTTATATAAAGATAAGCAGTCCCCTTTTAACGTTATTGAAAAGTTGCAGAGTGATCAGTTCTCAAAACTTGACCATCAAGTAGTGCAGACATTTATTAATAGCCTAGCCAATTTTTCAATTGGAACAAAGGTGAGGCTATCGACGAATCAATTAGGCGAAATAGTTTTTGTTGAAGAAAGGTACCCTACCAGGCCAATGGTAAGAGTTGAGGAAACAAATGAAATTGTTACATTAAAAAATAAAACTTCTCTATTTATAAGTGAAATCATTGGGAACTAGTTATCAAGGCTAGTTCTCTCTAATAATTTTTCTTCTAGTAGTAATGGTATTTTTTCTGCTGTATTACTTAAAAAGTGTGAAATGAATGGAAAATCAATGTCGGATTTAGCTGACAAGAGATCTCCCCACCATTCTGATTCATATCGACACAACATGCTTAAATTGTATAAAAGCAGATAATGAACACTCACTTCCGAACTCGGTAAATACATTCTCCGGTAAAGTGGAAAATAAATTAAATTATTCTTTATATGAGTCAAAAATGGGCCGGTGGATTTATGAAATGGTACTGATAATTTTATACAGAAGGAGTTTTTATTGATTTTTGTCTGTTCAATTTCTGGTAAGTAAGATTTTATTCGTTGGGTGAACGATTTTGCTGTTAAATGATAGTTATCCAATAATTCATTTGGAAAGTGCAATTCTTTCTTTCCAACTTCTCCAACAACAACCATTTTCTTTTGATTATGAAACGTGAATAGTGGAGAAATTTCAGGGATTACCCCTAATAGATCTTCCATTTTAAATTTTTCAAAAGGTGATTGACTTATGGAAAACAAATGCTTAGAAAAATAAGGAAATAATCCATTCTGCTGGGTTTTAACCTCATCATCCATAAATGAATAGTTCTTTTTCTTGCGTTTTCGACTTGAAACTCCGTGTGCAAGGATTGTTGTTGACTCTGGGTAATGTGGGCGGATTGTTAGTAAATTAGCTTTAATTAAATGTACCATTCCATAGAAAAACATAATAGGCTGGAAAAGGATATCTAGATTTTTACCATTTTCGTAAAATTGAATTCCATGATCTAAGTAATACATGAACGAATTACAGTTTTCATAGCTCTTCGTTGCTGCATCAATCCCATCCAATTTTTGATAACAATCATATAAAAAGGTTTGTGCTGTTTGCTGTGATTGGAGGTATGTAAAAAGAACATTTATATCTCTATCTTTCATAAATATATCCCTTTCTAATGTTAAAATATTTTGAATCTACTTTCTATTTTCATCAACCTATTCTCTTGTTGAAAAAGCGCAAGAGTTGACGTATTGTAAATAACAATAGAATTGCTAGTATAGTTTGACCAATAGAATGGAATTTAGTCACTTTATGAGGATGTTCAATAATTTGGATAGGAGGAGAAAATTTATGCGTGAAGACAAGTTTACCAAAGAAGGATTAACGTTTGATGATGTTTTATTATTGCCTGCTAAATCAGAGGTATTGCCAAAAGATGTGGATGTTAGTACAGCATTATCTAATAATTTGAAACTTAAGTCACCATTCATAAGTGCTGGTATGGATACCGTTACAGAATCTGGAATGGCTATTGCAATGGCACGTCAAGGTGGACTTGGTGTCATTCATAAGAACATGTCAATTGAAGACCAAGCAGAACAGGTGGACCGTGTAAAACGCTCCGAAAGTGGTGTTATAACCAACCCATTTTCTCTGACACCAGAGCATCAGGTATATGATGCTGAACATCTGATGGGTAAGTTTCGTATATCGGGCGTTCCAATCGTAAATAACATAGATGAACAGATTTTGGTAGGTATTTTAACAAATCGGGATTTACGGTTTATACAGGATTACTCAATCTCTATCAAAGAAGTTATGACAAGTGAAAACCTGGTAACCGCCCCTGTTGGGACAACATTGAACGAAGCAGAAAAGCTTCTTCAAAAACATAAAATTGAAAAGCTTCCTCTTGTCGACGAAACAGATATGCTTAAAGGGCTAATTACCATTAAAGATATTGAAAAAGTAATTGAATTTCCAAATTCAGCAAAAGATGAACAAGGCAGATTACTTGTAGGTGCGGCTGTTGGTGTTACAGGGGATTCATTAAAACGTATTGAAAAGCTTGTTGATGCTGGTGTTGATGTAATTGTTATCGACACAGCACATGGCCATTCAGCTGGTGTATTAGAGCAAGTTCGCCTTGTACGAGAAACATACCCTGATTTGGATATCATTGCTGGAAATGTTGCGACAGCGGATGCGACTGTTGAATTGATCGAAGCAGGTGCAACCATTGTTAAAGTTGGAATAGGACCGGGATCAATTTGCACAACAAGAGTAGTTGCTGGTGTAGGTGTACCACAAATAACAGCCGTACATGATTGTGCAACAGCAGCCGATAAATATGGTGTTTCCGTTATTGCTGATGGTGGAATTAAGTATTCTGGTGATATCGTAAAAGCACTGGCATCTGGTGCAAGTGCAGTTATGCTTGGCAGTTTGTTTGCCGGTGTACTAGAAAGTCCTGGTGAAACTGAAATCTTCCAAGGGAGACAATATAAAGTTTACCGCGGAATGGGATCAGTAAGTGCGATGAAAGCAGGCTCGAAGGATCGCTATTTCCAAGGTGCAGAAGAAGATGCTAAAAAACTTGTACCGGAAGGCATTGAAGGAAGAATTGCTTATAAAGGGCCCCTTGCCGATACAATTCATCAGTTAGCTGGTGGATTACGTGCAGGAATGGGATATTGTGGAACGGATTCGATTGATTCATTGCGCAATGATTCTCGTTTTATCCGTATTACCAATGCAGGCTTGAGAGAGAGTCATCCACATGATGTGCAAATCACAAAAGAAGCACCAAATTATTCGGTTTAATTAATTAAAATAGTAAGGATTTCCTATTAAAATTGAAATAGATAGGGACTTTTCTCTGTCTATTTTTTTGGCCTTATTTATGGTAAAATATCAAAGGTAAATCTAATTTTTTAGTAGTTAATACTTTCTTAGCTACATAAGTGCAACTAAGGCACTCGCCTTAAAGCTTGGCGAATGCCAAGTTTTCTAATAGAGTGTTAAATATATATCATTTTTGGGTGGAGGTAGAGAATAAAGTGAAACATAAATTAACAAAAGGTATGTCATTTTTACTTATTGCTATCGTAATGGTGACTACAATAATCGGACAACCACTTTCTGCAAAAGCAGCAGAAACGTTAGAATTACAAGCAGAGTCAGCTATTTTAGTTGATTCGGAGACTGGGAAGATATTGTTTTCGAAAAACCCTGACATCGCATTACCTCCAGCTAGTATGACTAAAATGATGACGGAGTATCTTGTCCATGATGCCATTGAGAATGGTGAAATTGAGTGGGGTACGACAACACAAATTAGTAATTATGCTTATAGTATATCAGCAGATTCATCCTTTTCGGGAATTGGTCTGACACAGGATAAACCCTATACGGTAGAAGAATTATATAATGCAATGGCCGTCTTTTCAGACAATGGAACAACAATTGCCTTGGCAGAGCTGATTGCAGGTTCTGAAGGTGACTTTGTCAAAATGATGAATGACAAAGCAAAAGAAATGGGACTTCCTGATTATAAATTCGTCAATTCAACGGGGCTTCCAAATTCTTCACTAGGGGAAAATGTACCTAAGGGAACAAGTCCGAGCGATACAAACTTGCTGTCAGCAAAATCAGCAGCAATACTTGCATATAATTTGGTAAATGATTATCCGGAATCATTAGATATTTCTAGTCAAATTGAGAGCGAGTTTGAAGGATACACAGTGGAAAACTTAAACTGGATGCTTCCCCATGAAGCAACTTACCTTCAGCAATTCCATTATGAAGGTGTGGATGGGCTAAAAACAGGTCATACTGATCTTGCTGGTTACTGCTTCACAGGTACAGCACAGGTTGATAACAATCGTTTAATTTCTGTTGTTATGAAAACAGAAAGTGAAGCAGCACGTTTTGAACAAACAGCAAAATTGTTGAACTATGGATTTAACAATTTTGATCAGAAAGAACTATTCGCTAAAGGATATCAATTGGAAGATAAATCAACACTCCCTGTTGCAAAAGGGAAAGAAGATACTGTCCAAATTGCAACAAACGATTCATTTGAGGTACCGGTTAAAGGCGATCAGGCAGAAAATTACAGTATTGAATACCATTTGGATAAAGATAAATTAAATAAAGATGGTGAGATAACCGCACCAATTAAAAAAGATGAAAAAATAGGTACTGCTGAACTTGTCTTCAATGGCGAAGTAAATTATGGCTATATTTCAGATGAGAGCAGTAAGAATACAGTTGATCTTGTAGCACAGGACGCTATTGAAAAAGATAATTGGTTTATGCTTACCCTCGGTGCAATTGGTGACTTTTTTACAGGCTTGTTTAGTACAATCGTCGATACCGTTAAAGGTTGGTTCTAAGACAAATAAGTAGTAAAATAGTCTTGGTAGAGAGTTTTGCAAAACAGGAGGAATTAATATGACAAATACAGGTACAGAACGTGTAAAACGTGGTATGGCAGAAATGCAAAAAGGTGGCGTCATCATGGATGTCGTAAACGCAGAACAAGCAAAAATTGCAGAACAAGCTGGAGCTGTAGCTGTAATGGCGCTTGAACGTGTACCATCAGATATCCGCGCAGCTGGTGGCGTAGCTCGTATGGCAAGTCCTGAAATTACAGAAGAAGTGATGAATGCCGTTTCTATCCCAGTTATGGCAAAAGGAAGAATTGGACATATCGTTGAAGCTCGTGTACTTGAGGCAATGGGCGTTGACTATATTGATGAGAGTGAAGTTTTAACACCAGCAGATGATGTATTTCATTTAAAAAAATCAGACTACACTGTACCATTTGTCTGTGGATGCCGTAATTTGGGTGAAGCTGCACGCCGAATTGGTGAAGGTGCTTCAATGTTACGTACAAAAGGTGAGCCTGGTACAGGGAATATTGTTGAAGCAGTCCGTCACATGCGTCAGGTACAGTCTGAAATCAGAATGCTAACGGCAATGTCTGAAGACGAAGTGATGACTTTCGCAAAAGAAATCGGTGCACCGTACAATATATTATTAGAGATTAAAGAAGAAGGTCGTTTACCAGTTGTAAACTTTGCAGCAGGTGGTATTGCAACACCGGCTGATGCAGCGTTAATGATGCAGTTAGGTGCAGATGGTGTATTTGTTGGTTCTGGAATTTTCAAATCAAACAATCCTGAGAAGTTCGCAAAAGCAATTGTTGAAGCAACAACACACTATACAGATTACAAGTTGATTGGTGAGCTTTCCAAAGGCTTAGGTAACGCAATGAAAGGTATTGAAATGGGTACATTGGAAGCGCACGATCGTATGCAAGATCGCAGTGAATAGAAAGAAGGAATACACATGAATACAATCGGTGTGCTGGCATTACAAGGTGCTGTTCGTGAACATATTCGTTCTATCGAGGCAACAGGTGCAAAAGCAGTTGAAATAAAACGTAAAGAACAGCTTGAAGCTATTGATGGCTTAATTCTTCCTGGAGGAGAAAGTACTACAATGCGCAGGCTAATTAACAGCTATGACTTTTTCGATGCTATTCAAGCATTTGGGAAACAAGGCAAGCCAGTATTCGGCACATGTGCAGGTCTTATTTTGATGGCAAATGAAATTGAAGGTCAGGGTGATAGCCACTTAGGGTTAATGAATATGAAGGTTGCACGCAATGCATTTGGCAGACAAGTAGCAAGCTTTGAAGCTGATTTAAAGGTTACACATGTAGGCGATGATTTTAATGCAGTATTTATCCGTGCACCATATATCCTAGAAGCAGGAACTGAAGTAGAAGTTCTTGCAACCTATCAGGAACGAGCTGTTGCGGCTAAACAGGGACATTATTTATGTACAGCATTTCATCCTGAATTAACGGATGATAATCGTTTTATTGAATATTTTGCCCAAATGGTGGAACAATCTAAAAAAACACTTGCATCTTAGTCTGAAGTTGGCTATGATATATCATAATATGTAATCAGTAATGAGAGGAATTAGTAACAGGAGCTCTTATTTCAGAGAGTCGGTGGCAGGTGAGAACCGATATGAGACGTCTTGTGAATCCATCCTCAAACTGGTTTACTGAATTTTTAAGTAGGTAAACCCGGTTAAAAACCGTTATTTTATTTGAGCCGGAAGAGATTTTATCTCTTCAACAAGGGTGGCATCGCGGGAATAATACTCTCGTCCCTATTATATTAGGGACGGGAGTTTTTTATTTAGGCTGTGTTCTAAAAAATTGCGAATCTTAGCAAGTACTTGATATAAACTGCGATGTAACATGGAAAAATAGCTGAGTTCTATGACACCGCTTCGGAAATACACTTCGCTTTCCACGGGCGGCTGGCGAGCCTCCTCGTGCTGCGCACTCCGGGGTCTGGCCGACGCCTTTCCTCCCGCAGGAGTCTTCGTGTATTTCCTACGCTGGGATTTGCTCATTTTATCCTACCTGAGAAGGCTGAGGCCGTGTCCATGACTAGTAAGACATTGTAAAAGCGCTAGCTTAAGCAGATGTCACATTGGTACCCGGAGCGATGAAAGCGAAGTATTCTGCCGCAACGAATCGAAGCACTCAGCCATCATTAAAAAAAGGGAAAGCAGCATGAAAAAGTTTTTACTGTGTCGTAGTTTATATCAATAGCAACAAACTGTTATAAAACAGCCTTTAGTTTTAAAAAAACAAGCTGGTATCAGACAATAACTATAACAAGGAGGATTTAACATGCTTGATATGAAATTTTTGCGTAATAATTTTCAGGAAGTGAAAGAAAAGTTGGCCCATCGTGGTGAAGATTTATCAGAACTGGATAAGTTTGGTGAACTGGATGAAAGACGCAGGAAGTTAATCGCTGAAACTGAAACGATGAAAGCCAAGCGTAATGAAGCGTCTAAACAGATTTCTGTCTTGAAAAAGGAGAAGAAGGATGCAGAACCTGCGATTAAAGAAATGCGTGAGGTTGGCGAGCAAATTTCTACGCTCGATAAAGAATTAAAAGATATAGAGGAAAAATTAAATTATATGATGTTATCTATTCCAAATATCCCACATGAGAGTGTTCCTATTGGTGAAGATGAAGAGGATAATGTAGAGGCACGGAAATGGGGAGAAAAGCCAACATTTGATTTTGAGGCAAAACCACATTGGGATGTAGCAACCGACCTTGATATTCTTGATTTTGAACGTGCTGCAAAGGTAACCGGAAGTCGCTTTGTATTTTATAAAGGGCTTGGTGCAAGGCTTGAGCGTGCATTGTTAAATTTCATGATGGATTTGCATGCTGATGAACATGGCTATGAGGAAATGCTGCCACCATATATGGTTAATCGAACAAGTATGACTGGAACAGGCCAGCTTCCAAAGTTTGAAGAAGATGCGTTTAAAATTGCTGATTGGGACTACTTTCTTGTGCCGACAGCTGAAGTTCCTGTAACAAACTATTATCGTGATGATATTTTAATGAATGATGATTTGCCTAAAAAATATGTAGCGTTTAGTGCATGTTTCCGTTCTGAGGCTGGATCTGCTGGAAGAGATACGCGTGGTTTAATTCGTCAGCATCAGTTCAATAAAGTTGAACTTGTTCATTTTGCAAAACCGGAAGATTCCTATGAGACATTAGAGACGTTAACGGGAAATGCGGAAAAAGTGCTTCAGTTGTTAGACCTGCCATACCGAGTTATGAGCATGTGTACAGGTGATTTAGGTTTTACCGCTGCTAAGAAATATGATATAGAAGTATGGATTCCAAGTCAGGACACATATCGGGAAATATCTTCTTGCTCTAATTTTGAAGACTTCCAGGCAAGACGTGCAGGAATTCGCTTCCGTCGTGAAGAGAAAGGAAAACCTGAATTTGTTCATACATTAAATGGATCAGGCCTGGCACTAGGTCGTACTGTAGCGGCCATCTTAGAAAATTGTCAACAGGAAGATGGCTCTGTTGCAGTGCCAGAAGTACTGCGTCCATATATGGGCGGAAAAGAAGTAATTAAATAAAAAAGATAAGTTACCGAGAGCTTGGACGTTTTTCCAAGTTCTTTTTTTATGCAATTTTTTGCAAACGTTTTCGTTTAAATTTTCAAAATAATTTTATAAATGCCCTTGATTTTTTAAATTTTATAACTTATGATAATTAACATAACTTTTAATGTTAATAAACTTAACATTAATGAATAGGAGGTTAACATATGAAAAAGATAGAAGCGATTATTCGCCCGGGAAAGTTTCAAACACTTCGTGATAGACTATCTTCTATTGGAATAGGAGGTTTAACTGTAACGGAGGCTGCTGGGACTGGAAAACAAAAAGGGCAAACTGGAGTTTTTCGCGGGACTACTTTCCAAGTACAGTTATTACCAAAAGTTAAGGTGGAAATAGTAGCTGATGAACATCAATTAGATGAAATAATTGATTTGATTATTGAAAGTTGCAGTACAGGGGACATTGGTGACGGCAAAATATTTATCTCGCCAATTGAACAAACGATTCGAATTCGAACAGGCGAACGTGGAGAAAATGCAGTTATCTAATATTTAGGAGGTAAATACATGTTCAAATTCAAAAAAAGTATACTTTTATTTATTATTTTTCTTTCGATATCTTCAACAGCTTATGCTGCGCCAACTTCGGAATCCCTGCAGTTATCCGTTAATCTTGTTTGGGTAATGGTAGCTGCGTTTTTGGTATTCTTTATGCATGCAGGATTTGCGATGGTTGAGACGGGGTTCACAAGAGCTAAAAATTCATTGAATATTTTAATGAAAAACTTTATTACAATCAGTGTTGCTGCAATTCTGTTTTATATTTTAGGGTACGCATTAATGTTTGGTACCACATTGGGGAAAATTATTGGGATTGACGGATTTCTATTAAATGGTGTAGAAGATATCAGTTTTTTCGTCTTCCAGGCAATGTTCGTTGCGACTTGTGCCACAATAATTTCTGGTGCAGTTGCTGAGCGAATGAAACTAAGCAGTTATGTATTTATTGTTGTCGCCATGACAGCGGTGATTTACCCGATAGTTGGGCACTGGATTTGGCAAGGAGATGGATGGCTAACGACTTTAGGATTTAGTGATTTTGCCGGCTCTACAGTAGTTCACTTAACAGGTGCTGTTGGGGCACTTACAGCTGTTTTATTTTTAGGACCCAGACTTGGAAAATATACAGGCAAGAAGGTTAATGTGATACCAGGACATAACGTTCCGATTGGAGCGCTTGGGATATTTATTCTATGGTTAGGATGGTTTGGGTTTAATGGAGGAAGTACATTGGCTGCGGACCCACAACTTGTACCAATGGTAATTGGTACAACTCTTTTATCAACATCAGCGGCATTAGTATCATCAGCTCTTTATACGAAGCTTCGTTTTAAAAGAGTAGATGCTTCCTTATCACTTAATGGCGTATTGGCTGGACTAGTAGGGATTACAGCTGGTTGTGCTGAAATATCTCTTGGGGGTTCCGTGTTAGTCGGTTTGATTTCAGGTATAGTTCTAGTTGAAGGAATCCGTTTACTAGATACCAAATTAAGGATTGACGATCCAGTTGGTGCAATTACTGTTCATGGAATTTGTGGTATTTGGGGAACGCTTGCAGTAGGATTATTCTCTACTTCAAATGGTCTCTTCTATGGTGGTGGCATCTCTCAATTAATGATCCAACTGATAGGAGTACTTGCTGTAGTAGCATGGACAATGGGAGCAATGGGAACATTCTTGTATATCGTTACACGCTTCTCTTCTATTCGAGTTTCTGAAGAAGAGGAAATTGCTGGCCTTGATTTTGCGGAACACGGTTCAAATGCTTATGAATTAAAAGAAGTTATTTTAACAGATGATTCTGAACCCATTACTGGTAAACTTGCCTTTGCTGATCGTTTAAACAATTTATCCAGCGCAGAAGAAAAAGGATAAATATGTTTTCAAGCTATCTTTGTTTTAGTATTATAAAGTTCTCCAGGAGCCATGTGTAAATCCAGGGATTTACCATGGCTATTTTTAGGCAGCTAAGAAAGTATAAATACTGTCTTACTGCAAAAGTGCAACTAAGGCACTCGCCATTAAGGCTTGGCGAATGCCAAGTTTTCTAAGCAGATAAAAGTATAGCTACTTTCTTACTGCAAAAGTGCAACTAAGGCAATTCGCCAAAAGGCACGCCGAATGCCAAGTTTTCTAATAACAGATTAAAAATTGTAAATTCCGTTTGACAACGTATTTCATGCATGATATATTATATTTTGTCGCATGGAGGTATACCCAAGTCTGGCTGAAGGGATTGGTCTTGAAAACCAACAGGCGGGTCAAACCGCGCGGGGGTTCGAATCCCTCTACCTCCTCCATTTAATTTAAAAAGCTAATAAATTTAGAGATAATAACATGAACCGTTACTAGTGTAGCGGTTTTATTTATGTGGTAATGTTTTAAATATAGTACATATTATTAATACAGTAATTATTATTAATATGATGATACGGAAATCATTTCAATGATAGAACGGTTTTTAACTAAATAGGAGGTAAGAAGAAATGCTGAAGAAAGTTTCTTTTATGGGCGCTGGATCAATGGCTGAATCAATTATTGCAGGTATTTTGAATAAAGACTTTTTAACGAAGGAACAAATTTTTGTAACGAATAGAAATAATCAGGAACGTTTGGATAAACTTCAAGAAAGCTATCAAATACAAGTGATTAAGGATAAACAAGAGGTAATCACCGACGCTGATATAGTTATGTTATCAATGAAGCCTCATGATATGGAAGCAGCTATTGAGTCAATTAAGGAACATATTCAGCCTAATCAATTAATTGTATCTGTTGTAGCTGGTGTTTCGTCGGACGATATTTCTAATTTATTTGGCAAAGAAGTACCGGTTATACGGGCAATGCCAAATACATCGGTAGCAATTGGAGCATCAGCAACTGCTGTCTCAAAAGGGAAACACGCGACCGAAGAACATATCAATGCAGTTATTGAATTATTTAATACAATTGGCACTGTAACCGTTGTGAATGAAGCGGATATGCATACAGTAACAGGTATTTCCGGAAGTGGCCCTGCATATATTTATTACTTTGTAGAAGCAATGGAAAAGGCAGCTGTCGATGCTGGCTTGGATAAAGAGGTTGCCAAAGATTTAATTACCCAAACTGTTGTTGGGGCTGGAGAAATGCTTAAACACTCCGGACAGACAGCCGGAGAATTAAGGGAAAATATAACAAGCCCAGGAGGAACCACTCAATCAGGTCTTGAAGCGTTAGCTTTTAATGACTTCCAGGAGGCTGTTATAGAATGTGTGAAAAGCGCACGTGAACGCTCAATTGAATTAGGGGATAAGATATAATTGAAAGGAACTTGGCTTATGCGCCAAGTTCCTTTTTTTCATCTGTTAATGCTTGTGTATGCAGTGTTGCAATCATTCCATAAAATGCATAGAAAAACTCATCAGGTGCAACTACTCGAATATGTCCAACTTCACTTGTATCAAACTCCATCGCTGCCTCTAGCAATCGATATGTTGAATAGGCATAAAAGCAGAAGTATTTATAATCAAATCTAGGCATCTTCTCATAAATAACTGCAATCTCTTCCCTGTATATGTCAAAGTTGTTTACAGCTTCATCGACAAACGTTTGCAGATCGGATAAATCTGCCTCAACAACTAAGTCTTTTTCATTTTCCATACGTATGTTAGCCATTTAATTCATCCCTTCTATTTAGTTCTCGTCCATCTTCTACTATATATAAATTACCTTATAAAATCGGTGATTCATATCACTGTTTAACAAAAAATAATCTTATTAAAACAAAATTAACCAAAGAAAAAGGCGCTCCATTTCTGGAACACCTTATTTTAAAATTATTTTATTAGTTCTCTCGTTTTCCATTTCCGTGATTGTTGGATAAAGTGACCAATCTTTTCTAAAATTGGTTCGATTGACCCTTCTTGTTCGATTAAGTCATAATCTGAAATGTTTATTCGTAATATTGGGCAAGAATTAAAGTTATTAATCCAGTTTTCATAGCGATTATACATTTCTTCCCAATAAGAAATTGGTGTATTTTTTTCCATCTCTCGACCTCGTGATTGAATTCGCTCCACGACTTCATCAAAAGTTCCTTCCAGATAAATCAAAAGGTCAGGGTGCGGGAAATATGGGGTCATAACCATTGCTTCAAAGAGATTTGTGTATGTTTCATAATCAGTCTTTGACATTGTTCCATTATCGTAATGCATTTTCGCAAAAATACCAGTATCTTCATAAATGGAACGATCTTGGATAAAGCCACCGCCATATTCAAATATTTTCTTTTGCTCCTTAAAACGTTCAGCTAAAAAGTATATTTGCAGATGGAAGCTCCAGCGTTCAAAATCATCATAAAACTTTCCTAAGTATGGGTTAGTCTCAACTTTTTCAAGTGAAGTTTTAAATTTTAAGGCATTCGCTAACGCCTTAGTCATTGTTGATTTTCCCACTCCTACTGTACCGGCAATTGTAATGATGCTATCATGCGGTATTTGGTATTTATCTCGTAAATTCATTGCTTTGATCCCCTTTATCGTTTGGAAGTAACTTTATGGTTATCTAGCTGGTTTTCCACCTGTCTAATAATCATATTTAAATCATCCTGCTGCTTTACAAAATCAGTCTCATCACCATTTATCCGAATGACGGGAATTTCCGGATGAAGCACTTCGAATTCGTTCATATAGTCCTCATAGTCCTGTGCTAGCTGCGCAAGGTATGAAGGTTTAATATTCTGCTCAATATCTCTCCCACGTAAGCGAATTCGTTTTAAAATTGTATCAAGACTTGCGTGTAAATAAATCATCATATTCGGAACAGGCATATCCTTCGTTAAAATGTGATAAATCTGTTCATATTTTTCAAATTTATCTGGTTGCAACGTTCGTTTGGCAAAAATCATGTTTTTGGATATATGATAATCGGCAATAACTGCCTTATTTTGATTTAAGTATTTTTTTTCGATATCTTCCAATTGCTTGAATCGATTGCATAGAAAAAACATTTCCGTCTGAAAGCTCCACTCATCAATATCGTCATAAAATTTACCGAGAAACGGATTTTCTTCAACAATTTCCTTTAATAAATGAAAATCAAAATGGACAGAAAGCTTTTTTGCAAGTGATGTCTTTCCAATTCCAATTGGCCCCTCTATTGCAATGAACGGAACCTCTGCCATAACTTTCCCTCCAATCAACATAACAATATTCGACATATATTTCTTATTTTAGCATAATAAAAAGCTCAATTCCATGTGTGAAAAGTATTCATGCTTTTCAATCTGTTCTCTGTATTGTATTATTGTTAGTGTTGGTTTTTAATTAGGCTTTTTTGACAAATTTTGTTGCTATTTAACCATCGCAGTTAATCTTTTGCACCACTCCGGTACCAATGCAACATCTGCTCAAGCTAGCACTTTCGCAGTCTTACTAGCCATGGGCTCACTCATCAGGGTTATGAGAACCCGAACTCTGTTTAAATAGTGAGAAACGGTCACTCATATCGAAGTTATGAGCCCCGGTTGAGTATTTTTCCATGTTACTTCGCAGTTTATATCTTTTGTGCCAGAAACAACAAACTTTTAGAAAACAGCTTTTAATTATTATTTGCCCCCGTAGCTCAGGGGATAGAGCATTGGTTTCCTAAACCATGTGTCGCAGGTTCGAATCCTGCCGGGGGCACTACTTTTGAGGATTTATTTTTGAAAATGGTCACGGATTGGTCACCTTTAGTCAACTAAAGCGAATTCTTGTTCTTGTCCTTTTCTTCTTTTTGAAATGCACTTTCTAATGATTCTGCCACAGCTTCCTGCATGTTTGGAAGCATATGAGAATATGTGTCGAGGGTCACTTGGATAGAAGAATGTCCTAACCGTTCCTGCACTATTTTTGGATGCGCCTTAAGCCCAAACAGCATAGATGCATGTGTATGCCTTAGATCATGAAAACGAATTTTATCTACTTCCGTTTGTTTAAGGCAACGGCGAAAAGCTCTGCCTAGGTTTGAAGGTAACAAATGTGTACCTAATGCAGTGGCAACAACTAAATTTTGATTATCGTAATCTTTGCCAACTTTTACTTTTTGTTCTTTCTGTTCGTTGAAGTATTTCCTTAATTCAAACACATCTGTGTCAGATATAGAAATAGATCGGTAACTGGCGTTGTTTTTTAAATCAGCAATAATATATTTTCTTTCATCCCTTTTTAGTGCACGGCGTACAAAAATGGTTTTATTACCCCAATCCACACAATCCCACTTCAACCCTAATATTTCACCCTGCCTCATTCCTGTAAACGCAGCAAGATACCAGGCGATGAAATGCGGTTCCCTTCTAGTTAGTTCCAAAAAACCTTTTAATGTATTCATGTTCCAGTGTTTCATTTCCTTTTTACGTACACTGGCAGGCTCTACAGCTTTAGCAACATTCTTTTGAACGTCACCAATCCGAGCTCCTTTTTCTAGCGCATTACTTAAAATACGGTGTATATGATGTATGGATCGTTCGGATAAATGCCCTTGTTCTAAAAGAGAATCATAAAATTGTTGAACTTGTCGTGCTTTTAAATCAAATACTCTTGTATTACCCAAAGCAGTCTTTATGTGATTCTCGATATAGGTCTTATAGTGCAAGTAAGTGCTGTGTGCTACTCTTTTTTGTTTATGCTTGAGCCATGCATCCAGATAGTCATTAAGTGTTTCTGTGGATGGCTCTACGTAACTCCCTCGATTCAATTCAGCAATCATATCATTCATAGCCGTTTGTGCCTTTTTCTTGCTCGTAAATCCGGATACACGTTTTTGTCTACGTTTTTTAGTAACGGGGTCTCGTCCAATATCAATTACGAACGAATATTTGCTACCGCGTTGAAGTATATGTCCTCTCATAGATTATCTTCCCTTCATACATATTTAGTCGATTTAGTGCGAATTCATATTCTACATTAAACAGATTCATAACTTGATAGACGTTAAGGTTATACAAATCTTGTAACATAAATGTTGGGATACAAAAATGATAAGCAAAGTGATTAGCCTGGTATTCTTGTAGATCTCGAAACAAATGATGCATCATTAATTGATTGCCTACATGGCCAAGATAATGACCAACTTCATGGCCAAATAATTGCCATTCTCTTTGTTTATTAGATTTTCGAATAACAAACACATTTCCAAAGCGTAGGCTAACACCGCCATATAGGACACTTAGATTTAGTTTACTGGCTATTGTTTCTATCTCTAATTCACCTGGCAACCAAATGTCTAAACGCTTGTATAAATCACGAACAAAGTCCTCTAAATATGTATACCTAATGATGACCACCCCTAAAATAGAATATATGTTCGTATTTAGTTTACAAAATAGGGTGTACATTTTAATGCACACCTTGTATTGATTACTGCTTTTCGAACGTTCTTCGTGACTCGATTACTTTTATGTCATCTTCCATATCTTCTAGTTTACTTACTTTATCCCCTTTAAGGTTTTCACCTGATTCACCGTATATCTCTTGTATCTCTTCGGATTGCATGTAAGGTAAAAATGCAGTATATATTTCGAATTCACCAGCTGGATATTCGGAAGCGTCTAGATCAACTGAAAAGGTACCGTCAGTTACCTTTGTAGTTCCTTCGTGAAGAATCTCACTTATTTCAAAATTGGTAACTTCATAATGTATAACAGAACCATCTTCCAAGGTAGTTTCGCCTTCAATGGTAAGTGTTTGATCATCAATATTGACATTATCCTCATATTCAACCGATTCACCGCCGCATGCAACTAAGATTAAGAGCGGCAAAAGGAATAATAATTTCTTCATTCAATCTCCCCTTTTATTTTTAAACTTAATATATTTTATCATTTCAATTGCTTCTTTTCTTTCTTCTTCCGACATGTTCTTCCAGTCATTGAACATTAGTTCTGTTTGCGGATCGTTGAGTATTTTTTCTATTTCAGCGTTTTCTTCTCTGCTTGGAATATCTGTTATTCCTAATATATAATCACTGTCCACTTTATGATAGTTTGCTATTTTACGTATTAGTTCAATGTCAGGCTCAACATGATTATTTTCATAGTGAGAATACCTAGCCCTCGATATCCCTAAAGCTTCGGACATCTTTTCTTGACTAAGGCCTTTTCTATCCCTTAATTCTTTTAATCTTTTCCCGAATACCTCATTTTTCTTTTCCATTGTCAGCACCTCAAATCACCTCCATTATAAATCATATACGATAAAAATATTATCAATGATAAAAAGTTTTTCAAAAAAGTATTGACGATAAGTAATTTATCATTTATATTGAATGTAGTGATAAAAAAGTTATCAAAAAAAGAGGTGAAAAAAGTGGAGCGCAAATTACTTTTACAACTTAGAATCAAACACAAACTAACACAACAACAACTTGCGGACGGGATAGGGATATCAACTGTTTATGTGCGCAAGTTAGAAAAAGGCGTTGTAAATCCAGGTAGAGAGACAATGGTTAAATATGAAAATTTCTTCAGTAAAGACATGAGGAAACTCTTCCCGGATCTTTTTTTTAACAATTATGATAAAAAAGTTATCAAAAAAGAAATGGAGGCAATTTCATGAACCAACTAACAAAAGTATTCGATGATCAAGAGTTGCGAATTATCGAACAAAACAATGAACCATGGTTTATCGCAAGAGACGTAGCAGCCATTCTTCATTTTACCGATGCAGAAGCAATGACCAGATACTTGGATGATGATGAAAAGCAAAACCTACAACTAGTCGGTTTTAAAAGAGGAGCCATTGTCATCAATGAATCAGGCCTCTACTCAGTGATTCTTAAATCTAGAAAAGAAGAGGCTAAACAATTCAAACGCTGGATTACTCAAGAGGTAATCCCATCAATCAGGAAACACGGTGCATACATGACACCTGAAACAGTAGAAGAAGCTCTTTTGAATCCAGACACCATCATTAAACTTGCTACTAACTTAAAAGAAGAACAGGAAAAACGTTCGCAAGCAGAATATCAAATAAAAATAGATAAACCGTACACAACATTCGGAAAAGCTGTATCAAACTCAAGCGCATCAATCAATGTTGGCGCATTCGCAAAAATGATGTATGACGAACACGGTATGAAAATCGGTCGTAATAAAATGTTCAGATGGTTACGAGAAAAAGGCTATCTAATCAGAACTGGCCGAGAAAAAAATAATCCAAAACAGCAATATATTGAACAAGGATTATTCGAAACAACAGTAACGGTTGTAAGTCGTACACAGGGTGATGTTGAGAGCTTAACAACTTTAATTACTGGTAAAGGTCAGGTCAAACTATCCGAAAAGTTACTCAATGAATACGAGGTGTTTGTCTAATGACCTTTGAAGAATCCATACGTCAAATCATCCGCGAAGAAATTGAAAAACACCTGGACGACATCAAACACTTATTAGAATCTCACGGCTACAACGAAGTTCCTAGATTTCTCAAGGTACCCGAAGCAGCCGAGATACTACGGATAGGCAAAACAGCGACATACGAACTATGTCAGCAAGCAGAAGTGAACGGATTTCCATGCATAAGGGATGGCAACAAGATACGAATACCGTACACAGCTTTGATGAACTGGATAGATCAGCAATCCAAGCATGCAATGTAAAAATTTTAAAAGGTTGGTGTAATAAATGCCAGTAACAACTTTCACCCATGAAGAAATTCAAACATTTGTAAGTGAAATAAAGAAACAACTAATTCCGGTTTTGCTAGAAGAGCTAAGAGAAAAGCAACTCCCACCTCTGTTAACAAGAAAGCAGTTCATGGAAATAGTCGACATTAGCACAACTAAATGTAATGAGTTATTTAATCGGTCAGACTTTCCAGTTAATAGAGAGTTAGGCCACCCAAAAGTACCAACTAAGCAGTTCTTTGAGTGGCTGGACAAAACAACAAATAGAGCAGAAGTCAATAAGTAATATCCGTTCTCAAGCAATCTACCGATGTGGGGTCGGTATAAGTACATTGTATGACATGCCCATAAAAATGACTATTCGAATATTGAATATAGAAAGGGGGTTCAAAAGTGAGAGTCGGCGCAATCTTAAAAGCGTGTCGGACTCGTGCAGGATTCAGTCAGGAAGAATTAGCAGATAAGTTATACATCAGTCAATCGGACGTATCGAAGTATGAGAACGACACAATGGAACCACACATATCGACATTACAAGCATGGACGAACAACACACAAACACAAGAGGTTATGGTCGCATTCTTATGCGGTGTAGATGGATTAAGCGTAATGCAGAGCGTACTAGACTTTGCTGTTGGAACAGTCGGAACCATTTTATTAGGAGGGATACTATGACATTTCTAAAGGATGACCAGGCAAGAGCGCAAAAAGAACTAGATTGCTATAACTACTGCATAAAAAACGCATCTGTTCAATTGGAAAGTGGAGAATTTGGGCAAACAGCTGCATATCTTGATAACGCTAGTAGATCAATGCGTGAATTAGAAAAATTGAAAATAGCGAAACAAACATTTGATAAGCACTGGTGGGAAATTAAGCAAATTGAAGGGCAACAAGAAGTTGATAGAGTAATTGCGAACATGGGGTTAGGACGATGAGTAGGCGCTGGCAGGTAGTGAAAATTTACGTTTGTTTGATAGTTTCACTACTATATCTATACTGGTCAGCTTTGCCACAGTAGAACAAAAATGTGAGTAGGGAGGAAGAAACTATGAAAGAAGGATTCACGATTATATGTAATAAGTGCAACTCAAAAGATGTTGACACACAGTATTACGAAGATAAATCAGTCTATGAATGTGAGGACTGCGGACAAATAGTTATGAATGTTGTTATTGATGAATTGTAGTGCGCAGTCCGACCATATCTCGAAACAAGGAGTATTCAAATGGAGAAATTAAACCAAAAAAATAACCCACTGCGACAACAGTGAGCCGAATGACAAATTGAATTACATTCATTTTAGCACAAAAGGCAAGGACAAGCTAGTCCTTCCTTTAGGAAGTGAGAGCAGGAACATCATCCCCCTCGATTACTGCTGTTCTTGCTTCCTAAAGGGTTGATTAGCCCTAACAGCGCGTTAGTCACCTGCTGTTGAAGTCATTACGAAAGGAGGGTTGAGCATGGAAGTAGACGAGCTTTTAAAACATTCAAGGAATGCGGTTGAAGCTGAAAAGCAAGGGATTACAGCCATGTGGTGTTCTGAATTATCCATCACAGCAGATACATTGAAGAGCCTTTACCACGATAACGACATGAATCTAGATGCTTGCTTATTTGAAGTAGAGGACGACTACACAGTTATTACATTTGAATTAGCTGGGTTTACGTACACAGCACGATTAAAGACAAAAGAATACTTCAACATGATTGCACAAAAAAAGACCCACATAAATGGGTCAGGGATTGCTTAACAAATATCGTAATTCAATTATATAACAATCCCCGTAATTAAACAATAGGAGGGTTTTTCTTGAAACAAATTAAACTGTTGAATTTAGTGTTAACGAACTTTAAAGGCATTAAGGAATTTGAATTAAATGCAGAAGGCAATGTGAGCATTCATGGAGACAACGCTACTGGAAAAACAACCATCGCAGACGCTTTTATTTGGTTGCTGTTCGATAAGGATTCAAACAATCAAAAGGATTTCGGTATTAAAACGTTAGAGAACGGCAAGCCAATTCCTAAGTTAAACCATGAAGTAGAAGCAACAATAGTAGTTGATGATAAGCAGCTGACACTCAAAAAGGTATTCAGCGAGAAATGGACCAAGAAACGCGGATCCATAACAAGCGAATTTTCCGGTCATACTACAGATCACTATATTGATGGTGTTCCTAGTAATAAAAAAGGGTTCACTGATCAAGTTGCATCCATTGTAGACGAGGACATATTCAAACTGCTAACAAGCCCAAGTTATTTTAACGAACAACTGCGCTGGAAGAAACGTCGTGACTTGCTACTAGAAATTGCTGGAGATGTATCAGACGAGGAAGTAATCAATTCAAATAAGGATCTAAGCAAACTTACAGATATTTTAAGTGGCAGAAATATCGAGGACCATAAGAAAGTTATTGCTGCTAAACGCAAAGAAATCAACCAGGAGCTAGAAAAGATTCCAGTGCGGGTTGATGAAATATATCGTGGCTTACCTGATGTAAATGGATTAAACAAATCATCTATCGAAAAGCAATTAACAGAATTAAACGATCAGATTGAATCGAAACAAGAGCAGGTGAACGATATACGCGGTGGTAGTGAGGTCAACAAGCTTAAACAACAAATAAGCGATATTGATTTACAAATTGCCAATATAAAAAATGAACATGCTCAGAATGGTCAAGATGAAGTTTACAAATTAAGAACGAAGCTTCAGGAAGAACAATCGAATATCACTGTATTGCAATCAAAGATAAACAGCAAGAAGCAACAGCACAGCATGAACAAAGACTATATCGATGACTTAATTGATCGTCGTGCTGATTTACGTAAGCGATATGACGAGAAGGACAGCGAAGCATTCAATCATGAAGAGAACTGTTCTTGCCCTTCATGCGGTCAAGACCTTCCAGAAGAACAACGTGAAGAAATTATTAAGACTTTCAATGTAAATAAGGCTGAAATGCTTGAACACATTAAAGCAAAAGGTGTCGAGACAAACGACAAAATAAAAGCTACTGGCACAGAAAACCAAACGGTAGCTGAAGATATAGGCAAGCTTGAAAAACAAGTAACTGAAAAGCAAGAGCAGGTTGCAAAGCTTGAAGCTAAGTTAACTGAGTCACAAAGCAATGTTAAACCAATAGAGGATAACGCCTCTTACCAAAAGCTTATGCAGGATAGACAAGCACTAGAACAACAAATCGAAGAACTGAAACAATCTGTTGAGAAATCAGTCCAGGAAGTTAAACAAGAAATTACTGAATTAAATGAGAAGCAGAACGAAGTGAATATTGATTTAAGCAAAGTCTCACAATCTGAACAGTCTAAGACACGAATTGCTGAACTTGAAAAGCAGGAAAAAGAACTTGCTGCAGAATTTGAACAGCTGGAAGAAGAGTTACATCTAACAGAAGAATTCATTCGAACAAAGGTAAACATGTTGGAAGAGAAGATTAATAGCAAGTTTAAAGATGCTCGATTCAACCTATTCAAAACGAATATCAACGGTGGTCTTGAAGAAATATGTACTACGACTCTTGACGGTGTTCCTTACAACGCCGGACTAAACAACGCTGCAAGAATCAATGTCGGCTTAGATATCATCAATACACTGTCACAGCATTACGGTGTACAAGCTCCAATATTCGTTGATAACGCTGAATCAGTTACGAGGTTGATTGATATAGATTCACAAGTTATTAGCTTAGTAGTATCTGAGGCTGATAAAGAACTGAGAATCGAGAATGCAAAAGAAATGGAGTTAGTTTAAGTGGGTGAGTTTAATATATCAGCAAGTATGCAAGCTCAATCTAAATACTGTGAGGACAATAGCGCTCCTCACTTCGCGCCTAAGAGTGGCGTTTGCTGGAATTGTAGAAGGAATGTCTACGAACCATATCATTGGAAAATAGAAAACGGGGTGAAAAAGCCTATACCCCAAGAGCAATCGACATTTGAAACAGGAATAACAGTTGAGAAAGCAGGAAATTCATTAGTGACAGGTTGTCCACACTGCAATAGAAGTTATTGCGATTAAAAACATGGGAGGAATAACAAATGAGTAAAAACGAACTAGCAATGATCAAAAAAGATACAGTCGACGTGGTAGCTGAGAAGGTAAAACAATTTCAAGAGCAGGGTGAGCTTCGATTCCCTGCTAACTATTCACCTGAGAACGCAATGAAAAGCGCGTGGTTAACGTTGCAAAGTGTTCAGGATAAAAACAGAAAGCCAGCTTTAGAAGTTTGTACAAGAGATTCTGTCGCTAATGCTCTACTGGACATGGTTGTTCAAGGGTTGAATCCTAACAAGAAACAAGGTTACTTCATTGTTTACGGTCAGACATTAACTTTCCAACGGTCCTATTTTGGAACTATGGCCGTAACTAAGCAAGTAAGTGGAGCAAGAACAATTGATGCAGCTGTTATTTATGAAGGTGATGATGTTGACTACGAAATGAACAACGGGCGCATTGTTAACCTTACGCATAAGCAGAAGTTCGTCAATATCGATAAGGAAAAAATGCAAGGCGCATATGCAACTATCGTGTTTAGTGATGATAACGTATATCACGAAATCATGACCATTGAAGAGATTAGACAAGCTTGGAGTAAAGCACAGTTTTGGTCTAAGGGTGCTAAGAAGGAGAAGGAAGGAAGTACCCATGATGAATTCAAGCAGGAAATGGCTAAGAAAACGGTTATCAATCGTGCTTGTAAGAAGTTCTTAAACTCAAGTAACGATAGCAGCTTAATGTTAGATCACTTCAATAGGCAGGATGAATCAGTTGAGGAAGCTAAAGCGCAGGAAGAAATCAGCGAAAATGCTAATTCAGAAGTAATTGATATTGAATACAACGATTCAGAACCTGAAGCAAAGGATAACTCGGAACAAAAGGAAGGTCCAAAAGAAGAACCGGATCCAGAACAAACGAATGTTGATGATGTTATGAACGATATGGAGCAACAAGAAAGCCAAGAATCAAGCAGGGGATTCTGATGATTGAGATTAACACACTAGCTTCTAGTTCAAAGGGAAACTGCTACCGCATAACAGACGGTAGCACTCCCTTGCTACTTGAAGCAGGAATAGCATTCAAGGATATAAGAAGGGCATTGAATTTCAACACAAGTGATTTAGCAGGGTGTTTAGTCACACATGAGCATGGTGATCACACAAAAGGTCTGAAGGATGTTTTAAAAGCAGGGATTGACACGTATATGAGTGCCGGCACAAAAGAAGCACTAGATATTGAACACCACAGAATAAATCCTATAGAAGCACACAAGTCATTTAAGATTGGCACCTGGTTGATTATGCCTTTTGATGTAGAACACGACGTGAATGAGCCGACAGGCTATTTATTAGTGAATAGTATGGGTGAGAAGTTGTTATTTGCAACGGATACATTCTATATCAAATATAAGTTCACTGGCCTAACGCATTTACTTCTGGAGTGTAACTATTCAATAGACATTCTGAATGAAAACATTGCATCTGGACGAGTTCATAAAGGTATGAAGAAACGATTAATAAGAAGTCATTTCAGCTTAGAAAACGTGAAGGAGTTTTTGAAAGCTAACGATCTAAGCAAGGTGCAGGAGATTCACTTGCTGCACTTATCAGATAGTAACAGTGATGAAGTGTTATTTAAGAAAGAGATTCAGGAGTTTACCGGAAAAGTTGTTTATATAGCGTGAAGGATTGGGGGTGAAGTAATGGCTAAATACCGGCAAGTACACATCGAGTTTTGGCAAGATGGTTTTGTTTTAGAATTAACACCTGAAGAAAAGTATTTCTATTTATATTTAATGACTAACAGCAAAACAACGCAATGCGGTATATACGAGCTTCCGAAAAGAATCATGGAAACAGAAACAGGATATAACCGAGAAACGGTTGATAAATTGATAAATAGGTTTACAGAGTACGGCAAAATAATCTATCACGAACCGACAAGAGAAATAATGCTAGTTAATTGGATTAAATTCAACTGGATAAGCTCACCAAAAGTTGTATCACTTATCAATAAAGAACTAAAGCAAGTTAAAAATAAACACTTCATTAAGTTGTTCATCGATAAATGTTTAGAGTACGGATACCGTATCGATAACCTATCAATACCCTATGCAGACGATATACAGCAAAAAAATGAAAAAAGCGGTCATGACAAGGGTTCGATACCGTATCAATACAGTACAGATAGACCTTCCATAGACCTGGGGGGAGAAGTAGAAGAAGAAAGAGAAAGAGAAGTAGAAAGAGAACAAGAAAGAGAAGGAGAAGTAGAAGAAGAAAGAGAGCCTGCAACTTCTTCAACTGATGCCATTGTTTTTTATCAAAACAACTTCGGATTGATAAAACCATATATCTCTGAAGAAATGCTTTACTGGATTGAAGATCTTGGTGACGAAATGGTTATTGAAGCAATGAGAAGGTCGCTGGATAGAAATAAGCCTAGCTGGGGATACGCAAAAAGCATTATTCAGTCTTGGTCAAATAAAGGTATCAAAACTATAGAACAAGCAAAGGCAGAAGAAGTTGAGTTCCAAAATCAACAAGCAGCTAAAAAGCCAAACTACCAAAACAAATCAAATGAAGTTGTTCCAGATTGGTTTAAAGAACGAAAACAGAAAAACAACACACCAAAACAAGAAGTTGATCCCGAAGAATGGGAAGACACCGAACAGCTGCTGAAAAAGTATTCTCGTAAAGCTGGTGGGGATTCATGAACACACTAACAGGCTCGAAACCTATTTTGCCACAAGAAAAGAGCAAGGTACTGTTCGACAGCAAAGACATTGATTTTGGATTTCCGGAGTGGCAACTGCAAGAAATATCGTCACTCTGGCATCAAGGAAAAAGTTTGATGTATATCACAAAAATAGTGAAACGGAATCAGCATGAAGTGTTCTTTAGACTTTACGAAGCTTGGATTGACGGGAAGATTGATGATATTGAAAAGGCATTTAGTACTGGTGAGAAATTATTGAAAGGGAGGGATAGGGATGAGTGAACGGTTAGATGCTATGAAAACCGAAGAAGAATTAAAAGATTATATTAGATTCCAACTACTTTCTTTAGAGGATAAATCAAATATTGTTTCTGAACTATATAATCGTGTTGAAAAACTCGAATCCGAAAATGAACGGTATAAGAAGGCATTAGAATTTTATGCTGCAAACAAAACATACCAACTAGGCGTTAATATTTCGATGGGTTCAGCTTTTGCACGACACGAGCCAATAAAGTATGACAAAGGCGAAATAGCACGTAAAGCCCTAGATGGTGACAGCAAATGAGGACCTTCACCAAAAATGAAAGGTATCGTCCAGTCGTGACCATCAAGAAAGTGAAGAAGGATATACCGACAGTGATTGAGGTTAGTGGAAAACGCTATGTGCATGAGCCTGAAGGGAAAAGGAAGTGAACATATGACCAAAGAAGAGCAGGAGCAGTTAGAAAGAGCACTTGAAGTTGATGTTGAGTGTGCTGGGGAGAAGTGGTTTTGAGTGAAGCACATTATATTTTATAGCGGTGGATTAGGTAGCTGGGCAACAGCTAAAAGAGTAATTGAAAGACACGGTAAAGAAAATGTAATCCTCTTGTTCACGGACACCATGATGGAGGATGAAGATTTGTATAGATTCTTGGATGATACAGAAAAAGACTTTGGAACCGAGATAACTAGATTAGCAGATGGTCGTGACGTATGGCAGGTGTTTAAAGATACAAGATTCTTAGGCAATTCTAGGATAGCGAAATGTAGTCACATACTCAAACAAGATAAGTCTAGGGAATGGATTGAAGCCAATTATAAACCAGGAGAATGTATTTTGTATCTAGGTATCGACTGGACAGAAGAACATCGCAGAAAGTCACCTATTAAGAACTGGCATCCATATACAGTAGAGTTTCCGATGTGTGAAGAACCATTTGTGAATAAGATTGACAATATCAAAGAATTAGAAAGCAGGGGAATCAATATTCCAAGACTTTACGATAAGGGATTCAGTCACAATAATTGCGGTGGTTTCTGCGTAAGAGCAGGGCAAGGACACTTTATTAATCTACTAAAGGAAATGCCGGAACGTTATAAATACCATGAAGAAAAAGAACAAGAAATGTTGAAGTTCTTAGATCGTGACGATGTTTCAATACTGACTAGGACAAAGAACGGGCAAAAGGAAACATTAACACTTAAACAATTACGTAAAGAGTACGAAACTGAACCACAACAAATTGATATGTTCGACGTTGGCGGCTGTGGCTGTTTCGTAGACGATTAGGAGGAAAACAATGAATCTATCAAAATTATTTCCAATACAAAAGCAATTAGATGCACGAATTGAAGAGGAACACGGATTGCAAGGACAAGACTTGCTAGATAAAAAGATTCTTGCTTTACAGGTTGAGTTAGGTGAGCTGGCAAATGAATGGCGTGGGTTTAAGTTTTGGAGTATAAACCAGGATCCTAGAATAACTGATAATTGTTCTAAATGTGGTGGTGATGGTAATTATCCCTTTTACGGAAATGGGTGCTCTTCATGTGGAGGTGATGGATTAGGTCCAGGTAACCCACTCCTAGAAGAATACGTGGATTGCCTGCATTTTATATTAAGTATTGGATTGGAGAAAGGCTTCGACAATATCAATTATGAATCGTTATACAAGCAATCTATTGAATTGGGCGTAACGTTCAAAGATAAAAACATAACAATACAATTTATCAATGTATTTTACTTTACTTCACAGTTTGAAAACGAGATATCTGCAGAGTCTTATGAGGATTTAGTTCTTTGTTTTATCGCATTAGGTAAAGAACTCGGATTCACCACAGAACAAATCGAACAAGCATATCTAGACAAAAACAAAATCAATCATGAACGTCAGGAGGCAGGATACTAATGAACGACATAACCGAAAAACAACGACAGCGAGCAGTGAATGATCGTATAGCTGATTTAAAGAACAATCTTTACAAGCTAGGTGTTACACATACGAGTGATGGCAGGGATATTGAAGATGTGAGTCTGTTTACTCTGGAACGTACGCATATCAACGCAAAATGCAGGGAAGCGTTATTGATTGGTGAGGAAAATGATTGAGTTAACCATACCAGGTCGTCCGGTGCCAGCTGTACGAATGACACAGAAAAGCAAATACGTTAGTAAAAGCGCACAACGATATCTAGCATATAAAAAGCAAGTCGGTTGGGTTGCAAGGTCGCACATGCAAGGAGAACCAACCAACGAGCCTGTAGGTGTAAATATAAAGGTTTATCTAGCTGGTGGCAATCAGGGTGACATTGATAACTATGCTAAGTCGCTCACGGATTCGCTTAATAAAATAGCTTATAAGGATGACCGCCAAATTCAATTTATGGAGCTGCGGAAAGTTAAATGCAAAAAAGAAGATGAACGAGCAGAAATAGAAGTATTTGAGTTAGATACTTTAGGAAATATAGCAAATCATTAAAAATTAATAGGCTCACAGATTGATATATACATAAATGATTAAATATACACAACAAGATAAATTAATCTGTGAGAGTGCTTGAAATGATTTTTAGGAGGGTTAACATGGACTTTAAAAACATGCATATGTGCCCACCATGTCATGGCGGTGGATTTATCGGACATAGCGAAAATATTGAGGATGATGTTTGTCCGTATTGTAACGGTATAGGTTCACTAACCAAAGCAGAGGTCGACAAGATAATAACTTGTTCTTACTGTGATGAAATAGCAGAAAAAGTGAACCACACACCTATTGTCGCTGATATGACTTCAAGAGCAAAGATGTGTAAGGGTTGTTGGGAAATGACAAGGGATGATATCAAAGGAACTTATGGCAGAGATATAGGAGAGTTTGATCAATGACAATCATAACAGCACTACTCACAATAGCAGCAGTTTTATATATAGCTTCAATAGTCTTGTTTCGGATTGAATACGTGAAGAAGAAAAGGAGTGTTGAGGGTGAGTAAATGTGTTGAGTGTGGGGACAAAGCACAGCATGTTGATGGAAATCTATGTGAATCATGCTTCAGAGAATTTCTAAAAGAAAAGGCATAGGGGGCTAGGTTATGGGTGATACAGCAGAAGTTAAATTGGATGAAGATGCAGTGCTGGTGATCAAGCAGGGTGAACTGAAAAAGATTCCTAAGCCTGATAGTGGATATGGCGAGCATATTGTGACTTGGCAGGATGGGAAAATACATGCTGAGAAGGTTAGTTATACGGTGAAGTGAAAAGAGAAGGAGTGAAACAAATGGAGTCTTGCGCAGTTTGTAAGGAACGTACAGCAACCCTGCGAAATGACGATGAAAGTTGGATTTGTGAGGATTGCGCTCAAAGTATGAATGATTTATCTGATTAGGAATAAAGGAGCAAAAAAATGGCAAAGTGCAGAGAATGTGCAAAACCTATAATAAAAGGAAATTTTTGTAGTAGAGCATGTAAGAAGTCGTATTTAGCGTATCTGAACAGACGAACTAAAAATAGAGGTGATAACTATTTGCCTATACGGCGTATATAAAAAAGTTCTAATTATAAACAACGAACAATTTAACTCAACGGTAATGGTTGATGCTTGTATTTCAGAGGAAATCAAAATGCTGAATGAAGAAAGCGTTATAACATTAGGTTGTTGCTGTGGTCATGGTAAAGCAGGACAAATAGTGGAATGGGAAAACGCTTATGGGAAATGGAAGGGACATGCTGATCCTCCTATCACACTGATAAAAGAAGAAAGTGTGAAAGCGGCTATGAATTTAGGTTATCAACCTTACCCATATTATTATGCAGATGGTGAAAATAATGGAGTTTGGCAAATGCATTTACAAAGTGGATGTATAACAAAATTAGATTGTGAGAATTGGCATATTAAAAATGGATTACCATTAGAAAAACATATCGGTGTAATTTAACTAAATAAGCTACTGGAACAACCAGGGCACAGATTGAGCGATTACGCTTAGTTTGTGCCCTTTTTATTTGTTGCATTAAGGCAATTACTCTTGGCAACTTATTTACCCAAATTTCAATGATTTGGCAACCAAATAGGAGGGGTCGGAATGGTTATAGCATTTCAGTTAATTTTATTGCTAATCGTACTTATAACAATTCAGAAAGTAATCGTTGAGAAGGAGCAGAAAAGGCAGGAGAATTTTGCATTCTTATGCGCTATTGCATTGGCTTTGTTCTTTGCTAGTGGAGTGTGGTTATGAAATACAGAATGCAGTGGGTAGTTAATTCGTATCGAAAAAATAAACGTACAGGCGTACAGCAACCAATCAAGCGCAGTGAATATGTTCAAAATCTTTTTAACGTGGGGTGGAAGGATGAACAACCAACAGATAGAAAACGCACTCAGAGATTATAGCTGGATGATTAACGAAATTAAAAGGCAACGTGAATTATTAGATGATGCAGGGACAAGCGTGGTAGCTCAATCAGGTATTGAATCAACAATGCCAAAAGCGCAAGGTGAAACGAGTGATCCAGTAGCGCAAGAAGTTGTTCGTCGAGATAAAAAATATACATGGATTAATAAGCTTGAGAAAAAAGTTTTGTTTATTCAAAAAAGAGTTCCGTTGATTACGAATGAACGTGAAAAGGCTGTTTTAGAATGTATGTTAGATGGTTTAAGTATGAGTGCAATCAGTAAGCACATGGGTTTATCTAGAAGGCATATTTACAACATTAAAGAGTCGATTGTGAACAGAATTGCACAAAATGCACACTTTTCTCAGAAATTGCCAACTGAAAAGCATTGTGTGTAAAATCTAGTAAGAGCACTAATCAAGTAAGTAATTGTATTTAAAGAACGTAAGTTCTATATGAATAAGCACTATAAAGATTATGTAGTAGGGGGTAGGTGCAGATGTAATGAACTGGGATGATATTCGTAAAGAGTGGGAAACATCAAAGATAACGCTGAAGGATCTAGCTGCTAAACATGAATTGAAACTAGGCACTCTTAAAAGTAGAAAGAGTCGTGAAAAATGGTCAAGGGGTGCAACTAAAAAAGATGCAACTAAATCGAAAAAGGTTGCAACCCCAAACAAGAAAGATGCAACTACAAAGAAACAATCGGAAAAAGAGTCTTTGCCAAGTGATAATCTCACTGATAAGCAAAGGCTTTTTTGTATGTATTATCTTAAAACATTTAACGCCACACAGTCAGCAATTAAAGCCGGATATTCAGCAGATACGGCCCATGTTCAAGGGAGCAGATTGTTAAGCAATGTTAAGGTTGGCGAATATATTCGAGAATTGAAAGCGAGTGCCACAGATTCATTATTCCTTGATGCTACAGACATACTAAAGAAATATGCTGCTATTGCCTTTGCCGACATTACTGACTACATGGTGTTTGGCAAAAAAGAGATTCAAGTGATGGGTCCTTTTGGCCCGCTATTTGATGATAAAAAGAAACCAATTATGCAAGAAGTTAATTATGTTGATTTCAATGAATCAAGCACAGTTGATGGAACAATTATTACTGAAGCTAAACAAGGTAAAGATGGCGTTTCTATTAAACTAGCTGACAAAATGAAGGCGCTAGAAATGCTAACGAAATACTTTGATGTATTACCGCAAGCTGCTAAAGATCAGTTGCAATCAGATAAGACGAAAGCAGAGATTGAATTTATCCAAGAACGCACCAAACTAATCAAAGGCGAGAAGAAAGACACCGGATTGCTTGATACATTAATCGAAGGACGGAAAGCCTATGAGCAAAGCAAAGATTGAGTTCTCAGAGAAGCAATTAAACTGTATTTATCGCCCTTATGATTACACACTTGATGTATTCGAAGGAACGCCAAGAAGCGGGAAAACAACAGCTGCTCATTTTCGTTATGCTGACTATCTAACAAATTCAAAAGACTCCAATCATTTAATTGTTGCTTACAACCAAGAGCAAGCATTCCGACTATTCATTGATGGTGACGGTACCGGATTAATGCATATATTTGGCAACCTATGCGAAATAAAGCACGATGAACACGGTGATCACTTACAGATACAAACACCAAACGGGGTTAAACGTGTTTATTACAAAGGTGGTTCTAAATCGAACAGTGTCGGCGCTATTACAGGTATGAGTTTAGGTAGTGTTGTATTTTGTGAGATTAATCTACTGCATATGACCATGATTCAGGAATGTTTTAGAAGGACGTTCGCTGCACAAGATCGTTATTACTTAGCAGACTTAAACCCGCCTTCCCCTAATCATCCAGTAATCAAAGAAGTGTTCGACGTTCAAAACACTCGCTGGACACACTGGACGATACAAGATAATCCAATCATTACAGATGAACGAAAGAAAGAGATCTATGAAACATTAAAAAACAGCCCTTACCTGTTAGATCGTGACTGGTACGGAAAAAGAGTTATGCCTGAAGGTGTTATTTATTCGATGTTCAACAATGAAAAACATACCGAAAACACATTGCTAGGCAAACGGTATGAAATGTATTTCGTGGCAGACGGTGGTCAGAGTGATGCAACTTCATGCAGCTGCAATATTGTAACCAGGTATGGCGATAAATTCAGATTAAATCGAACAGCCCATTATTATCATAGCGGAACTGATACAGGGCAAACAAAAGCCATGAGTACCTATGCTAAGGAAATAAAGCAATTTGTTAAGTGGTGTACGGATAAATACGAAATGCGCTTCACTGAGTTCTTTGTAGACCCTGCTTGTAAATCATTACGAGAAGAATTACACCTTATCGGAATCGATACAAGTCCGGCTGACAATAACGCTGTTGATGCTAAGAAAAAAGGTGGCGGTATTGAGGTTGGTATCGAGCGTACGCAAAACACACTGACTAATGAGCAATTCTGCTTGGTGGATAACAACGAATATGATCATTACCATTTCGTGAAAGAGGTTGGAATGTATGTAAGGGATGACAATGGCAATCCGACTGATGAATACAATCACGCTATGGATGAATGGCGCTATAGTACAAATTATTTTTATAGGAATTATGTCATATAAGGTGGTGTAAAGGTGAAAGTATTCGTTTGTAATGATCACGAAGGTTGGTGGCCTGTTGGCTCGGCTTCAGTAGTTATTGCTGAAAATGAGCAACAGGCTTTTTATATGCTTCAAGAAAAGTTAAAAACTGATTACGGAATAAATGACAGTGAATTCACACTAAAAGAAGTAGATATTTCACAATCACAAACCATTGTACTAAATTACGGAGACTATTAAGGCGGTGATAACCATTGTGGAGAAAAATAATGAATGCGCTGAAGGGAGGTCTTGCTAAATTGGGAATTATTAAATCCATTGAGAAGATATCAGATCATAAAGATATATCGATGAATGAGGAATTATATAACAATATCGACATCTGGAAGGACTTATATAAAGGCTATCACGAACCATTTCATAAAATTAAATACCATACAATAGAAGGTCAGAAAGAACGTAAGATGGACACGCTGATGATGGCTAAGACGGTATCTGCTGAAATGGCTAGTCTCGTATTCAATGAAAAATGTGAAATAAGTATTAGTGATGAGTCATTATCAGAGTTTATCGATGATGTGTTTAAGAAGAATAAGTTCTATAAGAAATACCAGGATCACTTAGAATATAATTTTGCGATGGGTGGAGCAGTCGTTAAGCCATACGTAAAAGACGATAAGATGATGTTGTCATTTGTTACTGCTGATTGTTTTATACCATTAGCTTGGAACAATGACACGATAACAGAAGCTGTTTTCCCTAGTGAATTCAAGAAAAACAATAAGAAGTACACACATCTGGAATGGCACGTATGGGAGGGCAGTACTTATCTTATTAAGAATGAAGTATATGAGTCTAGCGGTGGCGATGATTTAGGTGTGAAAGTAGCATTAGAGAATTTCTTCCCTGGCTTAGAAGAAGAAGTTCGTATTACTGCATTGTCGAAGCCTATATTTAGCTATATCAAGCCGAACACTGCCAATAACGTAGATACACAATCACCATTAGGAATATCCATCTACGCTAACGCTATGGACACCATGAAAGCCATAGATACAGCATTCGATAGTTTTCATCGTGAGTTCAGACTAGGCAAAAAGCGTATAATCGTTCCTGCTCAAATGGTTAAAACAGTAGTTGATAACGAAACAGGTCAGATGCATCGTTATTTTGATGCGAGTGATGAGACTTACGAAGCGTTTAAGTATCGAGAAGATGAAGAGAATATAAAAGATATATCGGTTGAATTAAGAGTTGACGAACACATTGCAGGAATAAACGCTTTATTAAATTTATTCGCTATGCAAACAGGATTCAGCGCTGGAACATTCTCATTTGATGGGCAATCCGTCAAAACAGCTACTGAGGTAGTTTCCGAGAATAGCAAGACCTTTAAGAGTAAGAAATCACATGAAACGATTATTGAAGCAGGATTGCAGGAAGTTATTGAGTCGATTGTTGCTGTTGCTCAATTATATGGCTTGTATAAAGCTCCTGCTGATTACGAGGTTACAGTCACATTTGATGATTCCATTGTTGAAGATAATGCAGCTGAACAATCGAGGCAGATTCAATTAATCACTAATAAGCTGCAATCTAGAAAACGCGCTATCATGAATATCCACGGATTAGGCGATGATGAAGCTCTGGAACTTATTAAAGAGATTAATGAGGAAAATGCGACTGCTAATGCTGAATCAGTGGACTTCTTTGGTACTGGCAACAATAACGGTGGCGGTAACTAATGGACAAACGTGAACTACAAAAGCTATCACAGCCTACTGTAGATGTTTATTTAGGCATTGAAGAACAAATGCTTCTCAACATTGCCAAGAGACTATCAAAATATGATTCTTTGTTAATTGATGATGATATCGAAGCGTGGCAGACAAAGGCATTGAATGAATTGGGTGCTTTATCTGATGAAAACATTCGCTTCTTATCAAGTCAATCAGGTAAAACATCTGAGGAAATAAAGAAAGCATTAAATAAAGCTGGTTATGGCTCATTAATCGATAATGAAGATGTGCTGCAGGAAGGTGTCGAGGCAGGGAAACTTAATGAAGCACCACCAATTAATGAGAGTACTGCACTAGCAGGGATATTAGGAGCTTACGAAGCACAGGCTCTTAATAAATTCAATATGATCAACACGACTATGCTAGACCAATCACAACAGGCTTATTTAAACATCGTGAATCGCACCACTGGCCAAGTATTGTCCGGCGCATCTACAGCAAGAGAGGCATTAAGGCAAACAACTGGCGAATGGGCTGAAATTGGTGTTCCTGCATTGGTTGATAAAGCAGGTAAAAGATGGAGTGCTGAGGGATATGTGAGCATGGTTACTAGAACAATCAGTAATGATGTTGCTAATTCCATGCAAGATACCAGGATGGATGAATTCGGCGCTGATTTAGTGGAAATCAGTTCACATGCAGGAGCTAGACCGTTATGTGCTCCATTTCAAGGACGTATTTATTCAAGAAGTGGCAACAGTGAGAATTATCCTCCATTAAGCGAAACAAGTTACGGTCAACTGGCAGGTATAAGAGGTGTTAACTGTGGCCATATATTTTATCCGTTTATCGAGGGTATTTCCAAGCAGCGTTATAAGCCAAGAGATCCAGAGGTTAACGATAGGCAATATGAGAACAGTCAGAAACAGCGCTATCTTGAAAGACGCATTCGCTATGCCAAACGTGAAGAAAGTATGTTGAAAGAAATGGGTGACACTGAGGGCGCTGAAATTGCACATAGAAAGATGTTAGACCGTCAGGCTAATCAAAGGCAGTTTATTAAGAGTACTGGAAGGACAAGACGTTATTCTAGAGAGAAGGTGCATTAATGCCGACTAAAAAAGAATTAGAAAGCGAAATAAACGGGTTGAAAGAAGAAATTAAAGGGCTACATCATAATTTCTTTACACTGGCTAAAAAGGTGCATGAATTGGAGAAGAAGGATAAACCAACTTACTTTGGGTGAGGTGATGTATTGATACCGAATAAAATTAATGTTGCAGGAGTTGAGTACGATGTCTCAGAAGTTGAAACCGTTATTATCGATGGCAGCACTAATTATGCAGGTTCTTGCAGTTATTCTGATTCAAGGATAGAAGTACTTAATAGCATGGTACCTACGAAAAAAGAACAATCATTTGTTCATGAGTTATTACATGCTTGTTTCCATGAAGCTGGCTTTAATGAACAAGATGAAGATGTTATTAACCGTGTTAGTAATGTTCTTTATCAGGTATTAAAAGATAACAAACTGACTTTTGAATAGAAAGGAAGTGGTCCATATCTGCCAGCTACGGGCAATGTAGCGTTGAAAGGAGTGACGCGTTGTTAAAAATCAGTGATGATGAAGTTAAAAGGACTACTGATGCCATTTTCGGAAAAGAAGATTATGCGGGATTGATTGTAGGGATAACGATTGGTATCGGATTAATTTTTATAGGATTATTTTCTATGTTTATTATTTGACCTAAGCATTGTCAATAAAAGGCTTATTTATTATGCCCTTTTTAAAGGCTTGGGGTATAACTAAGCGCATTCCTATGGTCAGAGGGTTATGACTAAAAACAACTAATAAGGAGCGAGTATAAATGGATTTAAAAGAATTGCTAGGAGAAGAACTTCATCAACAAGTAACTGAGAAAGTCGGTGATAAGAAGATAGCTGTCGTATCTGATGGGTCTTATATTCCTAAAGAGAAGTTCGATGCAGTTAATCAAGAAAAGAATGATTATAAGCAACAAGTCGGACAACGTGACGAACAAATCAATCAACTTAGTGAGAAGGCTAAAGGCAACGAAGAACTAACATCAAAGATTGACGAGCTTAAACAACAGAACGAAACAGCTAAAAACGAATATGAACAGAAACTCAATGATCAAGCTTTTGACCATGCTCTAAAAGATTCTTTATCTGCTGCTAAAGTTAAGAATCCGAAAGCAGTTCAAGCATTGTTGGATAAAGACACTATCAAACTGAAGGATGATAAATTAGTAGGTTTGGAAGAGCAACTGAACAACATTAAGGAAAGTGATCCTTATATGTTTGAAGAAGAAGAAAATCCAAACGAACCACCAAAACCTAACTTCACGACTGGGCAACACACAAAAGGCTCAGGAGATGAACCTGCTAATTTAGCAGATGCACTAGCACAAAAATTTACAAAATAATAATTATTAGGAGATGATTTTGAATGCCAATTACATTAGCACAAGCAAAGGTCGGTATGGCCGACAAAGTAGATCAAATGGTAGTAGACGAATTCCGTCGTGCTTCCTTACTTTTAGATGCACTTGAATTCGATAACGCGGTGTCACCAGGTACCGGAGGAAGTACGTTGACTTATGGGTACCAACGTTTGTTAACACCTTCAACTGCCGATTTCCGTGCGATTAATAGCGAGTACTCACCAAACGTCGCTGATCGCGAAGATATTTATACGAAACTAAAAATCTTCGGTGGGTCATATGACATTGATCGCGTAATTCAAGAAACTTCGGGTCAAATCAATGAAGCGAATTTCCAACTGCAGCAAAAGATCGTTGGAGCTGCTAACTTGTTCCATTACACAGTAATCAATGGTGATTCTGCTGTAAATACAAATGCATTTGACGGTCTAGACAAGGCACTAGCAGGTTCTAGCACAGAAATTAACACGGATACTGTCACTGACCTATCAACTGAATCAGGACTAGATTCTAATAAGTTCGCATTTCTTGATGTGTTAGATAGTTTCCTAGCTGAGCTTGATGGTCGCCCTAGTGCATTGATGGGTAACAGCAAGCTAATCACTAAGATTAAATCACTTGCTCGTCGTGCTGGATACAGGACAAGCGCTGAAGATGCATTCGGTCGTACTGTTGATGGTTATGACAATATCCCATTAGTTGACCTAGGATACTTTTATGATGGCGCTGCTACGGTTCCGACTGTACCGATTGAAGATCGTACAGTAAATGCTACTGCTGAAACTGGATTGACCGACCTCTACGCTGTCGGTTTTGGTATGGATGGTTTCCACGGTATTTCACCAACAGGAAACAGCGTTATCCGTAACTTCTTGCCAGACTTTAACACTCCTGGAGCGGTTAAATTCGGTGAAGTAGAAATGGTCGCAGGTATTGCGCTTAAAGCTACACGTAAAGCAGGCGTACTTCGCAATATTAAAGTACGGTAATTAAATTTAATTTCTAGAAGGGAGTTTTTCTGAATGGCTAAAATTAAAAGCCCTAACCCTAAATATAACGGGGTTAGCGCTTCCCTTCCTTTTGCGAACGGGGAAGCAGAAACAGATGATAAATGGTTGATTGACTGGTTTAAACAAAAGGGTTATGAGGTTGATGATTCTGCTGAAAAGAAAGCAGCTGAAGAAGCGGCTCAGAAAGAAGCAGAACAAAGAGAAATTGAAGAAGCAGAAGCCAAAGCACAGCAAGAAGCCGAAGATAAAGCTAAGGCAGAGGAAGAAGCGGCTAAAGAAAAAAATAGAGTGAAGAAAGAAAATAAGAAAGCATCCTCTAAATAGGGGGTGCTTAACTTATGCCTTATATCGACAAAGCTTATTATGATGATACTTACAAAGGAACACCAGTAGAAGACGTGGCTGAATTTAACCGATTAGCACAACGATCAAGTGAGGTTATTGATCAGCTGACAAGCTACACAATAGCAAACTATGAATTTACGCAACTAGCAACATTCTTGCAGGACCAAGTTAAAAAGGCAGTATGCGCTCAAGTCGAACACTATGCATTAAATGGCGGTTATGATGCAGTTAACGCTGGTAAACTGTCGAGCGTGAGTATTGGCTCGTTTAACTACACTGAAAAGGAAAGTAAAAACAATAACAGCAAAATAAGCTCTGATGCTGTTGATTTCCTTACCCCAACAGGCTTACTTTACTCTGGGATAGGTGTTGCTAATGGGTGTTAAACCAATACCGCGAAGTTTACTAATTCATGAAGTTGAATACGAGGAATATGCAGGCTCTGATGGTTGGGATGGTGGTTACAATCCTTCACTGACCATTAAAAATGTACGAGTAGAGCCAGTTAGTAGGTTGAACCGCTCAAGTAATTCAGAGGGTGTCAGCGTTAGCCATGTGGTAGTTGTTGATAAACAACATTCTTCCATATACCCGCCGTTTAAAGTTCAGTCACGTATTACATTTGAAGGGCGATCATATGAGATTATTGATGCTAAACCTTTTTATGCATTCGGAGATGTACCACATCATTATGAATTGGAGCTGGCTTAAATGTTCAGTGTAAATATAAAGCTTAACAATCCTGCTGGTCGAGCAAAAAAAGCTGTAGGAGCAGGGCAATTCGCACTAGATGAAGCAGCGCTTAAAGATAGTAATTACTACATTCCTAAGGATGAAGGTTATCTAGAAGAGAGTGGGGTAACGCATTCTAAAATTGGCGAAGGTGAGCTTATATGGCAAACGAAATACGCTAGAAAGCTTTACTATAACCCGCAATATGACTTCTCAACAGACATGAATCCAAATGCGCAAGGTTTATGGTGGGAAGCTGCAAAGGCTGAAAACCTAGAAGAATGGTTAGAGCAAGCAAACAAAGCTACCAAAAGAAAACTATAGGAGGTGTGCAATGGACTTTTTAAGTAGGCTCAAAGAGCACATAGAGGGGTTATCATTCACACCTTCTGTTGCTGAAATCGGACTATATAGAGAAGATGGTGACTCGCTGGCAATACGTCCAGCACCTTCCAACATCGAATCTCGATACATGGAAAAATCAAAAGTGTATCCATTCAGCTTTCAAGTGTTGATGCACAATAGAAATAATTTTGTGGCTTATGAAACGATTGAGGAATTAACAGGAAAACTAGATAACTTGAATTCAAGGGCGATCCTATCAAGTGATGGCTCTTTTGTTTTAGTTTCTTTTCACTGTACGACTACACCTAATTTTGTTCAGAAAACAAGTTACGGTGTGCTTTGGACAGCAATGTTCGAAGCAGAATTATACATTCAAGGAGGTAATGGATAATGTCATTTTTGCTACAATCAAAAAACAAGCTAGAAATCAACACAACACCTAGCGCAACCGGAACAGACTCGCAAACATGGTCACTTTTAGCAAAAGGTATTACTGATATGGAACCAGACCCAAACGAAGAAACTCAACAAGATAATTATTTTGACGGTGACGGATTCGGAGAAACAGATGTTACCGGAGCGCAGCTCATAGTATCTGTAAGCGGTCATCGCTTTTATGGTGATGCAGCACAAGACTTTATTTATGGCTTGCAAATGGAACTAGGACCAGCAAGACGTACTGATTTCCGTTTAACGCTACCTGATGGTTCGATGTTTGAAGGAGCTTGTACGATTGTTAATATCGTCGGCCCTGGTGGAGCTGCAGGAGAAAAAGGCGCTATATCATTCGAAATTCATTTCGCAGGTAAACCAACCTATACAGCACCTACTCCCTAAGGCGCCCGTCAACTTAACCTCATCTAACGTTACCTCAACAAGTGTTGATTTGGCGTGGGATAGTGTTGAGCAAGCTGACGGTTATAACGTATATCAAGATGGTGTCGTAGTTGATACGGTAACTACTAATAACTACAACGTTACTGGTTTAACTACTGCTACAACTTATGAATTCTATGTCACAGCAACAATTGATAAATACGGTACTGAGTCAGAGCAATCCGACACAGTTAGTGTAACCACAACATAGAGTCGCTTTTAGCGGCTCTTTTTCTATATAAGGAGGGTTCTCATGAAACAATTCGGACTTAATAAAGCGATTGAAGAAGTTGAGATCGATGGAGAGAAATTCGAAATTGATCTAAGCGATAACAAGCGTAAAGCGTATGTCATGGAAGGTTACAAGCTTCAAAAAGAATCTGAAAAACTGCAAAACATGAGCGATGATATGACTGAGGATGAAATGGCTAAGGCACTGGACGAAATGAAAGATATAACTAAGTCTGCTATGGATAATGTTCTAGGCGATGGTGCTTTTGACAAAATTTATCCCAAAACAAATAACTCTATATCCGATACAGTTGATGTTTTATTCCAGGTTATTGATTACATCAATGAAAAAGAGCAAGAACGATTCGAGAAGAAGAAAGCGAAATATACGAAAAAGAAAAAGAGATAGCCTATGTTTCTAACGCAGGAATTTGAAGATAAATTTAGATACGGGCGCTATGTCTTGCATGTAGATATGACGTTCGACAACATATTAAGTTTTTCAAGCATGTTGGAGGATGATTCCTTCTTGGAAGCAGAAAAGGTCGTAGTTGGTCTTGAAATGCTTCTGTATGACTACGAAAAAATAGAGGATATACCACACGAAGATAAATTCGAACTATTCAAATACATTATGAAAGAGTACCTGGGCAATGATCTAGATGCCAAACAGGAACAAGCAGAAAACGAAGAAGAAAACGAAGAAGAAA
>NZ_FOEH01000012.1 GCF_900110695.1 Virgibacillus subterraneus | reverse complement strand
CTGATATAATAAAAACTTAAGAGAACTTAAAGCCGATTTAATTTTAGTGTTTAAGGGTTGATTTCTACCAGGATTTTATTTCACTATCGGGTGCGATTCTTCAATAGGGTTAATCGTTTCTCGTACTACCGAGCAGGTTTAATGTATAAATAGGGGGTTATTTTTTGTCTAAAGGATTACTTCATCATATTGAGATATATGTCTCTGATTTAAAACGGTCAATAGGTTTTTGGAGTTGGTTTCTTGAAGAATTAGGTTATATGCCATTTCAGGAGTGGGAAAGTGGACAAAGTTGGAAAATTGGTGATACCTACATTGTCTTTGTTCAGACTGAGGAAAGGTTTCTAGACATTTCGTATCACAGATGTCGAGTAGGTCTTAATCATTTAGCATTTCACGCAAGTTCACGTCAACACGTTGATGAAATTACTGAGAAATTAAAAGGCGAAGGGGCAAATATCCTTTATGCAGAACAACATCCATATGCTGGGGGAGAAGACCATTACGCTGTTTACTTTGAAGACCCAGATAGAATAAAAGTAGAGGTTGTGGCTCCGTAACTATTTAACTAACAGGTGCAAAAGTTGAAAAGAGCAGCGTGAAAATTATTACGCTACTCTTTAGATTTTAAAAATATTTTCTATAAAACTCTTGCCGCAACCTTCCGCTCAACTGAGCATAAATTCGAGTTGTTTCGCTTTTTTCGTGTCCTAGTAAACTTTGAATAACTTCTAATGGAGCACCATTATTTAATAGGTGAGTAGCATAACTGTGTCTTAATTGATGAGGATGAATCGTTTTATTGATCCTAGCCCGATTTGAAATACGTTTTATAATGTATCTCATTTGAGCTATGCTAATTTTATGTGGCTTACGCTCCGTGACAATTGCTGGATCATTGTCTTTCCTGCAATTAAGGTACTTCTTTAGCCAAATATCACAACGGATATTGAAATATACCTCTCTTTCCTTATCACCCTTGCCTCGAACAATTGCAGATTGACTTCCCCAATTAATACTATTTCGGTCAAGCGAAACAATTTCTCCAATACGACAACCAGTGGAAAACATAAATTCAAATAAAGCTTTCTCCATTGGAGTAAAACAAGCATCCCGTATATGCTCAATCTCCCTTTCTGTTAAAAATTTCGGGATGCGTTTGCCAACCTTTGGTTTCTTTATTTTACTAGCAGCATTATTATCAATAATACCTTCTTAGTGTGACCAGCGAAATAATGATCGGATAAATCTTATTCGATGAGACAAGCTGGATGGTTTCAAGTCATTGCTTGATTCAGCCAAATATTGCTATAGTTGATGAAGCGTAATGTCACTCATTTCGGTGTCACCGAAATAGTTAACTAATAATTTTGCTTGAAGTCTATAAGCATTTAAAGTTTGTGGGGAAAAGCCCTCAATTTTCTTATCTGCTTCATAAGAATTTGCAGCTTCGGACAATAACAATTAGAATCACTCCCAATTTAGATTTATATAAAGCAATTCCAAATGGTTGAGTAAAATAATTTTTTAAATAGTTTGAGGTGATCCAATTAATTAGGTGGAATTTAATGTTAAAATAAAAATGAGTTATTAAGCTAAAGTAGCAGGTTTGTTCAATAAGAAATTACAAAGGAATGAGCATTTACTGTGAAATAAGATTAGATGTATTAACGTCTAATAAAAAATAATGCAAAAAAATGAGATGTAGCACATTAGTATTATTACAGGACATAAATAAAATATATGGAGGTATAGTTATGTGGGTAATATTAGGGGTTATTGCAATAGTAGTAACTTTTATAAATCTTTATATGTATAAAGCAGGAAAGGATTATAAGCTTGCTATGGCGATGGGATTATCATTCACAGCATTAACACTTTGTGCAGAATACAGTCTTGTATCGGTGTGGGTAGAAGTGGAAGATTGGGCAGCTTTAATGGATGTAGTACCTGGTATGGAAAGGGCGTTATGGTTTTTGACAATTGTTTCTATCTTACTAAATATAACACCTATACTTTTAGAACTAAAAAGTAAGAAATAATTACTTATTGTCACTTCATTTATATAATATGCAATTATTGTGTAGGTCTTTATGTATAACTAACGGGTGCAAGAGTTGAATAAGGCACAGTAAAGTAATTAGTTTTGGGGAGGATTTGAAAATGATTTTGAAACTTTAACAGGACAGCTTTCTATAGTTATTACTCTTGCGTTTGGAGTATTACTTATAGTTCTATATCCATTAATACATAAGGAGAATAGGTACATTGCTTGGTTCAGTCTCATAATGGGCTTTGTAGTTTTGTTGTTACTATTATGGTTCACTTTTGGAAATGAAGTTATTTGGGATTTAATATTACATCACGGACTTCAGTAAATTGCTATTGAATTAACGGGTGCAATTGTTTAATAAGAACGTTCGCTTCTTGTGCTAACGCAGCAGGATAGTTGAAAAGTGGTATTTATTTTTGTTCAACAATCGGTCCATTTTGTGGAAGTATGAATAGAGGTGTTTTAATGTCAAAAGTCGTACAGTTTTCCGTTTTGATACTCTTTATTTTTATGACTGGGTGCAGCAGTGTTTCAAAATATGAAGATAACGAAGCGGCAGCCATTGTAAAAGGACAAAAAATTATAATAGGTGATTTACGGTTTTTATACCCCGATGATACTGCGTTAGATTACCTTGATTGGGCAATAAGAATAGAGTTGGTAAAACAAAAGGTAAAGGAAATGGACCTAGATATTTCAGACAAATTAAGTGAAGAAAGGGACGACGGCTGGTTCGGGGAACTGCCTCCTACAAATACAAAAGATGAAGGCGGAAAGCAAATTCGTAAGTTTGCCGAATCACAAGCCCAAAAATTAGATATGAAACCAGAAGAATTCCAAAGGGAATATGCAAAAAAAATTGATGAACAAAATGCTTATTTGGTTACTTATATTGAAAAAAAGTTAGGGGTAGCAGAGTTTGATGAAGAAAAAAGGATGGAGGAATTTAACAAAGAAGCTGACCATTTATTAGAGGAATTGGTAGAAGATAATGAAGACGAAATTGAAGTGTTAATTGATTAAATCTATTCCATAATTGGGTGAGATTGTTGAATAAAAGATACCCTCAGGTACTTAGAAAGAGAGGTGTTTAAATGCCAATTTGTAAAAATTGCGGTAAAAGATGGGCTTGGAAACAAACGGTAAAAACACTAATTAGGTTGAAATGTCCACATTGCCACAAAAGACAATACGAGTCAGCTTCTTCCAGAAAACGAACAGCTATGATTGGTCTAATACCACTAATTGCCTTGCCAATTAACGAATTATTAAATTTACCGTGGTGGATGGTTGGTGTTTTAATGTTACCAATTATAGCAGTTATATGGACTATTTATCCTTTTATAATTGAAATTTCCGATGAAGAAGAACCTCTGTGGTGAATTTTAAATTAGCTCTAATTATTAAACTAACTGATGCTTAACTTGAAAAGGCATTTTTTGTTTAATTAACTAACGTATCAGTTGTATAAGCGTTATTGCACTTAGGAGGGAAATATGAAGGTTAAAGTTCTTACCTTGATGCTATTATTAACTACGATTTTATTATTTGGTTGTAGCAATGACACGGTCGATAAGGAAAGGTTAACTATTCTTGGAAATGAAAGTAAGGTAATATATCCTGAAGAAGTTCTTGATGACTTCAACGCATTAGCAACTCAGGTCTGTATCGAAAATAACCAAAAGGATAAGTCATCTATTGCCCCGTTTTTAGTTACTTTTGAAATAAAAGACGAATTAAATTCTATTGTAGATGAAAGTTCAAGTGTATTAGAACTCGATAGTCGTGACATTACAAATGCAGGAAAGAAGAAAATTACGAATTTGCCACCTGAGGGAAATACGTTTTGTACGGGTAACACGTTAATGTTGAAAAAAGAAGTCAGCAAAGATGATATAGAAAGGATGGTTACTGACAAAGATGTAAAAGTTTCAATAACAGAGTTAAGTGGCGAAGTTATATCCTCATATACCTTGCAGGAATTTGTAATTGGAAAGGCAGACGGCACAGTAGTTAAGCCATAGCAAATTCTTGTTTTGCTGAAGCATACATATTGTTTAATAAGAATTTGGCTATTGAACTAGTTGACGTATTGTTTAGTAGGGAAAAGTGAAGAGGTATGTTTTATGGTTAAAAGAATATTAGTCAACAATCAGGAGAATCATCTTTAGTCAAAACACTTGATATAACTTTAGAGAAAGTAGAAACTGCTATAACAGAACAAGGTTTAAAATTAAAAAAAGCAGATTTCCCAAGTGGGAATTTTTTATTCAAAATGAGATGGTACAACTCTATCTGAAAAGTGGAAAAAGAAAAGTTTTATACAAGGGGGAGTTAATATGAAGTACATATTCTTAATAGGCTCATACTTATTGGCGTTTTCAATAAATTTGATGCCATCAATCAAACATCCTGATTCAGATATCGACATTTTGAACTCACTTGTAACGATATTGTTTATGGTATTGTTACTAACGTATTCTAAAAAAGGAAGTAGGATATTGAAGACTTTTTCAATGTTCGGGGTCATATCAGGTGTAATTGTATTTGTAATCACAACATTTGAGCACGATATGATTGGGAATGGTATTTTAGATGTAATAGCATCAATACAGTATCCTTTTTATCTAATCTTTATCACACCTTTATTTGGAGGAAATATCCTATTTGACCTAAGTTATGGGTCCTACTCATTGTTGATGTCGCTGTTTTATGGTGCTGTATTCGTTTTAACAACAGTTGACTCTAAAAAAATCTAATATCAAAAATACCCCACAATTGAGTGGGGTATTTATTAATATCTATAAGCACTTGCGCATGTATTAGCTATTGGTTCATAATAACAATGTTGTTTATATTGTCCTGTAAGTGGTTGACCGTACCATGTAGGAGGACATTCACCTGATGGATTAAAATACCAAAGAGCATACTTTGCAGGATGTTTTCTCCAATATTTTAAAACTTCTCTGGCTAACTTTTTTTCCACACCTCTTGCTGGACTATAAAATAAACTACCCTTTTGTACTGCTTCAAAAGAATAATTTCCTCCTTGTACTTGAAAAACCACTTCCCGTATTGACCGTAAATCTTGAAAATCTAAACAATCAGCTCTCGCTCGATTAACAATTACATTACCAACCATCAGCATTCCTAGTCGTCCTTCGCCCACTGCTTCTGCCCTCATCATCCTTGCTATTAAGTTAACGTCATGATTGGTATATGCTACTCTTGGCATTATTCATCACCTCTTATAGAATTGTATGAAAAAATCTTTGAAAAATGTAAGCCTTTAGCAATCTTTACCTGATTGGGCGTGTACCACTTTCATAAGTTTTTCTTGACATGCAACTATGCGGTTGCATATACTTGGTGTATGTGGAACAAAGACGCTATATTCAAAGCACTCAGCGACTCGACTCGGCGGCTGATATTAGACGAACTATCCGAACGCAACGAGCTGACGTTATATGAACTTACAGCACGCCTCATAATGAAGCACGATCTTTCCATTTCGAGACAGGCAATAGCTAAACATCTTTCTGTATTGGATGATGCTGGGCTCGTAAAATCAAAACGAAAGGGAAAATATCGAGTACTTATGTTTAACAACGAACCACTTAAAAATTTGCTGAAAGGATGGGTAGAGTAGATTTATAAGTAATGATGAATGTATAGTTCTTTAGCGGTATTGTTAGCAGAGAACTATACATCTCAACTATCAAAGGAGGAAAAAATTATGAAAATCATTGTTACCAGTGTATTCGTTGAAGATCAAGACAGGGCATTAGAGTTTTATACAAAAACGCTTGGCTTTGTAAAAAAGCATGACGAGCCCGCGGGAGCATATAGGTGGATAACACTTGTTTCACCAGATGATCAAGACGGCACCGAGCTTCTGCTCGAACCGAATGACCATCCTGCCGCCAAAGAGTACCAAAAGAAGCTATTTGCTGATGGCATCCCAGTAACAATGTTTGGCGTTGCAGATGTTCATGAAGAGTACCAACGATTAATTAAACAGGGCGTGAAGTTTACGATGGAACCGTCTGAAATGGGGAAAGTAACAATAGCTGTCTTCGAAGATACATGCGGGAACCTCATTCAGATAATTGAGCAGAAATAGTTTTATGACGATAAACCTAGTTTCTAATCGACTTTAGTGGTAAGTTTTAAAATCGGTGAAGTGTTTAATCAAATGTCGCAAGATTGAATTAAGAATCAGCACCTGTCTTACGTATATGGGCCTTTATTGAATAAGAATTTCAAGGGAAATTAAAGTTTTTAATAAGGATTACTTGTAGAGATTGCAGAAAGTAATGGCAACTGGGAGGTGCTAAGAATGAAGGTTAAACGGATTGTAGCCAATGTGGAAACACAGGATCTTACCAAAGCAAGGTACTTCTACGAGGAAGTGCTTGGACTTGATCAATTAATGAATCTGGAATTTATTGCGACTTACAGCTCTCATGAAAAAATGGACACTCAAATTAGTTTTCTTTCAGAAGGTGGTTCCGGGACCCCGGTACCTGATTTATCAATAGAAGTTGATGATCTTGATAGTGCACTAGCTCGGATGAAAGCAGGAGGAATTCCAATTGAGTATGGTCCAGCCAAAGAGCCGTGGGGGGTGCGACGTTTTTACGTTAGAGACCCGTTCGGGAAACTTATCAATATTTTAACTCATCTATAAAGTTGATCTACGCAGTGCAAGATCTTACGCAATCGGTTGATAACGTCTATCAAAAGTCGAAAGTATTTCGTTTCTATCTTCATTTGAAAACACAGCCGGAAGCAGATAAAGAGCTGAACAAATACAGTAAATTGCTTATTGAAGAAAACGCCATACAATTCGAGTTACAATGTGAGATATTCGAAAAGATGGAAGTGAAGGAGCCGAGGAAACGGTCGTTATATTTTTCATCCTCGCTTCAAGGCACCATATTGATGATATCTACCTATCCACAGCAATCTCCGATAGATGAAATAAAGAAACAGATTCTTACTGAGTTTTGTAATCCATTTACCGTCTAAAAGAAGAGAAGTTTATTCAGTCATAGGGCGCTTTTCATGATAAGGAAGCGCTCGTTTCTTATTGGACAATAGCGAAGAGAGTCAGTCTTTCATCTTTTACAACGACTGACATATGGATTCCCCCACCTTAAGTCCTAAACAGCAACCATTTACCATGTTGGAGGTTGAGACCTCAAACAGTTGAACAAAATAATAGTCAGGACTTTATCTTCTATCTCAATTATACTTTAATTACTGAATGTTTTTTTTGCTCTTCTGCAAACGCGGATTTATAATTTAGGATGGGAGATAAAGTAGTAAAGCAACAACCTGATAGAAGTGTCCATTTTCTTTTCAAAAAGGAAAAGGAATCTACCAAAGTAAAGATAAGATGAAGGAGCGGTTTAAGAATGCTTTTAAAAAATGCAAAACTCTATGGCCAGGAAGGCAAATGGAATATTGAAATTCAATCAGACCATATAAAATCGATAACGCCGGATACGAAGAGTTATACTACGGATGATGCACATATCATTGATCTAAATGGAAAAATCGTATCGGCTCCTTACGTTGAGCCACATATTCATCTGGACTATGCTCTAACAGCTGGGACCCCCAGATGGAATCAATCGGGATCTGTATTTGAAGGTATTGAGATTTGGTCTGAAAGAAAACAAGTTGTAAACGAAACAAAAGAGGATATAAAAAAACGTGCTTTCCAGGCGATAAAAATGCAGCTGAAACATGGCATTCAGCATGTGCGAACCCATGTGGATGTAAGTGATCCAACTTTAAAAGGGTTGGAAGCATTACTGGAAGTGAAAGAGCAAATCAAGCCTTGGATGGACTTGCAAATCGTGGCACTACCACAAGAAGGGCTTTACACGAAACCCAATGGAGAAGAACTGTTGGTTAAAGCGTTGGAAATGGGAGCCGATGTCGTTGGCGGAATTCCCCATTATGAATTAACACGTGAAGATGGTGTTCGTTCTGTGTTAAAGGCGCTGGAACTCGCTGACAAATACGACAAATTGGTTGATATCCATTGCGATGAAATTGACGATGACCAATCAAGATACTTGGAAGTACTCGCTGGTGAATCACTAAAAATGGGCATAGGAGACCGTGTAACCGCGAGCCATACGACAGCAATGGCTTCGTATAGTAACGCGTATACTTACAAACTGTTTCAAACGCTGAAAAAAGCAAACATTAACTTTGTTGCCCTTCCGAAAGCAAATTTACATCTACAAGGAAGATTCGACAATCACCCAATACGCCGGGGGCTAACACGAGTGAAAGAACTATCAGCGTCTGGAATCAATGTTTGCTTTGGCTTGGACTCCATCATGGATCCCTGGTACCCGCTTGGTGATGGGAATTTAATGCCAGTCGTCGACACTGGCTTGCATGCCTGCCATATGACCGACTATGATCATATCGTGACCGCGCTTGATCTGATAACAACAAACGGGTCAAAGGCTTTGTCTATTGAAAAGGACTACGGTGTAAAAGAAGGAAACAAGGCGAATTTAATTGTCATTGATTCCGATTCTGAGTACGAAGCTATTCGAACGCAAGCTCCAGTTCTATATTCGATACGGAATGGGGAAATTATCGTAGAAACAAAACCTGCTGAAACAACAATGAATTTTAAGGTTTTCTCGTAAATGTTTTTAGCTAAAACTTATTTCAACCCCCTTTGGGTTCAAAGGGGGTTTTTGGTGCGTGCTGGCACGGGCTAATAAGCTGGAAACCGTTTGCTTTATCGCTTGATTCTACAAGGTATTCTGACTATTTATGTTAATATAAATATAGATATTGTGAAGGATTACACTTATAAAATATTCATTCGAATTAAGTTTAATAGATTATAACTTGGAAGTTTAAGCATTTTTCTGATAAATTGTTTTCCAGGTCCATTTGTTTTTTCTGAAGTGATACATTTAAAGTAATGGGTGATTGTTTTTATAAGAGTTCAGCTTATTGCACTAACGAAGCGGTTTAATGTGAAATAAGATGTTGTAAATGTATAAGAAAGGTGGTGCTTAATGAAAGTCGATATTAGAAAAGTAACTCTATTTATCGGAATAACATTTAGTTTAACTTTGACTTTTCATTTTATAATTGCTTTTACAATTAATCCAAATAAATTCTTAGGGTTTGCAATGGTAATACCTTTCCTTGCTGTTGTTATAATACAAAAAGTAATGTACAGGAAAAAAATAATTCCAACACTCGGTTTATCAATCGGACAATTCAAGTGGTATATCATAGCAATAATTATCCCTATATTTATGTCATTTAACTTTAACTGGACAATCGAACAGTTTTTTAAAATGCTATTGATAGGTTTAACTGTCTCAACACTATCAGCATTATTAGAGGAAGTCTCATGGCGTGGTTTTTTATGGAACGAATTGATTCCTGTAAGCAGACTTAAAGCTTACATTGTTACTGCACTCATTTGGTCAATTTGGCACATTCCAGTGGCTGTTTTATATAAGTATTCGGACGATATATTTCTTAACACAATATTATATTGTGGACAATTGTTTCTTCTTTCCTTAATTATTAGTTGGCTTCGAGACAAATCAAATAGTGTAATCCCAGCAAGTTTATTCCATGGTATGCTTAATGTGTTTTATTTTTAAGTTACAAATTCGAAAGACTTTATCTTAAATGTTTAGAGGTATCTTTCATTCCAAACGGATTTTAATAAAATACAAGAGTAAAATAAAGAGGTAGGATGGATAAATTTTAGTAGAGAACTAATTTAATACATTTCAGAAATCAGGCTCTTTCCGGTTTGTTCGCTTGATTAGCCCCCGTTATTCGAAAGTACTTTAATTTTTATGATTTCATAGACATGGCAAGTCGCATCACCATCCGTACAGGAGTTGCGGGGTTTTCCATTTGATTGACATCTCCAATAAAAAACAAATCCTTTTCAGGATAGTAAAATGCTAAGGAACCTGTTGAACCAGAATGACCAATTAACTCACCTTTTCCCATAAAAAGTGTAGCAAGACCATTCAGTGGAATTCTCATATATCCAGCACCGTAATGAATTGGAAGCATAGAAGCCTGCAACCTGTTATTTACTTTTAGTTCATGAAAAATAGTATTATTAAATAACTTTCCTCTAAAGAAAGCCTTGAGAAATACCATTAATTCACGAGCCGTAGAAACACAACCGCCACTCGCGCAACTGCTTTTAAGTAATTTTGGACGGTAGAGTGCAGTGTCCTTATAATAAACATGCGGAACAAAATCATCCTCATTTTGAGGGAGATAAGTATTTTTATGACCAAGAGGGTCGAAGATAAATTGTCTATATACATCTTCCAACGGTGAACGAGTGACGATTTCAATTATTTTACCGAGGATTTCAAAGTTTATATTTGTGTAATGAGCTCTTTTTCCCATTCCCGGTGCAAAGTGTGGCTGGATTTTCTTTGTCTCTATGATGGATTCATTAAAATTAGTTAGCACATCCTCATAAATAGCACGTTTTTTCGACTCATTACTGCCTTCCTCAATGGCATCCCGCAATCCACTTGTTTGAGATAATAAATTCGAGATTGTGAGTTGATCAGAATACTCTCGGCCTTTGTAGACATGAAGGTTACTTATTGTATCTTTTTTTAAGTATTTGGTTATTTCATCGTCCAGTGACAGTTTTCCCTGATCTCTCAAAATAAAAATACAAGTGGTTGTGAACAGCTTTGTAATACTTGCCATAAGGAATGGTGTATCTGCATCCTTATCCCCATACCCAAGACTGTATGAAACATCTCCACTTGAGTTTTCTATGAGAAGAACAGATTCATGTATTTGCCTTTTCTTTGTAACGTTTCCGAAAATTTTTTGGACTTTTTGTTTTGGAATTTCCATATATACCCTCTCCCATGTTAATTATTATAATAACGTTAACTCATATGTAGTATATAGTTAATGATACTGGGACGGATTTCAACTCCAACTAAAGGCTGAATTATTATAAAACTTAATTAGGATAAGTAATTATGGTAACGTTAGTAAGTAAATACAGAAACCTCTCATGAAATTTTTTGGGGAATAGATCCGGATAAGGAATAATAATAGATATTGAAGCTAAGAGCATGACACCAACGATGGTATCATGCTCTATTTTTTTACAATGCATGGACATGCCATTTACACGGAGCCACTCTTTTCGTTTTTCATAGATAGTCCGTACCGAGAATAAGTTTAAATTTTGATTTTAATTCAAGAATTTCATCGGAAAATGCAAAAAACCCTTATATGAGTATTGTATTTTCTTCACTCTAAAGGAGGCTAAAATTAAATTTTTACCATTTCTATCACCCTCAATAAATATGATATAATCAGTTACAAGACCAAAAGGATGGTGATGACAATTAATCTGGATGAATTAGCAGGTATTGTACGTCAAGGGTTTAAAGAAATGCATCAGAGCTTTGCAGAAGTGAATAGTCGAATAGATAAGATAGAAAATAGATTGGATAGCGTGGAGCAACGAATGGATGGTCTAGAACATCGTATGACTGGTCTGGAGCAACGAATGAATGGTATCGAGAAACGAATGGATAAAATGGACGAGAGGCTTTTGAATATAGAAAATGATGTTTCCTTTTTGTCACGAGGGTTTGGAGAACATAGTGTACTTTTAAACAGATTAGTAAATTAATTATGCTGTACAATTGATGCAGGATATCACCTGTTATTTAAAGGGGATTTTTTGTAAAGTCGACCGTCATAATATTGCCAAACTTTCCAACAATAGTACGTACTTTAACTCCTTCACGTTTAGTATAATTGAAGTAGGGAGAAACCTTCCTAATTTGGTGAGGGGGAGTGCTTGATTATGAAAAGAAGTATTCTCGTAGCTTATGATGGTTCTGATCTAAGTAAAGAAGCGCTTCAAGAAGCAAGATTACAGGCTGCAGGAGTACCTGAGACTGAGGTTCATGTTATTTCAGTGGTAACACAAACTGGCCCAAACACAAATGTCGTTATGGCACGTAATATTGAAATGGAAATAGCGGAGAGCCTACGTCCAGAGATGCAGACTATTAAAGAAGAATTCGAAGCGGAAGACATAGTCGTTTACACGGATGTTTTGGTGGATTACTCCCAAAGGAATGCAGGAGATAAGGTTTGCGAATATGCTGACGATCATGAGATTGACCTGATTATTGTTGGCAGTCGTGGTCTTAATGGAGTGAAAAAACTATTGCTTGGAAGTGTAAGCACGAATATTGTCCACCATGCAAATTGTCCAATTTTAATAATTAAATAAACTATTAACGTATCACCAGCTCATTAAATTGTGGGCTGGTTTTTCTTTTACATAAAATTACCTTCTTAGGGAAAAAGTATTATTATTATTTATACTATTTGGAGGTGGATGATATTAATAACGAGAATCAGGACTTGACCTCATCGGAGATTACACAGATGTGGGCAGCATATATGAATGATTGTGCGCTGGAATGCAAGTTACAATATTTTTTGGCAAAGGTTTCTGATGGTGAAATACAACCACTTGTACAACAGGCGTTAGATTTAGCTCAATCCCATATAATTAAGTTGAGGGATATATTCACGAATGACAATTATCCGATACCTTATGGTTTTAAACCATCTGAAGATGTTGACATCAATGCACCGAAATTGTATTCGGATGACTATATCTTACGTTACCTGCATCAAGGTGCACAAATTGCATTAGAGGCATATAGTATTAGCCTGTCAATGGCTGGCAGGGTGGATGTTTTTAATTACTTCTCAGAGTGTGTTTATGAACAAAGCGGATTTCTTAAAACGGTGAATACCGTTCTGCAGTCAAAAGGACTTTACATCAATATGCCATATTTACCAGTACCTGAAAGCTATGATTTCGTGAAAAGCCAAAACTTTTTGACAGGATACTTTGGGGAGAGAAGACCATTGACAGGTCCAGAAATTATTAATCTGTTTGGTAATTATCAACGAAATGCGTTGGGATCGGCTACCATGATTGGATTTAGTCAAGTGGCGAAGAATTCGGATGTACGGAAGTTTTTGATGAGAGGTAAGGAGATTTCTCAGAAACATTGCGAAATTTTTGGATCCATTCTGCATGAGGATGATGTTCCTGCTCCAGCAAAGATGGATGATTCGGTTACGGATTCTACAACATATACATTTTCAGATAAGTTAATGATGTTTTATAGTACCGGTCTTATAGCACTAGGTGTTGGCTTTTATGGAGCTAGTATGTCTATGAGTCCGAGAAGGGATTTAGGTGCTACTTATAATAGGCTATTGAATGAAATACTAAAGTATGCCGAAGACGGAGCAAACATCATGATCAAAAATGAGTGGATGGAAGAACCTCCAAGGGCTCTGGATCGAGACGAATTGGCAAAGAAGAAAAAGTGATTTGTGTGAAACGAATAGCGCGTTTTGAAACAAAAAGGAAACGTTTGTCATCTATTTATTGTCTAATTCTCACCAATTTCTAATTTTCTTCAAAGCCTTTTCTCAAAATTCTTGATTATGATAGTAGTAGTCAAATAGAAGAGGAGAAAAAACATATGAAATCACTATTTATGACTACAGCTGCAGGAGCACTAATATTGTCAGCAGGAAGTATAACCGATGCCAGTGTAATACCAATAGATAAAACAAAAAAATCAAATGCTAATGTGGAAGTTTCCGAAAAAAGTATTCAGGTTGAAGTGCTGCCAGAATTCACTGTATTAGATGAACAGGTAGATTCAGATGATTACCAGGCTCAAGTCATTGAGGATAATAAACAGACGCGAGTAATCATTCTAAAAGATGAAGATGGACACGCGCAATATAAAAGTGTTTATGTGAAAAGTTCGAATGTACTCGAAGTTATTGACCTTGATCAAGGAATGGTTTTCAAAGGTGTCATAGCAGATTGAACTTTGAGATGCCACAAATAAATGTAATGTAAAAAGACCATCGAATTAAAGCTGATTTGATGGTCTTTTTGTATTCTGCTAAGGGAGTTTAGTAAAATGAGACGAATAATTTTTTGACTGTTAGTATACTAAATACTGGTATGCTAAACATGAGAGAAAATACTATAACAAACAATTGTTGACCATTTCAGTTAATATGGATCGTAAAAAGGTGTTATGGAAGTTGTAAGCTGAAAAAATTGAGCTTGAACAGCAACTGTAAGTAATTTGCTTGGAAGGATGGAGAGAGGCGAATCTATAAAAATTTATCAGGAAAAGAGAAAGGTGGTTAATTGAGATACATTTAACCGAAAAGGGTAAATCTATTTTAGATGAAGCATCATTCAGTCTTAAATTGAAATTATCTAAAAGAAAATAATAGTAATGATATAACTATTTATTATATTTTGTGATTAAAACTCAGTATTTTATTTATTAGCATAAATGTATTACATTGCATATACAGGTCATTAAAAATTTATTAAAGGAGTTTGATAAAATAATGGAAATTAAATCAGTAACTTTACATACGGAGAGTATTAAAGAAATGAGAAAGTTCTATGTTGACAGTTTCGGGTTCCCTTTAATTAATGAAGATGAAAACAGCTTTCGAATTGTAATTGGTTCAAATGAATTAGAGTTTACATCAGAAGACGTAAAAGGTAAACCCTATTACCACTTTGCTTTTAATATTCCGTCTAATAAATTTGATGAAGCGAAATCATGGGTCAAAGAAAGAGTTAGTTTAAATGTAGAAGATGGCGAAGATGAAGCAGATTTCTCCCATCTTCCTGCACATGCCCTATACTTTTATGACCCTGCAGGTAATATAGTTGAATTCATTTCAAGGCATTCTATATCTGAAGAAATGGTGGAACCTTTCTCAGCTGATAAGGGCGTGTTAAACATTAGTGAAATAGGGCTGACTGTTGATGATGCAATAGATGCAGGTGAGAGGCTAATTGATATTGGAATTCATGAAAGAGACAATTCACCTCTAACCTCGACAACACTTAATTTTATGGGAGATAGCTCAAAGGGAATATTTATTATACTTACTCAACCAGAAAGAAAATGGATTTTCTCTGATAAATTATCTGCCATATATCCCCTTGAAATTATAACAACTAATAACGATAGAATTGCAATTAACTCTAATAATTTGTTAGAAGTTAACAAGAATGACGACAAAAAATAGTATTATACTTAAACAAATATCCACGAATATTTGAAATAGCACTGAAACAGTCATTACTGCTTGAAGTGGAAGAGAGAGTAATAAGCTTATTGGACCAAATGGGTACAAGACTGGTATTTATTTTTGGGCAGTTGGAGAAGATAATATTTCTTTGAGATATCCAAGGCACATTTGAATAGCTTAAAGTTGTGGAGCATTTCTTAGTAATAAGAAATGCTTTTTTTAGTTAAGATAAGTTAATACGATAATAATGTATTAAAAAATATTAATTTTTTATTGAAATTCAATAAATAATGTATTAAAATCAAATTACTAATAATTTAATGAGGTGCTTTTTATGAAACGAGGATCAACACTCTTTTTAAAGATAGCTGTTTTTCTTATTGGAACTCCAGTTCTTGCTGTGTGTATAGTTGGGTTGTCCAGGTTTGACCCAAATTCCCCATATTGGCAGCTTCCTGAGCTGACTAATTTGCAATATCCAATATTAATCGGAATGTATGCAGCAATGATACCGTTTTTCTTTGCTTTGTATCAGACTTTAAAACTTTTAGGCTATATTGACAAGAACGAGGCTTTCTCGGAATTATCTGTTAAGGCTTTAAAAAATATAAAATACTGCGCAATCATAATCATTGTTCTGTATGTTGCAGAAATGCCATTTTTATATCTTCTTACAAAGGCAGACGACGCACCAGGTATATTAATGGGAATGGTCATTATCTTTGCTTCAATGGTGATTGCAGTTTTTGCTGCTGTGCTCCAAAGACTTTTGCAAACAGCTATTAATCTAAAATCAGAAAATGATTTAACGGTCTGAGGTGAATACCATGGGAATAATAATTAATATTGATGTGATGCTGGCTAAAAGGAAAATGAGCGTAACAGAACTTTCGGAGAGGGTTGGAATAACAATGGCTAACCTTTCTATTTTGAAAAATGGAAAGGCAAAAGCAATCAGGCTTTCAACTTTAGAGGCAATTTGTAAGGCTTTAGAATGTCAGCCTGGAGACATTTTAGAATACAAAAGTGACGACGACATTCAAGGATAACAGTCTAATAAGATAGCAATTCTGAAGAAATCAAAACATTATTATTATGCTATTATAAAAAAAGAATAATTAATAAATTAAGGAGTTGACTGTTGATGACATTACGAGCTATTCCTCATTTGATGTTCGATGGAAATGCAAAGGAAGCGATCCAATTTTATGAAAAAGTATTGGATGCAAAAGTCCTTTCTATCCAAACATATGGAGAGATTCCAGAGTTTCCCGGAATGTCATTCCCAGAAAAAATCTTGGACCTTGTGGCACATGCAAGGTTAAAAGTTGGTGAAACAGATATTGCTATTTACGATTCTCCGGGGTTTTCTCGTCAAATAGGAAATCAAGCAGCTATCTATGTGACAACGAATGATGTGGAAAAAACCAAACAAATTTTTGAAGCATTGCAACAGGACGGAAAAGTCATCGGTCCTTTGGAGGAAACCTCCTTCACCCCTGCCCAGGGTTATTTAACGGACAAGTTTGGAGTAACATTCACAATTGTAACTGATGCTCAAAACTAAATAGAAATGGAGTGTAGCATTAAGTTCTATACTCCATTATCAATCAAAGAAAAGGCGCAATTCTTGCACTAGGGATTGCGCCTGATTAACTGCTTCTTATTATTATCTTAACCTAGTAAGTCATTGTAGTTTTGTTGGTTTAGTACGTACTTATCTTATGGATTGTCTGAATACATTATTTCCGAAACTTATTAACGTTAGTGATCGTATTACTCATAAAGGAGGGGGATATATGAAGAAACGGACGTACAAATTTTTTGTAACCGCTTTATATGTTTTACTACTTTTAATATTAGTTAGCTGTACCGAAAAAACAGAAACGAAAACTCATGATGAAAATATACAGACAATTGAAGCTGTATTACAGAACAACCTTACAGGTCCGGATGATGAGTTGAAACAAATATTAAAAGGCGAGGGGAAACTTGAGGCTTTAGGACAATATGAAGAAAACCTGTATAAAGATTATTTTGCAGATGAAACATCCTACCAAGAATACATTTCCAGCTACGGTTCAGTATTATGGATTGAACCGATAAGAAATGACTACAAACTAGAGGTGGAAAACATCGAATACGAAAAATCAGATTCTAAAGAAATAATTTATAATTTCTCCATAGAATTACAGTACCGAAAAGAAGATAGTGAATCATCAGAAGTTGAAACGGTGAACGGGCAAGCTAACTTAAATGAAGAACATAAAATAGAAGATATGTTAATTCGTATTGAAGAACCTTGGAGTACATTTGGCAGTTAAAATAATATAACATTAATGGGTGCAATGTGATGATGGCGGCCACGTTCTTTATTATGACTTGACGGTCTTATTGCATTGGTAAGTCCGATCCGTTTTTAAAGAAAATTCTGTTTACTTGAAACTTTCATTCTTGTGACTTCGTAAGAAATAAGAGAAGGAGGGGGTATGTGTGAAGAAGGTTGGTTTTTCATTATTGTCTTCAATAGTTATCGGCTTAATTATATGGGCTGCTAGTGTAATCATTTCTTTTTCATATAGTGAGTGGAGTTTTTTAATTGGTCTGGCGATATCTATTGTAATTTACTTCTTTAACAGTAGTGGGGGAGCGTTATCAAAAGCAGCAACTTTTGAAGCAAGTGAATCAAGCTGGAAAATTCAAAAAAACGATGAAATGAAAATAGACGTGGGTGCCGTGTTTTATGGGTCTCTTTTATATACTATTTTTAGTTTAGTCTTGATGATTATTAAGTATTTTTAGCAGTTAGGATAGCAAAATTTACTTGCATGAAAGTCCATTTAACGAATGCCAAGTATACTAAAAATTAATTATAAGGTAGTAGCCTTAAGGAGGAGAACACTATTGAAGCAAGCTTTACTGGTAATCGATGCACAACAGGATTTGATGGAAGGCAGTAGTGTGGAACGGGAAGTTTCTGAGAAGGAAAAAGTCGTAAGTAACATTAATACTGTTATTGAAAAGGCCATAGAAGAAGGTATTTCCGTTGTGTTCATTAGAGATTTAGATGTTTCGAATGGAGAAGGTCCTGGATTTCAAATACATAACAATATTAGAGTGCCATCCACTGCTGTCGTATTTGATAAAGCTGCTACAAATTCATTTCATGGTACTCCATTACTCAAACATTTAAATGAAAACAACGTAGAGCATCTTGTAATAATGGGATGTAAGACGGAACATTGTATTGATACGGCTGTCAGGACAGCGACGGTCAATCATTTTGACGTTACTTTAGTTGGAGATGGACATTCTACTTCTGACTCCGATAACTTAACTGCACAACAAATAATCCTTCATCACAATGAAACGCTTCATGGTCATGATAATGTAGACAATTTCTCAATTGTTAGAAATACAGAAGAGGATTTATTTAACCCTACTCACGATAAATATCGGTAACTAAACAAAGGGGGGATTACGTTGTTAAAATATCTGGGTATTGGTGTAATCTTTACTATTATTGCCCTGTTGATCGGCACTTTCACTGGTGACTGGAACTTATTTTTTAAGATTATAGCTGCAGCGGCAGTTATTCCCTTAGTATTATCAGGTTTGTTAACAGGTGCTTTTGTTGATGGTGACAGAAACAGAGCTAATTATCATACGGAGACCAAAAAAGACAGACAGGACAAAAACAAATGGGTTACAAGATTACTAATAATTGGTGTCCCCAACTTTAGCTTATTAATCATTTTAATTATACTAAATATATAGTCGCCCACTGCCATCTGGGCCAATTATTTTTTACAAGGAAACAGCACGTTGAGGGTACATATGGAGGGGTACAATGGTTAAATCTGTGAAGGGGCAATTTATCATATCAATATTAGTTGCCATATAATGAGTTTACTAGCGAAGGGAATTTATGTTTAATAGGAGACTCTTTTACTTCGCTATGATTCTATCGTTTTTTAATGCAGGGTTATGGACACAAAAGTATATCAAAAAACGGAAAAATAAATATTAATCCATGCCATGAAAGAGGAACATACAGGTGTTTAGCATGAAAGTGTAGGCAAAGGAGAGAGTTCTATGAGTAATTTCCGTATTGTTTCGCCTGTTTGTTCGAAGTGCGAATCAAAAGATACATATGACATTGGCCAGGAATACAAGCAGATGGAACCTGCACCATTTCGACCGATCACTATTGGTAATGCTAAATATCATTGCAAGGATTGCGATCATGAATGGAAGAAGTACAGAGGACGAAAAATTTATGAGCGGATTCGGTTTATTGATATACAAAGTGGTGGATATATGGATTATGGTTCTGTTCAGAGGGTGAGGATTGACCTGAAGGGTAGGCGTGTTCGTAGTGCGCTTGTGTTTGGAGAATTTAACGAATCTGATCAGATAGCCACTATGAGTGAGGAAAGTATTGAATGGCTTCTAGCTGAATTATATAAATGTGATTTTGTTAACTGGGCGGAGGAGTACAACCATGATGGTGTTATGGACGGTTCATATTGGCGGTTAGATATAGAATATGATACACATTGTGAAATTAAAATTGGCAGTAACCATTATCCAAAGAAGTGGACAAAGTTTTGTAAAGCTGTTTCAAAGGTTAGTGGGGAGGAGTTTTATTAAGATAGGCGCAATTCCTGTAATAAAGAATCACGCCTACTGTTAATTTTTATCCAACAACATGTGGGTCCTTTACTTGTTGCGACGCAGCCTGTAATGCATAATCCAGATCTGAAATTAAATCATCCACATGTTCGAGTCCGACTGAAAATCGGAATAATCCATCGGTAATCCCTCGTTTATCTCTTTCTTGCTTTGGCATTGCAGCATGAGACATAGTAGCTGGATACGAAAGAATAGTTTCTACTGCTCCAAGACTTACAGCGAATACTGGCAGGCGAATTTGTTCAACAAATGTTTTCGCTTTAACTGAATCTTTTATTTCGAACGAAAGGACTGCCCCTGAACCTTTTGATTGGCTGTTATGGAGGTCATGTCCTGGATGGTTAGGTAATCCAGGATAAAATACGTTCTTAATTAATGGATGATTAGTTAAATAGGCAGCTATTTTCAGTGCTGATTCAGATGATTGCTTAAGACGGGAACCTAACGTTTTGATGCCTTGAATTAACTGATAGGAATCCTGTGCGCCAAGTATGGAGCCGAAGGAATTTTGAATAAAGGCCAACCTTTCCCCAAGCTCTTCTGTGTTTGTAACAGCCAGACCTGCAATAATGTCACTATGGCCAGACAAAAACTTAGTCGCACTATGGAGCACAATATCCACACCAAGGTTAATTGGCTTCTGGTAAAGTGGGCTCATGAAAGTATTGTCGAGAAAAGTTAGGCAGTCATTCGCTTTGGCAATTTTAACAATTCCATTAATGTCAGTAATGTTTAGACATGGGTTTGACGGTGTTTCGATATAGATGACTTTTGTATTGGGTTTAATTGCATCGTTAACCTCAGTTAGGTCTGTCATATCTACAAAGGTGTGATCAATTTTAAATTTAGTAAGTACTTCAGTTACAAATCGGTAAGTACCTCCGTACACATCCGTTGATACTAGAACATGGTCACCAGCTGAAAGCAGCATAAAGGATGACGAGATGGCAGACATTCCAGAAGCAAATGCTAAGCCACGGGCACCTTCCTCTAATTGGGCTATCTTTTCTTCCAGCGCTTGCCTTGTCGGATTTCCCGAACGGCTATAATCAAATGGCCCAAACGCATCAAAGGATTCCTGGTGATAGGTTGATGACAGATAAATCGGCACATTTACGGCACCTGTTCCCTGTTCAACGTCCAAATTTGATGGAGCATGAATTAGTTCTGTTTCCAATTGATCCTTCTTATTACTCATTCCTTGTCTTCCCCCTTTTTCAATGATGAAAATACGTTCTTCAAATCTGTAATTAGATCTTCAGCTTGTTCAATGCCAATAGAAAACCGTAATAACCGGTTATCGATTCCTCGGAGTGCTCGTTCTTCTTCCGGTATCTCTGCGTGGGTCTGTGTTGCAGGATACGTAATAAAACTTTCAACCCCGCCAAGGCTTTCTGCAAAAGTAATCAATTTAAGGCGTTCTAAAAAGGGCTCAACCCAATCTGCCTTCTGAAGGCGGAACGAAAGCATTCCACCTTTCCCCGGATACAGTACGTCAGTAACTCCTTGTTCATTTGCTAAGTATTCCGCTATTTTCCGTGTGTTTTCATCGTGCTGCTTCATCCTTAGTGCAAGTGTCTTGAGGCCTCTAATAATCAGCCATGAATCAAAAGGGGACAAAACAGCACCTGAAGCATTATGGATAGTAGCCAATTTGTCGCAGATTGCCTCTCCTTTCGCAACGACTAAGCCTGCGAGAACATCATTGTGTCCGCCAATAAATTTAGTTGCACTATGAACTACGATATCAGCGCCAAGTTCAAGCGGCTGCTGGAAATAAGGAGTCAGGAATGTGTTGTCAACTATGAGTAACAGGTCATGTCTATCAGCAAGTGCTGCATATTCCTTAATATCTATTTCCTGCATTAACGGGTTTGTTGGGGTTTCAATGAATAATGCTCTCGTTTTTGGTGTGATTAATTTCTCAGTCACGGCAACATCTTTAAACTCCGAATAGGTTGTCTTTATATCATAGACATCATCGTAATGCTGAAGTAAACGGTATGTACCACCATAAATGTCTTCTGGAACAATGATTTCATCACCTGAACGGAAAAGGGAAAGAACTAACTGGATGGCTGCCATTCCGGAACTGCAGGCATAGCCGCTATCACCGATTTCCAGCTTTGCAATTCCTTCTTCCAAGATAGCTCGCGTTGGATTTTTTGTACGTGTGTAGTCGTATCCAGTAGATTTGCCAATCCCTTCATGCTGGAATGCTGTTGATAAATAGATAGGCGGATTGACTGCACCTGTCGTTTTATCACTATTATTGCCTAGTTGTGCTAAGTTGGTTTGGATACTTTTATCTGACATATTAATCATCCTTTTCATGAAAAAAATTAGAGACCCTCTAGATAAGAAGAAGGTCCCTAATAGCGCAAACAATCTTCTCATCTTCAGGTAACTTGTTACCTTTTGGATTTAGCACCGGACCAGTTATGGCGGGTTGCTGAGACATCACAGGGCCAATCCCTCCGTCTCTCTTGATAAGAAATATATGTAATTGTTAAATACTTGATTTTTCTTACTTTAATACAAATGATTGGATAATGCAATAGATAATTGCAATTTATTTGGTTTATTCAGCCATTTCCGTTTTTCTGTTAGAAAAATATCATGGGAATTATTTTCGAAAATAGAGAAGGAATTTTTATAGAGAATATTGAATACTTTACCATGGAGGTGTAGAAACAATGACTGACCAATATGCTGTAGAAATTGATGCAGTGATTGAGTACATTCGTGAAAATATCCAAGAGCCCCTGCCCCTTTCTCATCTAGCTAAGTATGTAGCTTATAGCCCGTATCATTTTTCCCGTATATTTAAGCAAAAAACTGGCCTTCCGCCACATTATTATGTTTCTTCCCTCCGTTTGCAAAAAGCAAAAGACTTATTGTTACATACGAATTTAAGTGTTCGTGATATAGGAATGGAGATTGGACAACAAAGCTTAGGAACCTTTACAACTAGATTTACTGAACGTATAGGCGTAACACCGGCTGAATTTCGGAATTCAGCGGTTCATGCAGACTATCGATTACGCAGGTTAAAGGGGCTAAATGATTGGACTGATAGTTTACTATTAACTTCAAATACACATGCAAAGGTCGAGGGGACCGTTCATGCGGATGCTTCTTTTGAAGGGGTTATTCTTATCGGCTTATTTGCAAAACCGATTCCAGAAGGCCTTCCTTTATATGGGACGCTACTTTCTTCATTGGGTACTTTTTGTTTTACAGGTGTCAAACCTGGCAAGTATTACTTGATGGCTACATCTGTATCCTGGGAAATGCAGGCAAGGGATATACTGCTCCCGTACTCAACATTACGCGCCAGGTTGAAGGCCCCGATAATTATTAAGAGAAACACAATTGTTCCGCATCAACATGTGACACTTCGTGAACCACAACTTGATGATCCTCCGATCCTAGTGTCGATCCCTCTCTTAATGAATAATTTTCTAAATCGAGTATTAAAGAATTAGCAATCTCATAATCCAATATTTACAGGATATGTTGTTCTTGCATTTCACAAGGATGTTCTTTAATAAAAATTTTAATTATAAGGAGGAGCAACGTGAAAAAACAAATACTATTCATTCATAGTGCTGGACCACAAGGTGAACACGAAGGAAGCTCTGATTTTATAGTGTATTTGCAAGATAAACTAAATGCTGAATATAATTTGATAATTCCTGAAATGCCTAACCCGGAAAACCCGGAATATACAGCATGGAAGGAGCAGCTTAACAAAGAGTTTGCGGCATTAGAAGGTGAAGTTATTTTGATTGGGCATTCTTTGGGTGGATCGGTATTATTAAAATATCTATCTGAAGAAGATTGCCAAGTTAAGATATCCAGTTTACACAGTGTCGCAGCACCATACTGGGGTAAAAATGATTTTTGGGAGAGTGAAGAATTTACGCTTTCCGAAAATTTTGTTGCAATGCTTCCCCCTATACCACAAGTATTTTTCTATCACAGTCGCGATGATGAAGTAGTTTCATTTGATCATTTTAAGGATTATACAAAAAAACTTTTAACTGCAACTCCACGAGCAATTGAAAGCAGGGGACATTTATTTTATAATGGATTGCCTGAACTTGTGAATGATATTAAAGGTCTGTAGATTGATAAGTTAATGATAAATATGGATGGGAGATGGGAGAAACTCTGAGGGGTTCTCCCTCTTATATTTCATTTCTTTTCTTTAATTTTTAGGGCAGGAATTTAGGCTTGGTTACTATTTAAACGTTGGGGCAAATTCTATTTAGATGTAATAATTAAAGGGTTTTTTATGTTAAAGTAATCAATAGTGACTAATATACTTTAGCAGCGTAGTTTACATACACTTTATCTGAACAGTGGGTATGTACTAGGTGATGACTATTTATGGATAAAAGGAGTAGATTTTTATGGAAAAATATAAACCAGCTGGGTTCTGGATCAGATTCCTGGCAAACATAATTGATGGAATTTTGATATATATAATAGGAGCAATTATAGCTATTTTAATTAATGAAGAACGTTTTTTCAGTTCACCAGGTAACGAAGCAAATACTTGGTATTCATCGCCATCCGAAGACATATCAAATCTAATTTATGTCGTTGTTTTTATAATTGTTTTCACTGCAAGCAAGTATAAAGGATCACCAGGGAAATTAGCATGCAGGATCCAAGTGCTTAATGTAGAGATGACCCAAATTAGCATGCTGAAATCAATTGGAAGATTTTTTGCGTATTTTCTCTCAGCACTTCCACTTGGTATTGGCTTTCTGATGGCAGGATGGAATGAAGAAAAGAAAGGATTGCATGATATCATTTGCAGTACGAGAGTTGTTTATCGAATTTAACGCCAGCGTAATGCAATTCGCAGCTTACAGCAATCCATGTCAGCAACTTGTGATTTGAATTCCAGTCGTAAGCCATCAGGATTATAATTAATATCAACGTCTGATGTAATGCCTGTAGAGAGAATTAATTGCTCAACCTTTGCGGTATCTGAAACTTGAGCAGCTTTCATTAGTTCTGCATCATATTCTTGTGATTCTGCAAGTTTATTAAGAACAATGCTCGCGTCATCCATTAGTTTTTTCGTTTCATTTGCTGATTGATTTAACAGGTTGGCGTCAACAGGCGGATATTGCTGGCGACCTGGCCAATATGTGGCATTGGGATAATATGGTACATAATAATAACCTGGATAATTGACGTAATACATAAAAAAACCCTCCTTGTAAAATACATCCATTTAATTATATGCAGAAGAACTTGTTTGCGGGAATGAGCGGTGATTTATGGAAAGGATGCTGATTAAATGATCAAAGCACTCTTATTTGATCTTGACGATACCTTGCTTTGGGACAAAAAAAGTGTAAAAGAGGCTTTTAAAGCCACTTGTGAACTCGCAAAGCAAAAATATGATATTGATCCTGTTAAGCTAGAAGAGAAAGTTCGTGAAAATGCACGGGAGTTGTATGCATCCTATGATACATATGATTTTACAAAGATGATTGGAATAAATCCGTTTGAAGGACTATGGGGTGATTTTCGGGATGAGGGGGAGTCTTTTCACAAATTGAAAGAAATTGTTCCAGAATATCGTAAAGAAGCCTGGACGAGAGGACTGCATGATTTAGGAGTTGATGATCCGGATTTCGGTTATCAGCTGGCAGAAACTTTTCCTGCGATGCGAAAGAAAAATGCATTTGTATATGAGGATAGTTTTGAGGTGCTTGATCAGTTAAAAGGGGAGTACCAACTGCTGATGCTAACGAACGGATCCCCCGAATTACAACAGACTAAGCTTGATATCACACCAAAACTCATGACCTATTTTGAGCACATTGTTGTTTCTGGGGCTTTTGGAAAAGGAAAACCAGACCCAGCAATTTTTGAACATGCACTTGAGCTTCTTGCTGTGCAGAAGGATGAGGTATTAATGGTTGGGGATAATTTAAGTACAGATATACTTGGAGCTAAGCGTGCTGGAATAGATTCCGTCTGGATTAACCGTCATGACAAAGAATGTATTGAAGTGAAGCCAACATATGAGATTGGAGCATTGAAAGAGCTATTGCCGTTGCTGGAACGGTAAATCATGGATAATGAAGTACACTGGAGGATTAAGCGGTTATCTTTAGGTATCAATGGCATATACCTTTGGCTTTAGGATGTGATTATGCAATGTGTTGGTGGTGGGATTGCACTAGCTTAATATGGCGTAATAGCTACATTTCAAACCTTCACATCGTTCGGTAGAGTTTATGCAGCGTACGGTGGCGTTTTTATTGTCCTATCCGTTTTATGGGGATGAGGCATTGATAAGAAAACGCCTTATTTATATGATTTAGTTGGTGTTGCAGTGATGTTATTTGGACCTCGCCAGTAAAGGAAAATACTTCAAGACAATTTACTTGACCGTGTACCCCTAAGTACGCGGTTTATTATTACTCTAGGAGTTATGAATAATATTGAAATTATCTTATATATATGGTAAAGCCCAGATGAAAAATCTAAGTCAACCCTTCAGGAAGTGAGCAAATGAAAAAAGAAAAGCAAATTAAAAAATACGATAAACAGGTAAAAATGTATGAAAATAAACGCGCTAATCCAAAGTTTGCCGGATTGAGAAATAAAATAATAAAAAACGCATACGGAAAGGTCTTAGAAGTTGGAATTGGAGCTGGAGCGAACTTTTCTTATTATGATCGGAATAACGTTGAGATAACAGGAATTGATTTTAGTTCAGAGATGATTATGAGTGCCAAAAGAGCAGCATCAATTTCTCAGGTGAAAGCAAAATTTATACAAGAAGATATTGATGAGTTAATTTTAGAACCCAACTCTTTTGATAGCATCGTATCAACGCTTTCACTTTGCAGTTATCCTGACCCAATTGCAACATTAAGTAAATTCAACAGTTGGTGCCGTAAGGGTGGGATTATATTGTTAATGGAACATGGTCTGAGCTCTAATCCATTACTTTCCTTCACCCAAAAAATGATCGACCCACTACATACTAAAATATCTGGATGTCATTGTAACAGAAATATCGATAAAATAATTGGAAAATCTAGTCTTCAGGTTGATCAAATCGAACGTTATTGGTCAGATATCATTTATTTAATTCGGGCAAAACCTACAAAGTAACAGTTCGAATTAGCTAATGGCAGTTTAATAAGGAAAATAATTTTGCATATAACGTTCAGATCTAACGCGTTCATTTCAGAGGTGCAAACATTAAAAACACAATATAACACACGGGATTTCGCAAGCGAAATCTCGTGTGTATTTTTATTGCTATATCAAAATTCGAAAGAGTTTTTAATGTCTATTAACAGAATAGTTCACAAGAGAAAAATGAGATTTATGGTGTGAATTTAAATGTAAATTGTAATTTTCAGTTATATAAGGGAATATGGGTATTTATGTTAAAATAAATACAGAAATTGTGAAGAATTACACTTAAACTAACGCAGCAGAATAGTTTAAGAAACACGAGCAATGTTATAGGACTATTACAAAAAAGAGGAACTAATTTATGGATTTGAATTTTTTGTTTGAAGAAAAGGTTATAGAAGTTCAAGAGTTAAGTCCAGGATATGAAGACCACGCTAGCGACGTATGGTTGGTTAAAACAGAAAAAAAAGAGGTAGTTGTACGTACTTCTCGAATGACTGAAGAACCTAATAATGATTTTTGGTGGGGATGCAAAAACATATTTGGTATTGACCAAAGACGAGTTTTTGAATTGGAAAACATAAATAATACACTAAATAATATAACTTCTATGCCAGTACCTAGAGTATTAAATAAAGGGAAAAGTTTTTCAAGGGAATTTGTGGTTGTAGAAAAGTTAACAGGTGAGGTTGTCCAATCATTTGTTGAGCAACCATCTTCTGTTGTGCAAAGTTTAGGAGAGGGATTAGCAAAAATACATAAGTATAGAAAAAATTATGTTGGGTCCCCATCTGGAATGTTTAAAATTGGATTGGAAGAATTCAATCAACATTTAAAGGATACAATGACTGAATTAGTTTCTAGATATTACAAAGAAGAAAAGGATATTAAGGATAAGCTAATTGAGATTAAGAACTTATTAGAAGATATTCCAAGTCCTGAATATTCTACATTTGTGCTAGTTGATATAGACCCTACACAGTTTTTATCTGATGGTAAAGTAATATCTGGACTGGTCGATACAGAAGCATATGTTATCGCTCCTAGAGAATTTGATTTTATTGGTCTTGAATATGTTTTAGATGAGAAATCAGCTATCAATTTTAAAATTGGTTATGAAAAAGTATTAGAATTACCAGATTTATCAAAGGTTAGAACACCTTATCGGTACTTGTATCGATTATTATCTGTTCAGGGTGATGAGGATTTAAAAGAATGGTTAAACCACAAGGAGCTATTTTAGTCGTTCTTTTCAACTATTGGGTGCTTTCCTTTAATAAGGAATTGCATTCTTGTTCAATTATAGAAGCAGGATTGTTGAAGAAGAGAGTAGAATTTATTAGAAGCAAATATTTTAAGGAGGCAAGTGATGAAGATAATTATTTATGTATATAATGGAATGACTATGCTTGATGCTATTGGTCCATATGAAGTTTTAAGGAATATGACTGATGCTGAAGTTTTATTTGTTGCAGAAGAAACAGGTGAAATAACGGCTGATTCTGGATTCATTGACATTAATGTTAAGAATAGTATTGATGATATTAATTATGCAGATATTTTAGTCATACCAGGATCTCCCATAGGGTTTATGAAAGAAATGAAAAAAGAGAACATATTAAACTGGATTAGAGAAGTAGATAAAGGTACAAAATGGACTACATCTGTATGCACAGGGTCTATTTTACTGGCTTCAACTGGATTGCTGTCAGGATTAAAAGCAACATCACATTGGAAACCAATAAAATTATTAAGTAATTTTGGTGCTATTCCTTTAAGGGAAAGAATAGTAGAACAAGGTAAATATATAACTGCAGCAGGAGTATCTGCTGGTATTGATATGGCTTTGTATCTATCAAATAAAATTGTCGGAGAAGATGAAACTAAAGCTATTCAACTCACAATAGAATATGACCCGCAACCTATTTTTGATTCTGGCAATTATTCTAACGCTGAGGAAAAAGTCTTAAAATGTGCAGAGAAGAAATTAACTAGAGATGCGAAAAAAGGACTTGGATTACTTGGGATGCTCAAGAACTCTAGAAACATCCTCAAAATGATTTAATAGCCAAATAAACAAAATACTATTCAACAAACTGGGTGCAAGAGTTTAATAAGGGATTGTCGATTACGGCGATCCTGTTTTTATTTGAAGAATTATTGGAATTTTATGTTAAAATAAACTGTGATAGTGGCGAAAAAATAACCTGGTGTCCTTGAAAATTACGACTTGCTCTTATTACATAAACGAGGACTAATGGTTAAAATGATCTTTTTAAATCTGGAAATCTACCTCAACGGGTACAATTGCATCCAGGTAAGTCCACGTCATTCAGCTTTATAATATGTGAAAAAGGAGGTTGATTTTATGGAATATAACAATGCCATTACAGTAACAGCCACTATCTTGGTGTGGCTCGTAATAATTATAATAATCTATACGAAATATAAAAAGCTGCAGGAGAAGCCAAAACTATGGAAGATAATTCTTATTGTACTAATTGGAATGTTTTCTTTCTCTATTAATACGAATTTCCTGGACACAGTTGTACGAATACCTATTTTGCCGTTGGGTGTTTGGATATTAATTTTTGCTTTTCGAGATAAGAAAGAGAAATGGGAAGTCTATCGTACGTTTGCATGGTTAGGTTTTTTTTTCCTTTTTATTTTTATCTTGAGTAAGTTAATAATAATCCCTGTTAATCAGGCAATCTATCCTAAAGAAGAACTTTCAACGTATATTGCAAACTTAGATAACGCATCTCTCATTCAAACACATCCATCAGTAGAGGAACGTTCACTGAATAAAGATCATTTAGCAGACGAGATAGCTAGGATGAGACATGAAACAATACATAGTGAACAGTGGTATCAAAAAGTGACTAGCAACGTCGAAACTGAAAATATAGAAGAGCGGTTCCCCTATCAGTTAACTGGTTCATTGCCAAAGCGGGGGAGTGGAGTTGATGCTATCATTTATGTTGAGAAAGATGGTAAGGGTTTGCTCATTACTGCAGCAAAGGGTCAATACTATTTCCGTTCTGACGACTCACTGCTAGAGGAGGGGGGCAATGACTAAAAAGAGAGTGTCACTCATAGCGATATGTGTAATTATTTTATTGTCTCTATTTTTACTCTATTGGTTTTATTTTCAGGAGCCACAAGCTTTTCCAGCAGATGAGCAATTAGTAGATCAAATAAATGAAATTTTTCCTAAAGCAGATGCAGAAACCATACAGGAAAACATCCAACTTGATCAAGAACATGTATTTGTTCCTTTTCTATCAAGTGAAAACAATTACGGTGCAAGCTATTGGGTATGGGAAAGAAACAAATGGAAACCGTCTTATATAGATACAACTGGAGAACCAACTGTTTGGAAGATCGATAAAGAGGACCCATCTTCTTTTCACCTTGTATGGAACCTTCATCCAGATGACCAGATCAGCTACGCGGATTTTTATTTAATCCGGGACCGGGGCTATCATATTTCAAATGGAGAACATACTTATGTTCCGCGGATTCAATTGGAAGATAGTGTTGCTTTAGAGGAGGAATCATATGGTGTGCTGCAGCTCCCTGAGGATTGGCGTTCATTTATGACTCAAACAAATAAACTAGCATTAGCCCAAAATCCTCATGTTAATTTTACAAGTCTTCTGCCGGATGTACACGCATATATAGGATGGACCCCATTTAATGAAGACAATGAAATAACGTATCCTGATAACTCTGTAAATGGACATGGATATATTAACGGGGATATCAACACGGATTTCGTGCGGATTATAGAGGAGGCAGAATTGGAAAAATAAAATATTTTCTATGCTTGTGTATTAGTTACTTTTCTTCTTAAAAGGGCTTCTAATGAGCCATATCACGAAAACAATAGCTTGGAATGCTCAATGCCAGTAGTGCAATGGGGGTTTCTGAAATTTTAAGTGTAGTGAAAAGTAAAGATTAAATAATATGTGAACTATTGTAATTAAAGTAAAGGGTGCTTTCCTTGAATAAGGAAATGCACTCCTTGTTCAATTATAGAAGCAGGTTAGCTTAAAAAACATATATAATTATGGATTTGCAAGAAGTCGGTATTAGTGGATTATATTTCTTTAATTACAAAAAGTAGGGTGATAAGTCAATGATAGGAATAAGTATAGCGACGAAGTGGGAATATGAAGCGACATTGGAATACTTTAGCATAAAAGATAACGAACGTTTCGGTTATCCTTATGGCGAGTATTTCATGAGAACAATTAATGATACTGAGCTTGTTTTTTATAGTACCGGTGTAAGAAAAGTAAATGGTGTTGGTGGTAATCAGTATATGATTTCTAATTTAGATTTAACTAAAGTAATCGTTGCTGGAACATGTGCAGGAATAGATGATAAGTTCAGTAATTTGGATATTTTTGTACCCGATAAAGCCGTTCAATATGATTGCACAGTAAAAGAAATTGAGCCTTTTATTAAACAATCCTTCATAGTCGATATTGATTTATCAAAATATGGAAATGATTTTTATACCGGAACAATTGGCACCGCTGATAAAGCAGTAGTTATGCGGAAGGACTATTTAGAACTTAAAGAAAACAAAATAATAATAGCCGATACAGAAGCGAGTGCAATTGCTTATATATGTAAGAAGAATGATGTTGAGTGCATTATTATAAAAGGAATATCTGATTTTCCAATAGAAGAAAGTAACTCTGATAAATTCGAATCGAACATTGAACAAATTAATATTTATTTAGAAAACACCCCCAAAGTTATGAACAAAATATTTGACGAATATTTAAAGAGATTTATTTAAATAAATTTGAAGTTAATAGAAAGATTGTGATTGGTGATGAAACTTTTCCTCTAATGGAGTCTCCTTTGTTCTACTTTCAATAGCAAGATTGTGAAAAAATGCACTTATACGAACGGGTGCGATTGTTTAATAAGAGATGACTTATTGCACTAACTAGCAGGATAGTTTAAGAAGAAAAAGTTAGGGTGGTTTTATGCTGAAAGGTAAAAGATTAACACTCCGACC
>NZ_FOEH01000013.1 GCF_900110695.1 Virgibacillus subterraneus | reverse complement strand
CCTGGCGGAACAACTGGTACACCAGCGGTGTGTCCATCCCGGTCCTCTCGTACTAAGGACAGCTCCTCTCAAACTTCCAGCGCCCACGACGGATAGGGACCGAACTGTCTCACGACGTTCTGAACCCAGCTCGCGTACCGCTTTAATGGGCGAACAGCCCAACCCTTGGGACCGACTACAGCCCCAGGATGCGATGAGCCGACATCGAGGTGCCAAACCTCCCCGTCGATGTGAACTCTTGGGGGAGATAAGCCTGTTATCCCCGGGGTAGCTTTTATCCGTTGAGCGATGGCCCTTCCATGCGGAACCACCGGATCACTAAGCCCGACTTTCGTCCCTGCTCGACTTGTAGGTCTCGCAGTCAAGCTCCCTTCTGCCTTTACACTCTGCGAATGATTTCCAACCATTCTGAGGGAACCTTTGGGCGCCTCCGTTACTCTTTGGGAGGCGACCGCCCCAGTCAAACTGCCCGCCTGACACTGTCTCCGAACCGGATTACGGTCCTGGGTTAGAATGTCCGTACAGCCAGGGTGGTATCCCACGGATGCCTCCTCCGAAGCTAGCGCTCCGGTATCGACGGCTCCCACCTATCCTGTACAAGCTGTACCAACATTCAATATCAGGCTACAGTAAAGCTCCACGGGGTCTTTCCGTCCTGTCGCGGGTAATGTGCATCTTCACACATAGTATAATTTCACCGGGTCTCTCGTTGAGACAGTGCCCAAGTCGTTGCACCTTTCGTGCGGGTCGGAACTTACCCGACAAGGAATTTCGCTACCTTAGGACCGTTATAGTTACGGCCGCCGTTTACTGGGGCTTCGGTTCTACGCTTCGCACCAAAGTGCTAACGCTTCCCCTTAACCTTCCAGCACCGGGCAGGTGTCAGCCCCTATACTTCGCCTTTCGGCTTCGCAGAGACCTGTGTTTTTGCTAAACAGTCGCTTGGGCCTATTCACTGCGGCTCCTCCTTAAAGGAGCACCCCTTCTCCCGAAGTTACGGGGTCATTTTGCCGAGTTCCTTAACGAGAGTTCTCCCGCTCACCTTAGGATTCTCTCCTCGCCTACCTGTGTCGGTTTGCGGTACGGGCACCTATGAACTCACTAGAGGATTTTCTTGGCAGTGTGGAATCAGGAACTTCGGTACTCTATTTCCCTCCCCATCACAGCTCAAAATTGTTGGACGGATTTGCCTATCCAACTTTCTCACTGCTTGGGCGCACATTTCCATCAGTGCGCTTTCCTTATCCTACTGCGTCCCCCCATCGCTCAAACGCTCATGAGGTGGTACAGGAATATCTACCTGTTGTCCATCGCCTACGCCTTTCGGCCTCGGCTTAGGTCCCGACTAACCCTGAGTGGACGAGCCTTCCTCAGGAAACCTTAGGCATTCGGTGAAAGAGATTCTCACTCTTTTTTCGCTACTCATACCGGCATTCTCACTTCCAAGCGCTCCACCAGTCCTCACGGTCTGACTTCTCAGCACTTGGAACGCTCTCCTACCATTGTTCGTAAGAACAATCCGCAGCTTCGGTGATACGTTTAGCCCCGGTACATTTTCGGCGCAGAGTCACTCGACCAGTGAGCTATTACGCACTCTTTAAATGATGGCTGCTTCTAAGCCAACATACTGGTTGTCTGGGCAACTCCACATCCTTTTCCACTTAACGTATACTTTGGGACCTTAGCTGGCGGTCTGGGCTGTTTCCCTTTCGACTATGAACCTTATCACCCATAGTCTGACTCCCAAGTCTAAGTAGCTGGCATTCGGAGTTTGACTGAATTCGGTAACCCGGTGAGGGCCCCTAGTCCAATCAGTGCTCTACCTCCAGTACTCGTTCCTTGAGGCTAGCCCTAAAGCTATTTCGGAGAGAACCAGCTATCTCCGTGTTCGATTGGCATTTCACCCCTACCCACACCTCATCCCCGCATTTTTCAACATACGTGGGTTCGGGCCTCCAGTCAGTGTTACCTGACCTTCACCCTGGACATGGGTAGATCACACGGTTTCGGGTCTACGACCGTATACTAGGACGCCCTATTCAGACTCGCTTTCGCTGCGGCTCCGTGTCTTCCACTTAACCTTGCATACGATCGTAACTCGCCGGTCCATTCTACAAAAGGTACGCCGTCACCCATTAACGGGCTCCGACTACTTGTAAG